>NZ_JBWLAQ010000001.1:0-1138997 GCF_056490165.1 Lelliottia sp. GFLA7 | reverse complement strand
TCCGGGCCGATTAAGTCAAAAAGTGTTACCTATGTGACCGGTCAGATCTGTAACCCATGTGACCGGTTCATACATCGCCGCCCCCTTAACAATCCCGGCTCCCGGCAAGAAAATCGCCGCTTCGCGGTGCCTTCGTCTTATTCCCTTCGGCTTTCCGGGACGGGCGCTGTAACGTCCCTGTAAATGCGCCCTCGCCGCGCATCCATGCGCGTCGCCCCGGCCTGCGGAAAACGACTCAGCGATTTACAGCCGGACCAGGGTAGCGCGGCAAGATTGTTATCCTTCTGAATGTCCGTGTCGCGGTGATAGCGAATAACAAAAATCCCTAAGCGCCAGACCCCACAAAATTCACTATCCTTTGCCGTTTTTTTTCTAAAAACCTTTCGGCATTAACGATGCTTTTTTATTCCTTTATCAAAATTCTCGCGCCGGAAATACTGCACCCATAACAAAAGAGGGGAGCAGACACCATGGCAATTTCATCGCGTATCACACTACTCGGCGCTCTGGCGCTGTGGGCATTTCAGGCGCAGGCGGTTGATGTCACCGTCGCGTATCAAACTTCCGCGGAACCGGCAAAAGTCGCTCAGGCGGATGGGACGTTTGCGAAAGAAAGCGGCGCGAAAGTGGACTGGCGTAAGTTCGACAGCGGCGCAAGCATTGTGCGGGCATTGGCGTCCGGCGATGTGCAGATCGGGAATCTCGGCTCCAGCCCGCTGGCGGTTGCTGCGAGCCAGCAAGTGCCCATTGAAGTGTTTCTTCTTGCCTCGCAGCTCGGGAATTCCGAAGCGCTGGTGGTGAAGAAAGGGATCACCAAACCCGAAGATTTGATCGGCAAACGTATCGCCGTGCCGTTTATCTCTACCACCCACTACAGCCTGCTGGCGGCGCTCAAACACTGGGGTATCAAGCCGGGTCAGGTGGAAATCCTTAACCTGCAACCGCCTGCGATAATTGCAGCCTGGCAGCGTGGAGATATTGATGGCGCGTATGTCTGGGCACCGGCGGTGAACGCGCTGGAAAAAGACGGCACGGTGCTGACCGATTCCGAAAAAGTGGCAGAGTGGGGCGCGCCAACGCTCGACGTGTGGGTGGTGCGTAAAGACTTTGCCGAGAAGCATCCTGAGGTGGTGGAAGCCTTTGCGAAAAGCGCCATCGACGCGCAACAGCCCTACATTGCTAATCCTGATGAATGGCTGAAACAGCCCGCCAATCTGGAAAAACTCTCGCGTCTCAGCGGCGTGCCAGAAGCGGATGTGCCGGGTCTGGTCAAGGGCAATACCTATCTGACGCCCGCGCAGCAGGTCCAGCAGCTTTCTGGTCCGGTGAATAAAGCGATTATCGACACCGCCGGGTTCCTGAAAGAGCAGGGCAAAGTGCCTGCGGTGGCGGCGGATTATAGCCAGTTCGTGACCGATCGCTTTGTGAAATAAGGGGATCGCGATGCTGAATATTACAAACCTGTCCGCCAGCTACGGCGGGAAACCCGCGCTGGACGATATCAATCTGACGCTGGAGAGCGGCGAGCTGCTGGTGGTGCTGGGGCCATCCGGTTGCGGCAAAACCACGCTGCTGAATCTGATTGCCGGGTTTGTACCTTATCAGCACGGGACTATTCAGTTGGAAGGGCAACGCGTGGACGGCCCGGGCGCGGAGCGCGGCGTGGTCTTTCAGAGCGAAGGGCTGTTGCCCTGGCGCAACGTGCAGGAAAACGTGGCCTTTGGCCTGCAACTGGCAGGAATACCCCGCGAACAGCGGTTAGACACCGCGCGTCAGATGCTTAAAAAAGTGGGTCTCGAAGGGGCGGGAAAACGCTTTATCTGGCAGTTGTCCGGCGGTCAGCGTCAGCGTGTGGGCATTGCTCGCGCGCTGGCGGCTAATCCACAGTTGTTGCTTCTGGACGAACCTTTTGGCGCGCTGGATGCCTTCACCCGCGAGCAGATGCAAACTTTGCTGCTGCGCCTGTGGCACGACACCGGCAAGCAGGTGTTGCTGATTACCCATGATATTGAAGAAGCGGTGTTTATGGCGACCGAACTGGTGCTGCTGTCGCCAGGGCCGGGGCGCGTACTGGAACGTTTACCGCTGGATTTTGCACGACGCTACGTCGCGGGAGAACCGGTGCGCAGCATCAAATCGGATCCGCAGTTTATTGCCCAGCGCGAATATGTGCTGAGCCGCGTGTTTGAGCAGCGGGAGGCCTTCTCATGAGCATCGTATTTAGCGAAAAGCGGGCAGGAAAACGCATCACTTTGCGCTGGCCGTTTTCCCGTCAAATCACCTTAAGCACGCTCACTTTGCTGGTGCTGTTAGCCATCTGGTGGGCAGTGGCCGCGAAGCAGTGGGTGAGCCCGCTGTTCTTGCCGCCGCCGGGACAGGTGCTGGCGAAACTCATCAGTATCGCCGGGCCGCAGGGCTTTATGGATGCGACGCTCTGGCAGCATCTTGCGGCAAGTCTGGGTCGTATTCTGGTGGCGCTGCTGGCGGCGGTGGTTTTAGGGATCCCAGTGGGTATCGCGATGGGGTTAAGCCCAACGGTGCGCGGGATTCTCGACCCGCTGATTGAGCTGTATCGCCCGGTGCCGCCGCTGGCCTATTTGCCGCTGATGGTGATTTGGTTTGGCATCGGTGAAACGTCGAAGATTTTGCTTATCTATCTGGCGATTTTTGCCCCTGTCGCCATGTCGGCGGTCGCCGGAGTAAAAAGTGCACAGCAGGTGCGTTTGCGCGCTGCCCAGTCGCTGGGAGCGAGTCGCGCTCAGGTGCTGTGGTTTGTGATTTTACCCGGCGCGTTGCCGGAAATTTTAACCGGCTTGCGCATTGGTTTGGGCGTGGGCTGGTCGACGCTGGTGGCAGCGGAGCTTATCGCCGCCACGCGCGGGCTCGGTTTTATGGTGCAGTCGGCGGGTGAGTTTTTGGCAACCGACGTGGTATTGGCAGGGATCATGGTGATCGCCGTGATTGCCTTTGGTTTAGAACTGGGGCTGCGCGCGTTACAGCGCCGCCTGACGCCCTGGCATGGAGAAATACAATGAGTGAACGTCTGACCATTACCCCGCTGGGGCCGCATATCGGCGCGCAAATTTCGGGTCTCGACGTGGCCCGCCCGCTGAGCGATAACCAGTTCGAGCAACTCTATCACGCGGTTTTGCGCCATCAGGTGGTGTTTCTGCGTGAGCAGGTGGTGACGGCTCAGCAGCAGCGCGCGCTAGCGTTGCGTTTCGGCGATCTGCACATTCACCCGGTGTATCCGCATGCGGAAGGGGTGGAAGAAATCATCGTGCTGGACACCCACAACGATAACCCGCCGGACAATGACAACTGGCACACCGATGTGACGTTTATTGAGACGCCGCCCGCAGGGGCGATTCTGGCGGCAAAACAGCTGCCTGAAAGCGGGGGCGATACGTTATGGACCAGCGGTGTTGCGGCGTTTAACGCACTTTCTGAGCCGTTTAAGCAGTTACTGAGTGGCCTGCGCGCAGAGCACGATTTCAGAAAATCGTTCCAGGAATACAAATACCGTAAAACGGAAGAAGAGCATCAGCGCTGGCTGGAGGCGGTAGCGAAACATCCGCCGCTGCTGCATCCGGTGATCCGCACGCATCCCGTGACGGGTAAGCAGGCGCTGTTTGTGAACGAAGGATTCACAACGCGCATTGTTGACGTGAGCGAGAAAGAGAGCGAAACGCTCTTAACGTTTCTGTTTGCGCACATCACCAAACCGGAGTTCCAGGTGCGCTGGCGCTGGCAGCAAAACGATCTGGCGATCTGGGATAACCGTGTGACACAGCACTACGCCAACGCCGATTATCTGCCGCAGCGCAGGATTATGGAGCGCGCCACAATTCTGGGGGATAAGCCGTTTTATCGGGCGGGGTGAGGGGAATATGCGGCTCTGTAGGCCGTTCCGTTCACTTCATGTTCCAAGTTTCTCTTTGGCTACGGCACGTGTGAACGTGCCAGGGCGGCTCAATCGCCACCGCCCTGGCGACCCGGGCTCCCGGCAAGAAAATCGTCGCTTTGCGATGCCTTCGTCTTTTTTCTTACGGCTTTTCGGGGACGGGCGCAGGTAACGTCCCTGTAAATGCGCCCTCGCCGCGCATCCATGCGCGTCGCCCCGGCCTCAGAAAACGACTCAGCGATTTACAGCCGGACCAAGGGCAGCGCTTTAATCCCGAAATTCTGATGGGCAAATTCTGTGCTGATATATTGGATATGACGTGTGCCGGTTCAGGTATGGCAGATGAACTGAGTGCGTAAGATGAACGGAACAAACTACCGAACCAACTGTTCCCCCTCACCCCAACCCTCTCCCTAAATGGAGAGGGAGCAAACCAGAGCCGCCTGCTCTCCCTCACCCCAACCCTCTCCCTAATGGAGAGGGAGAAAGCCAGAGCTGCCTGCTCTCCCTCACCCCAACCCTCTCCCTAATGGAGAGGGAGAAAGCAAGAGCCGCCTGTTCCCCCTCACCCCAACCCTCTCCCTAATGGAGAGGGAGAAAGCCAGAGCTGCCTGCTCCCCCTCTCCCCGGCCCTCTCCCTAAATGGAGAGAGAGAAAATCAGAGCTGCCTGTTCCCCCTCACCCTAACCCTCTCCCTAATGGAGAGGGAGAAAAGCGGCCCCGTTATCCCTCAGAGTGCACACCAATATACCGCTGATAGCGATGTGCTTTCAGATAACACAAGTCCACCAGCACCAGCCCATCCACGCAGTTGTTGAACGCTGGATCGCTGCCGAAATCGATAAACTGCACGCCACCCGGTTCGCAGAGCTCGGAATACTGTTTATAGAGCGGTGGAATGCCGCAGCCCAGATTGCCGAGCAGGGATTTGAGCTTTGTCAGGTCGTCGACGTAATCCTGACCGTCAAACTGAGCGAGCACGTCGGGCAATGACGCGGGATACGGCTGGCGCGACACGGCTAACGGATGATTCGCCGGAAACCACAGACGGTAAAACGCCACCAGCAGATCGCGTGCGGCGGGGGGCAGTCCGCCTGAAATCGAAACCGGGCCGAACAGGTAGCGATACTGCGGGTAACGCGCCAGATAAGCGCCAATCCCTGACCACAAATAATCCAGGCCACGGCGGCCCCAGTAGCGCGGCTGGATAAAGCTGCGGCCAAGCTCGATCCCGTGTTCCAGTACGTCTTCCATTTTGTCGTCATACTGGAACAAGCTGAAACTGTACAACCCGCCCAGCCCCCGATCTTCGACCTGTTTTGCCGTGGGCATAAAACGATATGCGCCGACGATCTCCAGATCGTCGTTGTCCCACAGAATCAAATGCAGGTAATCGTCGTCATAGCTGTCGGTGTCCCGACGCTTTCCGCTGCCTTCGTCCACGGCGCGGAAGGAGATTTCGCGCAACCGTCCCAGCTCGCGCAAAATCGGGGCATCTTCCTGCCCGTTGCGCTGCCACAGGTAAATCGATTTGCCGTCGCTGGTGGTGCCGAGGCATTCGGCGCGCATCAGTTCGCGCTTAAGCGTTGCCCGGTCTTCCGGGCGCGCAATCGCGCACTGCGTTTTGAACATCCCCGGCAGCCCTTTACCAAGACGCATGACATGCTGGCGGCACTGCTCGGCCATTTCACGGGGTGAATGCGTGGCGCTGAACCAGTGGCTCCAGGCAATCTGCTGACCGATTTTGATCGGCAATCGACTGTGCTGACGGCGGAACATCTGCTGCATGAGCAGCAGCATTGACAGCGTAGGGGATACCAGCGTGCTGGCGTAAAACAGCAGGCTGTTGTGCGCCTGAATGTGCATGGGCAGCAGCGGCACACGCAGTTTGTTCGCCAGTTTGATAAAGCCCGAGTGCCATTTTTTATCGCGAATACCTGTGCGCGTTGGGCGCGAGACTTCGCCAGCGGGGAAGAAAATCAGTACGCCCGCGTTTTGCAGGTGCTGTTCCATTTGCAGCAGCGAGGATTTCGCGGTTTTACCGCCCATGTTATCCACCGGGATAAACAGCGAAGTCAGCGGTTCGAGGTGCGATAACAGACGATTGGTCACCACTTTGACATCGCGGCGAACGCGCGACACGGCGTACATCAGCGCCAGACCATCCAGCGTGCCGGTGGGGTGGTTAGCGATAATGACCAGCGGGCCATGTTCAGGGATTTGTTCGAGGTCGTGAGCGGGGATGGTGCAGATAATATCGAGGTGTTCAAGAACCTGTTCCACCATATCCAGCCCTTTCAGGTGGCGGTGGGTTGCGGCGAACTGCTGGAACTCTTCTTCGTGGAATAACCGTTTTAACAGACTTTTTTGCCAGGGTGCAGGCCTCGCCTGAGGCCAAAGATCATCAAGAACGCTATCGAGACTAAACATGAGGGTTTCTCCTACCGTCTTGCCGAGACAGTAGAAGGGCGAGATGTCGTTTGTATTGCAGTTGGGTGAAGTTTTGTGAGGGGGGGCGATTCCCCTCCCCGTTCAGGAGAGGGGGGAGCGCGTTAACGCAGGATTTTTTTCTCAGCCAGATCGAGTGCGAAGTAGCTGAAGATCAGATCTGCGCCTGCGCGTTTAATCGCGCCAAGACTTTCCAGAACGACTTTCTCTTCGTCAATCGCCCCGGCCTGCGCGGCGAATTTGATCATCGCGTATTCGCCGCTTACCTGGTAGGCACCCAGCGGCAGAGTGGTGCGCTCGCGGATATCGCGCAGAATATCCAGATATGCGCCCGCCGGTTTGACCATCAGGCAATCTGCGCCTTGCGCTTCGTCGAGCAGGGATTCGCGGATCGCTTCGCGGCGGTTGAGCGGGTTCATCTGATAGGTTTTACGATCGCCCTTCAGCGACGTGCCTGCAGCTTCACGGAACGGGCCGTAGAAGGAGGAGGCGAATTTGGTGGAGTAGGACATGATGGCGGTATCGGTGAAACCCGCTGCGTCCAGCGCCTGACGGATTGCCTGCACCTGACCATCCATTGCGGCGGAAGGCGCAATAAAATCCGCCCCGGCAGCCGCAGCCACGACCGCCTGTTTGCCCAGGTTCAGCAAGGTTGCATCGTTATCGACGCCGTGATCGCACAAGACACCGCAGTGACCGTGTGAGGTGTATTCGCAGAAGCAGGTATCGGACATGACGATCATTTCCGGCACCGTCTCTTTGCAGATACGGGACATGCGCGCGACCAGACCATTTTCTTTCATCGCATCGCTGCCGGTGGCGTCGGTGTGGTGCGAGATGCCGAAAGTCATCACCGAGCGGATCCCCGCGTTGGCAATGCGTTCGATTTCACGCGCCAGATGCTTTTCGGGGATGCGCATCACGCCTGGCATCGCCTCGATGGCTTTGTAGTCATCGATCTCTTCTTCGACAAAAATCGGCAACACCAGATCGTTTAAGGTCAGTGTTGTCTCTTCAAACATAGCGCGCAACGCAGGGGATTGGCGTAGGCGACGGGGACGTGCAATTAAATCGGTCATAATATGCCTGATGTCTGGAGAACAATGCGGGTTAGTGTACTCGAAATGCCTGCAGGCTGTTTTACGAAAGTGGTTCTTTTAGCGTCAGGCATTCGCGATGAATGCGCCGTCAAATGTTGACGAAATGTGTGGGTGTGCGCCCGCGCGTTTGATGCAGTGCGCCATGTTTTGAACGGCATCGGGCGGTGTGGCGGCTGGATTCTGGCAGGAAGATGAACCGGGGAAAACGGGTCAACACTAACCGTTTTACCCCGGCGTACTAAACGATCAAGAGGCGGGGATCACTTTCGCCTTATTCTCGCTCAGTTCAGCGACCAAATTATTAATCCCGTCGCTCATATTGGTGAAACGGGTATTCGGCGATCGGGTCACGACCACGAATGCCCCGACATTGGACTGCGGGATCATCGCCATGTAGGTAATGAATCCGCCGCCGCCACCCGTTTTCTGAATAATGCCAGGGCGGCCATCTTTTGGTGCCATGTACACCCAGCCCAGGCCAAGCGCATCGGCTTTACCCGGCACGTCCATACCGATAACGCGGGTCAGCTGGTTGCGTTTGTAGATGAGCGTTTGCATGCGGTCAGCCTGATTGCTGCGCGCGTGGAAATCAGACGACAGGAACTGCTGCATCCAGCGCATCATATCGCCAGGCGTGGAGTAAACGCCGCCGCTGCCGATGGCTGCGAGGGTGTTGTTACACGGGCTGGCCCCTTTTTCCGCCACCATCAGGCGTTTGCACTGATCCGGTGACGGCGTAAAAGTGGTGTCCTTCATGCCCAGCGGACGGGTGATGTTGTCTTCAAACAGCTGCGGATAGGGCTTGCCGGATGCTGTGGCTAACGCATCGGCGAGTAAATCAAATGCCAGGTTTGAATAGGCCGCCTGTGCGCCCGGCGCGGTTTTCAGCGTCGCTGTCGTCAGGTAGGTCCAGCGCTGTTCGCGCGTGGGCCAGACGAAAACAGGACGATGCGCTGCACCGCCTGGCTGCTCACGCGGCAGCGCGCTGGTATGCGTTGCCAGATTCACCAGAGAAATAGGTGTGCCCTGATATGTCGGGACGCGGTAACCCGGCGGAGCATATTTGCTTAAGGGATCGTTGAGTTTTACCACGCCTTGATCGAGCAGTTTCACCAGCATTTCGCTGGTCATCAGCTTCGTTAACGATGCAATGCGGATCACGGAATCCAGCTGCGGATGGACATTGTTACCCGGTCGCGTTTCGCCAAAGCTGCGGAAAACGCGCTGGTTGCCGTCAATCACGACCATTGCCATGCCGGTGGCACCGCTGCCGTAATAAATCAGATTGGCGTAACGATCCGCAATGTCGGAGGCAAAAACGGGGGCCGTGATCGGCTGAGCAGCCTGAACTGTGGAGAGGCTTACCGCACACAGCGCGGCAATGGAAAACAGACAACGTTTCAACGAAAGCATCCATGAAGTGAATGAAGAAAGTAATGCGTATTTATACTACTAAACGGCACGGCGCAATGGGCCGAATAGCATAACGATAGCGGGAAAAACGTAACCACGAGTAAATATGAACATTTTCGTTGCACGCATTCTCCAATTTTGTGACATCAGGCTTATGATAAGCGTAGGTGCGGCTCAATTTGCGGAGAACGTTGATGGTTAAAAAGCGTGTGGTAATGGTTGTCGATATGCAGCAAGGAGTTTTCGAAACGCCCCGTATTCAACGCGAAGCCTGCGTGTCGCGGATTAACCAGCTTGTTCAGGCCGCCGATACGGTGATTTTTATTCAGCATACCGAAGTGGGTGGGCTGGAAGAGGGGAGCGAAGGGTTTGCCCTGTTGCCGGAAATCGATCAGCCGTCCGGCGCATTCTATGTGACTAAAACCGCCTGCGATGCGTTTTATCACACCCCGCTTGATGCTCTGCTGCGCGAACAGGACATCACGCATTTTGTGATTTGCGGGTGTGCAACCGACTATTGCGTCGATACCACGCTTAAAAATGGCGTTAGCAGGGGATATCACATTACCGCCGCGGAGGATGCCCATACCACGGCCAATCGCCCGGCCGCGCAGGCGCACATCCTGATTCAGCACTATAACGACGTCTGGCGTACGTTGACGGCACCGGACAACCCACCGACCGTGAAACCCACAGAAACAATTCTGGACGACTGGAAAGCGAACTAACCCCTAAAGCCCTGGTCTATTTTTTGCACGAGCCGGTGAGCGGCTCGTGGAAGTCATGTGTCGTGCATAGCAATGAGATAACAACAAGAAGGAAATCCTATGTTTAAGTCTTTTTTCCCAAAGCCGGGACCGTTTTTTCTTTCGGCCTTTATTTGGGCACTGATCGCAGTCATTTTCTGGCAGGCGGGCGGTGGGGCATGGCTTGAGCGCCTGGTTGGGGCGACGGGCGATGTCCCTATCAGCGCCGCACGTTTTTGGTCGCGGAGCTATCTGCTGTTTTATGCCTATTACGCCCTGTGCGTCGGCCTGTTCACCCTGTTTTGGTTTACCTATTCCCCGCATCGCTGGCAAAAATGGTCCGTTTTAGGTACGGCGCTGATTATTTTTGTCACCTGGTTTTTGGTGGAAGTTAGCGTGGCCATAAATGCATGGTACGCGCCATTCTATGACCTCATCCAAAAAGCTCTCAGCGCGCCTCACAAGGTGACGATTGGAGAATTTTATAGTGGGCTGAATATTTTTCTCGGTATTGCACTGATTGCTGTAACCGTAGCCGTATTGAATAACTTTTTCGTGAGTCACTATGTTTTTCGTTGGCGAACTGCCATGAACGAATATTACATGGATAACTGGCAAAGATTGCGTCATATCGAAGGTGCTTCTCAGCGTGTTCAGGAAGATACCATGCGCTTTGCTTCGACTGTTGAGGATATGGGTGTCAGTTTTCTCAATGCGGTTATGAAACTGATCGCGTTTCTGCCGATACTTGTCGCGCTATCGGCACATGTGCCTGAGCTTCCTGTGGTGGGTCATCTTCCATATGGTTTAGTGTTCGCCGCACTCATATGGTCCATTATGGGAACGGGGTTGTTAGCTGTCGTAGGGATAAAGTTACCTGGTTTACAGTTTAAGAATCAGCGTGTTGAGGCGGCATATCGTAAAGAACTTGTCTATGGTGAAGATGATCCCACGCGTGCAACGCCTCCAACCGTCCAAGAATTGTTCAAGCATGTTCGTTTTAACTATTTCAAGCTCTACTTCCATTACATGTATTTTAATATCGCGCGAATTCTGTATTTACAGGTGGATACGGTTTTCGGTTTAGTCTTGCTCTTTCCATCGATCGTGGCAGGGACTATTACGCTGGGGCTGATGACTCAGATAACAAATGTATTTGAGCAGGTTAGAACTTCTTTCCAGTATTTAATTAATTCGTGGACTACGCTTGTCGAGCTGATGTCTATCTATAAGCGTTTGCGCAGCTTTGAGCGCGAGCTGGACGGGCAGGATTTGCAGGAAGTCACACATACATTAGGTTAAAACAGGGAATCGCTATGCCATTTGCCGTATCACGAACGTTACCTTTATCGCTGCTCGCCGCCCTGGTGCTGGCGGGATGCGCCGAAAAGGGCGCGGCACCGCTGAAAAAGGGTGAAAAGCCGGTTGATGTGGCAAGCGTGGTGCGGCAAAAAATGCCGGCCAGCGTGAAAGACCGTGACGATTGGGCGATCGTGCTGGCGAAAACCTTCGAGAGTCAAAAAATTGCGCCGACCGTGGAGAATATCTGCTCGGTGCTGGCGGTGGCGCAGCAGGAATCGATGTATCAGTCCGATCCCGCGGTTCCCGGGCTGAACAAAATTGCCTGGAAAGAGATCGACCGACGTGCCGAAAAAATGCACGTCCCGGTGTTCCTGGTGCATACGGCGCTCAAAATCACCTCGCCAAACGGCAAAAGCTACAGCGAGCGGCTGGATACGGTGAAAACAGAGAAACAGCTCAGCGCCATTTTTGATGACTTTATCAATACGGTGCCGATGGGGCAGACGCTGTTTGGATCGCTCAATCCCGTGCATACCGGCGGGCCGATGCAGGTCAGCATTGATTTTGCAGAGAAACACACCAACGGTTATCCGTGGAAAATCGACGGCACGGTGCGCCAGGAAGTGTTCTCCCTGCGCGGCGGACTGTGGTTTGGCACCTATCATCTGCTGAATTATCCGGTTAATTACAGCGAGCCGCTTTACCGTTTTGCCGATTTCAACGCGGGATGGTATGCGAGCCGCAACGCTGCATTCCAGAATGCGGTGAGCCGCGCAACAGGAACAAAACTGGCGCTGGATGGCGATCTGATTGCTTATGGCAGCAGCGAAGCAGGAACCACGGAGCTCGCGGTGCGCAAGCTGGCAATAAAGCTGGATATGACCAACAGCGAGATCCGCCATCAGCTGGAAAAAGGCGACAGTCTGGCGTTTGAGAAAACGGATCTCTACCAGCAGGTTTATAAGCTTGCGGAACAGAAAAGCGGCAAAGCGTTACCGCGAGAACTACTGCCTGGCATTCAGCTTGAAAGCCCAAAAATCACCCGCAATCTCACCACGGCGTGGTTTGCAAAACGGGTCGATGACCGTCGGGCTCGCTGTATGTCACTCAACTAAACGGGATGCGTGGTAACGCCGCCAGCGCAGGACCAACCCAACCACACCGAGAATGACGCATCCAATCAGGAACGGAATCACACCGAAAATGGTGCTGACGCCTAAACCAATATCGACGCGCGGTCGACCGGTGTCCTGAACTTGCATCAGGTGTTCATAAACGCCTGGTGCGTGCACCAGAATGTTCAGAAGTTGGGAACCCGCCCAGAAGCAGAACAGCACAAACAGGGCATAAGCGATATTACCCGGCGCGGAGGTTTTGGAACGCTTGCTGCCAAAAATCGGCTTCGCCAGTGTAAAGTCTGCCATATAAACCTCCCGATATAGATTCTGGCCGAGTGCCAGTCGTACAAGGTGAGTTTGACAGGTCATAACATTTGTCAATATCAGAATCGTGGTAATTTACGCTCAGGATTCCTCCTGGATTGTCGATTTCTGCATCACATCACAGTTTTTTAACTTAACGTAAATTTGCCCGTGTTTAAGAATTTCCGCATCCGCCACAGACCGCATCACGAAACTGTGAGAGGATGTCTTTTTATCCTGCCGGAGTTGCCATGAAGCTGTCTGACAAACTACGCCGTGACTGGCATTACTATGCCTTTGCGATTGGGCTGATTTTTATTCTTAACGGTGTGATTGGGCTGCTTGGGTTTGAAGCAAAAGGCTGGCAAACCTATGCGCTGGGGCTGGTGACGTGGGTGATTTGTTTCTGGCTGGCAGGGTTAATTATCCGCCGTCGGCCTGAAGACACGACGACGGAAAACGCAGAGCGTTCTGAGAAAGCGGATTAACCGTTTACTGAGCTTTTCAGGGCGCTGTCGGCGGTGTGTCGCTCCAGCGCCAGTTCGATAAGACGCGTAATTAACTCTGGATAGCTTATCCCGCTGGCCTGCCAAAGTTTTGGATACATGCTGATGTTGGTGAAGCCTGGCAGCGTGTTGATTTCGTTAATAATAACTTCATTTTCTGCCGTCAGGAAAACATCGACTCGCGCCATACCGCCGCAGCCGAGCGCCTGATACGCGTCGATGGCGATCGCGCGGATCTTGTCGTTAATTTCAGGATCCAAAACTGCCGGCACCACGACCTGAGCGCCTTTATCATCAATATATTTGGTGTCGTAAGAGTAGAAATCACTGTTCAACACCACTTCACCGCAGGTGCTGGCCTGTGGGAAATCGTTGCCTAAAACGGCGCATTCGATTTCGCGACCTTTAATGCCTTGTTCAACCACCACTTTATGATCGAATTCAAACGCCAGGCGCACTGCGTCTGCGAATTGTGCTTCGCTGGTCACTTTACTGACGCCAACGGATGAACCCTGGTTGGCGGGTTTCACAAACAATGGCAGGCCAAGCTGGGCCGTGATCTGGGCGAAACTGTGCTTGTCGCGGTTGGCGCGGGTCAGGGTCACAAACGGCGCAATGTTCAGACCGGCGTCACGCAGCAAGCGCTTGGTGACATCTTTATCCATGCAGGCGGCGGAGCCGAGCACGTCTGAGCCGACAAACGGCAGGTTAGCCATGCGCAGCATCCCTTGCATGGAGCCATCTTCGCCCAACGTGCCGTGAACAATCGGGAAAATGACATCAATCTGCGCCAACGTTTGGGCATTGCCCGCGTTGATCAGCTGGCCGTGGATGACGCCAGGCACGGTCGCCACGCTGATTTCTGAAGGATTGAGCGCGATATGCGCCGGGTCGTCTGCATTCAGCAGATACTGGCTGGCATCGTTAACATGCCATTGGCCTTGCTTATCAATGCCCAGCAGGACCACGTCAAAGCGGCTTTTATCAATCGCATCCACGATATTTTTAGCCGATTGCAGCGACACTTCGTGTTCTGCTGATTTTCCCCCAAAGACAATTCCTACCCGCTGCTTCGCCATCTCACACTCTTCCAGTCTGTCTCAAAGCCTATAACATACCACATGCCCTGTGGGATTCGCCGCCTTCTGCCATAATGTTTTGACGCATAAAAGAGGAGAAAATGTGAGAGGGAAAAGTCTGTTTGTCTGCGCGATTATTGTGGGTGCTGCCGTAGTGGGTTATCGCTGGCTACCGTCATATTACAATCCTTTTACGCCCCTTCAGCTCGACGACAAGCCTGGCAAGGTAACCCAGTTTAAACTGCGTCGCCTGTCGCCCGAGGCCTGTACGACTCTGCTGGCAGAGGCGAATCAAAAGCAGTGGATCCAGACTCAGTCGATGGCCGATAGTGCGGGGGACTGTCCGCTGACTGACGTGGTGCGCGTGCGAAATTTTGGCCCGGTGACGCTGAGCAGCAGTTTTATCGCCAGTTGCCCGCTGGCGTTGAGCTCTGCGCTGTTTGTACAGCAGCAGGCGCGCCCGCTGACCCAATCGATGATGGGCAGCGAACTCAAACGCATCGACCATCTGGGCAGCTTTGCCTGCCGCAATATTTATCATCGCCCCGATGCGCGTCGCAGCGAACACGCCAGTGCGGAAGCGCTCGATATCAGCGCGTTTCAGCTCTCTGATGGGCAGCGGGTGACGGTGCTGCGCGGCTGGCGCGAAGACAAAACGCAGCCCTGGCTTCAAGCGCTGTTAAGTGCCAGCTGCGATTATTATGGCAATGGTTTAGGCCCGGAATATAACGCCGCGCACGCCAACCATTTCCATCTGGGAATGCGCGGGTTTGGCCTGTGCCGTTAAAGCATAAATCACCAGCATAAAGTGGATAAAATGTGACTTATTTCACAAATATGATGACTGGGGAGATAAAACACCAAAGTCATCGGCATCGCATCTCTGGTGCCATGTGACATAACGTAACTTGCTAATCTATCGGCGAATTCGCCTAAAAATGAAGATACCGCCTGTTATGGAATCCTGGAAAGTAAACCTCATCTCCGTCTGGTTTGGCTGCTTTTTTACCGGCCTCGCCATCAGCCAGATTTTGCCGTTCCTGCCGCTGTATGTCTCGCAGCTCGGTGTCTCGTCGCACGAGGCGCTGTCGATGTGGTCCGGTCTGACGTTCAGCATCACTTTCCTGGTTTCAGCAATTGTTTCGCCCATGTGGGGCAGCCTGGCGGATCGTAAAGGGCGCAAACTGATGCTGCTGCGCGCCTCGCTGGGGATGGCGATCGCCATTCTGCTTCAGGCTTACGCAACCAACGTCTGGCAGCTGTTTTTGCTGCGCGGGCTGATGGGGCTGACATCCGGCTATATTCCTAACGCGATGGCGCTGGTGGCGTCGCAAGTTCCGCGCGAGCGCAGCGGGTGGGCGATCAGTACGCTTTCCACCGCGCAGATTAGCGGCGTGATTGGCGGCCCACTGATGGGGGGTTTTTTGGCTGACCACGTCGGTCTGCGTGCCGTGTTTTTCATCACCGCGCTGCTGCTGATGGTGAGTTTTCTGGTCACCTTTTTCCTGATCAAAGAGGGCGTGCGCCCTACGATCAGCAAAGCCGGACGTCTGAGCGGTAAAGCCGTTTTCGCCACGCTTCCTTATCCTGGGCTGATGATTAGCCTGTTTGTCACCACGATGGTGATTCAGCTTTGTAACGGGTCGATTGGGCCGATTTTGACGCTGTTCATTAAATCGATGGCCCCGGACAGCAACAATATTGCGTTTCTGAGCGGCATGATCGCCGCCGTGCCCGGTGTTTCTGCGCTGATGTCTGCACCAAAATTGGGCAAGCTGGGCGATCGGATCGGCACGGCACGGATATTAATGGCGACGCTTATTTTTGCCGTCGTGCTGTTTTTCGCGATGTCATTTGTCACGTCACCTCTCCAGCTTGGCGTTTTGCGTTTTCTGCTGGGATTTGCCGACGGTGCCATGCTCCCGGCGGTACAAACGCTGCTGGTGAAGTACTCCAGCGATCAGGTAACCGGCCGGATCTTTGGGTATAACCAGTCATTTATGTATCTGGGAAATGTCATTGGCCCACTGATTGGCGCATCTGTCTCGGCGATGGCCGGATTCCGCTGGGTGTTTGCCGCCACGGCGGTGGTCGTTTTACTCAATATTATTCAGCTCGCCATTGCCTTACGGCGTCGACGTCAAAAAGCCGCAAGTGCAGGAGCCCGATAATCCCGATAATAATGAAGCCACAATATATTATGTATTTAAGAGTGGCTAAATTTTATGAATAAAAATGAGGCATTAAATTTCTACTCTTCATAAGCAGTGTAATCAGTTTTTATAATAGCAAAACGTTTCGCTCGGGCTAAATCATCGTTATTTGCGACATAGCGTGTTTTTTCATAACGATAATAGTTTTCGCCTCTTTGCAATATTCCATCGGAATGATAAGTTCAGCAAAAATCTGATAAGGAAATACCCCGATGAAAAACCTCATTGCAGAGTTGCTGGTGAAGCTTGCGCAAAAGGAAGAAGAGTCAAAAGAGCTGGTTGCCCAGGTTGAAGCGTTAGAGATTGTCGTCACGGCGTTGTTACGACAAATGGCACAGACTGACCAACAGGCGCTGATACAAAGTATCGAAAGCGCTCTGGAGGATGCCCGGCCCGGCTCTCAGGTGCCGGTTCAAGATAGCGAGATGCTACAGCAATACGTAAAAAAGTTGTTGCGGCATCCACGTAATTAATCTTTCACGGAAACGAAAACGCTGTCATAGAGTTGTCATGTGGACTGCCTATAGTCGCTCTGTTTATTTTTTATGTATTTGTACATGGAGAAAATAAAGTGAAACAGAGCGCACTATTCATCGCATTAATTCCGTTGTTATTCACCGCAACGTCACACGCCGAAACCACCGATACCCGCGTCCTGGACAATCGTGCTGCGCACGGGGATATCACCCAACCTGGCGGTGCTCGCCGTTTGTCGGAAGATCAAACCGCGGCTATCCGCGCATCGCTTAATGATAAACCGGCTAAAAATATTATTCTGTTAATTGGCGACGGCATGGGTGATTCCGAAATTACCGCCGCGCGTAATTATGCCGAGGGTGCGGGTGGTTTCTTTAAAGGCATCGATGCGTTGCCGTTGACCGGTCAATATACCCATTACGCACTGGACAAAAAAACCGGCAAGCCGGATTACGTGACCGACTCTGCGGCTTCTGCAACGGCCTGGACCACCGGGGTTAAATCGTATAACGGCGCGCTGGGCGTCGATATTCACGAAAAAGATCACCAGACCATTCTGGAGATGGCAAAAGCCGCAGGGCTTTCAACGGGGAACGTCTCCACGGCTGAGCTTCAGGATGCCACCCCTGCCGCGCTGGTGGCGCATGTGACGTCGCGTAAATGCTACGGCCCGATCGCGACCAGCGAAAAATGTCCGTCTAACGCGCTGGAAAAAGGCGGTAAAGGCTCTATCACCGAGCAGCTTCTGAATGCGCGCGCTGATGTCACCCTGGGCGGCGGAGCGAAGACCTTCGCCGAAACCGCAACAGCGGGTGACTGGCAGGGCAAAACGCTGCGCGAGCAGGCGCAGGCTCGGGGCTATCAGATGGTGAGCGACGCCACCTCTCTGGCGGCGATTACCGAAGCAAATCAGGGTAAACCGCTGCTTGGCCTGTTTTCGGACGGGAATATGCCGGTGCGCTGGGAAGGGCCAAAAGCCTCTTATCACGGTAACCTCGACAAGCCTGTGGTCACCTGTGCGCCGAATCCGAAACGCAATGAAAGCATCCCGACGCTGGCGCAGATGACGGATAAAGCCATCACCCTGCTAAACAAAGGCGATAAGGGCTTCTTCCTGCAGGTAGAAGGCGCGTCGATCGACAAGCAGGATCACGCTGCGAATCCGTGCGGTCAGATTGGCGAAACGGTCGATCTGGATGAAGCGGTGCAAAAGGCGCTGGAGTTTGCGAAGAAAGACGGCAACACCCTGGTGGTGGTTACGGCTGACCACGCTCACGCCAGCCAAATCGTAGCGCCAGACACCAAAGCGCCGGGCCTGACTCAGGCGCTGAACACCAAAGACGGTGCGGTGATGGTGATGAGTTATGGCAACTCCGAAGAAGACTCGATGGAACATACTGGCTCGCAGCTACGCATTGCGGCGTATGGTCCTCATGCCGCAAACGTGGTAGGTCTGACGGATCAAACCGATCTGTTCTACACCATGAAAGCGGCGCTCGGATTGAAATAAAAGAGAAACCCGGCGGAAATTCCTTTCTGCCGGGTGGTTTTTTCCCCGCCACGAACCAGACTTAGTGTGAACCTTCACGAAAGGATGGTGCTATGAAACTGACCCTGTCTGTGACTCTACTTTCCGCTATGTTCCTGATGTCCACGGCAACGGCGGCGGAGAAAACGCTTACCCCTCAACAGCAGCGGATGACAACCTGTAATCAGCAGGCCACATCCCAGACGCTGAAAGGCGATGCCCGTAAAACCTATATGAGCGATTGCCTGAAAAACAAAGACACAAAACCTGGCGAGAAGAGCCTGACGCCACAGCAGCAAAAAATGCGCGAGTGTAATTCTCAGGCGACACAACAGATGCTCAAAGGAGAAGACCGCAGCAAGTTTATGAGTGCGTGCCTTAAGAAATCAGCGTAGTCCTTACGGGTGAGCCTGAGTATTGGCTCACCCGAAATATCATACTTTCCCCGCTCTCCCCCTCTCTATAATTTGGGAAATGTTTCAGAATGTTCCCAAAAATTATGAATGACGAAAACTTTTACAATAAAGGCGTCACCCGAGAAGAGTGGCAACAGGACCTTTCTCAGGATGACCACCACCGTTCCGGCATTCGGTTTGCCCGGCGAGTTCGATTGCCGCGCGTGTTGGGGCTGGCCGCGATGTTCTTCCCGATTGCAGGCGCAATGGTGGCGCATGCTCCGCCTGGAGGCTGGTGGTTATTGCTGGTCGGTTGGGCGTTCATCTGGCCACATCTGGCCTGGCAGCTGGCTTACCGCTCCGCCGATCCGCGCAGCAGTGAAATTTTGAATCTCAAAGCGGATGCGATGGTGGCGGGCGTCTGGATGGGGTTAATGGGTGTTGACGTGTTGCCGACGGTCGCGCTGGTCATGATGGTTGGAATGAACCTGATGGGGGCGGGTGGCGTGAGGTTGTTTGGCGCTGGCGCCATGATTGCCGTTATTACTACGTTGATCACGCTGCAACTCACCGGCACCACGCCTGCCTTTACGCTGACTCCGCTCGAATTATGGCTATCGTTACCGGTCCTGGTGCTTTATCCGCTGATTTTTGCCTGGGTGAGCCATCAGACTGCCATCCGACTGGCGGAGCACAAGCGTCGTCTGGAGTTGATGAGTACCCGCGATGGAATGACCGGTGTGTTTAACCGTCGGCACTGGGAAATTTTGCTCCGCAATGAATACGACGCCTGCCTGCGGGGTCATCGCGACGCCGCCATTTTGATTATCGATATTGATCATTTCAAAGATATCAATGATACGTGGGGCCACGACGTGGGGGATGAGGCGATTATCGCCGTCACGCGTCAGCTGCAATTGACGTTACGCGCCGGGGATCTGATAGGCCGTTTTGGCGGCGATGAATTTGCGGTGGTGATGAGTGGAACACCTGCGGAGAGTGCGATAGCCGCGATGTCTCGCGTACATGAACGGCTGGCGGCCTTAACCTTACCCTGTGCGCCGCAGGTGCGCTTGCGGATCAGCGTGGGCGTGGCACCGTTAACACCGGAATTTGGACATTACCGCGAATGGCTTAAAGCCGCCGACGTCGCGCTCTACAAAGCGAAAAACGCCGGACGCAACCGCACCGAAGTGGCCGCCTGACGCCCGGCAAGATTCATCAGGATTTACTGAGCTGTTCTGACTTTTCCATGCATTTGCTCATCGCTTCGATCACCGCAGAGCGGAATCCACGCTCCTCAAGCACCCGCACGGCTTCAATAGTGGTCCCGCCAGGCGAGCACACCATATCTTTCAGCTCACCAGGATGTTTACCCGTTTCCAGCACCATTTTTGCAGAGCCCATTACCGCCTGAGCGGCAAATTTGTACGCCTGCGCGCGCGGCATTCCACCCAGTACGGCAGCGTCAGCCATCGCTTCAATAAACATAAACACGTAGGCCGGGGCAGATCCACTGACGCCGACCACCGGATGGATCATCGCCTCGGCAATCACTTCGGCTTCGCCAAAGCAGCGGAAAATATTCAGCACGTCTGCCACGTCTTCGGAGGTCACCAACGCATTTGGCGTCACAGAGGTCATGCCCGCATTCACCAGCGACGGCGTGTTTGGCATGGCGCGGACAATTTTACGGTCGTGACCCAGCGCGCGTGCAAGCTGATCCAGCGTGACGCCCGCCGCAATCGACACCACCAGCGTCTCTTTGTTCAGGCTGGAAGTGATGTCGCTCAGCACTTTGATCATGATGTTAGGTTTGACGGCACCGAAGACGATATCGGCAATCTGGGCCACTTCCTGTGCGCTTTCGGCAGCGTTAATACCGTACTGATCGCGAAGAGCCGCCACTTTGTCCGGTGACGGGGTGTACACCCAAATTTGTCCCGGCAACACCTGGCCGCTAGCGATCAGGCCGCCGAGAATGGCTTTCCCCATGTTACCGCAGCCGATAAAACCGATTTTCTTATCCATCACGTCTCTCCGTTATTATGCGTTGTGCGTTCTACTCTATAGCTTAACGTGGATTTTTCTTCAGGGCTAAAGCTTACGCTGCTTTGCCTGTCGACGAAAAGCAGGCGACAATAGCCGGTCATGTTAAACAGGGGAGACACTATGGCGATTTGGGTGGATGCGGATGCGTGTCCGAATGTCATCAAAGAGATTTTATTTCGCGCCGCCGAGCGCGTGCAGATGCCGTTAACGCTGGTGGCAAACCAGAGTTTGCGCATTCCGCCGTCAAAATTTATTCGCTCGATGCGCGTACCGGCGGGTTTTGACGTGGCGGATAACGAAATTGTGCGTCTGTGCAGTCCGGAAGATTTAGTGATTACGGCGGATATCCCACTGGCGGCGGAAGTTCTGGAAAAAGGGGCGGCGGCGCTGAATCCGCGCGGCGAGCGTTACTCCCCATCGACCATTCGTCAGATACTCACTATGCGTGATTTCATGGATACCCTGCGCGCAAGCGGCGTGCAGACGGGCGGACCAGACACGCTTTCCCAACGTGACCGGCAGCAGTTTGCTGCTGAGCTGGATAAATGGCTGCTGGAAGTGAAACGCCGTACCGCGTAATGATAACCATTGCTAAAATGTGATAGAGTATGACAACCGCAGGGTTGTCATCATCAGATGCTTTGCAGTAAAGTAAACGCACCCACATATGCAATGATTTCTTTACAGAGTGCGAGTGATATTCTCAGTCTTTACGCTCTCTGTCATACATACATTTCTTGCTGTAATCCAATTTTTACAATTACTTTGCGTACTAGTTTAATGGTATTATTGCTCGTTTTTTGATTTCACACGCCGCAACCTCGCGGTATCAAGGGGAACACCTGGTTATGACCCAACCCATCTTTTTAGTTGGCCCTCGCGGCTGCGGGAAAACCACCGTCGGCCTCGAACTGGCGCGCGCCTGTCAAAGCCAATTTGTCGATACCGATCACTGGCTGCAAACGAAAGCCGGGCGAACTATCGCTGAGATTGTGGAAAAAGAGGGCTGGGAAACTTTTCGTGCGCTTGAGACCGAAACCCTGAAAGCCGTCTCGGCACCCTCCACCGTCATTGCGACTGGCGGGGGCATTATCCTGGCGGAACATAACCGCGGCTTTATGCGCGAGCACGGTATCGTCATTTATCTGTGTGCGCCCGTCGCCACCCTTGTGGAGCGGCTCGAAGCGTTTCCGGAAGAGGGGCAACGCCCTACGCTTACCGGAAAGCCGATCAGCGACGAAGTGAGCGAAGTGCTTGCCGAGCGCGACGCGCTTTACCGTGAGGCCGCGCATCACGTGGTCGATGCGTCTCAGACGCCGGAACAGGTTGTCAGCCATATCGTTACCGCGCTGCGTCTGGCTTGCGCCAGCTAGCAGGCGTCTATACTCATAGTTCAACGTTAAAAAAGGATGAACTATGCCAACCAGACCTCCCTATCCACGCGAAGCGCGAATCGAAACCATTGAAAAAGGTAACGGCGATCTGACCGTTACCTGGTATCAACTGCGGGCGGATCACCCGAAGCCAAACTCGCTCATCAGTGAACATGAAACTGAGCAGGAAGCGCTGGATGCGAAGCGCCGCTACGAAGATCCCGATAAGACCTGACATTAATCTGAAAGACGGCATAAACGTGCCTGCATCACACTTTTGACTCACCGCGAATGTTAAGTGAGAGTTAATATTTAGTTATTACAGTTAGATTCGGAAACGGCTAACGATCTTTACACTTCGGTGTAAAGATCTGCTGCTACGCTTTTGAGCTGTTTAACCTGAAACAAGAGCCGCGCAGCGTAGTGAGCTTGTGCCCGTATAAGTGCAGTGGCAGTGATGAAAGGCGACAACGAAAATGAAGGCAACATTGGCGATCCTCACCATTGGTGTGGTTCCTGTTAGCGAAGTGTTACCGCTCTTAACCGAGCATGTCTCTGAACAACAGATTACGCATCTCAGCCTGCTCGCTGGGATCAGTCGGGAAGAGGTCATGGAAGACTACGCGATTGGGACCGGGGAGGATCCGCTGCCGACCATGTTAAGCGACGGTGAGCTGGCACACGTCTCCCACCAGAAAGTGGAGCGAGCGCTACAGGGCATCATCGAAGTTCTCGATAATCAAGGGTATGACGTTATTCTGCTGATGAGCACCGCCCCGATTTCCGGGCTGGTCGCACGAAATTCTATCCTGCTTGAACCCATGCGCATTATTCCGCCGTTGGTGGCCTCTATCGTGGATGGTCATCAGGTGGGCGTCATTGTCCCTATCCAGGAACTGCTGGATAATCAGGCGAATAAATGGAAAGTTCTGCAAAAAATGCCGCTCTTTGCGCTGGCCAACCCCATCTGGGACAGCGAAACAAAGCTCATCGCCGCAGGACGTGAACTTCTCGACCAGGGCGCAGACGTTTTAATGCTCGATTGTTTGGGATTCCACCAGCGCCATCGCGATTTGCTGCAAAAAGCGCTCGATGTGCCTGTGCTGTTATCAAACGTGCTGGTGACGCGGCTAGCGTCTGAATTATTGGCCTGATGATTTTGCGTGACAGGCACGAAGGATGGCCCCTATAGTGGATTTTTCTCCAAAGACATAAGGGCCAGTTCATGCTTCAGAGTAACGAATACTTTTCCGGTAAAGTGAAATCCATTGGTTTTACCAGCAGCAGTACTGGCCGTGCCAGTGTCGGCGTGATGGCTGAAGGGGAATACACCTTTGGTACCGCAGAGCCAGAAGAGATGACGGTGATTAGCGGGGCGTTAAACGTGCTGTTACCGGGTGAAACCGAGTGGAAAGTGTATACCGCTGGACAAGTTTTCAACGTCCCTGGCCACAGCGAGTTCCATCTGCAGGTTGCGGAACCGACGTCTTATCTGTGCCGCTATTTGAAATAGTGATTCTCCCTCTCCCCGTGGGGAGAGGGTTTCACAGCATTAACGCTGTGCTTCTCCGCCTAAACCTTCGACCAGGTTTTTAATCAGCGCCGCCAGCTCACCCGTCATCAGGATGAAGTCGGCATCAAAGCGTCCGCTGACATCTTCACGCTCAATATCTTCGTTTTGATCGCGCAATTCATCGCAGAACTTCAGACGTTTAATCGAGCCGTCATCGCACATCACAAACTGAATTCGCTGCTGCCAGTCGAGCGCCAGCTTGGTCACCAGTTTGCCAGCTTCAATGTGTACCGCAATTTCGTCACACACCAGATCCTGTTTCTTCGCGCGGATCACGCCGCCATCTTCAAGGATCGCTTTTAATTCGGCTTCATCGAGCAGCTGGAACCCTTGCGCTGGGCTGCCGCTACGCACCCATTCGGTGAGCGTCAGTTCGATAGGATTTTCCATCGTCAGCGGAACTACCGGCAGTGAACCCAGGCTCTTACGCAGCAGGGCCAGCGTATCTTCCGCTTTTTTGGCACTGGCGCAGTCAACCATAATCAAATCGTTGACGGTGTCGATCCACATCATGGTCTGGTTGAAACGGCTAAAGGCGCGCGGCAACAGTGAGTGCAGCACTTCATCCTTCAGTGAGTCTTTTTCCGTTTTTTTCAGCTTGCGGCCCTGTTCGGCCTCCAGCTTGAAAATCTTGGCTTCGAGCGCCTGCTTCACCACGGGGGATGGCAGGATTTTCTCTTCTTTACGCGCGCAAAGGATGATTTGACCATTGGTCGTGTGGGTCAGTGCATCACTTTGTGAACCCATCGGTGCAACCCAACCGGTTTTCGCCATATCCTGGCTACCGCAAGGGGTAAACGTGTACGCGGCTAACTGTTTTTCCATCTCTTCAGCCTGCAGCGAAACCTCGCGGCTGAGACGGTAAACCATCAAATTTTTGAACCACAGCATGATAATTTCCACGGCCTTGTCGTTAAATCAGCGGGCATGATAACGAATTGTGGCATGGCTTGCATTGCTAATCAGGTGGCCTGCTTCTACTCTGTTGATAATCAAAATAATGAGGAGAGTCCTGTGCGTATTGGTATTGATTTGGGCGGCACCAAAACAGAAGTCATTGCGCTTAGCGATCAGGGCGAACAATTGTTCCGACACCGCCTGCCTACGCCGCGTGATGATTATCAGCAAACCATTGAAACGATCGCCTCGCTGGTGGAGATGGCGGAAAAGGCAACGGGGCAGACTGGCACTGTCGGGATGGGGATTCCAGGGTCGATTTCGCCCTATACCGGAGTGGTGAAAAACGCGAACTCCACGTGGCTTAACGGCCAGCCGTTCGATAAAGATTTGAGCGTGCGCCTCCATCGCGAGGTGCGTCTGGCGAACGATGCCAACTGTCTTGCTGTTTCGGAAGCGATAGACGGCGCAGCGGCAGGCGCGCAGACGGTATTTGCGGTGATTATTGGTACGGGCTGCGGTTCTGGCTTAGCGTTTGGCGGACGCGCGCACATTGGCGGCAATGGCACCGCGGGCGAGTGGGGACATAATCCGCTGCCGTGGATGGACGAAGACGAACTGAAATACCGCGCCGAAGTGCCGTGTTATTGCGGTAAGCAGGGCTGTATCGAAACCTTTATTTCCGGAACCGGATTCGCCACCGATTATCGTCGTTTGAGCGGACATGCGTTAAAAGGCAACGAGATTATGCGTCTTGTCGAAGAGCACGATGCGGTTGCCGAACTGGCGCTCAATCGCTACGAAATGCGTCTGGCGAAATCGCTGGCTCATGTGGTGAACATTCTCGACCCGGACGTGATCGTCCTCGGCGGCGGAATGAGTAATGTTGACCGGATCTACACCACGGTTCCGCATCTAATGAAGCAGTGGGTCTTTGGCGGCGAATGTGAAACCCCAATCCGCAAAGCAGTGCATGGGGATTCGAGCGGCGTGCGCGGCGCGGCATGGCTGTGGCCGGAATAAAAGCAAAACGGTAACGAATGTTACCGTTTTTAGTGTTTGTTCCCTCTCCCTGTGGGAGAGGATGAGGCAAAGTAAAAGCAAAACGGCGACGTATGTTGGCGGTTTTAATGTTTATTCCCTCTCCTTGTGGGAGAGGGTTAGGGTGAGGGTACCAGACCGCACAAATCCCTCACTCACTCCACCGCAAACACCTTATCCAGCTTGCTGTATCCCAGCCCGTTGATTTTCTTCACTTTGATCTGCACAGGAATGCGCTCTTTCATTGCTTCCACATGACTGATCACGCCGATGGTTTTTCCCGTCGCGTTCAGCGCATCGAGCGCGTCGAGTGCGGTATCCAGCGTTTCGCTATCCAGCGTACCAAATCCCTCGTCGAGGAACAGGGAATCAATGCGCGTTTTGTGGCTCACCAGGTCAGAAAGCGCCAGCGCCAGCGCCAGGCTCACCAGGAAACTCTCGCCTCCGGAGAGGGTTCGCGTGTCGCGTACCGCGTCGGCCTGCCACGTATCCACCACTTCCAGCTCCAGCGCGTCGCTCGCTTTGCGTTG
Organism: Lelliottia sp. GFLA7; assembly: GCF_056490165.1. Classification (NCBI taxonomy): domain Bacteria; kingdom Pseudomonadati; phylum Pseudomonadota; class Gammaproteobacteria; order Enterobacterales; family Enterobacteriaceae; genus Lelliottia; species Lelliottia sp. GFLA7. The sequence continues at coordinate 1,112,999 of NZ_JBWLAQ010000001.1, read as the reverse complement.
CAGAAGATAGCGGCCATGCAAGCGATTCAACTGCTGATTCGCCAGCCATACCAGATTGTCGAGCGTCAACCCCTGAGCGAATTTACGGAAACGATCGCCCGTACTGGAGCCGATCAGCGCGTTCAGATATCCCCAATCATCCGCAAGGCGTGCCGCCTCGTCAATCTGCTGGATAAGCGCCTGCTGATGCTGCCGGTTCTCGCCATCCTGCCTGAGCTGCTGGCTGATCTCACCCTGACGGGTGCTATTTTCACGCAGACGTTGCGCCAGTTGCTGGAGTTCAAGCTGCAGTGTCGGCACATCCGACTGCAATCCTTCCGGCCGCTGCGCCAGATGCTCGCTCAGCAATTGATTTGCCTGACGCACCAGCGCTGTCGCTTGCTGAATCCGGTTTTCCAGCGTTTGCTTTAACGTTTCCAGACGCTGCATCGTGTCGGCATCAAGCAAAGCGCGCAGGAACGCATCGCAGTCGGGGAATGCGCTTCCCGCAAGCGCAGCGGCAAATTGCGCCTGCGCTTGCTGCATGCGCTCGGTTTCCAGGCTTTCCTGCTGCTGCAATGTTGCAAGTTGGCTTTGCAGCGAGACGCATTCATTGTGGATCTCGCGCCAGTTATCCGGAATAACGGATTCCGCGTCTTCTGTGTCCGTCGCGGGCAGCGTATCCAACAGCGGCGTTAGGGCGTTGATACGTTCCTGAAGGGCGGTGAGCTGATTCTGCTGCGCCTGCCAGTGCGACGATTCGCTTTCGCGCTCGGTGAGCCAGAGCGTTTCAGCACCCTCATCGGGGACCTTCAACGCCAGCGCATTCAGCGCGTTTTCCAGCGTCAGGCGTGTTGTAGCAATCTGCTGCTGGAGTTGCCGCTCCTGGTGTTCCTGTTCATTCAACTGGCTTTGTAAGGCCAGGCGCTGACTAAGTTGATACAGCTGGCGCTCGTACTGCTCCTGTTCGTTCAGCCACGGAGCAATATCATCCTGAATATTCAAAGTAACGTTCAGGGTTGCACACAGTTCGCGCCACGCGCTCGTGAGCGTTTGCGCTTCCTGGGCGAGCGTCTGCGCCTCTTCGGTGTCGCGCTGAATCTGACCGGTCAGGGCATTGACTTGCCCCAACACCAGCAGCCCCTCCTCTTTTAGCGCTGCGACCTCTTTTTCCATCGCATCACGGCGGCGCTGGTTTTCTGTTATTTCCAACGCCTGGTATTGCTTCACCGCAGGATGCTCAGTTGAACCGCAGAGCAAGCAGGGTTTTCCCGCTTCAAGTCGGGCTCGATAACTCTCGAGATCTTTAATCTCAGCTTCTCGCTCGCATAAGGCTTTAACATCCAGAAAATGCTGGTGTTTCTCTTTATACTGCTGTCGACGCAGGGCCAACGTCTCGTTCAGTTTTATCTGCTCCGCCTGCGCCTTTTGCACGCTTTCCGCGTTTTGAACGATGCGTTTTTGCAGCGGTTGATAACGGGCATGAAGGGTGGTCAGCTGCTGGCGAGATGCACGCGACGCCGTTTGCTGGTCCATCGCCGCAGCGACTTCATCAGCGGTCAGCGTCAGGGCGATCTCTGGCGCGTTCGCCAGTTTTTGCCGCAGCTCGGTGATGCGCCCGGTCAGCGTCGCTATCTGGCTTTTGTCGCGATTAAGCTGAGCAAAATGCGCCCGCCAGCCTGCGATTTCCTGCCCCCACAGGCGGAAACGGTCATGCCCGGTTAGCCACTGTGTCAGTGCCGAACGCTCGGTTTGCAACCGGTCGCGGGTGCGCAGCGCACCGTTGCGAATGCGCGCGCGCAGTGCTGTCCGAGACAGTAAGCGAGTATTCACTTCCTGAGTCTGCTGTTGGGTTTGTGTGAGACGCGTCGTCTGTTCCTGCTGACGTTCCCAGAGTGGGCGCAGCACTGCGGCGGGCTGGGCGTGAAGCAATTTATCCAGGTCTGGTGCGGCGTCGGTGAGCGCCTGTTGCGCCTCCTGTTGCGAGGTTAACGCGCGCTGCTGTTCACGCTGGAGTTCCTCATGACGGGTCAACCAGTGAAAATCGCGCTGGTGATTCTGTTGCTGTACCAGCAGCATTTTCTCTTCGTCAGTAAGTGCCTGCAAACTCTGGGTGAGCTGCTGTTGCTGCTCTTCGCTCAGTAAAATCACACCAGCCGCTTGCGCTTCGCGCTTTTCGAGCTCCGTGCGTGCGGCTTTGTGTTGTTCAAAGACCCTTGCGGAAATCTGACCGTAAATCTCGGTTCCGGTAAGTTCTTCCAGCAGCTCGGCGCGTTCGCCAGGTTTGGCATTGAGGAAGGCGGCAAATTGCCCCTGCGACAACAGCATAGAGCGCGTGAAACGATCGTAATCCAGACCGGTCAGCGTGGCCGTTTGCTCAATTTTGTCTGTGGCTTTGTCAGACAGAATTTTACCGTCTTCGCAGCGCGCCAGCTCCACGCGCGGTGCCTGTAAATTCCCGTCAGGCTGATTACGCGCGCGGCTTTGGCTCCAGAAAGCGCGATAAGCGGTGCCCTTGACCTCAAATTCCACCTCTGCCAGACATTCAGCGGTGTCGCGCGTCATGAGATCATTTTGTGATTGTGTGACTTTATTCAGACGCGGCGTCTGGTGATACAGCGCGAGGCAGATGGCGTCGAGCAGGGTGGTTTTGCCTGCGCCGGTCGCGCCGGTAATTGCGAAAAGACCGTTACTGGCGAACGGCTCGGCGGTGAAATCAATTTTCCATTCGCTCTTCAGGGAGTTGATGTTTTTCAAACGCAGGCTGAGAATTTTCATGCGTTTTCTTCCTCATCATTGAGCGCATGCAGCGTATGGGTGAACAGCTCGTTCAGTCTGGCGCGCTGCGCGTCGTCAATCTCTTCCTGCGCCAGTCGGCGTTCAAAAACCTCTTCGACTTTCAGCTCGCTGAGCGTTTCGCGTTGCGCACTGAGCAGAATTTTCTCGCGCTGTTCTCGACTGCGGCGCACCAGTAAAACCTCAACCGGCAGCGTTTCCGTGAGTGCCTGGATTTTGCGCTGCATATCATGCAGATAGTCGTCTGTCGTGATTTCGATATCCAGCCAGACGGGCGGGATTTGCTCCACGTCGCGCCACTGCTCAAGCTGTGCGGTAATGGCCGCCAGATCGCCTTTTAGCACCGCCAGCGGCTGCGTCACCGGCACTTCCAGCGTGTCTACCGCGCTGAGTTTCCCGTCGATAAAACTGACCAGATGCACGCTTTTGGGTTTGCCCGTTTCGTCAAAGCTGAGCGAAATGGGCGATCCGCAGTAGCGAATATGTTCGCTGCCACCAATCTTCTGCGCCCTGTGGATATGGCCGAGTGCGATGTAATCGGCGGGTGGGAAATTCTGCGCCGGGAACGCATCCAGCGTACCGATATAAATTTCGCGTACCGCGTCACTTTTACTGGCGCCGACGGTGGTTAAATGGCCGGTGGCGATAACGGGCAGCGCCGCTTCACCGCGCAAGGCGCAGGCGTCGAAAAATTGCTGCTGATAGTAGTCGGTAATGGCCTGCAGCAGGTGCTTTTGCTTTTCGCCGCCGGTCAGACCGGCCTGACTTTGAACGATGTCACGTGGACGCAAAAAGGGAATCGGGCAGATAACGGCGCCCGGCGTGCCGTCGCGTTTTTTGATGATTTGCGGTGCGTGCCCGGCGTTTGCCACTACAGTGGTATTCAGAAAGGCCAGAATATCGCGTGACTCATTCAGCGTTGCCACCGAGTCGTGATTGCCCGCGACGATGACCAGATGACAGCCCGTTTTCTGTAAATTGACCACGAAGCGGTTATAGATTTCGCGCGCATAGCTGGGCGGCGATCCGGTGTCAAAAATATCACCGGCGACAATGATTGCGTCAACCTGGTGCGTCAGCGCTGTTTCCAGCAGCCAGTTCAGGAACGCTTCGTGTTCGGCCGCGCGGCTTTTGCTGTAAAAATTTTGACCCAGATGCCAGTCCGAGGTGTGAAGTATGCGCATAACAGATCCGTGGCAAAAAAAGGTGAAAGGGATTATACACTTGATCCTTCAGGCTGCCTCTGTGTTGGCTGCATCAGCTCAATCCTGATGATTACAGGTGTCAGCATGGGGCTGTGAGATGTGCCGACATGCGGCAACTTCGCGGCTTTTATGGCGATAAATGTCGAGGGAAGGGGAAATAACAGCTGTAATAAAACAATAGTTTGCTATTCATAGAGGCAATGTTTTTCATAAATCTGTCATAAATCTGACGCATAATGACGCCGCATTACAAACTTTTAACCTCAATAAGACAGGGTAAAGTATGGCGAGACGTATTCTGGTCGTAGAAGATGAAGCTCCAATTCGTGAAATGGTGTGCTTCGTGCTCGAACAAAACGGTTTTCAGCCGATAGAAGCTGAAGATTATGACAGCGCGGTGAATCAGCTGAACGAACCCTGGCCTGATTTGATTCTGCTTGACTGGATGTTGCCTGGCGGCTCTGGACTGCAATTTATCAAACACATCAAACGTGAAGCGATGACCCGCGATATTCCTGTCGTTATGCTCACGGCGCGCGGTGAAGAAGAAGATCGCGTGCGCGGGCTGGAAACGGGTGCAGATGATTATATCACCAAGCCGTTTTCACCGAAGGAGCTGGTGGCACGTATTAAAGCGGTGATGCGCCGGATTTCACCCATGGCGGTGGAAGAGGTGATTGAGATGCAGGGGCTGAGTCTGGATCCTACGTCGCATCGCGTGATGACGGGTGAAAATCCGCTCGACATGGGACCGACCGAATTTAAGCTGTTGCACTTCTTTATGACGCATCCGGAACGCGTTTACAGTCGTGAGCAGTTGCTGAATAACGTTTGGGGAACAAACGTGTATGTTGAGGACAGAACGGTTGATGTGCATATTCGCCGCTTGCGAAAAGCGCTGGAACACAGCGGCCACGATCGCATGGTGCAAACGGTGCGCGGTACGGGTTATCGTTTTTCGACCCGTTTCTGAACACTGACAGGAGTGTGACGCGTGCTGGAACGTCTGTCATGGAAAAGGCTCGTTTTTGAACTGATCTTATGCTGTCTCCCGGCCTTCATTTTGGGGGCTATTTTTGGCTATCTGCCGTGGTTTTTACTGGCGGCAGTGACCGGCCTGTTGATCTGGCATTTCTGGAATTTACTGCGTCTGTCGTGGTGGCTGTGGGTGGATCGCAGCATGACGCCGCCGCCGGGGAGCGGAAGCTGGGAGCCGTTGCTTTACGGCTTACACCAGATGCAGATGCGTAATAAAAAGCGTCGTCGCGAGCTGGGAAGCCTGATCAAGCGCTTTCGTAGCGGCGCAGAATCACTGCCGGATGCGGTGATCCTCACCACCGAAGAAGGGACGATTTTCTGGTGTAATGGTCTTGCACAACAGCTGCTTGGACTCCGCTGGCCAGACGATAACGGCCAGAATATCCTGAACCTTCTGCGTTACCCCGAATTCACGCTGTATCTGAAAAAACGTGAATTTACTCGCCCGCACAATCTGGTGCTGAATAATGGCCGTCACCTTGAGATTCGCATCATGCCTTACAGCGACAAGCAGTGGTTGATGGTGGCGCGTGATGTGACCCAAATGCACCAGCTTGAAGGGGCTCGTCGTAATTTCTTTGCCAACGTCAGCCACGAGCTGCGCACGCCGTTGACCGTGCTTCAGGGGTATCTGGAGATGATGCAGGAGCAAACGCTGGAAGGCGCGCCGCGAGAGAAAGCACTACATACGATGCGCGAGCAAACGCATCGCATGGAAGGACTGGTCAAGCAACTCCTGACGCTGTCGAAAATTGAAGCCGCCCCGACCCTGGCACTGAATGAAACTATTGATGTTCCGATGATGCTGCGCGTGGTGGAGCGGGAAGCGCAAACGTTGAGCCATAAAAAGCATCAGCTGACGTTTGAGGTTGATAGCGCGCTGAAAGTTCTCGGCAGTGAAGAGCAACTGCGCAGTGCGATATCGAATCTGGTCTATAACGCCGTAAATCACACGCCGGAAGGCACCCACATTGTAGTGCGCTGGCAGCATGTGCCGACGGGGGCCGAATTTAGCGTCGAAGACAACGGACCGGGCATTGGGCCGGAGCACATTCCGCGTCTGACTGAGCGTTTCTATCGCGTCGATAAAGCACGCTCACGACAAACGGGCGGCAGTGGGCTGGGCCTGGCGATTGTGAAGCATGCATTGAATCATCACGATAGCCGACTTGATATTCAGAGTACGCCGGGTAAAGGAACGCGATTCAGTTTTGTCATCCCGGAACGATTAATTGCCAAAAAAAGTGCCTGACAGCAGGTGTGTCAGCCTTCCTTTCCACAGGCCAGCGTTTGCTGGCCTGTTTGCTTTGCAGTCAAGCGAAACGCGGATGAATTTTATACGGCTGATGCTTTTTTGTTCGCATGATTAGCCATGAGTTTTTCTTATACTTAGCGGATTGTGCTGGTCTGTTTTCCCATGCTGGCATATTGTTCTGGTTTTAAGATCCCTCCTTGCCTTTAAACGTTATAAGCGTTTAAATTGCGCCCCATATACTGTCAGACCGACTGTATTTGCGCGGTAAACCGAAAAACTATTCTTCGCTGCGCCAGGACGGGAGCATATCCCGCTGAAATTGAGTTAATTTTCCGCCGTATCGTCCCGAGAGGGATGGCGAAAATCTCAACGTTTTCAACACCACATCCACAGGCAGTAAGGTTCTATGACCCATCATTTAAAATCGCGTGACATCATCGCGCTGGGCTTTATGACTTTTGCGCTGTTCGTCGGCGCAGGTAATATCATTTTTCCTCCCATGGTTGGCTTGCAGGCGGGTGAACACGTCTGGATGGCGGCGTTTGGCTTCCTGATTACGGCTGTGGGTTTGCCGGTGCTTACCGTTGTCGCACTCGCGAAAGTGGGCGGCGGCGTGGATAGCCTCAGCGCACCGATTGGCAAAGTGGCCGGTGTGTTACTGGCAGTCGTGTGCTATCTGGCCATCGGGCCGCTGTTTGCAACGCCGCGTACCGCGACGGTCTCCTTTGAAGTCGGTATCGCGCCGTTGACCGGTGACGGTCCGCTGCCGCTGCTGATTTACAGCGTGGTGTACTTCGCGATTGTCATTCTGGTTTCGCTCTATCCCGGTAAATTGCTGGATACCGTCGGCAATTTCCTTGCTCCGCTGAAAATTCTGGCGCTGATTGTGCTGGCGGTTGCCGCGGTGATTTGGCCTGCGGGTCCGATCAGCGATGCCATGGACGCTTATAAGAATGCGGCGTTCTCGAACGGTTTCGTTAACGGCTATCTGACGATGGATACGCTGGGTGCTATGGCGTTCGGTATTGTTATCGTCAACGCAGCACGTTCTCGCGGCGTGACCGAAGCGCGACTGTTAACGCGGTATACCGTCTGGGCTGGCCTGATGGCCGGTGCGGGTCTGGCACTGTTGTATCTGGCGCTGTTCCGCCTGGGTTCCGATAGCGCATCTCTGGTCGATCAGAGCGCAAACGGTGCCGCCATTCTGCATGCTTACGTTCAGCACACCTTTGGTGGCGCGGGCAGCTTCATGCTGGCGATTCTGATTTTCCTGGCGTGTCTGGTCACGGCCGTTGGCCTGACATGCGCCTGTGCAGAGTTCTTTGCGCAGTACGTTCCGCTCTCTTATCGCACGCTGGTGTTTATCCTCGGCGGCTTTTCGATGGCGGTTTCTAACCTGGGGCTGAGCCACCTGATTCAGGTCTCTATCCCGGTGCTGACCGCGATTTATCCGCCGTGTATCGTTCTGGTGGTGTTAAGCTTCACCCGCCCGTGGTGGAACAATTCCTCCCGAATTATTGCGCCTGCCATGTTTATCAGCTTTATTTTTGGTATCCTTGACGGGATTAAAGCGTCGGCCATTGGCGGTATACTTCCGGCCTGGACTCAGCGTTTACCGCTGTCAGAGCAGGGGCTGGCCTGGTTAATGCCTTCCGTTGTGGCGCTGATTCTGGCGATTATCTGGGATCGAGCAGCAGGGCGGCAGGTCACTTCCAGCGCGCATTAATCAATCACAAATTGTTTAACCACGGGGCTTATGGCCCCGTGGTTTTTTGTTTTTTTCGTGTTGAATGGCAAGATTTAAATGGAAAGCACTAACAAACTAAAACGTGGATTGAGCACCCGTCATATTCGTTTTATGGCGCTGGGTTCTGCGATCGGAACGGGTCTTTTTTATGGCTCGGCAGATGCCATCAAAATGGCCGGCCCGAGCGTCCTGCTGGCCTATATTATCGGCGGCGTGGCGGCGTATATCATTATGCGCGCGCTGGGCGAGATGTCGGTTCACAACCCCTCTGCCAGCTCATTCTCTCGCTACGCGCAGGAAAACTTAGGCCCGTTGGCAGGCTATATCACCGGTTGGACCTACTGTTTCGAAATCCTGATTGTGGCGATTGCCGACGTGACGGCCTTTGGCATTTATATGGGCGTCTGGTTCCCGCTGGTACCGAACTGGATTTGGGTGTTGAGCGTGGTGCTGATCATCTGCGGCGTCAACCTGATGAGCGTTAAGGTATTTGGTGAGCTGGAGTTTTGGTTCTCCTTCTTCAAAGTCGCGACGATTATCATCATGATTGCTGTCGGTTTTGGCATCATTATCTGGGGTATTGGTAACGGCGGACAGCCGACCGGGATCCATAATCTGTGGACCAACGGCGGCTTCTTTAGCAACGGTTGGCTCGGGATGGTGATGTCGCTGCAAATGGTGATGTTTGCCTATGGCGGTATCGAGATTATCGGGATCACCGCCGGTGAAGCGAAAGACCCGGAGAAATCCATTCCGCGCGCGATTAACTCCGTGCCGATGCGCATTCTGGTGTTCTACGTGGGAACGCTGTTTGTGATTATGTCCATTTATCCATGGAATCAGGTGGGCACTAATGGCAGTCCGTTTGTCCTCACTTTCCAGCATTTGGGCATTGCGTTCGCGGCCAGCATTCTTAACTTTGTGGTGCTGACGGCGTCATTTTCAGCCATCAACAGCGATGTATTTGGCGTGGGACGCATGCTTCACGGCATGGTAGAGCAGGGGAACGCACCGAAAGTGTTCGCCAAAACGTCGCGTCGCGGTACGCCGTGGGTCACCGTGCTGGTGATGACCGTTGCGCTGCTGCTCTCGGTTTATCTGAACTACATCATGCCGGAAAACGTCTTCCTGGTGATTGCGTCACTGGCGACCTTTGCGACGGTGTGGGTGTGGATTATGATTTTGCTGTCGCAGATTGCGTTCCGCCGCCGTCTGCCGCCTGAAGAGGTAAAAGCGCTGAAATTCAAAGTGCCGGGCGGCGTGCCGACGACGGTGGTTGGCCTGATCTTCCTGGTCTTTATTATCGGCCTGATTGGTTACCATCCGGATACGCGTATTTCGCTGTATGTCGGTTTTGCCTGGATCGCGCTGCTGCTGATCGGTTGGGTGTTTAAACGCCGCCGCGAGCGTCAGTTAGCACAAGCATAAAGAAACGTGCCCGACCTCTGTCGGGCATTTTTTCTCCTCCCCCATCCTCCTCCCCCAATAAACCTTTTCATGATGAGTGATCCTCCACTACGCTGTGGCAAGGTGGCCTCAATTTCATTAAAGGGGATTCGTGATGTTGAACGCCTGGCACCTTCCGGTTGCCCCATTTGTTAAGCAAAACAACGATAAGCTGGTGATAACGCTGTGGCTGACGGGGGAAAATCAGCCCCAGCGTGTCACACTGCGCGCAGAAGTCGATAATGAAGAAACGTCGCTGCCGATGCACAAACAGCGCAGTCAGCCACAGCCAGGCGTCACGGCGTGGCGGGCAACAATCGATTTACGCTCCGGTCAGCCACGTCGTCGCTACAGCTTTAAGCTGCTGTGGAATAACCGCCAGCTGTGGTTTACCCCGCAAGGGTTTAGCCATTTCCCGCCGACGCGAATGGAACAGTTTGCCGTCGATTATCCGGACAACGGTCCGCAGTGGGTTAACGATCAGGTCTTTTATCAAATCTTTCCCGACCGGTTTGCGCGTAGCGAAAAGCGGACGTCTGAGCAGGATAAGGTCTACTACCATCACGCTGCAGGGCACGATATTATTCGTAAAGCGTGGGATGAGCCGCTGACCGCTCAGGCGGGCGGATCGACGTTTTACGGCGGCGATCTGGATGGGATCAGCGAGAAACTGCCGTATCTGAAAAAGCTGGGCGTAACCGCGCTGTATCTCAATCCGGTATTCAAAGCGCCCAGCGTGCATAAATACGACACCGAGGATTATCGCCACGTTGATGAACAGTTTGGCGGTGACGAAGCCCTGCTGCGCCTGCGGCAAAATACGCGGCGTGAGGGAATGCGTTTGATTCTGGACGGTGTGTTCAACCATAGCGGCGATTCCCACGCCTGGTTTGACCGCCACAATCAAACGATGGGCGGCGCGTGTCACAACCCGGATTCACCGCAGCGGGACTGGTACAGCTTTAGCGATGACGGTCATGCGCTTGACTGGCTGGGGTATGCCAGCCTGCCGAAACTGGATTTCCAGTCGCCGTCATTAGTTGGCGAGATTTACGGCGGTGAAGACAGCATTGTTCGCCACTGGTTAAAAGCGCCGTGGAATATGGACGGCTGGCGACTGGACGTGGTGCATATGCTTGGCGAGGGCGGCGGGGCGAGGAATAACATTCAGCATGTCACCGGCATCACCCAGTCGGCTAAGGCGGCAAATCCAGACGCGCTTGTGTTTGGCGAGCATTTTGGCGATGCGCGCCAGTGGTTACAGGCGGATGCGGAAGATTCGGCGATGAACTATCGCGGCTTTACGTTCCCGTTATGGGGATTTCTCGCCAACACCGATATTTCGTACGATCCTCAGCTAATTGACGCAGAAATATGCATCAAGTGGATGGATAACTATCGCGCCAGCCTGTCGCATCAGCAGCAGTTACGCATGTTTAACCAGCTGGATAGCCACGATACTGCGCGCTTTAAATCGTTACTCGGTAAAGACGTGGCGCGCTTGCCGTTGGCGGTGACCTGGCTGTTTACCTGGCCGGGCGTACCGTGCATTTACTACGGTGATGAGATCGGGCTGGACGGCAATAACGATCCGTTCTGTCGCAAGACCTTCCCGTGGGATCCCGACAAGCAGAATAAAAACCTGTTTGCACTTTATCAACGGCTGGCGAAACTGCGTAAGCACAGTCAGGCGCTGCGCTACGGGGGCTGTCAGGTGGTGTATGCGCACGCAAACGTGGTGGTGTTTGCGCGGGTGTATAACCAGCAGCGCGTGCTGGTGGCGATTAACCGCGGCGAGGCGTGTGAAGTGGTGCTGGACGATTCGCCGTTGCTTAACGTTGAACGCTGGCTGCTAAAAGAGGGCAAAGCAGATCTGCAAGAAGGTGTGCTTTCTTTACCTGCGATTTCTGCGTCGGTGTGGTTCGGTAATTAACGTTTCTACGGCTTTGCATAACAGACACAAAAAAGCCCGCATCCGCGGGCTTTTTGCGTAAACAGTCTAAATAATTACAGGCTGGATACGTTCTCAGACAGGTATTTTGCCACGCCGTCTGGAGACGCGTTCATACCTTCTTTACCTTTTTCCCACTGAGCAGGGCACACTTCGCCGTGCTCTTCGTGGAACTGCAGCGCGTCAACCATGCGCAGCATTTCGTCAACGTTACGACCCAGTGGCAGATCGTTCACGACCTGGTGACGAACGATGCCATTTGCGTCGATCAGGAAAGAACCGCGCAGTGCAACGCCAGCGTCCGGATGTTCGATACCGTAAGCCTGCTGGATTTCGCGTTTGATGTCCGCAACCATTGCGTATTTCACTGCACCGATGCCGCCTTTGTCGACAGGGGTGTTACGCCATGCGTTGTGTACAAACTCAGAGTCGAAGGAAACACCCACAACTTCAACGCCACGTTTCTGGAATTCTTCGTAACGTTTGTCGAATGCGATCAGTTCAGACGGGCAAACGAAGGTGAAATCCATCGGCCAGAAGAACAGGACGGTCGCTTTACCGTTGGTGTGCTGTTTGAAATTGAAGTTTTCAACGATTTCACCGTTGCCCAGAACTGCTGCAGCTGTAAAATCCGGAGCCGGACGAGTTACCAGAACCATGTGATTCTCCTGTAGTGACTAAGGTTATTTTGGAACGCAACGCGGGCCATTATAGAGAGGGATTGCGATTAAGACAAAGAGGCGTGAGCAATCGTTCAACGAGCTTTTACCTATCAATCGCGTCTCTTAATATTACAGTTGTTTGTTTTTCGCTTGCACCATCATTCGCGGATAGAACTGCCAGAAGCGGCTCTCCAGTGCGTCATAATGAGTGTCTAAGTCCTGCCAGGAGTCACGAAGTGCATCCAGACGCGGGCGGCGGCTCGCCATTCCATTCAGCACCCGCTGGATGAAATCCATCTCGCGATAGCGCTCCAGCCAGCGTTCCGACCACAGGTATTCGTTCAGATTGACGAAGCGCGGCGGTGAGTCCGGTAAAATCATCGCGACCTGGGAGTGGGCGTAACGCACAAATTCCGGTAACGGCATCTCAGGCGAAAGCTGCGCCCAGTGACGCGAGAGAAAATGATCCCACATCACGTCCAGCGTGATCGGCGCGACGCGACGCGTCTCGGGGCGGAACCACTCTTTGGCTTCTTTCACTTCGGGCAGATTATCGGTCAGCACATCAATGCGGCGATGCATGAAAATACCGTCCACCACGTCGGCGGGATAGGTTTGCGTGGGGTTGCCGCGCACAAAATCAGCCAGCAAATTGCCGGAAAGTGAGCTGTCCGCGAGATGGGCGAGGTGCAGGTGAGCGAGAAAATTCATGCGTTTTAGTGTCCGATTACGGCTAGGTGTTGCAGCAAAGAGGCGCGAGCACTAGACTAAGCCGCCTGTTTTTAAGTCACGAGTATAAGTCATGCGCGTCGCCGATTTCTCCTTTGAATTACCTGAATCCCTGATTGCCCACTATCCGCAGCCTGAGCGCAGTGGTTGCCGCTTGCTGTCGCTGGACGGGCCAACGGGCGCGCTGACGCACGGTACTTTCACCGATTTACTCGACAAGCTCAACCCCGGTGATTTGCTGGTCTTTAACAATACCCGCGTGATCCCGGCGCGTCTGTTTGGCCGCAAAGCCAGCGGTGGCAAGATTGAAGTGCTGGTCGAGCGTATGCTCGATGACAAACGTATTCTGGCACATATTCGCGCATCCAAAGCGCCAAAGCCGGGCGCGGAACTGCTGCTGGGCGACGACGAAAGCATTAACGCCACCATGGTCGCCCGTCACGATGCGCTGTTCGAAGTGGAGTTTAATGACGCGCGTCCCGTGCTGGATATTCTGAATGCTATCGGCCATATGCCGCTGCCGCCTTATATCGACCGTCCGGATGAAGACGCAGACCGCGAACTTTATCAGACCGTTTACAGCCAGAAGCCAGGCGCAGTAGCCGCGCCAACGGCGGGGCTGCATTTTGATGAGCCGCTTCTGGAAAGACTGCGCGAAAAAGGCATCGAAATGGCGTTTGTGACGCTGCATGTCGGTGCGGGGACGTTCCAGCCGGTGCGTGTGGACACTATTGAAGATCACATTATGCACTCCGAATATGCCGAAGTGCCGCAGGATGTAGTTGATGCGGTGCTGGCCGCCAAAGCCCGTGGCAGCCGCGTGATCGCAGTGGGGACGACGTCGGTACGTTCGCTCGAAAGTGCGGCCCAGGCGGCCAAAAAAGATCTGATCGAGCCGTTCTTTGGCGACACGCAAATCTTTATTTACCCGGGCTATCAATACACTGTGATTGATGCACTGGTGACCAATTTCCATCTGCCTGAATCGACATTGATTATGCTGGTTTCCGCGTTTGCGGGTTATCAGAATACAATGAATGCGTACAAGGCTGCGGTAGAACAAAATTATCGCTTTTTTAGCTACGGGGACGCGATGTTTATCACGTACAATCCGCAGGCTTTGAATGAGCGTGTCGGGGAATAAGTCCGCGGCACATAAACTTCTCGGCATATGACGAGAAATTGCGTTGGACTGTTTTTCTGACGCCGGAGAAAAAATGAAATTTGAACTCGATACCACCGACGGACGCGCTCGCCGCGGTCGCCTGGTGTTTGATCGCGGCGTGGTCGAAACGCCAGCATTTATGCCTGTGGGCACTTACGGCACCGTAAAAGGGATGACGCCGGAAGAAGTTGAAGCCACTGGCGCGCAGATTATCCTCGGAAACACCTTCCACCTGTGGCTGCGCCCGGGCCAGGAAGTGATGAAGCTGCACGGCGACCTGCATGACTTTATGCAGTGGAAAGGCCCGATTCTGACCGATTCCGGCGGCTTCCAGGTCTTCAGCCTCGGTGATATTCGCAAGATCACTGAAAAGGGTGTGCACTTCCGCAACCCGATCAACGGCGATCCTATTTTCCTCGATCCAGAAAAATCGATGGAGATTCAGTACGATCTCGGTTCCGATATCGTCATGATCTTCGACGAATGTACGCCATACCCGGCGGACTGGGATTACGCGAAGCGTTCGATGGAAATGTCCCTGCGCTGGGCGCAGCGTAGCCGTGACCGTTTTGACTCCCTTGAAAACAAAAATGCGCTGTTCGGCATTATTCAGGGCAGTGTTTACGAAGATTTACGTGATATCTCGGTTAAAGGTCTGGTAGAGATAGGTTTTGATGGCTACGCTGTCGGCGGTTTGGCTGTGGGTGAGCCAAAGGAAGACATGCACCGTATTCTGGAGCATGTTTGCCCGCAAATCCCTGAAGACAAACCACGATACCTGATGGGCGTAGGCAAACCAGAAGATCTGGTTGAAGGTGTACGTCGCGGCATTGATATGTTCGATTGCGTTATGCCAACCCGTAACGCGCGTAACGGACATCTTTTTGTGACCGATGGCGTGGTGAAAATTCGTAATGCGAAGCATAAAAGCGATACCAGTACGCTTGACGCCGAGTGTGATTGCTATACCTGTCGTCACTATTCTCGCGCGTATCTTTATCATCTCGATCGTTGCAATGAGATTTTAGGGGCGCGTCTTAATACCATTCATAATCTTCGTTATTATCAGCGCTTAATGGCTGGTTTACGTAAGGCTATCGAAGAGGGTAAATTAGAGAGCTTCGTAACTGATTTTTACCAACGTCAGGGACGTGATGTTCCACCTTTGAACGTTGACTAATTTTATAAATGAGGGAATTTGAATGAGCTTTTTTATTTCTGATGCGGTAGCAGCAACAGGCGCTCCGTCGCAGGGCAGCCCGATGTCTCTGATTCTAATGCTGGCGGTGTTTGGTCTGATTTTCTATTTCATGATCTTGCGTCCACAGCAGAAACGTACCAAAGAACACAAAAACCTGATGAGCTCCATCGCGAAAGGTGATGAAGTTCTGACCAACGGCGGTCTGGTCGGTCGCGTAACGAAAGTGGCTGAAACTGGCTATATCTCTATTGCGCTGAACGACACCACTGAAGTGGTTATCAAACGTGACTTTGTCGCTGCCGTACTGCCGAAAGGCACTATGAAAGCGCTGTAATCTAACTTCTCCCAAAGGGAACTGCCGTGTTAAACCGTTATCCTTTGTGGAAGTACATCATGCTGGTCGTCGTGATTATCGTCGGCCTGCTGTACGCGCTTCCCAACCTGTATGGTGAGGATCCGGCTGTTCAAATCACTGGCGCGCGCGGTGTCGCCGCCAGTGAGCAAACGCTGATCCAGGTCCAGAACACTTTACAACAAGAAAAAATTACCGCTAAGTCTGTGGCACTGGAAGAGGGCGCTATTCTTGCTCGCTTCGACACCACCGACACGCAGCTCCGCGCCCGTGAAGCGCTGGTGAGCGTGCTGGGTGATAAATATGTCGTGGCGCTGAACCTTGCTCCTGCAACCCCGCGTTGGTTAGCCTCTATCAATGCAGAGCCGATGAAACTCGGTCTTGATCTGCGTGGTGGCGTTCATTTCCTGATGGAAGTGGATATGGATACCGCGCTTGGCAAACTGCAGGAACAGAATATGGACGGCCTGCGCAGCGATCTGCGCGAAAAAGGCATTCCTTACACCACCGTGCGTAAGGAAGATAACTACGGAATGAGCATCACTTTCCGTGATGCTGCCGCTCGCGATCAGGCGGTAGATTATCTCTCTACGCGTCACCGCGATCTGGTGATTTCACGTCAGGGTAGCAACCAGCTGCGTGCCGTGATGACCGATGCCCGTCTGAGCGAAGCGCGCGAATATGCGGTACAGCAGAACATCAATATCCTGCGTAACCGTGTAAACCAGCTTGGTGTTGCTGAGCCGCTTGTACAGCGCCAGGGTTCAGACCGTATCGTGGTAGAACTGCCGGGTATCCAGGACACTGCGCGCGCCAAAGAAATTTTGGGTGCGACAGCGACGCTGGAATTCCGTCTGGTGAATACCAATGTGGACCAATCTGCCGCGGCGTCTGGTCGTGTGCCTGGTGATTCCGAAGTGAAAGAAACGCGTGAAGGTCAGCCTGTTGTGCTGTACAAGCGTGTGATTCTCACCGGTGACCACATTACTGACTCCACGTCTAATCAGGACGAATACAACCAGCCGCAGGTTAACATCTCGCTTGATAGCGCCGGTGGTAACATCATGTCGAACTTCACCAAGGATAACATCGGTAAACCGATGGCGACCTTGTTCGTGGAGTACAAAGACAGCGGTAAGAAAGATGCTAACGGTCGTGCAATCCTGGTGAAAGAGGAAGAGGTGATCAACGTCGCCAATATCCAGTCTCGCCTGGGTAACAGCTTCCGTATTACCGGCATCAGTAACCCGAACGAAGCGCGTCAGCTCTCTCTGCTGCTGCGTGCCGGTGCGCTGATTGCGCCTATTCAGATCGTTGAAGAACGTACCATTGGTCCAACGCTGGGGATGCAGAACATCACTCAGGGCCTGGAAGCGTGTCTGGCAGGTCTGGCGGTTTCGATTCTCTTCATGCTGTTCTTCTATAAGAAGTTTGGCCTGATTGCGACCACCGCGCTGATCGCAAACCTGGTATTGATCATTGGCATTATGTCCCTGCTGCCAGGGGCGACGCTGACCATGCCGGGTATTGCAGGTATCGTTCTCACCCTTGCGGTGGCGGTCGATGCCAACGTATTGATAAACGAACGTATTAAAGAAGAGTTGAGCAACGGTCGCTCCGTACAACAAGCGATCGACGAAGGCTATAAAGGCGCTTTCAGCTCCATCTTCGATGCAAACGTAACAACACTGATTAAGGTTCTTATCCTGTATGCAGTGGGGACTGGCGCAATCAAAGGCTTTGCTATTACAACCGGTATCGGTGTGGCAACGTCAATGTTTACCGCTATTGTCGGCACCCGTGCCATCGTGAACCTGCTGTATGGCGGCAAGCGCGTCAAAAAGCTGTCTATCTGAGGAGTGCGTTGTGGCACAGGAATATACTGTTGAACAATTGAACCACGGCCGTAAAGTCTGGGACTTTATGCGCTGGGACTACTGGGCTTTCGGCATTTCAGGTTTTCTGCTGATTGTCTCGATTGCCATCATTGGCGTCCGAGGTTTTAACTGGGGTCTTGATTTCACCGGTGGTACGGTGATTGAAATCACGCTGGAAAAACCGGCTGATATGGACCAAATGCGCGAAGCGCTGCAGAAGGCGGGCTTTGAAGAGCCGCAGCTGCAGAACTTCGGTAGCAGCCGCGACATCATGGTGCGTATGCCTCCGGTTCACGATGCCAACGGCAGTCAGGAACTGGGAAGCAAGGTCGTTAACGTGATTAACGAAGCGACCAGCCAGGATGCTACCGTTAAGCGTATCGAATTCGTCGGCCCGAGCGTCGGTGCGGATCTGGCGCAAAACGGTGCCATGGCACTGTTGGTGGCGCTGATTTCCATTCTGGTGTACGTCGGTTTTCGCTTCGAGTGGCGTCTTGCTGCGGGGGTGGTTATCTCACTGGCGCACGACGTGGTCATTACCATGGGCGTGCTGTCGCTGTTCCATATTGAGGTCGACCTGACGATTGTGGCATCTCTGATGTCGGTTATCGGTTACTCACTGAACGACAGTATCGTGGTATCGGACCGTATTCGTGAGAACTTCCGTAAGATCCGTCGCGGTACGCCGTATGAAATCTTTAACGTTTCACTGACTCAAACGCTGCACCGTACGTTGATCACATCCGGCACGACCTTGATGGTTATCCTGATGCTGTTCCTCTTCGGTGGCCCGATTCTGGAAGGCTTCTCGCTGACCATGCTGATCGGTGTTTCCATCGGTACGGCGTCCTCAATCTACGTCGCGTCCGCGCTGGCGTTGAAACTGGGTATGAAGCGTGAACACCTGATCCAGCAGAAAGTTGAAAAGGAAGGGGCGGATCAGCCGTCTATCCTGCCGTAATGGCAATTGCATTCTGACACTGAAATCCCGGTCGTAAGGCCGGGATTTTTTATGTACGGTATTCAGACTGTTAGCCGATCTCCTTCACTCAATCAGAATGGTGGAGCTGGATTCGACAAATAAAAAAGCCAGCATAGCTGGCTTTTTATCGTAGAGGCGCAAGGCCGATAAAGCGAAGCGCACTCAAGCGTTACCGGGATTAGAAGTTGTAACCTACGACCAGGTAACCACCCCAACCGGTAGAACGGACGCTGAAATCACCGTTACCGAAGTTCAGGCTCGCATCGTCGTTCCACTGGCCGCCGTTGTGCCAGTAACGCGCAACCACTGAGTAATGCCAGTGATCGTAGTTCAGGGCCAGAATGTGGCTGGATGCGATAGAGTCGTTAGTACGTGCTTTTTTACCGTTCAGATCGCGGAAGTCGTTGTCGCCCAGATCGGAACCCCAATCGAAGTTGGTGAAACCGATGTAGCTCAGGTTACCGCCCCACAGCTGGGTGATAGGCACAAAGTATTTCACTTTGAAACGGTAGCCATCCCACTCGTTCTCGTTTGCTGCGCCGTAGTTCTGCCACTGGTATTTCGCATACACGTTCATGGACAGGCTCATCGGCAGACCGGTGTCGATGTCAGTACCCAGACCCATATACCAGGTGCTCTGGCGACCGGAAGCGTTGCGACCCATATCGTAGATATAGTTGTTCGCGATATACCACTCTTTAAATGGACCGAAGCTCAGATCTGCGCCTGTCAGCTTGTCGATAGAGAAGCGCGGTTCGATTTCCATGAACAGTGGAGAACCATGGTTCCAGATACCTTTCGCATCGGTGTTACCACCGAAGAATACTGGCGCATCCATGTAACCATAGAAATCAAACCAGTCTTTCTTTGCGAAAGCTTCATATTCCAGATAGGTATCGTTACGGATTTGCGGCCCAAAACGGGTGTGGTAGCTACCAACGACGTTGACGCTCTGGTGCCACCAGTCGGAAACATACTCAGGTTTTGCGTTCTCTGCTGCGTTAACAGCGAAAGAAGAGGAAAGTGCCAGCGCTGCACCGGCTGCTAATAATGTTTTTTTCATAATCATGCCACTGATTGAAATTCCCTTCCGGGAGTGAAAAATGCGCGATTTGCGTTTCAAAATATTTCGTGTTTCTGCGGAGCCTATTATAGGAATCCTTGCTCACAAAAATATGTGTTGTTTCACATATCTCTCATTTACGTAATCGATTGCGTTCACGTTTGCGTACTTTAAACGGCGGGGATTGTAATGGCAAACCGATAAGTTGCCAATCTTTGCGGAAGGGAAGGAAGGGGAGCGAAACGCGTGACACGCGTTTCGCTAAAAAGGATTACTGAACGACAGGCTGGATATCGTGGATGCGGATGAAACCTAATTGCTCGGGCGTAATGCCGCTCAATTGGAGCGGGATATCCACATCGCTCGGCGCAAGCACGCTTGCTGGGGCGCTAATCAGCTGATTTTTCACGTTCACTTCCTGGAAGCTTTCGGTGGTTCCCTGAATTTGTCCCCATTCTACTGTGCCGCTAAACGCAGGCAGCGGATCGTTAGATTCGCCCTGAATACGCAAGGTGGCACTTGTCCCCTCCGCGTTCGGCGCAATATTGATCAGAGACATTTTCAGCGTACCGACCTGGCTTTGCAGGCGTGCTGGCGTGTTAGCTCCGGGTAACAGATAGACACCGCTGCTGGATTTGGCATTCAGCGCATTTTGCTGGGTGATCTTTACCGTTTCCTGGTTCAGTTTCGTCATTGCGCTGTTAAGTGTACTGACGCTTTGGTTCATTTGACGAACTTCGCTTTGCTGTGCGCAGGCGCTTAGCGTGAAGAGACTTCCCAGCGCGAGTATTCTTAGGTAACGTCTTGTCATTGCGTTTATTTCCATAAAAATAACGGATTATCGTAATGGTAGTCAGTAAGATGCCGTCTGGTATAGATCCTTTATCTCAAAAAGCGCTCTTCCTTTGTTGTCAGCCCAGTTCGGGTTAAAATAGAGTTCAGTTAACCAGATAGTCAGGACACCGTATGCATTGCCCATTCTGTTCCGCCGTGGATACCAAAGTAATCGACTCTCGTCTCGTAGGGGAAGGCTCCTCTGTTCGCCGTCGTCGGCAGTGTCTGGTCTGCAACGAACGTTTTACGACTTTTGAAGTGGCGGAGCTGGTAATGCCGCGCGTCGTGAAAAGTAACGACGTGCGCGAGCCGTTTAACGAAGAAAAACTGCGCAAAGGGATGTTGAAAGCACTGGAAAAACGGCCAGTCAGCGCAGATGACGTTGAAATGGCGTTGAATCACATCAAATCGTATTTGCGTGGGACCGGCGAACGCGAGGTTCCGAGCAAAATGATCGGCAATCTGGTCATGGAGCAATTGAAAAAGCTCGATAAAGTGGCCTACATCCGCTTCGCGTCTGTCTATCGCAGCTTCGAAGATATCAAAGAATTTGGCGAAGAGATCGCCCGTCTACAGGATTAAGCGCATGCAGGATGAGATTTACATGGCGCGCGCGCTGAAACTTGCGCAGCGTGGACGGTTCACAACCCATCCCAATCCTAACGTTGGCTGCGTTATCGTCAACGACGGCGTAATTGTCGGCGAAGGATTCCACTATCGCGCCGGTGAGCCTCATGCCGAAGTCCACGCTTTGCGTATAGCGGGCGAAAAGGCGCAGGGTGCCACGGCCTATGTCACGCTTGAACCCTGTAGCCATCATGGGCGAACGCCGCCGTGCTGCGAGGCGCTGATTGATGCAGGCGTGGCGCGCGTTGTCGCTGCGATGCAAGATCCCAATCCTCAGGTTGCCGGACGCGGCCTGTATCGCCTGCAGCAGGAAGGTATCGACGTCAGCCATGGCTTGATGATGGCTGATACTGAAGCACTTAATAAGGGCTTCCTCAAACGAATGCGTACCGGTTTCCCCTATATTCAGTTAAAGCTCGGTGCTTCGCTTGATGGGCGAACGGCGATGGCAAACGGTGAAAGCCAGTGGGTAACCTCACCGCAATCAAGGCGCGATGTGCAACGTCTGCGTGCGCAAAGCCATGCTATTCTCACCAGCAGCGAAACGGTTTTGGCTGATGATCCTGCCATGACCGTGCGCTGGGACGAACTGAATCAGGATACGCAGGCGCTTTATCCGCAAGAGAATTTGCGTCAGCCGCTGCGAATTGTGATTGATAGCCAGAACCGCGTCACCCCTGCGCATCGTATCGTGCAGCAACCTGGTGAAACGCTTTTTGCGCGCACAAAAGAAGACGATCGCCAGTGGCCAGAACATGTGCGCAGCATTATGGTGCCGGAGCACAAAGGTCATCTCGATTTAGTCGTCCTGATGATGCTACTCGGCAAACAGCAGGTCAACAGTATCTGGGTTGAGGCGGGTCCGACGCTTGCGGGCGCGCTATTGCAGGCCGGGCTGGTGGATGAACTGATCGTCTACGTTGCGCCTAAATTGTTAGGTCACGAGGCGCGTGGCTTGTTTGCTCTGCCTGGTCTCGAAAAACTGGCTGATGCGCCGCAACTCAAATTCAGCGACATTCGCCCGGTCGGTCCGGATGTTTGTCTGCATTTAACACCTTTGTAATGCCTTCCGAAATAGGGAAGCAGTACGCGAAGTATTATGATAAAATCCGCCCCCCTGCGGGGCCAAATGAACCCGTAAAGGAAGAGTATGAACATTATTGAAGCTGCTGTTGCTACCCCGGACGCTCGCGTCGCCATCACCATTGCGCGTTTCAACAACTTCATCAACGACAGCCTGCTGGACGGTGCGATTGACGCACTGAAACGTATTGGTCAGGTGAAAGACGAAAACATTACCGTTGTTTGGGTTCCAGGTGCTTACGAACTGCCGTTGGCAGCGGGTGCTTTGGCGAAAACGGGTAAATACGACGCGGTGATTGCACTGGGTACGGTTATTCGCGGCGGCACTGCTCACTTCGAATACGTTGCGGGTGGTGCAAGTAATGGTCTGGCGCACGTTGCGCAGGAAGCTGAAATTCCTGTCGCTTTCGGCGTGCTGACCACTGAAAGTATTGAACAAGCCATTGAACGTGCTGGCACCAAAGCTGGCAACAAAGGTGCAGAAGCTGCACTGACTGCGCTTGAAATGATCAACGTATTGAAAGCCATTAAGGCCTGATTTTTGTAAGGGGAAATCCGTGAAACCTGCTGCTCGTCGCCGCGCCCGTGAGTGTGCTGTCCAGGCACTCTACTCCTGGCAGTTGTCCCAGAACGACATCGCTGATGTCGAATACCAGTTCCTGGCGGAACAAGACGTCAAAGACGTTGATGTCCTGTACTTCCGTGAACTGCTGTCGGGAGTGGCGACTAATAGCGCGTATCTCGATGGTCTGATGAAGCCGTACCTGTCCCGTCTGCTCGAAGAGCTGGGTCAGGTTGAGAAAGCGGTGCTGCGCATTGCGCTGTTCGAGCTGGCTAAACGTGATGATGTGCCCTATAAAGTGGCGATCAACGAAGCGATCGAACTGGCGAAAACCTTCGGCGCTGAAGACAGCCACAAGTTTGTGAACGGCGTGCTGGATAAAGCCGCACCTGCGATCCGTCCCCGTAAAAAGTGATCCGTAAGCCGGAGTTCTGCGTTGCCGTTGGGCAGCGTGGGCTCCGGTTTTTTCTTTTCTTTGCTGAGGCATAACGTATGGCTTGCGGCGAATTCTCCCTGATTGCCCGTTATTTTGACCGTGTCCGAACCTCTCGTCTTGATGTTGAAACCGGTATCGGCGATGACTGCGCACTGCTTAATATTCCTGAAAAACAGACTCTTGCGATCAGCACCGACACCTTAGTGTGTGGGCGTCATTTTCTCGCGGATATCAATCCAGCCGATTTGGCCTACAAAGCGCTGGCGGTCAACGTGAGCGATCTGGCAGCGATGGGAGCCGATCCGGCGTGGTTAACGCTGGCTCTGACGTTACCCAACGTGGATGAAGCCTGGCTCGAAGCGTTTAGCGACGCGCTGTTTGACCAGCTCAATTACTACGATATGCAGCTGATTGGCGGTGATACGACGGCCGGTCCATTGTCGATGACGTTGGCGATCCACGGCTATGTGCCCGTTGGCCGTGCGCTGAAACGCTCGGGAGCGAAACCCGGAGACTGGATTTATGTCACCGGTACGCCGGGCGACAGTGCGGCGGGGCTGGCCATTTTGCAGGACCGTTTAACGGTGAGCGACGCGGCTGACGCGGCCTATCTGGTGAAGCGTCATTTGCGCCCAACGCCGCGTATTTTACACGGCCAGGCACTGCGCGATCGTGCCAACTCGGCCATTGATCTCTCCGATGGTTTGATCTCTGATTTAGGCCATATCCTGAAAGCCAGCGGCGTGGGCGCGCGCGTTGATCTGGATGCGTTCCCACTGTCAGAACAACTTCGCCGACACGTTGAACCTGAGCAGGCACTGCGCTGGGCGCTTTCCGGTGGCGAAGATTATGAGCTGTGCTTCACCGTGCCGGAACTCAATCGTGGCACGCTGGATGTTGCGCTGAATAATCTTGGCGCGCCGTTTACCTGTATTGGACAAATTCTTCCGGAAAGTGAAGGGCTGCAATTTACCCGCAACGGTGCGCCCGTTACGCTCGACTGGAAAGGTTACGATCACTTCGCGTAATACATTGCGGCCAATCAATCCCCTCTCTCTTTGGGAGAGGGGAGCAACATGCGTGACGGTTATTTAAATCCCACCACCGGATGTGGCTGATACGGCGTTTCGAGTTCAGCGATTTGCTCAGGTGTCAGCGTTAAATCCACCGCATTCAGTAACTCATCTAGCTGTTCTTCTCGCGATGTGCCGATAATTGGCGCGGCGACGCCGCGTTTGCTGAGCAGCCACGCCAGCGCGACCTGCGCACGCGTTGCGCCCGTGTCTTCCGCAATGGCAGCCAGACGCTCAGCGATCTGGGCATCGCTGGCTTCAGTATCGTTATACAGTTTTTTACCGACCTCATCGGAAACAGAGCGGGCGGTCGTTTCGCCCCATGGACGGGTTAAACGTCCGCGCGCCAGCGGGCTCCACGGAATCACCGCCACGCCTTCCTGATAGCACAGCGGTAGCATTTCACGTTCTTCTTCGCGATAGATAAGATTGTAGTGATCCTGCATGGTGACAAATCGTGCCCAGCCGTGCTGCGCCTGAAGATTGAGCGCTTCGGCAAACTGGGAGGCATGCATGGATGACGCGCCGATATAACGCGCTTTACCGGCTTTCACCACGTCATTCAGCGCTTCGAGGGTTTCTTCAATTGGCGTGTTGTAATCCCAGCGGTGGATTTGCAGGAGATCGACATGATCCATGTTCAGACGTCTCAGGCTGTCGTCAATGGACTGAAGGATCTGCGCACGTGAAAGGCCTTCGCGTAATTCACCAGATGGATAGTAAACCTTGGTGGCGACCACCACATCTTCGCGGCGGGCGAAATCCCGCAGCGCACGGCCCACGATCTCCTCGCTGCTCCCGTCGGAATAGCTGTTCGCCGTATCAAAAAAGTTAATCCCGCCCTCAAGGGCACGTTTGATGATGAGACGGCTACTCTCTTCCGGCAGCGTCCAGGCGTGATTCCCCCGGTCGGGCTCGCCAAATGTCATACAGCCCAGACAAAGACGGGAAACCTTAAGGTCTGTTTTTCCTAATGTATTGTATTGCATGGTTCCACTCCTGCTGTTCACTTAAAAAATTACCTTTAAGCATAGCAGGAGCGGAAAGGGGAGGGATTAGGCGAGCCAGGTGCGGATTTTTGCTTCGATTCCCACGGCATCAAGACCAATCTCCGCGCGGGCTTCGTCCTGCGTGCCCTGCGGAATAAAGCGATCGGGCAGACCGAGATTGAGTACCGGAACCGGCTTGCGATTCGCCATCAGCACTTCGTTCACGCCGCTGCCCGCGCCGCCCATAATGGCGTTTTCCTCGAGCGTAATCAGCACTTCATGACGGGAAGCCATTTCCAGAATCAACGTTTCGTCGAGCGGTTTGACGAAGCGCATATCCACGAGTGTCGCGTTCATCGACTCGGCGACTTTTGCCGCTTCTGGCATTAACGTCCCGAAATTCAGAATCGCCAGCTTTTCACCATGACGTTTCACGATACCTTTGCCAATCGGCATTTTGGTCAGCGGTTCCAGCTCGACACCCACGGCGTTGCCGCGTGGATAACGTACTGCGCTTGGACCATCCTGATAGTGATAGCCGGTGAACAGCATCTGACGGCATTCGTTCTCGTCGCTCGGCGTCATGACCACCATATCGGGCACACAGCGCAGGAAGGAGAGATCAAACGCGCCCTGGTGCGTCTGGCCGTCGGCACCGACGATACCTGCGCGATCGATAGCAAACAGCACAGGCAGTTTCTGGATCGCGACATCATGGATCACCTGATCGTACGCGCGCTGCAGGAAGGTCGAATAGATCGCCACAATCGGTTTATAGCCACCAATCGCCAGACCTGCGGCGAATGTCACCGCGTGCTGTTCAGCAATCGCGACGTCAAAATACTGATCCGGGTATTTTTTGGAAAATTCCACCATGCCGGAGCCTTCGCGCATGGCGGGCGTTACGGCCATCAGCTTGTTGTCTTTGGCCGCCGTTTCACACAGCCAGTCGCCAAAGATTTTAGAATAGCTCGGCATACCACCGCTGCTTTTCGGCAGACAGCCGCTGGTGGGATCGAATTTTGGCACGGCATGGAAAGTGATCGGATCTTTTTCCGCTGGTTCGTAGCCACGCCCTTTTTTCGTCATGATGTGCAGGAACTGCGGGCCTTTCAGGTCGCGCATGTTTTTGAGCGTCGTCACCAGGCCAAGCACATCGTGCCCGTCAACCGGGCCGATGTAGTTAAAGCCCAGCTCTTCAAACAGCGTGCCCGGCACCACCATGCCTTTAATGTGTTCTTCAGTGCGTTTGAGCAGTTCTTTGATCGGCGGTACGCCCGAGAAGACTTTTTTGCCGCCTTCGCGCAGGGTGGAGTAAAGCTTGCCGGACAACAGTTGTGCCAGGTGATTGTTCAGCGCACCGACGTTCTCGGAGATCGACATTTCGTTATCGTTGAGAATCACCAGCATATCCGGCTTGATGTCACCGGCATGGTTCATCGCTTCAAACGCCATGCCAGCGGTGATCGCGCCATCGCCAATCACGCACACGGTGCGGCGCTGTTTATTCTCTTTCTCCGCGGCAACGGCGATGCCGATGCCCGCAGAAATAGAGGTTGAGGAGTGTCCCACGCTTAACACGTCGAATTCGCTCTCACCGCGCCACGGGAACGGATGCAGGCCGCCTTTCTGGCGAATTGTGCCGATTTTATCGCGACGTCCGGTCAAAATTTTGTGGGGATAAGCCTGATGCCCGACGTCCCAGATCAGCTGATCGAACGGGGTGTTATAGACGTAGTGAAGCGCCACGGTCAGCTCCACCGTGCCAAGTCCGGAGGCGAAATGTCCGCTGGAACGACTCACGCTGTCGAGCAAGTAGCGACGTAATTCGTCACTCAGCTTCGGCAGGCTCTCTTTCGGCAACAGACGTAACTCCTGGGTGGAGTCAACCAACGCCAGTGTCGGGTATTTGGCAATATCAAAACTCATCAAAGGCTCATCGAGAAAGTGTGTTTATTTATCACGCTGGATTATGTAGTCCGCTAGCGCTTCCAGTGCCGAGGTATCAAGTGACTGTGCGGCCAGCGCATTCAGCGACTGGCGGGCATCATCAATCAGATCCCGGGCTTTTTGTTGGGCTTGCTCAAGGCCCAGTAGGGCGGGATAGGTACTTTTGCCAAGTTGCTGATCCGCTCCCTGACGTTTTCCCAATGTTGCAGTATCGCCCACCACATCCAGAATGTCATCCTGTACCTGGAACGCGAGGCCGATACTCTCAGCGTAACGATCCAGAATGGGCAAGGCTTTGCGGCCTCGTTCACCGGCGCTCAGCGCACCCAAACGAACGGCTGCGCGAATCAACGCACCGGTTTTATGGCGATGAATACGCTCAAGCTGTTCCAGATTAACCTGATGCCCTTCGGCCTCAAGATCCAGCGCTTGTCCGCCGCACATCCCTGCGACGCCGCTGGCCATTGCCAGCTCAGAAACCATCGCCAGACGGTCGCGATCGGCCACTTCGATCATCGGCGCATCGCTTAAAATGGAGAACGCCAGCGTTTGTAATGCATCGCCCGCCAGAATCGCATTCGCCTCGCCAAACTTAATGTGGCAGGTTGGCTGACCGCGACGCAGATCGTCGTCGTCCATGGCTGGTAAATCATCATGAATGAGCGAATAAGCGTGAATACATTCAACGGCGGCGGCGGGTGCATCCAGGGTGTTGCTGCTGATGCCAAACATATTTCCCGTTGCGTACACTAAAAACGGGCGCAAGCGCTTTCCACCTAAGAGTGCGCCATAGTGCATGGCGGCAACCAGAGGAGTGTTCTGAAAAGGCTGTGGCTCAATAAAACGGCGCAACGCATCGTTGGCACGCTCAACACACGCCTGAAGCTCTGTGGAAAAATCCATTTACTCAGCGTCCGTTGTGAAAGGCGTTGGGGCGGCATCTTCGCTGTCGGAAAGCAGGATCTGCACGCGTTGTTCCGCCTGTTGCAGCTTGACCTGCCCCTGGCGCGCAAGCTGTACGCCGCGTTCGAATTCATTGAGCGCATCTTCCAGCGGGAGATCGCCGCTTTCAAGACGGTTCACAATCTGTTCCAGTTCATTCAGCGCAGTTTCAAAACTGGCGGGGGCGTCATTTTTCTTCGGCATAGTGAATATTGACTCTCATATTTTAAGCCCCGCCATGGTAACGGACTCGGGACAATTATCAAATAACGCGCAATGTGCACAGGAGCGTCGCGATGGTGGTATACTCCTGCGCCTGGATGCAACCACGGGTGTGGGTTGCTGTCTCTTTCCATCACAAGCCTTTGCGGGCTTGCCAACGAAACATTGCCGCCATGAAGTTTATCATTAAATTGTTCCCGGAAATCACCATCAAAAGCCAATCTGTGCGTTTGCGCTTTATTAAAATGCTGACCGGAAACATTCGAAACGTATTAAAAGAGTATGAAGAAACGCTCGCGATCGTGCGCCACTGGGATCACATTGAAGTGCGCGCCAAAGACGAAAGCCAACGTCTGGATATCCGCGATGCGCTGACGCGTATTCCGGGGATTCACCACATTCTTGACGTCGAAGATGTACCGTTCACCTCGCTTCACGATATCTTCGAAAAAGCGCTGGAACAGTTCCGCGCTGAAGTTGAAGGTAAATCGTTCTGCGTGCGCGTCAAGCGCCGCGGCAAGCATGAATTCACCTCTATTGAAGCCGAACGCTATATTGGCGGCGGTTTAAATCAGCATATTGAATCCGCGCGCGTAAAACTGACGCGTCCGGACGTGACCGTCAATCTCGAAATCGAGAACGATCGCCTGCTGCTGGTAAAAGGCCGCTACGAAGGCATCGGCGGCTACCCTATCGGTACCCAGGAAGATGTGCTGTCGCTGATCTCCGGCGGTTTTGACTCCGGCGTGTCCAGCTATATGCTGATGCGTCGCGGCTGCCGCGTGCACTACTGCTTCTTTAACCTGGGCGGCGCTGCGCATGAAATCGGCGTGCGTCAGGTGGCGCATTATCTGTGGAAGCGCTTTGGCAGCTCCCATCGCGTGCGTTTTGTCGCAATTAACTTTGAACCGGTTGTCGGCGAAATCCTCGAAAAAGTGGACGACGGCCAGATGGGCGTGGTGCTGAAGCGCATGATGGTGCGTGCGGCCTCTCAGGTGGCAGAGCGCTACGGCGTACAGGCGCTGGTGACCGGCGAAGCGCTGGGCCAGGTCTCCAGCCAGACGCTCACCAACCTGCGTCTGATCGACAACGTGTCCGATACGCTGATTCTGCGTCCGCTGATTTCTCACGACAAAGAACATATCATTGATATGGCGCGTGAAATCGGTACCGAAGACTTTGCCCGTACCATGCCGGAATACTGCGGCGTGATCTCGAAAAGCCCAACGGTGAAAGCGGTGAAGGCGAAAATCGAAGCCGAAGAGCAGAACTTTGATTTTGCGATTCTCGATAAAGTTGTCGCCGAAGCCACTAACGTGGATATCCGTGAAATCGCGACCCAGACCGCGCAGGACGTTGTCGAAGTCGAAACCGTCAGCGGTTTCAGCGCAAATGACGTGATTCTGGATATTCGCTCTGTTGATGAACAGGATGCCAGCCCGCTGAAAGTGGACGGCGTCGAGGTGATGTCTCTGCCTTTCTACAAGCTGAGCACCAAGTTCGGCGATCTCCCGCAGGATAAAACTTATCTTCTGTGGTGTGAGCGCGGCGTGATGAGTCGTTTGCAGGCGCTGTATCTGCGCGAGCAGGGCTTTGCCAATGTGAAGGTGTATCGCCCGTAACCGGCTTTATTCCTCGCAGATCAAAAACGGCAACCTCAGGGTTGCCGTTTTGTTTTTCTGACTGGCGAAATTCATCACGAGCCGTAGTAATTATAAATTCCCGCAGCGATCACCAGGGATGACGCCACCTCGTGCGCTTTTTCACGCCCCACTACCAGGTCGATAATCTTGAGCGCAAAATCAATCGACGTGCCAGGACCCTGGCTGGTCAGCAGGTTAACGCGGGGATCCCATACAACGCGTTTATCCACCCACTGTTCTTCCGGAATCTGGTCTTTGAGCGTCGGGAAACCGGTCATATTCCCGACTGGGAAGAGCTGATGCGGCACCAGCACGGTTGCGGCCGAAGCGCAAATAGCGGCCACAATTCGGCCCGACAGGTGAAATTGTCTGACTGTTTCAACCAGCAGCGGACTGTCACGGAAACACTCTGCGCCTTGCAGTCCGCCAGGCAGCACAATCACGTCGTAGTCACCATCTGCCACTTCGACCAGCGGGGCATCCGCCAAAATCTTTACGCCGCGTGAGCAGGTGATGGTCAGATTGCCATCGCTGGCGACGCTTGCCGTTGTGACGGCAATTCCTGCGCGAACCAGTAAATCAATCGTGGTTACTGCCTCTGTTTCTTCGCTACCAGGGGCGAGGCAAATCAGTGCCGACGCGCTCATACTCACTCTCCTTACGTTTAACCATGTCATACAGGCGGATATTTTCCGGCACGCTGATGCCGTGTGCGCGGGCGCGTTTAAGCAGGTAACCTGTGATGTAGTCGATCTCCGTGTGCCGCAATGCGCGAACGTCCTGCAGCATTGACGAGATGTTCTCAGCCGTACTGTCGATGACCTGCTCGACGTAATAGCGAACGTCTTCTGCCGAGGTATGGATGCCTTCTCGCTCCATTACGGCGGCGACCTCAGCGCAAAGCGCTGCCACCTCCTCAGGATGGTTTTTAAGCTCGCCGTTTGGACAATCCCACAGCGCGGTAAGCGGATTAATCACGCAGCTGACCGCCAGCTTGCGCCACACTTGCGGGCGGATTGTGTTGTACCAGGCCACATCTGGAAGCACATTCTGCAGAACGTCCGCCAGATAACTGTAATCGCCATTCTGCTCGCGAGCCGGCCCCATATGCGTCACGCCGCTAGCGACGTGAACAATGATGTTGCCATCGCGCCGCGCCGCGTGGGTGGTAATGGCCATCAGCAGTGGCTGAGGAATGTTTTTAAGCTCATCAATCGTGCCCATGCCGTTATGCAAGAGCAAAATGGGCGTGGTGTGAGGAAGCGTTGCACTGAGCGCTTTTACCGCGTCCGACACCTGCCACGCTTTTAACGTCACCAGCAGAAGATCGCTTAGTGCCAGAAAATCGGGATCGTTAGCGATGAGAGACTCGTTGAAAATACTCCCGTCTTCACCAATCAGATTTACACTGCAATACGGTTGCGGCACACGTAGCCAACCTTGTACCTCATGTCCATGTTTGCACAGTGCGGTAAGCCAAAGTTGTCCCAAGGCCCCGCATCCGAGCACAGTAATTTTCATTGTTCCTCCTCACCTGCAACTGCGCCAGGTGTTACAGCCTAAGTATAGCGTTGTCAGCTAAGCTTCTATTCAGTCAACCCGCTCATACTTCAAGTTGCATGGCCGTTGGCCTTCCTTTAACTCGAATTATTTGGGGTAAATGTCTCGTTGCGGGTATTATGCAACGCAACAAAAGTGAAGGGAGAAGAAAAGATGCCATCTTTCGATATTGTTTCAGAAGTTGATATCCAGGAAGTGCGTAACGCGGTGGATAACGCAAGCCGCGAACTCGAGACGCGTTTTGATTTTCGCGGTGTTGAAGCGACTTTTGAGCTGAACGACGCAAATAAGACAATTAAGGTGCTGAGTGAATCTGATTTCCAGGTGAATCAGTTACTCGACATCTTACGCGCGAAGCTGTTAAAGCGCGGCATTGAGGGCGCGTCTCTTGATGTACCTGAAGAGTTCGTGCACAGCGGCAAAACCTGGTTCGTTGAAGCGAAACTGAAGCAGGGTATTGAGAGCGCGATGCAGAAGAAAATCGTTAAACTCATCAAAGACAGCAAGCTAAAGGTGCAGTCGCAAATTCAGGGTGAAGAGATTCGTGTGACCGGTAAATCCCGTGACGACCTGCAGGGTGCGATGGCGCTGGTGCGTGGTGGCGATTTGGGGCAACCGTTCCAGTTTAAAAACTTCCGCGATTAAGATGAAAATGCCCGGCAAGCCGGGCATTTTTTTAGGCCTTTATCGCCTGCTCCACTTCAAAGCGGTTTGTCACTTTGCTGTCGATTTTGACATACGCGCTGCGCTCTTCCGGGACAAGCAGCACTTCGCTAATACCCTCTTTTGTCTCCAGTCGCTGTTTCAGCGCGTCACTAATATCGACGCCTTCCGGGATCTCGATTCGCAAGCTGCTGACGTAGCGCGGTTCTTTCATGGTGCTGGCAACCAGCAGCCAAGCCATCGCTAACAGCGCACCGGCAAGAAATACCGTCTGCGAATCAAAGAAGCCATCGATCCAACCGCCCAGCGAACCGCCAATGGCGACGCCGAGAAACTGGCTGGTGGAGTAAATCCCCATCGCCGTACCTTTGTAGCCCGCGGGAGACTCTTTACTGATAAGCGAGGGCAGCAGGGCTTCCATGAGGTTAAAGGCGAGGAAGAAAATCTGCACGCCGATGACCAGTTCCCAGAAGTGCGGACCGGATCCCCAGAGCACGATTTCGGCAATCAGGAGCAGCGCGACACACGTCAGGAACACGCGCTTCATGCGTCGTTTTACTTCGGCGTAAATAATGAAAGGCACGACGGAGACGAAAGAGATGAGCATCGTCACCAGATAAACTTTCCAATGTTCAGCAGCGGGGAATCCTGCTGCCGCCAACTGCCCGGGCAGGGCCACGAACGTGGACATCAGCAGAATGTGCAGACACATAATGCCAAAGTTGAGTTTAAGCAGGCGCGGCTCAACAAGCACTTTGCTAAAGCAGCCTTTCACCATGCCTGATTCACGGTTCAGCACATGATTTTTGCTGTCCGGCACCACCCAAATCGTTAGCGCAATCCCGATGGTGGCTAAAACGGCAATCATCCAGAACAGTGCGTTCAGCCCCAGTTTATGGGTAATGACAGGGCCAAGCACCATGGCGATGGCAAAGGTCACGCCAAAACTGACGCCGATAAAGGCCATCGCTTTGGTACGGTTCTGCTCACGCGTTAAATCGGAAAGCAGCGCCATGACGGCGGCGGCAATAGCCCCAGAGCCTTGCAGCGCACGCCCAAGAATGATGCCCCAAATGGAGTGCGACAGCG
Source organism: Lelliottia sp. GFLA7 (assembly GCF_056490165.1). Classification (NCBI taxonomy): domain Bacteria; kingdom Pseudomonadati; phylum Pseudomonadota; class Gammaproteobacteria; order Enterobacterales; family Enterobacteriaceae; genus Lelliottia; species Lelliottia sp. GFLA7. The sequence continues at coordinate 1,079,878 of NZ_JBWLAQ010000001.1, read as the reverse complement.
CGGCAATGATGCTGCCGATAACAAAGATAATCAGTCCGCCCACGATCAGCGGCTTACGGCCCACGCGATCGGAAAGCAGCCCGAATGGAATTTGGAAAATAGCCTGCGCGAGACCGTAAATACCGATCGCCAGACCAATCAACGCTTCGCTGGCCCCCTGAAGTGCCATTCCGTAAGTGGTCAGAACCGGCAGGACCATAAACATGCCAAGCATACGCAGCGAGAAAACAGTCCCTAAGCCCCAGGTCGCGCGCAATTCGCCTGGCGTCATTTTATAATCGTTCATTACCACCTCAGTTCAAAAGCAGGCACTAGTGTAGTGTGGGGAAGGGGCGGGGACAACAAAGGGTTATTTAACAAATATTACCCCCGTCATACTTCAAGCAGCAGGCGCGTTGGCTGCGCGCATTTAGGGAATGCATGCATAATTAATGGATTCGATGAATGAAAAAGGGTGCCGAAGCACCCTTTTATGACCTGACCGATGTCTTACCAGACGTAAGTCAGCAAGCTATGTGAATCCGGCACCATAAAGTCTACGGACATCATCACGGATAACGAGGTGATCGCGACAATTGAGAACACAAACAGTTTGCGAGCCCAGACTTTATCGTCTTCCACTTTGTAACCGCGCAGCGCCATACCGAGCCACCAGACGCTCACCGCAGCCGCCACGACCAGATATTTGTATCCAGCGTAGCCACCCAGAGAGAGCATCAGCGTCGCCACGGCGAAAGCGATGATGTACAGCGTGATGTGGTTCTTGGCGACAGAGATGCCTTTCACGACCGGCAGAACCGGGATGTTCGCCGCCTGATAATCCTTAAAGCGGAAAATCGCAATGGCGTAAGAGTGCGGCATCTGCCACAGGCTAAAGATAGCCAGCAGGATGAGCGCACCACTGTCGAACTCATTCGTGACGGCGCAGTAGCCAATCACCGGCGGCGCAGCGCCGGAGAGAGAACCAATCAGCGTGCCATAGACGGAGTGACGTTTCATATACAGGCTGTAGACGCCCACATACACCACGAAACCCATCACCCCCAGCCAGCAGGCCAGAGGATTAGCGCCAAACCACAGCAGCATAAAGCCAGCAATACCCAGCAAGGTGGCGTACACCAGCGAGACGGTAGGGGACATCAGGCCTTTGACGAGCACCCGATTTTTGGTCCTTTCCATCTTCCTGTCGATATCCATGTCGATGTAGTTGTTAAATACACAACCGGACGCAACCACCAGTGATACCCCGACCAACGTCGATGCAAAGAGGGTGTAATCGATGCTGCCCTTGGAGGCCAGCAGGAACCCTCCGATCACGGAGATGAGGTTACCAAAGATGATGCCTGGTTTTGTGACTTGCAGGTATTGCTTAAACATACTCGCCGCTCTTAGTGAACCATCATGTTGTAGTTGAGGTTCCACATAATCCAGATGGAACCGACTACCAGGATAGCGATGATAATCACGGTAAAGACAAAGGCCGTCATGTTCCAGCCTTCATCGGATTTGGTGTTCATGTGCAGGAAGCAAACCAGATGCACCAGAATCTGAATCACGGCGGTAACCAGGACAACGCCCAGAAGTACCGGCTTAGAAGCAGAACCGCTCATCACCATCCAGAACGGAATGACCGTCAGGATGATCGACAGGATAAAACCTGTCATGTAGGTTTTGACGCTACCGTGGGAAGCGCCATGATCGTTTGAATGACTCATTACATCGCCCCCATCAGATAGACAACCGAGAACACACAGATCCACACAACGTCCAGGAAGTGCCAGAACAAGCTCAGGCACATGATACGCGTGCGGTTAGTATTGGTCAGGCCACGACGATAAACCTGGAACATCAGCACCGCCATCCAGATCAAACCAGATGTCACGTGCAGACCGTGAGTCCCTACCAATGCGAAGAACGCTGACAGGAAACCACTGCGATCCGGGCCAAAGCCTTCAGCAATCAGGTGATGGAATTCATAGATTTCCATCCCGATAAATCCAGCACCAAACAGCCAGGTCAACGCCAGCCAGGAGATAACCTGGCTCTTGTTGTTTTTGTACATGGCGATAGCCGCCATGCCGTAGGTGATGGAACTGAACAGCAGCAGACCTGTTTCAACCAGAACGAACGGCAGTTCGAAAATGTCTTTACCGGTCGGGCCGCCAGCCGTGCCGTTCACCAGAACGGCATAGGTCGCGAACAGACAGCAGAACAGAATGCAGTCGCTCATCAGGTAGATCCAGAAACCGAAGACTTTCATCGGTCCTGTATCGTGGTGCGCGTGTTCATGCGCATGGGCAGTTGAGTGCGCCAAAGTATCAGTTGCCATTTTTCAGCCCCGCTTTAGAAATCTCGTCGAAATGCTGGTTTTCCAGTTTTTCAACTTCACGGACTGGTACGTAGTAGTCCACGTCCTCGTCAAAGCTCTTCACAATCCAGCTGATGATCACGCCAGCAAAGCCAACGATCGCCAGCCACCAGATGTGCCAGATCATGGCGAAGCCAAATACCGTTGCGAAGGCAGCAATAACAATACCTGCACCGCTGTTTTTCGGCATGTGGATCTCTTCGTAATGCTCAGGTTGCTTGTACGCTTCGCCTTTTTCTTTCATTTCCCAGAATGCGTCACGCTCGTGAATCTGCGGCACAATGGCAAAGTTATAGAACGGAGGCGGAGAAGACGTTGCCCACTCCAGCGTACGACCACCCCACGGGTCACCGGTCAGGTCACGGTTCTGCTCGCGGTCGCGAATAGAAACGTAGAACTGAATCAGCTGACACGCGATACCGCAAGCAATCAGCACCGCACCACAGGCTGCGATTACCAGCATTGGGTGGAACTGCGGATCAATCTGCTGGCTCAGGCGACGGGTCATGCCCATGAAGCCCAGCACATACAGCGGCATAAATGCGACGAAGAAGCCGATGATCCAGAGCCAGAATGCGCGTTTGCCCCAGGTTTCGTTCAGCGTGTAGCCAAACGCTTTAGGCCACCAGTACGTTACACCTGCGAAGCAGCCGAAGACGACGCCGCCGATGATCACGTTATGGAAGTGCGCAATCAGGAACAAACTGTTGTGCAGAACGAAGTCAGCACCTGGCACCGCCAGCAGTACGCCGGTCATCCCACCTACAGAGAAGGTGACAATGAAGCCAATGGTCCACAGCATTGCTGAGTGGAACACGATACGGCCCTGATACATGGTGAACAACCAGTTGAAGATCTTCACCCCTGTCGGGATGGCGATAATCATCGTTGTAATACCGAAGAAGGCGTTTACGTTCGCGCCTGCACCCATAGTGAAGAAGTGGTGCAGCCAAACGATGAACGACAGAACGGTAATACACACGGTTGCCCACACCAGCGAGGTGTAACCAAACAGGCGCTTACGCGAGAAGGTCGCGGCGATTTCGGAGAACACACCGAAGACCGGCAGAACCAGGATGTACACTTCAGGGTGACCCCATGCCCAAATCAGGTTGATGTACATCATCATGTTGCCGCCCATATCATTGGTGAAGAAATGGGTGCCCAGATAACGATCCAGGGTGAGCAACGCGACGGTGACAGTCAAGATTGGGAATGACGCAATAATCAGGATGTTTGCGCACAGAGATGCCCAGGTAAATACCGGCATCTTGAACATCGTCATGCCAGGGGCACGCATCTTGATAATGGTCACAAAGAAGTTAATACCGGTCAGGGTCGTACCGATACCGGAGAGCTGAATCGCCCATATCCAGTAATCGACGCCAACGCCAGGACTGTATTCAATTCCCGAAAGCGGCGGATAAGCCAGCCAACCCGTCTGCGCGAATTCACCCACGCCCAGAGACAAGTTAACCAGGATTACACCGACAACCGTGAACCAGAAGCTCAGGTTGTTCAGGAACGGATACGCAACGTCACGTGCGCCAATCTGCAGCGGAACGACAACGTTCATCAGACCGATAACCAGCGGCATCGCCACGAAGAAGATCATAATCACGCCATGCGCGGTAAAGATCTGGTCGTAGTGGTGCGGTGGCAAGAAGCCCGCTTCACCCGCAGAGGCAAGCACCTGCTGGCTACGCATCATGATCGCATCGGCAAAGCCACGAATTAACATGACGATACCGACGATGCAGTACATGATGCCGAGTTTTTTGTGGTCAACCGAGGTCAGCCACTCATTCCACAGGTAGCTCCACTTACCAAAGTAAGTGATCAGGCCCAGTAAGGCCGCGCCGCCAATGATAATTGCAGCGATCGTAACCACGATAATAGGCTCATGGTACGGCACCGCATCCAGTGTCAATTTTCCGAACATTTTCTTCCTCGGCCCCTTAGTGAGAGGTTTCCGCGTGGCTCATGTCCATGCCTTCCATACCTTCGTGCGAGCTGTGCTCACCTTCTGGTTGGGTCACGTTCATGCTCTTGCCGTGGTCCATAAATTTGCCAATAACGTCTTTGAACAAATCTGGTTTCACGTTAGAGAAGTACTCCACCTTGTTGTATTCGCTAGGTGTTGCCACTTTATCGAATGCCGCCATGTCAGACATGGTGCTGGTAGACTGCTTCGCTTTTTCAACCCACTGGTCGAAAGCGGCACGGTCCGGCGTAGCGATAGCTTTGAACTTCATACCTGAGAAGCCCGGGCCACTATAGCTGGCGGAGATACCATCGTAGGTGCCTGCTTCATTCGCGATCAGATGCAAATTAGTCTGCATGCCGGCCATCGCGTAAATCTGGCTGCCCAGACGCGGAATAAAGAAGGAGTTCATCACGGAGTTAGACGTCACTTTGAACTGAACCGGAGTGTTCGCCGGGAAGGCGATTTCATTCACGGTAGCAATACCCTGTTCCGGATAGATGAAGAACCATTTCCAGTCCATGGAGACCACTTCAATGGTAATCGGTTTTTCATCGTGAACCAGTGGTTTGCTCGGCTCAAGCGCGTGAGTGGTTTTCCAGGTCAGTACGGCCAGGAACAGGATGATCAGAATAGGCACCGTCCAGACCACAGCTTCCACTTTATTGGAGTGCGACCAGTTAGGGCTATACTTCGCATCTTTATTGCTTGCACGGTACTTCCAGGCGAAACCTACTGCCATCAAAATGGCAGGAATGACGACAATCATCATCAGGCCAAAAGCCGTCAGAATCAGTGAACGTTGTTCCAGTCCAATCTGTCCTTTGGGGTCAAGAAGCGCAGAATCACAGCCACTGAGTAATACAGTGCCTGCAAATAACGACAACCATCCCAAACTTTTATTGTATTTCCTAAGTGTCATTTAACGACCTCAATTCCACGGGGACCTTGGTGGCGTTTAAAGTGTGGGGGCATTTTACGGGAAGGTTACATTACTGTAAACATCATTAGCCCTGTGTCAGGAAGGTGTTACCGGGTTCTGCCGCACATGTCACATGTGTTGCAAATTATGTCTAATTTTAAGACAAAAGCCGCATGAGACGGGAGTTATAACTAATGGAGTCTCAAGGATACCCTAAAAGGGGCAATTGGTATAACCATTGCTGGAAATATACAATTAATTAACAATAAAGCACCAATTGAGAGACAATTAAAATACGGGAATTTAATCTTTTGGATGCTGAATCGGTTAATGAAAAATGAGCGCTTGTTCAGCTTTCCAGTAATTTCCGGAAACTATCCCGCACAAAACAACAAATATTTTTTTCGTCAGACGTGGTTATTTCTCCGTTATAATTTCGAGCCGTGATTACAACGGGAAATAACTGTCGGGAGTATTTTTTAGGTCATCTGCGTTTTACGTAGCGCCATAAAATCAAGGACACCGCCGGTAACGATTCCTGACACCGCGAGCAGAGCACCGATATCCAGCAAAAGCGCTTCAAACGGCACTTCGAGCGTCGTTGTTGCACTGATGATAAGCACTATCAGCCACAGGGTGAGTAGCAGGCAACCCGCCATCAATAAACGCAGAGCAAACCGGTAGGCAGAGTGATATTCCGTGCGAGGCATAAAATGTTCAGTCTTCTGGGTATATTCCAGAGTCTGCCGACAAACTAATAAAAGAAGTATCCCTGGCACTGCGGCAATGACGGAGAAGAGATAGAACGTTGACCAGCCATGCGCTTCAACAAACCAGCCCGCAATCGGACCCACATAAACGCGGCCCACGGCAGATAGGGCAGAGAGGAGCGCAAACTGGGTGGCAGAAAAGGACTTATTGCAGAGTGTCATGAGAAGCGCCACGAACGCTGCCGTCCCCATCCCGCCGCATAAGTTTTCGAAGAACACCGCGGTTGCCATACTGATCATGTGTTTATCAGTTATGGCTAGCAGCCAATAGCCCGCGTTGGAAATGCCCTGCAAAATGCCGAAGATGAGCAGCGCGCGGAACAGCGTCAGACGCTGCATCAGCACGCCGCCGTAAAGCGCGCCGACAATCGTCGCCAGCAGCCCCAGTGATTTATTGACCACACCCACTTCACCCGCATCAAATCCGACACCACGAATCAGGAATGTGGTGGTCAGGCTCATGGCAAAGGCGTCACCAAGCTTATAAAGGACGATCAGCAGTAAAATCAGCCAGGCGTTGTTGCGGCCAAAGAAATCTTTCAGCGGTTCTGCAACGGCTTGCTCTAACGATCGCGGAACAGGAATGACATCGCTGGGTTCAGGCGCAAATATGGTGGCGATAATGCAGGGGATTAACAGCACGGCCATCAGCCAGTACATACCTTGCCAGCCGAGATATCGGTCGGCCAGCCACAGCGCTAATCCGCCGGAGACGAGCATTCCCAGACGATAGCCCAGGACGCTGATCGCCGCACCGGCACCGCGTTCTTCGGCAGGTAAAACATCCGTTTTCCAGGCGTCAAATACGATATCTTGCGAGGCTGAACAAAAGGCAATAACGACCGCCAACGCCGCCATCCAGCGCAACTGCGTGGAAGGCTCCAGGAACCCCATCGCAGCGATGGCCAGCAGCAGCATAACCTGCGTCATGATTAACCAGCCGCGGCGGCGACCCAGAAACGGCGGAGTGTAACGGTCCATCACTGGCGACCACAAGAACTTAAAGACGTAAGCCTGACCGACGAGAGAGAAAAAACCGATGGTTTTAAGATCGATATTCTCCACGGTCATCCATGCCTGAAGCGTGCCGGAAGTGAGGGCGAGCGGTAAACCGGAGGCAAAACCGAGAATCAGCAGAATGGCTGATTTAGGTTGCTGGAAAATGCGTAAGTAATTATTGGGCATGAGTAGACAGAACTGACCCGACGGAACGCCGGGTCAGTGTGCAGAATTAACGTGCGTTCTGCTTGATGAAATCGTGAATGCTGGTGTCCTGTGCCATATCGGCGATGGTATCGGTCAGCACGCTGTTCACCGCGTCAGCAATATTCTTGTTGGTGGCCTGGAAAGCGCCTTCAACAGAGTAGCTAGCACGGTAGTTTTTGTTCATTTTGTTGCCGTTCTTCGCGGTGGCGATGATGGCGATATCGGCCTTCGTGGCGATGTTGTAGCGCACGTTGCCCTGAGAGACATCTGCGTACAGGTTGTTCACGATGATTTGCAGGTCAACGGCACCGCTTGGGCCAACCATGTAACCGCGAGAGGTCATTTGCTTCTCAAGCACTTCCTGCAGCAGGAAGCGCAGGTCACGAGAGGCTGTCAGCGTAACTTGCTGGTTGTCGCGAGTGACTTTTGCCAGCGCTTGATCCTGACGCTGATCGGCACCGTTAATACTTACGGTTACGCCCATCAGGCTAGGGTCTTGCTGCGGCAGGGTAATTTTTGGGGATACATCAATAGTCGTCGGTGGTGTTGCACAACCAGCCAACATAAAGAGTGCTACCAACGGAAAGAAGAGTTTTTTTAACATTTCAGGTTCTCAACGGATCGTAAGCATAGTAAAGAGGAAATTGCCGCCATCATAACATCGCAATCGGCAAGGGGAAGTGGTCAACGCATGTAAATTCATCGCCTTGTCTGAAATATGACCACCCTATGTCCTTTCTTATGCTCATTCGAGACAAAACGTATGAGCAACACAGTTAACTTCATCCGTTTGACTGAGAAAATCAGACGAAAGCTAAATATTTGTTGCCTTGATGTAATGGAAGCGGTAAAAGCGGCTAACATTTAAAGGGATGGGTGACATATCAGCGTTGTCGGAGGAGTAATTTCATGATGATACGTGAACAGATCGAAGAAAAACTAAGGACAGCGTTTAATCCCGTGTTTCTCGAAGTCGTCGACGAGAGCTACCGTCATAATGTACCGGCTGGTTCTGAGAGTCATTTCAAAGTGGTGCTTGTGAGCGATCGCTTCGCTGGCGAACGTTTTCTCAATCGTCACCGTATGATTTACGGGACATTGACGGAAGAGCTTTCCACTACCGTGCATGCGCTAGCGTTGCATACCTACACCATTAAGGAGTGGGAAGGGTTGCAGGATACCATATTCGCCTCTCCGCCTTGTCGAGGCGCGGGAAGCATCGCTTAATAAATCCTGGTTGCAACGGCGGGAGTTTTTCCAGTATGTTGCATGCAGAATGATATCAAGACGGCCTGCGGGCCGTTTTGTTTTGTCTGCGTTTTGAGCGTGTGGGGCGGATTTTAGGCCAAAAATAGCCTTAAATTGTGAAAAAAGCCGCAGGAAGATACCCCAACCGTTCTCGACTCACCTATGTGATGCCGCTATAATGCCGCGTCTTAATGAATGTCTTCGGGATGATTCTGGCGACAGGGAATGTGAATCTGCTAATAGTGAGCATCCCGGGATTGCGAGACAAATTCAGAGTTGACCGAGCACCGTGATTTTTTTGAGGTAACAAGATGCAAGTTTCAGTTGAAACCACTCAAGGCCTTGGCCGCCGTGTAACGATTACTATCGCTGCTGACAGCATCGAAACTGCTGTGAAAAGCGAGCTGGTCAACGTAGCAAAAAAGGTACGTATTGACGGCTTCCGTAAAGGTAAAGTACCGATGAACGTTGTAGCTCAGCGTTATGGCGCGTCTGTACGCCAGGACGTGCTGGGCGAGCTGATGAGCCGCAACTTCATTGATGCCATCATCAAAGAAAAAATCAATCCAGCTGGCGCACCTAACTACGTTCCAGGCGAATACAAGCAGGGCGAAGACTTCACCTACTCCGTAGAGTTCGAAGTGTACCCAGAAGTTGAGCTGAAAGGTCTGGAAACGATCGAAGTTGAAAAACCGGTTGTTGAAGTAACCGATGCTGATGTTGATGGCATGCTGGACACCCTGCGCAAGCAGCAGGCGAACTGGAAAGACAAAGACGGCGCTGTTGACGCTGAAGACCGTGTTACCATCGATTTCTCCGGTTCTGTAGACGGTGAAGAGTTTGAAGGCGGCAAAGCGTCTGACTTCGTACTGGCGATGGGCCAGGGTCGTATGATCCCAGGCTTCGAAGAAGGTATCAAAGGCCACAAAGCGGGCGAAGAGTTCACTATCGACGTGACTTTCCCTGAAGAATACCACGCTGAAAACCTGAAAGGTAAAGCAGCGAAGTTCGTTATCAACCTGAAGAAAGTTGAAGAGCGCGAACTGCCAGAACTGACTGAAGAGTTCATCAAACGTTTCGGCGTTGAAGATGGTTCCGTTGCTGGTCTGCGTGCTGAAGTGCGTAAAAACATGGAACGCGAACTGAACGGCGCTGTGCGCAACCGCGTGAAATCTCAGGCTATTGACGGTCTGGTAAAAGCGAACGAAATCGACGTCCCTGCTGCACTGATCGACAGCGAAATCGACGTTCTGCGTCGTCAGGCTGCTCAGCGTTTCGGTGGCAACCAGCAGCAAGCGCTGGAACTTCCACGCGAACTGTTTGAAGAGCAGGCTAAACGCCGCGTTGTTGTTGGTCTGCTGTTGGGCGAAGTGATTCGTACCCACGAGCTGAAAGCTGACGATGAGCGCGTGAAAGGTCTGATCGAAGAAATGGCTTCAGCTTACGAAGATCCAAGCGAAGTTGTTCAGTTCTACGGCAGCAATAAAGAACTGATGGACAACATGCGCAACGTAGCGCTGGAAGAACAAGCTGTTGAAGCGGTTCTTGCGAAAGCTAAAGTTTCTGAAAAAGCGACTTCTTTCAACGAACTGATGAACCAGCAGGCGTAATTCTGCCCAAGCGGTTTAAAGTTTGAACAAAAACCCGTTGCCTTCCGGTGACGGGTTTTTTTATCGCTGTAATAGACCAGGAAGAGTGCTAAAACGCCCTTTCAGTGTTAGCGTAACAGCAAAATATTGTTATGCTTGAAATATGGCGCTGCCGTCCCCATAAGTGTGTAATCACGATGAATGAGACTGGCTGATAATCCGTCCATAAGGTTACAATCAGTACAGCAGGTATTTTCCAATTTTTATCCAGGAGACGGAAATGTCATACAATGGCGAACGAGATAACATTGCACCCCATATGGCTTTGGTGCCAATGGTTATCGAACAGACATCTCGCGGTGAACGTTCTTTTGATATCTATTCCCGTCTGCTCAAGGAGCGCGTCATTTTTCTGACTGGTCAGGTTGAAGACCACATGGCAAACCTGATCGTGGCGCAGATGCTGTTCCTGGAAGCGGAAAACCCGGAAAAAGACATTTACCTGTATATTAACTCTCCGGGCGGCGTCATTACTGCTGGGATGTCAATTTATGACACCATGCAGTTTATCAAGCCTGATGTCAGCACCATTTGTATGGGGCAGGCGGCATCCATGGGGGCGTTCTTGCTTACGGCAGGCGCTAAAGGTAAGCGATTCTGTTTGCCTAATTCCCGCGTGATGATTCACCAACCGCTGGGCGGATACCAGGGTCAGGCAACCGATATTGAAATTCATGCGCGTGAAATCCTGAAGGTAAAAGGGCGCATGAATGAACTTATGGCGCACCACACGGGTCAATCACTTGAGCAGATCGAGCGTGATACCGAGCGCGATCGCTTCCTCTCCGCATCAGAGGCAGTTGAGTACGGCTTAGTCGACTCCATTTTGACCCATCGTAATTGATGCCCACGGCGCGAGTGTGCCGCTATACTAAGGTAGGGCGGCACTTTGCTGAACAGCGACTTGCGTCCGAGAATGGCATTTGCGTCGTCATGTGCGGCACAAAGAACTTAAAAAGAGGTTTGGACTCATGACAGATAAACGCAAAGATGGTTCGGGCAAACTGCTGTATTGCTCTTTTTGCGGCAAAAGCCAGCATGAAGTGCGTAAATTGATTGCCGGACCGTCCGTGTATATCTGCGACGAATGTGTCGATTTATGTAACGACATCATCCGCGAAGAGATTAAAGAAGTAGCCCCGCACCGTGAGCGCAGCGCATTGCCGACTCCGCACGAGATTCGTCATCATCTTGATGATTACGTTATCGGCCAGGAACCGGCTAAGAAAGTGCTGGCTGTTGCGGTGTACAACCATTACAAACGTCTGCGCAATGGCGATACCAGCAATGGCGTTGAGCTGGGCAAAAGTAACATTTTGCTGATTGGCCCAACCGGTTCTGGTAAGACGCTGCTGGCTGAAACGCTGGCACGCCTGCTCGACGTTCCCTTTACCATGGCTGATGCTACCACGCTGACCGAAGCCGGTTATGTGGGTGAAGACGTTGAAAACATCATCCAGAAACTGCTCCAGAAGTGCGATTACGACGTGCAGAAAGCCCAGCGCGGTATCGTGTATATCGATGAGATCGACAAGATCTCCCGTAAATCCGATAACCCGTCAATCACCCGTGACGTTTCAGGTGAAGGCGTGCAGCAGGCCCTGCTGAAACTGATCGAAGGCACGGTTGCAGCGGTTCCGCCACAAGGTGGTCGTAAGCATCCGCAGCAGGAATTCTTGCAGGTGGATACCTCTAAGATCCTCTTCATTTGTGGCGGTGCGTTTGCCGGCCTGGATAAAGTCATTTCCCATCGTGTAGAAACCGGCTCTGGCATTGGTTTCGGCGCGACGGTGAAAGCGAAGTCTGAGAAAGCAAACGAAGGTGAGCTGCTGTCTCAGGTTGAGCCAGAAGATTTGATCAAATTCGGTCTGATTCCTGAGTTCATTGGTCGTCTGCCTGTTGTGGCAACGCTGAACGAACTGAGTGAAGATGCGCTGATTCAGATCCTGAAAGAGCCGAAAAACGCCCTGACCAAGCAGTATCAGGCGCTGTTTAACCTCGAAGGTGTTGATCTGGAATTCCGCGACGAAGCCCTGATTGCCATTGCTAAGAAAGCGATGATCCGTAAAACCGGTGCGCGTGGTCTGCGCTCTATTGTTGAAGCGGCGCTGCTGGACACCATGTACGATTTACCGTCCATGGAAGATGTCGAGAAAGTGGTTATCGATGAGGCCGTTATCAGTGGGCAAACCAAGCCGCTACTGATTTATGGCAAACCAGAAGCGCAACAGGCATCTGGCGAATAATTCACCAAATCATACAAGCAGTTAATCAAAAAGGGGGGATTTTATCTCCCCTTTTATTTTTCCGTATTCATAGCGTTGAATGTGTGGGAAACATCCCCATATACTGGTTACATGTTAATGGTTGTGTAAAGCACAGTTGCAGAACCAGTTTCCCTGGCGGACACTAAACTAAGAGAGAGCTCTATGAATCCTGAGCGTTCTGAACGCATTGAAATCCCCGTATTGCCGTTGCGCGATGTGGTGGTTTATCCGCACATGGTCATACCCTTATTTGTAGGGCGGGAAAAATCCATCCGTTGCCTTGAAGCTGCCATGGATCATGATAAAAAAATCATGCTGGTTGCGCAGAAAGAAGCATCAACGGATGAGCCGGGTGTTAACGATCTTTTCACCGTCGGGACCGTGGCCTCTATTTTACAAATGCTTAAGCTGCCTGACGGCACCGTTAAGGTGCTGGTAGAAGGCCTGCAGCGTGCGCGTATCACCACACTTTCTGACGATGGCGAACACTTCTCTGCTAAAGCGGAGTACCTTGAGTCGCCGCAGCTTGACGAGCGTGAGCAGGAAGTATTGGTGCGCACCGCGATTAGCCAGTTCGAAGGCTATATCAAGCTGAACAAGAAAATCCCACCAGAAGTGCTGACGTCGCTGAATAGCATCGACGATCCTGCGCGTCTGGCGGATACCATCGCAGCACATATGCCGTTAAAACTGGCAGACAAACAGTCAGTGTTAGAGATGTCCGACGTGAATGAACGTCTGGAATATCTGATGGCGATGATGGAATCCGAAATCGATCTGCTTCAGGTCGAGAAACGCATCCGTAACCGCGTTAAAAAGCAGATGGAGAAATCCCAGCGCGAGTACTATCTGAACGAGCAAATGAAAGCGATTCAGAAAGAACTCGGTGAAATGGATGATGCTCCTGATGAAAACGAAGCGCTGAAGCGCCGGATTGACGCGGCAAAAATGCCGAAAGAGGCAAAAGAGAAAGCTGAAGCAGAACTGCAGAAGCTTAAAATGATGTCTCCGATGTCAGCTGAAGCGACCGTTGTTCGTGGCTATATCGAATGGATGGTTCAGGTTCCGTGGAATGCGCGTAGCAAGGTTAAAAAAGACCTGCGCCAGGCGCAGGAAATCCTTGATACCGACCATTACGGGCTGGAGCGCGTCAAAGACCGTATTCTTGAGTATCTCGCGGTTCAAAGCCGTGTGAACAAGCTTAAAGGCCCGATTCTGTGCCTGGTCGGACCGCCGGGGGTGGGTAAAACCTCTCTGGGGCAGTCGATCGCCAAAGCGACCGGACGCAAATACATCCGTATGGCGCTGGGCGGCGTGCGTGACGAAGCTGAAATCCGCGGTCACCGTCGTACTTACATCGGCTCTATGCCGGGTAAACTGATCCAAAAAATGGCAAAAGTGGGCGTTAAAAACCCGCTGTTCCTGCTGGATGAGATCGACAAAATGTCTTCAGACATGCGTGGCGATCCGGCCTCAGCTCTGCTGGAAGTGTTAGATCCAGAACAGAACGTGGCATTTAGCGATCATTATCTGGAAGTTGACTACGATCTGAGTGATGTTATGTTCGTGGCAACGTCCAACTCCATGAACATTCCAGCACCGCTGCTGGATCGTATGGAAGTGATCCGTCTTTCCGGTTACACCGAAGATGAAAAGCTGAATATTGCTAAACGCCATCTGTTGTCTAAGCAGATTGAGCGTAACGCTCTGAAAGAAAATGAAATTACCGTCGACGATAGCGCGATTGTCAGCATTATTCGTTATTACACGCGTGAAGCGGGTGTGCGTAGCCTGGAACGTGAAATCTCTAAACTGTGTCGTAAGGCGGTTAAACAGCTGTTGCTGGATAAATCCCTGAAACATATCGAGATTAACGGCGACAATCTGCACGAGTATCTGGGCGTACAGCGCTTCGATTACGGCCGTGCGGACAATGAAAACCGCGTGGGTCAGGTCACTGGTCTGGCATGGACGGAAGTGGGCGGCGATTTGCTGACCATTGAAACCGCCTGTGTACCAGGCAAAGGAAAACTGACCTATACCGGTTCTCTCGGCGAAGTCATGCAGGAATCCATTCAGGCAGCGCTGACCGTGGTGCGTGCGCGTGCGGAAAAACTGGGTATTAATCCTGACTTTTACGAAAAGCGCGACATTCACGTTCACGTTCCGGAAGGCGCGACGCCGAAAGACGGTCCAAGCGCCGGTATCGCCATGTGTACAGCGCTGGTTTCTTGCCTGACGGGCAACCCTGTTCGCGCCGATGTGGCGATGACGGGTGAAATCACGCTGCGTGGTTTGGTGCTGCCGATCGGTGGTCTAAAAGAAAAACTGCTGGCTGCGCATCGCGGTGGTATCAAAACCGTATTGATTCCGCACGAGAACAAACGTGATCTGGAAGAGATTCCTGACAATGTTATTGCCGATCTGGATATTCATCCGGTGAAGCGTATTGAAGAGGTTTTGACCCTCGCATTGCAGAATGAGCCTTCAGGAATGCAGGTTGTGACCGCAAAATAGTGACCTCGCGCAAAGAGCGTCAATAAAAACAGGGCTGGTAGGTGAATTCGCACTTGCCAGCCTTTTTTTGTATAGCTAATTTAGATTGCTGATTGGGCTAGCCATCAACAACGGGTGTTGTAAGGTCATGGCAGGCCTGATATAACTGCTGCGCGGTCGCGTCGTGAAGGATTCAGACGCGATATAAATTATAAAGAGAGGAAGAGAACAGTGAATAAATCTCAACTGATTGACAAAATTGCTGCGGGTGCTGATATCTCTAAAGCTGCGGCTGGACGTGCGTTAGATGCATTAATTGCCTCTGTAACCGAAACTCTGCAGTCTGGGGATGACGTTGCGCTGGTAGGTTTTGGTACTTTTGCTGTTAAAGAGCGTGCTGCCCGTACTGGCCGCAACCCTCAGACCGGTAAAGAGATCACCATCGCTGCCGCCAAAGTACCGGGTTTCCGTGCAGGTAAAGCACTGAAAGACGCAGTAAACTGATCGAATTCTCGTTCAAGGGAAGTTGAAAAGTACAAGGGCGCATCATTTGATGTGCCTTTTTTGTTTGTCCAGTACGACTTTATACGAGTTTATGCGAGTTGTGGGCTGACAATTGCCCCGGTTTCTTGTCACAATACGACTTTATGCGCTGCGGTCAGGATTTCCGCCAGCGTCAGGTCACCAGTCACCTACAGCGGAGTGTGGTCACACCATGATGGACAGCTTACGCACGGCTGCTAACAGTCTCGTGCTCAAGATTATTTTCGGTATCATTATCCTGTCATTCATTTTGACCGGCGTGAGTGGATACCTGATTGGCGGTAGCAGCAACTACGCCGCTGAAGTGAATGGCCAGGAAATTAGCCGCGGGCAGTTCGAAAATGCCTTTGCCGGGGAACGTAATCGCATGCAGCAGCAGCTCGGCGACCAGTTTTCTGAGCTTGCAGCGAACGAAGGCTACATGAAAACCTTACGCCAGCAGACGGTAAATCGCCTTATCGACGAAGCGCTGTTGGATCAATACGCCAAACATTTGGGTCTGGGCATCAGCGATGACCAGGTCAAAAAAGCCATTTTCTCCACTCAGGCTTTCCAGACAAACGGCAAATTCGACAACACCCGCTATAACGCTATCGTCAACCAGATGGGGATGACGGCGGATCAGTATGCGCAGGCTCTGCGTAATCAGCTGACTTCTCAGCAACTGATCAACGCAGTAGTGGGTACCGATTTCATGCTCAAAGGCGAAACCGACGAGCTGGCGGCCCTGGTGTCACAGCAGCGCGTAGTGCGTGCAGCCACGATCGACGTGAATGCCCTGGCGGCAAAACAGCAGGCCAGCGACGAAGAAGTTAAAGCTTATTATGAGCAGAATAAAAACAACTTCACCGCACCTGAGCAGTTCCGCGTGAGCTATATCAAGCTGGACGCGGCGACCATGCCGGAAACCGCTTCTGACAGCGATATTCAGTCCTACTACGACCAGCATCAGGATCAGTTCACTCAGGCGCAGCGTAACCGTTACAGCGTGATTCAGACGAAAACGGAAGCCGACGCGAAGGCTGTCGTTGACGAACTCGCTAAAGGCGCAGATTTTGCGACCGTGGCGAAAGCAAAATCCACCGACATCATCTCTGCAAAAAATGGCGGTGATATGGGTTGGCTGGAAGATGCCACCACGCCAGAAGAGCTGAAAAATGCGGGCCTGAAAGAAAAAGGCCAACTGTCCGGTGTCATTAAATCCTCCGTTGGTTTCCTGGTTGTGCGTCTGGATGATATCCAGCCTGCGAAAACCAAACCGCTGGCTGAGGTTCGTGATGATATCGCGGCGAAAGTGAAGCAGGAAAAAGCGCTGGACGCCTACTATGCGCTGCAGCAGAAAGTGAGCGACGCTGCGAGCAATGACAACGAATCTCTGGCGGGTGCTGAGCAAGCCGCAGGCGTTAAAGCCGTTGTGACCGGTTGGTTTGGGCACGATAACCTGCCGGACGAACTGAACTTCAAACCGGTTTCTGATGCCATCTTCAACGGTGGTCTGTTAGGTGACAACGGTACGCCGGGCAACAACTCTGACATCATCACGGTCGACGGCGATCGCGCCTTTGTGCTTCGTGTTACCGAACATAAAGCAGAAGCCATTAAACCGCTGGAAGACGTCAAAGATCAGATTGCTACTCTGGTGAAACACACCAAAGCGGAACAGCAGGCGAAGCTTGATGCTGAAAAACTGCTGGCTGAACTGAAAGCAGGCAAGGGTGACGCAGCGCTGAAAGCGGCAGGTCTGAGCTTCGGTGAAGCGAAAACCTTAAGCCGTACCGGTCAGGATCCGATTAGTCAGGCGGCTTTTGGTCTGAGCCTGTCAGCGAAAGATAAGCCAAGCTACGGCACCGCATCCGACATGCAGGGCAACATCGTTGTGCTGGCGCTTGATGAAGTGAAAGCAGGCACAATGCCGGATGAGCAGAAAAAGGCGATGGTTCAGGGTATCACTCAGAACAACGCTCAGATCGCTTTCGAAGCATTGATGAGTAACCTGCGTAAAGAAGCGAAAATCAAGCTGGGCGATATCATCACTCAGCAGCAGTAATTACGTCGCTGCTCGCAGATTTTCGTAACGCACTGCAAAATTCAAAGGCCGCTTTCGCGGCCTTTTCCATTTCTGCAATCTGCCGTTTGTTCTTGTTTTGCTTGGGCGCTATCGTCACCTGGCTGTCAACAAACAAGGAGAAAACAGCATGAAACGTGGAATCAAAGCACTTTTTATTACGCTTGCAATCGCTACGGCGGGAATGAGCTTTAGCGCTATGGCGGCGACACCCGTGGCGAAAACGCATGCCACTTCATCTGCGGCGGATTCAGCGACGCCGTCGGCATCGGCATCTGAACAAACCAAGGCGAAGGCAAGCGCCAAAGCCACGGACGAAGAGGGCACGCAGGTCAGCATCAACTCTGCATCAGCAGAAGATCTGGCCCATGCCATGAACGGTGTAGGTCTGAAAAAAGCGCAGGCGATTATTGCCTATCGCGATGAGTACGGCCCCTTTAAAACCATCGACGATCTCAAGCAAGTTCCCGGCATTGGCAACTCACTGGTTGAGCGTAACCTCACACACTTAACGCTGTAATCATGTAATAGCTTGCAGAGCAGCAAAAATTTGCCAGGATAAAGAGGTCATACCAGTCGTGACCTCTCATCCTATAACAACAGTAAAGGCTATTGCGCTATGCAGACCCAAATTAAAGTTCGCGGTTATCATCTTGATGTTTACCAGCACGTGAATAATGCACGTTATCTGGAGTTTCTGGAGGAAGCGCGTTGGGACGGGCTGGAAAACAGCGAAAGCTTCCAGTGGCTCACGGCGCACAACATTGCTTTTGTGGTCGCGAACATCAATATCAACTATCGCCGCCCGGCAGTCCTGGGCGACAGGCTAACGGTAACAAGCCAGGTGCAGCAGCTAAACGGCAAAAGCGGGGTGCTGAGTCAGATAGTAACGCTGGATCCCGAAGGGCAGGTGGTGGCGGATGCGCTGATCACTTTCGTCTGTATCGATCTCAAAACGCAGAAAGCGCTGCCGCTGGAAGGAGAGTTGCGAGAAAAGCTCGAGTTGATGATCGTATAACGCCCCTGGAAGGCGCGGGGCTGGAAGGATTTTCATGACCGTGCTGGCGCGGCAAACTGTTCGACAGCACGGTCGTCAAAGAGCGTTATTTCAGCCCTGTTTTGGCTTTCATTGCAGACATCACAGCGGGCTTATTCGTCAGATAATGATTGAGCCCGTTGGATCGCAAATTACAGGCGGCACAGTGTCCGCATCCGTCGCCTTTAATCCCGTTATAACAGGTTAGCGTTTCAGTGCGGACCAGTTCCAGTTTTTCCCAGTAATCTGCCAGCGCCCAGGTCTCAGCTTTATCGAGCCACATGAGCGGCGTTTCGAAGCGAATCACTTTTGCCATACCCAAATCGACGGCATGGTTGAGCGCTTTAACGAACTCGTCACGGCAATCTGGATAGCCGGAGAAATCGGTTTCGCAGACGCCCGTAATGATCGCTTCGGCTTTCACCTGATAGGCATAAATCGCTGTCAGCGTGAGGAACAGAATATTGCGACCAGGCACGAAGGTATTCGGAATGCCGTCGGCATCGGGTTCGTAGTCGGGCACGGGAATACTGTCGCGGGTGAGGCTACTGACGGCCAGTTCGTTTAACAGCGTAACGTCCAGGACTTTATGCGCACGTGCACCAAGCTTCAGCGCCAGTTCCCGAGCCACGTCGATTTCTGCCCGATGACGCTGACCATAATCAAACGTGACGCAATGCACTTCATCATATTGATGCAAAGCCTGAATCAGGCAGGTGGTGGAATCTTGTCCTCCGCTGAACACGACGACGGCACGTTTCATAAATAATCTCATCAGTAACGGTAAAGGTGTCATGGTAACGTCTGATAATCGCGCCGACCAGCTTCTTCACGTATTTGGCGCCGGAAGCCACGCCTGCGTGAAATCAAACCAGCCACGGGTGTTAAGGCGGATACCGTTAACCCCTGGCGGAGCGCTGATTTGATATTGATAGTTAAACAGTGGCGTCAGTACGGCATTTTCCATTAGATTTGTGAAGATGGCTTTCAGCCCCGCATGACGCGCTTGCTCATCAGTCTGTATCTGCACCGCATCCAGTGTCGCCTGGAGATGAGCATATTGCGGCGCGCTTAACAGGTGCGGCCACAGCGTATCGCAGCGGAGCCATTGCTCCAGCGTATAGCCCGGCGCTTCACCTATCAGCCTGTCGCCCATCATCAGATCGGCATCGGCAAGCGCGCTGCATACGTCCCAGGTTTTGGCGTCATGAAAAACGACCGTCAGGTTGCAGCCCAGATTGGCCAGATAACGTTTGAGCTGCTCTGCCATGGAATGAAGTTCAACGGGCAAATGATAAACCAGGGTCAGCGTCTCAGGCAGCGCGACCGTATTCAGCGTTGGCCAGCCGGGAATAGTCCAGCCCGGCAGCAACTCCTGTGCAGGCGTAATCAGGTTTTCATCCAGCGGGAGCGTATGCAGCAGCGTGGTTTGATGGATGATAGTGATGAGCCGCTGCGCCTGCATTTGGCTAAGACGCGGGCTTTGTTTCAGCGTGAGATAACAGAATCCCAGGCTGGTACTGCTGCTGACCAGACTCAGATTGGCCAGTTCATCCGGCTCACCAATGGCGATTTGCACGGGGTGGCGACAGCTGGTGCCTAAATTCTGTTCAAAAAGTTGCGGGGTGATCCAGTATTCAATGGCCTTCAGCAAAGGGTGACTGAGGTGGTACTGCTCGTGGCATACGAGCCGGACCAAATCAGGCTCGTATGCCGTCAAACGAAACGGACCGCTGCCGGTCAACGGGCGATCGGGATGGGCCAGGCGGCTGCAATAACTTGCCAGGCGATGGGCGATCCAGTAATCCGGCTTATGTAAAACAAATGTCAGGCATTGCGGATGTGTCACATCGATGCGCAATACGCTGTTGAACAATCGGCGCAGCGCAGGGAGATCGAGCAATTTTATCAAGCTGGACTGAAGCTGTGCCGTCTCGACCTTATCGCCGTTATGCCAGTGCAGCGTCGAGCGAATGTAAAAATGCCAGCGTAACCCGTCGGCCGACACCTCCCAGTGATGAGCCAGATCCCCCGTGGGTTCGCTACTGTTGCCGTTGAACCGTGTGAGCCCCGAGAAGACTTGCCCCACAAGATGCTGCTCAGCCCGCCCGGGTAAAAATCCTGCGTGCAGCGGATCAAGCGAGCGATAGTAAGGAATACGCAGCGTGGGCGTATCGTTTTGCCACTGACCGCCCAAGAACGGATGCAGCAGCGTGCGGAGTTCCTGCGGCGCAATTTGTGCCAGTTCCAGCGCGTTATGCTGATGCCCGTTTTTTAGCGCCTCTTCCATCATGATATTGCGCAGCGAGTCTGGCGAAACGTGGAAGGTCAGCTCCCCTCGTTTGCCGCGCCCGGATTGCGCTCGCCAGCTTAGCCAACCGGCATCCTGTGCCTGTCGCAACAGCGTTCGTACATGCCGTTCGCTGCAAAAGCAGCGGCTGGCAAGTTCGTTTACCGTAATGTGTTGAGTGGCACCCGCAGACGGTTGCCACAGTCGTTGATATTGGTTGAGACGATTTAGCTGGCGCATATTAAACCCGGAACAATTATTGTCATCTTTTCACTATTACTTCCGTATATCTCAGGCAATACTGAACCACAAGATAATCCCATCACATTTCAGGAGTCATCATGGCGCGGCTTGCAGCATTTGATATGGACGGCACGCTTTTAATGCCGGACCACAGCTTAGGGGATAAAACTCTGAGCACGCTGAAGCGCCTGCATGATCGTGATATCACGCTGACGTTTGCCACCGGTCGTCATGTGTTGGAGATGCGCCATTTGCTGGGGGCGCTTTCGTTAGATGCGTTTCTGATAACCGGCAATGGCACACGCATTCACTCTGTCGAAGGTGAGGTATTACACCGTCAGGATCTCGATCCTGACGTCGCAGATTTAGTTCTGCACAGTACCTGGGAGACCGAGGCGAGTATTCACGTCTTCAATGATACGGGTTGGTTAACGGGCAAAGAGATCCCTGAGCTGCTGCATGCCCATGTTTACAGCGGATTTCGCTATCAGCTGACAGACTTGCGCCGTATTCCCTCGCACTCGGTGACGAAAATTTGTTTCTGCGGCGATCACGACGATCTCTGCCGCCTGCGCATTCAGCTTAACGATGCGTTAGGCCGCCGCGCGCATCTCACGTTTTCGGCGATGGATTGTCTGGAGGTGCTGCCCGTGGGATGTAACAAAGGCTCCGCCCTGGCAGTGCTGAGCGACCACCTGGGCTTAACCCTGCAGGATTGTATGGCGTTTGGCGACGCCATGAACGACCGCGAAATGCTGGGAAGCGTGGGTCGCGGTCTGATTATGGGGAATGCGATGCCGCAGCTTATGGCGGAGCTATCCCATCTACCGGTTATCGGGCATTGCCGTAACGAAGCGGTGTCCCATTTTTTGACACATTGGCTGGATCAACCAAACCTCCCGTATTCCCCCGAATAGTGAGACCCTTCCAGCAAGCCAGACCGAGGTCTGGCTTTTTTTATTTCAGCATCTGCGCGATCTGCGCTTTCCACGGCTCAATATCCCCGATATGGGTTTTCACCCACTCTGCGTTGTAATAGGTGTCGAGATAGCGCTCGCCGCTGTCGCACAGCAGGGTAACGATAGAACCGGTGCGGCCTTCCTCGCGCATCCGTGAAGCCAGGTGCAGAACGCCCCACATATTGGTCCCGGTTGACGCGCCCACTTTGCGGCCAAGCTGCGTTTCCAGCCAGTGTGCCGTCGCCACGCTTGCCGCATCTGGCACACGCAACATCTCATCGACGACATCAGGAATGAAAGAAGGCTCTACGCGCGGGCGGCCAATCCCTTCGATTTTGCTGCCCACTGGGCTGCGAAGCGTGGCATCGCGGCTCTGCCAGTAATCCATAAACACAGAATTCTGCGGATCAACCACCATCAGTTGAGTGTCATAGCCCTGGCAGCGTATATAGCGGCCAATCGTCGCCGAGGTGCCGCCCGTCCCGGCGCTCATGACGATATACGACGGCTGGGGGTGCGGCTCATTGTTCATCTGACGGAAAATACTGTCAGCAATGTTGTTGTTCCCGCGCCAGTCGGTCGCACGCTCGGCAAACGTAAACTGGTCCATATAGTGACCGTTCAGCTCACGGGCGAGCATTTCCGAGGCGGCGTAAATCTCGCAGGCGCTTTCCACAAAGTGGCAGCGGCCGCCGTAGAATTCGATCTGTTCGATTTTGCGTTTCGCGGTACAGGAGGGCATCACGGCGATAAACGGCAGGCCAAGCAGGCGCGCGAAATAGGCTTCTGACACGGCCGTTGAACCCGATGACGATTCAATGATCGTTGTGCCTTCTTTGATCCAGCCGTTGCACAAACCATACAAAAACAGCGATCGCGCCAGACGATGCTTGAGGCTGCCCGTAGGGTGAGTACTTTCATCTTTTAGATAGAGCTGAATGCCTGCAAAACCCGGCAGCGCGAGGCGAATCAGATGCGTATCCGCCGAACGTTGATAATCTGCATTGATCTCGCTAATCGCATGTTTGACCCAAGAGCTATTCATCGTAGGAATCCGTTTGTCATTTTGTGCCCAGCATAGCGAATAGCACGGAAAAAATTGTTGCTATCTGGCCTTTAAAATAGAATGTCAGGAGAAAAATATTCTCTGTGAGGTGGGGTATGTTAGATAAAATTGACCGCAAGCTGCTCTCTTTGCTGCAAAAGGACTGCACCCTCTCTTTGCAGGCACTCGCTGATGCCGTTAATCTGACCACCACGCCCTGCTGGAAACGACTCAAACGTCTCGAAGATGACGGCGTTTTACTGGGCCGAGTGGCCCTGCTGGATCCCGAAAAACTGGGGCTTGGACTGACCGCGTTTGTTCTGATAAAAACGCAGCATCACAGTAGCGACTGGTACTGCCGATTTGTCACCGAAGTCTCGGAGATGCCAGAGGTGCTCGGGTTCTGGCGCATGGCGGGTGAGTATGACTATCTGATGCGCGTCCAGGTGGCGGACATGAAACGCTATGATGATTTCTACAAACGGCTGGTCAACAGCGTACCGGGCCTCTCGGATGTCACCTCGAGTTTTGCCATGGAACAGATAAAATACACCACAGCTTTACCCATTGAATAACATCCGGACTTTGCCGGAACAATACCTTCAGGAATTTACCGCGTGCGATTATTTGCTCAATTAAGCTGGTACTTCCGCCGGGAGTGGCGACGCTATCTCGGCGCAGTAGCCCTGCTTATTATCATTGCCATTCTGCAACTGATTCCGCCCAAAGTGGTGGGATATGTGGTGGATGGCGTCACGGAACAACATTACACCACCGCACGGGTGATGATGTGGATCGGCACGCTGGTCCTGACCGCGGTGATTGTCTACCTGTTGCGCTACGTCTGGCGCGTGCTGCTGTTCGGTGCGTCCTATCAGTTGGCCGTCGAGCTGCGCGAGGATTTTTATCGCCAGTTGAGCCGTCAGCATCCTGAGTTTTACCTTCGCCATCGCACCGGCGATCTTATTGCGCGCGCCACCAACGACGTGGATCGCGTGGTCTTTGCCGCCGGGGAAGGCGTCTTAACGCTGGTGGATTCGCTGGTGATGGGCTGCGCGGTGCTGATTGTCATGTCGACGCAAATCAGCTGGCAGCTTACGCTGCTGGCGCTGTTGCCGATGCCGATTATGGCGCTGGCGATCAAGCGCTATGGCGACCAGCTGCACGAGCGTTTCAAGCTGGCGCAGGCGGCGTTCTCATCGCTGAACGACAGAACCCAGGAGAGCATGACCAGCATCCGGATGATCAAAGCCTTTGGTCTTGAGGATCGCCAGTCGGCGCTGTTTGCCGCAGATGCCGCGGACACCGGCGCGAAAAACCTGCGCGTGGCGCGGATTGACGCCCGGTTTGATCCCACGATTTATATCGCCATCGGTACGGCGAACCTGCTGGCGATCGGCGGCGGAAGCTGGATGGTCGTCAACGGCTCCATGACGCTCGGCCAACTGACCAGCTTTGCCATGTATCTTGGCCTGATGATTTGGCCGATGCTGGCGCTGGCGTGGATGTTTAACATTGTCGAACGCGGCAGCGCGGCGTACAGCCGTATTCGCGCGATGCTCGCCGAAGCGCCCGTCGTTAACGACGGCACCGAATCCGTCCCGGAAGGGCGTGGTGTGCTGGACGTGGCCATCCGTCAATTCACCTATCCGCAAACCGAAAAACCGACGCTTGAGAACGTGAACTTCACGCTGCGTCCGGGACAAATGCTGGGGATCTGCGGCCCGACAGGTGCGGGGAAAAGTACCGTATTGTCACTGATTCAGCGTCACTTTGATGTCACGCAGGGCGAGATTTGTTTTCACGATCTCCCGCTGACGCGTTTGCAGCTCGACGCCTGGCGCAGCCGCCTGGCGGTCGTCAGCCAAACGCCATTTTTGTTCTCCGATACGGTGGCGAACAATATTGCGTTGGGACATCCGAATGCGACACAAGAAGAGATTGAGCATGTGGCGCGGCTTGCCAGCGTCCACGACGATATTCTGCGCCTGCCGCAAGGTTATGAAACCGAAGTTGGCGAGCGCGGCGTGATGCTCTCCGGCGGGCAGAAACAGCGCATTTCCATTGCCCGCGCGTTACTGCTCAACGCCGAAATTTTGATTCTGGACGATGCCCTTTCTGCCGTTGATGGTCGGACGGAACACCAGATTTTGCACAACCTGCGCCAGTGGGGTGAGGGACGCACGGTGATCATCAGCGCTCACCGCTTATCGGCATTGACCGAAGCGAACGAAATTCTGGTGATGCAGCACGGGCATATCGCCCAGCGCGGACATCACGACCAGCTTGCCGAACAGGCGGGTTGGTATCGCGATATGTATCGCTATCAGCAGTTGGAAGCAGCGTTGAATGATGCGCCAGATCTGAATGAGGAGGCCACCGATGCGTAAATTCGTGCAACTTTGGCCGACGCTAAAACGTCTGCTGGCCTACGGTTCGCCATGGCGTAAACCGCTTTCTATTGCGGTCGTGATGCTGTGGATAGCGGCGATTGCCGAAGTCAGCGGTCCGCTGCTGATCAGCTATTTTATCGACAATATGGTCGCGAAAAGCTACATGCCATTGGGGCTGGTGGCCGGACTGGGTGTGGCCTATATCGGCCTGCAGCTGCTCGCCGCCTCGCTGCATTATGCGCAATCGCTGCTGTTTAACCAGGCGGCGGTTGGCGTTGTGCAGCAGCTACGTACGGACGTTATGGACGCCGCGCTGCGCCAGCCGCTGAGTGAATTCGATACCCAACCCGTCGGGCAGGTGATTTCGCGCGTCACCAATGACACCGAAGTGATCCGCGATCTGTACGTCACCGTCGTGGCCACGGTTCTGCGCAGCGCTGCATTGATTGGCGCTATGCTGGTGGCAATGTTCAGCCTCGAATGGCGCATGGCGCTGGTGGCGATCACTATTTTCCCGGCCGTGATGATTGTGATGGTGATTTATCAGCGCTACAGCACGCCTATTGTGCGTCGACTGCGCGCCTATCTCGCCGATATTAATGACGGCTTCAACGAAGTCATTAATGGTATGAGCGTGATTCAACAGTTCCGCCAGCAGGGGCGTTTTGGCGAGCGCATGGGCGAGGCGAGTCGCTCGCACTACATGGCGCGAATGCAAACGCTGCGTCTGGATGGCTTCCTGCTGCGTCCGCTCCTGAGCCTGTTTTCGGCGCTGGTGCTGTGTGGCCTGCTGATGCTGTTTGGTTTTGGCTCCGGCGGCACAATTGAAGTCGGCGTGCTATATGCGTTTATTAGCTATCTGGGGCGTCTCAACGAGCCGTTGATCGAGCTGACAACGCAGCAATCCATGCTGCAACAGGCGGTGGTGGCGGGTGAACGCGTATTTGAGCTGATGGATCGCCCACGTCAGACCTATGGCGATGATGAGCGTGAGCTGCAAAGCGGCTCAATTGCGATTGAAAATGTCTCCTTCGCCTATCGTGAGGATCGGCTGGTGCTTCAGGACATCAACCTTGAAATCCCGTCGCACAGCTTTGTGGCGCTGGTGGGGCACACGGGGAGTGGGAAGAGTACGCTCGCAAGCTTATTGATGGGCTACTATCCGCTGAGCCACGGCGAAATCCGCATTGATGGCCGACCGCTAGCCTCCCTGAGTCACAGCGTGCTGCGCAAAGGGGTCGCGATGGTGCAGCAGGATCCGGTGGTGATGGCCGACTCGTTCTTTGCCAACGTCACGCTGGGACGGCCTTTTACGGAAGAACAGGTCTGGGAAGTGCTGGAGAAAGTCCAGCTCGCCGATCTGGTTCGCGGTATGAACGATGGACTCTTCACGATGCTCGGTGAGCAGGGGAATACGCTTTCCGTCGGGCAGAAACAGCTGCTGGCGCTGGCGCGCGTGCTGATAGAGACGCCGCAGGTGCTGATTCTGGATGAAGCGACTGCCAGTATTGATTCGGGTACCGAGCAGGCCATTCAGCAGGCGCTGGCTGCCGTCAGAGAGCACACCACGCTTGTGGTGATTGCGCACCGCCTCTCGACGATTGTTGATGCGGACACCATTCTGGTGCTACATCGCGGGCAAGCCGTTGAGCGCGGGAATCACCGCCAGCTGCTGGAGGCCAAAGGGCGCTATTGGCAAATGTATCAGTTGCAGCTCGCCGGTGAAGAGCTGGCCGCCAGCACGCGTGAAGAGGAATCACTGAGCGCGTGATGCACCAGAATTAAGCACATCGCTAACAGGGATTTTCTGTTGGTGCAAAAATACAACGCATCATGCACTGTCATGGTGCGTTTTTTTTCGTTAAGACCAAAATCCTCCCTCGCTTCACCTCTCCAGCCTGATTTTGTCCTCTTTTTCAACTCTGGCACAGCGCTTGCAATATCTCTTTCGTAAGCGCTGCGGCCATTATTGAATTCTGACTGGAGGGGATCTATGAAGCTGGTTACGGTTGTCATCAAACCATTCAAACTCGAAGACGTGCGTGAAGCGTTGTCTTCAATGGGTATTCAGGGGCTGACGGTCACCGAAGTGAAAGGCTTTGGGCGTCAGAAGGGTCATGCGGAGCTCTATCGCGGAGCAGAATACAGCGTCAACTTCCTGCCTAAAGTGAAGATTGATGTGGCGATTGCTGACGATCAGCTTGATGAAGTGATTGATGTGGTCAGCAAAGCGGCCTACACCGGCAAAATTGGCGACGGCAAAATTTTCGTTGCCGAATTGCAGCGCGTCATTCGCATCCGTACGGGCGAAGCTGACGAAGCGGCACTGTAAGTAACTCCTGGCACACAGTGATAGGGATCGAGAAAATGAAGAAAACAACAATCAAACTGGCTCTGGGGTCTCTGGCACTGCTGCCGGGCCTGGCGATGGCAGCCCCTGCGGTGGCTGATAAAGCCGATAACGCTTTTATGATGATCTGCACCGCGCTGGTGCTGTTCATGACTATTCCGGGCATCGCGCTGTTCTACGGCGGCTTGATCCGCGGTAAAAACGTCCTGTCGATGCTGACCCAGGTTGCCGTGACGTTCGCGCTGGTCTGTGTGCTGTGGGTGGTTTACGGTTATTCACTCGCGTTCGGTGAAGGCAACGCCTTCTTCGGCAACTTTAACTGGGTGATGCTGAAAAATATTGAACTGACCGCCTTGATGGGCAGTTTCTATCAGTACATCCACGTCGCGTTCCAGGGGTCTTTCGCCGCGATTACGGTTGGCCTGATTGTCGGCGCACTAGCGGAACGTATTCGCTTCTCAGCGGTGCTAATTTTTGTGGTGGTGTGGCTGACGCTCTCTTACGTGCCAATTGCGCATATGGTCTGGGGCGGCGGTCTGCTGGCTTCCCATGGCGCGCTGGACTTTGCAGGCGGTACGGTTGTTCACATTAACGCCGCGGTAGCAGGCTTGGTGGGTGCATACCTTGTTGGCAAGCGTGTGGGCTTTGGCAAAGAAGCGTTCAAACCGCACAACCTGCCGATGGTCTTCACGGGCACTGCGATTCTGTACTTTGGCTGGTTTGGCTTCAACGCTGGCTCTGCGAGCGCCGCGAACGAAATCGCCGCTCTGGCCTTTGTGAACACCGTTGTCGCAACCGCGGGCGCAATCCTTTCATGGGTGTTGGGCGAGTGGGTGGTACGTGGTAAACCGTCTCTGCTGGGCGCGTGTTCCGGTGCGATTGCTGGTCTGGTCGGTATCACGCCAGCCTGTGGTTATGTGGGTGTAGGTGGAGCGCTGATCGTCGGTCTGGTTGCCGGTCTGGCTGGTCTGTGGGGCGTGACTGCACTGAAACGTGTTCTGCGTGTCGATGACCCTTGCGACGTGTTCGGTGTGCACGGCGTGTGCGGCATTGTTGGCTGCATCATGACCGGTATCTTTGCCTCGACGTCGCTGGGCGGTGTGGGTTATGCAGAAGGTGTCACCATGGGCCATCAGGTTCTGGTTCAGCTGGAAAGCATCGGCGTGACAATCGTTTGGTCTGGTGTCGTCGCCTTCATCGCATACAAACTTGCTGATATGACCGTGGGTCTGCGTGTACCGGAAGAGCAGGAACGCGAAGGTCTGGACGTCAACAGCCACGGCGAGAATGCGTATAACGCCTAATAAAAGCAAAACGGCAACTTCAGTTGCCGTTTTTTGTGTCTTCACCCTCTCCCGTGGGAGAGGGCTGGGGTGAGGGCATCAGACCGCACAAGGTCAAAGCAAAACGGCAACTTCAGTTGCCGTTTTTTGTGTCGTCACCCTCTCCCGTGGGAGAGGGCTGGGGTGAGGGCATCCGACCGCACAAGGTCAAAACAAAAAGGCAACGTCAGTTGCCTTTTTTAATGTTTGTTCCCTCTCCCACGGGAGAGGGCCAGGGTGAGGGCATCAGCCAGCTCCAGACTTAACCTCGATTTCGCATCACCCCTTCCTGCACCGTCGAGGCCACCAGAATGCCATCCTGAGTATAAAACTCGCCGCGCACAAAGCCGCGCGCGCTGGATGCCGACGTACTTTCCACGCTATACAGCAGCCATTCATTCATATCAAACGGGCGATGGAACCACATGGAGTGGTCGATAGTCGCCACCTGCATTCCCTTCTCCAGGAAGCCCACGCCGTGCGGCTGCAATGCCACCGGCAAGAAATTGAAATCAGAGGCATAGCCCAGCAAATATTGATGAACGCGAAGATCTTCCGGCATCGCGCCATTAGCGCGCATCCACACCTGACGCTTCGGCTCGGCGATATGGCCTTTCATCGGGTTGTGGAACTCGACCGGGCGGATTTCCAGTGGCTTATCACACAGGAATTTTTCTTTGACCTGCGGCGGCAACAAATGCGCCAGCGCACGCGCGATATCCGTTTCTGATTTCAGCTCATCAGGAGCAGGGGCGGACGGCATCGTTTTTTGATGCTCATATCCCGGCTCCGAGGCCTGGAATGAGGCCGTCATGTAAAAAATCGGTTTACCATTTTGAATGGCGGCCACGCGGCGGGCACTAAAACTGTTGCCGTCGCGAAGGACTTCTACATCATAAATAATCGGTTTTGCGCTGTCGCCGGGACGCAAAAAATAGCTGTGAAAAGAGTGCACCAGACGATCTTCGGGCACGGTCTCTTTGGCTGCGTAAAGCGCCTGACCCACGACCTGACCGCCGAAGACCTGGCGCAAGCCGAGATCTTCGCTCTGTCCGCGGAAGAGTCCTTCTTCAATTTTTTCCAGATTCAGTAATGTCAGCAGATTGTTCAGTGCTTGACTCATAGTCGTCCTCAATAAAGCGCCATCGCGAAAGGTACGCTGATTATAACGCAGAATGGCAAGTGGTCCGATGGGTGCAATAATCTGAATAACGAGGCGAAACCAGGCATAAATAAGTGATATGTGCCACACTTAGTCACGTTATGTTTTTGTTAACGACTTCGGGCGGGATCGATCCCGCTTGGGCATTGAAGATAAGGAGAACTCAATGAAACTCGTGCACATGTTAAGTGGTTTAGCGGTAGCGGTTGCTCTGTCTGCGTGTGCGGACAAAAGTGCAGACATTCAGACGCCAGCGCCAAACCCTAATGCGGCAGGGGCGACAACGCAGCCGACCATGCAGCAACCGAATGTTTCCGGTACGGTTTGGATCCGTCAGAAAGTGGCACTGCCGCCGGATGCCGTGTTGACCGTGACCCTGTCGGATGCTTCGCTGGCTGACGCACCGTCAAAAGTGCTGTCGCAGAAAGCGGTACGAACCGAAGGTAAACAGTCCCCGTTCAGCTTCGTGCTGCCCTTTAACCCGGCAGACATTCAGCCAAACGCGCGCATCTTGTTGAGCGCAGCGGTGACGGTTAATGACAAATTGGTGTTTATCACCGATACGGTTCAGCCGGTGATTAATCAGGGCGGGACAAAAGCCGATCTGACGCTGGTACCGGTTCAGCAGACAGCCGTTCCGATGCAGCAGGGCGGTGGTTCGGTAACAACCGTTCCGTCAACCTCACCAACGCAAGTTAATCCGTCTTCAGCGGTTCCTGCCCCGACGCAGTACTAATCTCGTCTCTCGCCCTCTCTCCTTGCGGGGAGAGGGTTTTAATACACCCACCGATATTTCTTCATATCGATTTGGCCTTTCCCCGAGACCTGCACGCCTTCTGACAGCAACGCCTGGCGCTGACGCTGTAGATCAGGCCCCATCAGGGAAATCTCTCCGTGACGATTCACGACCCGATACCAGGGTAACGTGCTGCCTTCCGGCAAGCGCTTGAGTACGCCGCCCACCTGACGCGCCGCGCGTGGCGAACCCGCCAGCCGGGCAACGTCGCCATAGGTCGTGACAAATCCTTGCGGAATCGAGGCCACAATCTGCCATACCCGTTGCGGGAAGGTATCGTTATTATCCATGCGTTAGCCCTGTCGGCGTTTCTCTAAACGGATATCGCCGTCGCCAGCATCCTGTTCATTGCCCCATCCTAGATGGCGATAGAAGCCCGCGGCTCGCGTATGCTTTCCCGTTTCCAGCCAAATCGTAGCGCTGTGTGTGAAAAGCGCCTGCTCAGCAATGTGCACCAGCTTTTTACCCAGCCCTAAACCTTCAAATTGTGGAAGAACAAACGCGGCGAAAAGACAGTTATCCTCGGGGATAATCATGGAAAAACCCACGATGCGCTCGTCATCAACTGCGACCCATGTGCAGTCAGAAGCCAGAATCATAGATGTTATCGCTTCAGGCGTAATGCCCAGCGTCTGCATCTCTTCCTGGTTCATGGCGTTTTCCGTGACCGATGTGCGGACGTCGAATAAACCGGGAACATCGCCTGGAACTGCGAGTCTTATTTTTACTGCCATGCTTCATCCTTGCGCTCATTTCATGCCGGGATGACGATAATAGCGGATAAATGATGGGGTTTGCGCAATAAACCAACATCCGAGCGCGGTTAACTTGCAATTGCGATCCTGTGCAGGGATAATGCGCCAGCGCGTTGGGAACAACGCTCTCAATGGGGGCTCTGTTGGTTCTCCCGCAACACTACTCTGTTTACCAGGTCAGATCCGGAAGGAAGCAGCCAAAGCGGATGACGTGTGTGCCGGGATGTAGCTGGCAGGGCCCCCACCCATTTCTACTAACGCTATGATTTTTATAGCTAAAAATCTCATTTCTTTGCATTGATCCGTTGGTGGTACAACTTTTGTGTATCACTTAGAAGACTAATCAATGTCACATCTGATGCTATCCCTTCACGGAATCTGGTACTACCGCAGAGTATATCTAACACCTCGGAGACGGCGTGAGATTCGCATTTCTCTGCGTACACGTTCAAAGCGTGAAGCTATGAAACGTGCAGAGCAATACATCACCTCACAGCCTTTCGCCTGTGTTCCACAGGCCATCCCGGCACACTCATCTTCTGCTGCTTCTGACCTGGTGAAAAAGAAGAGGCAATTATTTCCGGATCTCAGGAGAGAACTTGAGAAGTACATCAATGCTAAAAAGGGAGCGGTAGGTGAACGCGAGATTTTGACGATCAATAGATGCGTGAAGTCGTATCTTGCTGCCACGAAAGAACCTTTTAGTAAGCGTAGTGCTGCTGAGTTTGTCGATAGACTTGAAGGTTCTGCATCCACCAGAAACCGTTACATCAAGAAGAATGCAGCATTTTTCAAATGGCTTGCCGCGCGCACGGATGAAGATATCCGAAACCCATTTGAAGGTATGAGCGTGAAAGAAACCACGGCACCGATGGATCGCCGCCCTGCGTTCACTCTCAACGATCTAAAACGTCTGCACATCGCTTTGAGTGGTGCGAAGGATTGGAAGCGCTGGATTATTTTAATCGCTCGTTACTCAGGCATGAGGCAAAACGAGATTTGCCAGCTTTACCACAATGACGTGATGACAGTTGACGGAGTTTGGTGCTTCCGTGTTGATAACTTGAATGCGAATCAGACGCTTAAAACGGACAGTTCGCGCCGATTCGTTCCGATCAATTCGCAACTGCTGACACTTGGTCTACTTGATTTCATCAAAGAAAGAAAAGGACATCTGTTCCCTGAGCTAACACTGCATCTTGGGAGCTATGGTCACTATTTCAGCCGTTGGTTTACGAGGTTCAGGGGCAAGTATGGTTTGCCTGAGTACCATTCGCTGCCACACGATGCCGCCACAACATTTAAGCAGAATAGCTTCCCCGAACAATTCGCCTCCCAGGTGCTCGAACGCCACGATCACTTATAATCGATACGGGAAGGGCGTTGATGTCTCGCGGTTGGTGGAAGTGATAGAGACTCTTTGAGCCATGTATAAAGGGAGCCAGCAGTTATGCTGGCTTGATCAGGGGATCTTATCGAAAGTACAACACCGATCCAGCGATAGCTATTGATAGCAATCCCAGGAAAGAGAATGCGTATTCGACTATGAACCAGTTTTTGAGGTTAGGTGGCAAGCCTCTGATGAATGCAACATCATCATTTGTACTGTCAACTGAGCTTCTACCAAAGATCAGATGATTCACGATAAAGTTGATCTTCGCTGCATAACCTGAGCTAAACCCTATGAAATCAGCATAATCGAAGATTATTGCTCCGACAGGGAGAGAACCAAACTTTTCTTTATATAGCGTGCAGATCGCGGAGAAACGCTTTTTGTTGATAAATGAGAGCACCGCAACAGCTATACCGCAGATGAGGCTTAATCCTCCAAATCCGCAGATGCTCAGTCTGCTGAATTAATCATTTATCGACCCAAAGACAGATGCTACCAATAATAAGGCCAATAAAAATAACCAATGAACACAAGAATTCGGCTATAAACCAGTACTTGATGTTTGCAGGCAGCCCTCGTATAAAATCTACATCATCATTTTTGCTCTGGATAGACTTTTTGCCAAAGATCAATGGATGGATAATGAAGTCCATTTTTGTGGAGTATCCAGCGGTGAAACCGAGTAAATCAGCATCTCTTAACACCGTGGCAGCAAGTGGCACGGAGCCAAATTCCCCTTCATACAAACGGCACACCTCAAGGAAGCGCTTTTTGTTCAAGATTGATAGTACAACCATAGTAACAGTAGAGATCAGTATGACTCCCCCAGTACCAATAACGAGGACATCAAAAGCGGAGACCGTCACTTTGTTACCTCATAAATTTTTTCACCTATCATTTCGCCAAACTTACCACCTAACTCCCCTGCAGCATAGCCAACCGAACCAGTGAAGATCACGCCGCAGGCCAACATTCCAGCACCGGCAGCTTCAATCGTTAGTGTACCCAAGACAACCGAGCAAACTGTAGTAGACACAGAACCAGATACAAGCGCACCTGCGCCCATTCCGGTACCTAAGCCGACGCTAAAACTTTCAACCTCGGTATACGCCGTTTTCTCGCAGTCAGACCCGACTGTGCAGGCTTCATAAATCTTATCCAGCCTGTTAGCCCCATCGAGAGCAATACCGACATAGCCAACTGCTTTCATCATTTTCACATACTTAGCAGCTTTCTCGATGAAGGTGGCGTAGCCCTCAATGTCTGCAACTCCGGTCTGATTCCAGCGATGTGTAATCGAATTGGTTGAAAGCCCCAACGCCCGTTTAATGTCTGGGTAGTCCTGCAATGCGAGTTTGTGGCGCGTGAAATCCGTCAGAATGCCATCGAGTTCACCGAACAGTTGCCGTCTCTGAACATAAAATTGTTCGCTGATCAATGACCCACTGGTTATGTACTGATTTTTGTATGCTTGCTGAATCTTGCTCAGAACACTCTCGATCTTCTCAAAGTATTTTCCCGCAGCTTCTGAGGCGATCCCTGTTGTCGTACTGGCGTGAGAGGTAAAAAGATCAATGGTGTCTTTGTTCTTATGAAGAAAGTTAGCTTCCTGGATTGTCAGCGGTTCTAACGCCGCATCAACTCGTGCTTTCGCGGCTTTCATGTGGGCGATTTGTTCGTCGTCCTGCTTCTCAGGATCAACCAGAAGCATGATCGAACCAGCTTTGTATCTTTGATCCGGGCCGTTCAGCGTAGCGAATAGTTCCTTTGCCCCCGCTGGTGGGTTTTCGGTGAATAGCAGACGTTGCCAGGCTTCTGTGGTGCCGCCGTAGGGGAGAACGGCAAAACCTGCGTCGATGCCTGTTTTCTTTTTCGCTGCCTGGGCGTGCTGATCTGGTTCTGACTCAATCGGGCCAGGCAGAACTGGAAACTCTACCTTGTGATAATTGTCTGCGGTTGTTGTTGACTGGCTTTCAAGTTCATAATCATCAACGAAATTTGAAGGAACGAATTTCGATTTGCATGGGCAGGAGCTATAGCTGTGCAGTGTTCCAGCTATTCTTTTTCCATGTATGTCATCGTTATTAAGACCGCCACAAATACGGTAATATCCTGGATGTTTGCCACAGGTCACTTTATGACCTTCACAGGCCATGTCTTTGTCGAAAAACTGGTGATCGGTACATCCTTCAAGAATCCTGCCACCGCAAACAGTTTTATCACCCCTGAACAGATAGTTTCCTTTAGCTCCCATTAGTGCTTACTCCCTGGCATGGTTAAAAATCCATTCGGGAGTTCGTCAGCTTCGCGAAATACCAGTCGATTGCTGGATTGCGGCGTTGAGATTATTTCATCGCCATTATCAAGCATACTTCCAACCAGTGCGGCGGATGCTCCTTGCATGACTCGTGCTGCACCAGCACCGGAAATAATAGTGGCTTCACTTCCGTCAGCGTATACAACCTTATCTCCTACCCTTGCAACCTGAAATCCCCCGGCAGTGCACTTACCCGATGCTTTTTGAAGAACGCCACCATTACGGGTAAGGCTCCCGACCGTTGCAATCCTGAAGATTAGTTTGACAGGGTAGGTGGCTAATCGTGTGATCAGGTTTAAAACTTCTTGCTCCGTGCTTTCGTCAAATGTGGCGATCTCTTCTGGTGTGAATGGTGGTTGAGCGCATGATTTTATAATTTCGGTGGTTAGCTCATTGGTGTATTGCTGCATAAGTCCATTTACTTATTGTGGGAATAATCATGGCGGTCATTTTACAAGCAATAATCACATGCGCAACAAATAGCAGGATTAAGAGAAATTTCTATTCGTAACAGAACGTTATCCGGAAAAGTAGCGACGGTTGATCTTTGATAAATCTTAGGCAGGGGATGCTATGGCAGGTGTATTGGCAAGCATGGCGGCTGCGGTAGGAATTCTCGATAAAGCGGTGATCATCACCCAAAAGCTGGCGAATAACAGCGATGAACTGGACAAGGCAACGCTCAAACTTGTGTTAGCTAATCTGATGGTTGAACTTGCTAACGCCAAGATAGAAGCCGTGACAATGCAAACACTTTTGTTCGATGCCGAGCAAAAGATCAAAGATCTTGAGGGGAGTTTAAAAGATAAATCAACTTTCACCTTCAAACATGGGCTGTACTGGAAGGATGGTGATGAAACTGCATTTTGTCCGAAATGCTATGAGGTCAATCAGATAAAAACTCACATGGTTTTATTTCCTGCGGGCCAGACATTCAGCGCCTATTGGTCCTGCCAAAACTGTCGCTTTTCAACTTGATTGTATTCGCTCAGAGCTGATCTCGCAGTCAATGAATTTGCCTAATCCGATAGAGTAAGATGTGTCGGTGGTGTTGTCAGTTACGCCATTGCGTGAGTCGCTTAACGTCGTTCGAAGAAGGCACCCATTTCCACGCCGGGCCATCTCCAAATATCAGGGGCGCTGGTGGCCTCGTCGAACACTTAGGAAACTTGTTCAGCCTTGATACGCTGAAATCCTTCGCAATGGTACGGATTGACGCGCCAGCGGCGAGTGCTGATACAATTCCAAAACGGTCAACCGATACACCATTACCGCGAGCGCCTTTGCGCCCTGCGGCTTTGGCTGCGGCATATCCTTCTGCCTGACGCTCTAACATCATTTCACGTTCTATCTGTGACATAGCGGCGAAGATGTTTAGCATAAGGTTACTGGCGGCGTTGGCTTCTGCTCCTGCCGTGATTCATTCCTTCTCCTTTCTGGTGGTACAAATGGTGTGTTTCACTTGCTTCTATTGCATTGAAAAATAAGGCTTATTGTTAGCTGGCAGGGCCCCCACCCATTTCTACCTGTCTCGACTTTCTCGCTCGCGTAACACCTTCGATCTTCACTGGCCTTCCACACTTCACTACCGTCCACAGAACCCACAATTGATATTCTCGTTATTAGCCCTACATTTAAATGGGTTATGTAATATATCATTCATTCATCTGAAATATTATTGTCATAAACCTGTAATAATAGACTGGCAAATTATTGTTGGGTGTTTTTATTCTGTCATAAGCAAAAAATATATATGTGGATTGCGCTGATAACTTCGTGTATTAAATAAATAACTTATTCCGAAGGGAAGTTACAAACATGGTCACTGCGGTACTTAACGTAAAAATAGATGAAGCGCTGAAAGAAAGACTTCGCCATTACGCAGAAGTGAATAACGAGAATTTAAGTGTCACCACAGAAAAACTGCTGCTGCTGGCCTTTGAAGCAGTAGAAGAGGCGGGAGTATCGGAAGAGGATATCGATAATCAGCATACGGAAGAAGAGAGTGTAGCGCCATTTACTCCTAAAGAAATCAAAGCACTACGAAAAATTCTGAAGAAGAGAAAATGAAACAACAACTGTCTAATGCCAGTGACTACAAAGAGGCCTGCGATCTGCTCCGCTCAGGCTATGTAAAGCATGTACGTCTTGGCTGGAATGTAGGAAGTGATGAGTTCTTTCGTATTGCATCTGACTGGTGTGACACAGGCGCAAAAATAAAGAAAGAAGGAGAAAGTTTTGTTATTTCTCTGAAGGGTTTCCCAATTCCTCCTCAGCACTGAGAACAAACCTGTGAAAACTGCTGACTGCATGCATTGCAGCCAGCAGTTTTTATTATTTCTAAAGCGCTATATAACAGCGCGTTTTAAAAAAACGTCTGTTTTATTCAAATTTGCCCATAGTGGTTTAATTTGCAAAAGTGCTTTCTCAAGCTCCTCGGGATCCAATGAAAAAGGCATCCGCAGGTAGCGATCAAACGCCCCCGAGACACCAAACCGCGTGCCGGTACCCAGATGAATTCCCAGCGCTTCTGCTCGCGCCGCTAGCTGAGTCGCCACCATCCCTGGAAGTTCTACCCAGTAAGAAAGCCCCCCTTCTGGCTCACAGAAACGCCACTCAGGAAAATGCTCGCGCATCAACGCGCCACATCGGTTCCGGCGTTCAAGCAGCATCTCTCGTCTTGCTGACAGGAACGACGCTGAATTCTCAATCAGCCAGAGCGTAGCAAGCTGTTCCAGCAACGGTGATCCAAGATCGAGCGTATCGCGCGTTTGCGCAAGCGTCGCGATGGTGCGCGAAGACGCGCGGATCCAGCCAAGGCGTAATCCCCCCCAGAAGCTTTTTCCTGCAGAACCCAATGTGATAACGCTGGCCTGCGAGTTAAATGCCGCCAGCGGTGCCGGTGGTGGCGCATCAAACCACAGGTCAACCATGGTCTCATCGACAACCAGTGTCGTGCGGGTCTGGGCGGCGATATCCGTTATCGTCTGACGGGTGGCGGCGTCCATACAACGTCCCGTCGGATTATGGAAATCCGGCATCAGGTACGCCAGACGGGGCGCGGTTTGCGCCAGCGTGGCGGCAAAACCAGCGGTGTCCCATCCCGATTCCGGCAGCGAAACACCGACGGGACGACACGATGCCCCTTGAATCGCAGCGATCGCCAGCGGATAGGTCGGATGATCCACCACCACCCGATCGCCAGGGCCGGTAAGCATTCGCAATACTAATGCCAGCCCGCTGACCGCGCCATTAACCACCATCACTTCATCCGCGCGCGTCGGCAATCCACGCGCGCTGTAGCGTGCAGCAATCGCCTCGCGCAGCGCCAGCAAACCCATCTGATCGTAACCCGTCAGCGACAGATGCTGCGTCATGGCGGTGAGCGCGTGGGTATAAGCCTGATGAATTTCTGGTCCGGCGCTGAGCGCGGCAGTGGAGAGATCCAGTGCCGACGTGATGGCTGCGCGAGTCGGGACGGCGTGACTTTCCGGCAGAATCACGCGCGACCCGCTGCCATGACGGCTTTCCAGATAACCTTCGTCGCGCAGGTGCGCCAGTGCGCTACTGACGGTGGTACGGCTGACATTCAGCGCGCTCGCCAGTTCCCGCTCGCCGGGCAGGCGTGTATCCAGCGCCAGCCTGCCGTCCAGAATGAGCAGGCGCAGCGCATCGGCTAACTGACGCCACAGCGGCGTGCGCGAAGTAATTTGCTGCCAGTGACCCAACAGGCGCACCAGCGACTGGCTACCAAAGCGACGTGATGACATATGCAGTCCACTATTTGAAAACTGGACATTAATCATAGGGCCATTTCCGGCGAAGATGAAAGCATAAACTTCAGGAGAAAAAGAATGCTGCGTCGCTTACTGCAACTTTACGTCGGGCTGGGATTTTACGGGCTTTCCACCGCGATGTTCGTCCGCGCCGATCTGGGTGCTGATCCGTGGAACGTGTTTCACCTTGGCGTAGCCAAACTGCTGGCGATGGACATCGGTACGGTGATGATTTTAACCGGCGCGCTGGTGTTGCTGTTTTGGATTCCGCTGCGTCAGCGTCCAGGCCTTGGGACCATCAGCAATGTGATTGTGATTGGCCTGGCGGCTGATGCCGCGCTGGCGTTGCTCCCTGAAATGAGTTCGCTGGTGGCGCGCAGCGTGCTGTTGCTGTCAGCGGTAGTGGTGAATGCGCTCGCCACCGGAATGTACATCGGCGCGGGTTTTGGCTCTGGCCCGCGAGACGGCCTGATGACCGGCATCAACGCCCGTACAGGCTGGTCAGTGCGCAGTGTGCGTACGGCGATTGAAGTCTCGGTATTGCTGATTGGCTGTGTGCTGGGTGGCACGTTCGGCGTCGGCACCGTGCTGTATGCGCTCGCCATCGGCCCACTGATTCAAATTTGTCTGCCGTGGTTTCGTCAGAAACCAAAAATGAGTGTGGCCCCGCAACCGGAAAGCGCTGTTTAATTTTGCGAAGCGCTCACATGCTTTAACGGACGGGCTATGCCAGAATATCGGCATCTCCCGTTGCAATGTAGACAGCATGAAAGCCATTACACTCTATGACGTTGCCCGCATGGCGGGCGTTTCTTATCAAACGGTTTCCCGCGTGATTAACGATGCGGAACACGTCTCTTCACGCACCCGTGAAAAAGTGCAGCAGGCAATGGCCGAGCTGCATTACGTGCCCAATCGCGGCGCGCAGCAGCTCGCCGGGAAACGCACCCGCACGCTCGGGCTGATTACCACCGATCTGGCCTTGCATGCGCCGTCGCAAATTGCCTCTGCGGTAAAATCCCGTGCGGGTGAGCGCGGCGCGAGCGTGATGATCTCGATGGTGGAACAGCCCGAATTTTGTCAGGCTGCATTGCAGGAATTACTGGCGCAGCGTGTTGAGGGCTTGCTGGTGAACGTTCCGTTGGACGACGCCGAAGCGGAGAAAATTCGCCATCTGGCCGCACCGGTTCCGGTTCTGTTCTTTGATGTTTCTCCTTCTGCGAACGTCCATCGTCTGGCTTTTGATGCTGAGCAGGGCGCGACGTTGGGTGCAGAACACCTGCTTTCACTTGGGCATCAACATATCGCACTGCTTGCCGGGCCAGAAAGCTCGGTCTCTTCCCGCGCGCGCTTATCTGGATGGCAGGCGCGGCTGGGGCAGGCGAATGTCACGCCGTGTGCCATCGCTCACGGTGACTGGAGCGCCGCCTCCGGGTACGAGAAAGGGCATCAGCTTCTGTCTGGCGCAACGCTTCCCGACGCCATTCTGGTGGCCAACGATCAGATGGCGCTGGGCGTGATGCGCGCCTGCGCAGAAAAAGGGATCGCCGTGCCGGGGCAAATTTCTGTGGTGGGTTTCGATGACACCGCCGACAGCGCCTGGTTTTCACCGCCGCTGACCACCATTCGCCAGGCCTTTCGCGATGCCGGTGAGCGCAGCGTCGAATGGCTGCTTTCTTCTGCAACGAATGAACTGTGGCAAACTCAGCTGCCCGTGACGCTGGTCGAGCGGCACTCCAGCGCGCGATTCTCGCCGCAGCAGGCCGATCGCGAAGCGCTGGCACAGCAGTTAAAATCACTCGCCATCATGGCCGAACAGCTGGCGCGGCAATAACGCTTTTGTGATCGACTTCGCTTTGCAGGGGTTCGATCCTTTACCGGATCATTTCTCCAGGGCATTGTGACTAAAATTGTGAGCGCTTCGCAAAAGAGGTCTATATGTTTACTGCATCCCCGATGCCACTTAGCAAAATCTTAGCCCGCCGCGACTGGGAAAACCCAGGCGTGACCCAATGGCATCGCTTGCCTGCCCATGCCCCGTTCAATAGCTGGCGCGATGAAGCATCCGCGCGGGCCGATGAAAACTCCTCCCGTAAGCGCTCGCTGAACGGTGACTG
This sequence comes from Lelliottia sp. GFLA7, assembly GCF_056490165.1. Lineage (NCBI taxonomy): Bacteria > Pseudomonadati > Pseudomonadota > Gammaproteobacteria > Enterobacterales > Enterobacteriaceae > Lelliottia > Lelliottia sp. GFLA7. Next base: position 1,038,406 of record NZ_JBWLAQ010000001.1, on the reverse strand, counting down.
GCAGTTTAGCTATTACGCGGCACCAGAGCAGGTGCCAGACTGCTGGGTTACAGAAGATTGCGCTGACGCGGTGACGACGCCGGTTCCATCAAACTGGCAGATGCAGGGCTTTGATACGCCCATTTACACTAACGTTACCTATCCGATTCCGGTGAATCCACCGTTTGTGCCAGCAGAGAACCCAACCGGTTGTTACTCGCTCACATTTGAAGTGGATGAGCAGTGGCTCGAAAGCGGGCAAACGCGCCTTGTTTTTGATGGCGTGAACTCAGCGTTTTATCTCTGGTGCAACGGCAAGTGGATGGGCTATTCGCAGGACAGCCGCCTGCCCGCAGAGTTTGATTTAAGCGCGGTTTTGCGCCCAGGAACCAACCGTCTGGCGGTACTGGTGCTGCGCTGGTGCGACGGGAGCTATCTTGAAGATCAGGACATGTGGCGGATGAGCGGCATTTTCCGCGACGTGTCGCTGCTGCATAAACCGCACACCCATATCGCGGATTATCATGCCGTGACGGAGCTGAATGCTGATTACGACCGCGCAAAATTACAGGTTGAAGTGGCGCTCGCTGGTGAGCAGTTTGCCGATTGCGAAGTGACGGTGACCCTGTGGAGTGACGGGCTCTCAGTCGCGACGGCCAGCGCCAAACCCGGTTCAGCCATTATTGATGAGCGTGGCAATTGGGCGGAGCGTTTAAACGTCACGTTGCCGGTGAATGATCCGGCACTGTGGAGCGCCGAAACCCCGGAGCTGTATCGCTTAACCCTTGCACTGCGTGACGGGCAAGGTGAGATTCTCGACGTAGAGGCTTGCGACGTTGGTTTCCGTCGCGTGGAAATCAGCAACGGCTTGTTAAAAGTGAACGGCAAACCGCTGCTGATCCGTGGCGTCAACCGCCATGAGCACCATCCGGAAAACGGGCAGGTGATGGACGAAGCCACCATGCGCCGTGACATTGAGATGATGAAACAGCACAACTTTAACGCCGTGCGCTGCTCACATTACCCGAACCATCCGCTGTGGTACACGCTGTGCGATCGATATGGATTGTACGTGGTGGACGAAGCGAATATTGAAACGCACGGCATGGTGCCGATGAGCCGTCTGGCTGACGATCCGCGCTGGCTGCCCGCGATGAGCGAACGCGTGACGCGCATGGTGCTGCGCGATCGTAACCATCCGTCGATTATCATCTGGTCACTGGGCAATGAATCCGGGCACGGTGCTAACCACGACGCGCTCTACCGCTGGGTGAAAACCACCGATCCTACGCGTCCTGTGCAGTATGAAGGCGGCGGCGCGAACACCGCTGCGACCGATATTGTCTGCCCGATGTACGCCCGTGTCGATCAGGATCAACCGTTTGAAGCCGTACCGAAATGGTCACTGAAAAAGTGGATCGGCATGCCGGATGAGACGCGTCCGCTGATCCTGTGCGAGTACGCCCATGCCATGGGAAACAGTTTTGGTGGATTTGCAAAATACTGGCAGGCGTTTCGCAATCACCCTCGCTTGCAGGGCGGATTCGTCTGGGACTGGGTAGATCAGGCGCTGACCAAAAAAGACGACAACGGCAACGCTTTCTGGGCGTATGGCGGCGATTTTGGTGATACACCGAATGATCGTCAGTTCTGTCTGAACGGGCTAGTGTTCCCGGATCGCACACCGCATCCGGCGCTGTTTGAAGCGCAGCGCGCGCAGCAGTTTTTCACCTTTACGCTGGTCAGCACCTCACCTCTGGTGATCGACGTGCACAGCGATTATCTGTTCCGTCAGTGTGATAACGAGCAGTTGCGCTGGAATATTGCCCGCGACGGCGAAGTGCTGGCGAGCGGGGAAGTGGCGCTGACGATTGCCCCGCAGCAAACGCAGCGGATTGAAATCGACGCGCCGGAATTTGCCGCGGCGGCAGGCGAAATCTGGCTGAATGTGGATATTGTCCAAACGGCGGCGACCGCCTGGTCTCCAGCAGATCATCGCTGCGCCTGGGATCAATGGCAACTGCCCGCGCCGCTCTATATTGCGCCACCCGTTGAGGGAACGGCTAAGCCAGACCTGAAGGTAAAAGAGGATGTGCTTGAGGTCAGCCACCAGTCGCAGCGCTGGCACTTTGACCGCGCCAGCGGAAATCTGACCCAATGGTGGAATAACGGCACCGCAACGCTCCTCGCTCCGCTGAATGATAATTTCACCCGTGCGCCGCTCGATAATGATATCGGCGTCAGCGAAGCCACGCGTATTGATCCGAATGCGTGGGTTGAGCGCTGGAAAGCGGCGGGTATGTACAACCTCACGCCGCGTCTGTTGATCTGCGAAGGAGAACAACTCGCGCAGGCTGTGACAATTACCACGCTGCATGCCTGGGAATTCAACGGTAAAGCGCTGTTCCTGAGCCGTAAGGTCTGGAAAATTGACCGAGCTGGCGTGCTGCATGGTGACGTGCAGGTGCAAGTGGCAAATGATATTCCGCAGCCCGCGCGTATTGGCCTGAGTTGTCAGCTGGCACAAACGCCGCAAACGGCAAGTTGGCTGGGCCTGGGGCCGGACGAGAACTACCCGGACAGAAAGCTGGCTGCCCGCCAGGGACGCTGGACGTTGCCGCTCGACGCGCTGCATACGGCGTATATTTTCCCGACCGATAATGGCCTGCGCTGCGATACGCGCGAACTGACTTTCGATACTCATCAGATGCAGGGTGATTTCCACTTTTCATTAAGCCGCTACAGTCAGCAACAGTTGCGTGATACCAGCCATCATCATTTGCTGGAAGCAGAGCCGGGCTGCTGGCTCAATATCGACGCCTTCCATATGGGCGTGGGCGGCGATGACTCCTGGAGCCCAAGTGTGTCGCCGGAATTTATCCTGCAACGCCGAGAGATGCGTTACGCGTTTAGCTGGCGACAGGACTAAACTTAACCTCGTCGGTTGCGGTCACAGCTGGTGGCCGCACGCTCACTTCGGAGGTTTGACTCATGAAGTATGTCGATGGTTTTGTGGTTGCCGTTCCTGCAGCAAATAAGGAGGCTTATCGCGAGATGGCGGCCAAGGCGGCTCCACTGTTTAAAGAGTTTGGCGCGACGCGGGTTGTTGAGTGTTGGGCCGAGGACGTTCCGGATGGAAAATTGACCGATTTTCGCATGGCGGTCAAAGCGGAAGAGGGCGAAGAAGTCGTTTTTAGCTGGATTGAATACCCGTCGAAAGAGGTCCGCGATGAGGCGAACAAAAAGCTGATGTCCGACCCACGCATGAAAGAGTGGGGGGATTCGATGCCTTTCGACGGCAAGCGAATGATCTACGGCGGGTTTATGCCGTTACTGGATGAGTGATGGTTCGCGCCCGGCGACGCATCGCGCGCCGGGCCACTTATTCACCCGGGTCGAGATTGTTCTCTGCCCATACAATGAACTCCCCTTTTGGCAGCGCTTTACTGTACAACCAGCCTTGCCCATACTGCACGCCGTGGCGACGCAGCCACTCTAATTGCCCTTCGGTTTCGATACCTTCAGCGACCATCGCCATGTTTAGCGATTTTGCCATTTCAATAATGTGCGGCGTGACGTTTTTGTACTCAAGCGCGTCCACGAACGACTTATCAATTTTCAACGTATCGACATCCAGATCCTGGAGATAACTGAGGCTGGAGTAGCCGGTACCAAAATCGTCGATATAGATGGGGTGGCCTGAGCGGCGCAAACTGGCGATGAGCGGCGCGCTCACCGTAGGATCGGCAAATCCCCGTTCGGTCAGCTCCAGCGCAATTTGTTGCGGCTGAATCTGCCAGTGATTTAGAAGACGACTCAGCACCTGCGGCAGCTCGACGCAAAACAGATCTGCCGGGGAAAGGTTAATGGAAACATGTTGATGTGGGTGATGGCGCAGCCATTCGCCCATATCCTCAAAGACCTTTTCAATCACCAGCCGGGTTAATTTAGACGTCAGGCCCGTTTGCTCTGCCAGCGGAATAAAAATGTTTGGCGAGAGCAGGCTGCCGTCTGGCTGGGGCCAGCGGGAGAGGGCCTCGGCACCGGTTATCTTGCCGCTGTCGAGCGCCACGATGGGCTGATAATGGATAACAAATTCACGGGCGTGTATCGCATCCAGCAGGCGATTGCGCGGGGATTGCAGGCGGCGTAAAAGTCGCATCACAAAGGCCGCGGCCACCAGGCTGACCAGAACACCAAACGGGAACCAGAACAGCAACTGCTGATGCCAGCTCTCCTTGAGCGGCTCGAGAGAAGCCCAGGCGACGACCGCGAAGCGTAAATCAGGAACGGATTTGACGACGTACATCGACCCCCGGTACTGCAGAGGCGCAAAATTCTGTTTCTGTAATTGCTGCCAGACGTGCTGCGGGAGAGGACTGCTGCTGGAAAAAACAATATTGCTGTCAAAGCCGACCAGCGCGGCTTCGATCGGCCAGGCGCCGAAAGGAATGACATCAATCAGCGATTCTGGATCCAACAGGACCAGATAATTTCCGAGACCCAGCACAGCCATATAGCGCTGAATGCCGAGATCGTTTTGCTGCGTTAGCCACGCATCATAGCCGTCGTGCGTGGTGCGCATAGGAAGCGGAAATGCGGTCGCTTTGCTGGCCTGTTCGAGCGAGGAACACACAGGCTGGCGGTTATTGACGTACATCACTTCCTGAACGTAGCGGAAGGAGAAAGAGATCCGGCGTATTGCCAGTAAATGCTGGTAGCTGCACGGCTGGCCGTTAAACGACTGGATCTGCGTTAACGCTTCTTTAGCCTGATCAACCACTTTGTTCGTGCGGATCAGCACGCGCGATGAGTAGCGATCCAAATCCTGGACAAATTTGTCTTCTGCCTGGCGATGCGCGAGCCAAACACTCAGGCTGATGGGGATCAGCACGGAAAAAATCAGAACACCAGTCACCAGGCTGACCAAATGGCGGGTTGTCATGCAGGGTTATCCTTTCTGCAGTGCTGAATTAAATCGCCTCAAAATGATAATCTTATAGCATGCCGCGGTGATTGATTTCATTCAGGGAAAAGTAATGAAGAAAAAAGAATTTGTGACGCAAGATCTCCTGAGCAAAATTTATCAGGACACCACGCCTGGCCCGCGCAAACTCTCGCCGGAACGACAGCTCGCGGAAGAATATGGTGTGTCACGTTTCACTATTCGACAGGCGCTCGAAAAGCTGGTCAGCATTGGCGTGGTGCGGATTGTGCAGGGTTCGGGGATCTGGATCAACGAGCAAGCACGTAATAATCCTCTGGTTTATAACTCGATCACGGAAAAGCGTTTCGATCAGATTCGTTACCGGATGATCAGCCTGCATAAGAAACGCCCCGATCGCGCGGCGCAGCAGATTTTCGGTATTGATGAGGAAAGTTTTATCTGGCATTTCTGCCGCTTGCGCTACGTCGATGACGTGCCCGTACAGCTGGAAATATCGAGTATGCCTACCGCCGATTTCCCGGATCTGAATCAGCAGGCCATTGAGCGCTCAATCCAGCAGTATGTTCTGAGCAAAGGGTTTACCATTTCTCATATGCTGACCACCTATCGCGCGGTGAGCGTAGGCCGTGAACAGGCGGTTATTCTGGGCTGCAAGAAAGGCAGCCCGGCAATGCACATCAATAACCGCGGTATTCTGGATGGCGGGCGCGTGTTTGAGGTGAGCGATATTATTGATATCAACTACACATGCACCTACGTCATTCCGTACAACCGCGACAATCTGGCCTGGCGTCAAAATCAGGGGGTATGAATAGTGCCGTCAGGCAGGCGACTTTGCGTCCATTCGTGCGGTCGATAGAGAACCGGGTGCGCCAGCGCCAACGCTTCGTTGAAACCCACGCCGATACCGGGCTGTACGGGAGGATAGACAAATCCCTCTTTCACCTCTGGCGCGCCGGGGAACACGTCGTTTGTCGTGGCAGAACGAGGAATAAATTCCTGAATTGCCGCATTGTGCAGATGAATATTCAGGTGCGTATTCACCGCGACGCCGATCGGCGTCATATCGCCTGGGCCATGCCAGGCGAGGCGCACGCCAAAGGCCTGACACAGATGCGCCAGCTTCAGCGCCGGTGTGATCCCGCCGATTTGCGAGACGTGGCAGCGTATAAAGTCGATACGACGATTCACAATCAGATCGTGCCATTCAGCAGGGTTATTAAATAACTCTCCCAGCGCCAGCGGAACGCAGCTTTGCTGACGCACCTGTTCCAGCCATGCGCTTTGCTGTGGCGGCAAAATATCTTCAATAAAGTAGGGCTGGAACGGCTCGAGCTGCTTTGCCAGGTGCACGGCCTGCTGCGGGAACAATCGCTCGTGGACATCATGCAAAATATGCAGCTTCCAGCCATATTTTTCGCGCAGGGCGCGGAACATTTCGACGGTATTGCTCATGTACTCTTGCTGATCGAACCATGCGCCCGGCGTGGGGTTATCCGGGGCGTGGAGTGCGGATGGCGTACCGCCATAAAAGCCGAGCTGGCAGCGGATATGACGATAGCCCTGCGCAATGAGCGCATCAACGGAGGCAAATAACGCTTGCAGAGTTTCTCCGCTGGCGTGGCTGTAGGCTGGGATCGCGTCACGGGATTTACCGCCAAATAGCTGATAGAGCGGCATACCGGCCAGCTGGCCCTTGATGTCCCACAGGGCCATGTCGACGCCTGAAATGGCATTGTTCATCAACGGGCCGTTACGCCAGTAGGCGTTGACGTTCATCATCTGCCACAGGTCTTCAATATTGTTTGCATCGCGCCCAATCAGCAGCGGCTGCAGATATTCATCAACCAGCGTTTTGACTGCCAGGGGGCGCTGCTGAAAGGTGGCACAGCCATGTCCCGTGATACCCTGCTCGGTGGTCACACGGACGGTGACCAGATTATGTCGGTCCGGGCGGGTAATAAAACACTCAATATTTTTAATGATCACAGGCGTCACGAAATAACTCCTTTGCTGCACTGTGGGAATACGTTATGGCGAATATCATCGCCCTAAAATCGTGAGTGGGTAAACCGTTTTTTTGACTATTTATTTTGGTCAGTTATTTGTCGTAAATGTAATTTAAAACCGTACCAATTTGTCCTCTTTTACGATTTTGTGGCTTTCTGCTGGGTAATTGTGAGCAAAGTCTAATTTTATTGGTTTGTTTTGTTGTCATGCTTTAATTATTCTTCATGGCGACATTAAAACGACAACAACATCGGGCAGGAGTCTTTATGGGGACGCACGAAGCGATCAATAATATTATTCGTCTGGTCGGCGGCCAGGGGAATATTAATAAAGTCTGGCACTGTATGACGCGGCTGCGCTTTGATCTCATTGACGATAATAAAGTCGATCAAAACGAGATAAAAAAACTGCCCGGTGTGCTGGGCGCGCAGCTGCAAAGCGATCAGTTTCAGGTCATTATTGGCCCGAAAGTGAACAGCTGGTATGAACAGATGCTCACCGTATTGGGCAATAACGATACGGCGGCACCCGCAGCGACCAAGGGGCGTAAGAGCCTGATATCGCTGTTTATGGATACCGTGTCGGGCGTGTTTGGTCCGATCGTTCCGGCCATCGCTGGCGCAGGGATGATCAAAGGTCTGCTGGCAGGTTTGATCGCACTGAAAGTGGTTTCCGCCAAAAGCGATACCGTGATGGTTATCGATCTGATTGCCAGCGGCGTGTTTTATTTCCTGCCGTTTTTCCTCGCGGTATCGGCGGCGAAAATCTTCAAAACCAATGAGTATCTGGCGGCGGCCGTCGCGGCGTGCCTGATGTATCCGTCGCTGATTGACGCGGCCAAAGCGCTGGCAACGCATCAGGAAGGGGCGGTCAGTGCGCTCTGGTTGCTCAATGCGATACCCGTTTCGGTGTTCAACTACTCTTCCAGCGTGATCCCGGTAATTTTCTCGATTCTGGCCTTGAGCTATATACACCGCTGGGTCGATAGCATCATGCCGGACGTGCTGAAAACCGTGTTCACCCCCACGCTAACGCTGTTTATCGGCGCTCTGGCCGCGCTGGTGGTGATCGGCCCGATTGGCATTTGGTTGGGTAAAGGGCTGGCGTTGTTTATCGAAGGGCTGTTTAGCGTGTCAGCAAGTTTTGCCGGGCTGATTGTGGGCGCGATTCGCCCGGTGGCGATCCTGACCGGCATGCACCATGCGATGACGCCGATCGCGCTGCAAAACTTTAGCGATCGCGGATACGACATGCTGATGCCGATGATGTTTATGGCCAATATGGCGATTGCCGGTTCGACGTTTGCCATCTGGCGTTTAAGCCGAGATCGCCAGGAGAGAACCGTTACCCTTTCCGCCGCGATTTCCGCACTGCTGGGCATTACCGAACCGGCGCTGTTTGGTGTTCTGACGCGCTACAAAAAAGCGTTTATTGCGGCTACCGTCGCCAGTTCACTGGCCTCAGCCTTTATCGCGTTCTTCGGCGTGCGGCTCTACGGCTATATTCTGTCGAGCATCTTCAGTTTGCCTGCTTATATTGGCCCGTATTTTATCTTTGCGCTCGCGGGCGTAATGATGGCGTTGGTGCTGTCGTTTTTCCTGACCACTTTGCTGGTGGGCAAAGAGCAGGCTTCGCAAGACGCATAGTGTGGTTTCCCTCGCCCACTCGGGCGGGGGTTGTTTTTATCCTGTGACTCGGATAGACTTTTGTTATGTTATAACAAAACATATCGAGCATAAGATGAAACCTGATATCCATCCGTACTACCGCACCGTCGTTTTTCACGACACCAGCGTTGATGAATTTTTTAAAGTGGGATCGACGATTAAAACCGATCGCGAAATTGAACTCGACGGCCAGACGTATCCGTACATTACTCTCGATGTCTCGTCAAAATCGCACCCATACTACACCGGGAAGCAGAAAACCTTCTCGACAGAGGGCAGCGCTGCTCGTTTCCGCCAGCGCTTTAGTGGCTTTATCAATGCGAAGCGAGGCTAACCATGCAGGTACTTAACTCGCTACGCAGCGCCAAACAGCGTCATCCGGACTGCCAGATCGTAAAACGCAAAGGACGCCTGTACGTGATTTGCAAATCTAACCCGCGCTTTAAAGCGGTGCAGGGAAGAAAGAAAAGACGTTAACGACGTGATTCGCGCCAATTTTCCAGGGACCTTATCTGCTTGCCGTCGGCAGTGAAATTGTCGGCGGCAAGCCAGTTCTGAAATGCGCTTTCCAGGCCTGGCCATTCGCTATCGATAATCGAAAACCAGTCGGTGTCGCGGTTGTGTCCTTTGATAACCAGCGCCTGGCGAAAACGCCCTTCATACTGGAACCCGAGACGTTGCGCCGCGCGGCGTGAAGGCTCATTCAGACTGTTGCATTTCCATTCGTAGCGACGATATCCCAGCGTAGTAAACACATGACGCATCAGTAAATACTGCGCTTCGGTGGACATCGGCGTGCCGCTGAGCAGCGGTGAAAAATGGACATGTCCAACTTCGATCACGCCGTTTTTCGCATCGATACGCATCAAGGCTAATGTGCCGACAGGTAATTTCGTCTGGTTGTTGATGACCGTGAAATGAATCGGATCGGACAGTTCAGAAACGCTCTCCACCCACGCGGCAAAGTCTTGTGCATTCGCATCCGGTTCACGCAAAAGCCACGTCCAGCTGCGGGTGTCTTCAGCCTGCTGATAGGCAGCAAAAAGTGCGTCAGCATGTTCCGGGCCTAACGGCGTGAGCGTGCAATAATGCCCTTTTAAATCCACGCGATTCGGATGTGGCCGAGGCTGCCAGTCGCTCATCGCTTTACCCACTGGCTGACCAAACTGATTGAATTGATTCATGTTGATTCCCGTTGTCTGATGTGAATTCCAGATTAGGAAATTTGTGGCCCCACAAGAAGATCCACATGGGTATAATAATGTGGTACCACGGAGGCAACAATGAATATTTCAGGCGATGATTTTTACGCATTAATCAGCGACATGCTGCAGCGACGCGGTGCAGAGACGCTTCAGCGGACGCTGTATCGGGGTTTGCGAGAAGCCATATTAAGCGGCAGGTTGCTGGCAGAGAGCCGTTTGCCGGGTTCCCGAATCATCGCTGAACAGCTGGGGATTTCGCGTAATACAGTGAATGCTGCACTAGAGCAACTCACGCTGGAAGGCTTTTTACACCGTAATCGGCAGGGAACGCGCGTGGCCCACGTCGGGCATCGTGATAGCGTCCAGCCCGCGCAGGTGCTGGAGGTTAAGCTTGCGCAGCGCGTCGCGCGGCTCCCTGCGCCGACATCTCGCGCCATACCCGTTCCTGCATTCACGCCCGGTACGCCCGCGATTCACTATTTTCCATTACCGCTATGGCGACGTTTATACGATCGCGTTTTGCGAGAAGAAGGCAGCGCGCTGTTAGGCTATGGCGATCCGGCGGGGGAACGATCGCTGCGTAGCGCCATCGCCCGCCATCTGGCGCTTTCACGTGGAATTGAGTGCGATGCCAGCCAGATAGTGATTACCGAAGGCGCGCTTGAAGGGGTGAACCTGTGCACTCAACTTCTGAGCGAGACGGGCGATATTGCCTGGATAGAAGATCCGGGTTACGCCGGTGCGAAAAGCGCTTTTGCGAAATCGGGCCTGACCATGGTTGGGATGCCTGTCGACGAAGAAGGCATGCGACTGGAAACAGAAGGTGAGCACTCACCCACTCTGATATTCACCTCTCCTTCTCATCAGTTTCCATACGGGAGCGTGTTAAGCATCCATCGACGATTCGCGCTGTTGGAATTCGCGCGCCAGCATAACGCGTGGATTATTGAGGATGATTACGACAGTGAATTTCGCTATAGCGGCGAACCCGTTCCCGCGATGATGGGCATGCAGAAAAATGCGCCCGTGGTCTATTTAGGGACATTTAGCAAAACGCTATTTCCCTCGCTACGCATCGGTTTTATGGTGATGCCAAAGGCATTGGCGAACGCCGCACAGCCCGCGATTGGCTCGCTGCTGCGGGGTGGGCATCGCGCTGAGCAGCGCACGCTGGCGTTGTTTATCGAAGAGGGGCATTACGCCCGACATCTTGCCGCGATGCGGCGTCTGTACCGCAAGCGCTATAAACAGCTGCGCGATGCGCTTCACGCGGAACTCCATGTTCCACATCGGGTTTTAGCCGGAGAAGGGGGCATGCACCTGACCGTCGCTATCGACGGTATTGATGATAAAGCCGTGGCACGGCAGGCAAGTCAGTATCAGATGGCACCCGCTGCGCTGAGCGGGTATTACCTTGACGAGCGGCAGGGGCAAACCGGTTTGGTTTTGGGGTACGGAAATACCCCCGCGTCTCAGTTTACGCCTTGCATCAGGCGCTTGCAGACGTTAATTATGCAGTCTCGGGGCGAGAAAGGGTGAAGACGTCGTAGAAAGACAGTTCGCCTTTCGTGGAGACCATTTTCTGCAATTTAGACTTTTGCTCTTCTTCCACATTTGGCGAATGCAAAATGCGAGTGATCAGCTCCGACGGGACATAGCGGGTGTTGTACCACTCGCCGTTATAGCAAACGCGGAAATCAAGCACGTCGATATCTTCATAGCGATAGCGCGGATTAACGTCGAAGAAGAAGAACGCGTTAAAGACGACGAATAAAACGATCAGTAACCACACCGAGTCGATGAGCGTTTCTGACAATAGCATAACGATGAGTGTTGCCAGCAGGGCGGCATACATCGCCAAAAACAGGCCAGTATGTTTACGGATAAAGCTGATGCTAAAGCGCGGGCGATTATCGCGTTTCTCGCGGGCATTGAGATCGTCGATGGTTTCGGTAAGCAGGCGCTGTATCTCTGTCATTTATAACCTTCATGAATTTTGCAAAATACAGGGGATCTGCCCATTTTAGGGGAGTGGTTTGGTGGAAAAAAGTAACAGTTATGCCGGGAAAAAGCATAACAGTTACTCATTTCAGGTTTACAGTGTTTTGATGATTTTGGCTGGGTTGCCGCCCACGACGACATTAGCCGGCACGTCTTTTGTGACAACGGCTCCGGAGGCCACCACCACATTATCACCAATCGTGACGCCAGGATTAATTACCGCACGTCCGCCAATCCAGACATTATGGCCGATGGTGACGGGTTTACCTAATTCCAGGCCGCTGTTACGTTCGGTCGCGTCCAGTGGATGCGTCGCGGTATAAATATGCACGCCAGGCGCGAGCATGCAATTGTCACCAATATTTATCGGGCACACATCCAGCATCACGCAATCAAAGTTCGCGTAAAACCCTTTGCCGAGATAAATGTTGTAGCCGTAATCGCACCGAAAGGTTGGCTCAATATAAGCGCCTTCGCTTTGTCCCAATAATTCGTGTAGCAAAGCCTGACGCTCAGATTTCGCATCCGGTGCAGTGTGATTGTAGCGGTGAATCAGATGGCGGGCCTGAAGGCGCTCCGCACGCAGGGTCTCGTCCGAAGGGCGGTAAAGCTCTCCGGCGATCATTTTTTGTTTTTCTTCACTCATGGAATGCCTCACTGGAATGATACGCTCGGTAGCAGCGTAAATAACCTCATCCAGAAAGGGAACGTTCCCGATAGGTTGATGTGATCGGAGTCACAGCATAATTGCCGACGCGCACGTTTGAAACGGTGGACCTGCTTTCACGCAGGGATCGTAAATCGAAAGGTGAATTCAGCGTAAGAAGATAACGATACTGCCTCTAAAACAAACTCTGGAATTAACGGACAAATTTCCATACAGAAACCGGGATTTTGTCATACAGCTTATTCATAGTGAGCTCGGCAAGACGATGGTCGGCGGCTGAATAAAATACAGCCAGTTCATGATCGGGCAGCTCATATTTATTCTTTTCAATAACACGTTCAAGGGTGTCGAGTGACTGACAGCGACGCAAACGCATCAAATAATCTGTCTTGGTTAATGGTTTATCAGACATAAATTCACCTTAGTATTTGTAATAATTCTAACAGGAATGACTTACCGGATTAGCTCTGCTGACGTTGCTGAAACAACGGAATAGCCGATTTCCTGATTTACGCCATTTTTGCAAGTCTTGTGTGTTAATGCCATAACTACTGAACAACATAAAGGTGTCGTCCAGATATTCATCAATTTGCTCAATCAGCTTATTATCTTCATTGTACTTAATTTTATAATTAAGTGCGAAGGTTGCGATATGCTCTATCAGCTCATTAAGCTGTAAGTTGATTGCAGAGGTCGGATCATTAACCCAGCCATGGTTGCTTTCATCAAGATTGGCAAGGCAGTCATGGTACAAGGATTCGCAGAGAAATTTCAACTGCGCAATATCATGCCTTTTTGGCGAGTACTCGTCCATAGCGCATCCCCTTTTGAGTGATTCTTTACTCACCGAGCATCAATGTCGGGATGGATACAACTAGCGTAGCCTTTACGGGTGCAGTTCTCCTGATGTCTTTAACTATAATCCACTCGGATCAAAATTTCATCGCGCTATTACGAAAAATTACAATTAAACCCGTAATGGTGACAGTTAAATGAATGCTTATCGCTGCCAGGGTAAATACTTTCTAAATCAGCATTGGCATTTTTAATGCTACCTTAAGATTCATCACGTTACCTTGTTGTTGCGTATGAACTCGGGATCGGTACACGTCGCCCTTACTTAATCGACCAGGAATAATCCTAATAATACTGAAATGCGATCCAATTAAATAACCCAGAATTTATGGCTTAATTTCTCTATTAAATAGGATATGCCTTATTACGTTGGCAGAAAATAAATGAACTGACACTAAGCGTAATTTATGATTTTACGGAAAAGAAAAAGGCCGCTATTGCGGCCTTTTTATCGGGTGAAACCGGTATCAGTGATGATCTACTGAGTGACTGTGTTCAACGTCTTCATTCTTGCGGCTAAAGCGGCGGCGTACCACCACGAAGAACACCGGAACGAAGAAGATAGCCAGTACGGTCGCGGTAATCATACCGCCCATTACGCCTGTACCCACGGCGTTCTGTGCACCAGAGCCAGCGCCAGTGCTGATAACCAGCGGCATTACCCCAAGGATAAACGCCAGCGATGTCATCAGGATGGGACGCAGACGCATACGTACCGCTTCCAGCGTTGCTTCAATCAGACCTTTGCCCTCTTTATCCATCAGATCTTTGGCGAATTCCACGATAAGTATCGCGTTCTTCGCCGACAAACCAATGGTTGTGAGGAGGCCCACCTGGAAGTAAACGTCGTTTGTCAGTCCACGGAACGTTGCGGCCAGCAGTGCACCGATAACCCCCAACGGAACAACCAGCATAACGGAGAACGGAATCGACCAGCTCTCGTACAATGCCGCCAGACACAGGAACACCACAATCAGAGAAATGGCGTACAGGGCAGGGGCCTGGTTGCCCGACAGACGTTCCTGATAGGACATCCCCGTCCAGTCATAGCCAATACCCGAAGGCAGCTTGCTGGCGAGTTCTTCCATCAGGTTCATTGCTTCACCTGTACTTTTCCCTGGTGCAGCCTGGCCCAGAATTTCCATCGACGGTAAGCCGTTGTAACGTTCCAGACGCGGTGAACCGTATTCCCAATGCGAGGTTGAGAAGGCAGAGAACGGAACCATCTGACCATCGCTACCGCGCACAAACCAGTTGTTGATATCGTTCGGCAACATACGGTACTGCGCTTCAGACATGATGTAGACTTTCTTCACACGGCCACGGTCGATGAAGTCGTTCACATAGCTACCGCCCCAGGCTGCGCCCAGTGTGGTATTGATGTCACTGATAGAAACGCCCAGCGCCTGTGCTTTTTCCTGATCGATATCGATCTTGTACTGCGGCGTATCTTCCATACCGTTAGGGCGCACACCGACCAACAGGTCAGGGTGTTTCGCTATTTCGCCAAACAGTTGGTTACGTGCCTGAGTCAGTTTTTCGTGACCCAAACCGCCCTGATCGATCAGCTGGAAGTCAAAGCCCGTTGCGGTACCCAGTTCGACGATCGCGGGCAGGTTAAAGGCGAACACCATCGCATCTTTAATCTGTGAGAACGTGCCCATGGCACGGCCCGTAATCGCTTCAACTTTGTTTTCATCGCCCGAACGTTCAGACCAATCTTTCAAGGAAACGAACGCAATACCGGTGTTCTGACCACGACCCGCAAAGCCAAAGCCGTTAACCGCAAACACCGATTCAACGTTGGCTTTTTCTTTGGTCAGGTAGTAATCGGTCACTTCATCCAGCACTTTCTGCGTACGTTCTTGCGATGCACCCGCAGGAAGCTGCGCCATCGTCAGGAATACACCCTGATCTTCATCCGGCAAGAAGGAGCTTGGCAGACGAACGAACAGGAACGCCATCCCTACGACGATGATGATGTAGAGCAGCAAATAACGACCCGTGCTGCGCAAGATGCCGCCGATGCTGTCCGTGTAGTGATTCGTGCTCTTATCAAACATACGGTTGAACCAGCCGAAGAACCCTTTCTTGTTCTCACCGTGATCGCCTTTGGCGATAGGTTTTAGCATGGTTGCGCACAGCGCTGGCGTCAGGATTAATGCCACCAGTACCGACAGCGCCATCGCAGAAACGATGGTGATGGAGAACTGACGGTAAATCGCACCGGTTGAGCCACCGAAGAAAGCCATCGGGATAAATACTGCTGACAGTACCATCGCGATACCCACCAGTGCGCCCTGGATCTGGCCCATGGATTTACGGGTAGCTTCTTTCGGCGGAAGACCCTCTTCGGCCATCACACGCTCGACGTTTTCGACCACCACGATGGCGTCATCGACGAGCAAGCCTATCGCCAGCACCATCCCGAACATCGTTAGGGTGTTTATCGAGAAGCCGAATATCGACAGGATGGCAAAGGTGCCTAACAGAACAACCGGTACGGCGATGGTTGGAATCAACGTCGCGCGGAAGTTTTGCAGGAACAAATACATCACCAGGAATACCAGAATGATCGCTTCGACCAGCGTTTTCACCACTTCGTG
This sequence comes from Lelliottia sp. GFLA7, assembly GCF_056490165.1. Lineage (NCBI taxonomy): Bacteria > Pseudomonadati > Pseudomonadota > Gammaproteobacteria > Enterobacterales > Enterobacteriaceae > Lelliottia > Lelliottia sp. GFLA7. The sequence continues at coordinate 1,022,468 of NZ_JBWLAQ010000001.1, read as the reverse complement.
AATGGAGATTTTCACGAACGGAGTGGTGTCATACGGGTAAACGATTTTCAGGCCTGATGGGAAGAACGGTTCCATTTTCTTCAGTTCAGCACGAATCGCTGTGGCGGTATCCAGGGCGTTTGCGCCAGTTGCCAGCTTAATACCCAGACCGGATGCCGGCTGGCCATTAAATTTCGCAATGACGTCGTAGTTCTCACCACCCAGTTCAACCTTCGCAACATCGCGCAGGCGAACCTGTGAACCGTCCTGATTCACTTTCAGCAGAATTTTGCTGAACTCATCCGCGGAGGTTAAACGGGTTTGCGCGATGATGGAGGCGTTCAACTGCTGGCCTTTCACCGGCGGTGTACCGCCTAACTGACCGGCTGCCACCTGGGCGTTCTGCGCTTTAATGGCGGCAATAACGTCGACCGGCGTAAGCTGGAAGTTGTTCAGTTTGTTCGGGTCCATCCAGATACGCATCGCGTACTGGGAACCAAACAGTTGGACGTCACCGACACCTGAAGTACGGCTGATCGCGTCCTTCATGTTGGCGCCCACGTAGTCGGAAATATCCTCCTGCGTCATGGTGCCATTGGTGTTAATAACGCCGACAACCATCAGGAAGCTACTGGACGATTTCTCGACGCTTACACCCTGCTGCTGGACTTCTTGCGGCAGTAACGGCATGGCCAGCTGCAGTTTGTTCTGCACCTGAACCTGCGCGATATCCGCATCAGTACCAGACTCGAAGGTCAGGGTTATCTGAACCGTACCGGTGGAGTCACTGTTGGAGGACATGTACATCAGTTTATCGATACCGTTCATGTTCTGTTCGATAACCTGAGTCACGGTATCCTGCACCGTTTTCGCATCAGCACCAGGGTAGACGGCGGTGATTGAAACTGCTGGCGGCGCAATCGTTGGATATTGCGCCACGGGCAGCTTCAGGATCGCCAGTCCCCCTGCAAGCATGATAATGATGGCGATCACCCACGCGAATATGGGGCGATCGATAAAGAAATTAGGCATGTCTTAACGGCTCCTGTTTAAGTTAAGACTTGGTTTGTTCTGACTCGCCACCGGCTGCGGCTTGTTGTTTCTCGTCAGATTTAACTTCCTGGGCCTTCACTTGCGCGCCAGGTCGTACTTTTTGCAAACCAGTAATAATTACGCGATCGCCATCTTTCAAACCTTGGGTCACCAGCCATTTGTCGCCAATCGCCTGCGCCGCAGTGATTTGACGCATCTCAACCTTGTCATCCGCACCGACAACCAGCGCGCTGGCATCGCCGCGTGGCGTACGCGTTACGCCCTGCTGTGGGACCAGAAGTGCGGTTGGGTTAATCCCTTCTTCAAGACGGGCACGCACGAACATACCGGGCAACAGCGTGTGGTCAGGGTTCGGGAAAATGGCACGTAAGGTGATGGAGCCTGTGGTCTGATCGACGGTCACGTCAGAGAATTCCAGCGTACCTTCCTGTGCGAACTTGCTGCCATCATTGGTCACCAGTTGCACTTTCGCTTTGCCGTTCTCTTGCTTCAGCGCACCGCTCGCCAGCTCTTTCTGCAGACGCAGGAAATCGTTGCTGGATTGCGTGACGTCAACGTAGATCGGGTCAAGCTGCTGGACAGTCGCCAGCGCGGTCGCTTGACCGTTCTGAACCAATGCGCCTTCAGTAACGGAGGATTTACCAATACGACCACTGATAGGGGAGGTCACTTTGGTATACGCCAGGTTAATGCGGGCGGTTTCAACAGTGGCCTTGGCGGCGACAACCGCAGCGTTGGCTTGTTGGGAATCTGCCTGCGCAGTGTCATAGTCTTGTTGACTGATGTATTGCGTACCGAGCAGTTTCTTATAACGGTTAAGCGTGACCTGAGAAATTCGGGCTGCCGCTTCTGCTTTCGCCAAATCGCCTTTCGCGCTTTCGTAAGCAGCCTGATAGGTTGCCGGATCAATCTGATACAGAGACTCACCTGCTTTTACATCACCACCCTCGGTGAAGTTACGTTTCAGGATAATCCCATTCACCTGAGGACGAACTTCCGCAACGCGGTAAGCGCTTGTACGGCCTGGTAATTCTGTTGTGATTTGCAGAGGTTCGGTTTTAAGCGTCACGACACCGACTTCGGGTGCCTGCTGCGCTCCTTGTTGAGCCTGTTTCTCATCACATCCTGTAAGCGCTAAGCCGCCTGAGAGCATCAGAACGATCGCCAGAGGCGTTAACCCTCTGTTTTTGTTCATATGTAAACCTCGAGTGTCCGATTTCAAATTGATCAATGGATCAAAAGTCCGCAAACCCATTGCTGCGTTTATATTATCGTCGTGCTATGTTACATACATTCATAAATGTATGTAAATCTGACTACTGTAAATTCACTCACGTATGGCACGAAAAACCAAACAACAAGCGCTTGAAACTCGACAACACATTCTTGATGTGGCGTTGCGTCTGTTTTCGCAGCAGGGTGTGTCATCGACCTCGCTGGCGCAGATTGCTCAGGCCGCGGGTGTCACACGGGGAGCGATTTACTGGCATTTCAAAAATAAGTCAGACTTGTTCAGTGAAATCTGGGAGTTGTCAGAATCTAGTATTACCGATCTTGAGACTGAGTATCGGGCAAAATTCCCTGACGATCCACTCTCAGTTTTGAGAGAAATACTGGTATATGTTCTTGAGGCGACAGTCATTGAAGAACGACGCCGCCTGATGATGGAAATCATCTTCCATAAATGTGAGTTTGTCGGTGAAATGGAGAGCGTGCAACAGGCGCAAAGAAGCCTGTGCCTGGAGAGCTACGACCGCATCGAGTACACCCTCAATCAGTGTATTCAGGCGAAAATGTTGCCTGCCGATCTGCTGACTCGCCGGACGGCCATTCTGATGCGCAGCTATATTTCCGGTCTGATGGAAAACTGGCTTTTTTCTCCGCAGTCGTTTGACCTCAAAAATGAAGCGCGCAGTTACGTCGAGATTTTACTCGAGATGTGCCAGTTCTGCCCAACGCTTCGCGCCGGTTCCGCCACCCCTCAGCTTTAATCCATCCAGGAATTTTCCTGGAGCTTGGCGTTCTCGCTATTCTGCATCTTGTGCGCGTGATATTCTCCGCACCTGGCTATTTTTGGTCATCTTCTCACAGCAAACTCATAACTATGTTGCACTATTCTCGCTTGCAAAACCCTGTTTTTGCCTTAATTTTCTCCGTGCTGGTTTTCTTGATGACGGCACCTGCCTCCTGGGCGCGAGCTGAAAACAGCTCCGAGCTCCCGGCGCGTGCGGATGTACAGTCGCAAGTGGACACGCTCAACAAACAAAAAGACCTCACGCCGCAGGATAAACTCGTCCTGGCCGATCTGACGGAAACGCTGGAGACGCTCGATAAACTCGAGCGCGTGAAGACGGAAACCACTCAGTTGCGTCAGAAAGTGGCCGAAGCGCCTGCGAAAATGCGTCAGGCTACCGCATCGCTTAGCGCGTTGAGCGACGTGGATAACGACGATGAAACCCGCAAAACGCTGACGACACTCTCGCTGCGCCAGCTTGAATCGCGGATGACGCAACTGCTCGACGATTTACAAACCGGGCAGAGCGATCTCGCGACGTACAACAGCCAACTGGTCTCCCTGCAAACGCAGCCGGAACGCGTTCAGAACGCGATGTACACCGCCTCGCAACAGCTTCAGCAGATTCGTAACCGCCTGAACGGGACGACGATGGGAGAGGGCGCGCTGCGTCCCACTCAACAAACGCTTTTGCTGGCACAGCAAGCGCTGCTCAACGCGCAAATTGACCAGCAGCGTAAAAGTCTGGAAGGCAATACCGTTTTGCAGGATACCCTGCAAAAGCAACGTGATTATGTCACGGCGAACATTAATCGTCTGGAACACCAGCTTCAGCTCTTGCAGGAAGCGGTGAACAGCAAACGTCTGACGCTCACTGAAAAAACCGCGCAGGAAGCCGTCTCGCCGGACGAAACCACGCGCATCCAGACGAATCCCCTGGTTAAGCAAGAGTTGGATGTGAACCATCAGCTCAGCCAGCGCCTGATCCAGGCGACGGAGAGCGGGAACTCGCTGGTTCAGCAAAATATTAAAGTTAAAAACTGGCTGGATCGCGCACTGCAGGCGGAACGCAATATCAAAGAACAGATTGCGGTGCTGAAGGGCAGTCTGTTGTTATCGCGCATTCTCTATCAGCAGCAGCAGACGCTGCCTTCCGCCGATGAGCTGGAAGACATGACGAATCGTATTGCCGATTTGCGTCTTGAGCAGTTTGAAGTGAACCAGCAGCGCGATGCGCTTTTCCAGAGCGACGCTTTTGTCGCGAAAGTGGAAGATGGCCATTCCAGCGAAGTGAATGACGAAGTCCACGATGCGCTGTTGCAGGTAGTGGATATGCGCCGCGAGCTGCTCGACCAGCTCAACAAACAGCTGGGCAATCAGCTGATGATGGCGATCAATCTGCAAATCAACCAGCAGCAGCTGGTGAGCGTATCGAAAAGTCTGCAGGAAATTCTGACTCAGCAAATCTTCTGGGTGAACAGCAATAAACCGATGGACTGGGACTGGGTGAAATCCTTCCCTGAAACGCTGAAATCACAGATCAAGAGCATGAAAATTACCGTGAACTGGGAGAAAGCCTGGCCTGCGGTGATGATTGCCTTCCTCGCAGGTTTGCCGTTGCTGTTGATTGCGGGCTTGATTCGCTGGCGTCTCGGCTGGATGAGAAAATACCAGGAGAAGCTGGCTGACGAAGTGGGGCAACTGCGTAATGACAGCCAGCTTCACACGCCAAAAGCGATCCTTATCGATCTGATCCGCGCGATGCCGATCTGCCTGGTGATTCTGGCCGTTGGCCTTATTCTGCTGACCATGCAGCTGAACATCAGCGATCTGCTGTGGGCGTTCAGTAAAAAACTGGCGCTGTTCTGGCTGGTATTCGGCTTGTGCTGGAAAGTGCTGGAAAAAGACGGCGTGGCAGTGCGTCACTTCAATATGCCTGAGCAGCTCACCAGCCACTGGCGTCGCCAGATTGTGCGCGTGAGTCTGGCGCTGTTACCGCTGCATTTCTGGTCGGTTGTGGCAGAGCTTTCTCCGCTGCATCTGATGGACGATGTGCTCGGCCAGCTAGCTATTTTCCTCAACCTGCTGCTGATTGCCGTGCTGATGTGGCCGATGTGCCGCGACAGCTGGCGCGACAAAGAGTCGCACAACATCCGGCTGATCACCGTTACCGTGCTGGCGATCATTCCGCTGGCGCTGATGGTACTCACCGCGACGGGCTATTTCTACACCACGCTGCGCCTGTCGGGCCGCTGGATTGAAACCGTTTATCTGGTAATCCTCTGGAACCTGCTGTATCAGACGGTGCTGCGTGGCCTGAGCGTTGCAGCGCGCCGTATTGCCTATCGCCGTGCGCTGGCGCGTCGGCAGAATATGGTGAAAGAGGGTGCAGAAGGGGCAGAGCCGCAAGAAGAGCCGACCATCGCGCTCGAACAGGTTAACCAGCAGACGTTGCGTATCACCATGTTGGTAATGGTGGCGCTGTTTGGCGTGGTGTTCTGGGCGATTTGGTCAGACCTGATCACCGTATTCGCCTATCTCGACAGCATCACCCTGTGGCAGTACAACGGCACCGAAGCCGGTACGGCGGTGATGAAAAGCGTCACCATGGGCAGCCTGCTGTTTGCACTGGTTTCGTCGATGGTTGCGTGGGCGCTGATCCGCAACTTGCCTGGCTTGCTGGAAGTGCTGGTGCTCTCGCGTCTGAACATGCGACAGGGCTCTTCGTACGCCATCACCACTATCCTGAACTACGTGATTCTGGTGGCGGGGGCAATGACCGTCTTCGGGTCGCTTGGCGTCTCGTGGGATAAACTTCAATGGCTGGCTGCCGCGCTCTCCGTGGGTCTCGGTTTTGGCTTGCAGGAGATCTTCGGTAACTTCGTTTCTGGTCTGATTATCCTGTTCGAGCGCCCGGTGCGTATCGGCGACACCGTGACCATCGGCACCTTCTCCGGTACGGTCAGCAAGATCCGCATTCGTGCGACCACGATTACCGATTTCGATCGCAAAGAGGTGATCATCCCAAACAAGGCGTTTGTGACCGAGCGTCTGATCAACTGGTCGCTTTCCGACACCATCACGCGCGTGGTGATCCGTCTCGGCGTAGCGTACGGTTCCGATCTCGACAGGGTGAAAGAAGTTCTGCTGCAGGCAGCGATGGAGCATCCAAAAGTGATGCACGATCCGGCTCCGGCGGTGTTCTTCACCACCTTTGGCCCAAGCACGCTGGATCACGAGCTGCGTTTATATGTGCGTGAACTGCGCGATCGCAGCTATGCCGTTGATGAGCTGAACCGCACCATCGACCGCCTGTGCCGCGAAAACGGCATTAATATCGCCTTCAACCAACTTGAAGTTCACCTGCGCAATGAGAAAGGTGATGAGCATACGGAAGTGAAGCGCGAAATTAAGGGCGACGACCCTACGCCAGCCTGATTTTTCCCGGCTTGAACGCTGGCTTGATTCTGGAAAGCTGGCTTGATTACATTCCCTCTCCCGGTGGCAGAGGGGTAGGGTGAAGGCATGCAGCCTTCACCTTGCTTTCAAAATCCTGCGTCACAATTTCCAGCGCTTTCAGCACCGTTTCGGGCGGAAGATCGTGATTTTCCAGCAGCATAATCAGATCGACGGCCAGTTTGACCTCATCCGGTGCGTTTTCCAGCGACATTTTTCTCTCCATTAACGGGTCATACGCGCAATCACGCGTTCGATCTCTTCTAGCGCCTGACGACAACGCGTGATACGGCCTTCCAGTGTGCTGACTTCACGCATTAAGCGCTGCTGATCGTCCAGCGTTTCGGCGGATTCTAGCTGCTTTTCTCGATCCCGTTTCATCTCAAACAGCCGACGCTCAAATTCCTGATGCTCCAGCCGTTTGCGTTGCCATTTTCCTGCGCCGGCCGACGCGCTATCCCAGGCGCGCAGCGGCCATGCGGTAATCTCGCGATGCAGGGCGGTGATCTGTTCGGTCAGATGCCCTGCAAGCCACGCCACCTGCTCAGGCTGAGCCTGATTAACGGCGCGCTGCAACTCATCAAAGTGAGCCTGCGCTTCATCAAGATAATCTTTCATGAGCGTGCTGCGGGTGCGGAACAACTGCCTGTCAAAGCGGGGTTTCAGCGTCGCGTGCTGCATCAGCGGTGAGGCCTGCACACGCAGGGCGATCAGCTGATTTTGCAGGGTTTCCAAAAGCAAGGCTGTTTTCAATCCGCTCTCCAGTGGTAAAGTAGCCGTTCAGTTTGATAACGATTCGCATTATGAAGCGTACTATTTTAATCATCATTGGCTGGCTTGCGGTAGTGCTTGGCACGTTGGGTGTGGTTTTACCGCTCTTGCCGACCACGCCGTTTATTCTGCTGGCGGCCTGGTGTTTTGCCCGCTCGTCGCCGCGATTCCACCAATGGCTGCTTTATCGCTCGTGGTTTGGTGGCTATCTGCGCCACTGGCAACAATACCGGGCGATGCCGCCTGGGGCAAAGCCTCGCGCCATTGCGGTAATCCTCATTACCTTTGCCATTTCATTATGGCTGGTCAAGATGATGTGGGTACGCATCCTGTTGCTGGTGATTCTCTCCTGCCTGCTATTCTTTATGTGGCGAATTCCCGTCGTTGATGAAAAACAACAAAAGCACTGAAGAGCGCTGATGGCTGTTGCATTTATCCCGCGTAGCCAGTAAATTCGACCGTTTTCGAGCACAGGTGCGCCTGGTCAAAGGTTAATCAATTGTAACTTTGACCGTACTTTTATGCACACCGTGGGTAACACCGTTTTTAACCAGGCATACATTTATGACCGCAACTGCGCAGCAGCTTGAATATCTGAAAAACAGCATCAAAAGCATCCAGGATTATCCAAAGCCTGGCATTCTTTTCCGTGATGTCACCAGCTTGCTGGAAGACCCGAAAGCGTACGCTCTCAGCATCGAACTGCTGGTTGAGCGCTACAAAAACGCCGGGATCACCAAAGTCGTAGGAACAGAAGCACGTGGCTTCCTGTTTGGCGCACCGGTTGCGCTCGAGATGGGCGTGGGCTTTGTACCGGTACGTAAACCGCGTAAATTGCCACGTGAAACCATTGCTGAAAGTTATGAGCTGGAATACGGCACCGATCAGCTGGAAATCCATGTTGATGCGATTAAACCGGGCGATAAAGTGCTGGTTGTCGACGATCTGCTGGCAACGGGTGGCACGATCGAAGCGACCGTGAAACTGATCCGCCGTCTGGGTGGCGAAGTGACCGACGCGGCCTTCATCATCAATCTGTTCGATCTGGGCGGCGAACAGCGCCTGGAAAAACAGGGCATCACCAGCTACAGTCTCGTTCCTTTCCCGGGTCATTAATCCCGACTCCCGCAACCTCGCCCAACGGGTGAGGTTGTGTTAGCATGACCCCCCTGAATTCCACCTTCCAGCGTTGCAGAGCCTGCCCATGAGTTATCAGGTGTTAGCCCGAAAATGGCGACCCCAAACCTTCGCTGACGTTGTCGGCCAGGAACATGTGCTGACCGCCCTGGCGAACGGTTTATCGCTAGGACGTATTCATCACGCGTATCTATTCTCCGGCACGCGCGGCGTCGGCAAAACGTCTATTGCCCGTTTGCTGGCAAAAGGCCTCAACTGCGAAACCGGAATCACCGCCACACCGTGCGGCGTATGTGATAACTGCCGTGAAATCGAGCAGGGGCGTTTTGTCGATCTGATTGAGATCGATGCTGCGTCGCGCACAAAAGTCGAAGACACCCGCGATCTGCTGGATAATGTGCAGTACGCCCCGGCGCGTGGCCGCTTCAAGGTCTATCTGATCGATGAAGTGCACATGCTGTCGCGCCACAGCTTTAACGCCCTGCTGAAAACGTTGGAAGAGCCGCCATCGCACGTCAAATTCCTGCTGGCGACCACCGATCCGCAAAAGCTGCCGGTCACGATTCTGTCGCGTTGCCTGCAGTTCCATCTGAAGGCGCTGGACGTTGAACAGATCCGCGCGCAGCTCGAACATATTCTTGACGAAGAAAAAATCGTCCACGAACCGCGTGCGCTGCAACTGCTGGCGCGTGCTGCAGACGGTAGCCTGCGTGATGCGTTAAGCCTCACCGATCAGGCGATTGCCAGCGGTGACGGCCAGCTTTCAACGGTCGCGGTCAGCACGATGCTTGGCACGCTCGACGACGATCAGGCGCTGTCGCTGGTCGAAGCGGTGATCGAGGCGAACGGTGAACGTGTGATGTCGCTGGTCAACGTCGCGGCGTCTCGCGGTGTGGAGTGGGAAGCGCTGTTAGTAGAAATGCTCGCCTTGCTGCACCGCGTGGCCATGTTGCAGCTTTCGCCTGCCGCCATTGGCGCAGATATGGCCGCGATAGAACAGCGGATGCGCGAACTTGCCCGCATCGTGCCGCCAACTGACGTTCAGCTTTACTATCAGACGCTGCTGATTGGCCGTAAAGAGCTGCCGTTTGCGCCGGACCGCCGTATGGGTGTCGAAATGACGCTGCTGCGTGCGCTGGCGTTCCATCCGCGCAAGCCGCTGCCAGAGCCTGAAGTCACGCAACCATCTTTTGCTCCGGTCGCGCCAACCGCCGTGTTGACGCCGCCGCAAGTGCCGCAGGAAGCTGCGCCACCACCCCGGCAGGACGTCTCGCTGCCGGATGCCACCAGTTCGGTGCTCGCCGCCCGCAATCAGCTCCAGCGCGCGCAGGGGGCAACCAAGCCAAAAAAGAGTGAACCGGCAGCGCCAGGAAGAGCGCGGCCGGTTAATAACGCCGCACTCGAACGACTCGCATCGGTAACGGAGCGCGTGCAATCGCGCCCCGCATCCAGCGCAGCCGAAGTCAAAGCCCCGGCGAAGAAAGAGGCTTACCGCTGGAAATCGACCAACACCGCAGTAGAGGTGAAAGTCGAAGTTGCCACGCCGAAAGCGCTTAAAAAAGCGCTCGAACATGAGAAGACGCCAGAGCTGTCAGCAAAGCTCGCCGAAGAGTCGCTTGAGCGTGATGCATGGGCCGCTGAGGTCAGCAAATTGCAGCTGCCGAAGCTGGTGGAACAAGTTGCGCTGAATGCCTGGAAAGAGCAGGACGGGAATCATATCCGCCTGCATCTGCGTCCGAGTCAGCGGCATCTTAATTCCCCGTCAGCGCAAAAGGTGTTGACGGAGGCGCTCGCCACATTGCACGGTGCACCGGTTGAATTGACTATCATTGAAGATGATAATCCCGAGATGCGAACTCCGCTGGAGTGGCGACAGGCCATTTATGAAGAGAAGCTTGCGCAAGCGCGCGAGTCGATTATTGCGGATAACAATATCCAGACTCTGCGTCGTTTCTTCGACGCAGATCTGGATGAAGAAAGTATTCGCCCCCTTTGATCGTGAGTCTGACTTACGGTTTTAATCGTTAAACGTGAAAGAGAGAGAAGCCTATGTTTGGTGGAAAAGGCGGTCTGGGTGGCCTGATGAAGCAGGCTCAGCAGATGCAGGAAAAAATGCAGAAGGCACAGGAAGAGATCGCCCAGCTGGAAGTCACGGGTGAATCTGGTGCTGGTCTGGTGAAAGTCACTATTAACGGCGCACACAACTGCCGCCGCGTGGAGATCGATCCGAGCCTGCTCGAAGACGACAAAGACATGCTGGAAGATCTGGTTGCTGCTGCATTTAACGATGCTGCGCGCCGTATCGACGAAACTCAGAAAGAGAAAATGGCCTCTGTTTCCAGCGGTATGCAATTGCCGCCGGGCTTCAAGATGCCGTTCTGATGCAAACCAGTCCGCTGCTCACGCAGTTAATGGAAGCGCTGCGCTGTTTGCCGGGCGTTGGCCCGAAATCAGCGCAACGTATGGCGTTTACGCTGTTACAGCGCGACCGCAGCGGCGGGATGCGCCTGGCGCAGGCACTGACCCGCGCCATGTCAGAAATTGGTCACTGTGCGGATTGTCGTACATTTACCGAGCAGGATGTGTGCAATATCTGCACCAATCCGCGTCGTCAGGAAAACGGTCAGATTTGCGTGGTGGAGAGTCCAGCGGACATCTACGCCATTGAGCAAACCGGGCAGTTTTCGGGCCGTTATTTCGTGCTGATGGGGCATCTGTCTCCACTGGATGGGATTGGCCCGGATGATATCGGTCTGGATCGTCTTGAACAGCGTCTTGAATCTGAGACGCTGACCGAGGTGATTCTCGCCACCAACCCGACGGTGGAAGGCGAGGCGACAGCGAACTATATCGGTGAGCTGTGCGCGCAGTACGGCGTGAGCGCCAGCCGAATCGCCCACGGCGTGCCGGTTGGCGGTGAGCTGGAAATGGTGGACGGCACCACGCTGTCTCACTCTCTGGCTGGACGTCACAAGCTTATTTTCTGACCAAACGGAGGCTGCATTCGTGGCCTCCGCTTGAAATATTCTGTTCTTATCCCCATCTCTCACTCAACTCGTTATACCCGTCATACTTTACGTCACAGGTGCGTTGGCTGCGTTCGTTCACCCCAGTCACTTACTTAAGTAAGCTCCCGGGGATTCTCTTACTTGCCGCCTTCCTGCAACGCAAATTATTTAGGGTATCCACTTCATTAAATGGCATTGTTGAGGTCGATTGAATATGAAAGGACAAGAAACCCGTGGTTTCCAGTCAGAGGTCAAACAGCTTCTGCACCTGATGATCCATTCCCTGTATTCCAATAAAGAAATTTTCCTGCGCGAACTGATTTCCAACGCCTCGGATGCGGCGGACAAACTGCGCTTCCGCGCGTTGTCCAACCCGGATCTGTATGAAGGTGACGGTGAATTGCGCGTGCGTGTCTCTTTCGATAAAGACAACCGCACCCTGACCATCGCTGATAACGGTATCGGCATGAATCGCGACGAGGTGATCGATCATCTCGGTACGATTGCCAAATCCGGCACCAAATCCTTCCTCGAATCTATGGGTTCAGATCAGGCGAAAGACAGCCAACTGATCGGCCAGTTCGGCGTGGGCTTCTACTCTGCGTTTATCGTGGCGGACAAAGTCACCGTGCGCACCCGCGCGGCGGGCGACAGCGCTGAAAACGGCGTGTTTTGGGAATCTCACGGTGAAGGTGAATACACCGTTGATGACATCACCAAAGCCGATCGCGGTACCGAAATCACCCTGCACCTGCGCGAAGGCGAAGACGATTTCCTGAATGACTGGCGCGTGCGCTCGATCATCAGCAAATATTCCGACCACATCGCATTGCCTGTTGAGATCGAAAAACGGGAAGAGCAGGACGGGGAAACCGTTGTCTCCTGGGAAAAAATCAACAAGGCGCAGGCGCTGTGGACGCGTAACAAGTCTGAAATCAAAGACGACGAATACAACGAATTCTATAAGCACATCGCCCACGACTTTACCGATCCGCTGACCTGGAGCCACAACCGTGTAGAAGGTAAGCAGGAATACACCAGCCTGCTGTATATCCCGGCGCAGGCACCGTGGGACATGTGGAACCGCGATCACAAGCACGGCCTGAAACTGTACGTGCAGCGCGTGTTCATCATGGATGACGCTGAGCAGTTCATGCCGAATTACCTGCGCTTCACCCGTGGTCTGATTGATTCCAACGATCTGCCGCTGAACGTTTCGCGCGAAATCCTGCAGGACAGCACCGTGACGCGCAATCTGCGTAACGCGCTGACCAAACGTACGCTGCAGATGCTGGAAAAACTGGCGAAAGACGACGCGGAAAAATACCAGACCTTCTGGAAACAGTTCGGCCTGGTACTGAAAGAAGGCCCAGCGGAAGATTCGGGCAACGTGGAATCTATTGCCAAACTGCTGCGCTTTGCCTCTACGCACACCGACTCTTCCGAGCAGACCGTGTCGCTCGAAGATTACGTATCTCGTATGAAAGAAGGGCAGGAGAAAATCTACTACATCACCGCTGACAGCTACGCTGCTGCGAAGAGCAGCCCGCATCTGGAGCTGCTGCGTAAGAAAGGCATCGAAGTGCTGCTGCTTTCCGACCGCATTGATGAGTGGATGATGAACTACCTGACGGAGTTCGACGGTAAAGCGTTCCAGTCTGTGGCGAAAGCGGACGAATCCATCGATAAACTGGCGGATGAAGTGGACGAAACCGCGAAAGAAGCCGAGAAAGCGCTGGAGCCTTTCGTAGAGCGCGTGAAAACCCTGCTGGGCGATCGCGTCAAAGAGGTGCGTTTCACCCATCGTCTGACCGACACCCCGGCAATCGTCACCACTGACGCCGACGAAATGGGTACACAGATGGCAAAACTGTTCGCTGCTGCGGGCCAGGCGATGCCAGAAGTGAAATACATCTTCGAGCTGAACCCGGATCACCCGCTGGTTAAACGCGCGGCAGACACGCAGGATGAAGCACGCTTCTCCGAGTGGGTTGAGCTGCTGCTGGATCAATCCCTGCTAGCTGAGCGCGGTACGCTGGAAGATCCAAACCAGTTCATCAAGCGCGTGAATGCATTGCTGCTGGCGTAATTAACCACGCTCCCCTGGTCTTCTCCTCTCCCGTGGGAGAGGGCCGGGGTGAGGGCATCAGACTGTATCATCCCAAATAATCCCCCCGTTAACCGTTTCAGCCTCCCCGCCTTCCTTGAGCCATACCCGTTCTGATGGTATTGTTTAGCGCTTTTGAAAAATTGAACCAACTTTTGAGGGGATTTTCGCAATGCGTATTATTCTGCTTGGCGCTCCGGGCGCGGGTAAAGGAACTCAGGCTCAGTTCATCATGGAGAAATACGGTATTCCGCAAATCTCTACGGGTGACATGCTGCGTGCCGCTGTTAAATCTGGCTCCGAGCTGGGTAAAAAAGCGAAAGACATCATGGACGCTGGCAAACTGGTGACTGACGAACTGGTTATCGCCCTGGTAAAAGAACGCATCACTCAGGAAGATTGCCGTAACGGTTTCCTGCTCGACGGCTTCCCGCGTACCATTCCGCAGGCTGACGCCATGAAAGAAGCGGGTATCAACGTGGATTACGTTCTGGAATTTGCCGTTCCTGACGAGCTGATCGTTGACCGTATTATCGGTCGTCGCGTCCACGCTGCATCCGGTCGCGTTTACCACATCAAATTCAACCCACCGAAGGTTGAAGGCAAAGACGACGTGACCGGCGAAGAGCTGACCACGCGTAAAGACGATCAGGAAGAGACCGTGCGTAAACGCCTGGTGGAATACCATCAGATGACCGCGCCGCTGATCGGCTACTACTCTAAAGAAGCGCAGGCGGGTAACACCCAATACGCTAAAGTTGACGGCACCAAGCCAGTCGCTGAAGTGCGTGCAGAGCTGGAAAAGATCCTCGGCTAATCGCTTTTCGCCACTCAATCATTCGGGCTGCATCACGGCGGCAAGGACTCGACTCCCTGGAATAGAGATAACTCTGTGACCGGGGGAGAGGGGGCAGCCAGCAAAGAGGCAGCCTGAAAGATGACGTGGACTCACCCGAAACGCTTCGGGTGAGATATTCTCTCCTCTTTCCTATCGCAGCAATGGGTTCCGTTTACACGCTTTTCAGTTACAATCATCAGCCATTCAAATGGTTAAGAGGCGTGAATGAGTCAGGCGAAAACCGGCATCCTGCTTGCCAATCTGGGCACTCCAGAAGCACCCACTCCAGCAGCAGTTAAGCGTTACCTGCGACAGTTTTTAAGCGACACGCGCGTCGTCGATACCCCACGAGTCTTGTGGTGGCCGCTATTGCGTGGCGTCATTCTGCCGATTCGCTCCCCACGCGTTGCTAAACTTTACCAGTCCGTGTGGATGGAAGAGGGCTCTCCGCTGATGGTCTACAGCCGTCGTCAGGAGAAAGCGCTTGCTGCCCGTTTGCCGGATATGCCTGTCGCGCTCGGCATGAGCTATGGCAAACCGTCGCTGGAAAGTGCGGTCGAAAATCTGTTGTCACAGGACGTTGAGCATATCGTGGTGTTGGCACTGTATCCGCAATATTCCTGCTCGACGGTCGCTGCAGTCTGGGATGAGCTGGCGCGCATTCTTGCGACGCGCCGTCATATTCCTGGCATTACCTTTATCCGCGATTACGCCGATGATGAGATGTACATTGCGGCTCTGGTGAACAGCGCGCGCGCATCGTTCGCTAAGCACGGCGAGCCGGATCTGCTTTTACTCTCCTATCATGGGATTCCTCAGCGTTACGCTGATGAAGGTGATGACTACCCGCAACGCTGTCGCGACACCACGCGCGAACTGGTTTCGGCGCTGGGCCTGCCGCCAGAAAAAGTGATGATGACCTTCCAGTCACGCTTTGGCCGCGAACCCTGGCTGACACCTTACACCGATGAAACGCTGAAAATGCTCGGTGAAAAGGGCGTGAAGCACGTTCAGGTGATGTCCCCGG
Source organism: Lelliottia sp. GFLA7 (assembly GCF_056490165.1). Classification (NCBI taxonomy): domain Bacteria; kingdom Pseudomonadati; phylum Pseudomonadota; class Gammaproteobacteria; order Enterobacterales; family Enterobacteriaceae; genus Lelliottia; species Lelliottia sp. GFLA7. Next base: position 1,007,078 of record NZ_JBWLAQ010000001.1, on the reverse strand, counting down.
GCTTTTCGGCGGACTGTCTGGAAACGCTGGAAGAGATCGCGGTGCAGAACCGGGAGTTTTTCCTCGAAGCTGGCGGAACGAAGTACGAATACATTCCAGCCCTGAATGACTCGCCAGAGCATATCGAGATGATGGTCTCGCTGGTAACGACGCGTCGCTAATCGCGTATTGGGCCGGGTTTGTGCTACCATTTCCGGCCCATTAGTCACTCGTAGCCCTGAACATGAAATTTCCCGGTAAGCGCAAATCCAAACACTATTTCCCCGTCAACGCACGCGATCCTCTCTTGCAACAGATTCAGCCAGAAAATGAAACCAGCGCGGCGTGGGTGGTCGGTATCGATCAGACGCTGGTCGACATTGAAGCGAAAGTAGATGATGCATTTGTTGCACGTTATGGGTTGAGTTCCGGTCATTCGCTGGTGATTGAAGATGATGTCGCTGAGGCGCTGTATCAGGAGCTGGTGCGCGAAAACCTGATCACCCATCAGTTTGCCGGTGGCACTATCGGGAATACGATGCACAACTATTCCGTGCTGGCGGATGACCGTTCGGTCCTGCTGGGCGTGATGTGCAGCAACATTGAAATCGGCGGATACGCCTACCGCTATCTCTGCAACACCTCCAGCCGTACCGATCTGAACTATCTGCAGGGTGTTGACGGGGCGATTGGCCGCTGCTTTACGCTGATCAGCGATTCCGGCGAGCGCACGTTTGCCATCAGTCCTGGTCACATGAATAAGCTGCGCGCGGAGAGCATCCCGGAAGAGGTGATCGCGGGCGCTTCTGCCCTGGTGTTGACCTCCTATCTGGTGCGCTGTAAGCCCGGTGAACCGATGCCGGAAGCGACCATGCAGGCGATTGAATACGCGAAAAAATACAATGTGCCGGTGGTGTTGACGCTGGGGACTAAATTCGTGATTGCAGATAACCCCGAGTGGTGGCAGGCGTTCCTGAAAGAGCATGTTTCCATTCTGGCGATGAATGAAGAAGAGGCCGAAGCGTTGACCGGCGAAAGCGATCCGCTGCTGGCGTCTGATAAAGCGCTGGATTGGGTCGATTTAGTGCTTTGCACCGCCGGTCCTGTGGGGCTGTTTATGGCGGGCTTTACGGAAGAAGAGAGCAAACGCAAAACTCAGCATCCGTTATTGCCGGGCGCGATTGCCGAGTTCAACCAGTACGAATTCAGCCGCGCGATGCGCCACAAAGACTGTGAAAATCCGCTGCGCATTTTCTCCCATATCGCGCCTTACATGGGCGGACCGGAGAAGATCATGAACACCAACGGTGCTGGCGATGGCGCGCTGGCGGCACTGCTGCACGATATCACCGCGAATGCCTATCACCGCTCTAACGTCCCGAACTCCAGCAAGCACAAATCCAACTGGCTAACCTATTCATCGCTGGCGCAAGTATGTAAATACGCGAACCGCGTAAGCTATCAGGTGTTGAATCAGCATTCACCGCGCTTAACGCGTGGGCTGCCGGAGAGAGAGGACAGTCTGGAAGAGTCGTACTGGGATCGCTAAAAGATAACCCCTCACCCTAACCCTCTTCCTAAGGGAGAGGGGATGGCACGGAATCGTCTTTTATTCCTCGTATCTATTGGTTGAGGGCATCAGACCGCACAGAGTCAAAGCAAAAAGGCAACGTCAGTTGTCTTTTTTATGTTTACTCCCTCTCCCTGTGGGAGAGGGCCAGGGTGAGGGCATCAGGCTGCACAGGGTCAAAACAAAAAGGCAACGTCAGTTGCTTTTTTGTGTTTACTCCCTCTCCCCGTGGGAGAGGGCCAGGGTGAGGGCATCAGGCTGCACAGGGTCAAAACAAAAAGGCAACGTCAGTTGCTTTTTTGTGTTTACTCCCTCTCCCTGTGGGAGAGGGCTGGGGTGAGGGCACCAGACAGCTGCAATCTTACCCCGTCACCGCCTCTTCAATTGGCGGCTTTTCAATCAGCGTAATCATGGTGTTAGCAATCTCACGCTCACCCATCACCACCTGATTCGCACCGCGTTCGGTAATGTATTCCACCTCGTCGTCATAATGCGCGCGGGCGATAATTTCAATCGTCGGGCATTTCTCACGCGCGGTCGCGACAATTTCACCCGCCTCGTAACCATTAGGAATAGTCAGCAGCAGCCAGCGCGCGCAGTCCAGGTGCGCCAGATTCATGATCTCTTCGTTAGCGGCGTTGCCTAACACGGCGCGGATACCGCGCGCACGCAGCTCATCCACGCGGGAACGTGATGTCTCGATAACCACCAGCGGAATGCCCTGAGCCATCAGCTTCTCGCCAAGCAGGCTACCGACGCGGCCAAACCCGACCAGCAGCGCGTGATTACAGATATCCACCGGGATCTGTTTCTCTTCTTCGGTCGCCTCTTCCAGCGTCTGCTCTTCCAGCGTCTCGGTTTTATCGAGATATTTTTCCAGCACCGCAAACAGCACCGGGTTGAGCATGATGGAGAGGATAGCGCCTGCCAGCACCAGATTTTGTCCGGCCTGTGGCAGCAGATTCAGCGCCATGCCCAGACCCGCCAGGATAAAGGCGAACTCACCAATCTGCGCCAGGCTTGCCGCGATGGTCAGCGCGGTACGCGGAGAGTGGCCAAACATGCGCACCAGGAGGAACGCGACAACAGATTTACCGAAGATAATGATCGCCAGCGTTGCCAGTACCGCCAGCGGCTGCTCTAAGAGGATCCACGGATCGAACAGCATGCCGACGGAGACAAAGAACAGCACCGCAAATGCATCACGCAGCGGCAGCGTGTCGTGCGCTGCACGGTGGCTCAGCTCTGACTCGTTCAACACCATCCCGGCGAAGAACGCGCCCAGAGCAAAGGAGACGTCAAAGAACTCGACCGCCCCGAAGGCAATGCCCAGCGCCAGCGCCAGTACGGAAAGGGTAAACAGTTCGCGTGAGCCGGTGGCGGCGCTGCGCGACATAATCCAGGGAACCAGACGGCGGCCCACGACCATCATGATGGCGATGAACGCAATCACCTTCCCGATAGTGATACTCATGTCCAGCGCCAGCGATGCGAAGCCGACGTTATCTTTTTCAAGCATTCCGGCGACGGCAGGCAACAGAACCAGCGTCAACACCATCACCAAATCTTCCACAATCAGCCAGCCGATAGCGATTTGCCCACGCTGGCTGTCGATAAGCTGTCGTTCTTCAAGCGCGCGCAGCAGCACCACGGTACTGGCGGTTGAGAGACATAATCCAAACACAATGCCGGTCATCAGCGGCCAACCTATCACCGCAGAAAGCGCCATACCCAATAACGTCGCCACGCCTATCTGGGCGATCGCACCGGGGATGGCGATGGCCTTTACCGCCATCAAATCCTTTAGGGAGAAATGAAGACCCACGCCAAACATCAGCAGAATCACGCCTAATTCCGCCAGTTCTGGCGCCAGTTTGGTATCTGCCACAAAACCGGGCGTAAACGGACCTGCCAGCACACCTGCTAATAAATAGCCCACGAGAGGAGAAATACGTAACTTGTTGGCAAGCATGCCAAGGATAAAAGCGAGCACAAGGCCACCAACAATGGTGGTGATAAGCGGTGTGGCGTGATGCATTCCGTCTCCTTTCGTCGTGTGGTGATCCATTTTTGGCGTGAATGCCAAAAACCCGATTAATAGTTTATGACAATTTTGACCGTTATGTTTATGAATAATTGTTGAAATTTGAAGAAAACAGCAATAAGCGTTAAAAAAAGCAAATTAGGACAAATTAACACGAGGATCGAGAGGGAAGCCTTACGGCAGTAGGTGCTGAGTGCGGCCAAAGTTTGACTTTGGCCGCAGAGAAACTAGGCCTTATGCCGATAATCAGGCAGGAATATGGTCAGTATCCCCAGAAGTGGCAGGAAAGCACAGATTTTGTAGACCAGGAAGATACTGGTGTGGTCAGCAACCAGCCCCAGAACGGCGGCTCCAAGGCCTCCCATCCCAAAAGCAAAGCCGAAAAAGAGTCCAGAAACCATACCGATACGTCCCGGCATTAGCTCCTGGGCATACACCAGAATGGCTGAAAACGCTGACGCGAGGATAAAACCAATTATCACCGTCAAAATCCCCGTCCATTCAAGGGATGCGTACGGCAAAATAAGGGTAAAGGGCGCAACGCCGAGGATAGAGCCCCAAATCACGTATTTACGCCCAATTTTATCGCCGACAGGGCCGCCAATCACCGTACCGGCTGCAACCGCGAACAAGAACGCAAACAGATGAAACTGCGCGTTTTGTACCGATAATCCGAATTTTTCCATCAGATAAAAGGTGTAATAGCTGCTGATGCTCGCCATATAGAAATATTTAGAGAAAATCAGCACTAACAGTATTCCGACGGCCAGAATGACCTTGTCGCGCGGCAGCGGATTCACCACGGCGACCTTCGGTTTTCCTTTGTTCACTCGATGCTGTGCGGAATACCAGCGGCTGATCTGAATCAATACGACAATCGCCAGCAATGCGGCCAGCACAAACCAGGCCACATTACCTTTTCCGTATGGCGCGATGATGACAGCGGCCAGCAGAGGACCGAGCGAGCTACCGAAGTTGCCGCCCACCTGGAACAACGACTGCGCCAGGCCGTGGCGACCCCCTGAGGCCATACGCGCCACACGCGAGGATTCCGGATGGAATACTGACGAGCCCGTCCCGACCAGGGCCGCAGCAACCAGGACCATCTCAAAGCTCCCGGCCAGCGCCAGCAGTACCAACCCGCTGAGCGTGAAACACATCCCAATCGGCAGTGACCACGGCATCGGATATTTATCTGTCCAGTAGCCCACGACGGGCTGTAACAGAGACGATGCCATCTGGAAAGTCAGCGTTATCATCCCGATCTGAACGAAGGTTAATGAAAATTCTGACTGTAACAGGGGATAAATCGCCAGAATCAGCGACTGAATCATATCGTTCAGCAGATGCGACAAACTGATCGCGCCCAAAATACCAAATGAGGTGCGCGCTTTTGGCGGTGACGCCGGAGAGCCCGTGGTGGGCTGGGTTGATTCACTGATTGCCATAAAATTCCACGTCTTTTATTTATAAGAAATGCAGGATGTCATTATTATCTCGCTAACATACCTTTCCGTGAGATTTGAGGAAAGTCGCAATTCTGAAAACATATTTGTCTATTCTTGTTACTCATTGTAATTTTTGCGTTTGTCTTTTAGTCAGGGAGCGAGAATATGAAGTTAATGAAGCGAGGCGTCGCATTGGCGCTGATAGCCACATGGGCGTTGGCAAGCCAGCAAGCGCAGGCATACGAAAAAGATAAAATCTACAAAATCACTATTCTGCATACCAACGACCACCACGGTCATTTCTGGCGCAGCGAATACGGTGAATACGGCCTGTCGGCGCAAAAAACGCTGGTGGATGGGATTCGCAAAGACGTGGCGGCGCAGGGCGGCAGCGTATTGTTACTGTCTGGCGGCGACATTAATACCGGCGTACCGGAGTCCGATTTACAGGACGCGGAACCCGATTTCCGTGGCATGAATTTAATTGGTTATGACGCGATGGCCGTCGGCAACCATGAATTTGATAATCCGTTAACCGTACTGCGCCAGCAGGAAAAGTGGTCTAAATTCCCGTTCCTCTCCGCCAATATTTATCAAAAAAGTACCGGCGAGCGCCTGTTTAAGCCCTGGGCACTCTTCAAACGTGAAGATTTAAAAATCGCCGTGATCGGCTTAACCACCGACGACACCGCGAAAATCGGCAACCCGGAATATTTTACGGACATTGAATTCCGTAAACCTGCTGATGAAGCCAAGCTGGTGATTCAGGAGCTGAATCAAAACGAAAAGCCAGACGTGATTATCGCGACCACTCATATGGGGCATTACGATAACGGCGAGCACGGCTCAAACGCGCCGGGTGATGTGGAAATGGCGCGCAGCCTGCCAGCGGGCGCGCTGGCAATGATTGTGGGCGGTCACTCACAAAACCCAGTTTGCATGGCTGCCGAGAATAAAAAGCAGGTTGATTACGTGCCGGGAACGCCATGCGCGCCCGATCGTCAGAACGGGATCTGGATTGTTCAGGCTCATGAATGGGGCAAATACGTGGGCCGTGCTGACTTTGAGTTCCGCAACGGCGAGATGAAACTGGTGAATTACCAGCTGATCCCGGTGAACCTGAAGAAGAAAGTGACTTACGATGACGGCAAAAGTGAGCGCGTACTTTACACGCCAGAAATTGCCGAAAACGCGCAAATGCTGTCGCTCCTGACGCCGTTCCAGAATAAAGGCAAAGCGCAGCTGGATGTGAAGATCGGCAATATTAATGGTCGTCTGGAAGGGGATCGCAGCAAAGTTCGCTTTGTGCAAACCAATATGGGACATCTGTTGCTGGCAGCGCAAATGGCGCGTACCAGTGCTGATTTTGCCGTGATGAGCGGCGGCGGCATTCGTGATTCCATTGATGGCGGTGATATTACCTACAAAGATGTGCTGAAGGTTCAGCCGTTTGGCAACATCGTGGTGTACGTCGATATGAGTGGTAAAGAAGTGATCGACTATCTGACCGCCGTGGCGCAAATGAAGCCTGATTCCGGTGCCTATCCGCAGTTTGCTAACGTCAGTTTTACCGCCAAAGACGGCAAGCTGAACGATCTGAAGATCAAAGGCGAACCGATTGATCCCGCCAAAACTTACCGCATGGCGACGCTGAGTTTTAACGCCACCGGCGGTGACGGCTATCCGCATATCGATGATAAACCGGGGTATGTGAATACTGGCTTTATCGACGCCGAAGTGCTGAAGCAGTTTATCCAGCAAAATTCACCGCTGGATGTGAATGTGTATGAGCCGAAAGGTGAAGTGACCTGGCAATAACAGGGCTATTTTGTTCGCCATTTTGAACGCGGGCAGTGCTCGGAATCCTCACGTACTCTCTGTACGCTCCGGTTCCTGCGCGCTGTCCGCGTCCAAACTGACTTCACCAATAACGCCCTTTTTTTTGTACAGAAGGATCAATCCCGCCGCGCAATATCCGCAAATTGGGCATCAAGAATTTTCGCTAAATCACCTGCAGCAAGCTCAATATCCAGCCCACGCTTTCCGCCTGAAATAAAGATCGTTTCAAACGTCTGAGAAGGGGCATCAATCAGCGTCGGTAGGCGTTTTTTCTGACCAAGCGGGCTGATGCCGCCGACCAGATATCCCGTGGTGCGCTGTGCCACCATCGGATCCGCCATATCGACCTTTTTCGCGCCCAGCGCTTTGGCGACTTTTTTCAAATCCAGCTGGCCTGCGACGGGCGTGACCGCCACCGCAAGATGTTTCATATCGCCATTCACGGCAACCAGCAGCGTTTTATACACCTGGTCGGCATTCAGCCCCAGCTTGCGCACCACTTCATCACCAAAGTTGGTTTCGGCGGGGTCGTGATCGTAGGTATGAATCTTGAAAGGAATGTTGTTTTTTTCGAGTAATTTAACGGCGGGAGTCATAGTGATCCTTCTGACGACAGACAATTTTCGCGTTCAGCATACGCCTGACGGCTGTCTAAAAAATAGCACCATCTTGCGCAATAGTATTGGCGGAGATGATGACTTTGAGCGACAATCGGCTCAACCGAGGGTCTCCTTCGGCATAATAATAACGATGAAATTCCTCTTTGACGGGCCAATAGAAATATTGGCCATTTTTTTATTTTAACAGCGACGGCAAATTCCCTTCCCCGTATAAATGCAGCGCGCCGACGGCGACCACATAGTGCCCGGCGGGCAACGCCTGCAAGGTTTTTTGCCAGGCCTGATTACGTTCATGCATCAACACATCGTACAGCGATTCGCTAAACGTCGAGGGCAGCTCCATCTTGCTGTCGGCGGGCGGCGCGTCCAGCCACCAGCTAATCATCATCTGTAACAGCCGCGCGTTGGTGTGCCAGTGCGTTAACGTATCATCCAGCAGCGACAACCCGTCGCCCGGGAGCTGACGCAGCAGCGCAATCTGACTTTCAGCGCCTTCCAGCTCGATGACCCTGAGATTTCTGGCTCGCGCGGCGTTGAGAAGCTGATAGTCGATACCGTATTCGCCGCGCAATCCCAGCCGTTGAGCCTGCGTAGCCTGCAATACCATGGCGAGTTGCCACAGCGGCTGGGTTTCAAGCATCGACAGGGAAAGCCCCAGCTCGTCGGCAACGCGTTCAAGCTCGGCCAGCTGCGCCTCGTTGAGTCGCTCGTTGAGGGGGGGCGGAATATCAAGGTTTGCAAAGGGGAATTCGTTGCCGGAAATATCCGCCTCAACGATCAGCGCATCGGCGGTACTGAGTTTTTCAACCAGCGCAGGCGGCAGCGGTGACATGTCACGCGTGCCCATATGAATGCTGCCGACCAGATGCAAATGCTGTCCGCCAGGGAGCATCATATCCAGCCCCGGCCAGGGATAACGGCGGGGAAACCGAGCGCGGAATGTGGTTTTTATACGATTAAACAGGCTCATACGCGCTCCATGAATGCAAAGGTTCATGCTAGCGCGTAGGAGGTTAAGGTTCAATCCTTCGGCGTAAAGCGTAGTAGCCGGTTGGCGTTACTCACCACGGTGATGGACGAGAGCGCCATGGCGGCCCCCGCGACAACCGGGTTCAACAAGGTTCCGGTTAGCGGCCATAAAATGCCGGCAGCAATCGGAATGCCGAACGCGTTATAGATAAACGCACCGAGCAAGTTTTGCTTCATATTGCGCAGCGTGGTTTTTGAAATCGCCAGCGCGTCAGCCACGCCCATCAGGCTGTGACGCATCAGCGTAATCGCCGCCGTTTCAATCGCCACGTCGCTACCGCCGCCCATCGCAATCCCGACATCAGCCTGCGCCAGAGCCGGTGCATCGTTGATGCCATCGCCGATCATCGCCACCTGATGGCCCTGACTTTGCAGCGTTTTGATGGCGTCAGCTTTCCCGTCCGGCATCACGCCTGCAATCACTTCATCAATGCCTGCCTCTTTGGCAATGGCGTTGGCCGTCGTGGGGTTATCGCCGGTCAGCATCACCAGACGATAACCCGCGCGATGCAGACGCGAAAGTGCGGCCACGCTGTCCTGACGCAACGGATCGCGGATCGCAAACAGTGCAACCGCCTGGCCGTCAACCGCCAGCAGAACCGGCGTCGCACCCTGTGAAGCCTGAGCGTTCAGCTCATCGTCCAGCGCAGCGGTATCAATGCCGCTTTCGCGCAACAGCGCCTGATTGCCGAGCAGCACAGCATGATTTTCCACATCGCCACTCACGCCCAAACCGCGCAGCGTGCGGAAATTATCCACCTGCGGCAGCGTCCCGTTACCGGCTTTCTCGATAATCGCCCTTGCCAGCGGATGGCTGGAACCTTGTTCAAGCGCCGCCGCCAGACGCAGCGCGTCGGTAACCGCCAGGTTAATCGTCCGCACCGCCACAACCTGCGGCCGGCCTTCCGTTAACGTACCGGTTTTATCAAACACCAATGTATCGAGCGTGCTTGCGCGCTGGAGCGCATCGGCATCACGAACCAGCACGCCAAACTCGGCGGCACGGCCGACGCCGGAAATAATCGACATTGGCGTTGCCAGGCCGAGCGCGCAAGGGCAGGCGATGATCAGCACCGTTGTGGCGATCACCAACGTGTACACAATCTGCGGGGCGGGGCCAAAAAAGTACCAGATAGCAGCGCTAAACAGCGCGATACCGACTACGACCGGCACAAAAATGGCGGAGATTTTATCGGCCAGCTGTCCAATTTCCGGTTTGCTGCTCTGCGCCTGACGTACCATGCGAATGATGCGCGACAGGGTCGTGTGGCTGCCTACCGCGCTGGCGCGGAACAGCACGCTGCCGTCCTGTACCACGGTTCCGGCATGTACCGCGTCACCCGCGCTTTTTTGCTGCGGGATCGGTTCGCCGGTGAGCATGGCTTCATCTAGCCAGGCTTCACCTTGCGTTATTTCACCGTCTACCGGGACGCGATCGCCAGTGGTGAGGCGCAGCGTCATTCCCGGCTGCACGTCGGCAAGCGGCAGCGTTTTTTCACCGTCTTCCGTCACGACACGTGCGGACGGCGGCGTTAAGTCGAGTAATCGTTCCAGCGCTTTTGATGAGCGCTGACGCGCGCGGGCTTCAAGCATATGGCCGAGATTGATCAGGCCGATAATCATCGCGCTCGCTTCGTAATAGAGATGACGCGCTTCCATCGGGAACCACTGCGGCCAAACGTTCACGCTCATGGAGTAGAGCCATGCCGCGCCGGTTCCCAGCGCCACCAGCGTATCCATGGTGGCGGTGCGATTCTTCAGGCTTTTCCAGGCGCTGGTATAAAAATGTCCGCCGGCAAAAACCATAACGCCGAGCGTCACCACACCAATCACCAGCCACAGCGTGCGGTTCTCATCGGTGACCATCATGTTGTCGCCGAGCATGCCCCACACCATCACCGGAATACCGACCAGCAGTGCGACTATCGCCTGCCAGCGAAAACGCTTCATGGTGGCGAGGGCGGTTTCCTGCTGGCGTTCACGGCGCTCGGCTTCATCTTCGATCGCCTCGGCACCGTAACCCGCTTTTTCAACCGCCTGGACTAATTCTGTAGCGGACGCGCTGCCCATAATCAGCGCAGTGCGTTCCGCGAGGTTTACCCGTGCCTGCGACACACCCGGTACGGCCTGCAAGGCTTTTTGTACGCGGGAGACGCAGCTGGCGCAGCTCATGCCGTTGATCAACAGCTGTTGGCTGTCATCGATATCGCTGGCTGCCGGAAGCTCAGGGGTGTCCGCTGTCAGTGCTTCCGACGGGATTGATGACTCTGTCAGCGGGTTAGCCTTTGGGTGGCTGAGCTCCGCCCCGTATCCGGCCTGTTTGATCGTATCGATCAGCGCATCGGCGCTCGCGCTGCCGGTGACTTCTGCGTGCTCAACGGTCACTTCAGCATGGTCAACGTCCGGGCGCTGCTCCAGGCTCTCTTTAACGCGTTTGACGCAGTGACCGCAGGTGAGGCCATCCAGCGTCAGGTTGATTGTGTGAGACATAACAAAACTCCTGTATAGTTATCCGGTCAACGATTGACCAAAATAATGCTTTGACTGAGTGTTATAAAGGTTAAACCTTCCAGCAAGGTTAAGGTCAAGGGGGAAATGTGAATATCAGTGATGTGGCGAAAAAAACCGGATTGACCAGCAAAGCGATTCGTTTTTACGAAGAGAAAGGGCTGGTGACGCCGCCATTGCGAAGCGAAAACGGCTATCGCAGCTATACGCAACGGCATCTGGATGAGCTCACGCTACTGCGTCAGGCCCGTCAGGTGGGGTTCAATCTTGAAGAGTGTGGCGAGCTAGTTAATCTGTTCAACGATCCTGAGCGTCATAGCGCGGATGTCAAAAGCAGAACGCTGGAAAAGGTGGCGGAGATCGAACGCCACATTGTTGAGCTGCAGGCGATGCGTGAACAGTTGCTGGCACTGGCGGAATCTTGTCCGGGTGATGACAGCGCCGAGTGCCCGATTATTGATAATCTTTCCGGCTGCTGCCATCGTAAGACGAGCGCTTAACAGGCTTTGACGCGAAGCGTAATCCCTTCGACCGCGATCACTTCTACGCGTGTTCCGGCAACCAGATCGTCATCAGCGACGACCGGCCATGAACTGTCACCGATGCGCACATGTCCGCGACCATTGATCAGCGTATCATCCAGCGTATAGCGTTTACCCATCAGCTGTTGTCCGCGCTGATTGAGCGCGGCGTTGGCGGGTTTTTGGTTGCGCACCTGGCGATTTAGCCATCGCCACCACAGCCACGCTGCGACCAGCGTCAGCACGGCAAAGAGTGCGCCCTGCCACTCCCAACCGAACGGCAACAGCCAGACGAGCAGGCCGGTAATGACTGCCGCCACGCCGCTCCACAGTAGATAGCCATTACCGCCGAGCATTTCCGCTGCCAGCAATAAGCCACCCAGGCTGAGCCAGAAAACGTGTGGGTGTGCCACCATCATCTCAATCATTTTTTGCGCTCATTTCCGCTGTCTTTAACCAGTTCCGCGATACCGGCGATTGAGCCCATCAGGCTGCTGGCATCAAGCGGCATCATCACGACTTTGCTGTTATTGGCTGAGCCAATCTGCTGCAGCGCATCGGTGTATTTCTGCGCGATAAAGTAATTCACCGCCTGAATGTCCCCTGCCGCGATAGCCTCTGAGACCATTTGCGTGGCGCGGGCCTCAGCCTCGGCAGAACGTTCGCGCGCTTCCGCCTGCAAGAACGCGGACTGACGCTCACCTTCCGCCTTTAAGATCTGCGACTGTTTTTCCCCTTCGGCTTTGAGTATTTCGGCCTGACGGATACCTTCGGCCTCAAGAATGTAAGCTCGTTTGGTACGTTCAGCTTTCATCTGCGCGTTCATCGAGGAAATCAGTTCTGCAGGTGGGCGTACGTCGCGGATCTCAATACGCGTCACCTTAATGCCCCATGGATTGGTCGCTTCATCGACGATATGCAGCAGGCGTGTATTGATGCTGTCGCGCTGTGAGAGCATTTCGTCCAGCTCCATGGAGCCGAGCACGGTACGAATGTTGGTCATCGTCAGGTTCATGATTGCCGACTCAAGATTGCTGACTTCATAAGCGGCTTTCGGGGCGTCGATCACCTGAATAAAACAGACGGCATCAATCGTGACGTTGGCGTTGTCTTTCGAAATGATCTCCTGCGAGGGGATATCAAGCACCTGCTCCATCATGTTGATCTTACGCCCGATACGATCCATAAACGGGACCACGAGACTTAAGCCCGGCTGAAGGGTATTGGTGTAGCGTCCAAAGCGTTCAACCGTCCACTGATAACCCTGCGGCACGATCTTTACGCCCGCGCCAACGATCACCAGCGCGACGAAGATAAGGATAGGGATAACGATCAACATATAAAAACCTCCTGTTTTGCATTCCGTGTCACAACAAAAATTGTTCGTTTGTTGAACGACAGTATATCGGCTATTGCAGGGGAATTCGCCCCTAATCCATTAACGTGGCTACAATATTTGGTCGCGGCAGAATCAACAAAGGGAAAGGGCGGCAGGGGCATATTGTGAGAGAAGCAAGGGGGCGTTGTATCAGGCAGTAACGTTGAGTAAAAAGTCTCAGTGCGCAGCGGGGAGTTTCCCCTCTCCCGGTAGAGAAGAGGGGACTTTACGTTAGTACAGCAGTGCGTACAGCTGACGACGATATTTAGACGCCAACGCATCGCCGGTGCCCAACGCCGCCAGAATTTCCTGGAACATTTTACGCGCCTGACCATCGGCGGCAGCCAGATCGGTCTTCAGATGGCTGAACAACAGTTCCAGCGCTTCTTCGTTACGACCCACCTGATGCAGCTGCAACGCCAGCTGACTTGCCAGCGCGGCGTCATCTGGGTTGTTCGCCACTTGCTGCTGCAACTGCTGGATCTCTGGCGTGTCGGCGGCCTGTTTCAACAGGTCGATCTTCGCGAGCAAACCCTGATAGCGCGTGTCCTGATCCTGCAAAGGAATGGTTTTTAACACCGCTTCGGCGTCTTCAGAACGGTTCAGCTCGATCTGCGTTTGTGCCAGCAGCAGGCCAATCTGGCTATCCTGATTCGACAGCTGCCACGCGTCTTTCAGTAACGGCAGCGCTTCATCGTGTTTCCCTTCCTGAATCAGTTCCAGCGCCTGCTGCGCTTTCAGCTCTTCTTCACGCGGCAACACTTTATCCAGCAGGGCGCGAACCGCTTCTTCCGGCTGCGGACCCTGGAATCCATCCACCGGTTGACCGTTCTGGAACAGATAGACGGTAGGAATAGCGCGCAGACCAAACTGCGAGGCCACTCTTTGCTCGGCGTCACAGTCCAGTTTTGCCAGAACGAACTGACCATTGTACTGGGCTGCAAGGCTTTCCAGCACGGGCGTCAGCTCCAGACAGTGCTGGCTGCGTTCAGACCAGAAATAGAACAGCACCGGTTTTGTCATCGACAATTCCAGGGTCTGCTGCAGGTTAGCTTCGGTAATGTTGACGATATTCTGTACGGACATACGGCATTCTCTTTTATCGGTTTGATAAATACATGGGGGTGAGGAGCGAGGCTTCAACTCAACCGCGTAAAATTTTATCCATCATGCGGCCTGGCAGCAGGCGTTTTAGCCAGCCGACGGCATGAGTGACCAGCGTCACCGGATAGCGTAATTTGGGACGATCGCTTTCAAAAGCATGGCGCACTTTGGCCACAACGGCCTCTGGACCAAGGGTAAAACGTGCGGCAATCCCGGGGTTTTCAACCGGCTTATCAGACTGCGTCTGGTTGACGTTTTCGGTGAAGCGCGTACGAATGGGACCCGGCTCAATCAGACTGACTTTGATGCCGCTATGACGCAGCTCCATACGCAGTGCGTCGGACCAGGCTTCCAGCGCATATTTACTGGCGGCGTAAGCCCCGCGACCTGGCGTAGAAATGAGCCCCATCACGGAAGAGGTCATCACGATACGGCCTTCACCGTGCGGGAGCATAGCCGGTAACAGCGCCATCGTGAGCTGGTGGATACCAAAGAAATTGGCTGAAAACTGCTGTTCTAACTGCTCGCGCGAGATAGTTTGCAGCGGGCCGTAAACGCCGTAGCCTGCATTATTAAACAGGCCATATAAACGATTTCCGGTCAGAGCAATCACGTCGGCGGCGGCCTGTTCAATACTCTCTGAGGAGTCCAGATCCAGTAAAACGGCCTTAAAGCCTTTGTTGTTCATCCGTTCGACGTCTTCGGGTTTTCGGCAAGCGGCCAACACCCAAAATCCCTGGCGTTTGAGTTCAAGGGCGCTTTCGAGGCCAATTCCGCTGGAACATCCTGTTATTAAGACCGATTTTTGCATAACTTTACCTGTCAGGATCTCCGCTGAATTAAGAGTCATGTTTAACTAGTGGGGCCAGCCGTGTTGCCATCCAGTCGGCGATAAACGGCTGGGCGTCGCGATTGGGGTGTATACCGTCATCCTGCATCCATTGCGGCTTCAGATAGACCTCTTCCATGAAAAATGGCAGCAGCGGAATATCGAATTCTTTGGCAAGCTTGGGATAGATGGCGCTAAAGGACTCATTATAACGGCGACCGTAGTTAGCGGGCAGACGAATTTGCATTAATAGCGGTTGCGCATTGGCGGCCTGAATATCCTGAATAATTTTGCGCAGCGTTTGTTCAGTTTGCTGCGGTTGGAATCCGCGTAAACCATCGTTACCGCCCAGTTCCACTAACACCCAGCGTGGTTGATGTTGTTTGAGCAGGGCAGGTAGACGCGCAAGCCCCTGCTGCGAAGTATCGCCGCTGATGCTGGCATTCAGCACTGGCGTTTTAGTTTGCCATTTATCGTTGAGCAGCGCGGGCCATGCGGCTGTGGCCGCCATTCGATAGCCCGCGCTCAGGCTGTCACCCAGCACCAGTAACGTGTCCGCCGCCGCGGCGCGAAACGTCATCAGAATCAGAAACAGGAAGGGCAAATGCCAGCGGAAAACATTGTTGCAGTTCATCATCTTAAGAAGTCCGTCGGTCAGGGTGAGCACGAGCTGTCCATCCTCACCGGAGTTGAACTCGTTGTCAAACGCGCGCAGACCATCGCGTTGATTGGTGAATCCGGTTCCGGTAAATCCACGCTGCTGGCAATCCTGGCCGGTCTGGATGACGGCAGCAGCGGCGAGGTCAATCTTGTCGGACAGCCGTTGCACAAACTGGACGAAGAGGCGCGTGCCGCGCTGCGGGCCAGGCATATCGGTTTTGTCTTTCAGTCGTTCATGTTGATCCCCACACTTAACGCGCTGGAAAACGTGGAACTGCCCGGCCTGCTACGGGGGGAAAATTCCCGCCAGAGCCGTGCCAGCGCCAAAGCGTTGCTGGAACAGCTCGGGCTGGGTAAGCGCCTTGATCATCTTCCGGCGCAGCTTTCCGGCGGCGAGCAGCAGCGCGTCGCCCTGGCGCGCGCCTTTAATGGTCGCCCGGATGTGTTGTTCGCCGATGAACCCACGGGCAATCTGGACAGGCAGACCGGGGACAAAATTGCCGATCTGCTGTTCTCGCTCAACCGTGAACACGGCACCACGCTGATTCTGGTCACGCACGATCCACAACTGGCGGCACGCTGCGATCGGCGTCTGCGTCTGGTGAACGGGCAATTGCAGGAGGAAGCATGATTGCACGCTGGTTCTGGCGAGAATGGCGTTCGCCTTCGCTGCTGATTGTCTGGCTGGCGCTGAGTCTGGCGGTGGCCTGCGTGCTGGCGCTCGGCAGCGTGAGCGATCGCATGGAGAAAGGGCTGAGTCAGCAAAGCCGCGAGTTTATGGCTGGCGACAGAACGCTGAGCAGCTCGCGCGACGTACCGCAGGCCTGGATTGATGAAGCGCGCACGCTTGGACTGAAAGTGGGCAAACAGCTGACTTTCCAGACCATGACGTTTGCTGCCGATACCCCGCAGCTAGCCAGCGTTAAAGCCGTCGACGATGTCTATCCGATGTACGGTGATTTGCAGACCAATCCGCCGGGCCTGAAGCCAAGCGCTGGTTCCGTGCTGCTTGCCCCGCGTCTGATGGCGCTGCTGAATCTGAAAACCGGCGACAATATTGATGTGGGTGACGCCACCCTGAAAATCTCAGGAGAAGTGGTTCAGGAACCGGACTCCGGATTTAACCCATTCCAGATGGCGCCGCGCCTGCTGATGAACACGGCGGACGTGGAAAAAACCGGTGCGGTTCAGCCGGGCAGTCGCGTCACGTGGCGCTACAAGTTTGGCGGCACGCCTGCTCAGCTTGAGTCCTACGAAAAGTGGCTTTTGCCGCAGTTAAAACCGGAGCATCGCTGGATCGGTCTTGAGCAGGACGACGGTGCACTGGGCAAATCCCTTGAACGTTCGCAGCAATTTTTACTGCTTTCAGCGCTGCTGACCATGCTGCTGGCGGTGGCCGCCGTTGCGGTGGCGATGGGGCATTATTGCCGCAGCCGCTACGATCTGGTGGCGATCCTCAAAACGCTGGGGGCGGGCAGAGCGCAACTGCGCAAGCTGATCGTCGGCCAATGGCTAATGGTGCTGGCGCTCTCCGCCGCCACGGGGGGGATAATCGGCCTGCTGTTTGAAAACCTGCTGATGCTGCTGCTCAAACCGGTCCTGCCCGCGGAGCTCCCGCCTGCCAGCCTGTGGCCGTGGCTGTGGTCTATCGGCGCGATGGTGGTGATTTCGTTGCTGGTGGGCTTACGCCCGTATCGGCTGTTGCTCGCCACCCAGCCGCTGCGCGTGTTGCGTCGCGATGCGGTCGCCAGCGTCTGGCCGATGAAGTTCTACCTGCCGATTGTTGTCGCCATTGTGGTGCTTTTACTCGCCTGGCTGATGGGCGGCAGTATGCTGCTGTGGGCCGTGCTGGCGGGTGCGGTGGTACTGGCGCTGCTGTGCGGCGTGCTGGGCTGGATGTTGCTCAACGTCCTGAAAGGACTGACGGTCAAATCGCTGCCGGTACGTCTGGCAATAAACCGACTGCTGCGCCAGCCGTGGTCCACGCTCAGCCAGCTGTCGGCGTTCTCGCTGTCGTTTATGCTGCTGGCGATGCTGCTGGTGCTGCGCGGCGATCTGCTTGACCGCTGGCAGCAACAGCTTCCGCCGGAAAGCCCGAACTACTTCCTGATCAACATCGCGCCGGAACAGGTCACGCCGTTGAAAGGGTTCTTGTCTGAGCACCAGATTGTGCCGGAATCGTTCTATCCGATCGTTCGCGCGCGTCTGACGCAAATCAACGGGCAGGCGACGGAAGGCAGTGAGGATGAGTCACTCAACCGCGAGCTGAACCTGACATGGCAGGACAAACGCCCGGATCACAACCCGATCACCGCCGGAAGCTGGCCGCCGAAAGCGGGTGAAGTGTCGATGGAAGAGGGGCTGGCAGGGCGTCTGAAAGTGGGGCTTGGCGATACGGTCACGTTCACCGGCGACACGCAGGACTTTAGCGCCAAAGTGACCAGCCTGCGCAAAGTGGACTGGGAAAGTCTGCGCCCGAACTTCTTCTTTATCTTCCCATCCGGCGCGCTGGAAGGACAGCCGCAAAGCTGGCTCACCAGCTTCCGCTGGGAAAACGGTAACGGCATGCTGACGCAGCTTAACCGCGAGTTCCCGACGGTCAGCCTGCTGGATATCGGCGCGATCCTGAAACAGGTCGGGCAGGTGCTGGAGCAGGTCAGCCGTGCGCTGGAAGTGATGGTGGTGTTGGTGACGGCCTGCGGCGTGTTGCTGTTGCTGGCGCAGGTGCAGGTGGGAATGCGTCAGCGCCATCAGGAGCTGGTGGTTTATCGCACGCTGGGGGCAGGCAAAAAACTGCTGCGTACAACGCTGTGGTGCGAGTTTGCCCTGCTGGGATTTGTCTCGGGGCTGGTGGCGGCGATAGGCGCAGAGACCGCGCTGGCGGTGCTGCAAACACGGGTGTTCGATTTCCCGTGGGAGCCTGACTGGCGTCTGTGGCTGATTCTGCCGGTGTGCGGCGCGCTGCTGCTGTCGCTGTGTGGCGGTTGGCTTGGCACACGTCTGCTAAAAGGCAAAGCGCTGTTCCGCCAGTTCGTGAGTTAGTTACCTTTCGTGATGATTACGCACCGGTTTATATACTGGTGCGTAATCATTTAATAGCACAAAACGATAATACCTCACCTTTTAGCAGCACAAATCATTTAAAAACCGTCCCCACGAGTCGTTTAATTCCGGATATTATTCTGCTGCTAAATAATTAGCAGCGTGTCTATCAAGGAATAATAATGACAATAACTAAAACAGCGCTGGCGACAACGATCGGCGCAGCAGTGGCATTGATGTCTTTCGCAGCACAAGCGGAAATCACCGTTCTTAAGCAAGATCCTCAGGCGGGTAATCCGCTGAGCCGCCTCAACTTCACCGTAGGCGGCAGTATTCGTCCACAGTTCCAGAATATGACCGGCGACGACGGTAAAAACAGCTATAAACGTAACGGTTTTGACGGCGGTACGCGTTTCCGCTTTGCGACCGATTATTACCTGTTTGATGACATCAGCTGGGTGAGCTACTACGAGCTGGGCGTGAATATTCCTGCGCAGTTCAACTGGGATCATCACTATGCAGAAGGTGCGCATGATACCTCTCGCCGCATGCTCTACACCGGCCTGAAAAGCGACACCTGGGGTACGCTGACCTTCGGTCAACAGAACAGTGTTTACTATGATGTAGTGGGCGCGAAGACTGATATCTGGGACTACGATATGGTCGGCCAGGCATCCGGTAACGGGATCAACGGCGACTACGACGGCTCTTATCGTTCACGCCAGATGCTGAAATACAAGAAAACCGTCGGCGATGCGGATATTTACGCCTCATACCTGTTTGAAGACAGCGAATACCTGCCGGGCAACGGCCTGCGTTACAAGCGTAAAGGCGGCGGTTCACTGGGTCTGGATTATCATCTGACCACCGATCTGACCTGGGGTGCAGCGTGGAACTACACTCGCGCGGATATGCGTAACCCGGATAATGGCGACAGCAAAACGTACGACCAGAACATCCTGGGTACGGCGCTGAGCTGGACGCCGGACAACTGGACCTTCTCCGTCGGCGGCGGCTGGTATCAGAACTTTATGACCACCAAAAAAGTGTCAGTGAATGATTACTTCGCCGGTGATGCGTGGGGTATTGAGTACTTTGCGGGCTACAAAATCCCGGTGGGTCAGTATGCGCTTAAATCCGTACAGCCTTACTTCATGGGCGATCGCATTGAGTATGTGAATGGTCGCAACTACCAACGCATCGACAACGGCGTGGGTATTAGTTTCCAGCTGGATTACGGTTTCCGTGTTGATTACGAACACGTATTTACCTCCAGCACCGACAATCTGGGCGATATGAACCTGGTGCGTCTGCGCTACGACTTCTAAGTCGTCTGCCCGGGCGGTATTTTGCCGCCCGGCATTCCCATTTTTGACCTCTGCTTATTCACCTTTCGCATAACCCATCTCCTGTACATTCAAAGACATATTCAGCAACATCATGAAATAATTTCAAGGACGCGGCCTGTGATCTGTGTCATGTTAACGGGAACTGCGCCGCATCGTACGGGGCACTCACACAACGCTACACCGCTTTGAAATGGAGATCTCATGGGATTACGTCACACGTTTCGCGCCGCAGTCGGTGCACTTTTGTTGGTCTGCGGTATGCAGGCCGCTCACGCTAACAGCGATCCGCACACTATCGTCTTCGGCGTTGCGCCGGGGCCGTACGGCGATATGGTGAAGCAGGCGATTGCCCCTTCACTGAAAGAGAAAGGCTATAAAGTGGTCGTGCGTGAATTTAGCGATTACGTCCAGCCCAATATGGCGCTGTCCAACGGCAGTATCGATGCCAACCTGTTCCAGCACTCGCTGTATTTCAACAAATTTACTGCCGATAAAGGGCTTAAGCTCACCAAACTGCTGACCGTACCCACGGCCGGAATGGGCTTTTATTCGCGTCAGGTCAAGAGCCTGGATGAACTGAAAAAGGGCGATATCGTCACGCTGTCTAACGACCCCACCAATCTGGCGCGTGGCCTGCGGTTCCTGCAATCGCTGAAGCTGATTACCATCAAAGACAATATCGATCCGACCAAAGCCTCCGAGCGTGATATTGCCAGTAACCCAAAAGGGCTGGTGTTCAAGCCGCTGGAAGCCGCGCAGCTGCCACGCACGCTGGATAGCGTGACCGCTTCGCTGGTCAACGGGAACTTTGCGATTGCTGCCGGGTTAGATCTTTCCAGCGCTCTGGCGCAGGAACACCTCGACGAAAATCTGAAAAACATTATTGCCGTGCGTACGGAAGATGCGGATAAACCCTTCGCCAAAGATATCGTGGCAGTGGTGCAGTCCCCGGCGTATCGCGCCGTTATCGACGATCCGAAAAATGTTTATACCGCTTTCCAGAAACCAGACTGGATGACGGCAGCAAAACCGTAATCGCGTGTTTGAAAAACAGGGCAGCCGAGTCTGCCCTTTTCGCATTTCTGAGGTAGTCATGATTAAGTTAGATAAGGTGTGCGTTGATTTTTCAACGGGACGCGGACCTTCTACCCGCGCGGTATCAGACGTCAGCCTGACCATTGCGGCGGGCGAGATTTTTGGCATTGTCGGCACCAGCGGGGCGGGCAAGAGCACGCTATTACGTACGCTGAACGCGCTACAACGCCCAAGCGCCGGTAGCGTGAACGTTAACGGTGTAGAAATTTCAGCGCTCGACGGCGCAAATCTGCGCAAAGCGCGTCAGCGTATCGGCATGATTTTCCAGCATTTCAACCTGATGCATACCCGCACGGTGGCGCAAAACGTGGCGTTCAGCCTCAAAGCCGCAGGCTGGGAGCGCAGTAAAATTGCGCCGCGCGTCGCGGAAATTCTGGCATTAGTCGGGCTGACCGATAAAGCTAATCGTTATCCGGTACAACTGAGCGGCGGGCAGAAACAGCGCGTAGGTATTGCTCGCGGTATTGCGAATCATCCTGACGTATTGCTCTGCGATGAACCGACCTCTGCGCTGGATCTGGAAACCTCGGCCACCATTCTGGCGCTCCTGAAAAAGATCAACGAGCAGATGGGGATCACGATCGTGCTGATCACCCACGAGATGAACGTGATCAAATCCATTTGCGATCGCGTGGCGGTGATGTCCGGTGGCGAAGTGGTCGAGCTGGGCGAGGTGTTCGATGTGTTTGCGCATCCGCAACACGCGTTTACCCAGCAACTGGTGTCGCACACGCTGAATCTGACGTTACCCGAACGTTTGCGCCAGCATCTTCCGGGACAGCTGCTGAAGATTCTGTTTATTGGCGATTCTGCTGAACAGCCGGTGTTATCGGAGGTGGCAGTGAAGTTTGGCGTCGCGGTGAATATTCTGCACGGCAAGATTGAGTACATCGGTGAACGCGCGTTGGGGATTCTGGTGGTGCAATTGACCGCGCAGGACAACCCGTCCGCCGTGGAGCTGGCTGTGGAACATATCCGTCAACGTACCGCACAGGTGGAGGTGATCCGTGGATGATTTAGTGGCCGATCTGGGCCTGGCGTTTAACGAAACTTTCCAGATGTTGAGCATTTCAACGGTACTGGCGATTATTGGCGGTCTGCCGCTGGGCTTTTTGATTTTTGTCACCGACCGAAATCTGTTCTGGCAAAACCGCGTTGTGTATCTGGTCAGCTCCGTGCTGGTCAATATCATCCGCTCGGTGCCGTTTGTCATTCTGCTGGTGCTGCTGTTGCCGCTCACACAACTGCTGCTGGGCAACACCATTGGTCCGATTGCGGCGTCTGTTCCGCTTTCCGTGGCGGCGATTGCCTTTTATGCCCGTCTGGTGGACGGCGCGCTGCGCGAAGTGGATAAAGGCATTATCGAAGCGGCGGAAGCCTTTGGTGCCAGCCCGATGCGCATCATCTGCACGGTATTATTGCCGGAAGCGAGCGCCGGACTGCTGCGCGGTTTGACCATCACTCTGGTGAGCCTGATCGGCTACTCTGCGATGGCGGGGATTGTCGGCGGCGGCGGAGTAGGGGATCTGGCGATCCGCTACGGCTATTACCGCTACGAAACCCAGGTCATGGTGGTCACGGTGATTGCGCTGATTATTCTGGTGCAGATCGTTCAGGTGCTGGGTGACTGGCTGGCGAAACGTGCCGATAAACGGGATCGGCGCTAGCGCATTAGGCCGCCAGCCAGGCGGCCACGTCGTTAAACGTCCCGCGATAGACAATCTTGTCGGCTTTTTTCTCAAGCTGATAACGGTACATCGGGTCGTAATAGTCATTGAGCAGCGGCGCAAGCCAGGCATAGTGCGCCTCGGTACTGCCTGTCTGCCGCTGCTCGATGAGAGCGCAATCCAGCCATGCGGTTAGCTCGGCAAAACGCTGTAACCCCAGGCGGCGGCGGATGGCGAAAAGACCGTGGTGCAGATACTCGCCGTATTCCTGCCAGCCTGCGTCTTCGCCATAAGCCGACGCAAAGTCCTGCCACATGCGCTCGAAATACTCCTCGCGCAGACGCTCAAGACGCACCTCGAAGGGATCCTCTACCACCGCAATCATTGACTGCGCCATACGTTCACGCAGGCATTCCGGCAAATGGTTAGAGCCGATCATCCGTCCTTCGTCTTCAAACACCCAGCGGGCCGCATCTTTCTTTAGCAGATCAACCGCGAGATGATTTTCAAACGTGGCTTGTGATAGCTGAGGCTGAAGCGTGCGACCGAACGATGAGCCGCGATGATGCGCCAGCCCTTCGAGATCAATCCCGTCGGGATGCTGTTTTACCAGCAATGTTTTTCCACTCCCCGTGCAGCCACCAATCAGCACCATTGGCTTTTGCACCTGCGCGTCGGTCGCCTGAATCGCCGCCTGGCGCAGCGCTTTGTAGCCGCCTGCGATCAACGGATAATCAATCCCGCTCTCTTTCACCCATGCCTGCGCGATGTGCGAGCGTTGTCCGCCGCGCGCGCAGCAAAAATAGCCGTGCGGATTCGCCAGACAGATTTCGCGCCAGGCGTGAATACGCTGTTCGCGGGTTTCACCGTTCACCAGGCGATGGCCGAGCGCGAGCGCGGCTTCTGGTCCCTGACGTTTATAGCAGGTGCCTACGGCAGCGCGTTCGGTGTCGTTCATCAGCGGGAGGTTGAGTGCCGCGGGCATCGCGCCCTGCGCAAATTCGACGGGCGCGCGCACGTCAATTAAAGGGGTATCGTTCGCGAGGATCGCACGATAGTCCATCCCATCGTTCATGATGAATTCCTGAGGAAAGCAAAATAGCAATGGGCGGGGATTGTACGCCGGGGAAAGGGAAGGTCAACTTACCCGTTATTATCCACGTTTCATAGGCGTGGGCAGCGCTCGCTCACCCCGGTCACTGTGACCGGGGATTCACTTCTGAAATGCGAAAGAGTTAGAGCAAGTGAACTAGTTAAGCTTACTCTGCGCCCAGGCAATGCCGCTGGCGTATTCTGGCGGCAACAGGGGAACGATGGCTTCGAGCGTTGCGCTCAGACGATCCGTATCGTCATCGTTGAGGTTCAGGTGACCGACTTTACGCCCTTCACGCACCTCTTTGTCGTACCAGTGCAGATGAACCAGCGGCAGCTTCAGCCAGTCATAGTTCAGCGCAGTACCAATCAGATTGATCATCACCGACGGGCTGTTCACCACCGGCTGCGGCAGTGGCAAGTCGGTAATCGCCCGCAGATGCAATTCGAACTGGCTGATGGACGCGCCGTTTTGCGTCCAGTGCCCGCTGTTGTGCACGCGCGGAGCAAGCTCATTAATCAGCAAACCCGCAGGCGTGATAAAGCATTCCATCGCCATAACGCCCACGTAACCCAGCTCTTGCATGATGGCTGAGAGCATGGCTTCTGCCTGCGCCTGCTGCCCGGCATCGGCGTGCGGGAATACGACGCTGGTGCGCAGAATTCCGTCCTGATGCAGGTTGTGCGTCAGTGGGTAAAAAACTGTGCTGCCGTCATGCGCACGCGCGCCAACCAGCGAGACTTCACCGCTAAAATTGATGCCTTGTTCAACGATACATTCACCGTAGCAATCCGTCGGCAGTTCTGCGGTTTCGTGCTGGCGCAAACGCCACTGGCCGCGTCCGTCGTAGCCGCCCGTGCGACGTTTCACGATAGCCAAGTCGCCCAGCTTATCGTAAACGGCAGGCCATTCGCTTTCACTCGCGAGTAATTGCCACGGCGCGGTGGCGAGATTCAGCCTATCGAACAGCTGTTTTTGTGTCAGACGGTCAGCAATAATGGGGAAGACATCGCGGTTAACAAAGGCGTTGTGACGCGCCAGTTCACGCGTTAATGCCGTTTCGGGCCAGCGCTCAATTTCAGCGGTGATGACGCTTTGCTGAAAGGGCACGGCTTCTGGTTCTGCATCCAACCCAACGGGCCAGACGGCGATACCCAGCGGTTCACCTGCCTGACGCAGCATTCGACCCAACTGACCGTTACCGAGAACGCAAACTTGTTTCATGCTGCACCTCGTGGGTCTGGGTTTTCCAGCACCTCGTCGGTCTGCGATTGACGCCATTCCACCAGGCGCTGATGCAAGGCTTTATCGTGCGTCGCCAGAATTTGTGCCGCCAGCAGAGCTGCATTCGCCGCGCCCGCTTTACCAATCGCCAGCGTACCGACCGGAATGCCGCGTGGCATCTGAACAATGGAGTAAAGGCTGTCGACGCCGCTCAGGGCTGCGCTTTGCACCGGTACGCCGAGAACCGGAACCAGCGTTTTGGCGGCAATCATGCCGGGCAGGTGTGCTGCACCGCCCGCACCGGCAATAATCACCTGATAGCCGTTCTCTTCTGCGCCTTCGGCAAAGCTGAACAGTTTATCGGGGGTGCGGTGCGCGGAGACCACTTCAACGTGGTGCGGAACGTTCAGGATTTCGAAGATTTCGGCGGCAAACTGCATGGTAGCCCAGTCGCTTTTGGACCCCATCACGATGGCGACACGCGCCGGATTATTGCGGGAGGACATGCGTCTTAAAACTCCTGTGGTGCGGAACACACTGCTTTTAGGGCACAGAGAATAGCATGATATACAGGCAAGGAAAACGGTTGCGTCACCGGAATGGCGGCAAAAAGGCGAGTTGATTAAAACGGAAACTGGATGAGTTCTACGCCTTCTGACGTGACTTTTACCATCGAACCTTCGCTGTGCCAGGCACCCAATACAACGCGATGCGCAGGTTCGCCGTTGGCGGTGAGTTGATGCACGTCCGGGCGATGGGTGTGACCATGAATTAACCACTGCACGCGATGTTTTTCCATCGCCTCAACGACCGCTTGCGGGTTGACGTCCATGATCGTCATGGATTTGCTGCTGTTTGCCGCTTTACTGCCCGCACGCATTTTGGCGGCGATACGGTTGCGGATAAACAGAGGCAGGGCCAGAAACAGGGTTTGAATCCAGGGCGTGTGGACTTTAGCGCGAAATGCCAGATAGCCCGTGTCGTCGGTGCAAAGCGTGTCGCCGTGCATAATCAGGACCTTGCGGTCATATAATTCGAGCACGTTTTCGTCGGGCAACAACGTCATGCCGCTTTCGCGAGCGAAGCGTTTGCCGATCAGAAAATCGCGATTGCCGTGAATGAAATAGCAGGGAACGCCGGAGTCGACCAGGGCTTTGATCGCCGCAGCCATGTCATGATGCAGGGGATTCGGGTCGTCGTCGCCAATCCAGGCCTCAAACAAATCGCCCAGAATGTACAGGGCGTCCGCTGAACGCGCTTCACCCTGTAAAAAATGCAGAAAACCGGCGGTGATCGCCGGTTCTTCTGTTTGCAGATGCAGATCCGCAATAAAGAGTGTCGCCACCAATTACTCGCTGACAGTCACGCTTGTAATGATAACGTCTTCTTTTGGAACGTCCTGATGCATACCGCTGCGGCCAGTAGAAACGCCTTTGATCTTCTCAACAACGTCCATACCTTCAACCACTTCTGCGAACACGCAATAACCCCAACCCTGCAGATTCTCGCCGGAGAAGTTCAGGAAGTCGTTGTCTGCTACGTTGATGAAGAACTGCGCAGTTGCAGAGTGCGGAGCCTGAGTACGGGCCATTGCCAGCGTACCGCGGGTATTTTTCAGACCGTTATTCGCTTCGTTTTTGATCGCTTCTTTGGTGTCTTTCTGGATCATGCCAGGCTCGAAACCGCCGCCCTGGATCATAAAGCCGTTAATCACACGGTGGAAAATCGTGTTGTTGTAGAAGCCTTCGCGACAGTAGTCCAGGAAGTTTTTAACTGTTTCAGGCGCTTTATCATCAAAAGTTTTGACGACGATATCGCCATGATTAGTGTGGAAAGTAACCATTTTTTCATCCTGTTCCGTTATAGTGGTGCTTCGACCCATATAAGGGTCACATATAGGGGTTTGTTATAGCATAACCGCAGGATGCGATCACCTTGCATTGCGTGCTGATCCTATCCCGAATTATAGGTATTATACGGTCTTTACGATCCACACACGTTTACATGGAATCTTTGATGTTAAAAATCTTTAATACTCTGACGCGCCAAAAAGAGGAATTCAAACCTATTCATGCCGGGGAAGTCGGCATGTACGTGTGTGGTATTACCGTCTACGATCTCTGTCACATTGGTCATGGCCGTACCTTCGTCTCATTCGACGTGGTTTCTCGCTACCTGCGTTTCTTAGGTTACACCCTGAAGTACGTGCGCAATATCACCGATATTGATGATAAAATCATTAAACGCGCTAATGAAAATGGTGAAAGCTTTGTCGCGCTGGTGGATCGCATGATCGCCGAAATGCATAAAGATTTTGATGCATTAAATATTCTGCGTCCGGACAGCGAACCGCGTGCGACCCACCATATTCATGAAATCATCGAGATCACCGAAAAGCTCATCGAGCGCGGTCATGCCTATGTGGCCAGCAACGGCGACGTGATGTTCTCGGTCCCAACCGATCCAGGTTACGGTCAGCTTTCACGTCAGGATCTTGAGCAACTTCAGGCTGGCGCGCGCGTCGATGTCGTCGACGTTAAACGTAATCCGATGGACTTTGTGCTGTGGAAGATGTCCAAAGAAGGTGAGCCGAGCTGGCCATCGCCATGGGGTGAAGGGCGTCCGGGCTGGCACATCGAGTGCTCAGCGATGAACTGTAAACAGTTGGGTAACCATTTCGACATTCACGGCGGCGGTTCTGACCTGATGTTCCCGCACCATGAGAACGAAATTGCGCAGTCTACCTGTGCACACGGCGGCGAGTACGTTAATTACTGGATGCACTCCGGTATGGTGATGGTCGATCGCGAGAAGATGTCCAAATCACTGGATAACTTCTTCACTGTGCGTGACGTGCTGAAATATTACGATGCCGAAACGGTGCGTTATTTCCTGATGTCTGGCCACTACCGCAGCCAGTTGAACTACAGCGAAGAGAACCTGAAACAGGCTCGCTCTGCGCTGGAGCGCCTGTACATTGCGGTACGTGGCACTGACAAATCCGTCGCACCTGCTGGCGGCGAAGCATTCGAAGCACGTTTCATCGACGTGATGAACGATGATTTCAACACGCCGGAAGCCTACTCAGTGCTATTTGACATGGCGCGTGAGATAAACCGTCTGAAAGTCGAAGACGTGTCGGCGGCGGATGCGTTGGCTTCTCATCTGCGTAAGCTTGCAGCGGTGCTGGGGCTGCTGGAGCAAGATCCAGAAACCTTCCTGCAAAGCGGTGCGCAGAATGATGGTGACGAAGTGGCCGAAATCGAAGCGTTGATCACTGCACGCCTGGAAGCGCGTCAGGCGAAAGACTGGGCGGCAGCAGATGCTGCACGTAATCGTCTGACGGAAATGGGCATTGTTCTGGAAGATGGGCCGCAGGGCACTATCTGGCGTCGTAAATAATTCTGCCATGCCCGGCGGCGCAATGCTTGCCGGGCAACCTCGCTTTTAACATCACTCTGCCTAAACACCCCGTTCACAGCGTCTCTTTCCCCGTAAAACAATGTTCCCATTATTGGCCCAAAACAATGCGCGATATTTATCAGTGAAATATTAATTTTAGTGATGAATTGTTGAAGGGTTTCATTAGATTTATTTTAACGGATAAAGGGAATCGGATGATTTTGGATAGGGGCTTGAGTTATAAAGGACATTATTGTTAGCGTCCATTTTTGGACAACAAACAGGGTTTAGTTGATAATGGCGGGGATTGTTTACGCAATCTTATTCATCCTATAATGCTGCGCTTTCCATTCCAGATAATGTTAGGCGTGCAGTTTTGTAATGTGATCCAGAATGGATTTTATGAGGGTAATATTGTGACTTTGTTTGACAAACTCAATAACTGTGCGGGAAAGCCTTTTTTAGCGTTGGTTGCGATTTCAACAATTCTGGTGGTAACGGGTTGTCAGAGTAAGCCGAAGAGTAAAGTGACGCCAGCGGGTCAATCCGCTCAGGCAGTTTCAAGCTCCGTACCCGCGCAGGGTGGCTCAACTAACACGAATATCAAGCCTGCGGGAACACCTGTTGAAATGGCGTCCGATAGCTCCGTGACTAACTGTCAGCGTGAGTTGACTGCCTTATCAAAAATCAATGGCCGTTTGTATGTTCAAAAAAAGGCAGCCTTTGATGATTTATTAGCAAGTGCGTCCGTTTACGCCTCTGTTCGCGGGGATATTGCTTCGCAAACCAAAGATACCATGGATGCGCTTTTTAAATACCGAACCCAAAAGCTGTGTAGCGATATTCAGCAAACAGTGCAACAAGCACTTATAAGTCGTGGAGAAAACTTTAAATGAGTGCGTTCAGCATGAAGCCTCTTTTTTTTTTGCATTACCCGCTTTAATCATTAGCACCGTCACTCCACTCGCTCAGGCGAGTGATAATGGAGAGACAATAAAATCGCTGGATTCAATAACGGCTCAATCCAGCGAGATTCCCGCTATATTATTTGCAGCACCCGCTGCACCTCCGGAATCATCTGCGGTTCCGGAGGAACGGCATCACAAAACGCCGGCAAAGAAGATCGCGCGTCTTCGATTACACACTCCTCCAACGCAACCAGGTACGGCCAGTACTGAACTGTCTGCTCTCAAAGCTGAACAAGAAAAAGTCATAGCTGAGCTGAAAGCAAAATATGCAGCTGAGCAAACGGCCAGTGAGAAAGCGATTGCCGACGCTCAGAAAGCGCAAGCAGAAAGCGAAAAACAGCGCAGCGAACTGCTCGCACAATATCAAGCTACCACTCAGCAACTTGACGATGCCACGACGAAAATGGC
Organism: Lelliottia sp. GFLA7; assembly: GCF_056490165.1. Lineage (NCBI taxonomy): Bacteria > Pseudomonadati > Pseudomonadota > Gammaproteobacteria > Enterobacterales > Enterobacteriaceae > Lelliottia > Lelliottia sp. GFLA7. The sequence goes on along the minus strand of NZ_JBWLAQ010000001.1, from coordinate 977,301 downwards.
GTCGCTGATGAACGTCGGAGCTGATAAAGAAGGTGCCGTCGCGCAACTGAAAAAATCACTGGCGGAAAGCCAGAGTCGTGCTAAAGAGATGCTTAAACAGATTAGCGAGTTCAAGCAGGAGCAGGACAAACAGACCAAAGCCCTGGCGGCGACAGAGAAATCCCTTTCCGACAGCGAAAAACAGCGCGCGGAATTACAGAATACTTCGCAGAAAACCACCCAGCAGCTAAGCGACAAAACCAGTCAGCTAGAGACGCTCGGTGCGAGCCTCTCCGCTAGTGAAGCGAAACTTGCGCAGCTGCAAAAATCGCTGGATGGAAATCAAAATGAATCCTCCACGCAGAATAAAAAAATGGCTGCATTGACTGCGGATATGGGCGTAAAAGAGAAAGCGATTATAGATGCCCGGAACGCGCTAGCAGAGAGCGAAAAACAGCGCAGCGCGCTACAGTTGCAATACCAGGCTGCCGCTCAGCAACGTGACGATGCCACGAAGAAAATGGCGTCGCTGATGAATGCTGGTGCTGATAAAGAAGGCGCGGTCGCGCAACTGAACAAATCACTGACGGAAAGTCAGGCTCGTGCCAAAGAGATGCTTAAACAGATAAGCGAGCTCAAGCAAGAGCAGGACAAGCAGGCCAAAGCCCTGGCGGCAACAGAGAAATCCCTTTCCGACAGCGAGAAACAGCGCGCGGAATTACAGAATACTTCCCAGAAAACGACCCAGCAGCTAAGCGACAAGGCCCGTGAGCTTGCAACGCTTGGTGCGAGTCTTACAGCCAGCGAAGCGAAACTTGCGCAGTTGCAAAAATCGCTTGATAGCAATCGACAGCAATCCGTTGAACAAGATAAAAAACTGGCAGCGTTGAGTGACGTTATCGCCCTTAAAGAGAAAGCAATTGCTGATGCCGGGAAAGCACTGGCGGATAGCGAACAGCAGCGCAGTAAACTGCAAACACAGTATCAAGAGGCCTCCCAGCAACGTGACGATGCCACGACGAAAATGGCGTCGCTGATGAGCGCCGGTGCTGATAAAGAAGGCGCGGTCGCGCAGCTGAACAAGTCTCTGACGGAAAGTCAGAGTCGCGCCAAAGAGATGCTGAAACAGATAAGCGATCTTAAACAAGAGCAGGACAAACAGGCCAAAGACCTGGCGGCGACACAGAAATCCCTTGCCGAAAGCGAAAAACAGCGCGCGGAATTGCAGAACGCTTCGCAGAAAACCAACCAACAGTTAAGCGGTAAGACGACTGAGCTTGCGACGCTCGGCGCGAGTCTCACAGCAAGCGAAGCGAAACTTGCGCAGTTGCAAAAGTCGCTTGACGGCAATCAAAAGCAATCTGTAGAGCAAGATAAAAAAATGGCAACGCTCTCTGCTGATAACTCTCTGAAAGAAAAGGCGATTGCGGATGCCCAGAAAGCGCTGACGGATAGCGAGAGTCAGCGAAATGAGCTGAAGAAAAAATGGGATGACGCCAGTTCCAAACTGGGAGAGCAGGATAAACAACTCGCGTCTCTGCGCAGCGATGTCAAAGCCGCATCTACCGATGCTCCAGTACCTCAGACTAAGGAAGATGTACGAGCCTATTCATTGGGGGCGTTCTGGGGACAAGAGGTTCTGGGATCGTTGAATAAAATGGAAGCGGACGGCCTTATTCTCTCGCGCCAGCACGTGGCGAGTGGTGTCTCTGATTTCTTGCAGGGCAAGTTCAAGATACCTAAAGAAAAGATGGTGGCATCACTTAAAGAAATGGATAAAGAAGTCACCTCGCATCCGTCGGACGCGAAGAAAGAGGTGGCCGAGGATAAAGGTCAGAATTATATGACTTCCTTCAGCAAACAGCCGGGCGCTAAAAAATCCGAAATGGGCTATTACTACCGTGTGACTGCGAAGGGCAAAGGTAAAATTGAAAAGACAGACACTGTTGCGATTGTTGTGAAGGAAAGCCTCGCGGGTGGCAAAGTCATAAAAGACATGAGCAAAATGGGCAAAGCGTTGGTTCTGCCGCTGGATAAATTCCCGCCGCTGTTCCAGTCCGCCATTATGAAAATGAATAAACAGGGTCGGCTCCAGATGGTCGTGCCACCAGAGCTTGCGTACGGTGAGGAGGGTAGCGCTCCTGATATCCCACCAAATGCGACGATGGTTTATGAGATTCAGGTTATGGATGTGAATCCGAAAGCAAAAACACAGTAACTAATGAAAAAATGCGCCCACAGTAGGGGCGCATTTTTTTAGGCTGATTCCCGCGCGATCAGTTGCCCCGACAGCGTAATCCGCTGCGTTTGAAGTTCCGGCTCTTTCAGTTTACGAATCATTAGCCCCGCAGCCTGGCGGCCCGTCTCTTCACTGGCGGACGACACATAGGTGAATGACGGAGAGGTGAGATTTACGTGTAACATATCTTCAAACCCTACCAAAGCGACCTGCTGCGTCAGAAACACATCCTTCCCGACGGTGCGTCCCACCTGATGAATGCCTGAGATCGAGCCGATCATCGCATCGGGTGAATGACACAGGAGAGCCGTGATGGTGTTGTTTTTATCCAGAAGCTGACGCGTAATAAAACCCGCGGCCTGAGTATCATCGCTACATACGGGCGCGGATTCCTCTCGATTCACCAGGCCATACTGCGTCATCGCACTGCGAAAACCTAAAAGGCGTTGCTCGCGGATAAGACACCCCTCGCGACCGCCGATATAGGCGATATTACGGTGGCCCCGTTCAATCAAGTAACGCGTGGCAAGATTGGCTGCCTGACGATTGTCACGCATCACGAGATTGCAGGGCTCATTCACTAAAGACTGTGAGACCACAACCAATGGCAGCAGGCACTCACTGATCTGTTTCGGCAGGGTAGGCGTTCGCGTCTCGGAGGAGAGATAAATGACGCCGGCAACGCCCTGTTGTTTAAACGAAAGCAGACAGCGCTCAAGATGTTCATGATCGTTCAGCGGCTGTCCGAGGAAAACCATAAAGCCTTGCTTTTCCAGTTCCTGAACGATGCTCGCCATCACTTTGATAGAAAAACTGTCGCTGAAATCGCGGAGAATCAGGCCGATAAGATTGGAGGTGTTGGCGCGAAGGTTGGCAGCGGCGACGTTATGAACATAGCCAAGTGTGGTGATGGCAGCGTGGACTTTCTCAATCGTTGCCTCTGAGATTTTCCCCTTCTGGCGTAAAACCAGCGAGACGGTTGAAACCGAAACACCTGCCAGTTTTGCAACATCAATTATGCTGACTTTCTTCAAACCCGCTCCCTGAAATTTCTCTATTATCAGCCTGATATGACAACGTCTCCCAGAGTACAGGAGACGTGTCAGTCAGACATCTTATTATTTACCGATCATCGTGGACATGGTTTGGGCAATAAATTGTGCTCTGGCACCAAAAATCACCTGAATACCATTGTCACCCACAAACACCACGCCGCGCGCACCTAAACCATTAAGGCCGTCTTTATCCACCGCATCGCTTTTCGCCACTTCCAGGCGCAGACGCGTGATACAGGAACCGACAGAGTTAATGTTCTGCGCGCCGCCCAGCAGGCCGATAATGTCGGTCGCAATTTCGCTATCGGTTTTATCGTCAGTTGTCGCGGTCACTTCCGTACGGCCTGGCGTTTTCACATCAAAACGGCGGATAACGAAGCGGAAGGTGAAGTAGTAAATCAGCGCCATCGGAATACCGATAATAATCGCGCTCAGGAAGTTGGTCTGATAGCCGTTGAACGACGGGAGAATGCCGAATGACAGGTAGTCGATAAAGCCCGCAGAGAATGATTTGGCAATGTGGGCATGCAACAGATACATGGTCATATACGCCAGGCCCGCCATGATGGCGTTAAAGACGTACAGGATTGGCGCCACGAAGATAAAGGTGAACTCTACCGGCTCGGTGATCCCTGTCAGGAAACAGGTCAGCGCGGCGGAGAACAGAATACCGGCAGCAATTTTTTTATTTTTGGTATGTGCTTCGTGATACATCGCCAGACAGGCCGCAGGCAGCGCGAACAGCATCAGCGGGAATTCACCCTGCATGAATTTACCGGCGTTCTGATAGGTATCGCTGCTAAAGGATTTAACGCCTTCTTCCAGCATTTTGAACCAGATTGTCTGATCGCCATGGATGACCTGACCCGCCTGCGTGGTGTAATCCCCAAATGAATACCAGAAGGAGGGATACCAGATGTGGTGCAGACCCAGAGGGATTAACGCGCGTTCGACCAGACCAAAAATAAAGGTCGATGCGGCCTGATTGTCTCCGTTAACAATAACCGACAGCGCATCGATGCCAGACTGAATATGCTGCCAGACGTACGGCAATAGCAGACCCAGAATGAACGACAGAAAGGCCGTCGCAATCGCGACAAAACGCTTACCGGAGAAGAAGCCCAGGAATTCGGGCAACTGCAGCGTGTGGAAGCGGTTATAACACCACGCGGCAAGGATACCGCAGATGAGGCCGCCAAAAACGCCCATTTGCAGCGTCGGAATACCGACCACCATGGCGTATTTTCCGCCTGATGAGGCCATCTCTGGCGTGATGCTCAGAACCGTACCAATGGTGATGTTGGTGACAAACACCGACACTGCAGCGGACAGCGCTGCAATCCCGGATTCAGATGCCAGACCCACGGCGGAACCGATTGCGAAGAGCATCGGCAAGTTATCAAAAATGACGCCGCCTGCGTTCATCATCAGCGGCATATGGAATTTATCACCGAAGGCCAGTAACAAACCCGCGGCAGGAAGCAGTGAAATTGGCAGCATTAATGCGCGACCAATCATCGATAATTTTGACAACGATTTAACAAACCCTGATATCAGACTCATGCTGACTTCCCCCGAGAAGCGCTTTTATTGGCGCTGTTATTGTAAGTAGAACGTTTTAGTAGAACGTTCTACTTATCGTGAGAGAAGCGTGAATTTCGCGCAACTTAATTTTCACATTTCAATAGACGAAATAGTGATTCTTTGAAGTTGATCGATAATTAGCCGTGATGGATTTAGGGGCGTTTGGCGTGATGTGAAGAAATTCCCTCTCCAGGCAGGAGAGGGTTATACGAAGGGATTATGCCGTAACGGTAATGCTCTGGCTGGCGAAACTCACGGTTTGACCCGCGACAATTTTGCAGCGTTTACGGGTTTCCACTTTGCCATCGACTTTGACCAGCCCGTCAGCGATGAAAATTTTTGCCTGCGCGCCGCTTTCGCTCCAGCCTTCCAGCTTGAGCAGATCGCACAGTTCTACGTGCGGGTGTTTACCTAATGAAAATGTGGTCATCTTACGCTTCCTCTACATCGTGGTACTCTTCGCATGCCTGCAAAGTATTTTGAATCAGGGTCGCGACGGTCATAGGACCGACGCCGCCCGGAACGGGAGTGATGTAAGACGCGCGCGCGGCGGCATCTTCATACACGACATCGCCAACGACTTTGCCGTTTTCCAGACGATTGATGCCCACGTCCACCACGATCGCGCCTTCTTTAATCCATTCGCCAGGAATAAAGCCCGGCTTACCGACCGCAACAATCAGCAGGTCAGCATTTTCGACGTGCTGGCGCAGGTTCTTAGTGAAACGATGGGTGACCGTGGTCGTACAGCCTGCCAGCAGCAGTTCCATACTCATCGGACGGCCAACGATGTTGGACGCGCCAATCACCACGGCGTTCAGTCCGTAAGTGTCGATGTTATAGCGCTCCAGCAGCGTCACGATGCCGCGCGGCGTGCACGGACGCAGACGCGGGGCGCGCTGACACAGGCGGCCAACGTTATACGGATGGAAACCGTCCACGTCTTTATCCGGTGCGATGCGTTCCAGCACTTTCACATTGTCGATGCCTGCAGGGAGCGGCAACTGCACCAGAATGCCGTCGATAACCTCATCGGCGTTCAGCGTATCAATCAGCTCAAGCAATTCTGCCTCGGTGGTCGTTTCCGGCAAATCATAAGAGCGAGAGACAAAACCGACCTCTTCACATGCTTTGCGTTTGCTGCCGACGTAAATTTGTGATGCCGGGTTACTACCAACCAGCACGACAGCCAACCCTGGAGCGCGTTTTCCGGCCGCTGTACGCGCCTTCACTTTTACCGCGACCTCATAGCGCACCTGCTGCGCAATCGTTTTACCGTCAATAATCTTTGCTGCCATCAGAGAGAAGATTCCGTCTGTAACGTTTAAAGGGGGAATTGCCTATATTTTGTCAGAAGCGGGCGCTGCTGTCAGTCACCCATTGTGAGATTTCCACAATCAGCCTCGCGGTGTCGCATTGACCCTGCGCTTTGATGGGTCTTTTCCTAAGGTAAATTAGGATGTGACCTGGCTGAATCGCAGTGTTTTGACCTGTTTTAATATTCCTCCATACGCTACTTTGTCTCTTCCAAAATAAACTTTCAATTACGCAATTGAATGTATTTTTTATTCCCGTTTTACGCGGGAAGGGCTTTTTACATTTCAAAGGAATAGATATGAAATTTAGCAATATTGCTTCTTCCGTTATTGCTTCGCTGGTATTCGTTGCGGGTGCCGTTCATGCAGAAGATCCTGTCCCGCCGGTTTCCGTTAATGGCGGTACTGTGCATTTTAAAGGTGAATTAGTGAATGCAGCGTGCGCGGTGAATACTGAATCTGCCGATCAGATCGTTAATTTGGGCCAATACCGTACGGCTAAATTTACGAAAGTGGGCGACACCACCTCTAATATTCCTTTCAATATTGAACTGAATGATTGTGATCCAGAAGTGGCTAAAACGGCGTCTGTGGCCTTCACTGGTCAAATCGACCCGACAGATAAAACGCTGCTGGCCGTCACGTCAGGCAATAACGACAACACCGCACAAGGTGTTGGCATTGAGATCCTCGATAGCCAGTCCAGCACGCTGACCCCTGATGGCGCGACATTCTCCGCAGCGAAAGCCCTGATTGAAGGCACCAACACCCTGAATTTCACTGCCCGCTATAAATCCACCGCGGCAACAACCGCACCAGGCCAGGCAAACGCCGATGCCACCTTCGTAATGAAATACGAATAACCTGCTTTCAGGGACGATTTGGCCTCACGGAAGAGGCCAGCTATTCGAATTTGAGGGTCGGGTATGACCAGATTAAGGCAACTTTTTCTGCTGCTGTTATCTGTGGTGACGCCTGTGATGGCGCATACCGTGGTAGTGGATGGCGGGAAAGTGCATATGAAAGGCGAGCTGGTGAACGGTGGCTGCGCCGTCGCGCCCGATAGCCAAAACCTGCGCATCGAAATGGGGCAATACCGCACCAATTCATTTGCCGGTGTGGGCAGTTTTTCGACGGTCAATGTGCCCTTCATCCTGCGGCTGGTGGAGTGCAGCGTCGATGTCTCGCGCACGGTCGGCGTCATGTTTGAGGGCGTCACGCCCACTGAGGATCCGCAAGTATTTCTGGCGACCTCTCAACCCGGCGAAAGCCGCGTCAGTAGCGGTGTGGGACTGGCATTATTTGATTCGCAGAAGCGGCAAATTATCCCCAATGCGGCGGCGAATAACTGGCGGCCAATAGAGACTTCTGAGCTGGACTTACATTTCAGCGCACGCTATCGGGTTATTTCTGAACACCTTGTGCCGGGCAATATCCAGTCGGATGTCTGGTTCGCGTTGATTTATCCCTGACGGTATACACACCTGCGAACATAATATTAAAGGTATTGTTGTGATGAACTCCTTGAATAAACCCGGACTCATTTTATCGATTATTTTAATGATGGTTTCTCTGTCCGTAGAGGCTTCCGGTGGGATCGCGTTGGGTGCGACGCGCGTGATATATCCAGCGGATGCCAAACAAACATCGCTGGCTATTACGAACAGCAATAAGCAAGAACGCTATTTAATTAACGCGTGGATAGAAAACGATCGCGGGCAAAAAGAAAAAACCTTTGCCGTTACGCCGCCGCTGTTTGTGAGTGAGCCCGACAGTGAAAACACGCTGCGCATTATTTACGCGGGTCCGCCGCTGGCAACCGATCGCGAATCCCTGTTTTTCATGAACGTAAAAGCCATTCCTTCAGTAAATAAAGCGAATCTGGAAGGGAAAAACGTCCTGCAACTGGCGATCCTGTCGCGGATAAAGCTTTTCGTACGCCCAAAAAATCTAGCGAAGCAGCCGGAAGAGGCCCTTTCCCAGCTCAAGTTTGAACGTGCTGGAAACCACCTGAAAGTCAGTAATGCGTCGCCGTACTACATCACGCTGGTCAATCTTCAGCTGGGCGGACAGAAGCTGGAAAATCTGATGATTGCCCCGAAAAACTCTGCGCAGCAGGTCCTTCCGGCAGGCGTCAGCGGCACGCTTTCCTGGCAGAGCGTAAATGATTACGGTGCCATCACGCCGGCGCGTCGCGTCGCACTGTGAGCAGAGTCAGGGCGATGAACATTCCACGATGGCGTTACTGCCCGTGTGCACTGGCGTTGGCGGCGATCCTCTTTCCGCAAGTGGGATGGGGCGAAAGCTATTTCAACCCGGGTTTTTTATCCGATGACACTGCCGGTGTGGCGGATTTGTCACGCTTTGAGCAAGGGCATCAACAGGCACCGGGCATTTACCGCGTGGATATCTGGCGTAACGAGGAGTTTATCGGCACGCAGGATGTGCTTTTTGAGACGGACGAAAAAAGCACGGCTCCCGTAGCGGGAGGGCTGTCACCCTGTATCACCCGCGCAATGCTTGACCGCCTGGGTGTGAATATCAGCGCATTTCCTGAACTGACCCAGGTGGCAGACGACACCTGTATTCCCCTGGCGACGGCCATTCCTGGCAGCGAAATCGGATTCAACTTTGCCTCTCTGCGCCTCAACATCAGTTTGCCGCAGGTGGCGATGCACAACAGCGCACGCGGCTATATTCCTCCTGAACAGTGGGACGAGGGCATTCCGGCGATTTTGCTGAACTACAGCTTTAGCGGAAACAAGGGGAATGACGATGACAACAGCTACTACCTGAATCTGCAAACTGGCCTGAACTACGGGGCCTGGCGTGTGCGAAACACCGGCGCGTGGCGCGCCACGCAAAGCAACGGAAATAGCCATCGCGAATGGCAAAACATCAGCACGTCGGCTGAACGTACGGTCATTCCGCTCAAAAGCGAGCTGGTCTTAGGCGACAGCAACAGTGGCAATGATGTTTTTGACAGTATGGGATTCCGCGGTTTACGGCTCTTTTCGTCGGACAGCATGTACCCGGACAGCATGCAGGGCTACGCACCAACCGTGCGCGGCATCGCCAGAACGCCTGCAAAAGTGGTGATACGTCAAAACGGTTACGTGATTTATCAAAGCTACGTGCAGCCGGGGGCGTTTGCCATCAGCGATCTGAACCCGACGTCATCGAGCGGCGATCTCGACGTAACGGTGGAAGAGAAAGACGGTAATCCGCAGCGCTATACCGTGCCGTATTCCACCGTGCCGTTATTACAGCGTGAAGGGCGGGTGAAATACGATCTGGTCGCTGGCGACTACCGCAGCGGCAACCGCGATCAGGAGACGCCATTTTTCACCCAGGGCACCCTGATTACTGGCCTGGCCAATGGTTATACGCTGTATGGCGGCACGCAGCTGGCATCACGCTACACCGCGTTGGCAATAGGCGCGGGGAAAAATCTCGGCGACTGGGGCGCCGTTTCGGTCGATTTGACCCATGCTCGCAGTCAGCTGGCCGATGACAGCCGTCATGAAGGCCAATCCTTGCGTTTCCTTTATGCAAAATCGTTGAACGATTTTGGCACCAACTTCCAGCTACTGGGCTATCGCTACTCGACAAAAGGGTTTTACACGCTCGATGACGTAGCGTGGAAATCGATGGAAGGCTATCAGTACAGCGATACCAAAGATGACAACGGCGTCGCGGATGTGCAGAGCTATCACAATCTGACGTGGAATAAAAAAGGGCGATTTCAGCTCAACATCTCTCAATCGTTGGGGGATTACGGTTCAGTTTACGTCTCGGGCAGCGAGCAAACGTACTGGGGAACCAGCGATTCCAGCGTCTGGTATCAGTTGGGATACGCCGGTGGCGTGCAGGGGGTGAGCTATTCAGTCTCGTGGTCATGGAACCAGGCGGTGGGCATGGGCGGTACGGATAAAATTGCCTCGTTTAACGTCTCCGTTCCGTTCAGCCTGTTTACCCGCCACGGCTATCGTCGCGACAGCGCTTTCGATCGCGCCTACGCAACCGCCTCCGCCAGCCGGAACAGTGAAGGCGACAGCAGCTGGCAAACGGGGATCAGCGGCACGCTTCTTGAGGACAGAAACCTCACCTACAGCGTGACGCAGGGGCACACCAGCAATAACGGTGGCAGCGGTAGCGCCAGTGCCAACTGGCAGGCGGCCTACGGCACATTTGGCGCGGGTTACAACTATTCGCGCGAGCAGCACGATCTTAACTGGCAGATGTCTGGCGGCGTGGTGGGCCACTCGGACGGCGTGACGTTCAGTCAGCCTCTTGGCGACACCAACGTGTTGATCAAAGCGCCAGGCGCGTCGGGCGTGAACGTCGAAAACCAGACCGGGGTTAAAACTGACTGGCGTGGTTATGCGGTGATGCCTTACGCCACGGTCTATCGCTATAACCGCGTTGCGCTGGATACCAACAGCATGAATAACAATACCGATATTGAAAATAACGTCAGCAGCGTCGTCCCCACCAAAGGTGCGCTGGTGCGTGCCAGTTTTGACGCGCGCATCGGCGTGCGTGCGCTCCTGACCGTCATGCGCGGCAATCAGCCCGTGCCATTTGGGGCGGTGGTACGCGAAACCCAAAGCGGCGTGACCAGCATGGTGGGTGATGACGGACAAATTTACCTGAGCGGTTTACCGCTGGCGGGGACGTTATTGATTCAGTGGGGCAATGGTTCCAACGCGCAATGCCGCGCGCCTTACACCCTGCCGGAAGAGAGCCTGCAACAGGCCATCACCCATAAGGAGATTCGCTGTGATTAAGACCCGCTGTTTGGCCGCGGCACTGCTGGCGCTTATGCCCGCGACGCAGGCGTTGGCGACCGTCTGTGCCAACGAAAACGGTGTCCCGACCGATGTGTACTATGACTTAACGGATAAATTTAACAGCTCGAATAATCAGATTGGGCAGATCGTCACGCTGGCGGAAAAATCACAGTGGGTGGGCGTGAATGCGGTATGCCCGAAAGGGACGTCGGGCAATACGACTAAGCGCAGTTACGTCACCGATTTTCCCATTACCAGCACCATCGACAGCTATAAGTACCTGAAGCTCAATGATTATCTCGATGGCGCGATGAAAATTACCGACAGCTACGCGGGCGTGTTTTATCCTCCGCAGCGTTTTATTCAGATGGGTAATCACCCTAACGTCTCAAAAAATAAGCCTTTTGGCGTTCAGGATTCAAAACTGGTGTTTCGCCTCAAAGTGACGCGGCGGTTTATCAACATGGTCGAGATCCCGCGCCAGACGATGTTTCGCGTTTACGTCACGACAACATCCTCCGATCCGCTGACGACGCCGGTTTACACCATCAGCTACAGCGGCACGATTCAGGTGCCGCAAAGCTGCGCGATTAACGCCGGTAAAGTCGTCGAGTTCGATTTTGGTGATATCGGAGCGTCACTGTTTAGCCAGGCCGGTGCGGGGAATCGTCCCCAAAATGTGAACCCCAAAACGCAAACCATCGCTATTAAGTGCACCAACGTGGAGGCAAACGCGTATCTCACTATGCGCGTTGAAGCGGAAAAAGTGTCTGGCAACGCGTTGATTTCTGACAACCCTGATTTAGGTTTTATTGTGGCAACAGCCAGCGGTACGCCGCTCACGCCGAATAGCCTCACCAGCAAAATCCCTTTCCGTCTGGATGATAACGCCTCGGCGGTGGTGGGGATTAGCGCTTGGCCGGTGAGCATTACAGGCAAAAAACCAGGTGAAGGGCGCTTTCGTTCACGCGGATATCTGCGTGTGGATTACGACTGAGGGGGAACGATGCGCAAGACGATGTTAATCGCGGTAATGACTTTGTTAGGTGCCCCGATGCAAGGATCGCTGGCGGCAACGCCGCTGGGTGAAATCAATATTGAACTGTACGGGAACATTATAGATTTCACCTGCGTGGCGGAGGGCAGCGACAGTAACAAATCGGTGACGCTGGGTACCTGGCCGACAAAGCAATTGAGCACCACGGGCAGCAGGACGCAAGCGATGCCCTTTACGCTAAAATTGACCGGCTGCCCGCCGGGAGCAGCCTCGATAACGTTTACGGGAAAGGTCGATACGCACGATCCGCAACTGCTTGCGCTCAATGATGACAGTCAGGCGAGCAATGTCGCCATAGAGATTCGGGATCAGGATAAAATGCGTTTGCCACTTCAGCAGGCGAGTCAGGAGGTCGTTGTGGATGCGCAGGGAAATGCGGTTCTGGCGTTTTATGCCAATTACATCGCCACCGCAAATAACCCTCAGCCAGGTCGTGCTAACGCGGATGCGACATTTATGATTAATTATTATTGAGCCGAACGGTACTCCCTGAAACGCGACTGCGCGGCGGGAGTACCTTTATTTTAGAGCAGCTCGTGAGCTTTAGCATAATCAATTAGCTCAACAATTGTCTGCACGCCTAATTTCGTGTAAATATTTGACTTGTGCGCGCTAATTGTTTTGTTGCTAAGTAATAATTGCTCTGCAATTTCTTTGTTTGACAATCCATTCGCCAGAAAACGTAAAACGGTCACCTCCCTGTTTGATAATGGCATATCATTTAGCGCCCCTTTGTGCGAGCCGTGATGATTTATAAAGCTCAGCGTTTCATAGGGAAAGAAGGAATATCCCGAGAGCAACATCTCAACGGCATTATAGATATCGCTTAAATCTTTTCTTTTGCTCACAAAGCCGTTTGCCCCTGCACGCATAGCGCGCCCGGCGTAAAAGGATTCTGATTTGGCGGATAGAAAAAGAACTTTTATGCTTTCGTTTAAGTTCTTGATTCTTTTTAATAAAGTAAATCCATCTGAGCCCGTCATCTCAATGTCGAGGATCACTAGATCGATAGGGTAATTTCGAATGTAATCGAGCACTTCATGGCTGTCGCCGGATTTGAGTTTTACCGCGATGTTTTTATTTTTCTCTAACAGGACCTCTATCGACATTCTGACGATAGGGTGTTCGTCCATGATGATAATGGATGCAGGTTTCATTTTTTATGCCTCAGGTGGTTAACACGCAATGTAAAAGCGCGGGTAAGCCGGAAGGATAATTTTGCAGATCCTTATACGGGGTATTTCCCTGGAAAGAGCGAAAGCATCCTTGTTATGTTGTAATGAAACATTTCCTCAACGTGATGGTTGAATTGAAATTTAACGGCCAGGTAGTGCTATTTCTTATTTTGGTCCGGAACAGGCTTATTATACCTTGTAAGTTTTCTCCGAAAACCCTGTAAATTATCTGAGGCTCCTTGCTTAATATAATCTTCTGAAGAGCGAAATCGTTCATTTTAAATTCAGGCTAAATAACCAATTGTCGAAGTGAAGGCGGGTGATGATATTTATGTAATTGCAAAAAATAATACAAATGACTCAATGTTAATATTATGTTTCTTTTTGAGGATTTCGATACGTAGACCTACTCGCCCATCTTTAAGTCAAATTCAGTGTCCCTACCCGCATTAAAGCTTCATTTGAAAGATATTCACTCACTTCAGGATCACCATCAGGGCCGACAGCAGAATCGACTGTCTGACGTCTATGGGCTTATTTGTGACACCTTGAATAGTAAGGTTTTTACATCCCGAACATCGCAGTAACAGATTTTATGAAGAGTTAACTTTTGGATGAAATCCCTACTTTCCTCAGGCGGAGCAGCGTTAAACGTGGCGGGAGAGGGAGGATTAGGAATAGTTGTAATCATTAATAAAATGTTAAATCAAAACATGTTTTTAATAATTATCGTAAGTCATTTCCTAAACCCCTTTAGGAATTAAGGGCTTAAAGAAGGGGATCGGACAGCCGATGGAGAAGATGCAGCAATTCCTGACGATGATTTAAGCCCAATTTATCCAGAATACGCCCAAGGCGATAAACAATGCGGCTGTAGGGGCGCTGACGCAGGAGAGCGATGTTCCGCAGTGACTGCCCCTGGGATAAAAACTGCAGGATGGTCCACTCTTCGCGTGAAAACCAGTGGTTACGGTTTGTAGTCAGTGGGTTGGTGGCCACCAACGCCTGATGTAAAGCTGGGGCTGAAACCTGGCGCTCAAGCACCTCAAAAGGGCCGGTGGTCTTACAAAAAAGACGGGTATCGTAATCGTCTGCGCGAACCAGCAAGCTGATGGGTATAAAAGGGGGATAAAGAATTAATCTTCGTAAAGCATCGAGCAATTCCAGAAGGGGCGACGATCGGCCATCAACATCAACCACCAGTCTTGCCGTAGGCCAATTTTTCAGGGCATGAAATGCGGGCTCTAGCGCGTCAAAACCGCAGCAATGACTCAATGGCGAAGGCCCATGCTGTACACCCGTGTGCAGAAAATTATCGCGTGTAACCAGAATAAGAAAGGGAGTATCCGTTTTACGTGTCTGATTGATGGACTGACTCAGCGACACGAGGCGATCAAAAAAAGGGGGGCTGGAATGTGAAAACGAGAATCCCAGCGCATCGCTTCCTTTGCGACGACGCCGATAGCGGCGTACTGTCATGCGCATAGATTCTCTCTCAGGCTAATGTCCTTTTACTCTTCAGACCAGCCCACGGAGGGCCAGTAATATCCCTGACCGAATCCCGCTCCTGCTTGCAGTGCGCACTCCCGATCCCAATGTGATTCGATACCTTCTATAAGCACATTGCTGGCGACCTGCGCGCAGCGACTTACCAGCTGTGCCAACGCAGGCGTTCCCCTTTGGCGCCAGAACACAAGTTTATCGATCTTGATACCGTTCAAGGGTAAACGGCAGTGTAAAAAGGAGCGGATCAGACTGTCGTTTACGTCGTCAAGCCAGATGCGGCAACCGCGATTGGAGAGGGTCTGCAGGCGTTGGGTCACGCACGCCCTTGATTCAACTGAAAGAAGGAGGAATGAGTGGGGGTCAACTATCTCAATATTTTGTCCGGAGGCCAGCAACGGCAGGATCCGGACGAAATATTCTGTCTCGACAAATACGGTTATCGGCAGATTAATGAAAAGGTTGCGGCTATAGGGCGTGTTTTTTAAGGCTGCGAGTTGCGTTTCAAGCAACATAAGCGACTGATTAGCTGACTGATGCTGGAAAAATTGTTCACTTTTCTCAGGCGAAGCGAGAACGCTCAACAACTCCATGCCGACGATGCGTGATGATGAAAGGGCGACAATGGGTTCTAATTTGATGCCAATGATTTCTCGCGACACGCTGCGCAGTTTGGCGAATTTGTTCGTCGAGGGGGCTGCAAATGGGGAGGAGGCAAACGCGGTCACTGCACTGTCCTGTTATCTTCCGGGCTCCCAGGCGCCGGATTACCGCAGGCTAGTGTGCGGGTCATCCGTTTAAGAAAATACCAGGCGTTACTTAAAGAGGCTTAAGCCTTTTCGTAGTGACATGAAATGCGAGGAAAATCGACGGAATGTTGAAAAATTAGACGTATTTACAGTGGATGTGAGAGATGCTGTTGAGAAGGCAGGCGATTGCGCTAAAAGGCATTGACTCACTTGTCATTGGCCGTATAATTCCACGCGCTTCACCCCGCAAGTGCACGCTATCCGTGCGCCCTTAGCTCAGTTGGATAGAGCAACGGCCTTCTAAGCCGTAGGTCGTAGGTTCGAATCCTACAGGGCGTACCATCTGTTTTCTGCCATTCCAAAACACGCTCAAAACCCACTCGTATTCAAAAAACGATTCCCGCAGGATATAGCTTCTAACGTTTTGCTATAAACGATTTGGCTAACCTTAATGGCATTTCTGTCATTTCTCTACCATGCTGATTAAACCTTGCTGTTCATCGTGAGGATGATGTTGTTTCTTATTAATCACAAGGAATTAGGTTATGAAAAAGACGACTGCCCTTTTGCTGGGAACTGCGATTTTCTTCACCACGAATGCGTTTGCTGCTGAGCTGCTCACGCGTGAAGACTTCAAAAAAGTTGAGTCCCAGTATGAAAAGATTGGTTCTGTGTCGACCTCTGGCGAGACTGCGATTGCTGATGCTAAAGAAGAACTCATCAAAAAAGCCGATGAAAAAGGCGCTGATGTGCTGGTATTAACCTCCGGGAATACCGAAAACAAAATCCATGGCACGGCCGATATCTACAAGAAAAAGTAACTATTTTTACAGCCACCCCATTTTCTGGGGTGGCCTCAATCCCCCCTCTCTGCCTGCCTTTGCACAATTGCGTATACCCTCAAAACTGCATCACAGCCGTTTAACATTGTTTCTGTCGATAAAGTCCTAATTCTTTGATATTCAATGTTTACACATTTATTTACATTTAAATCTCGAACCAGTCGCCAATCAGTAAGTTAAATAATTATCATTGCCATTCTCATTTGTGTAATTTACGCACACACAAAAATAATTCCAGATGAGAAAATGATGTTTTTTAAGGGCAGGGATCTCGGCGGGAAATCTCCCGCGTTGGCAAACACGACAACGTTAACTGTTTCACTTATTACGCTGGCGATACATGCGGTGGTCAACCCAGCGCGTGCGGCTGAAAATAGCAGTGAACAGGATATCGTAGTCTATGGCGGTACAAACAGCGCCGCCGACGAACAGCAGGATTACGCTGTAAAAACCACGCGCGCAGGGACCAAAATGTTGCTGGCTCCTCGCGATGTACCGCAATCCGTTAGCGTGGTCACGCAGCAGCGTATGAAAGATCAAAATCTGCAAAATATCGATGAGGTTCTGACCAACGCAACGGGCGTATCGTCGCAGCAAATAGACAGCGAACGCTCTAACTACGTCTCTCGCGGTTTTGAAATCACCAACTTCTCGTATGACGAAATCCCGACATCCATGGGCGATGCGTGGAATTTCGGTGACGCAACAGAAGACACGGCGATTTACGATCGTATAGAAGTTGTCCGCGGTGCTGCAGGATTAATGACAGGCGCAGGCGATCCGGGCGCGTCAGTGAATATGGTGCGTAAACGCGCCGAAAGTAAACAGTTTACTGGAAACGTGAGCGCCAGTTACGGCAGTTGGAATAAGCAACGCTATGTCGCCGATCTCTCTGCGCCTTTAAATTCGGATGGCAGTGTGCGTGGGCGTGTGATCGCCGGTTATCAGGATCAGGACAGTTGGCTTGACCGCTACGGTAAGCGTAAAAAATTCCTCTACGGTGTAATGGATGCCGATCTAACCGAACGCACGACACTTTCTCTGGGCTGGGATTACCAGCAAACGAACACCGCTAATCCTACCTGGGGCGGCCTGCCAAGTTTGTACAGCAACGGTTCACGCACCCATTACGATCGCAACGTCAATACATCCGCGGACTGGACGGGCTATAACATTGAGTCCAGAAAAGTCTTCGCCAATCTGACTCACCGCTGGGACAACGGTTGGGCGTTCCGCTTCAACGGCACTCATGGTGAGCAAACCTTTAACGACACATTGCTGTATGTGATGGGCAATCCAGACGCCAGTACGGGCGAGGGCGCGAGCGGGTGGGGGAGTAAAGATCGGGGTAAACGGACCCTGGATTCCTTCGATTCCTACGTCAGCGGTCCTTTTGATCTGTTGGGCCGACAGCATCAGTTGATGGCGGGCGCAAGTTACAGCCGCCAGCACAACGCCACGTTCAGTAAAGATGGCCCGATGGACAGCGACCAGATCGGTATCTTTAACAACCATTGGGACGGCAGCGTAGCCGAGCCGACGTGGGGCGACTGGTACCAGAATGCGGATGATATCGTGCGTCAAAAATCAGCCTACACGGCGGCGCGTTTTTCGCTGGCCGATCCGCTCGCGCTGATCCTGGGGGCACGTTACACCCAGTACAGCACCAACGGCAGCAGCGGCGACATGCGTAAATACAACACTACGCCGTACGGTGGCGTGGTGTACGACATCACCGACAGCCTGTCGGCGTATGCAAGCTACACCTCGATTTTTGCACCGCAAACTAAGCGCAGCCACGACGGCGCGTGGCTTTCGCCGGTGACGGGTAAAAACTACGAAACCGGCCTGAAAGCCGACTGGATGGACGGTCGCCTGACCACTAACGTCGCCATTTTCCGTATCGAGCAGGAAAATGCCGCAGAAGCGATTAGCGGTGAGTTTGTGAACGGTTCCAGCGAACAGGCGTATCGCGCGACAAAAGGGGCGGTGAGTAAAGGCGTCGAGTTTGAGGTTAACGGTGCGGTCACCGATAATTTGCAGCTGACCTTTAGCGCTACGCGCTACGTTGCGCGTGATACGGATGGACGCTTCAACAGTTACGCGCCGCAAACGCAGCTAAAACTCTTTAGCCGCTACCGGTTGCCCGTGCTGCCGGAGCTGACGGTGGGCGGCGGCGTAAACTGGCAAAACCGCGTGTATAAGGATGTGACAGGACCGGATGGCGAAACGCAGCGCTTATATCAGGGAAGTTACCCGCTGGTGGATCTCTTTGCCCAGTATCAACTGACCAAACAGCTTGCGGTTCAGGCCAATATTAGCAACCTGTTTGATCGCGAATATTACTCGTATCTGGATGATTCTGCGGTGTACGGTGAACCGCGAAATCTCTCCGTCAGCATGAGCTACGCGTTCTAAGCAGCGCCCCTGCACATTCAGTGTGGGGGTAGCGCTTGCGCCATCACAACGCGCATCAACTCTTCTACTGGCAGGGGTTTGCAAAAATAAAATCCCTGCATAAAGTCGATCTGTTTCGCGCGCAAATAATCGGCCTGCACTTGTGTCTCAACGCCTTCAGCGATGATTTTCAGGTGCATATTTTTCGCCAAGTCAATCAGGCTATCCACCAAACGCGTATCGTCGCTCACGCCTATCTGGCTGACAAACATTTTGTCGATTTTGATAAATTCAGGGTTCAGCGCCGAAATATACGACAGGTTCGAATATCCGGTTCCAAAATCATCCAGCGCCACTGAAATATCAGAGCGTCGCAGCGCCGCGAACCACTCGCTTAGCTCAGGGGTAAAATGCAGCGGATCGCGTTCGGTGATTTCCATTACCACATGGCTTTGATTGGCGGTGAACTTCTGTAAAAGCTCGCAGGTATCAACTTCAAAACTGGGGTCGAGGCAGTTTTGTGCGCTGATATTAATGCAAATGTAAGTGCCCACAGGAAAACGGTGGATCTGATGTTGAAGATCTGCAATCACCTGCTGGATAAGGGAGTGCGTTAGCGGAATGATGAGGTTATGTTTTTCCGCCAAAGGAATAAAAATGTCTGGCGAAACATAACCATAAGAAGGATGTTTCCATCGGGCGAGCACTTCTACGCCAGCAATTTCGCCGGTGATACCATTGATAAAAGGCTGGTAAAAGGGGGTGATCTGCCGCTGGTCAATCGCAGTTTGCAGCGTTTTTAGGGGCGACGTTGAGCCTGATTTTTTTAGCCAGGAGAAAGTGCGGGTCAAAATTGAACCCATGCCAGCAGGTACAGATTGGTTGTTATTAAGGATATTTTCCATGGGTCGCTTTCCTCGCACTCTCGCCAGACAGCCTAAAATGTGGCTGCCTGGCGGCGTTGGGCTAAAACATCGGGCTGGAGTTAAAATTGAACCCAGTCGTTTTGATCGTGGTGGCTGTCTTTTTTGACCGCGTTCATCGCAACAACACTGCCCGCCTTGCTCGCCGGTCGGGTTTCTTTACGCTGATGCGGTACGTTCGACACGCGGAAGATCGACACCACTTTTTCAAGCTGTACGGCCTGATCTTCCAGCGAACTGGCGGCAGCGGAGGATTCTTCCACCAGCGCGGCGTTCTGCTGTGTCGTCGTATCCATCTCCGCCATTGCCTGAGCAATCTGCGAAATTCCGCGGCTTTGCTCGTCAGTGGCTGCGGCGATTTCACTCATGATGTCGCGCACCTGAGCGACGGATGTCTCGATTTTAGACATCGCATCACCCGCGCCTTCCACCAGCGTAAATCCGGTATCGACGTGAATAACCGATTCGTTGATCAGGCTTTCAATCTCTTTCGCTGACTGGGCGCTACGTTGTGCCAGGGTGCGCACTTCCGCGGCTACCACCGCAAAGCCTTTACCCTGATCGCCTGCACGGGCCGCTTCCACCGCGGCGTTCAGGGCCAGGATATTGGTCTGGAAAGCAATGCTGTTGATGACCGTCGTAATCTCTGAAATACGGTGCGAACTGGTGCGCACGTTTTTCATTGTGTCGATCACTTTCTTCGAAATCTGGCTGCCTTCGCTCGCGTTCTGAGAGGCTTCTTCGGCCAGCATGCGGGCGTGGTTCGCGTTCTCGGCGTTCAGCGCAACGGTTGAGGTTAACTCTTCCATACTGGCAGCCGTTTCAACCACGGCGGCAGACTGTTGCTCGGTGCGAGCGGATAAATCCATATTGCCTGCGGCGATTTCCGTAGACGACCGCGCCACGCTCTCAACGCCATCACGCACATCGTTGATGATGTTTTTCAGGTTATCGTTCATGGTTGATACGGCCTGCATTAACAGGCCTGGCTCGTCGCGGCGATTGCTGCTTAATGAGCCGGTGAGATCACCCTTAGCGATAAGTTCAGCGACGCGTAACGTTTCATTCAGTGGGCGGGTGATCGATGCAGTAATGCCCATCGCCAGTAAAATGCCTAGCGCGATGCCGATAGCCGCCACAATACCCATCTGAATCTGCACGTGGTCGACCGTCGAAACCACCATCATTTGCTGTCGGGCAAACATGTCCTGGATTGCTTTAGTCAGAACCACGGCTTTCGTGTTTAAAGTGTCGGACATATCAGACTGCGCATTCCAGACTTGCTCATAGTTATCAAGCTCTGCAGAAATTTGCTGCATTTCTGCAATTCCCGCCAGCAGCCAGGCTTTATGCTCTTCAGGAACAGACTGTAAAAGCTGTTGTGAATTGGTTGTGGCTGAGGCGATACGTGTCAAAATGGCCTGTCGAAGTGCAGTTGTAGGGTGCTGTTTAAAAACGGTGACCTGAGAGTCGATGTCACTGTAAATAAACGCTACCTGCGTTGCCAACAAAGAGTGCTGGAGATCCAGTGTGTTGCTGCTGCCAAGCTTGTAGGCGGTCTCGGAGTCATCCGCCAGCGTTTTGGTGCTGAGCTTGACTTCACTCGCTTTTTTAGCCGTCAGCGCGCTGGTAAACGGCGTCAGCGTTTCAATGTAGCTATTCACAGCGTTTGCCGTGGTATCCAGCATTGCCTGTCCATCTGAAGTCCACGAATGGTTTTGCAGCTCTTTAACAATCCCCTGCATCTGTTGCGCGGCAGCGGTTGTGTTATCCAGATACTTTTGCTCAAGCGTGTACTGGTAATTAAAACGGTTCAAACGCACAGCAGAAAGGGAGTTAAACAGATTGGTGGTGTGACCGTTTTTTTCGACGCGATCCTGCACAGAGATAAGACCTGTCAGGCCCGATGCCAGAATGGCAACGGTAACGAGTAAAACGGTTGTGAAGCCGAAGAATAATTTCTTACTGACTTTTAAGTTTACAAAGCGATTCATAATACTCATATATTTTTCCAGTATCGGGTTCCACCGATAAACAGTCAATTTGCGATATATGCCGTTTTAAAAAATGGGTAGGACGTCCTGATGTCTCATAAAAAAAAAGCCCTTAGCATTAAATGCGCAGGGCGAAAACCACTGAATTGACATCACTCACTCAGGGTATCTGTCTTCTCCTCTATTTTTAACAGGAGGAGCTGGGAGTTCACTCATCCTGTAATATACTGGGGTTACATCTTGATAATTGATGATGTAACCGTGCCCGCGAATATTTCGAATAAAATCTTCGGGCAGCCCAAGAAGATTGAGTTTACCGTTCAGGTTATGAAGCACTTGCCATAACCGTTGCGTGGAAGGACTTAAATTATTCTCCTCCCAAATTTTCTCAAATAACTCTTCTTTAGCGACAACTTTTTTACGACCATGTTCGAGCAAGTAAAGAAAAAGCCTTAACATGGTTTCATTAAAATATATTGATGCGAACGCCACACTTTTATCGGTATGGCTACCGGTGAGTCGATATAGCCTGCGATTAGAAATATCGAAATGAATTTCATCACCGATCATAAATCCATATAGACGATAGCCCATCTCTTAAATACCTACTTTAGAGTAAACTGACTTGCACCACGATATATACACTTCTGAATAACCCACATCGTTTATAGGGTGGATTATAGGGCTGCGATAAAGGCAATCCAATCCACAACTCTATGCGCTATCAGAAACCTGGTAGACTGATCGGTTTGCTAGAGTTTCTATTTTCATAAGTGCTGCTTATAGTTTTTAACTCCACACATGACATTGTATGCAGTGTTATGTACCAGATTTTCGTACTTAACTTATCGCTCAACATTATGTTGCGAATTTCAACTGATGCTCAGCATCAATCGCTGACTGTCACGGTTCAGGCTCATTGTTCATCCACGTCCCGGACTTGATGACCACAAGTTTAAGAATTGCCTGAGATAAAGAGGAGTGAAGTTATATGATTTATACTGAATGAAGTCTTGGGTTGTGGCGATCAGAATACTCTTTTTGCTGAAATTGGGCGTTTTCAACTTGCTGATATATAATAATTAAAATCTGAATCAGGTTTTCTGTGACCACTAGCGATGAAGCCATGAAGAAAGTCTTTTTGATCAACGATACTTTGCTTTTTGAACCTGATCTGCGCCGTCTGGGACCGCTGGAAGGATACCCACACAGGGCCATGACGCTGCATGGACCCGTTAATGAATGCCTGCTTCTGCTTCTGGAACATAATGATCAGGTGCTGACCCAGCGCTTTTTATTTGCCTCCGTATGGGAAAAGCAGGGGGCGATCGTCAGCACTAATGCCCTCTATCAAACCATTGCTTCAATACGTAAAGCGTTGAAGTCATCGGGACTCGACGAAAACATCATTAAAACCATACCAAAAGAAGGGTTTAAGTCGATTGCTCAGGTACGTGCTGGCGAACGCGATGAATTTGTTCTCTCGCAGAAAGCGTCACCAGAGGTAGCTTTAACCGACATATCTTCTGAAATGACGATTCCCGGCAAAGTGGTGTCTGTGACATCGCAGAAAGCCTCTTTTTTTGCTTCGCCACTGGCATATGCCGTGGCAGGCGCGCTGTTTATCTTCTCTTGCAGCGTGCTTTACCTCACGCTTAAAGGTAATGAGCCTGCCTTTGAAAATTATCAACATATCGGCAAGATTAATGAGTGCGATATATTTTCGTCGTGGCATGAAAAAGAGAAAAGCCTCAGTATGTTTACCTCTTTATCCAAACGTTACCCGATTAATTGTAATACGGGGGGGATGGTGTGGATGACGTTAAATCATGCGCAGCGGGGGAGCTCGGTAATGATTTGTGACCGTAACCCGCACGATACCCAGGCGCAATGTAATTCAATATTTTACAGGCAGCAAAACGATGACAATGAATAAACAAGCTCTGCGCTGGTCACTCATAATGCTGGCTATCCTTTTTCCTTTACTCTATGCCGGATATATTCACTACCAGCGCAGTAATTTTAGCTGCGAGGTGCATACCACTATCGTAGATGACAAGTATGTTGTCGACGCGATAATGGATTATACTTTCCATGGCGACTCTGGCACGCTGGAAACATCGGGGGAATATATTCCATTGAATGCCCCTCCCGTGGCGGTCAGTAATAAAGTTTTGTTTAATGCGTGGCGGGAAAATGGCGAAGTAGTGCTCATTTCTAATGAAACCAATGAACTCCCTAAAAAAGATGAAGCGTACAGATTAACTATCCCAGATTTTTATCATGCCCGCGATCGCGGTTTGAGATTTAAATTAACGTCTGCCAACGCATCGAGTTATTTCTTTATATACGCGAATTTCCCTATATTTTATTGTACGAAAGGATAAGCGGGGCGTTAGCTTCTCTTTAACCCGCACTTTTTCCGTTTGTTTCCCCTATTTACACTTGATCATACAAAGATAATGAGTATAGTTCTCATTCTCTTTAGTGTTTGTGGGCGCAGACGGACTCTTCCCGCATCAACAGTGAGCGCAGATCTCACACGGAACACTGAGTGTAAACAGTGGAATCTGCACTGGCTTAACCGCCTGTCAATATAACCAAAATCGCCAAGCCGCATGCGACGCAGTTTCCCGCCTGAATTCACTTTCTGAATGGTAAAGGATGTTCCTGATGACCAAAAAATTGTCCGCGCTGGCACTGCTTGTTGCTGCCTCTCTTTCCGGTTGCGCCGCGCAGCACGCAGTAAAACCCACCCCTGCGCCTGAAGCGAAAACCGCCGTCGCCGCACCGGCAGAGACGGGTGTGGTGGCACGCGAACTGGCCGACGGCTTATACGAAATGGTGCTCAGCCCGAAAGGCGACGCGCTGTATGTCGCCAGCTCAGAGGGCTTCAAGGATGTGCAGGGCGGTGTTGTCTATAAACTCGATCCGACCACGCTGAAAACCATTGGCCGCAGCCATACCGATCTGAAAAACTTCGCGCTGGCGATCTCGCCTGACGGTCAAACTCTTTATGCGACCAATTCACTGGATGGCGGCATCACCGCGATCAATACCGCTGACGGCAAAGTGAAAAACCGTCTGCTGTTCACCGAGCGTAACAAAGAAGGTTATCCGTACGGCGCGCGTCAGGTTCTGCTTCATGGCGACGTACTGTACATCGGCGGTGTCGGCGATCCGGCGGTCGTCTGGGTGGTGGATACCAACACGCTGAAGCTGAAAAAAACCATCAAAAATGCCGGCCAGTGGGTCACGGGTTTGCTGTGGTCGGAGCAGACGCAGCGCATTTACGTGGCCAACGGTGGCGGTGAGATCCTGACGGTCAATCCACGTACCAACCGTATTGAAAAACGCTGGAAACCGCTGGGCGACAAGCCCGCACTGCTGCTGAATATGGCGGAGGACACCGCGACAGGCCGTCTGTTCGTAACCGATAACTCCAAAGCCAAAACCACGCTGGTGCTGGATATTCACACCGGAAAAGTGCTCAAACAACTGGATGTGGGCGACTCGATGGCGGTGAAATTCAACGCCAAACGCAACGAGATCTACATCACTCAGCGCGAAAGCGGAAAACTGCTGAGTCTGGACGCCACCACGTATGCGGTGAAACAGCGCTGGGATCTGCCGCCTAATCCAAACAGCCTGTTGCTGTCGGAAGACGGGCAGACCCTGTATGTCACTGTTAAGCAGGCATTCAATAAAGATCACTCCACTAACGGTCCGGACAGCGTCGTCAGAATCGCTTTGAAATAAAAATAACTAGGCCCGGAAACGGGCCATTTTGCGCGTACTTGAACGAGTTAACTATGAACAACACCACCATGAATAAAACGCTGCTGGCGCTCGCTATCGGCGCGGTTATGCACTCCGCTTCTGCCGCGGAAACCCCAAAAGAAGACACCCTCGTGGTCCAGGCTGCCCCGGCGAGCGATTTCAAACCGGGCGGCGATCGGCTGGTGCCGGCTTTCCTTGACGGGCAGGTCGCAAACGGCGGACGCATGGGGATGCTGGGTCAGCAAAGCGCCATGGATGTGCCGTTTAACATTATCAGCTACACCTCAAAACTGGTTGACGATCAGCAGGCGAAAACCATCGCTGATGTGGTTGCGAACGATGCGGGCGTGCAGTCCGTGCAGGGCTACGGCAACAGTGCGGAAAGTTTCCGTATTCGTGGCCTGAAATTCGACGGCGACGACATGACTTTTGGCGGGCTGTCCGGCGTTCTGCCTCGTCAGGTGGTTGACGCACAAATGGTTGACCGAATTGAAATTTTCAAAGGGGCTAACGCCCTGATGAACGGAGCGGCGAGCTCTGGCGTCGGCGGGATGATCAACCTCGAGCCAAAACACGCGGGCGACACGCCGCAGGCGAAAATCGGCGTGGATTACACTTCTGATTCGCAGATCGGTACCACGCTGGACGCGGGCCGTCGCTTTGGCGAGAGCGACCAGTTTGGCGCGCGCGTAAACCTGGTCCATCGCGAGGGCGAAGCGCCTATAGCGAACGATCGCCGCCGCACCACGCTGCTCTCTACCGGCCTGGATTACAAAGGCGACAACTTCCGTACGTCCTTAGACATGGGCTATCAGAAGAAAACCTTCTACGGCAGCGAAACGGGCGTCAACATTTCCGCGGTGGATTTCGTACCAACGCCACCGAAAAACGATCGCAACTATTCCCAGAAATGGGCTTATAGCAATATCGAAAACGAATTCGGGATGTGGCGCAGCGAATACGACATTACCGACAACTGGACGGCTTACACCGGCCTTGGCGCGCAGCACGCGCATGAAGAGGGGTTGTACAGCGGCGCGAAGCTTATCGATAAAAGCGGCAAAGCTACGGCAACGCGTCTGGACACCAACCGCATCAGTGACAGCGTGAGCGGCATGGCGGGCCTTCGCGGCAACTTCGATACCGGATTTGTCTCGCACAAAGTCAACGTCGGCTATTCGGCGCAGACCAAAAATGAAAAAATCGCATGGAAGATGTCAAAAGCGGCGGACAATCCGATCACCAACATCTATCACAATACCGGCGTGGACAAGCCTGACAGCACCAACTTAGGCGGTAGCGGCGGGAATTACAGTGACCCGCTGACCAGCGGTCGCACCCGTACTCAGGGCTGGCTGCTGAGTGACACCCTCGGCGTGCTGGACGACAAACTGCTGTTCACCGTGGGCGCACGTCATCAGAAAGTGGTGATTCGCGGCTATAACAAAGTAACAGGCGCAGAAAACCAGGCGGATAGCTTCGACGGCAGCCGCTGGATGCCGACCTACGGCGTCGTGTATAAGCCGTGGAATGAGCTGTCGCTCTACGCTAACCACACCGAAGCGCTGCAGCCGGGTAAAACCGCACCAGAAGCTGCAACCAACTACGGCCAGAGCACCGGCATCGTGCATTCAAAACAGAACGAAGTGGGCGTGAAGGCCGATTTTGGTCGCGTCGGCGGCTCTCTGGCGCTGTTCGAAATCAAAATGCCCTCGGCAATTCTCGACAGCGTGACCAAACATTACGGTCTTGACGCCGAGCAACGTAACCGTGGCGTGGAGCTGAATATATTCGGCGAACCAATGTTAGGCATGCGTCTGAATGCCAGCGCCACCTGGCTGCAGGCGGAGCTGACCAAAACCAACAACGGCCTGAACCAGGGTAACGATGCGGTTGGCGTGCCTAATTTCTATGCCGTTCTGGGCGCGGAATATGACATCAAACCGATTGACGGTCTGACCGCCACGGCGCGCGTCAACCACTCCGGTTCACAGTATGCGAATCTCACCAATACCAAAAAGTTAGACAGCTACACCACGCTGGATCTGGGCATGCGTTATCGCTTTGCGGTTAATCAGAACCAGAATCAGATGACCGTGCGCGCGGGCATCGACAACGTCACTGACGAAAACTACTGGTCGAGCGTTGACGACTCCGGCACTTACCTGTTCCAGGGCGAAGCGCGCACCTTTAAGGTTTCTGTCGGCTACGAGTTCTAAGCTTTACCCTCGTTATCAGGGGCACGGATGCCCCATCCATTCATCAATCCTATAACTTGCTCCTGCTGACACGAAGTGTTAAAAGGTGCCCCTTCTCTATAAATACACAGGGGTAGGACGTGAAAAACGCGTCATCCGCTTCAGGAAACGGTTTATCTGAAGCCTCGTCGGAACAGACACCGACGCTGCAACGTGGTTTGCAAAATCGACATATTCAATTAATTGCCCTCGGCGGTGCGATCGGTACCGGGCTGTTTCTCGGCATTGGGCCGGCGATTCAAATGGCCGGTCCTGCCGTTCTGTTGGGCTACGGCATTGCGGGCGTGATTGCTTTTCTGATCATGCGCCAGCTGGGTGAAATGGTCGTTGAAGAGCCGGTCTCGGGCTCATTTGCGCACTTTGCCTACAAATACTGGGGGCCGTTCGCCGGTTTCCTGTCTGGCTGGAACTACTGGGTGATGTTTGTGCTGGTGGGCATGGCAGAACTCACCGCCGCTGGCATCTACATGCAGTACTGGCTGCCGGACGTCCCGACCTGGATTTGGGCCGCCGCCTTCTTCATTATCATCAACGCCGTCAACCTGGTTAACGTGCGTCTGTACGGTGAAACCGAGTTCTGGTTTGCGCTGATAAAAGTGTTGGCGATTATCGGCATGATCGGCTTTGGCCTGTGGCTGCTGTTCTCCGGTCACGGCGGCGAGCGCGCGAACATCGACAACTTATGGAAACACGGCGGCTTCCTGGCGACCGGCTGGAATGGGCTTATCATGTCGCTGGCGGTCATTATGTTCTCCTTCGGCGGGCTTGAGCTTATCGGGATTACAGCCGCTGAAGCGCGCGATCCGCAGAAAAGCATTCCGAAAGCGGTCAATCAGGTGGTGTACCGCATCCTGCTGTTTTATATCGGTTCGCTGGTGGTATTACTCGCCCTCTATCCCTGGGTCGAGGTGAAATCCGACAGCAGCCCGTTCGTGATGATCTTCCACGATATGAACAGCAACCTGGTGGCATCTGCGCTGAATTTCGTCATTCTTGTGGCTTCGCTGTCCGTGTATAACAGCGGCGTCTACTCCAATAGCCGCATGCTGTTTGGTCTGTCCGTTCAGGGTAATGCACCGAAGTTCTTGACCCGCGTGAGCCGTCGCGGCGTACCGGTAAATTCGCTGCTGCTTTCCGGTGGGATCACGTCGCTGGTGGTGCTGATCAACTATTTGCTGCCGAAAGAGGCCTTTGGTCTGCTGATGGCGCTGGTTGTCGCGACGCTGCTGCTGAACTGGATCATGATCTGTCTGGCGCACCTGCGATTCCGCGCGGCGATGCGCCGCAAAGGGCGCGAGACGCAGTTCAAAGCGCTGCTTTATCCGGCCGGTAACTACATTTGCATCGCTTTCCTGGCGATGATCCTCGTGCTGATGTGCACTCTCGACGACATGCGCCTGTCAGCCTTCCTGCTGCCGGTATGGATTGTCTTCCTGTTTGTGGCGTTCAAATTGTCACGTAAAAAGTGATTTTCTCTTCGCCCTCTCTCTGAGGAGGGCAATGCACATTGCCTTTCTCCCTCTCACCGTAGGTGAGGGCATCAGGGCGCAAAAGGCCAAAGCGAAAGGCAACGCATGTTGCCTTTTTAGTTTTTTCTCCCTCTCCCCGCGGGAAAGGCTGGGGTGAGGGCATCAAACCGCATCAGGCCAACGCAAAAGGCAACGCACGTAGCTTTTTAATTTTTTTCTCCCTCTCCCGTGGGAGAGGGCTGGGGTGAGGGCATCAGGCCCCACAGAACACCCCCCCTCAGTATCCATTCGCAGCATTATCGTGACTCCTCTCCCAGTTCTGTCTCGATCCACAAGATCTTTGTTTTGTAATCGATTACTTTTTATTTGAACTGTTTTGTAATCGATTACTTTTTCTGGGTGAGGCTCATCATGGTGTCAACAACTGAAAGTAGTGGAAAGGCGATAGCCCAGCACCGAATGCTGGTTCCGCGTCTGTCGCTGATGATGTTTTTACAATTTTTTATCTGGGGTAGCTGGTCCGTCACGCTCGGTCTGGTGATGACGCAGCACAACATGTCTTTGCTGATTGGCGACGCGTTTTCCGCCGGACCAATCGCCTCGATTCTCTCGCCGTTTGTGCTCGGCATGCTGGTTGACCGTTTCTTCCCGTCGCAAAAAGTGATGGCAGTCATGCATCTGGCGGGCGCGGCGATCTTAATGTTCGTCCCTGGCGCGCTGATTGCTGAAAACGGCGCGCTGCTGATCGGCCTGCTGTTTGGCTATACGCTCTGCTACATGCCGACGCTGGCGCTCACGAATAACATTGCCTTCCACAGCCTGAATAATGTCGATAAGACGTTCCCGGTGGTGCGCGTGTTTGGCACTATCGGTTGGATTGTGGCGGGCGTGTTTATTGGTGTCACGGGCGTATCGTCTAGCGTCACGATTTTCCAGGTCGCGGCAGCAAGTTCCGTGCTGCTGGCGCTCTACAGCCTGACGTTGCCGCATACGCCAGCGCCTGCCAAAGGTCTGCCGGTGCAACTTCGCGATCTGTTCTGTGCAGACGCGTTCGCACTGCTCAAAACCCGTCACTTCTTTATCTTCTCTCTTTGCGCAATGCTGATTTCCGTTCCGCTGGGCACGTACTACGCCTACACCGCGTCGTATCTGGCTGATGCCGGAATCGCCGATGTCAGCACCGCGATGTCCTTCGGTCAGATGTCTGAAATCGTCTTTATGCTGGTTATCCCGCTGCTGTTCCGCCGTCTCGGCGTGAAATACATGCTGCTGATCGGCATGCTGGCGTGGTTTGTACGCTACGCGTTCTTTGCGCTCGGCGTCAGCGAAGAAGGGCGCTTCCTGCTGTATCTCGGTATTCTGCTGCACGGCGTGTGCTATGACTTCTTCTTTGTTGTCGGCTTCATCTACACCGACCGCGTGGCGGGCGAAAAGGTGAAAGGCCAGGCGCAGAGCATGATCGTGATGTTCACTTACGGTATCGGCATGCTGCTCGGGTCGCAGATTTCCGGCGCGTTGTATAACAGCCTGGTGGCGGGACAGACCGTACCGCAGGCGTGGGTCACATTCTGGTGGATCCCGGCGGTTGCTGCGGCGGTGATTGCCCTGATTTTCCTGGTCGCGTTCAAATACGACGACGACAAGGCGTAATGTTCTGGAGGTGGTATGAAAACGATTAAGGGACCGGGCATTTTCCTGACGCAATTTATTGGAAACCAAGCCCCGTTTAACTCGCTCGACGGGCTGGCGGGTTGGGCGGCTGGCAAAGGCTACAAGGCGGTGCAAATTCCCTGTCACCATCCGCAGATTTTCGATCTGGAAAAGGCAGCCAAAAGCCAGACCTATTGCGATGAGATCGCGGGCAAACTGGCCGAATACGGGTTGGCGATCAGCGAACTGTCCACGCATCTGGAAGGGCAACTGATTGCGGTCAATCCCGCGTATAACGAGGCGTTTGATCACTTTGCCCCGCCAGCGGTGCGTGGCAACGATACGGCGCGTCAGGCATGGGCGACAGAAAAGCTCAAGCAAGCGGCAGCGGCGTCGGCGAAGCTGGGCCTCACGGCTCACGCCACGTTCTCAGGATCGCTGGCCTGGCCGTTTGTCTACCCGTGGCCGCCGCACAATGAGCAGCGTTTTCGCGAGGCATTTGGCGAGCTGGCGAATCGCTGGCGACCGATTCTGGATTGCTTCGATGAGCACGGCGTGGATCTCTGTTTTGAGCTGCATCCGGGCGAAGATCTGCACGATGGCGTGACGTTTGAGCGCTTTCTCGCGCTGGTTGATAACCACCCGCGCTGCAATATTCTCTACGATCCTAGCCACATGCTGTTGCAGCAAATGGATTATCTGGCCTTTATCGACATCTACCATTCGCGGATCAAAGCGTTTCACGTTAAAGACGCGGAGTACCGTCCGAGCGGGCGCAGCGGCGTGTACGGCGGCTATCAGCCGTGGCTCAACCGCGCCGGACGCTTCCGCTCCCTGGGCGACGGGCAGATCGATTTTAAAGGCATTTTCAGCAAGCTCACCGAGTACGATTTTGTAGGCTGGGCAGTGCTGGAGTGGGAATGCTGCATGAAGGACGGCGAGACGGGCGCGAGCGAAGGCAGTGAATTCATCCGCCGCCATATTATTCCGGTGTCGGCGCGGGCATTTGACGACTTTGCTGCAGGAAAGACGAATGATTAACGTCGGGATTATCGGCAGCGGGTTTATCGGCCCGGCGCATATCGAGGCGCTGCGGCGTCTCGGTTTTGTGCAGGTCGTCGCGCTGTGCGACGGCACGCTCGAGCAAGCGCAGGAAAAGGCGCAGGCGTTGAACATTCCTCACGCTTACGGGAACGTAGAAGAACTGCTTGCGCATCCGGATTTACACGTCGTGCATAACTGCACGCCAAACCATCTGCATGCGCAAATCAATCGCCAGATTCTGCGCGCGGGCAAACATGTGTTCTCGGAAAAACCGCTGTGCATGACGCCAGATGAAGCGCGCGAGCTGGTGGAATTAGCAGTGCAGGCAGGCGTTGTCCACGGCGTCAGTTTTGTCTACCGCCAGTTTGCGATGGTGCGCCAGGCGCAGAGCATGATGCGCGAGGGTAGCATCGGGCGGTTATTTGCTTCGCAGGGCAGCTATTTGCAGGACTGGATGCTGCTCGAAACCGACTACAATTGGCGCGTGGATGCTGCGCTCGGTGGTGCGTCCCGCGCCGTCGCTGATATTGGCTCGCACTGGTGCGATACGGTGCAGTTTGTCACC
Source organism: Lelliottia sp. GFLA7 (assembly GCF_056490165.1). Classification (NCBI taxonomy): domain Bacteria; kingdom Pseudomonadati; phylum Pseudomonadota; class Gammaproteobacteria; order Enterobacterales; family Enterobacteriaceae; genus Lelliottia; species Lelliottia sp. GFLA7. The sequence continues at coordinate 944,929 of NZ_JBWLAQ010000001.1, read as the reverse complement.
GGGCGACGGATCGTCGAGGTAATGGCCGATCTGTCTATCGTCTGGCCGACGCGCAAGGCGAATGTGGCGGGCAACCAGACGTTCACGCAGGACGATTCTGCGGTCTTTGAGGACAAAGCGGTGACCACGGAAGATTTTGGCTCAGTGCTGTTCCGCTTCGACGATGGCAGCAAAGGCAGCTTCAGCGTTTCACAAGTCAGCGCCGGGCGTAAAAATCGCCTGAGCTTTGAAATCAACGGCAGCGAAAAGTCGCTTGCGTGGGATCAGGAAGTGCCGCAACAGCTTTGGATTGGCCATCGCGCGCAGGCCAATCAGACGCTGTCTGACGATCCGAGCCTGATGAATCGTGATGCCGCCGACAGCGCCCACTTCCCTGGCGGGCATATCGAAGGCTGGCCGGACGCGTTTAAGAACATGATGGCGCAGTTTTATCGTGCGGTGCAGACAGGCTTCATGCCCGAAAAACCGCTGTTTGCGACCTTCCATGACGGCGAGAACGTAATGTATATCATTGATGCCATAGTGAAAAGTCATCAGCAGCAGCGCTGGGTCAGCGTCGCGCGATGACCCGTTGCCCGGTTCGCCGGGCAGCAAATTTATGTTAGCCTGAGTAAAACGCTAACCGCAGGATGTGCCGTCGTTATGTCAATTCAGAAAATCGCCCAGTTGGCCGGTGTCTCGGTCGCTACCGTTTCGCGTGTGCTTAATAACAGCGATAAGGTCAAAGCGAACAACCGCGAGCGCGTTTTGCAGGCGATTAAAGAGAGCAACTATCAGCCGAACTTACTGGCGCGTCAGCTCCGTACATCCCGCAGCTATATGATTCTGGTGATGGTCTCGAACATCGCTAACCCGTTCTGCGCCGAAGTGGTGAAAGGCATTGAAGCCGAAGCCGAGAAAAAGGGCTACCGCATTCTGCTGTGCAACTCCGGTTCCAATATCGAACGTTCGCGCTCTGGCTTGAGCCTGCTCTCCGGTAAAATCGTTGACGGCATTATCACTATGGACGCGTTCTCAAAACTTCCGGAACTCTCCGCGCTAATCGGCAATGCGCCGTGGGTGCAGTGCGCCGAATACGCCGATTCAGGCACCGTTTCCTGCGTGGGGATCAACGATGTGGACGCGTCGCAGCACGTTGTCAGCCAGCTGGCGGACAGCGGGAGAAGCCGCATTGCGCTGATCAACCATGATTTAAGCTACAAATATGCACGTCTGCGCGAGCGCGGCTATATAAGCGTGGTGCATCTGCGCAATCTGGATTATCAGGTGGTGGAGTACGCGAGCGATCTCAGCTCCAGCGCGGGCATGGCGGCGATGAAAAAGCTGCTGGCGGATAATCCGCCGGATGCCGTGTTTGCGGTGTCGGACACGTTGGCGGCGGGGGCGATGCGTGCCATTGAACAGGCGGGATTACGCGTTCCTCAGGACATCGCCGTTGTGGGTTTTGATGGCACCGAACTGGCAGAAATGGTCTCTCCGCAGCTCAGCACCATCGAGCAGCCGTCGCAAGATATTGGGCGCAAAGCGGTCGATCTGCTGCTCAACAAAATCGATAATCCGGATGCGCCCACCGAGCGAGTGATGCTGGACTGGCGCTATGTGGCGCGCGCCAGTACCTGAGGCTTATTTCGCGAAGGCGTCCGCCAGTGAACGGATATCGTTTCCTGTGGGCGACTGATGTATTCTCAAGCCAAATTCTTCCACCACGGCATAGATATGATCGAAAATATCCGCCTGAATGGTTTCATATTCCGCCCAGATCACCGTGTTGGTAAACGCATAAATTTCAATCGGCAAACCGTTCGCGTCCGGCGCTAACTGACGAACCATCAGCGTCATATCTTTGCGAATGCGCGGGTGGTTGCGCAGATATTCATTCAGGTAAGCGCGGAACGTCCCGATATTGGTCATCTTGCGCAGATTTAATACCGATTCGCCTTCGCCATTTTCCTGATTCCACAGATTAATTTCTTCGTGGCGTGCGGCCATATAGGGCTTGAGCAGTTTTGCCTTAATCAGACATTGCTGTTCGTCCTCATCCAAAAAATGAATGCTGGTGGTATCAATACTCAGGCTGCGCTTAATTCGCCGTCCACCCGATGCCGACATGCCGCTCCAGTTTTTAAACGAATCAGAGACCAGCGCCCAGGTGGGAATATTGCTGATGGTGTTATCCCAGTTGCGCACTTTGACGGTGGTCAGACCGATATCCGTGACCGCCCCGTCTGCGCCGTATTTCGGCATTTCCAGCCAGTCGCCGGGCTTGAGCATATCGTTGGCAGACAGCTGAATACCAGCAACAAGGCCAAGAATCGGGTCTTTGAAGACCAACATCAGCACGGCGGCCATAGCACCTAAACCGCTGATCAGAATGGCCGGAGACTGACCAATCAACAGAGAAATAATCAGGATCCCAACCACAATGGCGCTGACCAGTTTGACGCCCTGGAATATGCCTTTAAGCGGAAGCTGAGATGCCGTCGCTAATTTTTGCGAAAAATTGAATATCACATCCAGCAGAGAGAAGAACGACAGCAGGGCATAGACCATGACCCACAGTTTGGCGCAGGTCATGGTTATTTCTGCGGCTTCACTGCCTTTTTGTAACCACAGCGCCGCCTGTATGTTGACAATAATCCCTTGTAGAGTGAAGGCCAGACGGTGAAATAATTTATTCTGCGTAATGATTTGCAGCCATAAATGGGAACTGGCCTGCGCCCGTTTTTCGAACAGACGTAAAACCACCTTATGCAATATAAGGTGGACAATCACGGCAGTGAGTAAAATGATGCCAAAGATAATCACCAGCGAAGTGGTGTGGTTAATTTCGATCCCCAGTTCTTCAACCTGAGCAATTAATTCCTGCATAACGTCTCCTGAATATATTCCTTTTTATCATGAAGGCTGCGCTTTTATTATGCAACCCGGAGGCGTTATGCCGGATTTTACGAGGCGGCGGGGAGTGGGCCCGCATTCAACTGGCGGCGCAACCACAACGCAACACCGCCCAGCGCCAGCATCATCAGCACTTCAATGCCGAGAAAACCGATCATCGCCTGCGGATAGTGCCCGCCGTTATGCCGCTCAAGCATCAGGAACAACGTGCCGAGCACGGCGGGACCAAGACCCACGGTTGCCTGCTGCAAGGTACTCAGAATGGCGCTTCCGGCCCCCGCGTCACAGCTGCTGATGTCGCGCATCCCAATTCGGTAAAAGCTGTTCACGATCAGCGCCTGACCATAGCCAATCAGGATGGTGGCAGGCGCCAGCGTCAAGGCAGTATTGGCCTGCCCAAAGCGCCAGAACGTCGCCATTAACAGCAGTAAACCTGCGATTTGTATCGTCAAACCCGTCAGTAAAATGCGCCCCATGCTGTGGCGGGTGATCAGTTTTGGCGCATACCAGGCCGAGACAAAATAGGCCACGCCCAGCGCGATAAAACTATTCCCTGATTGCCACGGGGCCATACCCAGACCGGACTGCATCGTGAGCGCCATGCAGAACATAAATCCCGACCAGGCGCTGAAAAACAGCAGGGCAATGAGCATTCCAAAACGAATGCTGGTCAGTTTGAGCAAGCGAGGGGGCAGCAGAGGATGTTCGCCGCGCTGCTGTTTTTGCAACGCGCTGGTGCGCATCCACAGCCCAAGCGGGATCACCGCAATCAGCGCCAGTTGCAGGAACCATGGCCAGTGAAGCTCCGCGCCGAGCGCCATCGGAAAAAGCAGGCAGCAGAGGATAGCGGCCAGCAGCGCGGTGCCTAGCCAGTCAATGCGCGAGGGCGTTTCACGGCGGGTTTCCGGGACGTAGTAACGGCTCAAGGCCAGGACCACCAGGCAGATCGGCACGTTAATAAAAAAGGCGTTCCGCCAGCCCAGCCCGGCGATATCCGCCGACACCAGCCAGCCGCCGCCCATCTGCCCGACGATAAAGGCAATCCCGCCGATGCCGCCAAACAGGCTGATCGCTTTGGCATGCGCCGTGCCTTTCAGCGTGACGTGGAGCGTCGCGAGGATTTGCGGGACGATCAGCGCCGCGCCCGCGCCCTGTAATACGCGCGCAGCCAGCAGTTGCTCAACGGTTCCCGCCATCCCGCACAATAACGACGCCACGCCAAATGCCGCAACGCCCCACATAAACAGCCGACGACGGCCAAGGTTATCGCCCAGTTTACTACCCAGCGCCAGACAGACTGCAAATGCGACGCCGTACAGGGCGACGATCAGTTCGAGCTGCGTCGGACTGGTATGCAGCGATTGCGTGATGGAATCCAGCGCAACGTTGGTGATCGACGTATCAATCAGCGGCAGCATCTGGCCCGTTAAAAGCAATATCAGGCCTGCACGGCCTGGTGAAACAACAGACGTATTCATGGTAACTCCATTGCGTCATTCAGCAGATGGTCGTAGCATCAGGGAAATTAAAAACGGGTACCAGTTCTTGCTTATACTGGTACTGGCACTACCACGCAGGGGGCTGTATGACGCTGATGACCGAACCGGTATCTTCGTTGCAGGATGACAACCGCAAGCAACTCGGCGCTTTTTTACGTGCGCGCCGGGAAAGTCTCGATCCGCAGCGTCTGGGTTTACCGCGAAGTGGACGGCGACGCACGCCGGGCCTGCGCCGTGAAGAGGTCGCCATGCTGGCCGATGTCGGCGTGACCTGGTACACCTGGCTTGAGCAGGGAAGGGACGTGAACCCGTCCAGCGTGGTTATGCTGGCGGTCGCGAAAGCGCTGCAATGCACCGCCACCGAAACGCGTCATCTGTTCGTTCTGGCTGGATTGCCCTTGGGCGAAGTACCGCAGCAAGTACCCTGCGAAGGGATCAGCGAAGGCACGCGGCGTTTACTCGACACGTTGATGCCAAAACCTGCCAGCATTCAGAAACCGAATTTCGATATTGTGGCGTGGAATGACAGTTTTGGTCATTTGATGGGCGTGGATTTCAACGCGATCCCCGAAGAAGACCGCAACTGTATTTACCTTTTTCTCACTCACCCCGCGTGGCGCAGTCGACTTGGCAAGCGCGCCGACGCGCTGCCGATTTTTGTCTCCTATTTCCGCGCGGCAATGGCGGAGCATCGCGGCGATCCGCAGTGGGAAGCCAAGCTGGCACGGTTCTTTGCGGTCTCAGAAGAGTTCGAAGCCTTGTGGCATCAGGGCTATGACGTGCGTGGGGTTGAGAATCAGCAGAAGCTCTTTACCCATCCGCAGCTGGGCGATTTTTATTTGCAGCAGATGTACTGGTATTCCGCACCGCGTAACGGCTCGCGGCTGCTGGTGTATTTGCCCGTCGATGATGAAGGGGAAAAGGTACTGGCGTGGCTGGCGGAAAATCATGACTAACCGAAAGCCCTTCTGATTGATTAAGGGCTTTTATGTTGATTAATATGTTTCTGGAAGTTTATTGATTTTGATAAGCACTCCGCGCTCGATGACAATATAATCACCTGTTTTGAGATCGCTTAGGATTTTCATGACGCGGCTACGCGAGATATGTGTCTTTTCCTGAATATAGTCGCAGGTATTGATCGTCTGGCGTAACGCCTCTTTTTTACCCATTAAGCTCATTAAACTCTGACGTATCAGTTCGTAAGTTGTTAGACCCGCGGATTTTTTATGGGCCTCAAGCAATTTTTTTACGCCATGCATATAGCAATAAGCGGCTTCTTTCCAAAGGTTTTTACTGTCAATCATGGCAAGAATGTCGCTTTTATTTCTTATTTCATATTCAACATTGCCATAAACCTGATAATACATTCCTTCATGAGCATTGAACAGATCGTTCATTCCAATGATCATCGGCGCTTCAGTGAATTTCAATAGCAATTGATCATTACTTCGATGAACAGCCACGGTTCCGGCATGTAAAATAAACGTCATATCGTGATCGTAATTATCAAGCGATATAATCGTGCGCTCCCGGCCGTGCCGAATACAGGACGGATCGGAGATTTCATTGATCAGTGTTTTTATAATGGCTTCTGGTTTCATGTCACAGGATTCTTAAAAAGATATCTCAGAATTATACCAGAGGGAGGTGTAAATCCGTGCAGCAGAAAGTCGGTATTTATACAGGCTGGGGTATTTGGGGACTGAGTATCTCACTATTGAACGTTAAGTTTTTAGAATAAAAACTTGATGGGTCTGGATATTACAGATATTTAACCTTCCAGAAGCGCTTTTAACATTTCAGAGCGATAAGTTGAAAAGGGGCCGACATCCCTGTCAGCCCCGTTTCAGGGTATCGAGTAAAACGTATATTTTAGTTATAAACAAACGAGACGGTAATAACAGAATTAATCGTGCCTGGCGTGACGCTGCCATTTTTAGTGAATGCGCGAGTTTGTAATTTCCACGTGGGTTTTGCGTCTGGTGCGGAGGCGATATCGATAGTCGATGTTTTCCCGTCACCGTATGGCTCGCTGGCTTCGCCTTCTAACTGTACGGCCACATTGGTCGCTGTTCCGGTATTCGAATAGAGTGTTTCAGGATCGGCCGGGTCGGATGTTCCGTGGAACGTTGCGGTGACGCTCGACGTCCCGGCAGGACAGTTTTCAAGCCCGACGCTGAATTTCACCCAAGGTGAAGAGCTCCCCGCAGCATTCAGGCTGGAAGTCTGTAAGTCAGTCCCATTGCCCAAATCGATATTCATATTCTTGCTGGCAGAACTCACTTCACACGGTGATGCAATCACATTTCCCGTAATATTCAGAGCCACAGGGTCCGCCGCTTGGGCTAATTGCGCCAGAGAGGCAGCGAGAATAAGACTCACTGTGGAGGATAAAAGATGTTTCTTTAACGTTTCCATTTTCATATTCGTATTCCCTTTACGCTGATACTGAATGCAGTTTCCCAACGGCACCAAAGTCGCTAATGACGCTGAATTCGATGTTTCCGGCATTCACCCCAGCAGGCAGCGCAAAGGTTGCAGTGCCGCCCGGTGCGACATAAGAAACATTCGACAGTTTTTTGCCTGAAACCATGACTTCATTAAAGTTAATAAAGCAAGAAGATGGGTTTTTGACTTCCAGATTATTTCCTGAAATATGCCAAACGAGTTTATTACTCTCTTTTTCGACATCAATATTCTTCAGCGCTTCTGGGCGATAAATTAATTTTACGCTGGTTGCGACGGCGATCTGTAAGGTGTTTTTGCTTTTTGGTGCAGAGGGTATCGCTTTTACCCGTAACCAATACATCGATTCTTTATCCTGCGGCAAATTCCCCGCCAGGATAATGCGCATCAGGTTCTCTTTTCCGCCGTTAAGACGGTACAGCGGTGGCGTAATAATAAAAGGCGGTTTTTGCGGGTTATTATCGAGATTTTCGACAATGGTTTGCATCAAATATGGGGTGGCATCTGGATTACGAACGCTTAATGAAACTTCTTTTTTCGACCCATCGTAAATGACACGGGTTCCGCCTATATTTACGGTTGCACTGGCGTTCTGCATGACGGAAAAAATAATGCAGCTCACGACTATACGCAATATTGTGTTCAAAGTATGACTCCAGAGTGATCCAAAACATAATTCCTTAACGTCAATAAAAAGACAGTTCCATCTGAGATGCTTAATTTATCTTTGTGCCTCGGAAGTGTCTTAGGTTTTATGGTCTTGTTTAAAGTCTTTTTTAGGATTTTATTTTGGTTGTCAATATTACCAGTCGTGAGGTTAATATTATTAAAATAGATCTATTAATATATTTTTATAAGCATGTAGATAGACAGAGTAATAGGGATAAATTTAGTTTAAATACCAGGGGAATTTGCATTATGAATAAATATATTCAATTGGTTGTGATGGCGTCTGTATTTTCAGGTGTCGGTTTTAGCGCTGCTCAAGCGGCGGATAAAACAACCGTAAGCGGTGGCACCATCGAGTTTGTGGGGTCTGTCGTCGACGCGCCCTGTGCCGTCAATGCGGACTCGGAGAACGGCATTATCAAACTTGACCAGGTCACTCTGGAAAGTATGGGTGAAAAAGGGGAGCCATCTGGCCAGGCAAAATCTTTCAATATTGTGCTCGACGACTGTGATATCACGACCTATGCCAATGCCACGGTAGTGTTTAACGGCCAGTCTACTCCAGCTCTTGCGGGGGCGCTGGCAAACACTGCGGGCGCTGGGGCCGCTACAGGCGTCGCGCTGGAGCTATTTGGACCTGACGGAAATGCCCTGGATCTCGGTGCCGATTCGTCAAAGCAGGTACTGGTCAGTGGAACCAACAAAATTCCGATGAGTGTGGATTACGTTAAGACTGGCGACAAATTGACAGCGGGTGCGGTTGAGTCAGTGGCCACTATTCAAATTACCTATTTCTGATTTGAAGTGATATCGAGATAATTAAATGAAATTTATTACGTCAAGTGTCTTACAAAGCATCGTTGCACCGGCTATTTGTTCTTTGCTTTTCCTTGGGGGGGCGCCTTCAGTTATGGCGGGGGGGATTGCGCTAAATTCAACACGTGTAATCTATCCTATGGGTGAGAAACAGATTAGCGTCAATATCAGTAACTTTGATAAAAAAGAGACGTTTCTGGTGCAGTCATGGGTAGCAGACCAAAACGGAACTACATTAAATACCTTCATTATTACGCCGCCACTCTTTTCCCTGAAGCCAGAAAAGAAAAATATTCTACGTATTATGTATATTGGCTCCGCATTACCCGAAGATAAAGAATCTATTTTTTATCTCTATAACAAAGCTATTCCATCGGTAATGGAAAAAATTAAGGCGATGAATACGCTGCAGATTGCAACGCAGTCAGTGACTAAATTGTTCGTACGTCCTCAGCATTTATCGGTCAAGCCGTCAGATGCACCAGCTATGTTGAAATGCCAACTTTCCGATGGGGCTGTCACAGTGACAAACCCTTCGCCGTACTTTATCTCGATCACTAACTTTACCCTCGCGGGCAAAAAATTGCCTAACACCATGGTTCCCCCAATGGAGAGCCAGAAGGTCAACGTGGCGGGTATTCCTCAGGGTTCAATCTCATATCAAACGCTCAATGACTACGGCGCGTTAACCCCCGCACTGATGTGTAAAGCGTGATCGCAGGCGGAGATATGATGGGGTTTGAAAGCACAACGCGATATCTACCGGCATTACGTTGGCGTCTATCTCCGCTGGCACTCACGATGGGTGCCAGTCTATTGGCTGGCAACGTGAGCGCCGATGAGTACTTTAACCCAGCTTTTTTGTCTGATGGCAAAGGGCTGGTTGCGGACCTGTCCAGCTTTGAAAATGGTGCAGGTCAGGCTCCGGGTACCTATCGCGTTGATATTATTCTGAATGATGAATTCATCACCAGTCACGATGTGGTGTTTAAGGATGAAAAGTCCCTCAGTGCCAGCACCGCAAAAGCGTCTGATGATACGGGGCTCGTAGCCTGCCTTTCCGTAAAAACCCTCAGCGATATGGGCATTGATCTCAATATTCCCGATGAGAAAAAAAAGGCCGGTGACGGTGAATGCATCGCCATTGCGTCATTGATTGAGGGGGCAACATCGAGTTTTGATTTTGGTCGCCAGCGCCTGGACCTGAGCGTCCCGCAGATCGCATTGAAAAACACGGCGCGAGGACTGATTTCACCGGATAAATGGGATCAAGGGATCCCCGCGTTGTTGTTAAATTACAGCTATAGCGGTTCCAACAGCCAGGACGGTAACAGCAAAAGCGGCAGCGATTTTCTCGGCCTGAATGGCGGCGCTAATCTTGGGGCATGGCGCTACCGCCATTACACCACCTTCAACCGCAGCACCAGTAACGGGCAAAGTACCCATCGCTTAGATCATGTGAATGGCTCGTTGTCACGCACGATTATTGCGCTGAAAGGGCAGTTGACGGTGGGGGATAGCTACACTGCGAGCGATGTCTTTGACAGCATCAGTTTTCACGGTCTGCAACTGGCCTCCGACGATAATATGTTACCGGACAGTCTGAAAGGTTTTGCACCTACCGTACGCGGTATCGCGAAGCAAAGCGCGCAGGTGACGATTAAACAAAATGGCTACATCGTTTATCAAACCTATGTCGCGCCCGGCGCGTTTGAAATAACCGATCTGTTCCCGACCTCCTCCAGCGGCGATCTGGTGGTGGAAATAAAAGAACAAAAAGGGAAGATCGTCACCTTTTCAGTTCCGTACTCTACCGTGCCGTTAATGCAGCGTGAAGGGCACGTTAAATACGCGCTGACGGCGGCAACATACCGCACAAGTAACACTCAGCAGGAGGCCGTTCCCTTTACACAAGCCACGCTTATCTGGGGTTTACCACGGGGATTTACGCTTTATGGCGGGACTCAGCTTTCTGATAATTACCAGGCGATGGCTACCGGTACAGGGCTAAACATGGGCAACTGGGGCGCGGTGTCTGTTGACGTGACCCAGGCCAAGAGTACGCTTATCGATGACACCGTCCACACCGGGCAATCCTGGCGAATGCTGTATGCAAAATCCTTGAACAAGTCGGGGACCAATTTTCAACTGACGGGATATCGATACTCAACGGCCGGTTTTTACACTTTCACCGACACGACCTATAAGCATATGAACGGGTACGACAGCGATCCGGACGATGATTTTGACGATCCTGATAACGACCGACCTCACTGGTTTGATTACTACAACCTGTATTACACCAAACGTGGAAAATTGCAGGTCAATATTTCGCAGCAGCTTGGCAAATTAGGCTCACTGTATGCGACCGGTAGCCAGCAAACGTACTGGCATACCGATGGCAAAATGATGCTGTTGCAACTGGGCTACAACACCTCGTGGCACGACATCAATATGGGGGTGAGTTTTAACTACAGCGCATCGTCCACTCAGCCAAAAGCTGACCAGGCCATTGCGTTTAACGTCTCATTGCCGCTTGGGAAATGGCTCTCTCCTGCGGGGAGCACTGCTACTAACAATGCTTTTACCACTCTCAATATGAACCAGGACAATCAGGGTAGCGTGACCCGAAACGCGGGTGTGAGCGGAACGCTGCTGGATGGAAATAACCTGAGCTACAGCGTTCAGCAAGGGCATGCAAACCAGGGGGCGGGAAGTAACGGAAGCGCCAGCCTTTCGCATCAGGGCGGCTACGGTAATTCCAACGTCGCATACAACTACAGTGAGAATGGCAATTCGCAGCAGGTGAACTACGGCGTGGCGGGTGGAGTCATCGCTCACCGACATGGCGTCACCTTTAGTCAGCCGCTGGGTGAAACGAACGTTCTGGTGGAAGCGCCGGGTGCAAATCGGGTGAAAGTGGAAAATGCGACCGGCATTAAAACCGACTGGCGCGGTTACGCCGTGGTTCCGTTTGCTACGACCTATCGTAAAAACCGTATTGCGCTGGATACCACCTCGCTTGGCGATAAAGTGGAGGTTGATGATGCTGTGGTGGATGTCGTCCCGACGAAAGGTGCGCTGGTTCGCGCCAGTTTTATCACACATGTGGGGAATCGCGCGCTGCTGACGCTCATGCATAACAATGTGCCTGTACCCTTTGGCGCGAGCGTCACGACACAAGAGGGCGGTGAGGGCAGTATCGTGGCTGATGGCGGGCAGGTTTATTTATCGGGACTTGCACCGGAAGGGACACTGAACGTGCAATGGGGCGACGAGCCGGACCAAAAATGCTCCCTGGATTATGATTTCCCTGAAACATCAGATACCACCGGGATTATTCAGAGAAAAATTGAATGTAAATAACCAATCAGTAATGGTTAATTATGAAATTAATGATACAGGGTGAATAGGGTTATGCATCACAAAAATATTTTGACGCGTAATGTTTTTTATTTTTTGATTTATCTCTGCCTATTTACATGTTCTTCAAATAGAGCCGTGGCGGCGGTTAATCCAGCGGCAGTATGTACCAATCCTGCAGCCTTAACACTCACCTTAACCGGGAATTATACCGTTCAAAAGGATTCGCCTACCGGCGTAATTTCAGGTTGGGTGAATATTAAAAGTAGCGACCATTGGTTGAACTGTAATTCATCCGACGGGGGAATGATTATGATTGATGCGCTGGTCAATTCCTTGGGTGGACCCAATACGATCTATTACAACGGAATGGCTTTTCCCGTCTTCCCTACAAACATTGCGGGAATAGGGTATATTGTAAAGTCACGAGGGGTTGTGATTGATGCACAAATGAACTGGGATTCAGGCTGGGGGAGTTTATTGTTGCTCCAACAGGAATTTCATATACCGCTTTAACCTCGAACTGGGGAAATTCATCTCGCCAATGGTATGGTGCCGTTGAAGCGCAAGTGGCTTTAGTCAAATATGCAGAAAGTGGAAGCGGATCATTAAGCGGATCATATTCTTTGCAAAGCGTCTTTGTTCAAGATGGAGACGTGACGGCCGTGGGTTCTGATGATGCCTCTGTCGGGCTAATTAACGTTGTTTTGTCTGGTTCAGTGACCACACTAAAATGTGACATTAATGCTCCTGCAATCCGATTGGATATCGGAAATATAGAGGTTTCAACTTTTAAAGGCCGAGGAACCCTTTCACGAGAATCCAGTCCCTCCAAAGTCGGTCTGAATTGTGAAAAAGGAACGAATATAAATATTGTTCTGACGGGTACGGCTGAGTCCAATTCAGTTTCGGACGATACTGTACTTGCCCTGACGCCTGGTGCTAATTCGGCGAAAGGAATCGGTGTGCAAATTCTTTATAACAATGCACCTTTATCACTCAATAAAACAATGAACATTATGGAGGCGACTGGAGGCGCAGTAGAAATTAATTTCAGTGCTCGGTATATCCAAACTCAAGAACAGGTGGTTGCGGGAGTGGGAAATGCAACGGCGGTTTTGAATATTACGTTTCAGTAATTTTGTTTTAGATATGACCAAGCAGGTAATCTATTTTTAATATTATTATTTGCTTAGTTCACCAGTAAAATAATTTGCCAGGACACTTTTCGGTAAGGGGTTTGATATACTTTATGTTGTCACCCTTAACAGAGAATGGAAATGAACGTCACCCGCAAACAAGAACGTCTGCTGCGCCGCGCACTCAGCGAATGGGAACAGGATGGCACGCTCAGCAATGAGGAACATCTGCGCCTGGCTGGCACCTTAAAGCGCGTGACGCTGGACTGGCAACGCCTCAGCCGTTACGCCTTCTGGACTGCGCTGGCCTGCGTCATTATTGCCGTTGGCAGCCTGTTTGCTGACAGCGAGATGATGGCCCGCCTTATCGAATTCTTTGCTTTTTCTTCACTCGCCCGTATCGGATTACCCGCCGTGCTGGCTGTTGTGTTTTATCTTTGGGGATTCAGCCGACAGCGGCGCGAAACCCAGTGGCACTACTCTACCGAAGCAATTCTGTTTCTCGGCGTGCTGTTTACCGCCATCGCACTGTGGCAACTCGGCGAACGGCTGGATAACGGCAGCGGGCACATTGCGCCGCTCTTCCTGGCGGGCTGCGCGGTGTATGGCCTGGTGGGATTCTTTGGGCGCTCGGGGCTGGTGTGGCTGTTCTTCTTGTTATCGCTCGGCAACTGGTTTGGCGCGGAAACAGGGTATATGTCCGGCTGGGGTGCATACTGGCTCGGAATGAATTATCCGGTGCGCTTTATCTTCTTCGGCGGTGCGCTGCTGGCGTTGTGCTGGGTTTTGCGCGCGGTGCTGCAACAGCGCAATCTGTACACGACCAGCAAAGCGATGGGGCTGACGTATTTATTTGTCGCGCTGTGGATTATGTCCATTTTCGGCAACTACGATATCGATAGCTGGTATGGCATGACGCGCGAAGCATTACTTCCGTGGGCGCTGCTGTTCGCTGTCGCAGCGGTAGTGTGTATTTACATCAGCCTGAAAACGGACGACGGGATGCTGCGCGGTTTTGGCCTGACGTTTCTGGCAATCAACCTGTATACCCGTTATTTCGAATATTTCTGGGACGGGATGAATAAAGTGATTTTCTTCCTGATTCTGGCGGGGTCGTTGGCGGTGATCGGGCGATACGCCGAGAAGATTTGGCACACCGCAGAACGGCGTGCCAAAAGCGATTAACACTCGGTGATAATGGTGCTCAGCGGCAGGCGGGATTTCGGCAGGGAGGCGTTGAAATCCTCCACGCTGTGGCGGCCCACGGGCACAACCACCAGGCTGGTGAAGCCTTTTTCTTTCAGACCAAATTCGGCGTCGAGGATTGCGGCGTCGAAGCCTTCAATCGGTACGGCGTCCAGACCCAGTGCGCCAACGCCCAGCAGGAAGTTGCCGACGTTCAGGTAAACCTGTTTTGCCATCCACTGATCGTCATCTTTCAGATCAACGCGGTGCATATCCGCGAAATAGCAGCGGCCTTTGTGGTTGGCGGCTTTGGCTTCTGGGGTGTTAAAACGCCCATCGGCGTCTTCCTGATCCACCACGCGCTCAAGCCATGCGTCGTCCATTGCGGTTTTGGCGCAGAACACGATCACATGGGATGCATCGAGCATTTTGCGTTCGTTGAACACGAAAGTGCCCGCTGCCGATTTTGCGACGCGTGCTTTGCCTTCTTCAGTGCTGGCCACGATAAAGTGCCACGGCTGAGAGTTGGTGCTGGACGGGCTGAATTGCAGCAGAGTTTGAATTTTTTCTGCTTGTTCTGCAGTCAGTTTGAACGTTGGGTCGAACGCCTTCGTTGAGTGGCGCTTGCGGGCAACGGAAATGATATCCATAACGGCTCCTGGAGTGAAGTTCGCCCATGTGCGGGCGCGAAAGAAAAGCAGAATACAAGCGTAAGCGGGAAAAGATAAGTGCGTTAAATGCGCTTACACTGTTCGTTTGAAATGAACAATCAGACTGGTCGAATGCGTTTTTGGTCTTTTTTAGGCAGCTTATCGACAACCAGATTCCAGGAATCGAGCACCAAATCGGTGACCAAATCCGGAGTGATGTCATCGGCGGCGTAAATCGAAATCCAGTGCTTTTTGTTCAGGTGATAACCGGGTTCAATGCCGCGATAAATTTGCTGATTAAGCAGGGATTTTTCAGGATCGGATTTCAGACTGACGTGCTGACGCCCGTGGGCAACGGCGGTGAGCATGAAAATTTTGCCGCCGACCTTAAACACATCGTACTCCGGGCCAAACGGCCAGCAATGCTCGATAAAAGGCAGTTCCAGCGCCACGCGATGCGCGTGTTCCTTCAGTGACTTACTGTCCATTCACATCCTCGATGGCGATTGCGCGCCACATTGATTCAAATCCGAGGGCTTTAAATTCTACCGCGCGCGACGGATCGCGGGTGGCGAACGCCATCGTCGTCTCGGCAAGCGATAAGAAAATCGCATCGCCAAAGGTACGGAATTCGTCTGACATAAATACCTGGCGCACCGAGCGGCGGCACAGCTCATGAAGTTCCGGGAACATTTCATGCACTGCCTGTTCGGTTTCGGCGTTGATTTTCTCGCTCACGCCCAGCTGGCGGATTGCGCCGTGGGCAATCGGATTGCGGATCCCCCAGTCAACGTAGCTGTTCCAGATATTGCGGGTATGTTCTTTCGGCGTGCTCAGGGCGCGATCGAGATTCGCCAGCATGGTCTGGCACAGGTCCTGTTTCAGGTGCAGATAGAGGGCATTCAGCAGATCGTCTTTGGTCGCGAAGTAGCGAAACAGGGTGCCTTCAGCAACGCCCGCGTTTCGGGCGATCAGCGCGGTCGACGCCGCAACGCCTGACTGCGCAAAGGCCACAGTTGCCGCTTCCAGTAACGCTTGTCGTTTATCTTCACTCTTCGGACGTGCCACTCATTCTCCTCCATACGCGTCATCCTTCACTCTGGCTCTGCGTTGGCGGTGCTCGAAAATCTCAGCCACACTCGTGATGTGTTTCTGAGGTTATCTCCCTGGCCGCGCTGATTCAGGTTGAATGATTGTGTGCATCAAATTTACAAAAACCACGATTGAAACATGCTCTCTTCCACGCTGCAACGCGGAATGTCAAAGATCGAAAACGTCTTGACGATAAATTCATCACATCTATAATGAGTGCTTACTCACTCATAATCAAGTTTAACCCGCGTAAACCATCGGATGGGGCGCGTAGTCGGGTCAGGATATGAAAAAGTCTCTTCTCATCAGCATGGTGTTTGTCATGATTATAGCGTCCGCGGCAAGTTTACCCTTTGTACTGAATGCCGGATTTGGCCAGCCGCCGCAGGGTGAGCAGCTTAGTGAAATTGAGGCTTCGCCGCATTATCGCGACGGGCAGTTCCATAACCAACTCCCGACGCCGGGCTACAGCGGCGACAAAAGCATGCTGGCGGCGTGGTGGGAATTTCTCGTCACCAAACGCGAAAACGCCCGTCCTGCGCAACCGTTACCGCTTATCAAAACCGATCTGGCCAGCCTGCCGCTGGAGCAGGACACGCTGGTGTGGCTCGGCCACTCGTCCTGGTATTTACAGCTGGCGGGCAAACGCATCCTCATCGATCCGGTTTTCAGCAATTACGCCGCGCCGTTTTCGTTCCTGAACAAAGCCTTCGCCGGGGAATATCCGTGGCGTGCCGAAAACATGCCGGAAATCGATCTGCTGATTATTTCGCATGACCATTATGACCATCTCGATTACGCCACCATCAAAGCGCTGATGCCCAAAGTGAAGCGCGTTGTCACGCCGCTTGGCGTGGGATCGCACCTACGTTACTGGGGTATGGACGCATCAATAATTGACGAACGCGACTGGAATCAGACGGTACGCATTAACGATGATCTGATGATTCATGTGCTTCCGGCGCGTCATTTCTCCGGACGCGGGCTGAAGCGCAATCAGACGCTGTGGGCCAGCTTTATGTTCGTCACCCCTGAGCAGAAAGTTTATTACAGCGGTGATTCCGGCTACGGCCCGCACTTCAAGGCCATCGGCGAGCAGTTTGGTGAGGTCGATCTGGCGATTATGGAAAACGGACAATACGACCAGGACTGGAAATACATTCATATGCTGCCCGAACAGACGGCGCAGGCCGCGGCGGACATCAACGCTAAAGCGGTGGTGCCGGGGCATTACGGGCGATTTGTGCTGGCAAAACACACCTGGAACGATCCGGTGATTCAGCTGACGCGCGCCAGCCAGGACAAAAATTATCGTTTGCTGACCCCTGAGTTGGGTGAGCCTGTGCATGTTAATGATGCGACGCAGCAATTTCGTGAGTGGTGGGAATAATGATTAATCACGCAACAGAGGGGGAGAGCAGCATGACTATTTCCGCTCAGGTCATCGATACTATCGTCGAATGGATTGACGATAATCTTCATCAGCCGCTGCGCATTGAAGAGATCGCCCGCCACGCGGGGTATTCCAAATGGCATTTGCAGCGTCTGTTTATGCAATACAAAGGCGAAAGCCTGGGGCGTTATATTCGCGAGCGTAAATTGCTGCTGGCGGCGAAGGATCTGCGTGAATCGGACGAGCGGGTGTACGACATCTGTCTGCGCTACGGGTTTGATTCTCAGCAGACGTTTACCCGCATCTTCACGCGTACGTTCAACCTGCCACCAGGTGCGTACCGCAAAGAAAATCATAGCCAGACGCACTGAAACGCCCCCTCATCCCAAAGGGGTTAGGGGAAAGAAATTCCTACTTCAAAGGGCGAGGGATAAAAGACCGCACCGACGATCCCCTCACCCCAAAAGGGCGAGGGGATAAAAACCGCACCGACGATCCCCTCTCCCTTGGGGAGAGGGTTAGGGTGAGGGGCCCAGACCGCACGGTTTACCAGCTGTAATTCACCGTTGCGGTCATCGTCCTGCCAATGCCGTAGAAGCACGCCGTATCGCTGGCGCACGACGCCACGTACTTCGTATCCGCCACGTTATTGACGTTGAACTGCACGCTCGCCCCTTTCAGGCTGCTGTTCAGTTCGCCCAACTGATAGCTCACCATCGCGTCATACAGATCCACCGATCCCACTTTGAAGGTGTTTTTCGCATCGCCATAGCTGGTGCCGATGTAACGCATTCCCACGCCTGCGGTCAGGCTTTTCAGCGTGCCGCCAGGTACGGTGTAGCTCGCGAAAGCCGACGCCATATGCGTTGGGATACGCGCGGGCGTTTTGCCTTCGGTTCCTGCCACCGTGGTGCTCTGGGTTTCCGCATCGGTGTAAGTGTAAGAGCCGATCAGGTTGATGCTGTCCATCAGCGTGGAGTGAATTTCGGCTTCCACCCCTTTCGAGCGCACTTCACCCGCGTTTTCAAACCAGCCTTCGGCGCTGTTGTACGTCGCCACGTTGCTCTGGGTCAGATCGTACAGCGCCAGCGTCATCAGCGTGGAGTCGACCGGTTGATACTTCAGGCCAATTTCGGTTTGCTTGCCGGTCGTTGGTTTAAACGGCGCCACGCCCGGCGCACGGTTAGTTTGCAGGCTGGGTTCAAACGACGTGCTGTAGCTGATGTACGGTGACAGACCAAAATCAAAGGCGTACAGCAGACCGGTGCGCCAGGTGAATTTATTGTCGTTTTGCTGAGTTTGCGTGCCGCCGTCAAAATCCGTGGTGCGCACTTCAGTCCAGTCGTAGCGCCCGGAAACCAGCCACTCCCAGTTATTCCAGCTCATTTGATCCTGCAGATACAGCCCCATCTGATCGAGATTTTGCTGTTCGTCGGTGGCGGTGCTGAAGGTGCTTTCATCGACGTTAATGCCGTAAACCGGGTTCGTCCAGTCCAGGTTATATTGCGCGCCCATCCCGCGCTCCAGCAATTGCTTATCTTTCGACGTTTTGTAATCCAGACCGCCGAGCAGGGTGTGATTGACATCGCCCGTCGCAAACAGCGATTCAAGCTGGTTATCGATGCCAAACTCATTGGTGGTGCGCTCTTCGTGCTGGGCGCGACGGGTCAGCACCGTGCTGTCCGCCGCGCTGTTTGCGTACACCAGATAGCGATATTTCTGCTTGATGGACGCGTAACGCGCGTTCTGGCGGAAGGTGAGGTTATCGGCAAACTGGTGCTCCAGCTCGTAGCCGATCATGGTCTGCTCGCGCCACGACTGGTTGTAATCCGGATCGCTGACGTTAAAGTCGCGCGGAATATAGCGGCCATTCGCGCTGGTCACCGTGCCGTACGCTGGCAGGAAGTTGCGATAACCGGCGTCGGGATCTTTCTGATAGCTGGTCAGCAGGGTAAAACGCGTTTGATCGTTTGGATACCAGGTGATCGCCGGGGCAATCGCCATGCGCGTTTCTTTATAATCTTCCACCTGATTGTGCTGGGTGCGGGCGATACCGTTTACGCGATACAGCACGCGGCCGTCATCGCTCAGCGGCCCGCCAAAATCAAACGCGCCTTCCGCCAGATCGTGATTCCCGGTGCGGAACTGCACGTGGTGAATCGGCTCGCTGGTGGGGAGTTTGCTGGTCATGCTGATCAACCCGCCTGGGTTAACCTGACCAAATAAGACCGACGCTGGGCCACGGACCAGCTCGACGCGTTCGAGCAGCCACGGATCAACGGAGCCGGTTTGCGAAGACGCCGTCGCGCCAAAGCTTAGCCCGTCGAGGAATTTGGGCACGTAGCTAAAACCGCGCACAAACACCTCATCGTTACGGTTCGACGAGCCGCGATATTCAGTGAACACCCCTGCGGAATAGCGCAGCGCCTGGGACACTGAGGTGACGTCCAGTTGCGCCATTTGGTCACGCGTGATCACGGAAACCGACTGCGGCGTTTTCACAATGTCCGCGCTGGTTTTGGTGGCGGAGAGCGTTTTGGTCGCCACGATCCCTTTCACCGGCGCGGTTGGTTCTTCGCTGACGCTCTGCGTTACTACTATGGTTTCTTCTTTGGTTTGCGCCTGCGCGGCCACGCTAACGGTGGCCAGACTCAACAGCCAGAGTTGCATTATCTTATTCTTATTAAACATGTTAATTGAACTTCCTTGGTTGCTATCGCCATAAAATGCCTGATTTGAAGTGGCTAAAAATCAGGCATAACACCCTTTAACGGATAGGATGATATTGCAAATCATTCCCATTTGCATTAGCGTAAGTAACAAATTTTTACAGGAAGCGGGTGTGAATGAAGAGGGCATGGAGTGGGCTGTTATTAGGGATAAGTACGCTGCCAGCGCTGGCGGCGACGTGTGAACACCCTTCCATTAAGGGCGAGCAGCAGGGGAAATTTGATGCCAGCGGCGAGGTCTGTTTTATCCTGCCCGCGCTCGGTGAAAACTATGTCTCCGCGACGCTGCACGGCGTGACGGATGCCCGTCTGCTGGACGGCAAAAACCGCCGTATCCGCACGCTGATTGAAAATGGCCCGGCGGATGGCGAGCACTCTCTGCTTTTTGCGCTTCCTGTTCAGCAAAACACCTCGCTGGTGTTGCACGGCGAAGCGGGAAAGCCGTGGCGTTTTCAGTGGCGAATGAAAGAAACCGCGCCGTTACCACGCACACAGATGATTGAGCCGGAAAGCCCGACGCTGCAAAAACTGGCTAAAACGATTGCTGCCGGTGGAAATACTGATGCGTTCTGGCAGGCGCAAATTCGGCAGGGAACGCCGATGGTGGAGCCTTTCGATGCCAGCCATAAGCGCATCACGTTTTTATGGCGCGGTGCGCGCGATAACGTGTTTATTCTCGGATCGCCCGCGGGCGATCACGATCCGCTGTTCCGTCTGGGGAAAACCGACGTCTGGTTCCGCAGCTACGTTGTGCCGGCTGATACGCTGACGCAGTACAAACTCGCGCCAGATGTCCCGCGTATCGAAGGCAGCGCCCGCGATCAGCGCCGTGCCATTCTGGTCAGCGCGCAGGCCGATCCGCTTAACCCGCAAACCTTTGGCGATCAAAAAGCGGATCGCTGGAATCGCTATTCGTTGTTGGATCTCAGCCCCGTGCGCTACTGCTCCGCTGCTGCCGCCGCACAGCCGCTGGCGCACGGTTCGCTCACACGACACGCATTTACCAGCAAAATACTGGGCAACGGGCGGGAAGTGATGATTTACCAACCGCGTGGTACACAGCCCGCGCGCTGGACGCTGATCCTGTTCGACGGGCAGATTTACCAGGACGAATACCACTTTGCCAACGTGCTGGATGGGCTGATTGCCCGTCACCATGTGCCGCCGGTTAACGTGGTCTTTATCGACAGTCTCGATCATGCCCGCCGTGGCAAAGAGCTTCCGCCGAATCCCGATTACGCCGACTTTATGGGGCAAGAGTTAATGCCGTGGCTGCGTGGACAGGGAATAGCGATGCAGCGTCAAAAAACGGTTCTGGCAGGTTCAAGCTACGGCGGCATTGCGTCGTCGTGGGTGGCGCTGCGCTATCCGCAGCTGTTTGGTAACGTTCTGAGTTTGTCCGGTTCGTACTGGTGGGCGCCGAAAGGCGAAGCGCCGGGCTGGCTGACGCGTCAGTATGCGCAGTCTCCGCAGTATCCGATTCACTTCTGGTTGCAGGCTGGGCGATTCGAAACGACCGGGCCGGGCGGGGGGATCTATCGCAATACCGAGGCGTTCGAACAGGTATTGCGTGAGAAAGGCTATCGCGTGAGCTTCCATCCGTGGTCAAGCGGCCATGATTATGCGGCCTGGTGTGAAGCGCTGATCCACGGGATGCGGGATTTCAGCGGCTTACGCGGCCAGTGAAAACCAGCGGCGCCAGACGAATCGCAGCACAAAGAATTCTATGGCGCCGAGCAGTAAAAACCACAGGCAGAACACAATCGTGTACAGCTGATTCAAATCCATCAGATGGAACTGTGCGACCAGTTTCTGCGCGACGGCCAGCCCAAAAGAGGGCGCGGGGAGCAGCAGGCAGGAGAGCAATGCCATCAGCAAAATGCCTCCTGCCGTTAACAGTGACTCTAACGGGTGCTTCATATTAATGTTAATCATCAGTTAAAAAAGTTATTGTCCGGCATCTTGCAACGTAAAGCAATATCCACCCGGATTAACGTATTCCGATAATAAACCCTAAATGACCCGCCAAATATTCGCGAATTAATTTAATTACGCCCCCGAAATTAAATTACTCTGTCGTAATGTAAATTATTGTCACGCTCAGGCGAAGAATTTTACAAACGTATAAGTGCTATATCCAATTAACGTCGCAATAACAATTGCAACAACGACATACAAAGCCAGACGCCGCGTGCTATTAATCCCAAACATGCTATCCCTCGTTTAGTTATCGTTTAGAAACATTTTGCAAAAATCATCTTATCGAAATAATGACCCACAGAATTTAATTACGCAACTGTCATTATATTGCGATGCTGAAAATAACTCTGCAAGCGTTAAAAAGAGTAAAAGTTGAATAATTAAAGCCAGAAAGGAATTCAGGCTTACGTCCACCGGATATTAAAGGAAATGTATCTATGACCAACAAAATGAACACCGAAAATCGGCCTTACCATCAGACGGTTGAGCAGGTTCTCGCAGAAAAAAAGAGTAACACCAATGGGTTGAGCCGTGATGAGGCTCAGGCTCGATTGCAGCAGTACGGCCCCAACGCGTTGCCAGAGAAAAAAGGCAAACCGGCATGGCTGCGTTTTCTGGCCCATTTTAACGATGTGCTGATTTATGTTCTGTTAGCGGCAGCATTATTAACCGCGCTCATGGGCCATTGGGTCGATACGCTGGTCATTTTAGGTGTGGCGGTGATCAACGCATTAATTGGCCATATTCAGGAAAGTAACGCCGAGAAATCACTGCAAAGTATTCGAAATATGCTTTCGAGTGAAGCGCGGGTTATTCGAAATGGGGCGCACGAAACCATTCCGACGACTGATATTGTCCCGGGCGATATTATTGTTCTGCGTGCGGGGGACCGAATTCCTGCCGATATGCGTCTCATAGAAGCGCATAATTTACGCGTAGAAGAAGCTATTCTGACCGGTGAATCCACGGTCGTGGATAAACATATTCTTCCCCTGAGCGGTGAATTATCGCTGGGCGATCGCACCAACCTGGTGTTCTCCGGTACGACCGTGAGCGCAGGCGGTGGCGTGGGCGTAGTCATTGCCACCGGGCAGGACACCGAGCTTGGTCACATCAATCAGATGATGGCGGGCATCGAAAAGCACCGTACGCCGCTGCTGGTGCAGATGGACAAACTCGGTAAAGCGATCTTCGCGCTGATTCTGGTGATGATGGCCGCGCTGTTTGTCTTCAGCATGCTGTTGCGTGATATTCCGCTGGGCGAGCTGCTGCTGTCCCTGATCAGCCTCGCGGTAGCGTCCGTTCCGGAAGGTCTTCCTGCGATTATCTCCATTATTTTGTCCCTTGGCGTACAGGCGATGGCGAGCAAAAAAGCCATTATCCGCAAGCTGCCAACCGTGGAAACGCTGGGCGCGATGACCGTGGTCTGCTCCGATAAAACCGGCACGCTGACCATGAACGAAATGACCGTCAAAGCGATTATCACCGCTGACAGCTGCTATCGCGTCGAAGGGAATAGCTACGAGCCGGTGGGCGATATCTGTCTGGAGGGCAGTGACGAGCCGGTGCAAATCCAGCAGGGAACGGTGCTGGAGCACTATTTGCGCACCATTGATCTCTGCAACGACAGCCAGATGATGCAGGATGAGCGCGGTCTGTGGGGTATCACCGGCGGGCCGACCGAAGGCGCACTGAAAGTGCTGGCGGCGAAAGCGAATCTCGCGCCTGTTGTGACCACGCTTATCGGTAAAATCCCGTTCGACTCGCAGTACAAGTACATGAGCACTCACTACTTGATTGGCAGTGAAGCGCAAATCCTGATAACCGGCGCGCCGGACGTGATTTTCGACCTGTGCGACCAGCAGCAAACCCGCACTGGTGCCGAAGCGTTTAACCGCGCGTACTGGGAAACCGAAATGGAGCGCTATGCGCGTCAGGGCCTGCGTATGGTTGCCGCGGCTTTTAAGCCCGCACCAGCGGGGCAGCAGGCGCTGAGTCATGACGATCTGCAAAACGGTCTGATTTTCCTGGGTATCGCGGGGATGATGGATCCGCCACGCCCGGAGGCTATCGACGCCATCCACGCCTGTCAGCAGGCCGGAATTCGCGTGAAGATGATCACTGGCGACCACCCGCAAACGGCGATGAGTATTGGTCAGATGCTGGGCATCACCAACAGCGCGCAGGCGGTGACGGGCTATGAGCTGGAGCACATGAACGATGCCGAGCTGGCAGAGGCGGCGGTGGAATATGACATTTTCGCCCGTACCAGCCCGGAGCATAAGCTGCGTCTCGTCAGGGCCTTGCAGCAGAAAGGTGAAATCGTTGGCATGACCGGAGATGGGGTGAACGATGCGCCCGCGTTGCGTCAGGCGGATGTCGGCATCGCGATGGGCATCAAAGGCACGGAAGTGACCAAAGAGGCCGCTGACATGGTGCTCACCGATGACAACTTTGCCACCATCGCCAGCGCGGTCAAAGAGGGGCGTCGCGTCTACGACAACCTGAAGAAAACCATTTTGTTCATCATGCCAACCAACCTGGCGCAGGGGTTGCTGATTGTGATTGCACTGCTGGCGGGAAATATCATTCCGCTGACGCCGGTGCTGATTTTATGGATGAACATGGCGACGTCCGCCACGCTCTCCTTCGGCCTGGCGTTTGAAGCCGCCGAGCGCAACATCATGAAGCGTCCGCCGCGTCAGACCGGACAGCACGTTATGGATGCCTTTGCGGTCTGGCGTGTGGCGTTCGTCGGTACGCTGATTGCGATTGCGGCGTTTGCCCTCGAAGCCTGGCTCGCCCCGCGCGGCCACAGCGCAGAGTTCATCCGCACCGTGCTGCTGCAAATGCTGGTGAGCGCGCAGTGGGTCTACATGATCAACTGTCGTAACACCAACGGTTTCTCTCTGAACCGGGGTCTGCTGGCGAACAAAGGGATTTGGCTGGTAACGGGCGTGCTGCTTCTGCTGCAGCTGGCGATTATCTACCTGCCGTTTATGCAGATGCTGTTCGGCACCGAAGCGCTGCCGCTGCGCTACTGGGGCATTACGCTGGTGATTGCCGGGGCGATGTTCTTTATCGTCGAGATCGAGAAGCGACTGACGCGCCGGTTCCGTAAGGCTGCATAACCTTTGCCCTCACCCTAACCCTCTCCCACGGGGAGAGGGAACTCTGACCACACCCGGTGTGTGAGAGGGAACTCTGATTACACCCGGTGTGTGAGAGGGAACTCTGATTACACCCGGTGTGTGAGAGGGAACTCTGATTACACCCGGTGTGTGAGAGGGAACTCTGATTACACCCGGTGTGTGAGAGGGAACTCTGACCACACCCGGTGTGTGAGAGGGAACTCTGATCGCACCCGGTGTGTGAGAGGGGACTCTGATCGCACCCGGTGTGTGAGAGGGAACTCTGATCACACCCGGAGTGTGAGAGGGGACTCTAACCACACTCACTGCGGGCGACGGGGGCGTTAACCTCCCTCTCCCTCCGGGAGAGGGCCGGGGTGAGGGATTTCAACGAGGCACTTCCATGAAAACGACTTTCCTGCGCATCGCCACGGCCTGCGCGTTCCTGGCCTGCACCCTGCAAACCGCCGTGGCTGCGGCCATTCCGGTACGTGTCACCACCGTTAATCAAACGGATCACGCCGCCGAACGCCAGATCCCTGGCCGCGTCGAGGCGATCCACACCGTTGAACTTCGCGCCCGCACGGAAGGGGTGATCACCCAGGTTCATTTCCGCGACGGGCAATACGTCCGACAAGGCGACGCCCTTTTTGAACTTGATGACGCTGAACCGCGTGCGGCGGTGCGACTGGCGCAGGCCGAAGTAAAGAGCGCTGAAGCCACGCTACGCCAGGCGCAGCAGCAGCTCACGCGCTTTCAAAGCCTCGGTACCAGCAACGCCATCAGCCGACACGACGTCGATAACGCCCTGATGCAGCGTGACGTGGCACGCGCTGCGCTCGAACAGGCCAAAGCGCGCCTTGAAGCCCGCAACGTCACGCTCGGCTTTACCCGGATCACCGCGCCTATCAGTGGACGGATGGGGCACAGCCAGTTCCACACCGGCAGTCTGGTCAATCCGGCAAGCGGTGTGCTGGTCGAGATCGTCCAGCTCGATCCGGTGCGTGTCGCCTTTGCTGTCGAAGAAGGCGTCTTTGCGGCGAAAGCCGGAGCACACGCGGATCTCAGCGCCATGAAAAGCGCTTGGCTGGCGCAAATACCGAACGGCGACCAGCGTGTAAACGGCACGCTGACCTCGGTGGATAACCGCATCGATCCCCGCACGGCGAGCGTGATGCTTCGCGCCGAATTCGCCAACCCGCAGCATCGTTTGCTGCCCGGCGGCAACGTGAATGTGTTTCTGCGCCCGCAGAGCGAGCAAAAGATGCTGGTGATTCCGGCGGCCGCGGTTCAGCAAAACGACGCCGGTTTTTACGCCTGGGTCGTTAACGATCGCGACAAGGCCGAAAAACGCACGCTGACCCTCGGGGGGCAAATCGGCCAGCAGTTTATTGTGCAAAGCGGCGTAAAACCGAATGAGCGCGTGGTGACCGACGGCGCGCAGCGCTTGCAGCCCGGTGTTGCCGTTCAGGTTGCGAATTAAGGAGCTACTATGCTGACGTTTTTCATTAAACGCCCGCGTTTCGCCATGGTGATTGCGCTGGTGATCACCCTGCTTGGGGCTATCGCGCTGAAGCTGATCCCCGTTGAGCAATATCCGCAGATCACGCCGCCAGTGGTGAATGTCAGCGCGAGCTGGCCGGGAGCCAGTGCGGCTGATGTGGCGGAGGCCATCGCCACGCCGCTGGAGACGCAGATCAACGGCGTGGACCACATGCTGTATATGGAATCGACCAGTTCCGATGAGGGCGCGTACAGCCTGAATATCACTTTTGCGGCGGGAACCGACGCGGATTTGGCGGCGATCGACGTGCAAAACCGCGTGGCGCAGGCCGTGGCGCAACTGCCTGCCGATGCGCAGCAAAACGGCGTTCAGGTGCGCAAGCGCGCCACCAATCTGATGATGGGGGTAAGCCTTTACTCACCGGAACAAACCCATTCGCCGCTGTTTGTCAGTAACTACGCCAGCACGCAAATCCGCGAAGCGCTGGCGCGTCTGCCGGGCGTGGGTCAGGTGCAGATCTTTGGTGCGCGTGATTTCAGCATGCGCATCTGGCTGCGTCCGGATCGCATGAATGCCCTGAACGTCACGACGGATGATATTTCGCAGGCGCTGCGCGAGCAAAACGTGCAGGGCGCGGCGGGGCAGGTCGGCACGCCGCCGGTGTTTAACGGTCAACAGCAAACGCTGACCATCAACGGGCTGGGGCGACTGAACGAAGCCGACGCCTTTGGCAATATCATTATTCGCGCCGGAGAAATGGGGCAACTGGTGCGCCTGAAAGACGTCGCGAATATCGAGCTGGGATCGCGCAGCTACAGTTCTGGCGCGCAGCTTAACGGCCACGACTCCGCCTATTTGGGTATCTATCCCACGCCGTCGGCCAACGCCTTGCGGGTGGCGGAAGCGGTGCGCGGCGAGCTTGAGCGCCTGTCCGCTCGTTTCCCGGCGGATCTCACCTATGAAGTGAAATTCGACACCACCGAGTTTGTGGCCGCCACTATCAAAGAGATTGGCGTCTCGCTGGCGCTGACCCTGCTGGCCGTGGTGGTGATCGTGTCTCTGTTCCTGCAAAGCTGGCGCGCGACGCTGATTGTCGCCATCGCAATCCCGGTGTCGCTGATCGGCACCTTCGCCGTGCTGTATGCGCTGGGTTATTCCGCCAATACGCTGAGCCTGTTCGCCATTATTCTGGCGCTGACGATGGTGGTGGACGATGCGATTGTGGTGGTCGAAAACGTCGAAACCCTGATGGCCGAAGGGCAAAGCCGGACGGCGGCCACCGCGCTTGCGCTGCGCCAGATTGCCGGACCGGTGATCGCCACCACGCTGGTGCTGCTGGCGGTGTTTATTCCGGTAGCGCTGCTGCCAGGCATTGTTGGCGAGTTGTACCGCCAGTTTGCGGTGACGCTTTCCACCGCCGTGACGCTGTCGAGCCTGGTGGCGCTGACGCTGACGCCCGCGCTGTGCGCCATGTTGTTGCGCCCGCGTCCCGCGCGTCCGGCAGCGATTTTCCGTGGTTTTAATCGCGGTCTTGATGCTACGCGCGATGCTTACGCGCGTCTGGTCAACGTATTGAATCATCGGCCTTTGCTGGCGCTTATCGCCACCGCAGGCGCAGCGGCAGTGGTGGTTTTCAGCTTTACCGCCATGCCAAAAGCCTTCCTGCCGCAGGAAGACCAGGGCTATTTCTTTGCCAGCGTGCAGTTGCCGGAGGCCGCGTCTCTGGAGCGCACCGAAGCGGTGATGTCCACGGCGCGCCAGCTGATTGCGGCCAATCCGGCCGTGGCCGACGTGATTCAGGTTTCTGGTTTTAATTTACTTAACGGCACCAGCGCCTCGAACGGCGGGTTTATCTCGGTGATGCTGAAAGACTGGAGCGAACGTCCGCCGCTGGATGAGGTGATGGGTACGCTGCAACGCCAGCTGTTGGCGCTGCCGGAAGCGACGATCATGACCTTTGCGCCGCCAACGCTGCCTGGCCTGGGTAACGCGTCTGGATTTGATCTGCGTATTCAGGCGCAGGCGGGGCAAAGCCCGGCGGATCTTGAGCGCGTCACGCGTGAGGTTCTGGCGAAAGCCAACCAGCATCCGCAGCTCAGCCGGGTCTTCACCACCTGGAGCAGCAACGTGCCGCAGCTGACGCTGAGCGTGGATCGCGAGCGCGCCGCGCGTCTGGATGTGCCGGTTTCACGCATTTTCAGCAGTCTGCAAACGGCGTTTGGCGGCACACGCGCTGGAGATTTCAGCATCAACAACCGGGTTTATCACGTGGTGATGCAAAACGAGATGCAGTGGCGTGAGCGCGCGGAGCAAATCAGCGAGCTGTACGTGCGCAGCAATAACGGCGAGCGGGTGCGTTTGAGCAATCTGGTGACGATTACGCCGACCGTTGGCGCGCCGTTTTTGCAGCAATACAACCAGTTCCCGTCCGTTTCGGTCAGCGGGTCTGCCGCGCCGGGCGTGAGCAGCAGCACCGCCATGGCGGCGATGGGCCAGCTGCTGGTCGACAATCTGCCAGCAGGTTATGACTACGCGTGGAGCGGAATGTCGTATCAGGAGCAGCAGACGGGCAATCAGGCGGTCTGGATTGTGCTGGCGGCGGTGGTGATGGCGTGGCTGTTTCTCGTTGCCCAGTATGAAAGCTGGACGCTGCCCGCGAGCGTCATGCTCTCGGTGCTGTTCGCCATCGGCGGCGCGCTGACGTGGCTATGGACGGCCGGATATGCCAACGACGTTTACGTGCAGATTGGGCTGGTACTGCTGATTGCGCTGGCGGCGAAAAACGCCATTCTGATTGTTGAATTCGCCCGTGCACGGCGTAATGAAGGGATGGCGATTGTCGATGCGGCACGCGAAGGGGCGTCGCGCCGTTTTCGCGCGGTGATGATGACCGCCGTGTCGTTTATTATCGGCGTCCTGCCAATGATGCTGGCGACCGGGGCAGGTGCGCAGAGCCGCCGGATCATCGGCACCACGGTGTTCAGCGGGATGCTGGTGGCCACCGTGGTGGGGATCGTCTTTATCCCGGCGCTGTTTGTTCTGTTCCAACGCCTGCGCGAGTGGGGGCATCGGCTTACGGGTGAGTAGCCCACAGCTCACAGTGCTTTTGCACCAGCGAGATGAGCGAGCCGCCGTCGGCAATAAAGTCCCGCATCCGCTGGGCTTCACTTTTGCCCTGTTTTAACATCAGGGCAATTTCGGCAATCGCGCTTGCGCCCCCCAGCTTTTCAGCGGAGGGCGCAACGCGATCCAGCAGCCATTTCATATCTTCGGCAATGGTTTTCTGTTCGCCGGTATTTACATCGGTGAGCAGCCCGTCTAAACCGTAGCGACACGCCTGGAAACGGTTGAATTTATACAGCAAATAATCCTGTTCCTGATGCTTATACGGTCGCTCGGTCAGCAGCCAGTGCGCGGTCGCCTGAATCAGTCCGGCAATATTAATGGCGTGCGCCAGCGTCAGCGGCGTGTCCATCACCCGCACTTCGACGGTACCAAAATGCGGGCTGGGGCGAATATCCCAGTGCACGTCTTTGATGGTGTCGATCATGCTGGTGTAGCTCAGGCGGCGGAACAATCCTTCGAACCCTTGCCAGTTGCTCACCCACGGCATTTTGCCGTTATCCGGGAACCCCGAGAAGATGTTGAGCCGTGACGATGCAAACTTCGTATCGCTGCCCTGCATATAAGGCGACGAGGCCGACAGGGCAATAAAATGGGGGACGAAGCGCGACAGGCCGTGCAGCAAATAGATGGCGTCATCGCCGTTTCGACAGCCTACGTGCACGTGCTGACCAAACACCGTCGCCTGCAAAATGAGATAACCAAACAGCTCCAGATTGTGATTGTACCGCTCATCGTCACACACTTCCTGACGCTGCCACTTCTGGAACGGGTGCGTCCCGCCGCCCGCAATCTGAATATGCTGATCGCCCGCCGCACGCAGGATCGCCTGCTGCATGGCAGAAAACTGCGCCGCCGCCTGGTCGATGTTCTGACAAACCCCGGTGGCGATTTCGAGCATGCTTTCGGTGATATCGTGTTTGACCTCACCGGCTTTGATGTCGTTTTTGACGGCGGCAATCAGCGCCGAAGAGTCCTGGCTGAGATCGTAGCCCGGCGGGTTAACCACCTGCAGTTCGAGTTCAATGCCCAGAGTGAACGGATCGGAAGAGTGAAAGTCGGGTAATGGCATAGCGCGCTCCGTTGAGTGGGATGCTTTGAGTATAGGCGCTGCCCTTTATTTCTCATTCGGTTGCGCCATATTCACGCGGCTATGCAAAAAGTCGATAAACGTTCTCACCTTTTCAGGGACATGGCGGGTGTTGGGGTAAAGCGCATAAATGCCCTGGCGAGGGAAAACGTGATCCGGCAGCACCCGGCGCAACGTGCCTTTTGCCAGCGAATCTTGCGCGAGCCACGAAGGAAGCAGCGCCACCCCGGCATGATTAAGCGAAAACGCCAGCAGCGTGGCGGCGCTGTCGGCCATGATCGTCACGGGCTGGTGGGCGGCAAACATCACGTGGTCGCCGTCAGGCGTCAAGACCTGCCAGTTTAACGGCGTGGACAGGCGGCTGTGTGCAATCCACTTTGCACTGGCAAGTTGCTCTAACGTGTTGATGCCTTTTTCGCTGAGCGAGTCCAGGTAGGCGGGAGACGCGACAGGGTAAATATCGAATTGATCGATAAGTCTGGCGTGATGAGTCGAATCAGCCAGTTGGCCGAGTCGGATCGCCACATCAAAGCGACCGGAAATAAGATTGTCACTTTTTGATGAGGAGACATGCTGGATGCGCAGGTGAGGATACTGAGCCGCAAACGCCGCCAGCGCGGGCACCACCACGCGCGCGCCGTATTCCGGCGTCGTGGTAATGCGCAGTAACCCGCTTAATCCGCCGTGATCGCTTCGGACTTCATCTAACACACGCTCTGCATCCTGAAGCAACTGCTGGCAGCGATGATAAAACCGTTCACCCGCATCCGTCGTCGCCACATGGCGGGTGCTTCGCGTGAGGAGTGAAACCCCAAGCTCCTGCTCCAGCTGTTTAATGTTGAAGCTCACCACGGCTTTGGTCAGCCCCAGCGTTTGCGCCGCACCGGTGAAACTTCCGGCGTCTACCACCGCCACATACATCCCAAGACGCTGCATGTTGATCATGTTGTTGCCCGTTCTGCTCAGTCAATTGTCAAAAACACGTTGACAGTGTAACCCGCAAACGTGGATTTTTCCCGTGGCGTCATGCGCCTATACTGCGCGGCCTGGCTGTTTTGAGTGAGAATGAAATGACGTATCGCGCACGTGTTGCCAGCGTTTATCTGCTGGGGTTCTTTGTCGATCTGGTGAATATGTTTATCGCCAGCGTGGCGTATCCTGAAATAGGTCGGCAATTTGACGCCCCCGTCAGCCAGCTGGCGTGGATCAGTAACAGTTATATTTTGGGCCTCACGCTAGTGATTCCGCTGAGCAGCTGGCTGGCAAAACGTATTGGGTCGAGGCGTTTGCTGATGTTCTCTTTGCTGGTATTCATTATTGCGACCTGCGGCGTAAGTGCGTCATTCTCGGTTCCTCAGCTTATTGCGTGGCGAGGCGTGCAGGGGATGGGCGGCGGGTTGTTGATACCCATTGGTCAGACGATGACTTATGCGCTGTACCGCAGCCATGAAAGGGCAAAGCTGTCATCCGCCGTGATGTTAGTGGCGCTGCTGGCTCCCGCGCTCTCGCCCGCCATCGGGGGTCTCTTCGTTGACAGCCTGAGCTGGCGATGGGTATTTCTGGCAAGCTTACCGTTCGCCGTGGTGGCATTGATTCTGGCCAGATGCTGGCTTAAACCCGATGTCCCTGCCGAAAAAGGTGCACGGCTGGATCTGTCCGGTCTGGCGAGCGCCAGTGTGGCGCTAACGTTGATTCTTGTTGGGCTGACCGTGTTGGGCGAATCGCATCATGCACAACTGGGCGCTGTGCTGTTGTTAATCGGCATTGTCGTCATGGGCGGGTATGTGCGTGGCGCGATGAAAAAATCCAGTCCATTGCTCAACCTGCGGCTGATAAAGGAACCTCTGTTCCGGACCTCAATGCTGATTTATCAGTTCGT
Source organism: Lelliottia sp. GFLA7 (assembly GCF_056490165.1). Taxonomy (NCBI): domain Bacteria; kingdom Pseudomonadati; phylum Pseudomonadota; class Gammaproteobacteria; order Enterobacterales; family Enterobacteriaceae; genus Lelliottia; species Lelliottia sp. GFLA7. The sequence continues at coordinate 912,323 of NZ_JBWLAQ010000001.1, read as the reverse complement.
TCCGGGTATTTTTACTGGGGTGAGTTTGATCGCCATGTTTTACCTGCAGAACCAGTTGGGCATGTCAGCCGCGAAGGTAGGCGCGATGATGCTCCCGTGGGCGTTGGCGTCTTTTGTGGCGATAACGTTGACGGGGAAGATCTTCAACGTTCTGGGGCCACGTCCGCTGTTTATCACCGGTTGCCTGATACACAGTGTGGGCATCGGACTGCTGGCGCTGACAGGCCACACCGCGCATACCCTGGTGGCGGTACTCGCGTTCATCTTGATGGGATTCGGCAGCAGCTTGTGCAGCAGTACGGCGCAAAGTGCCGCATTTATTCGGATGACTAACGAGGATCTGGCCGATGCCAGCGCGTTGTGGAACATTAACCGGCAACTGAGTTTCTGCCTGGGCGTGACGCTCATCAGCCTGCTGTTTAATGTGATTGCAGATACCGGGTTGCCCGTAGACCAGGCCTATCATTTGAGCTTTGTGTTAGCGGCTTGTAGCGCGGTGATTCCGCTGTTGTGCTGTTTGCGCATCGCGAACAAAACCCTTATTTTCACCCTTAATCAGGAACAAAAATGAATCGTTATTTTAAAGAAGTATTGGATACGCATGAACTGATCCGCGACTGGCTGGGCAATGCCGAAACGCCTGTGGAGACATGCGATGATTTATTATCGCGTTTTAGTCCTGACTTCTCGATGGTCCCTCCGAGTGGCGTGTTTTTCGATTTTAATGCGTTAAACCGTTTCTTCCGCGCGCAGCTGGGCGCGCGCGCCGGGTTAACTATTGAGATTATTGATCTGCAAATTATCGCGGAAAGCGAAAGGGGAGCGACGGTCACCTATACGGAACGACAGATAATACCTGGGCAAAACACAACGCAACGTTTTGCGACAGCGGTGTTTGACATCAATCCGGATGGGTGTGTGATGTGGCGACACCTGCACGAAACCTTTTATTCGGCATGAGATCGGATGCACCGCTTTTATTAATAAACGCCCGCCTTCGTTAGAAAATTCTACCTGGAGCATGGTTATTTTTTATTTTGTCGACCATGCTCAATATAATTATAAATCAGACACTTTCGACGTCCTCGTCTCTCTCATTCTCAGGACATATCAATGCGCAAGGCACTTATCCCTCTCGCTGTGGCCGTGGCAATGTTTCTGTTGGGTGTTTTTATTATTAATACGCAGATTTGGTATTCGGCACGCGTAGACAGCCTGGCGGGCGCTCGCTATGCGGTCAAAAACATGAACATCATTCTTGAGGAAGCCCGTCATGCGACCCGCACGGCGATACTGCTGGCTGACAACGAATGCGATGTGGAAGGCCAGTACCGGCTGGGCACCGAGGCGGCGTTGCAACCGCATCTCAGAACCATCGTCATTCTCAAAAAGGATGCGGTCTGGTGTTCCTCTCTGCCAGGCAACCGTATCTTACTGGTAAACAGCGCCGCGCTGCCGAAATCCTCACTCCTTCTTGTGCCTGCGCGAAGCACGGTCAATGGCCGCCCGGTGCTGATTTACCAAACGGAATATGCCGGAAGCCGCATTATGATCAGCATGAGCGACAGTCATATTCGGGACGCAATGGATATTCCGTTAAACGGCATTTTGTATTCAATAAAAGTGGGCAAAAATATTTTGGGTATGACGGGGGATGTCGAGACCGTTAACGATGCCCACCGTGCTGATTTAAGCGTGCAGGCGACTGACTTCCCTTACAGCATCGATTTCGACTCGCCGCCGTTATTCAGCCTGAAAAAATTAATCGACGGGGCCGGAGGGGTGTTACTTTTTTTAATGCTTATTTCTGGTCTCTCCGCTTACCTGCTGCACAAATACCTGAATAAAAATACGCTGCCGGAAGAGTCTCTTCGCCGGGCCATCTTCAGAAACGAGATCGTTCCTTTTTATCAACCTATCGTGAATGGCAAAGAGGGCACGTTGCGCGGTGTCGAAGTGCTGGCTCGCTGGAAACATCCGCAAGGCGGGTATATTTCGCCGGCCTCCTTTATCCCTGTGGCAGAAAAAACAGGACTGATCGTGCCGCTCACGCAGAGCCTGATGGCGCAGGTCTCGGCTCATATGAATGCCATTGCCAGTAAATTACCCGAAGGGTTTCACGTCGGAATTAATTTCAGCGCGTCGCATATTGCCGCGCCTTCCTTCGTGGAAGAGTGCCTAAAATATAAAGACAGTTTTATCCGGCCTGATTTGAATCTGGTGATTGAGGTGACGGAACGTGAGCCGCTGGATGTTGATGAGCATCTTGTCCAGACCCTGAATACCCTCCATGAAAATGGCTTTGCGATTGCGCTGGACGATTTCGGGACCGGGTATTCCGGGATCTCTTACCTTTATGATCTGAATATCGATTACATCAAAATTGATCGCAGTTTTGTGGGCCGCGTGAATGCCCATGAGGACTCGACGCGAATTCTGGATTCCGTGCTCGATCTCGCGCGTAAACTTAAAATAAGTATTGTTGCCGAGGGCGTCGAAACGCAGGAGCAGCTGGAATATCTCAACCGCAATAACATCGCCTTTATGCAGGGATTCTACTTCTTCAAGCCCGTACCCTTTACGGAGCTGATTATGATCCTGTTGTCCAAACCCCGAGTGAAAGTGGAGGTTGAATCATCAGCCTCTTTATAACCATCGCGTTGCACCCGCGTGATCGAACCGCTTGCGCGCATGCCACCAAAAGGGCGGCTTGAATGCTGATAAAACAGAAAACGCACGTGGGCATGTGTGTCGCGACGGCTTTGGTGGCGTTCACGCCGGGAACGGCTGGGGCGGTCTCGCTGGGCCTGGAGGGCGGGAGTTACGGCACGCCGTACAACGATCGCCACGCAGAAAACTGGGTGCTGCCGTATGTCGGCCTGGAGTATAAACCGTTTTACATTGATGGCACGGAGATGGGGTTCACGCTGGTGGACGACCCGGTCAACACGCTGAAACTCAAGGTCTGGTATCTCGACGTGCAATACGATGCGTCTCAAGGGCGCACCGCCGCGCTGCGCCGTTTAAACAACCGCCACAGCACCATGCTGGCGGGCGCAAGTTATCTTCTGACGACCCCCGTTGGCGGTTTTGAGACCACGCTTGGCGTCGATGCGCTAAATCAGAGCAAAGGCGTCACCGCGAATTTTTCGTGGATAGTCATGAAGCAGTGGGGCGGCTTTACGCTTGTGCCCATCGCGGGTGTGGACTGGAACAACGGGCAGCAAAACCGCTATTACTATGGCGTCTCGGATGATGAAGCGTCGGCATCAGGGTTATCCGCCTGGCGGCCTCACAGCAGCGCGATTCCGTTTGTTTCGCTGGCGGTTAACTATAACTGGCAAAAAAACTGGAATACCTGGGCTGAAGTGACGGGGCGTTTCTACTCGTCCACCATTACCGACAGCCCAATGGTCAATAAGGACGCGATTGCCGAGCTGACCGTCGGTTTTAGCTACGACTTTTGAGCGGACCGGAGAGGCTCAGCAGCGCAAACACAAGGCACAGCGCGCCGGTCAGCCAGGGCAAGCCATGCAGTGAAAACGTCATCGCGAAACCACCCAACAGCGGCCCAGCCAGCGCGCCAGCGCCCCAGGCCACCGACATCGCTGCGTAAATCCCCGCCAGTTGACCGCCTTTGAACCGTTCGCCTACCCAGGTAATCGCGACGGTATAGATCCCCACGAAAATCCCGCCCCAGATAAACAGCATGACGTAAGAGAGCAGATGGAACGCGAGAATATGCGGCCAGACAAACGCCAGCGCAGCGGCGATAAAGGCCAGCGTGGTCATCAGCCTGAGCCGATCGACTCTGTCGGCCAGCCAGCCGATGGGCAGCTGTAAAATGATGGCGCCAAACATCAGCACCGAAATCAACAGCGCGGAGGCGGATTCGCTCCAGCCCAGCTTGATGGCGTATAACGAAAGAAAATTCATTCCCAGCACTTCCACGGCGGCATTCAGCACCGTGGCCATTACCGGAAGCGCGGCCAGTTTCAGGCTGTTACGCAGCGTTTCGGGGTTCTCTTCGTGCCCTTCGACGCGGGGCATCCCGGAAGTGAAAATGAAAACGATAGCGAGCGCAGCCAGAATGCTGGCGACGTAAAAGGCGAGATTCCCGTCGCTGCCGGTCCACGCCAGAATCAGCGGTCCGGTGGCAAATCCCAATGACATTCCGGCGGTGTAGAGCGCCAGCACTTTTCCTCTGGCGCGTTCAACCGTGCTGCCGTTAAGCCAGGTTTCGGTCTGCACCATGATGATTTCGCTAAACAGCCCCAGCCCCATTCGCAGCAAAAACCACATCGGGAATGAGACGACGCCGAACAGCACAAAAATAAGCGCGATGGCGCAGAGCGACACCACAATGAGCGTAAGAGGGCGGAATCGCCGGAACAAGGCGGGTAAAAACGGCGCAATCAGAAACACCCCGACGGCGTGCATAGCGGCATTAAAGCCGATCACGCTTTCACTCACCCCGGCGTTGAGCAGCTTAAAGGCGATCAACGGCGAGCTGAGTCCGTAGGTCAGGCTAAAAACCGTGACCGAAAAGATCACGGCGATCAGACGTTTATTCACTAACATAAGCGGGATTCGCCGTTTTACCAGAGATACTGCACGCCTGCGCTAATCGTCCAGTTGCGGTTTTGCATGCCGCCCCCATTGCTTTCTGACTGATAGCCATCGTTATCCCACTGCTTAATCTCGCCCTTTTTGTTGGGATAATAGGTATAGGTGGCTTCGGTAAATACTTTTGCGTGCGACGTGACCCAATAACCCGCATTGACCTGTCCCGCCCACAGCTCGGCGCTGCTGGTGCTCGTGGCGCTGGTCGCTCCCGTCATATAGTGATTGTCGTTATCTTTGCCGTCGACCCAATGGCTGTATTTCATCAGTGCGTTCAATTCAATGTCGTTGACGGTGTATTTCCCGACCAGGCCAATATATGGAGTGCGATAGGTTTGTTTGTACCCCACCAGCGACTGATTGCGCGGAAAGGTACCGCGATCGCGCGGGGCGTTGGGATCATAATTACCGTCGGCGTCAGTGCCTGCGTAATCATAGGTGCCGTTTTTCGCCGTCATGCTGAAACGGGTTTCCTGATAACCGGCGATCACGCCCGCTTTATAGTTGTCGGCGTTGAGCAACCAGCCCCGCAGGCTCAGATCGTATTCATTGGCTTCATTTAACGTGGCTGCGCTCGATGAGCTGTCGGTATTTTGCGAGGAGTTAGGATTCTGCCAGTCGTAATCATTCATATGACCGGAATTTGACGCAATCGTCGTCCAGCCCGCCGCATTGATACTCAGCCAGGGCAGAAGATCGTAATTGGCTTCGGCTTTAATGATGGCCGCGTTGTTGATTTTCCAGTCGAGACGGCTGAGCTGCCTGCCATTATCATAAACAAACTCTTTGGATTCACCGCCCAAATAACCGAGCGAAGACGAAAGTGAAAAGCCATCATGAATATACTGTTGTTGCTGACCCGTAATATAGTCAGCGCTCCAGGCTGGGCTTGAACACAGCACAGCCAAGCCATAAGCCACCACGTTTGCCTTCATTTTTATTTTCGTCTCGGTTATACGCGTTTTCCTAATTGTAGAGTTCTATTTTTTAATTGCCTGTAAAACGCGATTATTCGTTCGTCGCGGTGTGGCGCAGTGACTTTTTAGTCGGCGCTGTTTTGGTCTTGCTGCTGGCGTAAATAAAGCACAGCGCGAGGCCCAGGCACACAATGGCCCCCAGACGGCTCATCGAAAACGGAATGGACGGATTGTGCAGCCAGCCAAAGTTATCGATAAGCATACTCATGGTTAACTGCCCGAATATCACCGCGACGGTGGCGACCGCAGCCCCAATGCGCTGCACGGCGAGCACCATGATGACAATGTACGGTACCCCGAACATCGCCCCCAATAGCTGCCATTTCGGCACGTCCAGCAGGCTGACCGCGTGGGGAGACTCGAAGAAGAAAATCAGCAGCCCGGTGATCAACGCCCCGACGGAAAACGTCAGAAATGCACTCTTGAACACCCCAACTCGACTGCCCAACTGCCCATTAATGGCGGCCTGAATGCTGAGCGTCGCGCCGCCGATGACGGCCAAAATAATCATGATTATCGTCATTGTACGTTATCCCTGAGCCACGAGAACCAGCGCCGCGATGATAAACATCAGTGCGATGATACGTTTACTGTCAATTTTACGGTGCGGCGTTCCCAGCAGCCCGAAGTGATCGATAATCAGGCTCTTAAACACCTGACCGGCCAGAACGCTAATCATGGTCATCGCCACGCCGATCGCGGGTGTAGCGACGGTCAGAATGATGACGTAGACCGGGCCGAGCACGCCGCCCAAAAGTTGCCACGAAGGCTGGGCGAAAAATGACGGGCTGTTGCGCGGGCTGAAAAACAGCATCAGCAGAAAGGTCAGCGCAGCACCGACGCCAAAGACGCTGAACGTCGCCCACAAATCACCGACTTCACCGCCCAGCGGCCCCAGCAAGCCCGCTTCTACAGACAGCCCCATGCCGCCCGCGATCACCATTAGAATGAATACCAGTTGCATAACACACCGTCCCACGTTGTCGAGCCGGGAAGACTACGGCGAAACATCGGTGAGAAAAATGCCATAATGCGATAAACACCTGTGCAGGAAATGCATCAATGTACGATTTCGCCAACATCAGTATCCGCTGGCTGCGCTTTTTTATTGACGTGTATGAGACGCAGAATTTTTCTGTGGTGGCGCGGCGCGAAGGGATTTCAGCGTCTCAGGTGTCGCGCGTTATCCATCAGCTTGAAGATGCGATCGGCCAGCAGCTTTTCTATCGCAATACCCGCGCGGTCATGCCGACTGAAAGTGGTCATCTCTTCGTCCGTTATGCGCGAACCGTGACGGGGAGTCTGGAGGATGCGCGGCGGGAACTCGACGAACGCACGCGTGAGCCGTCCGGGGTGATCCGCATGAATGCGCCCGTGTTTTTTGGGCAGCGGCACATCGCCCCCTGGCTGCCCGCGTTGGCAGAACGCTATCCCCGGCTGAACCTGGATCTGACGCTGACGGACGATTATATCGATCCGCACAAGGATGCTGCCGACGTGATCTTTCGCATCGGTGAGCTGACGGATTCCTCCTTCCACGCGCGCATTTTCGGCCAGCAGTTTTACCATCTGGCTGCGTCACCGGCGTATGTGCAAAAGCATGGCGCACCCGAAGGGCCCGCCGATTTGGCCCGGCATCAATGCCTTGTCTACCGTGGCTCTTCCGGCCCAAACCGTTGGCTGGCGCGTCAACCGGGCGGGGCGTGGGTGCATTATCCGGTCACGCCGCGGTTATCTTCCAATAATGCGGAAACGCTGCTTATCGCGGCGCTCGGGGGAATGGGCATCGTTCTTTTCCCGGACTGGTTGATTGGCGAGCGGTTACAACGCGGTGAGCTGGTGGCGTTGTTGCCAGAGATAGAGACCTCCATTAAGACGGAGCCGCAGAGTATTGCCGCGATTTATCCCCATACCCGCCACCCGCCGTTGAACGTCAGGGCGGCGATTGATTACTTCGTTGAAGCGTTCGGGACGCCGCTTTACTGGCAATCCGATGCCGGAAAAAACAGAGCGTAACGAGCGCCATTCGTGCCCGGCGTTCCGAAAGTCGCTGCGCGCGCGGGCCCTGTAAAGTGGTACAGTCTCCAGAATTGCAGGTATAATCCCACTCATTATTCATCAGGTTTAGAAGCGAAAATGACAAAACTTACCTTACAAGAGCAGATGCTAAAAGCGGGTCTCGTGAGCAGCAAAAAAATGGCCAAAGTCCAGAGAACAGCGAAAAAGTCTCGCGTTCAGGCCCGTGAGGCAAGAGAGGCGGTGGAAGAGAATAAAAAGTCACAGCTTGAGCGTGATAAGCAGTTGAGCGAACAGCAAAAACTGGCTGTGTTATCGAAAGAATATAAAGCTCAGGTTAAACAGCTTATTGAAATGAATAAAATTACCGATTCAAAAGGTGATATTGGTTTTAACTTCACCGACGGTAATTTAATTAAAAAAGTGTTTGTCGATAAGACCACTCAGGCGCAGTTGATCAGCGGCCGCCTGGCGATTGCGCGTCTGGCAACGGATAAAAATGGCGAGAGCGAATATGCCATTATTCCTGCGGTTGTGGCCGATAAAATTGCCCAGCGCGATGCAAACAGCATTGTTTTAAACAGTGCGCTGAGTCAGGAAGAGCAGGATGAAGACGATCCGTATGCTGACTTTAAAGTGCCTGACGATTTGATGTGGTAAGCCGCATTTATTGAACGCACGCATCACATATTCAGCCCGCGACAAACACATTCCTGTCTGTTCTGAACACGGCGCCGAATTGCTTTCGGCGCATCGTCAATCTTCTCTTTGCGTTTAAAACGGACTGGCATTTTGCGCTTTGATTATCTCTTCACTGACGGGATGAACAAAGTGCAACTCGCTAGCGTGCAGCATCAGCCGTGGCGTCTTTTCGGTCCCTGGCCGTAGCAGACCGCCGTACAGATCGCAGCCCAGAATAGGGTGGCCCAACTGCTGACAGTGAATGCGCAGTTGATGGGTACGCCCTGTTTCTGGGGTCAGCTCAACCCGCGTCAGCGGCAGTTCCGTCCCGTCTTCCCCTACACGATTAAAACGCTCGATCACCCGATAGCGCGAGCGAGCGGGCTTGCCGGTGATGGCACAAATCGACATCAGCGGGAACAGCGCCGGATCTTTGGCTATTGGCGCGTCGATCGCGCCTTCATTGTTCTCAAGATGCCCGCAGAGCAGGGCGCTGTATATTTTGGTCACCGTGCGCTGGCTGAACTGCTGGCAAAGTGCGGCATTGATCGTCTTGTTGCGGGCGATCACCATTAATCCGGACGTGCCGAAATCCAGCCGATGGATAAGCGTGCAGCCAGGAAAGGTTTTGACCAGCCGATAATGCACGGAGTCGAGATTTTGCGGATTCTTCCCCGAAAGGCTCAACAGCCCGCTGGGTTTATTGATAATCACCAGATGCTCATCCTGATAGAGAATCTCTATCGTGTCATGGCACGGCGGGGCGATAAAGGTATCGAGAATGGTAGACATCGGGCTGCCCGGATGGCGAGTGGGAGCGGATCATAACCATTTTTCAGCCGACTGGCGAATCGAACGGCCGCCTTCAGGATATCGGTATCCCCTCGCGCAGCAGAAAATTATTGTCCACACTTAACCCAAAGGCGTGGTCTGCGCGGGCATTGTGCTTTAAACTGCGCGCTGCAAAAATTGAGATGATGAACGATTAATTAGGCGGTAATGGCGATGAACGGAACAATCACAACCTGGTTTGAAGACAAAGGTTTTGGATTTATCAAAGATGAAAACGGTGATAACCGTTATTTTCATGTGATCAAGGTCGCCAACCCAGAGCTCATCAAAAAAGATGCCGCCGTGACGTTTGAACCGACGACCAATAATAAAGGGCTGTCGGCGTTCGCGGTGAAAGTCCTTCCCGAAAGCAAATACATCTATATTGCGGGCGAGAAAATCAAGCTCACGTCCATCAAGTCCTTCGTGGTGTACAGCGAAGAGGTGCCTGTTGAAACCCGCATTGATAAAGAGAATGCCGTGCTGTCAGTGGGCATACTGATGAGTAGCATCAGCCCGAAATCTGCCGCCGCTAAACCTGGCGAAATGCGCTCGCTGAAAAAACTGGCGATCACCACCTTCCAGGGCTCAACGCTCATTTTCACCGCCGATGAGATAGACATCGAAGCCACGGTAAAAATGCTCAAGATCTAACATTATTCAGACCGACCCAGTGCCGAAATCCTGCTAACGCGTGCAGAATTTCGGCACCGCTGATTGAACGTTGGGGTGGCTATCAGGCCGCCTGCGTGACAGAAGACTCCCTCACAAACTCCGCCAGCAGCCAGACCATATCATGCAGCAATCCTGTTAACGTTTTCTCTACGCTTGCAGAAAGTGTTCCCCCTTGAATAGCCTGTGTGAGCGCCTGCGCGTTCTCCACCTGTGTAGCGGTGTTCTGCCAGCAGTCGGGCGCGCAGGAGTCGATTTTTTCGCCTTCAAGCAAATGCTTTACCAGATAGGGCGAGAGATCGCTGCAGAGTGAATGCAGCTGACCAAGCGCATCCAGCAAACGCTCGCACAGCGCACGGCGTGTTTCGGTATCGTCCGTTTCAACCAGTACGCTCGCAAATGCGGTGCAGGCATCCGCAATTTGCAGTGAACCGGCAGATGCGGGAAGCGACAGCGCAAGCAATTGGTGAGTAAAACTGTCAGCGGATTGTGAAGTAGGCAAAGTTGGGATAATCGCCATGTGGTTTTCCTTTTGAGTAAATATCTCCTGACCACCACACGAGTTACGACGCTCAGGGATGGTAGCGCTGACGGAGGTAGGAATACCGTACACGATAAAAACGGCCAGCTTTTCGGCTGCTCCACCAGCGCCGCCATGATCTTAATGGGACACGCACTGTTGCGACAAACATTGTCGTATCGTGAAGTCTGGGTTCCTACACCCGATTGCGGATGTGCCGCAATGCACGCACTTTACGACCCTGAAATGGCAAAGAAAAGTCATTACACGCGCTAACTTTTTGGTTTGCGAGGCGTCTTCCAGAATCTTGCGCGATTGAGCCTTTTAAGCGGGGAAAGAGGATACCGGAGCCCGATGGCTCCGGTGGATGAGGTTAGAACTCGTAGCGAGCGCCAAGGTTATAACGACGGCCTTCCAGCATGGCCGACTGGTTGTAAGTGGTGGTGTAAACCGGGTTTGCATCGAACAGGTTGTTAATCCCGGTCATCAGCGTGATGTTCTTGTTCAGATGGTAGCGAGCGCCCAGATCCACCAGCGCATAAGCTTCCGTCGAAGTGGATTTGCCAATGTCCGGCGAATTGCTGCGCCAGCTCGATTTGGTCCACAACTCCAGGTCATTCAGCACATTCCAGGTCAGCGACACGTTAGCCATACTGGTTGGGAAATCACTCAGCGCATAGCCTTTGTAATCACCGCTTTTCTGCTCGCTGTGCGTGTAGGTGTAGTTGGCGTTGGCTCTCAGCGAGGCGGTCACCTGCCAGTCGCCGTTAAGCTCAATACCATAGATTTCCGCATCGCTGACGTTAAAGTACTGATAAACGCTGTCCGCGGTGTAACCGTTGTATACGCATTTTTGCGTGGCCGTCTGGGTACAGATGGTGTAGTCGCTGATTTTGTCCTTAAACCTGGTGTAGAAAAGGGTCGCATCCAGCGCCAGCGCGTCCTGTTGCCAGTAAACCCCCACCTCGGTGTTCACGCTCTGCTCTGGCTTCAGATCATCATTCCCGATGCTGATTTCAGAATAGGGATAGCTGCCATAAACGCTGGTAAAGCCTTCGTTATTTTGACGTAAATCCGGTTTCTTATAGCCAGCCGACACGCCGCCTTTCAGCGCCCAGCTTTCGTCGATTGTCCAGTTGCCATAGAGCTTTGGCGTGACGTGGTAGCCAAAATAGCTGTCGTGATCCAGACGTGCGGAGCTGGTCAACGTGAAGTCTGGCACTATCATCCAGGCATCTTCAGCAAACACCGCCCAACCATCGCGAGTGATTTTACTGACCGGCGTGACGCCAGGCGCTTCTTTGTCCTCGATGCCAAAGGTGTCATCCAGCTCATTGCGCGTCCAGTTCGCGCCAAGCGTCAGCTTGTGATCGCCCAGCGAGAAGGTATTCGCGCTGTTCGCTTCAAAGTTACGCTGCTTGATAAACTGCGAGCTCATCCCCGGCACGCGATACTCCGTTTTAGCTTTTTCATAGCTGATGTAGTTCTTCACTTCCAGCAGGTCGTCGCCATACCATGCGTGCTGAGAAAGTGACGCCGCATCGCGGTCGAAGCCCCAATACCATTCTTTATTATTATGTGATTTTTCCTGATTACCCTTTGTGACGTTCAGATCCCAGAGCTGGGTATCGGTCGGTGACATGGCGATAGTCGCATCCAGATTTCCGGCTTCATGCTTCACGAAGCGTTCATCCGACTGGCTGTCATCGTCACGGCGATCCAGATAATCCGCGGCCACGCTGACGCCAAGCTTACCCGGGATAATCGGCCCCATTAAGAAAGCATTGGTCTGGTTGGTGTTGCCGTATTCGCTCTTTTCCTGCAGGAAATAGTTATTTTCCAGCACCCCGGTCCAGTTTTCGAGGCTATAGGCTTTTTTGGTGATGACATTGACCACGCCGCCGATGGAGTCAGACCCATACAGAGAAGACATCGGCCCACGGATCACCTCGATGCGCTCGATGGCCGCTATCGGTGGCATAAAGGCCGCTTCCGTCCCAATATGGTGTCCGTAAGGGCGCGATTCGCGGGTGGCTTGTTTAATGCCGTTAACCATGTACGACGTGTAGGTCGAATCCATGCCGCGCATCTGCACGTCACCGGTTGCCAGGCTTCCGTGACCATTGCCGACCAGCACGCCCGGCATCTCACGAATCGCTTCCGTCACATTCTGATTCGAGCGGGTATTGAGTTCCTTTTCATTGACGACAGAAATGGTTGCCGGGGCTTCGCGGCGTTCCTGGCTGAAACCGGTCGCGGTGACGACAATCTGATCTTCGTTGAGTGGTGCGGTCTCTGCTGCATAAACAGCGGCCGGGGAGGTGGTCAGGGCGAGCGCAACCGCCACCGCCGTGCGTGTCTGAATCATCACAACAGAATCCTTAGAATTGGGTTAAATCAATCTTGAGCACGTAGTCCGCTTCTTTCGCTTTTTCGTCCTGTTTAACGCTCACATACAGCGTGCTGGCATCGGCAGAAAGCACCAGACTGTTCGGCATGGCGGCGGTTTTAATGGTGTGCTTCACGGCATAGCTGTTCGCGTCGATAACGCTGATTTGATGAGCGTTGCGGTGGGTAACGTAGATTTCGTTGCACGCAGGGTGGTAAACCACGGCGATGGAGTTCGGCGAAGGGATTCGATGGATAAGCTTGCCAGAATCCAGTTCGACAACCAGCACATCCGCGGTGTTGGTGTCGGCGATATAGCCCACACCTTTGGACGTGTTCAGGGCAATATTCAGGAAGTAATGTTCAGGGTCAGCAGGATCGACCTTCACGCGTTTGAGGGTTTTTGACGTTTTTCCGTCGAGCGTGATCAGCTCGCCAGTTCCGGTGACCACGTACACTTTGTCACCCGCTTCATCCACCGCAAAGCCGACGGGCTCTAGCTTCTCAATTGTCTGTGCAAGCGCTTGTTTTTGCGTATCGACAACCCACAACAGGCCTTTGTCCTTGCTGCCGATTCCGGAGACGTACAGGCGGTGATGTTTTTTATCCAGCACCACTTCGCGAACGTGCGCTTGTCGGTCCGGGTTTGAGTCATCACTCAGCTGAATGGTTTTGATCACTTTGTTGGTGCGGGTATCAAGCAGGGTGACTGACCCTTCCATCGCGTTACCGAGATACAGAATGTGGTTTGCTTCATCCAGTGCGACGGCAAACGTACGGCGTTCAGTCGCGATTTTTTGATCGATTTGAAGGGAATCGGCATTCAGACGGAAAACCAGACCGGCCTTTTTGTCTGCTTCAAAAGAGGGCGCAGACGCCGCGTACAGCGCCTTTTGCGCATTATCATACGCCAGTTCGTAAACGCCATGCCCCAGCGGCTGAGACTGAAAATCCTTATCGGTGAATTGCTTAGCGAATACAGCGCCTGAGTGTATCGCCATAGAAATGGCCAGCGCACAGTAGGTGGTTTTTTTTAGCGTTGAGGTCATCATGTCATTTTTCTTTACAGTTGCTTACGTAACGAAAAATGATAATGAAAATGTATATCATTTACAATTGTAAATAGTTATCAAATTACCTACCAGTTTTTGACTTGTGATCGGAAACAGGTTTTAGGCACACGGGAAATGTGATTGAGGGAGGAGGAAAAGAGCCGGGCTGTTGAACCTGCCCGGCTTGAAGGCAAAGCGTTAGCCCATGCGATGTTCACCGTTCAGCATGGCCTGGCGATCAAACACCCGCTGAATTTGCCCGTGCGCCATAAACGCCGCGCGATCGGACATATGCGCGATAACGTCCGCATCATGGCTCACCAGCAAATAGGTCATGCCATGCTGCTGTTTCAGGCGGTTGAGTAAATTGAGAATTTCCGCCTGCACCGACATATCCAGCGCTGACGTGGGCTCATCCAGCAGCAACAGTTGCGGGCGAAGGAGCAGCGCGCGGGCGATAGCTACGCGCTGGCGTTGGCCGCCGGAGAGCTGATGCGGATAGCGTTTCGCTGCATCTGCCGCAAGCCCGACCTGCTCTAAGGCCTCGGCCACTTTTTCCGCAATCTGCGTTTCGCCGTGGATTTTTAACGGTTCCGACAGCGTGCGCGAAATCGTATGGTTTGGATGCAGCGACGCCCACGGGTCCTGAAAAACCATCTGCACGTTGCGACGCAGCGCGCCTGTAAACCGGGCTTCGGGTTTCAGGTTTTCGCCCAGCAGCCGGAGATTGCCGCTCCACTGGCGCTGCAGCCCAGCGAGCACGCGAAGCAGGGTGGATTTGCCACAGCCGGATTCACCGATCAGGCTAAACGTTTCGCCTTTTTCAATCGTAAAACTGGCGGCCGATACCGCCGTTTTCTCGCCAAACGCGACCTGTAACTGACTGACTTCAACGAGCGCCATTGTTCGACTCCTCCCATGACTGAGTGCGATCCAGCGTGGGCAACATTTGCCCGTAGGTACTGGCATCGGGCCGACAGGTCCACAGCGTACGGGTATACGGGTGCGTGGCCTGTGGCAACTGATTCGCCGCCATTTCATCGACCTTTTCACCCTGATACATCACCAGCACCCGGTCGCAATGCTCCGCCACCAGCGGCAAATCGTGGCTGATCAGCAGCATGGCCATCTGGCGCTGTTCACACTGTTGCACCAGCAGCTCAAGGATTTGATTGCGCAGCCGCGCATCAAGCGCAGAAGTCGGCTCATCGGCAATCAGCACCTGCGGGTTATTCATCAGTGCAATGGCGATCATGACGCGCTGGCCCATGCCGCCTGATAATTCCCCGGGGTAACGGGCCAATACCGCATCGTTTAGCCCGACGGCGTGGATCATCTCGCGAACGCGTTCTGCCCGCTCTTTACGCGACAAAGATTGATGCAGCGTGAGTGCTTCTTCCAACTGTGCCGCAACGTTTTTTACCGGATTGAGCGCGTAGCGCGGATCCTGAAGCACCATCGCAATGCCATTGCCGCGCAGCGCCTGCCAGCGGCGGTTATTCAGGGTCAGGAGATCGTTGCCCAGCACGTTAAGTTGGCGAGCGCTCACCACGCCGGGTTGGCGCACCAGACCCATTAACGCACGGGCTGACATGGATTTGCCCGAACCGGATTCGCCGACCAGCGCCAGCCGTTCGTTGCCCAACGTAAAGCTCAAATTGTTGACCACGCGTGCGGCGGGGTAGTCGATATTCAGCGCCTCGACGATGACGCGGGGTTCAGTCATGATGCGGCTCCAGTATGTCGCGCAGGCCATCGCCCAATAAATTAAACGCCAGGCTGGCGAACAAAATCGCCCCGCCCGGAATGGCGGCAATCCACCACTGATCGAAAATCACCTGCATGCCGTCGGCGATCATTGCTCCCCATTCGGCCATCGGCGGACGCGCGCCCAAACCGAGGAAACCCAGCCCGGCGGCAGCCAAAATAATCCCCGCCAGATCGAGCGCCAGACGCACAATCGCAGAGGGTAAACACAGCGGCAGAATGTGCCCGAGCAATAATCGCCCGCCGCGAATCCCCATCATCTCGGCGGCAGCCAGATAATCGCTGTGGCGCAAACGCTGGATTTCACTCCGCGCCTGACGCGCATATGCCGGCCAGGTCGTGAGCGCTAACGCCAGCGCGCCATTCACCAGGCCGGGGCCGAGCATGGCGACGAACGCAAAAGCCAGAATCAGGCGCGGCATCGACATCACCACGTCGGTAAAGCGCATCAGCACGCGCTCTACCCAGCCGCCGTAATAGCCGGACATAATCCCGATCAGCAATCCGGCAGGCAGGGTGATAACGGTGACCAGCGCGACAAGACCCAACGCCGGGCGACTGCCGTAAATCAGGCGCGAAAGCAGGTCACGCCCGTAGCTGTCGGTGCCCAGCCAATGGGCACTGTTCGGTGCTTGCAGACGCGAAGCCGCATCCTGCCAGTTGGGATCGAGCGGTGCGAGCCACGGCGCGAACAGGGCGATAAAAACTAAAATCGCGATAGCAATAAGCCCGCAAAACGCAGCGGGAGAGCGGCGCAGGCGGCGCAAAAAAAGATAAAACGGCATCAGCGCACCCTGGGATCGGTTGCCCGCACGAGCAGGTCAGTGAGGTTATTAATCAGCACAAAGCACACGCCAATCACCAGCGTCCCGCCCATGATGGCGGTGGTATCGCCCGCGAACAGCGCGGTGGTGAGATAGCGGCCAATACCCGGCCAGGAGAAGACCGTTTCGGTCAGTACCGCGCCCTCCAGCATGCTGGTGTACGACAGCGCAATCACGGTGAACAGCGTGCTGCGAATATTCGGCAGCACATGGCGCAGCAGAATGGTCATCTCCCCGGCACCTTTGGCGCGCGCCAGCAGGATGTACTCTTTATTCATTTCGCTCAGGCACGCGGAGCGCGTGAGGCGGGTGATGCTTGCCAGCGAATAATAGGCCAGCAGCAGCACCGGTAGCACCAGATGGCTGACCGCATTTTTGAACGCCGCGCTGTCGCCCGACAGCCACGTATCAATCAGCGCAAACCCGGTGCGCGGTTCGACGGTATATTGCCAGATATCATCCAGCCTGCCGGGTCCGGCGCTCCATTGCAGATTCGCGTAGAACAGCGCCAGCATCAGCAGACCGAGCCAAAAAATGGGCACCGAGTTGCCGAGTAGCGTCAGCGTGCGAATAGCTAAATCGAGCGGCGAACCTGCAAAGCGCGCGCACAGAACGCCCGCGATCACGCCGAGAACGGAACCGATAATCAGCGCCAGCGTGGCAAGCTCTAAGGTCGCGGGAAACGCGTGCAGGAGATCTTGCAACACCGGCTGTCCGGTCGCGCTGGCAATCCCTAAATCGCCGTGGGCAAGATTTTGCAGATAGTGCCAGAACTGCACCGGCAGCGGCTGATCCAGCCCAAGCTGATGACGAACCTGATCGTACGTGGACTGGCTGGCGTGATCCCCGACGATCTGTAAAACGCGATCAACGGGAGAAAACGCGGAGAGCGCAAAGGTGACGAGCAAAAGCCCGAGCAGCGTGAGGAGTAGGGTGACGAGACCTTGTAAAAAGCGCGTCACGCCGGAAGAAAGATGTGGCATAAAAACTCTTTATTATTTATCAGCTGTATTACTTCTCCCTCTCCTTTGGGAGAGGGTTGGGGTGAGGGGAAACATGCAATACCAGGGGGGATTCCGTTCACCTCATGTCCATTGCTTCTCTGGGCGATTCGGATCAGTGAACGTGCCAGGGCGGCTCAATCGCCACAGCCCTGGCGACCCGGGCTCCCGGCACGAAAATCGTCGCTACGCGATTCCCTCAGCTTTTTCCTTCAGGCTATCGGGTCGGGCGCGATCCTGCATCCCTGCAGGTCACGCCCTCTCCGCGCATCCCTGCGCGTCGCCCCGGCCTTTCGGAAACGCTTCGGCGATTTACAGCCGGATCAAAACCCTTGCTGCATGTCTTCTAGTCACTTTAATATTTCATCGCTGTTTTATTTATTTCGTCACCCGATCGTACCAAACCATATCCGCATTCAGCCCCTGCTGATAACCCTTCACGTTGTCGCGCACCACAATCTGGGTTTTGCCCTGATCGACAAACACGTACGGGGAGTTATGCTGCAATTCCTGCTGCATTTTAGTGTACAAATCCAGACGTTTCGCCGGATCCGGTTCGGCGACCGCTGCCAGCGTGGCTTTGGTCAGCTCGGGGATTTTCCAGCCGTTCAGCCCTGCCACGGTGCTGGATTTCCCGTCGTTCCACGCAAAGGCGCTCGCGTTAGAGTGCGCATCGAAATAATCCGGGATCCACAGGCGAATCGCGGCCTGATGCTGCTTCGCGCGCACGCGCGCATAGACCTGGCTACCCGCGGCCGGGAGGAGATCCACTTTTACACCGCCCTGAGCAAAGCTCGCCTGCATCGACTGGGCGATAGTGATAAACGGCGGTTTGTTCTCCACATCCAGCGTGAAGTGCGCGTCTTTGATGCCCGCTTTGGCGAGGATTTCTTTCGCTTTGGCCGGATCGAATTTAAACGGGTTATCTTCCAGCGCGCCCGGCAGACCGACCGGCAGGAAGCTCTGATGGACAAAATATTGGCCCTTCAGCAGATTTTTGGTGATGCCTTCATAATCTACCAGCCAGCGCGAAGCTTCCCAGAACGCCGGATTATTCAGCAGCGGGTTGGCGCTATTGCCGGCGTTAAACACCAGATAGTTTTGCTCGGCGGACGGTATGCTCAGCACCTTCACACCCGCTTTGCCTTCCAGCGCGCTGATTTGGTCAGCACCCAGATCGCGCGCCACATCTGCATCGCCCTGCTGGATCAGCAGGCGGCGAGAGGCCGGATCCGGTACGTTTTTAATAATGATATTTTTCAGCTTCGGTGCGCCACCAGGCGCCGTTTCGTTGGCCTCCAGCACGATGGCCTGATGCGGCTGGTAAACCTTCATTTTGAATGCGCCACTACCCGCAGAGTGCATTTTCAGCCATGCGTTGCCGAAGTCGTTGTCTTTCACATTCGCGGACACTTGCTTCTCATCCACGATCGAGGCGATCGGCGTGGAGAGAATATTCAGCGCCACCGCCGGGCTGACGTCCGCCGTCCAGTGCAGCGTGAGCGTATGGTCATCCACTTTTTTCAGCTGGCTGGCGATATTGCTTGGCTCCCAGCCCAGCACGTTCAGAATAAATGCCGGGGATTTGTTCAGCGTGACCGCGCGGGTATACGAGAAAATCACGTCTTCCGGGCGCAATGGGTTGCCGGAGGCAAATTTCGTGTCGGGTTTCAGCTTGATTGTGAGCGTTTTGGCGGCGGCATCTTCCTGCCAGCTTTCTGCCAGAATTGGGGTGATTTTTTCCGGATTATCGCGGTCCGGCTGAACCAGACGCTGGTAGAGGCTTGGCACCGTCTGAATACTCGAAAGCTCATTGGCTTCGGCGGGATCGAGGCTGACGATGTCATCAAGACCCTGTGCGACAACCAGTGTATTTGGCGGAGTAGCGGCGTGGGCGGCGGCAGACAGCGCAGCCAGCACCAGTAACGGCAGCAATTTTTTCGTCATAGCGATCCCTGGAAGTGATTTATTGTGATTGTTTTAGGCTCCGTTACGTTAGGCGCAGTCAGAAATTCCGCAAAGTTCAAATTCTGCTTTGCTTATGCCTGCACGGTATAAGGCATGCGTAATGGCTATTAAGCGCTGCGAACAAACAAACCCTTCCCGCCTGCTTTTTGTCCTGATATAACAAATGCATTACATATCAGGGAGTCACAGACGTGCCGGAAATCAATCAACATGGTCAAACCGTTAACGATATTGTCCCGGACTGGAAAGGGGCACAGCTTTTAACCCGCACGCCGCTCATCGGGCGATTCTGTCGGCTTGAACCGCTGGATGCCGCACTTCACGCCGCCGACCTTTTCGATGCCTATTCAATGGGCGATGACAGCGACTGGACGTGGCTTGCCAGCACCCAGCCTGAAAACGTGGAGGCGACGGCCCACTGGATTATCGGCAAAGTGATGGATGACGGGCTGGTACCTTATGCCGTGATGGATGTGAACTCAGAGCGGGCCGTGGGGCTGGTGAGTTACATGGCGATTGAACGAATGATGGGCTCGGTGGAAATCGGCCACGTCACCTGGTCGCGCAAAATGAAAAACACCGCGATGGGCACCGAAGCTGTCTGGCTTCTGCTGAAAAATGCCTTCGAGCATGATTATCGTCGGCTGGAGTGGAAATGTGATTCGATGAACGTTGCGTCACGCAATGCGGCAGAACGGCTCGGATTCGTCTGGGAAGGGCGATTGCGGCAAAAACTGGTGCGTAAAGCGCGCAACCGCGATAGTGACATGCTTTCTATTATTGATGCCGAATGGCCGGAACGTGATGCGGAATTTCGCGCGTGGCTGGCGGCGGAGAATTTTGACGCAGAAGGGCGGCAGATAAAGCGTCTTGAGGAGTTTCGTTATCGGTTATCCTGACAATGAGCGACGCTCGCTATCACCTTAGAATGCCCGAAGGCACGATCCCAAGAAGAGAGAAACAAAAAGTGAAAAACACCCGTTTTCCCTGGCAAGTTGCCTGCGCCGTCGTGATGTTATGGAGCGCAGCGGCCAGTGCCGCTAATCCTCATTTCCCCGCGTGTAACGATATTCAGCAAACCACTGAAAAGGCGAATCGCGGTAATAAAGTCGCGCAGCACGATTTGGCCAACTGTTACTACAACGGCATTGGCGTGAGTATTGATGCGCCCAGAGCCGTATCCTGGTTTACCAAAGCCGCCGAGCAAGGCTATGCGCCAGCGCAGTATGCGTTAAGCGAACGCTACCGGTACGGTCATGGTGTTGAAAAAAACGAGCAGCAATCGTTTGAATGGATGAAGCGCGCAGCCGAACAAAACTATTTGTACGCACAAACCAGTATTGCCACTAAATATGCGATGGGTGAAGGCGTCACGAAAGACCCGGTACAGGCGGCGTGCTGGACTCGCAAAGCGGCGGACCAAGGTAGCCCGGGCGATCAAAAGTTACTGGGTTTTCTTTACGAAAACGGTAGCGGTGTGCCGCAGGATAATGAGCAGGCGCGTTACTGGTATGAAAAAGCCGCCAGCCAGCAGGCTGATCCTTCCGAAGCCCGCAGTGCTCAGCGGTATCTCGATGCTTTGAACAAACGGTTAGCGCAGAAATAGAAAACAGGCCCGCGGCGCTGTGGTGTCGTGGGCATAGATGATTTTACCGCGTCATTGTTTGAGCCAGTTTTTTTATACCGTCAACTATTTCTGAGGGGGTATGCGCTGCAAAACCGAACAGAATAGCCTGCTTCGTGGGCTTTGTTTGGCAGTACCGCGAAAGAGGTTGTGCGCCTAAACCGGCTTTACGGCATTTATCGATCATGTACAATTCCTGAATCCCATCGGCTAACCAACACACGATGTGAATGCCTGAATCGAAAGGTTCGGCGAGAGTGATTTCTGGTAAGTACAACTGTATGGCTTCGATCATTACGCGCTGGCGTTCATGACAGGCTTTTCTTACCCGTCTGACGTGACGCGCGTAATGCCCTTCGGAAATAAATGCGGCAAGTATCATTTGTTCCAAATAAGGGGTACGCGTATCGCCGTAATATTTGGCGATTTTAAATGACTCCACGAGACTCTCGGGTATCACTAAAAAACCCAAATGAAATCCGGGGAACATCATTTTAGAAAATGAGCCGGCATATATTACCCGCTGTTGTTTATCCAGTCCTTGAAGGGCTTGTATGGGTTGTGCGGTATATCTGAATTCACTGTTATAATCATCTTCAAAAATCCACATCTTATTTTCTGAAGCCCAGTCAAGCAGCGCAATTCTTCTGGATAAACTTAATGTGCCGCCAAGAGGAAATTGATGAGAGGGCGACGTGAAAATCATTTTTGCCTGTGGCCAGTGTTTTATCGCATACGAAATATCCATACCCTTGTTATCACTGATGACAGGGCGGACTGTGGCCCCCATGGACGTAAATGCGCCTAACGCCCCATCGTAACCCGGCTCGTCCAGCCACACTTCGTCGCCTCTTTGTAAAAGGACGTGCGCCGTAAGATTCATCGCCTGCTGGGTGCCATTGACGATAAGAATCTGCTCGTCAGAGCAATGCAAACCTCGCGTTGCGCGTACGTATTCGCCAATCGCGGCTCTTAAGGGTTTATATCCCAGGGCTTCATGGAGTTTGCCATCCTGATGACGAAACTGACGCCAGATTCGCCCTAACATGCGTCCCCAAAGCTCATAGGGAAATAAATCGACACAGCCGATACCAATATTAAACGTCATATTGTTCCCGGAGAGCGGCGCGGTTTTCTCCCATATTTTTGTCAGTGCATCCCGGTCGGGATGAATAGTGGGCACACTATTTTCGGAGCTGGTGTCCTGGTCAGGGGCGGTGGCTTTAATATGAATCACATCATCCGGAACAGTTGAGGTGACAAAGGTTCCTGAGCCGTGTTTGGTCGTGAGATAACCTTCATCGATAAGGCGATCGATACCGGCTATCACCGAGTTTCTGGAAATTGACATCATCTCAGAAAATGTCCTGCTGGAGGGGAGTTTACTGCCCGCCTTCAGTTGACCATTGAGAATCAGTTCTTTAATCGTCAAATAAAACTGCTCTTTGATTTTTCCTTTTTTAAGTATTAAACCGGGAAAACTCACAACGCTTTTTTTGTTCACAAAGTGGATCCCTGAAAAAATCAAAAAGTGTGTCTTATATGATACCACTAAGGGGCGTACTCTTTCACTATCAAGATTGATAAGGTTCTATAAGGTGATTGATATGATGGATGAAAATTTAAAAATCTCTGTGGCTCCCGTTCAAGAGGACGATTATGCAAAGTGGCTGCCTTACTGGGTGAAGTATCAGCAATTTTATGAGGTCCAGTTGCCTGAAGAGACGACCTCTGAAACCTGGAAGCGCTTTTTTGATGCCGATAAAGACATGCATTGTGCGGTGGCGAAAAAAGGGCAAACCGTTCTTGGGTTTGTTCACTACGTTTTTCATGGCTCAACTTGGTCTGTAAATGACTTTTGTTATTTAGAGGATTTATTTGTCGCTGAAAATAGCCGGGGAAATAATATCGGCAAACAGCTGATTGAATATGTCCAACAAAAAGCCAAAGAGCGTGAGTGTGGCCGGTTATATTGGCATACGCAGGAGAAAAACGTGACGGCGCAAAGATTGTATAACTGGGTGGCAGAAAAACCAGGCGTTATCGAATATAGATTGCCGCTCTAAAGTTAACGCTCGCGAGTAATGAATATGCTTTTCGGTGAGGGGATTTCTGCACCGAAAAGTAAAAGCCCGCACAGATCTGTCTGCGTGGGCTTTTATTTTAGACTGAACTGATTATTTTTGGCCCACTGTCTTATTCTTCCATTCGCATTGGCATACGGTGATGATGTATTAAAAGAGATCATGCGTCCCATCGTCCATTTCGTATACCAGGGTTTACCATAAAGAATATCATCCGAGCGTTCATCAATCAGTCTCACTATATTTTCTTTTGCTGATTCGAGTTCAGTGAGTAACGCGTGATAATTTAATTCTTTATAATCCGCATAAAATTTTTGCGCCAGAAGGCCCAGTTGATTCCACTTAAATCCGGTTTCCGGGAAATCAACGGGCAACCCTTTTTCGTCAGCAGTGATCCACTTCACTACCAGATGGTTCCAGCCGAGCAGATAAGAAACCAGATCGCGAACACTTATCTGCGTGCCTTTCGCATGCCCATCCATGGCATTATCCAACGTCATCTCTTCAGGGATGGTGTTGAGATAGCCCATTAATTTACTGAAATTTTTATCAATCGCTGAACGTAATTCAGCCTTTGTTTGCGGCACAGTCACAAAGCGTTACCTCGTACGTAGTGCGTCCTGCTTACCTGGATTACATTGCTCGTGAGTTCCAGGAAGATAAAATTTCCCCGCTTTATTCGGCGCTGTTCCTCCAGGGCAACCTGAACGGCCAGGGGTGTTATTTGCGCTGCCTCCGTCTGAACCATTCCCACCGTCAGCCCCGTTTCCGCCGTCGCCACCATTCCCACCATTTGCGGCACTGACTGAAAAGCTAAACAGCATGAAAGCACAAAGAAATATACGTTTGATCATGATTCTGACTCCAGTATTGAGCAGTACGATTCCAGGAAATCTGGGGGGACGGCCGAATGACTCACCCACAAACCATTGAACGCCTTTAAAAACCCTGTGTAAACTCCGGTTTTTGGCTGTTTTTCGAAGAGACAATGATTACCGATTTGAATAATCAACATATGCGCCTGGAATATTACCGATGTAAGGCAAATCTATTTCACTTTATATTCGAGCCGCTTCGCAATTATTAACATTCGCCAATAATACGACACTGTGGATTTATCCATGGCGTTATAATAGAGACGGCAACGTTAATCGTGAGAACGACAAAGTATGGCAGAGGCACAAGCACACAAACGCCACGTTCCGACAGAGAGGCCTGAACTGACACAATTTTAATGATAATTATTTTCATTTAAATATAGCCTATGCTATATAAGATAGCACAGGCTAATTTTGCTTTGAATTTAACCACTTCAGGAGGCTCTCGCGATGCGACCATGGCAAGGATTTAAAAAGGTGCTGTTCGGCATACTGTTCACCGCGGTAAGCACCTCGGGAGCATTTGCGGCGGAAAAATTCAGGGTAATCACCACGTTTACCGTCATTGCTGATATGGCGAAAAACGTCGCAGGCGATGCAGCTGAAGTCACCTCGATCACCAAACCTGGCGCAGAAATCCACGAATATCAGCCTACTCCCGGCGACATCAAACGCGCGCAAAAGGCACAGCTTATTCTGTCGAATGGCATGAATCTGGAGCTGTGGTTCCAGCGCTTCTTCCAGCATCTGAATGGCGTGCCGGAAGTGGAAGTCACGAAAGGGATCACGCCGATGGGGATAAACGAAGGGCCGTATAACGGCAAACCCAACCCGCATGCGTGGATGTCCCCGGACAACGCGCTGATTTACGTCGATAACATTCGCGATGCACTGGTGAAGTACGATCCGACGAATACCCAAATTTATCAGCGTAACGCTGAGGTTTATAAGCAAAAAATTACCCAGACGCTTGAACCGCTGCGCAAGCAGGTGGCTGACATCCCAGAAGACAAGCGCTGGATGGTTACCAGTGAAGGGGCGTTTTCCTACCTCGCGCGGGATTTGGGCCTGAAGGAACTTTATCTCTGGCCGATCAACGCCGATCAGCAGGGTACGCCGCAGCAGGTGCGCAAAGTGATCGACCTGGTGAAGAAAAATCACATTCCGGCGGTGTTCAGTGAAAGTACCGTTTCCGATAAACCGGCTCGTCAGGTGGCGCGTGAAACCGACACCCACTACGGCGGCGTGCTGTATGTGGATTCTCTGAGCGCCGAAAACGGCCCGGTGCCAACCTATCTCGATCTGCTCAATGTCACGACCCGCACGCTGGTGCAGGGCATTCACGACGGCATGAAGGAGTAAAATATGCAGGCTCAGGGGATTGTCGTATCCGATGTGACGGTGACCTATCGCAATGGTCACACCGCCTTACGGAACGCCACGTTCAGCGTACCGGGTGGCTCCATTGCGGCGCTTGTTGGCGTGAATGGTTCCGGTAAATCAACGTTATTTAAAGCGGTGATGGGATTTGTTCGGGCGGCGAGCGGCAATATCGCGATTCTGGGCATGCCCACCCAGCAGGCGCTGCGTCAGAATCTGGTCGCTTACGTCCCTCAGTCGGAAGAGGTGGACTGGTCGTTTCCGGTGTTGGTCGAAGATGCGGTGATGATGGGGCGCTACGGCCACATGGGATTCATGCGCATCCCCAAAGAGAAGGATCGCCAGATTGTCACCGAAGCGCTGGCTCGCGTCGATATGCTCGAGTTACGCCATCGACAAATCGGCGAACTGTCTGGCGGGCAGAAAAAACGCATCTTCCTGGCACGCGCTATCGCGCAGCAGGGCGAAGTTATCCTGCTGGATGAGCCGTTTACCGGCGTGGATGTCAAAACCGAAGCCAGAATTATCAGCTTGCTACGAGAGTTGCGTAACGAAGGTAAAACAATGCTGGTCTCGACCCACAATTTGGGTTCAGTGACCGAGTTTTGCGATTACACCGTGATGGTGAAAGGTACTGTGCTGGCAAGTGGTCCGACGGAAACCACCTTTACGGCCGATAACCTCGAGCGCGCCTTTAGCGGCGTGCTGCGCCACGTGGTGCTCAGCGGTTCGGAAGACCGCATTATTACCGATGACGAGCGTCCTTTTGTCTCGCATCGTCTGCCTGCGGATAAGCGGGAACCATCATGAATGCACTCCTGGAACCTTTTGGCTATGAGTACATGCTCAATGCGATGTGGGTGTCGGCGATGGTGGGCGGTCTGTGCGCGTTTCTCTCTTGCTATTTGATGCTCAAGGGCTGGTCGCTGATTGGTGACGCGCTCTCGCACTCGATTGTGCCGGGTGTGGCAGGGGCGTACATGCTCGGGCTGCCGTTCTCGCTGGGGGCATTTTTGTCGGGTGGGCTGGCGGCTGCCAGCATGCTGTTTCTCAACCAGCGAAGCCGCCTGAAAGAAGACGCCATTATTGGGCTGATTTTCTCCTCCTTTTTCGGGCTGGGGCTCTTTATGGTGTCGCTCAATCCGACCTCCGTGAATATTCAAACCATCGTGCTGGGCAATATTCTGGCCATCGCGCCAGAAGATATCCTGCAGCTCACGATCATTGGCGTGGTCTCGATTCTGGTTCTGCTGTTCAAATGGAAGGATCTGATGGTGACGTTTTTCGATGAGAATCACGCTCGCGCCATCGGCTTGCGTCCCGAGCGCCTGAAAATCCTGTTCTTTACGCTGCTGGCGGTCTCCACCGTGGCGGCGCTACAAACGGTCGGCGCTTTTCTGGTGATCTGTCTGGTGGTGACGCCCGGTGCCACCGCGTGGCTGCTCACCGATCGTTTTCCGCGTTTGCTGATGATTGCGGTGGCGATTGGCAGTCTCACCAGTTTCCTCGGCGCGTGGGCCAGCTATTATCTGGACGGCGCAACGGGCGGCATTATTGTGGTCGCGCAGACGCTGCTGTTCCTGCTGGCCTTTGTTTTTGCACCGAAGCACGGCCTGCTGGCAAACCGTCGTCGGGCGCGTCAGGCGGTGGAGGTACAGGAATGATCGCGCTACTGCTCGAACCCTTCCAGTTCGCTTTTATGAATAATGCGATGCTGATTTCACTGATGGTCGCCGTGCCCTGCGCGCTGCTGTCGGTCTTTTTGGTCCTGAAGGGCTGGGCGCTGATGGGCGATGCCATGAGTCATGCGGTCTTTCCGGGCGTGGTGCTGGCCTGGATGCTCGGCCTGCCGCTGGCGTTAGGCGCGTTCGTGGCGGGATTATTCTGCGCCGTCGCCACGGGATACCTGAAAGATAACAGCCGTATCAAGCAAGATACCGTCATGGGCATCGTGTTTTCCGGCATGTTCGCCGCAGGGTTGATTCTCTATATCGCCGTTAAGCCGGAAGTGCATCTCGACCATATTCTGTTTGGCGATATGCTGGGGATTAACGCAATGGATATCGCCCAGAGCGGGATCGTGGCGGCGCTGATTACGCTGGTCATTGGCCTTAAATGGCGCGATTTCCTGCTGTTCTGCTTTGACTATCAGCAGGCGCAGGTGAGCGGTTTACGCACCCGGTGGCTGCACTATGGCCTGCTGTGCATGGTCTCGCTCACCATCGTGGCGACGCTAAAAGCGGTGGGGATTATTCTGTCGATTTCGCTGCTGATTGCCCCTGGGGCGATAGCGGTGCTGGTAACGACGCGCTTCCACGTCGCGCTGCTGGTGGCGGTGATGATATCCATGCTGGTGTGCGTCAGCGGCGTATACCTGTCGTTTTACCTCGACAGCGCGCCTGCGCCGACCATCGTAGTGCTGTTTGCGCTGGTGTTTATCATCACTTTTGCCGTGACCAGCGTGAACGCTAAGCGGCGGGAAAATATGACAGCAGGGTAATCACCCGATCGTCATCGCGCAGCCAGTGAAGTGTGAACTGCGTGCCTTCGTGAAAGCCTGCTAGTGGACGGGTCAGTGCCAGCGTCAGGCTCCCGGCTGCGAGCGCGATGACGCGTGCGCTGTCAAAACCCATCAGGGCATTAACGTTGGGAAACAGCGCTTTAAACACGCTCTCTTTAGCGCTGAATGTCAGGGTGAGCGCCAGCGCAAACGGCAAGGATGTGCGACGTAAAAGCGTCTCTTCTTCGTGGTCGATAATTCCGTCTTTGATCTCTTGTGCCTCAAGCGCATCCAGGATCTGTTCGCAATCAATCCCCAACAGCTGCTTCGTGTGATTCGATACGACGGCCAGCGCGCAGGCGGCGGTATGAGTGATACTGCCGACGCACCCCGTCTGCCACAGCGGTTCGCCATTAATACCGATGCCGGGAATAGCGGAGACACCTAAATGCTGCAACGCATGGGCTGCGGCGATGCGTCCGGCGAGATGTTCGGCTTTACGTTTGTGGGCGGCGTGAGCAAGGTGTTGATGATGGGGCAGCCACAACAAATCGGCGTCAGTAAAGGTGTCGGGTTCAAACGCGATTTGGTGAACAGTTTGGCTGGCAAGGGAAAAGGTGGTGTGAAGCGTGCGCATGGATCCCCTTAGATGCAAAAAGCCCCCTTCGGTGGAAGAGGGCTTACAGTCTATCAGAAGTGCGTATTAACGCTCATATACCAGGTTCGACCCGGCTCGTTATAGGTGTACGCGCCTGCGCCGTACATATACGCTCCGGTTTTGTCGTTGCCGGTGGTTTGCGCATTACCCGCGCGCCACTGGCGTTTATCGAAGACGTTATCCACGCCACCGGTCAGGCTAACGTTTTTAGTCACATCCCAGCTCGCGCTCAGGCCTACGATGCTGTACGGGCTGACTTCGTCGCTCTCAGAACCGGTCACCGGTTGACCTTTGTAGTTGTATTTCTTCGGCTGCTGTTTGCCGTACCACGTAAAGGTAGATTGCACCGATACATCCTGATGTACTTGCCAGCTCAGCGTTGAGTTCAGCGTGTACTCCGGGATGATCGACAGACGATCGCCGGTCTCTTTGTTCTTACTTTGTAGCATGTAAGTAATGTTGTTGGTCCAGTTCACCGTCTCGGTAACCGGCACATTCAACGTCCCCTCCAGGCCTTCTACGACCGCTTTCGGCACGTTTTCCCACTGATAAATATCGGTTTTGGTTTTGCCGAGAGAGGTCTGATCAATCGGGGCATAACCGGCTTCGATTTTATCGCGGTAATCGTTGCGGAACCACGTCACGCCCGCCATCCAGCCGTCACGTTTGAACTCCAGACCGATCTCTTTGTTGATGCTGGTCTCGGCTTTAAGATCGTCGTTGCCCATCATGTAGCACCCGACGCCGTCACCGCTGGCGTAGCAGCCCTGGCCTTTGCTATAGAGCAAATAGTTCGGGTTGGTCTGATACAGGCTTGGCGCTTTGTATGCGCGCGCGATACCCATTTTCAGGGTGAAGTCATCGCCTAAGCCCTGAGACAGGTTCAGGGACGGGCTCCAGTTATTGCCCACGATCGTGTGATGATCGAAGCGCAGCGCCGGTGTCAGCATGGTACTGTCGGTCAGTTCCATGTTGTTTTCGGCGAACAGAGAGAAGATTTCAGCCCGCGAATATGGGCTGCGATTGTCGCTCATGCCAGGGATCGTGCCGCCTTGCTGGGCCTGTCCGTTGGAGGACATATCCTTCATGCGCTGCTGATTCCACTCGGTTCCCAGGGTCAGGTTTTGATTCACCAGGAAATCGATCGGCAGGTTCACCTCACTGTGCAACATCACGTCTGACAGATCGGTATCGGTAAATTTATTGCTGTTGAACAACCCTTCCAGACCGCCTGCCAGGCCTTCACCCAGACGTGAATTGCGGGTGTGTTCGTACTGCGCCCAGTTGCTGGTGGTCACGCCATTATCCCAGCCGCCGTTCCAGGTGACGGCAAAGTTCTGGCGATAAATACGGTTAGTCTCTTTACCGTAATTTTTTTTCACCAGACCGTTGCTGCTGTTATCGTTGTTGGTGTTCTGGGTGTCACCTGCGTAGAGGTTATTCTGACGGCTGTAGCCCGCTTCAAACTCCAGCGACTGCATCGGGGCGAAGTCCCAGCGCACCACGCCGTTGACGTCTTTGTTCTCGACCCCTTCACGACCGGCCGGGAGCGTGTCGGCATACATACCCGTACGTTCAGACTGATGACCCTGGTTGATATCCCATGCGTCGGCCTGGGTTTTATCCAGATTGCCGTAAAGGCGGAAGCTAAAATCGCCGCCCAGAGGGCCGCTCAGGTTGAAGTTGGTGCGTTTTGTTGAACCTTCCTCTTTGTGCTCAGGCGCGTTCAGATAAGTGTTCCAGGAACCATGCCACTGGTCATCGAATTTCTTGGTGATGATATTCACCACGCCACCCGCTGCACCATTACCGTAACGCGCTGCTGCCGGGCCGCGAATCACTTCGATGCTTTCAACCATTTCAGGAGGAACCCAGCCGGTATCACCGCGGGTATCGCGCTCGCCACGCCAGCCCAGACGGATGGAATTGCGGCTGGTGACGGGTTTGCCGTCAATCAGGATCAGGGTGTTTTCCGGTCCCATGCCGCGAATGTCGATCTGACGGTTGTTGCCGCGCTGGCCGCTGGTGGAGTTGCCGGTCAGGTTGACGCCTGGCATGGTACGGATAATTTCAGCTAAGTCTCGCGCAGGAGGATTTTTACGAATTTCGTCGGCAGTGATTTTAGAAACGCCCGGTGCCTGTAAATTCTGCTCTGCGGCAGTGATCACCATGGTGTCTTCGTGCGATGCGCCGCTGGCGGTGGCATCGTCTGCCATCGCGGGCAATGCAACCCCGTAAATTCCCAGATTGACCAGCAAGGCCAGGGAGTGAATCTTGTTATTCATTGTACGTCCTGCTTTTCAGTGCCGCGTCCCCTTGGCTCCATTCCCGAATGGGAGAGGAGGCGGCAAGTTGTCACCCGCATATTGCGTAAGCAGCCCTGTCCTCGAGCGCACACAATGCATGGCATGGTTATTTTATGAGCGCGCTTCCCACAGCGCGGGCACTACGCTATTGCAAATGAAAATAGTTATCAATAATATTATCAACAAAATTTGTCCTGAAACAAAATACTGTTAAACATGAGGTTAAGCGGGTGACGGCGTTAACAACGGGAAGTGAAGCCTGGTGGCAGTCGAAAAACGGTCCGGAATGGGCGCGTGAAAAAGACCTTTATCGTGTCACCTTTTGGTGGCGCGATCCGGTTGGCACGGCGCGTTCATCGGCGATAAAACGGGTGTGGATTTACATCACTGGCGTCACCGATCACCATCAAAACGCGCAGCCGCAATCACTCGAACGCATTCCCGATACCGACGTCTGGCAGTGGCAGGGCGATTTCAGCCCGGAATGGCGCGGCAGTTACTGTTTTATCCCCTCTGAAAACGAACAGGATTTTGCCGAAGCGGTTTTCAACGCCGCAACGCCCGATCGCATGGCGCTGCGCGAAGGCTGGCGCAAACTGCTGCCAAAGGCGATTTCCGATCCGCTTAATCCGCAAAGCTGGCGCGGGGGGCGCGGGCACCCGGTTTCGGCGCTCGAAATGCCGCACGCGGCAGTGCAGCCCGGCTGGAATCATCCTGATACACCGTATTCCCCACCTAAATGTATCGACTGGCACAGCCCGCGCCTGGGCAATTCCCGCCGCGTGTGGATTTTTACCACCGGCGATGAGAAGAACCCGGCTGAACGTCCGCTGGCGGTGCTGCTCGACGGTCAGTTCTGGGCTGAAAGCATGCCGGTCTGGTCGCCGCTAACCGCCCTGACGCAAGAGGGCCACCTGCCACCCGCGGTGTACGTGCTGATTGATGTTATCGACACCGCGCACCGCAGTCGTGAGTTGCCCTGCAACCCCGATTTCTGGCTGGCGTTACAGGAAGAGTTACTCCCGCAAATACAGGCGCTAACGCCTTTCAGCGCGCGCGCGGATCGCACCGTGGTTGCCGGGCAGAGTTTTGGTGGCCTGTCATCACTGTATGCCGCGCTCAACTGGCCGCATCGGTTTGGCTGCGTGCTCAGCCAGTCGGGGTCGTACTGGTGGCCGCATCGCGGCGCGAATCAGGACGGGCTGCTTATCGAACAACTCAAAGCGGGTGAGAAATCGGCGACGGGCCTGCGTATCGTGCTTGAAGCGGGTCGCCGCGAGCCGCTGATTTTCCGCGCCAATCAGGCGCTTTACGCCCAACTACAGCACTCGCAGCAAACGGTTTTCTGGCGTCAGGTCGACGGCGGACATGATGCGCTTTGCTGGCGTGGCGGGCTGACGCAGGGGCTAATGACCCTCTGGCAGCCGCTCATTCATTAACGCCAGGCTGGCGATTTCTCTCGACAGGAGTTTGGTATGGAATTCAGTAATCCCTTCGACAATCCACAGGGGCAATTCGCTATTTTGCAAAATCACCACGGTGAGTACAGCCTGTGGCCGCAGGCGTGCGCATTGCCCGCTGGCTGGCGTGTGATCTGTGAGCCGCAATCGCCGCAAGCCTGCGAACAATGGCTGACCGAAAACTGGCAGACGCTTGTGCCCTCTCATTTTGCGGAGGACAAGGCATGAGCGCGCGTCTTCCGCTTGTGGCGGCCCAGACGGGGATCTGGATGGCAGAGCAGCTTTCAACGCTGCCAAACGCCTGGAGCGTGGCCCACTACACCGAGCTGAACGGCGAAATCAACGCGCCGCTGCTGGCAAAAGCGATAGTGGCAGGCATGATGCAGGCCGATACGTTGCGCACGCGCTTTAGCGAAGACAACGGCGAAGTGTGGCAGTGGATTGATGAGTCGATGGTTTTCGCTGAACCGCAGATTATCGATTTGCGTCACCACACCGATCCGCACGCGGCGGCGATGGTGCTGATGGAGGCCGATCTTAACCAGAACCTGCGCGTCGACAGCGGTCAACCGCTGGCGTTTCATCTGCTGATTCACGTGGGCGAAAACCACTGGTACTGGTATCAGCGCTATCACCATTTAGTAGTTGATGGCTTCAGTTTCCCGGCCATTACCCGCCAGATCGTGACTATTTATCGCGCGTGGTCTGCAAACCAACCGACGCCCGAATCCCCGTTTACGCCGTTTGCCGACGTGGTGGATGAATACCACCGCTATCGTGAAAGCGAGGCCTACAAGCGTGATGGCGCGTTCTGGGCCGAGCAGCGCAAACAGCTGCCACCGCCAGTGTCGCTCTCTGCCGCGCCGCTGCCGGGGCGTGCCGTCACGACGGATATTTTACGACTTAAGCTAGCCGCCGATAGCCGCGCATTTAGCCAGCTTGTCCGCGCATCAGGCCAGGTTCAGCGCACCGATCTGGCGCTGGCGCTGGTCGCGCTGTGGTTGGGGCGTCTGACCGGCCGACTTGATTACGCCGCTGGATTCATCTTTATGCGCCGTATGGGATCGGCGGCGCTCACCGCGACCGGCCCGGTACTGAACGTCCTGCCGATGGCGGTGAATATTGATCCAAACGAAACGCTGCCAGCTCTGGCGCAGCGTCTGGCGAATCAGCTGAAAAAGATGCGTCGCCACCAGCGCTACGACGCCGAGCAGATTGTTCGTGACAGTGGTCGCACAGCGGGCGACGAAGCGCTGTTTGGCCCGGTATTGAACGTCAAAGTCTTTGATTATCAACTGGCGCTGGACGGCGTGCTGGCGACAACGCACATGCTGGCGACCGGTCCGGTCAACGATCTGGAATTGGCGCTTTTCCCGGACGAGCAGGGCGGTTTGAGTATTGAAATTCTGGCGAACAAGCAGCGCTACGACGAAGCAACGCTCACGCGACACGTTGCGCGTCTGGACAGGCTGCTGGCGCAATTTGCGGCCAACGTCGACCTGAGATGTGGTGACGCCGAAACCGTCTCGCCGCAGGAATACCAGCAGCTCGAGCGCGTTAACGATACGGGCGTTGCGCTACCGCTCACCACGCTGAGTGCGCTGGTGGCGGAGCAGGCGCAAAAAACGCCGGATGCGCCCGCGCTGGCGGATGCCAACATTGAACTCAGCTATCGCCAGATGCGCGAGCAGGTGGTGGCGCTGGCGACATTACTGCGCGAACGTGGGGTGAAGCCGGGCGACAGCGTGGCGGTTGCCTTGCCGCGTTCGGTATTTCTGGCTCTGGCGCTGCACGGCATCGTCGAAGCAGGTGCCGCCTGGCTGCCACTCGACACCGGCTATCCGGACGATCGCCTGCGCATGATGCTGGAAGACGCGCGGCCATCGCTTCTGATCACCACCGACGATCAGCTCCCGCGCTTTAGCGACCTGCCGATTTCGTCGTTTAGTTACAACACACTCTTACCCGCTGCGGACGGTGAACCGTTGGGCCTGAGTGCCCCGCAGCAGACCGCGTATATCATCTTTACCTCCGGTTCGACCGGACGCCCGAAAGGGGTCATGGTGGGGCAAACCGCCATCGTCAACCGTCTGCTGTGGATGCAAAACCACTATCCGCTCACCGCGCAGGACGTGGTGGCGCAGAAAACGCCGTGCAGTTTTGACGTCTCGGTGTGGGAATTCTGGTGGCCGTTTATCGCCGGAGCAAAACTGGTCATGGCCGAGCCGGACGCGCACCGCGATCCGCTCGCGATGCAGCAATTCTTTGCGCATAACGGCGTCACCACTACCCACTTTGTACCGTCAATGCTGGCGGCGTTTGTCGCCTTATTGACGCCAGAAAATGCGGACTGCTGCGTGAGTCTGAAACAGGTGTTCTGTAGCGGCGAAGCGCTGCCGACCGAGCTGTGCCGCGAGTGGGAACAGCTGACGCACGCGCCGCTGCATAACCTGTATGGCCCGACGGAAGCGGCGGTGGACGTGAGCTGGTATCCGGCCTTTGGCGACGAGCTGGCGGCGGTGTCAGGCAACAGCGTGCCGATTGGTTTCCCTGTGTGGAATACCGGCCTGCGTATTCTCGATGGCCTGATGCGCCCGGTGCCGTTTGGCGTGGCGGGCGACCTGTATCTCACCGGCATTCAGCTGGCGCAGGGTTATCTGGGACGACCGGATCTGACCGCCAGCCGCTTTATCGCCGATCCGTTTTCCCCGGGCGAGCGTATGTATCGCACCGGTGACGTCGCCCGCTGGTTGGATAATGGCGCGGTGGAATATCTGGGCCGGAGCGACGATCAGCTGAAAATTCGCGGTCAGCGTATTGAGTTGGGCGAAATTGACCGTGCGATGTTATCGCTTCCTGATGTGGCGCAGGCGGTGGCGCATGCCTGCGTGTTTAATCAGGCGGCGGCCACGGGCGGCGATGCGCGTCAGCTGGTGGGCTACGTGGTGTCCGAATCCGGTTTGCCGCTGGATCGCGAGGCGCTGCTTGACGCATTAAAAGCGCAACTCCCGGCGCACATGGTCCCAGTGGTGTTGTTGCAAATCAGCGAACTGCCGCTATCGGCCAACGGTAAGCTGGATCGCAAAGCGCTGCCGCTGCCGGATCTGACCCGCAAAACCTCCGGGCGCGCGCCGGAAACGGCAACGGAAATCGCCGTCGCGCAGGCATTTTCCGATCTTCTGGGCTGCGACGTGAATGACATCGAGGCGGATTTCTTTGCGCTCGGCGGCCACTCGCTGCTGGCAATGCGCCTGGCGGCACAGCTGAGCCGTGCGTTTTCCCGCAAAGTGACGCCGGGACAAATTATGGTGGCGTCCACGGTCAATCAACTGAGCACACTGCTGGCGTCACAAATCAGCGATGAGCAGGCGCAGCGTCTGGGCTTTGAGACGATTTTGCCGCTGCGTCAAAGCGATGGCCCGACGCTGTTCTGCTTCCATCCGGCGTCCGGGTTTGCGTGGCAGTTCAGCGTGCTGGCGCGCTATCTCAGCCCGCGCTGGTCGATTACCGGTATTCAGTCGCCACGTCCGGAAGGACCGATGGCGCAGTGTGCGACGCTGGATGAGGTGATCGCGCATCATCTCAATACTCTGCGCGCGCAGCAGCCGCACGGACCGTATTATCTTTTCGGCTATTCCCTCGGCGGGACGTTAGCGCAGGGGATCGCGGCGCGTCTGCGCGAGCAGGGCGAAGAGGTCGCTTTCCTGGGGCTGTTGGACACCTGGCCGCCGGAGACGCAAAACTGGGCGGAGAAAGAGGCCAACGGTCTTGATCCTGAAGTGCTGGCGGAAATCGAGCGCGAGCGCGAAGCGTTCGTTGTGGCGCAGCAGGGGCAGGCATCCAGCGAGCTGTTTAACGCGATTGAAGGCAACTACGCGGATGCGGTGCGCTTGCTGACGACCGCACACAGTGCACGATTTGACGGTAAAGCGACGCTGTTTGTCGCCGAGCGTACGCGAACGATGGAGCCGCAGCAGGCGTGGGAGCCGTGGGTGAATGAGCTGGTGGTTTATCATCAGGATTGCGCCCACGTCGATATCATCTCCCCGCAGGCGTTCGAGCAGATTGGCCCCGTGCTGAAAGAGATTTTGGGGTAGATTTCCCCCTCACCCCAGCCCTCTCCCTCTCTGTATGAGGGAAGGAACCGTTCTGCGCAGTCATTCAGTCCGGCAGATAACTTCCGGCGAATCGGTAGCGCTAGTGGGTTTTCTCCCTCTCTGTATGAGGGAAGGAACCGTTCTGCGCAGTCATTCAGTCCGGCAGGTCACTTCCGGCGAATCTGGATCGCTGGTGTTTTTTCTCCCTCTCTGTATGCGGGAAGGAACCGTTCTGCGCAGTCATTCAGTCCGGCAGGTCACTTCCGGCAAATCTGGAGCGCTGGTGATTTTTCTCCCTCTCTATATGGGGGAAGGAACCGTTCTGCGCAGGCGTTCAGCTCGGCAGATAACCTCCCGGCAAATCGGTAGCGCTAGTGGGTTTTCTCCCTCTCTGTATGAGGGAAGGAACCGTTCTGCGCAGGCATTCAGCTCGGCAGATAACTTCCGGCGAATCTGGATCGCTGGTGGTTTTTCTCCCTCTCTGTATGCGGGAAGGAACCGTTCTGCGCAGCTATTCAGCCCGGCAGATAACTTCCGGCGAATCGGTAGCGCCAATGGGTTTCGGCCTCTCCCCCGGTGTGGGAGCGCTGATATTTTTTCTCCCTCTCCCTGTGGGAGAGGGGCGGGGTGAGGGCACCACAGCGCACGAAGCAAAGCAAAACGGCAACACGAAGTTGCCGTTAATATTTCTCTTTCACCTTTTTGTGGTGGGATGAATCAGACCGCACGCCGTCCTATCGGCACCACCAGCGGTGTACCGGCAATCGGATCGTCGATAATCATGCAGCGCATCCCGTAGATCCGCTCGATCAGCTCTGGCGTCACAATCTCTTTCGGCGCGCCTTCCGCGACGATTTTCCCGTCGCGCAATGCAATCAAATGCGTGGCGTAGCGGCACGCCTGATTCAAATCGTGCAACACTGCCGCCAGGGTATACCCCTGCGTGCGGTTCAGTTCACTCAGCAGTTCCAGGAGATCAATCTGGTGGCTGATATCCAGCCAGGTCGTCGGCTCATCCAGCAGCATGATCGACGTCTCTTGCGCCAGCACCATCGCAATCCACGCGCGCTGTCGCTGCCCGCCGGAGAGCGTATCGACGCTTTGCCCGGCGAGATCGGTAATGCCCGTCGCCCGCATTGCGGCGGTCACCGCCGCTTCATCCTCTTTACGCCAGCGGGTAAACATCGGCTGATGCGGATAACGCCCGCGGGCGACCAGCTCTTGCACGGTGATGTCGCCCGGCGTCGTGGCGTTTTGCGCCAGCAGCCCAATGCGCCGCGCCACCTCTTTACTGGCGAACTGCTGAATCTGTTCGCCGTCGAGATACACGCTCCCGTGCTGCGGCGTCATCAGACGGCTTAGCGTGCGCAGCAGCGTGGATTTCCCGCAGCCGTTCGGGCCGATAATCGCCGTAAAATGGCCGTCGGGAATCGACACATTTAACGCCTGCGCCACGGTTTTTTTGCCGTAGCCGAGGGTGAGGTTTTCGCCGCGCAAGCGGGTCGCTGTCTGGATCATTTCTTGCGGGACTCCTGAACTAACAACACGATGAGATAGATACCGCCAAGACTGACGGTCACGACGCCCACCGGCAGTTGATAAGGCATAAACAGCTGCTGGGCGCAGAGATCCGCGACCAGCAATAAAAGCGCGCCGCACAGCGCCGACTGTGTGAGACCCCAGCGCGCCGTGCCGCTGATGCGGCGGGCGATATGTGGGGCAACCAGCGCGATAAACGAAATCGGCCCCGCAATGGCGGTGGCGGCTGCGGTGAGGACAACGGCGACCAGCATCAGCGTCAGACGCGAGCGTTCAACGCTCACGCCCAGCGCGCAGGCGCTATCGTCACCCATCTCCAGCAGGCGCATGCGGCGCACCAGCAGCCACGCACAGACAAGCATC
Organism: Lelliottia sp. GFLA7; assembly: GCF_056490165.1. Classification (NCBI taxonomy): domain Bacteria; kingdom Pseudomonadati; phylum Pseudomonadota; class Gammaproteobacteria; order Enterobacterales; family Enterobacteriaceae; genus Lelliottia; species Lelliottia sp. GFLA7. The sequence continues at coordinate 874,114 of NZ_JBWLAQ010000001.1, read as the reverse complement.
ATCATGATAATCGGCGTGGCGGGTAGCGTTTTGGCCCACGTCAGGCCGTTTAGCGACCCGGCGTTCCACAGCCCGGCGGTGAGCGACGTTTCAAGCGACGCACGCAACAGCAGCCAGGTGTTAAACGCCATCAGCATGGCACGAATACCAATGCCGATAATGATCAGGCGGAAGGTCTCGATTCCGTTGCGCCAGGCTAGCGCCCAGACGACAAGCGAGGTCAGCACGCCGCCCGCCATCGCCGCAAAGGCAATCGCCGTGAGATGCTGACCAAACAGCACCATCGCGACCAACACGCCGCTCCACGCGCCAGTATTGAAGCCCATCACGTCCGGACTGCCCAGCGGGTTGCGCAGCAGCGACTGGAAAATCGCACCGCTTACGCCAAGCGCGGCGCCCACCAAAATTGCCATCACCACGCGCGGCAAACGCCATTCGGTGACCACCATCGTGATATTGCGCGGGGCGCTGCCGGTGAGGGCGTTAAAGACCTGGGTGAAATCGAGCGTCACCGCACCGCTGCGCAAACTCCAGACGGCGGCCACCAGGCTGGCGAGCACCAGCAGCAGGCAGGTGCTGACTAATCGGCGGGAAGGGGTTATCACAGCGCACCTCCACGCTTACGGCGAACCAGGAAAATCAGCACCGGTGCGCCGATAAAGGCGCTCACCACCGACACGCGCAGCTCGCCCGGCACCAGCAGACGGCCAATAATATCGGCAAACAGCAGCAGAACGGGCGTCGCGAGCAGCGTAACGGGGAGCGACCAGCGGTGATCGGCCCCCACCAGCCAGCGTGCCATGTGCGGCATCATCAGGCCAATAAAGGCAATCGGCCCGACGACCGCCGTCGCGCTGCCGCACAACACGGTTATCGTTAATAATCCAATTAATTGCGTTCGCGCCACGCGGCTACCGAGCGCGGTGGCGGTGTCGCTGCCGAGGCTCAGGCTGTTGAGTGCGCGGCTTAAAAACAGCGCAACGGCGGCGGCGATAAGTACCGGGATTGTGACAATTTGCAACGTCTGTAGCGTGCGAATATCCAGCGATCCAGCCTGCCAGAAGCGCAGCTGATCCCAGGCATCGGGATTGAGCAGCGCAATGCCGCTCGATAACCCTTCGAGCACCGCGCCAAGCGCGACGCCCGCCAGCGTCAGGCGTACCGGGCTTAACTGTCCACCGCCCTGACTGCCGGTAAACGCGACGATCAACGATGCGGCAAGCGCGCCGCAAAAGGCCATCACCAGTTGTTCCGTGGGGGAGGAGAAGCCAAACAGCGCTGCGCCGAGCACAATCGCGAAACTGGCGCCCGCGTTGACGCCCAGAATGCCGGGATCGGCCAGCGGATTGCGAGTCAGCGTTTGCATGAGCGCTCCCGCCAGGCCAAGCGCCGCACCGGCCAGCAATCCGGCGAGCGTGCGCGGCAGTCGTGCGTCGAGCACAATCGTGCAGTCGGCGCTTTGGCATGTGCCGGAAAGGGCATCAACAATGACGGATGCCGACAGCGGTTTTGCGCCGACCAGCAGGCTGAGCGCCATAGCAAGAATTAACAGCATCAACAAAGCGGGCAGCGCAACGGCGCGTACCGCGAGAGGAGAAGACAACATAGCAACGTCCATGATTTGATAATGATAGTAATTATCGTTATCTATCTTATTTGGCTATGTTAGCATGTGCGACCACGAAATTGGTAGAGAGTTAGACCTCAAGGCCTTGTCATGAATCAAAAATCCTGGCTGCTTAATCTCAGCCTGCTCAAGACGCATCCCGCGTTTCGTGCCGTTTTTATTGCGCGTTTTATCTCCATTTTATCCCTCGGACTGCTCGGCGTTGCCGTGCCGGTACAGATCCAGGCCATGACGCAATCCAGCTGGCTGGTTGGTTTGTCTGTGACCTTGACGGGCAGCGCGATGTTTATTGGGCTGATGGTCGGCGGGGTGCTGGCGGATCGCTACGAGCGCAAAAAATTGATTCTGCTGGCGCGCGGCACGTGCGGCATTGGCTTTATTGGCCTGTGCCTGAACGCCATGCTCCCGGAGCCGTCACTCATTGCAATTTATGCGCTGGGATTATGGGACGGTTTCTTCGCCTCGCTGGGCGTGACGGCACTGCTGGCGGCTACGCCTGCGCTGGTCGGGCGTGAAAATTTGATGCAGGCGGGCGGAATCACTATGCTCACCGTGCGTCTCGGCTCGGTTATTTCGCCGATGGTGGGCGGCCTGTTGCTGGCAACCGGCAACGTGGCATGGAACTACGGTCTGGCGGCAGCGGGCACTTTTATCACTACGTTAACTCTGCTGCGTTTGCCGCTTTTGCCACCCCCGCCACAGCCGCGCGAACACCCGCTGAAATCGTTGATGGCGGCGATTCGTTTTCTGTTTAGCAATCCGCTGATTGGCGGCATCGCGCTGTTGGGCGGGCTGCTGACGATGGCGAGTGCGGTGCGCGTGCTCTATCCGGCGCTGGCGATTGAGTGGCAGATGAGCGCCTCGCAGATTGGCCTGCTGTATGCGGCGATTCCGCTCGGTGCGGCGTTTGGCGCGCTGACCAGTGGCAATCTGGCGCACAGCGCGCGTCCGGGGCTGATTATGCTCTCTGCAACCGTCGCTTCGTTTATCGCCATCGCTTTCTTTAGCCTGATGCCGTTCTGGGCGTTGGGCGTGGTGTGTCTGGCACTGTTTGGCTGGCTGAGCGCGGTGAGTTCGCTGCTGCAATACACCCTGATTCAGACTCAGACACCGGAAGGAATGCTGGGGCGCATCAACGGTTTATGGACGGCGCAGAACGTGACGGGCGATGCGATTGGCGCAGCGATCCTGGGCGGGCTTGGCGTGATTATGACGCCGGTGGCATCGGCCAGCAGCAGTGGATTTGTGCTGGCGATTGTCGGTGTGATTTTGCTGATGACGTTGGTGGAGCTGCGCCGATTCCGTCAGGAACCGGTGTTGAAGGATAGTGCAGCCTGATGCCCTCACCCACAGGGAGAGGGTGAAAACACTAAAACGGCAACTGGGTTGCCGTTTTGCTTTTAGCTTGTGCAGACTGATTCCCTCACCCCGACCTCTTTCCCACAGGGAGAGGGTGAAAACACAAAAAACGGCAGCTGGATTGCCGTTTTGCTTTTACCTCGTGCGGTCGGATGCCCTCATCCCGATCCCTTCCCACGGGGAGAGGGAGTAAACCTGAGATCTTCTTTCCGACCGGAGAGGGAGAAGACAATCAATTTCGTGCTTACTTGAACAACGCATTTAAACGTTCCAGCACCAGCATGGCGCTGTAATAATCCAGACGGAAGGTCTCCGTTCCCAGCGCCCAGACGCGTTTGTTTTGCACCGCAGGCAGGTGCGCCAGCAGCGGATTAGCGTAGATCGCATCGACGTCTTTCTGGTCGCCCGCAAACAAAAATAGCCCTTGTCCATTCAGCCCTGCCGCCAGATTCTCACCCCCCAACTGGATAATGTCGTGGCGCTTACCCTGACTTTTTGAGGTGTTCAGCCCAGCAGGCAACTCAGCCAGCTGGAATCCGAGCTGTTGCAGGAACTTGCCCTGCGCCGATTCGGCGGTCCACAGATTCGCGCTGTGCGCGGCGGCGGTGTAGACAATCGCATTCACCGGCTGTGGCGGCAGTTTCATTTGCTGCTTCACCAACGTCAGCTGTTGATCAAATTCGGCGATGCGCGCGGCGGCCTGCTTTTCGTGTCCGGTCAGCGTGCCGAGTTGAGTCAGCAGTTCCTGCCAGCTTTTGTCGTCGTAATTGATGACAAGCGTCGGCGCAATGGCCGAGAGCTGATCGTAAAGCGCTACGGCAGAATCTCCGCCGGTCGCGCTGATGAGAATCAGATCCGGCATTTGCGCGGCAACGGCTTCAGCGCTTGGCTCGCCGATATAGAGACGCGAAACCTGCCGTTTTTTGGCGATATCCCCCCACTGGCGCATAAAACCTTGCGCATCCGCCACGCGGTTATTCGGCGTTGTCGCGCCGCTGGCGACAACCGGCGCGTCAATCGCCAGCAGCGAACCGGTCAGCGTCACGCTGGTAGAAACAATGCGCATCGGCTTGCTTTCCAGCGTATGAACGCCACGGCTGTCGGTCACCTGACGGGGCCAGTCGGCGGCGGTGGCTGAGGTTAGTCCTAAAACAAAAAGTCCTGCTAAAAGCAGGGCGTGACGACAAACAGCAGGGAGTTTCACAAAGCGGCATCCTGTTTTTGTTGAGGTTAATGCTTCTCATTTTCATGAATGCGACGAAGGGATGCAAGCGATAGTCGCACAAGATGCGCTGTCGGCGGTTGACAGAGTCGCGCTCTGCTATTAGGTTAGCCATCGAAAATATAAATGATAATTATTCTTACTGCGTTTATCATTTTAGGAGGATGATATGGATACGTCATTGGCTGAGGAAGTTCAACACACCGCGACCACGCTGCAATCAGACAGCTTTTTCTTTATGTCGCCGAACCGCAGTTTCACCACATCTGGCTGTTTTACCCGTTTTTCGGAGTCCGCAGCAGGCGGCGACGATCCGGCTGGTGCCTTCCAGCAAAAGCTGGCGCAGGCCTTCAATGACGCCAAAGCCAGCGGGATTTCGCATCCCATTATGGTTGGCGCCATTCCGTTTGATACCCGCAAACCGTCGTCACTGTTTATTCCGCAAAGCTGGCAAACCTTTTCGCGCCCGGCGCGACAGAAATCCGCACGCTACCATTCCGACTCGCAGGAACTGACGGTCGTAAGCCGCACGGAAATCCCGCCACAGCCCGTATTTGAAGAGATGGTGGCCCGCGCCGCCGCGCTCACAGCAACGCCGCAGGTCAATAAAGTGGTGCTCTCGCGCCTGATTGATATTGCCACAGATCGGCACATCGACAGCGGTGCGTTATTAGAACGCCTGATCGCGCAAAACCCGGCGAGCTTTAACTTCCACGTTCCACTCGAAGACGGTGGTGTGCTGCTGGGGGCAAGCCCTGAGCTGCTGCTGCGCAAAGAGGGCGCACATTTTAGCTCGCTGCCGCTGGCCGGTTCCGCGCGTCGTCAGCCGGACGATATGCTGGATCGCGAAGCCGGAAACAAGCTGCTGGCGTCTGAAAAAGATCGCCACGAGCACGATCTGGTGACGCAGGCGATGAAAACGGTGCTGGAAAAACGCAGCCATAAACTGGCGATGCCGTCTTCTCCGCAGCTGATCACCACGCCTACGCTCTGGCATCTGGCGACCCCGATTGAAGGCGAAGCGCGAGAGAACGAAAACGCCCTGACGCTGGCCTGTCTGCTGCACCCGACGCCTGCGCTGAGCGGTTTCCCGCATCAGGCCGCCAAAGAGATAATCGCCTCTCTCGAGCCGTTTGACCGCGAACTGTTCGGCGGGATCGTAGGCTGGTGCGACAGCGAAGGCAACGGTGAATGGGTCGTGACGATCCGCTGCGCGCGCATTCATGAAAACACGGTTCGCCTGTTTGCGGGCGCGGGCATTGTCCCGGCCTCATCGCCCGTCGGCGAATGGCGCGAAACCGGCGTCAAACTCTCCACCATGCTCAACGTTTTTGGTTTGCACTGAGGAACAATCATGACTCTTCCCTTTACCCGTTGGCCTGAGGAATTTTCCCGGCGCTACCGTGAAAAAGGCTACTGGCAGGATGTGCCGCTGACCGACATTTTGACGCGTCATGCTGACAACGACGCGACGGCGGTGATCGACGGTGAACGGCACTACACCTACCGTCAGCTCCACCAGGCAGCGAATAATCTTGCCTCCGCACTGCAGGCGCAGGGGATTAAGCGCGGCGAAACGGCGCTGGTGCAGTTGGGCAACGTGGCCGAGTTTTACATCACTTTCTTTGCCCTACTGCAGGCAGGCATTGCCCCGGTGAATGCGCTCTTTAGCCATCAACGCAGCGAGCTGAACGCGTACGCACTTCAAATCGCGCCTGCGCTGGTGATTGCCGATCGCCAGCACGCGCTGTTTGCGGGCGATGATTTCCTGAATACGTTTGTCGATGAACATCGCTCTGTGCGTGTGGTGCTGCTGCGCGGCGATAACGGTGAACACGCGCTGGAGAAGGCCATCGCGCGTCCGGCTGACAACTTTATCGCCAGCCCAACGCCATCTGATGAAGTGGCGTTTTTTCAGCTTTCCGGCGGGAGCACCGGCACGCCAAAACTGATCCCGCGCACGCACAACGACTACTACTACAGCGTTTTGCGCAGCAACGAGATTTGCGGGATTACGGCTGACACTCGCTACCTGAACGCGCTGCCCGCGGCGCACAACTTTGCGATGAGTTCCCCAGGATCGCTGGGCGTGTTTATGGCCGGTGGGTGCGTGGCGCTGGCGAACGATCCGAGTGCCACGATCTGCTTCCCGCTGATCGAAAAACACCAGCTCAACGTTGCGTCTTTGGTTCCTCCAGCGGTCAGCCTGTGGTTGCAGGCCATTGCAGAAGGGGCGGGTAACGCTCAACTGGCATCACTGACGCTGTTACAGGTGGGCGGAGCACGGCTTTCCGCCACGCTTGCGGCGCGCATTCCGGCGGAAATTGGCTGTCAGCTGCAGCAGGTTTTTGGCATGGCGGAAGGGCTGGTGAACTACACCGCCCTCGACGACACCCCGGAACGCATCATGAACACTCAGGGCCGTCCAATGTGTCCGGATGACGAAGTGTGGGTGGCGGATGAAAACGGACAACCGCTGCCGCGCGGTGAAGTCGGGCGTTTGATGACGCGCGGGCCGTACACCTTCCGTGGCTATTTCAACAGCCCGGAACACAACGCCAGCGCTTTTGATGCCGACGGTTTTTACTGCTCCGGGGATCTGATCGCCATTGATGAGCAGGGTTACATCACCGTACAGGGGCGCGAAAAAGATCAGATCAACCGTGGAGGCGAGAAGATCGCGGCGGAAGAGATCGAGAATTTATTGCTGCGTCACGAATCGGTGATCCAAGCGGCGCTGGTCAGCATGGAAGACAGCCTGCTGGGCGAAAAAAGCTGCGCGTATCTGGTGGTGAAAAAAAACCTGCGCGCGGTGGATGTGCGTCGATTCCTGCGGGAGCAGGGGATTGCAGAATTCAAACTGCCGGACAGGGTCGAGTGCGTGGACGCGCTGCCGCTGACGCCGGTCGGGAAAGTAGACAAGAAACAATTGCGCCTGTGGCTCGCTGAACGCGCCCAGGGCTGAGGAACAGATTATGGCGATTCCAAAATTAACCGGTTACGCGCTGCCGACGGCGGCTGAGCTGCCGAACAACAAAGTGAGCTGGGCGTTCGAGCCTGAGCGTGCTGCGCTGCTGATCCACGACATGCAGGAATATTTCCTCAACTTCTGGGGCGAAAACTGCCCGATGATGGAGCAAGTGGTCGCGAACATCGCGCAACTTCGCGATTACTGCAAAAAGCACACTATTCCGGTCTATTACACCGCGCAGCCAAAAGAGCAGAGCGACGAAGACCGCGCGTTGCTGAACGACATGTGGGGACCGGGCCTGACCCGCTCGCCGGAGCAGCAGCGTATCGTATCGGAACTGACCCCTGATGAAGCCGATACCGTGCTGGTGAAATGGCGCTACAGCGCGTTCCACCGCTCGCCGCTGGAGCAGATGCTGAAAGAGACCGGTCGCAATCAGCTGCTGATCACCGGCGTTTACGCGCACATCGGCTGTATGACTACCGCCACCGACGCTTTTATGCGCGATATCAAACCGTTCTTTATCGCCGACGCGCTGGCCGATTTCAGCCGTGAAGAGCATCTGATGTCGTTGAACTACGTGGCGGGGCGCACCGGACGCGTGGTGATGACCGACGAGCTGCTGCCATCCGTACCCGCCAGCAAAGCGGCGCTACGCGCTGTGATTCTGCCGCTGCTGGACGAATCCGACGAACCGATGGACGACGAAAACCTGATTGATTACGGTCTCGACTCCGTGCGCATGATGGCGCTGGCCGCCCGCTGGCGCAAAGTTCACGGCGATATCGACTTCGTGATGCTGGCGAAAAATCCGACCCTCGATGCCTGGTGGGCGCTGCTGTCCCGCGAGGTGAAGTGATGGCCGGATTTGATTTTTCCGGCAAAACCGTCTGGGTAACGGGCGCGGGTAAGGGCATCGGTTACGCCGCGGCGCTGGCGTTTGTCGAGGCGGGTGCGCGGGTGACTGGCTTTGATCTCGCCTTCCCGGCGAACGATTATCCGTTCGCCACCGAAACGCTGAACGTGGCGGACGCGACGCAGGTAAATGACGTTTGTGGGCGCGTGCTGGCAAAGATGGAACGCCTGGACGTGCTGGTCAATGCGGCGGGTATTTTGCGCATGGGCGCGACCGATCAGCTGTCGCAAGACGACTGGCAGCAGACCTTTGCGGTGAACGTCGGCGGGGCGTTTAACCTGTTCCAGCAGACGATGGTCCAGTTCCGTCGCCAGCAGAGCGGGGCGATTGTTACCGTGGCCTCTGACGCCGCGCGCACCCCACGTATCGGGATGAGCGCTTACGGCGCATCGAAAGCCGCGCTGAAAAGCCTGGCGCTGACCGTCGGCCTTGAGCTGGCAGGCAGCGGCGTGCGCTGTAACATCGTCTCACCAGGATCGACCGACACCGACATGCAGCGCACGCTGTGGGTGAGCGACGACGCCGAACAGCAGCGCATTCGCGGCTTTGGCGAGCAGTTTAAGCTGGGTATTCCACTCGGCAAAATTGCGCGTCCGCAGGAGATCGCAAGCACGATTTTGTTCCTTGCATCAGACCACGCCAGCCACATCACGCTGCAGGACATCGTGGTGGATGGCGGCTCAACGCTGGGGGCGTAATGATCTGGAAACGTCACTTATCGCTTGAAGAACTCAACGCCACCAGCCTGAACACGATGGTGGCGCATCTGGGCATGGTTTACACGCGCATCGGCGACGACACGCTGGAAGCCGAAATGCCGGTGGATGCGCGGACACATCAGCCGTTTGGCCTGCTGCACGGCGGGGCGTCCGCGGCGCTGGCGGAAACGCTCGGTTCGATGGCCGGTTTTCTGATGACCCGTGATGGGCAAAACGTGGTGGGGACCGAGCTTAACGCGACCCATCATCGCGCGGTGTCGCAGGGAAAAGTGCGCGGTGTTTGTCAGCCGCTGCATCTTGGGCGTCAGAACCAGAGCTGGGAGATCGTGGTGTTCGACGAACAGGGACGGCGCTGCTGTACCTGTCGATTGAGCACGATGGTGCTGGGGTAGTGGGTGCGGTTTGATGCCCTCACCCTAACCCTCTCCCACGGGGAGAGGGAATCGCTTGTGCGGTTTTTCCTCCTCGCTAACACTCCTAATGCGTTCCGCGATTCTCCCTCTCCCTTGGGGAGAGGGCTGGGGTGAGGGGCAAACATCAACTCAGTGCTATTTTCCATCCCGGCACGCGCTAAAGTGATCCGCTTAACACAGTGAAGTAAATATCTGGTTTGACCACGCATTATTGCGTTTCAAAGTTGTTAAATTTAAAGGCGTGATCTAGAAACAAAATGTAACATCTCACTGTTTCTCGCTAACGGACAACAACTATGAACAACTCAGGGAAATACCTCATCTGGGCAATGCTCTCCGTTGTAGGCGCATTTGCTCTGGGCTACATCGCCCTCAATCGTGGTGAACAGATCAATGCGCTATGGATAGTCGTGGCTTCCGTCTGCATTTATCTGATCGCGTATCGTTTCTACGGACGTTTTATCGCCGACAAAGTGCTGGTGGTAGACGGTACGCGCATGACGCCAGCTGTTCGGCATAACGACGGCCTGGATTATGTTCCAACGGATAAAAAAGTGCTGTTTGGTCACCACTTTGCGGCGATTGCCGGGGCGGGTCCGTTAGTCGGGCCGGTACTGGCGGCGCAGATGGGGTACTTGCCGGGCATGATTTGGATCCTGGCGGGTGTCGTGCTGGCGGGCGCTGTGCAGGACTTCATGGTGCTGTTCGTCTCGACTCGTCGCGACGGGCGCTCGCTCGGTGAGCTGGTGAAAGAGGAGATGGGCGCAACGGCCGGGGTTATCGCGCTGATCGCCACCTTTATGATCATGGTGATCATCCTGGCGGTGCTGGCGATGATCGTGGTGAAAGCCCTGACCCACAGCCCGTGGGGAACCTATACCGTGGCGTTCACCATTCCGCTGGCGCTGTTCATGGGGATCTACATTCGCTACATCCGTCCGGGGCGCATTGGTGAAGTCTCAATCATTGGCCTGTTCTTCCTGGTGTTTGCGATTATTTCTGGCGGCTGGGTGGCGGAAAGCTCAACCTGGGCACCGTATTTTGACTTTACTGGCGTACAGCTGACCTGGATGCTGGTGGGTTACGGGTTTGTGGCTGCGGTTCTGCCGGTCTGGCTGCTGCTGGCCCCACGCGATTATCTCTCTACCTTCCTCAAAATCGGCACAATTGTTGGTCTGGCGATTGGTATTCTGATCATGCGCCCGACGCTGACCATGCCTGCGCTGACCAAATTTATTGACGGCACCGGCCCGGTCTGGACCGGTAATATGTTCCCGTTCTTGTTTATCACCATTGCCTGTGGCGCGGTATCGGGCTTCCATGCGCTGATTGCATCGGGCACGACGCCGAAAATGCTGGCGAACGAGAATCAGGCTTGCCTGATTGGTTACGGCGGCATGTTGATGGAATCCTTCGTCGCCATCATGGCGCTGGTTTCTGCCTGCATTATCGATCCGGGCGTGTACTTTGCGATGAACAGCCCAATGGCGGTTCTGGCACCTGCTGGCACGGTTGACGTGGTCGCTTCTGCGGCGCAGGTTGTGAGCGGCTGGGGCTTTGCCATTACACCGGAAACGCTAACGCACATTGCCAATGAGGTGGGGGAGCAGTCGATTATCTCCCGTGCAGGCGGCGCACCGACGCTGGCGGTGGGGATGGCGTACATCCTCCACGGTGCGCTCGGCGGGCTGATGGATGTGTCGTTCTGGTATCACTTTGCGATCCTGTTCGAAGCGCTGTTTATCCTGACGGCGGTCGACGCCGGTACACGTGCGGCGCGCTTTATGTTGCAGGATCTGCTGGGGGTGATCTCACCGGGGCTGAAACGTACCGATTCGTTGCCAGCGAACCTGCTGGCAACGGCACTGTGCGTCCTGGCCTGGGGCTACTTCCTGCATCAGGGCGTGGTCGATCCGCTAGGCGGCATCAATACCCTGTGGCCGCTGTTCGGTATCGCCAACCAGATGCTGGCAGGCATGGCGCTGATGCTCTGCGCGGTCGTGCTGTTCAAAATGAAGCGTCAGCGTTACGCATGGGTGGCGCTGTTGCCAACCTCGTGGCTGCTGATTTGTACGCTGACGGCAGGCTGGCAAAAAGCCTTTAGCCCGGACAACAAAGTCGGGTTCCTGGCGATTGCTAACAAGTTCCAGGCGATGATCGACAGCGGCAAAATCCCGGCGCAATATACTGAGTCTCAGCTTTCACAGCTGGTGTTCAATAACCGTCTGGATGCCGGACTCACCATTTTCTTTATGGTGGTGGTTGTGGTGCTGGCGTTGTACTCTCTGAAGACCGCGCTGGCGGCACTCAAAGAAGACAAACCGACGGCGAAAGAGACGCCATACGAGCCAATGCCAGAAAACCTGGATGACATTGTGACTCAGGCGAAAGGGGCGCATTAACTAATCCCCCTCTAACCCTCTCCCCTGCGGGGAGAGGGAACATAGAAAACCCTCGCTCTCATGAGAGAGGGATTGAAAGAGAGAAACATCATGTTCGACACGTTATCCAAAGCAGGGAAATACTTAGGCCAGGCAGCAAAAATGATGATTGGCGTGCCGGACTACGACAACTACGTCGAGCACATGCGCGTCACCCATCCCGATCAGTCGCCGATGACCTATGAAGAATTTTTCCGCGATCGTCAGGACGCTCGCTACGGTGCCAAAGGCGGCGTGAAGTGCTGTTAGCCCTCTTTAGGCAGATAGAGACTGATTTGTTCCTGCGTGCAGCCGTAAATAGCAGCCAGCTTTTCACGCGTGCGTTTCTGCGGGCGGGAATCTACCGCTTCAAGTTGCGAGACGGCAGACTGGCTGATGCCGAGTTTGTCGGCCACTTCCTGCTGCGATAATCCGCGCAGAATTCGCCATGCGGCCTGCAGGCTGACTTGCTGATACGTCATGAGGCTGCAAACGTCAGCAGGTAATCCAACATCATCGTAGATATCCTTTTCGTCATCAACGCTTTCCCAGTTTTCCTCATTTTCATCATCATATTCAGCCGTTTGCAGGACCATACGAAGATAGTCATCATAAGGAATGACTGCGTACTGTGGTTTTCCATCAGCATCAGCGATCAGTTGTACATCCATAGGGAACACTTTCCTCGTGAAGATAGGCCGTTGAGCTTCTTCGCTTGACTGCCACGATGTAGCAAACATCTCGTGATTCGCCCTGAATCATGAAGATTACGCGGTATTCGCCTGCTCTAAGCCGATAGTAATTGCCGGGCAACGATAGCTTTTTAATATCCGGTCGAGGCGTATTTTTATCGGTTATCGCGTTCACTTTCTCCTCGATTCTCTTTTGAGCGCACACCTCAATTTTGGCTAGATCTCTTTTTGCAGATCTTGACCAGATAATCTTCATCCGTACCTCCACTGTACGCCCCTGCATTTTATAAGGAAATAATAAGGTTATTAGTTAAATTCTGATTTTCTTATACAGGTACTGTAGAGCGGAGAGACTGCGGGTGAAAGAGGCAAAATGCAGCGCGTCGGGATGGCTCGCAAACGCCTCTGTGAGTCGACAGAGGCGTGCAAAAAAGCGGAATTGCGATCGCAAATTTCCGTCAGGCGTTTAACCCGCCATCCACATCGAGGCCGGTACCAGAAATCTGTCCCGCCTGAGGACTGGCGAGAAACGTGACTGCCGCCGCAATATCCTCCGGCGTGCCGTAATGGCCGGTGGCAATCAGCTGGCGCTGTGAGTCGGCCTGTTCGCCGTCCGCCGGATTCATATCGCTATCCGTAGGGCCAGGATGCACCAGATTGACAGTGATTCCCCGTGGTCCCAGGTCGCGCGCCAGACCACGCGTCAGGGAATTAAGCGCGGATTTGCTCATTGAATAAACGGAGATTCCCGGCTGAGCAACGCGATTGGCCAGACAGCTGCCAATATTGATGATGCGCCCGCCCTCTTTAAGATGCGCAAGGGCGGCCTGAATGGCGATCACGACGCCGCGAATATTCACGTTGATCACCGCATCGATATCCTCCAGGGACATGGATTCCAGTGGACCGCCGCGCGCGATGCCAGCATTGTTGACCAGAATATCCAGCCCGCCGAGCGTCTGCACCGTCTGATTAACCGCATGCTGAATCGCCTGAGCGCTCGCGCTGTCTGCCTGAATGGCTTCGCTGTGCCGTCCAAGCGCGGCGATTTCATCGGCGACAGCCTGGGCTTTATCGGCGGATTTTTCATAGGTTATAACCACATCGGCCCCTGCGTGTGCCAGCGACAACGCAATGGCGCGCCCCAGCCCACGGCTGGCTCCGGTGACCAGCGCCTTTTTACCTGTTAAATCGATCTGCATGATGACCTCTGACGAGAGTGGTGAGATTCATCATTAGGTATAGAGGGAGTTTTTCCCCCGTCAATGCGCTGAACGGGGGAGGGCAATTATTGGCGGAAGGATTCCACTTTCTCAAATGCGGCGCGTAAAACTTCAGGCGAGAGCGCAACCGGCAGATAATGAATGGATTCGACTGGGCGCAGCGTATGGGTGATCACTTTATCCAGCTCCGCACGGTTGTTGATGTCCACGTCCAGTTCGCGCAGGGTGGTCGGCAGATTGAAACGCTCATACGCGGCGATCAGTTGCGCCAGAACGTCGTCCTGACCGAGCAGGGCGCTTTGCACCAGAATGCCGTAAGCGACTTTGGTGCCGTGCAGGAACTTGTCGGTTTGCGGTAACACGGTCAAACCGTTATGTACGGCATGCGCCGCCGCCACGCGGGTATAGCGTTCGCCCAGCCCGCCGACCATACCGCCGCCCGCGATAATGGCATCCACCACATCGCGAAACGCCTGCGTTTGCTCCCCGCGCGCCTGATCCGCCAGCGCCTGTTCGCTGCTCTCCAGCAGCACGTCACGGATCGCCAACGCACCGTTGATGCCGAGGCGAACGGTAAGCGAAAGCTCTTCCGGTTTTGGCGCTAACACCACCGCTTCGTACCATTTCGCCAGCGTATCGCCGATGCCCGCCAGCAGGTATTCCGCCGGGGCGTTCAGAATGATTTGCGGCTCGACCAGCACCAGGAAATTAGCGTCATCGAAGATCTCAAACTGCAACGCCTGACCGGCGTCGTTATACCAGACGGAAAGCGGTGTCCAGGCGGCACAGGTGGCGGCAATGGTTGGAATACCGACGAACGGCACGTTTAGACGACGCGCCACGGCTTTGACCGTGTCCATGACCGCGCCGCCGCCTACGCCAATCACCACGCTGGCGTCACTGCCGGATTCATTCACCAGATGGGTGACATCGCGCTCGCTGCAGTGGCCCTTGAACAGCAGATGTTTTGCGCCATCGGCGTTAAAGCTTTCTGGCAGGAAAGGGCGCGCCCCTTCAATTGCGCGTTCGCCGTAAATCCACACCGCATGGGAAAGTTGTTCAGGCGTGAAGAAATCGTTCAGGCGCGCAAGGCTGCCGCTGTGGGAAAAGTAGTTGGCCGGGCCGGGTACGACACGAATATCGGTATTGCTCATTTTGGGTGTCCTTTTTTGCGAAGCGCTAACCTGATGTTATGTCTGGACATCCGGATGGCTAATAATATTTAGCTTTATCTTATGCCTTTTCTATCATTGCCAGTCAACCCGACCTGTGAAAAATTCCATAAATCAAAATATTAATGAAGGATTTACGCGGATGGTATCCAGTCGCCTTGAGATGCGCGGTATCAGCCTGGCCTTTTCCGGGTTTCAGGCGCTGTCGCGTGTGGATTTCACGCTGACGGGCGGATCCGTGCACGCGCTAACGGGCGCAAACGGCGCAGGGAAATCAACGCTGATGGCGGTGCTGTGCGGCACCCACGATCACTACGAGGGTGAAATCAGCATTAATAATCAGCCGGTAGCGATTCGCGAACCGCTCGACGCCAAACGGCTCGGTATTCATTTGGTGCAGCAGGAAGTCGACGTGGCGCTGATCCCCGGATTGAGCATCGCTGAAAATATCATGCTCGACAACCTGGCACACCCGGGGCATCGCTATCGCTGGAGCGCCATTCGCGAGCAGGCAAAGCTGGCGCTGGCGCAGCTCGATGTGTCCCTGAACGTGCGTCGCTCGATAGACAGCTGCTCGCTGGCGGAAAAACAGCAAATTTTGCTGGCGCGTGCGCTGTCGCATCACTGCCGTTTTCTGATCCTCGATGAGCCGACCGCGCCGCTTGATGCTCACGAAAGCGAACGCCTGTTTGCGGTGGTCAAACGCCTGCAACAGCAGGGCATCGGCGTGGTGTTTATCTCCCATCGCATCCACGAACTGAAAGCGATTTGCGACACTTTAACCGTGCTGCGTGACGGCAAATTAATTGAATCCGGCCCGATGGCGAATTTGAGCGGCGAAGCGATCGTCGAAAAAATGCTCGGTCACGAGCTGAGCGATATCTACCCGCCCGCGCGGCCAAAATACAGCGACGAAACGCTGCTGCGCGTAGAAGGGCTGCACGACGACGCGCTGCTGAAAGATATCTCTCTGCATCTGCGCAAAGGTGAAATTCTCGGCATCGCCGGGCTGGCGGGCGCGGGAAAAACCGAGCTGTGCAAGGCGTTGTTTGGCGCGAGCAAAAGCCGCGTCGAGCGCGGTGAACTGTATCAACAACCCTGGAAGCCACGTGACCCGGCGGATTCCGTGCTTCGCGGACTGGCGCTGGTCCCGGAGGAGCGGCGCAAAGAGGGCATTTTTATCGACGAGCCGGTGAGCATGAATTTGTCAGTGAGCGCTGATAACAGCTTTTCGCGCTGGAGCCTGTTCGGTCATCGTCAGGCGTGGCGCTGGGCTGAGGAAGTCATTGCCCGCGTCGGCGTGCGTGCGCGTGGTCCTGGGCAGGTGTTGCGCCGTCTTTCCGGCGGCAACCAGCAAAAAGTGGCGATCGGCAAATGGCTGCGCAATGAAGCCAGCGTGCTGATTTTTGACGAGCCCACCAAAGGCGTGGACATCAAAGCCAAAACCGATCTCTTCCAGCTTATTGATGGCCTGGCGCGCGAAGGCAAAGGGGTGATTTACGCCTCGGGTGAGTTCGCTGAACTGGTCGGATTGTGCGACCGCATCTGCGTGCTGTGGGACGGACGCATCGTGGCGGAAATCGCCGGTGCCGAGGCCCGCGAAGAGACATTACTTTATTATTCAACCGGAGGTACGGCGTCGTGAGCAAGGCCCTTTCAGTCAATACAGCGGCGTCGGGCCGTCAGCAGTTTTTCGATTTTCTCTATAAATGGGGCATGTTGCTGACCGTTGTCGCGCTGGTCGCGATTTTTGGCATCGCATCGGACAACTTCCTCGATCCCTTTAACATCATCAATATTCTGCGATCGATCGCCATCGTGACGGTGATCGCCATTGGCGTTTCTGTCTCGTTGACCGTCGGCGGCTTTGATCTGTCGGTCGGATCGACGGCATCGCTGGCGAACGCGCTGGTGATTTCGCTGTTTGTCTGGCACGGCTTTGGCACTACCGAGTCGATTCTGATCACCCTGGCGCTGTGTACGCTGGTTGGGTTGTTCAACGGCTTTCTCATCGTGATCCTGCGTATTCCGGACATGCTGGCGACGCTTGCCAGCCTGTTTGTGATTCAGGGCGTGGCGATGACCTACAGCTACGGCGGATCGATTACCGAAAACATGGTTCTGCCGAGCGGCGACATGGCCGAAGGAACCATTCCGGCAGCGTTCGGCCTGCTGGGTCAGGTGCCCACGATTGTGATTATCATGCTGGCAGTGACGCTGCTGGCGCAGCTTGGCTTATCGCTGACCACGCATGGACGCCGTATGTACGCCATTGGCGGCAATCCGGAAGCGGCGCGCCTTTCCGGCATTCGCACCACCCGTTACAAAGTGGCGGCATACGTGATTGCGTCGCTGCTGGCGGGGTTGGGCGGCATTTTGCTGGCGTCACGCATTGGTTCGTCGCAGGTGAATGCGGGCGGTGGCTATCTGATGGATGCGGTCGCGGCGGCGTGGATCGGCTTTTCGCTGGCGGGTTCCGGTAAGCCCAACGCGCTCGGCACGCTGGTGGGGGCGGTGATCCTCGGCGTGTTGTCTAACGGGCTGGTGATGCTTTCGGTGCCGTATTACGCGATGGACATTATAAAAGGGCTGGTGCTGGCCGTGGCTCTGGCGATTACCTACATACAAAAACGCTAATAACATTTCACAACACAACGGGATAACAAAATGAAAAAAATCGCACTCTCTTTGGTGGCGCTGGGTTTACTGAGTTCGTTGCCTGGCTACGCGGCAACGCCTGCGCCGGTTCCAGCGGCGATCGCTAACCATGAAGGCCCGATCCGCATCGCGGTGATCCGTAACCTGGGCTCCGATGACAACACCACGCAGTTTGTCTCGGGGGCGATTCAGGAAGGTAAAAAGCTCGGCTTTAAGGTCAGCACTTTTCTGAGTAACGGTGATGACGCTAAATTCCAGGACTTTGTAAATCAGGCGATCAGCCAGAAATATGACGGGATTATTTTGTCTCAGGGCCGCGACCCGTATTCCACCGCGCTGGTGAAAAAAGCCGTCGATGCGGGAATCAAAGTGGCAGTGTTTGATACTGCCGTTAACGGTGACATTCCCGGCGTGACGGTTACCCAGCAGGATGACGCGTCGCTGACCAATCTTTCGTTTGGCCAGTTGGCGAAAGATTTCAACGGCAAGGCCAATATCATCAAACTGTGGGTTGCCGGTTTCCCGCCGATGGAGCGCCGTCAGGCGGCGTATCAGGAACTGCAAAAGCAGTATCCGGGCATTAAAGAGCTGGAGTCTATCGGCGCAGTCTCTTCTGACGTGCAGGGCGATACGGCGAACAAAGTCGGCGCGGTGCTGGCGAAATATCCGAAAGGCCAGATCGACGCGATCTGGGGTACCTGGGATGCGTTTAGCCAGGGCGCGTATAAGGCGCTGAAAGAGAATGGCCGTACCGAAATCAAACTCTACAGCATCGATATTTCCAACCAGGATTTGCAGCTGATGCGTGAGTCCGGCAGCCCGTGGAAAGTGAGCGTGGCGGTGGATCCTAAGCTGATTGGTGCGACCAACGTGCGTCTGATCGCGAACAAAATTGCCGGTGAGACGACGCCTGCGACGTATGATTTTAAAGCGGCTGCCATTCCGCAGGCGCTGCTGGCGGCGCAACCGGGTGCGGTTAACGTAGCTTCCCTTGGCAAAATCATTCCAGGCTGGGGCCAGACCGAAGACTTTATCGCGCCATGGTTTGCGACGCTGGAAGCGAAAAATCATTAATAGTGCGGTGCGGTCTGATGCCCTCACCCCGGCCCTCTCCCACGGGAGAGGGGGAAAAGAATCACGCCCACCCTCTCACTGCGGGAGAGGGTAAAAATCAACAGGGACTTGATATGAACTCTTCATTACCCACCCCTGAATACAGCCGCAATATGCGGCTGATCGGCCATAGCGATCAGGGCGGTCGCCCGGACGGCGTTCAGCTGATGGTGCATCGCGGCTTTGCCTATATCGGTCATATGGTGTCGCAGGGGTTTTCGATTGTGGACGTGCGCGACCCGAAAAATCCAAAAGCAGCGGGCTATGTGCCTGCGCCGCCGGGCACCTGGAATGTGCATCTTCAGGCTCATGACGATCTCCTGCTGGTGATCAACGCCCGCGATCTATTTGCCGATGCGCGTTTTGCCGACGAAAAGGTTTATTACACCCGTGAGGTGGGTGAAACCGTCAGCGACGTGCAGGACAAAGGCTGGAGCGCAGGGCTGCGCATTTTTGATATTTCGACGCCAGATAAACCACGCGAAATCAGCTTCTTGTCACTCGACGGGATCGGCATTCACCGCATCTGGTACGTCGGCGGGCGCTGGGCCTATGTCTCAGCACTGATCGACGGGTTTACCGACTATATTTTCCTGACTATCGATCTGGCGGATCCGCGCAAACCCGAAGTGGCCGGACGCTGGTGGCTGCCGGGGATGAATCAGGCGCAAGGCGAAAAGCCTTCTTTCCCGGAAGGAAAACGCTATGCGCTGCATCACGCGATTATTGCCGGTGATACGGCCTACGGCAGCTGGCGCGATGGCGGTTTGACGCTGCTGGACGTGAAAGACCGCACGCAGCCGAAACTTATCAGCCATCGCAACTGGAGTCCGCCGTTTGGCGGCGGCACGCATACGGCGCTGCCGTTACCGGATCGCGATCTGCTGGTGGTGCTGGACGAAGCGGTGCTCGATAATCAGGAAGATGGCGAAAAGCTGATCTGGCTGTTTGATATTCGTGAGCCGTCGAATCCGGTCAGTATTTCCACGTTCCCACAGCCGGATGAACGGGATTACGTGGCGAAAGGCGCGCACTTCGGGCCGCATAATTTGCACGAAAATCGCCCCGGCAGCTTCATCAGCTCGACGCTGATTTTTGCGACCTATCAAAACGCTGGCGTGCGTGCGTATGATATTTCCAATCCTTATCGTCCTGTTGAAACCGGTGCGCTGGTGCCGGCGGCTCCCGCGAAAATGATGGATACCCGCCCGAACCGCCCGCAAGTGATTCAGTCTTGTGATGTGTTTGTGGATGCACAGGGCATTATTTACAGCACGGATTATAACGGCGGCTTGTCGGTGATTGAGTATTTGGGATGAGGGATCGCTAAAGCTTAAGTGCGCGCGTAAATTACCCCTCTCCATTCAGCGAGAGGGCCGGGGTGAGGCGGAGCAGGCGGCCCGGAGACAAGCTTTCTCCCTCTCCATTAGGGAGAGGGTCGAGGTGAGGGGGGAGCAGGCGGCTCTGACTTTCTCCCTCTCCATTTAGGGAGAGGGCTGGGGTGAGGGGGAGCAGGTGGCTCTGCCTTTCTCCCTCTCCATTTAGGGAGAGGGTTGGGGTGAGGGGGAGCAGGCGGTTCGCCGGTGTGTTCCGTTCACTTCATGATTTCTGCTGAGTTGAACAATTGCACTTGTGAACGTGTTAAGAGGGCTATCGCCGCCTCCTTAACAATCCCGGCTCCCGGCAAGAAAATCGCCGCTTCGCGGATTACTCGCCCCATCCATGGCGCTCGCCTCTTCGGGGCCAGCGAGAGCGCTGTTCAAAATTGCTCCCGGCAATTTTGTCTTCGTCTTATTCCCTTCGGCTTTCGGGGACGGGCGCTGTAACATCCCTGTAAATGCGCCCTCGTCGCGTCGCCCCGGCCTGCGGAAAACGATTCAGCGATTTACAGCCGGACCAGGGCATATCTAAAGGCATTGCTGTACAAGAAGGAAAAAATCCAAAGATTTAGCTGTACTGACGCACCCTTGCCACCAGCGCTTCTGCGCTATCAATCCGGTCGGCAATCACGATCAGCGCTTTGCCAAGCGTAATGGCGTGGCGCAGGCATTCGTGTCGCATCGCGTCGTCTTTGATGGTGTCGATATCCGCGACGTGCGACAGCCCCACGCTGCGGCGAATCAACTCCGTGCCGCAAAAACCAATCGCATCGGTCCAGACTTTTTTCAGGAACTGAGAGGCGTAGCCTGGCACCGACAGCGCGGCATCGCGGGTTTTCTCGGTCGCCAGCGCCTGGAAGCGTTCAGAAAAGGTATTCCACAGTTCCTGAATATCCGTCAGACGCTGCTCGCGCGCGGCCGCGGCATCGCGAATCCCCAAATGCCCCGGCAGGCCGCAGAAGTTCAGCAGCAGGTTGCCGATAGCCGTGCCGATATCAAAACCAATCGGACCGTAATATCCGAATTCGGCATCGATCGCTTTCAGGCTGTCCTCGGCGACAAAAATAGAGCCGCTGTGGATATCCCCGTGCAGAAGCGCTTCGGCCTGCGAAAAGAAACGGTGCTTCAACGACGCGACGGCAATTTTTAGCTGGTCGTCACTGCGCAGCGCGGCGACGTCAGCCTCCAGATCAGTCGGATAATTATTGCGCTCGTGAATCTGATACGGATCGTTGAAGAACAGGTCTTCAGTGATCTCGCACATTTCCGGGTTAATGTATTTTGCGACCTGCGCTTTTTTAGCGTGCGGATGCAGATAAAAATCGCTGGTGTGGAACAGCGTATGCGCCAGATATTCACCCAACTGGCGTGAGGCCTGCGGATAATACACGCCGCCAATCAGTTCGCCGCGCCAGATTTTATGGCTGGAGAGATCTTCCATCACCATCACCGCCAGTTCCGGGTCGTAATGATGGATTTTGACCGTGTGCTGTGGGCTGTGCTTGTAGTGTTCGACCAGCGTTTGCGCTTCGAGACGCGCGCGGTCCAGCGTTAATGGCCATGATTCACCGACGCAACGCACGTAAGGCAGCGCCTGCTTGACGATGATGCGGCTCACGCCTTGTGCGTCGAAAATTTTAAACACCAGATTGAGGTTTCCGTCGCCTATCTCCTGCGCCTCTACCAGCGATGATGGGTTATCGAGGCCGCCAAACTGCTTTGCATACTCCACGGCATCCTGGGCGGTAAAGGTACGGTATTGCGACATTGCGTGTTCCTCATGGGTTTGCTAATAAAGACATTTAGACGTCTATACATCTGAATTTTATCCTGACACAATGTGATACATCAACGCAACAGAGAATTAACGACATGCAGACATTACAGACGACCAGCCTGCGGGTGGCGGATAATCAGCTATTTATTCTCGATCAGCAGGCGCTTCCGCAGGAGAAACGCTGGCTGGATGCTTCCACCGTCGAAGCCCTGGTGGGGCACATTCACGCCCTGCGCGTGCGCGGCGCACCGCTGATCGGACTTTCTGCAAGCCTGCTGTTGGCGCTGTTAGCGGAAAACGGTCACAGCCGTGACCAACTGGCCGTGGCGCTGGACACGCTACGCGCTTCGCGCCCGACGGCGGTCAATCTGATGAACAATCTCGATCGCATGAAGCAGGCGCTTTGGCAGGAAGATTTTGTTCCGGCATTGGTGACGGAGGCGCTGCGCCTGATTGAGGAAGATAAGCAGCTCTGCGATGCGATTGCGCGGGCAGGAAGCCAACTGGTGAAACCGGGCAGCCGGTTGCTGACTCATTGCAATACCGGCGGGCTGGCGACGGCGGGCGTGGGGACAGCGCTGGGGGTGATTGCACACGCTTTTGCTGCGGGAAATGTCAGTAACGTCTGGGTGGATGAAACGCGTCCGCTGTTGCAGGGCGGCAGGCTGACGGCGTGGGAGCTGGGCGAGCTGGGCGTGCCGTATCAGCTGATCACCGATTCAATGGCTGCCAGCCTGATGGCGAAAGGGCAGGTCGATGCGGTGTGGGTCGGCGCGGATCGTATTGCTGCCAACGGCGACGTGGCGAACAAAATCGGCACCTATTCTCTGGCCGTGCTGGCAAAATTCCACGGTATTCCGTTTTATGTTGCCGCGCCGCAGACCACGCTGGATCCGCACTGTCCGAACGGGGAGGCGATCCCGATTGAACAGCGCGATGCGCGTGAAGTGACCGGCGTAGCGGGCAGTTTTGGTGCGGTGCAGTGGGCGCCTGAAAATGCGCAGGTGTATAACCCGGCGTTTGACGTGACGCCAGCGGCGCTGATCAGCGGTTGGGTGCTGGATACGGGCGTGGTATTGCCAGAAGCGGTGGAGCAGGGCGTGTTTAAGAGCAGCGCCGTTTGATGCCCTCACCCTAGCCCTCTCCCACGGGGAGAGGGAACAAACACTAAAACCGCAGCTTACCTTGACCCTTCCAGGGAAGAGGGAACAAACATTAAAATGGCAGTGCGGTCTGATGCCCTCACCCTGACCCTCTCCCACAGGGAGAGGGAACTAATACTAAAAACGGCAGCGTGGGCTGCCGTTTGTTTTTTTACGTTGTGATGTTTGATGCCCTCACCCCGGCCCTCTCCCACGGGAGAGGGGGCAAAGACTAAAAACGGCAGCTTTCGCATTTACCTTCTGCCGTTTTACATTCACCTTCTGCCATTTGCATTTACCTATGGCAGTCGCGGGTAGGCATCGGCGATGGCGTCGCCGGTAAACTGGGCTATCCAGCCTTCGGGATTATCGAAAATACGGATGGCGGTGAAGTTTGGCTCGGAGCCCATATCAAACCAGTGCGGTGTCCCCGCGGGCACTGAAATCAGATCGTTTTTCTCGCACAGCACCTGATAAACCTGGTCATCGATATGCAGGCAAAAAAGCCCTGCACCTTCCACGAAGAAGCGCACTTCGTCTTCGCCGTGGGTGTGTTCATTAAGGAATTTGGCACGCAGCGCCTCTTTCTGCGGATTGTCCGCGCGCAGGCTGATCACATCCCAGCTCTGATAGCCTTTTTCGGCAACCAGTTTGTCAATCGCGTGCTGATAAGCGTTGATCACTGTTTCCGCTGCCGGATCCTGACCCAAGTCGCGGTCGGCTTCCCAGCGCTCAAAGCGCACGCCGCGCGCGTTCAGCTTATCGGCAATCTCTGCGGCGTCGGTACTGTGCCACAGCGGCTCACGGGTTTCTGTTTCCGAATAAATGGTCAATGCACTCATGAAGGGATCTGCTCCGGATTTATCTCGTCAAATTGATGGACCTGATGGTGATGGCTTGCGCCGTCATCATCGCCGCGAATCAGCTGCAGGGTGCGAAAACCTGCCTGTTCAGCTGCGTCCAGCTCTTCATGAATATCCGAGAGGAACAGGATCTGCGAAGGCGATACGCCGATTTGCGCTGCAATGTTCTGATAAGACTGAACGTCGCGCTTGGCACCGACGCGGGTATCAAAATAGCCGCTGAACAGATGAGTAATATCACCTTCATCGCTGTAGCCAAATAACAGTTTCTGCGCGGCGACGGAGCCTGAGGAATAAACATAGAGATCAATGCCTTGTGCTTTCCATTTTTCAAGCGCGGGCAAAACGTCCGGGTAGAGCTGGCCGGTAAAATCACCGTTAACGTACCCGTCCTGCCAGATAATTCCCTGCAACGCCTTTAACGCCGTGGATTTACGATCTTCATCCATAAAGGTAAACAACGCGTCGACCAGCTCGCCAATAGTGGCGTGTGGTGCCGCGATTTCATCACGCAGGTTGTCCAGAATGGATTTCACCGGCTCGGCGTATTGCTGGGCGGTGACAAACGCCGCCAGTCGCTCACGCGCGTAGGGAAACAACACATTATGCACAAAACGAATATCGCTGGTGGTGCCTTCAATATCCGTCACAATCGCGCGAATCATATTTTCTCCAGTTGTCGTAAACGCATTTCGCATTCAAATAAGAATTCTAAACCTTCCAGATGACGGCGGGCTTCTGCCACATCGCGTCCCCAGCAGGTTAAGCCATGACCGCGCAGAAGAAAACCATAATTAAAGGGGCGTTCTTGCGCGTAGTGGGCGATTCGCGACGCGAGAGCATCAATATCCTGATCATTATCGAAAACCGGGATGGTCACCGTGTCCAGATGCGTGCTTTGTCCGGTGAGGGATTTTTGCATTTCAAACCCGCTGATACGCAGCTCTGTCTCTTTCACCAGGCGCGAGAGCACGGTGGCGTTGACGGTGTGAACGTGTAGTACCGCGTTGGCCTCGGGGAACAGGCGATAAATCAGCGCGTGTAACCCGGTTTCCGCCGAGGGTTTACGGCCAGACGGCGCGCGGTTGCTGGCGATGTCCACTTGCAGGAAATCGTCAATCGTCAGGCTGCCTTTGTCTTTGCCCGATTCGCTGAGCCAGCAAAAGGCGTCGTTCTGGCGAATCGACATATTTCCGCCGGTCGCGGGTGCCCAGCCTTTTGCGCCGATCCAGCGGCAGGCGTCGACCAGGTGCGTGAGTTGCAGGTTGTCTGTCATTTTCCTTTTCCCTCTGTCGGTCAGGAATATTGATATGATTTAGACGTCTAAGCGTCTTGATTGCCAAAGACTAACATCGTGTTATAGTGTCAGCAACATAAGTATTACACGCAGGCATGACACCATGAGCAATAACCCGTTGATTCCGAAAAGCAAACTTCCCAACCTTGGCACCACAATCTTCACGCAAATGAGTGCGTTGGCGCAGCAGCATAACGCCATTAACTTGTCGCAGGGATTTCCGGATTTTGACGGGCCAAAATATTTGCAGGAACGCCTGGCGTACCACGTAGCACAGGGCGCTAACCAGTATGCACCCATGACGGGCGCGCAGCCGCTGCGTGAAGCCATTGCCGATAAAACGCAGGAACTTTACGGCTACAAACCGGATGCCAGCAGCGATGTGACGGTCACGGCGGGAGCGACGGAAGCGTTATACGCGGCGATTACGGCATTGGTGAGAGCGGGCGATGAGGTGATTTGCTTTGACCCGAGCTACGACAGCTATGCGCCAGCGATTGAATTATCGGGCGGTGTGGTAAAACGCATTGCGCTCCAGCCGCCGCATTTTCGCCCGGACTGGCATGCATTTGCGGCGTTACTCAGCGACAAAACCCGGCTGGTGATCCTGAATACACCGCACAATCCGTCGGCCACGGTCTGGCGAAAAGCCGATTTTGCCGCGCTGTGGGAGGCGATCGCCGAACGCGAAATTTATGTTCTGAGCGATGAAGTTTACGAACATATTTGTTTTGCTGAAGAGGGGCACGCCAGCGTATTGGCGCATCCGCAGCTGCGCGAGCGTGCGATTGCCGTGTCGTCCTTCGGCAAAACCTATCACATGACCGGCTGGAAAGTGGGGTATTGCGTTGCGCCCGCTGCCATCAGCGCAGAACTGCGCAAAGTGCATCAGTATCTGACGTTTGCGGTAAATACCCCGGCGCAGCTGGCGCTGGCGGATATGCTTCGCGCCGAGCCGGAACACTACCGTGAGTTACCCGAATTCTATCGCGCGCGTCGTGACCTGTTTGTGAGCGCGTTAGGCGCCAGCCGTCTGGAGATTTTGCCGTGTGAAGGGACCTACTTTTTGCTGGCGGATTACAGCGCCATTTCGGATCTGGACGACGTGAGTTTTTGCCAATGGCTCACCAAAGAGGCGGGCGTGGCTGCCATTCCGTTATCGGTGTTTTGCGCCGATCCGTTCCCGCATAAACTGATTCGTCTCTGTTTTGCGAAGCAGGAATCGACGCTGTTAGCCGCGGCAGAGCGTCTGAATATGCTGTAACTGTTTGACGGTCCATGCTTCTGAATAACGATATTCGGTCATTCCTATCACAGCCATAGGCACGAATGCCGCTGCTGCGCATTGCCCAACGCCTGCGTGGGTGGTGTAATCACATCGCTGTAACGGATCGGCTAAGGTCCTGTAGAGCGCAACGCATCGCCAGTTCATCTGGCACTGAATCGACCTGCGGGACGTTCAGGTAACAGGGCCGCCCATTGAGGCGGCCTTTTTACGTTTTGCAGACCGAAAAGCAACGTTCAGCAAGTCATTGTCGGGTTGTAAGGTATCGCTGATTGATTTGATACGGCAAACGCATTGGCCCCATCAGATGAAGTTCGTTACCTTAGCTCTCAACGAAAACACGGAGGAAGTACAGATGTCCTTGATTAACACCAAAATTAAACCATTCAAAAACCAGGCGTTTAAAAACGGCGAATTCATCGAAGTGACCGAGAAAGACACCGAAGGCCGCTGGAGCGTGTTCTTCTTCTATCCGGCTGACTTCACCTTCGTTTGCCCGACCGAACTGGGCGACGTAGCAGATCATTACGACGAACTGCAGAAGCTGGGCGTGGACGTTTACTCTGTTTCCACTGACACCCACTTCACCCACAAAGCGTGGCACGGCAGTTCCGACACCATCGCGAAAATCAAATACGCGATGATCGGCGACCCGACTGGCGCCCTGACCCGTAACTTCGACAACATGCGTGAAGATGAAGGCCTGGCAGATCGTGCAACCTTCGTTGTTGACCCGCAGGGCATCATCCAGGCAATCGAAGTTACCGCTGAAGGTATCGGCCGTGATGCTTCTGACCTGCTGCGTAAAGTGAAAGCAGCTCAGTACGTTGCGTCTCACCCAGGCGAAGTGTGCCCGGCGAAATGGAAAGAGGGCGATGCGACCTTGGCTCCGTCTCTCGACCTGGTCGGCAAAATCTAATTTCCCGTCGTCTTTCGCGCCATAGCGGCGTTGGCGTCACCTGTTCACCCCGGTCACTGACTTGTGTCAGCTCCCGGGGATTCTCAGGCTAGCCGCCTTGCTCTGGCGCGAAATACTTAGGGAAATACAGTTTCTTTGGTTATTGCGCCATAGCGACGTTGGCGTCGCCTGTTCACCCCGGTCACTGACCTGTGTCAGCTCCCGGGGATTCTCAGGCTAGCCGCCTTGCTCTGGCGCAAAATACTTAGGGAAATACAGTTTCTTCGGTTATTGCGCCATAGCGGCGTTGGCGTCGCCTGTTCACCCCGGTCACTGACTTGTGTCAGCTCCCGGGGATTCTCAGGCTAGCCGCCTTACTCTGGCGCGAAATACTTAGGGAAATACATTTTCGGGTGCAAAATTTTGCACCCGATTTTCAAATTTCATTACGCAATCTCATTTAAGCCGCATCGCGGCGGTCGCCAATAAGAGGCGGCTTAAATGAGGAAGCGTAAAGCAGGAGATTAACGATGCTCGACACCAACATGAAAACCCAGCTCAAGGCCTACCTTGAGAAACTGACCAAACCTGTTGAGTTGATTGCCACGCTGGATGACAGCGCCAGATCGGCAGAAATCAAGGAACTGCTGGCGGAAATCGCCGAACTGTCACCAAAAGTGACCTTTAAAGAAGACAACAGCCTGGCGGTGCGTAAGCCGTCATTCCTGATTACCAATCCAGGTTCTGACCAAGGCCCGCGTTTTGCTGGTTCTCCGTTGGGGCACGAATTTACATCGCTGGTGCTGGCGCTGCTGTGGACCGGTGGTCATCCATCGAAAGAAGCCCAGACGCTGCTGGAGCAAATCCGCGATATCGACGGCGATTTCGAGTTTGAAACGTACTACTCGCTCTCATGCCATAACTGCCCGGACGTGGTGCAGGCTCTGAACCTGATGGCCGTGCTGAATCCGCGCATCAAACACACTGCGATTGACGGCGGCGTGTTCCAGAATGAAATCACCGAACGTAATGTGATGGGCGTTCCGGCGGTGTTTGTGAACGGGAAAGAGTTTGGTCAGGGCCGTATGACGCTGACCGAAATCGTGGCCAAAATTGATACCGGTGCGGAAAAACGCGCGGTGGAAGAGCTCAACAAGCGTGATGTTTACGACGTGCTGATTGTCGGTTCCGGCCCTGCGGGTGCTGCGGCAGCGGTGTACTCTGCACGTAAAGGGATTCGTACCGGCCTGATGGGTGAGCGCTTTGGCGGCCAGGTTCTGGATACCGTGGATATCGAAAACTACATTTCCGTGCCAAAAACCGAAGGCCAAAAGCTGGCGGGCGCACTGAAAGCGCATGTCGATGATTACGATGTCGATGTGATCGACAGCCAAAGCGCCAGCAAACTGGTTCCGGCTGTGACAGAAGGCGGTTTGCATCAGATTGAAACGGCTTCCGGTGCGGTACTAAAAGCGCGCAGCGTGATCATCGCGACGGGTGCGAAATGGCGCAACATGAACGTGCCGGGCGAAGATCAGTATCGCACCAAAGGCGTCACCTACTGTCCGCACTGCGACGGCCCGCTGTTTAAAGGCAAACGCGTGGCGGTGATCGGCGGTGGTAACTCCGGTGTGGAAGCGGCCATTGATCTGGCAGGACTGGTTGAGCACGTCACGCTGCTGGAATTTGCCCCTGAAATGAAAGCGGATCAGGTATTGCAGGATAAAGTCCGCAGCCTGAAAAACGTCGATATCGTCCTGAATGCGCAGACCACGGAAGTGAAAGGCGACGGCAGTAAAGTTACCGGTCTGGAATACCGTGACCGCGTGAGCGGTGATGTACACAACGTGGCGCTGTCAGGCATTTTCGTGCAGATCGGTTTGCTGCCAAACACCACCTGGCTGGAAGGGGCGATTGAGCGCAACCGCATGGGCGAAATCATGATTGATGCCAAATGCGAAACCAGCGTGAAAGGCGTTTTTGCGGCGGGCGACTGTACGACCGTGCCGTACAAACAGATTATCATCGCGACGGGCGAAGGGGCGAAAGCGTCACTCAGCGCGTTTGATTACCTGATTCGCACCAAAACAGCATAATAAAAGAAAGTAAGGCTTCACCTGCAAAAATAAAAACCCCGCGAAAGCGGGGTTTTTTATGCGCGTTATCTGACGACCAGCACCGGAATATGCGTGTGGCGGATGACGCTGGAGGCATTCGAACCCAGCAGGTGGGTAGAGATAGAAGGATTGCGCGAACCGATCACCACCACGTCGGCGTTGAGTTCATTCGCCATTTCGTTCACCGCGTCGCGAACGCTGCCAAACCGCACATGGGTTCTGATGCGCGCGGGATCGATGCTGAAATGTCCCACCATGGTTTGCAGGCGGGTTTCTGCTTCGCGTTGCAGATGCTCCTCAAAGCGGCGCACGTCAGCGGCGAAGCGATGCAAACTCAGGCTGGCAGAGCCTGGCAAGACGTGTAAAAGATGAATGATGCCGTCCTGCTGCGCCAGGAATTCTGCGTGGCGCACGGCCTTGTCGCTCAGTTCCATTTCAAAAACATCAACCGGCATAATGATTGTCTGATACATACCCGTTTCTCCTTGTTTATAAACACTGAAAACATTCAAACATAAAATATTATCTGTTTCTGATATCTGTCAGGCAGTTTTTCACGTTTTGGCGTTTATTGACTTAACTTTGCGGAGAAATGAGAGGAAGACGGTCTACCAGTGGCGTTCAAGATACAGCACGGCCGTGACGATAATCGCCAAAAAAATGAAATATACCAGCGTTATGCCCAATATCTCATTCATGACCGTCCCCGCGGCACTGAAACGGGTTAAGCCTGGATTAAGGGGATTTTACGCGCTATAGGACAAATGGGTGATTTTGCGGAAAGAGGATGCAGACGCATCCTCTGGGCAAAGCGGTTAACGCTTATTCAGATGGGATTAACGCAGGTAATCGCCGGCAGCTTCTGGCTGGTAGAGTAGTTCCAGCACTTCAAGGTGTGCAGAGGCGCCACCAGGCAGTTCCCAGTGAATGGTATCGCCCGTGCGCAGGCCAAGGAGCGCGGCGCCGACGGGGGCCAGAACAGAGAGCTGGGTGCTGCTGTCGGTCATCTGCGCAGGATAAACCAGCGTGCGGGTGTGCTCTTCACCGGAGGTGAGATCGCGGAATCTTACCTGGCTGTTCATGGTGACGACATCATGCGGCATCGACTCTGCCGTACACATCTGCGCGCGGTCCAGTTCGTCGTTCAGCGCATCGGCAATGGGCAGCGACGCGAACGCGGGTTTCTCCAGCAGACGGTCGATACGTTCTGCATCAAGTTCATTGATAATGATGGTGGGTCTGGACATTTATTACTCCATGTCTTTAGTGCTGCGTGTCGCGCAGAAACCAATCCAAAAGAAAACCCTCGCCGTATGGCAGCGAGGGTTTTATCTCTCCTGATGATACTGGCTGAACACCGAAGTTTGAAGTGATGAATGTCACATTCATCGCGCAGATGAATTTTTGGCGAAAAACGTGATCGTTCTCAGATTTGCAGTATGCTTTTTAAGCGCCCTTTTACGGGCGACGATCTGCACACGGTGTTCCATTCAGGAGATCTCATGAGCGATTACGACAAACTTACCTTGAAAGACGGCAGTTATTTGCATTTCAAAGACTGGGGCAGCGGGCAGCCCATTGTCTTTAGTCATGGCTGGCCGTTAACGGCTGATGCCTTTGAAGATCAAATGTTTTATCTGGGGTCGAAAGGATTTCGCGTGATCGCACACGATCGGCGTGGACACGGGCGTTCTGCCCAGACCTGGGACGGGAACCATATGGATCAGTACGCTGACGATCTGGCGGAACTGACCGCGCATCTGAATCTTAAGGATGCGGTGCATGTCGGCCATTCCACCGGCGGCGGTGAAGTGGCGCGCTATATTGGCCGGCACGGAACCGAACGGGTCGCAAAAGCCGTGCTGATTAGCGCGGTGACGCCGATTATGATCAAAACCGATTTCAACCCCAATGGGGTGCCGAAAGAGGTGTTTGATGGTATTCGGGAAGGCGTGGTTAACGACCGCGCAGCGTTCTTTTATGAACTGACAGCGGCCTTTTATGGCTATAACCGCACGGGCGCGAAAGAGTCTAAAGCGGTTCGTGAAAGCTTTGTCGAGCAAGGGCTTCAGGGATCGATTAAAGGGTTATATGACTGCATCAAAGCATTTTCGGAAACCGACCTGCGTGTCGATCTGAAAAAGATGACCATCCCGACGCTTGTGATCCACGGCGATGACGATCAAATCGTGCCGTTTGAAACCTGCGGAAAAGTGGCAGCGGAGATCCTGCCTGATTCCCAGCTCAAGGTGTACGAGGGCGGTTCGCACGGCATTTGCACCACGCATAAACACCAGATCAATGAAGACTTACTGAAATTTATTCAGTCATAATTTTTAACGGATTGCGCTACGCTGATTGTCCTGAATCAGGGGAATGAGCGAAGCGTAATTCGTGCCTGTCAAATTTCACGCAGAGAGTGCCATGTATTTCTATCAACCATCCCAGGGACACGGCCTGCCACACGATCCCTTAAATGCCATTGTCGGCCCCCGTCCTATCGGCTGGATTTCAAGCCAGGACAGCGAAGGGCGGCTCAATCTTGCCCCGTACAGCTTTTTTAATTGCTTCAACTATCGCCCGCCGATCATTGGTTTTTCCAGCAATGGCTGGAAAGACAGCGTGCAAAATATCGTTCAGACCGGTGAGTTCGTCTGGAATCTGGCCACGGTTGAACTGGCGCAGGCGATGAATGAAACCTCCGCCACGCTCCCGCATGAGGAAGACGAATTTTCCTTTTCCGGCTTAACGCCCGTCGCCAGCCAGCTGGTGAAAGCGCCGCGCGTGGCGGAAAGCCCGGTGAATTTTGAATGTCGTCTGTCACAGTGCATTCAGCTTACCGGCGCAGACGGTACGCCGATTGAAACCTGGCTGGTGCTGGGCGAAGTCGTCGGGGTTCATATCCGCGAAACGCTGCTGGAGGAGGGAATTTATCAGACTGCCAAAGCGAATCCGATTCTGCGCGCGGGTGGCCCAACCGCGTATTACTCGATAAGCGAAGCGCAGCGGTTTGACCTGGTGCGCCCGGATGCACGCAGCAGAGGCTGATTTTTTAACCCGGCACAGCGCCTGCGCCGGGTCAATTATCAGTAACCGACTTTATCGATGACGAACTGTTTGCCACAGTTGCCGGGATGCGGCTGCTCGGCAAACGACGCGGCAGACAGCGGAGCATTAATGGTCGCGGCGTTAAGGGAAATTTGCATCTCAGTCAGATAAGCGGGATTGCCGCTGCAGGTCAACTTAACGGCTTTGACTGACGCGTTGCCCCAGCTTTTCGCGATGGCGCGATCAATGGTTTTACGGCTGACCGTTTTGCCGTAGT
The DNA here is from genome assembly GCF_056490165.1 of Lelliottia sp. GFLA7. Lineage (NCBI taxonomy): Bacteria > Pseudomonadati > Pseudomonadota > Gammaproteobacteria > Enterobacterales > Enterobacteriaceae > Lelliottia > Lelliottia sp. GFLA7. Next base: position 841,526 of record NZ_JBWLAQ010000001.1, on the reverse strand, counting down.
TATCTGCCAGCACTTTGCCCAACTCGCTGGCTTTCACTTCCTGATTCATGCGCACCATGGTGCCAAAATAGGCATCCGGGTCAAAACCAAAGCACACGCCGTGCTTGGCGTATTCGTAGCGTTCCAGACAAGAGTTACCGCCCGCGCCGGGCATCACACCACTCAGTTTTGCCGCAGATTCCAGCGACAGGCCAGTTTCGGCGGCTGCACATTTGCGGTTACCTCTGGCCTCGGGCATGTTAGGAAGAGGGCGTGTGGCGCAGCCGAAGCGCATCCATCGGCGGTCGTCTACGCCCCGTGCAGAGATGGATTTTGGCAGGCTCGGCCAGAGGCCGTGAACCGTCAGGAAATCGGTTTTGGTTTTGCTCTCTTTTTGCAGACGACACTCGTCAGGCTCGTTGCGATCGCGCTCGTGCATGCTCTGGCAAAATCCTGTTTGCCACGACAGGGCAAGAACATAGCGATCAAAATCGGCGTACTGGGTGGCCTGTAGCGGGGCTGATTCTACGGAGAACGCGCACAGGGCGAGGGCCGCCGCACTGAATCGACTAACGATATCCTTCCTGAACATGTGAATTCCTGACGATTTAACGCAAATTAATTCCAGGAACTTATTAAAGCACAAAAAGCGCCCGAAGGCGCTTTTGAGAACTGTGACGCTTAGCCTGCGATCGTGGCGGGAACCAGAATTTCGGTCGCGACAATCACAATCACCAGCCCCACAAGAACAGGGACGGAGGTGCGTTTCACGACTTCGAATGGGGAGATTTTCGCCATTCCCGCAACCGCCACCACCACGCCTGAAACCGGCGAAATAGTACGGCCCAGGTTAGATGCCTGCAGCATTGGGATAGAAAGGTACGCCGGGTTGATGCCGGAAGAGTGCGCCAGTTTTGGAATCATCTCCACGAACGCATAGAACGGTGCGTTACCGGACCCGGTGGTCATCGCCGCCAGCATGGTGAGGATCACCAACACCAGCATTAAAATGATGCTTGCGGAACCGAACGAGGTGGCGATAGAGATCAGGCTCTGAATAAAGCCGATGGTGCTCAGACCTTGGGCAAATACGCCCGCCGCAACCAGCAGCATCACCACGCTTGCAAAGGCATCCGCCATGCCGCGATACGCCACTTCCAGACCGGAATAGACCTTTTGCGTGTTAAACCCGCGCACGAATTCCAGTACCGCGGCCAGCAACATGCAGATCACCAGAATGGTGATGATGTGCAGCTGCGGGCCCCATTTGCCGTCAAAAATCAGTACGCCCACGATAGGAGTGAACGGCAGGATGGCGTAAAACGACGGGGCGGTGGTGGTGATTTCGCTGACATCCAGCATCTCGTGGCTGATGTTTTCTTTTTTATCGAGATACTTCTGCCAGAAATAGTGAGCAACCGCCATGCCGATAATCGCGGCAATGGAGATCGGCAGCGTGGTTTTAAAGGCGAAATCAATCAGCGGCATTTCCGCGGCTTTAGCGGCGAGGACCACGTCACCTGAGGTTGGGGAGAGGATAATGGCAGCGGGGGAGGCACAAATGGCCGCAGCGGCACCACGGCTAATCCCGACGTTCACCATCACCGGGAACAGGGTGGCCATCAGCAATACGCCCAGACCGGTCGCAGACGACACCGCCAGAGACATCAGGCAGGCAACGAAATAAGCGGCAATCATCAGGATGTACGGGGAATTAATATATTGCAGCGGTTTGGAGGCCAGTTTCACCACCATATCGTTGGCGCCAATATGTGTCATATACGCCGCGAAACCACACAGCATCATAATCATCATGCCGAGATCGCCACCGCGGCTCATCAGCAGGATTTTAATATATTCCACAATATCCGTAGCGGAATAACCGGTGCTCTCTGCGCTGGCGGGTAATACTTTATGGCCCATTAGCGCGCTAACAATCAGCAGTATCAAGCCACCGACAAAGAGAACGCCGGTCGCGGAATAGCCTTTAATGATGTAGCGTGCGACGCCAACAATGACGACAACTCCCATGAGGAGTTCGAGAAAGGTAAGCATGGTTTCCCCTGTTAATGCGCTCCCCAGAGAGCACGGAAAATCAAAAAAATGAAGGGTGAGAATGTGCCGAATTAATGGTCAGTCATTGATGACTAAAATCAATAAAACGACTACTAAAGGAGTAATCAGCGATATTTTGCCATTAGTGTGCCATTTATGTCATCACAGTATTGACCGAATCAATCATTAACGTATGTCATCGGATTGATAATATATTGTTGAGGGTATTCGGTGCTTTTGCCGCGCAACGGATTAAGAACGTAAAACTGATTAAAATAACTTTAATTTCTGCGAAAGCTGTTCTTATACTCGCATTCCTTTTATGACCCGACGACGCGAATATGCACGCCAACTGGCCCTATCGCCTGCGATTTCTTAAAAAGCATCTTTTGATGTTTTTATGCGCGTTTGGCTGGCTGGTGATCCAGAGTCAGGTGGCGATTGCTTCGCATGATTGTTCGCTGGATCCGCGCGGTGCAACCGCCACAATCCAGCATATGGACATGACGGCAAAACCGCTTTCCCACGATGTCGTCAGTGCCTCCCCACTGTGTGAAAAACATTGCGTGCCGGATCAGGTACAAAAAGATCCTGCGCAGCCGCATCTGGTGGCCTTACCCGCCGTCATGACGCTCGCCCTTACCACGCCACAATGCAGCGAAATAGCGCATTCTGTGTGGTCACTCACCCCTCCCGCTGTGGGGCCACCGGCAACGATCCGTTTTTGCCGGTTCCGGGAGTAGAAACCTGTTCATTCGTTGAATTGATTTTTTAATTTACGTTTAACAGGAGTTTTATCATGCGAGCTTTATTTATTTCCGCGCTGATGGGCGCGTTGTTTTCCCTTTCTTCTTTTTCCGTTCAGGCAACCGAACCGTCTGCCGCCGCACAGCGCTGGCAGGGGGAGGGACGCGTTCTGGAAATCTCACCACCCAAAATCATCCTTGAGCATCAGGCCATTCCTGAACTGAAATGGCCTGCGATGACCATGCCTTTCACCCTCGCGAAAACCGCTGAGACGTCCTTAGTGAAGCCCGGCGATCGCGTCACCTTCACGCTTGAGCGGGCGGGCGATGGCTTTCAGATACGCTCTCTGACGCCGCTGCACTAAGCGAGGACATCATGAAAAAAACGACACTGAGCATCTGGCTCGGTGGGGTGCTGCTCGGCGTGTTTTGCTCCGCCGCTCAGGCGGAGCCATGGACGCTGGCGCAAACCCTTTCCGTGGCCCAGCGCTATTCAGCCGAACTTTCCGCCAGCCGTAATGAAGCGCAGGCGCTGGATGCGATGGCGGAATCCGCCACCCAACTTCCCGATCCCAAACTGAAGTTCGGCATCGAAAACGTGCCGGTTCAGGGCAGTAACGACCAGCGCTTTACCCGCGAAGGCATGACCATGCAGCGGATTGGCATCATGCAGAGTTACGTGAGTGCCGAAAAGCGCGAGCGTAAATCGCAGACCTTGCAGGCGCAGGCCCGCGGTGTGGTGGCGAAGTCGGCGACCATCCGCGCCGCGCTTCAGCGAGATACCGCGCAGGCGTGGCTCGATTTAGCGCTTGCTCAGCAGGCGCTAACAATCGCTCATCAACGCGTGAGCGAAACAGAGCGCCAGCAGGGCGTGCAGAAGGCGAGCGTGGCAGCAGGCAGCGCCACACCCGACAGCGTGTTGTCGCTCCAGATGACGCTTAGCGCGATGCGCGACAGCGTGACGCTGGCGAAACGGGATGTGCAACTGGCGCAAAGCCGTCTGTTTCAGTTGACCGGCCAGGCGATAACCGAGGTGCAAGGCCCGTTGCCACGCTATCAGCGGTTACCGGCGGATGAAAAAACGCTGGCCGACGCGATAGTCCGACATCCCGAAGTCGAGGCGGCGCAGCGCGAATCAGAAACGGCGAAAGCCCGCTCGGCGCAGTCGGCCGTTGCAGCGATTCCTGATGTGGACGTGGAAGTGTTCTATTCCCATCGCGCCGAAGGATACGACGATATGGCCGGGGTGATGTTTACGGTCGATCTGCCGCTGTTTCAGTCGCGTCGACAGGATAAAGAGTATGCCGCTGACGTGTCGCGCTCGATGCAGGCGGTGGATCAGTTGACGTTGATTCAACGCGAACATCTGGCGCAGGTGCAGTCTCTGGTGGCGCAGTATCAGGCCGCGCAAACGCTGTGGCTACGCCAGCGCGATGACATTTTACCGTTGCAGTACGCGCGGCTGAATGTACTCGCCGCGCAGTATCGCTCCGGGCAGTCGGCGCTGCCCGCATTGCTTGAGGCGCGTCGCAGCGTGTTGGATACCGAACTGGCCGTAAATCAGACCGAGCGCGAAATGGCGCGTACCTGGGCCGCGATTCAATGGCTGAGCCCACAGGAAATCACACAATGAAAACAACAACATTAACCGCTGTGGCGCTCGCCGTACTGCTGGCTGCTGGCGGGGGATATTTCCTTGGACAGCGCCAGTCGCATGCCACACCTGAAGTTGTGAAAACGGCGGAGCGCAACGTGCTCTACTGGTACGACCCGATGATGCCCGGACAGCGTTTTGATAAGCCGGGCAAATCACCGTTTATGGACATGGAATTGGTGGCGCGTTATGCCGACGAAGAGAAAGCAGCGACGGGCGTAGGAGTGAGCGCTCAACAGCAGCAAAACCTCGGGATGAAGACCGCCAAAGTGCAGATGCGTCAGCTTACGCATCCGTTTACGGCATTTGCGACCGTGTCGATCAACGAGCGGATGCTGACCACGATCCCTGCGCCTACCACGGGCGTGATTTCAAAACTGTACGTGCGCGCCGAGCAACAGCAGGTCAAGGCCGGTGAGGCGCTGGCAGAGATCTGGGTCCCGCAGTGGACGACCGCGCAGCAGGAATATCTGGCCGTCCGTCAGCTTGGCGATGCGATGTTAACCCGCGCCGCACGCGACAGGCTGGCGCTCCAGTTTATGCCAGAAGAGACGATCCGCGCGCTGGAGCGCAGTGGAAAACCTCAAACCCGATTAACTCTGCGGTCAGAACAAGCGGGGTATGTGGCAAAGCTGAACGTCCGGGAGGGCGCGCAGGTGGCGGCCACTGCACCGGTGTTTGATATGGCTTCGCTGGACAGCGTCTGGCTGGTGGTCGATTACCCGCAAAATCAGGTGCAAGCGCTCACGGTGGGCAGCGAAATGATGGCGACGTCGGAAAGCTTTCCGGGCCAGCGCTTTCACGGCACCGTCAGCGAGCTATTGCCGCAGCTGGATACCGCCACGCGAACCCTCAAGGCACGCGTTGTGATGGACAATCCGCAACACACGCTTAAGCCGGGGATGTTCCTGAACGTCGTTCGTGCAGGGCAAAAAACGGAGGCGTCGGTGCTGGCGGTACCGGAGGAATCGGTGATCAATAGCGGGGCATCGCAGCGTGTGCTGCTGGCAAGCGGCGAAGGCTTTTTCCATCCGGTGAACGTTACTACGGGTGTGAGCGCCGATGGCTGGACGGAGATTCTCACAGGGGTGCAGGCGGGCGACACCGTGGTGACGTCGGGGCAATTCCTGATCGACTCTGAAGCCAGTCTGCGTAGCGCATTGCCGGAGGTGACGAAATGATTGCTGCCGTGATTCGTGCGTCGTTACGTAACCGTCTGCTGGTTATTCTGGCGGCCTGTGTGATGGCGGGCTGGGGCTGGTGGGCGGTGCAACGCGCACCGCTGGATGCGTTGCCCGACCTGTCGGATGTGCAGGTTATCGTCAAAGCCAGTTATCCGGGTAAAGCGCCGCAGGTGATTGAGGATCAGGTGACCTGGCCGCTAACGACGTCAATGCTGTCAGTGCCTGGTGCTAAAACTGTGCGCGGTTTTTCGATGTTTGGCGATGCCTATGTATATGTGCTGTTTGAAGATGGCACCGATCTCTACTGGGCGCGCTCACGGGTGCTGGAGTATTTAAGCCAGGTGCAGTCGCAGTTACCGGCGGGAGTGAAAGCCTCTCTGGGACCGGATGCGACGGGCGTGGGCTGGATCTATGAGTACGCGCTCGTCGCTCGCACGGGTAAGCACAGCCTGGCCGATTTACGCGCACTTCAGGACTGGACGCTCAAGTTTGAGCTGAAAACGGTACCGAATGTGTCGGAAGTGGCGAGCATCGGCGGGATGGTGCGTCAGTATCAAATTGTGGTCGCCCCCGAGAAAATGCGTGCGCTCAATATCACCCACGGGCAGATCGTGAGCGCGTTACAGGCGGCAAACAAGGAGAGCGGCGGCGCGTTGCTGGAGAGCGGCGAAGCGGAATACATGGTGCGTACCACCGGTTATCTGCGCACGCTGGATGATTTCAGGAACGTGGTGATCGCCACGCGCGACGGGATCCCTGTATTGCTAAAAGACGTGGCGACGGTCGGCCTGGGGCCGGAGATCCGTCGGGGTGTGGCGGAGCTTAACGGCGAGGGCGAAGTCGCGGGCGGCGTGGTGGTGATGCGATACGGCCAGAACGCGCTTGAAACGCTTCATGCTGTGAAAGAAAAACTCAGCGCGCTGCAAAAAACGTTGCCAGAAGGGGTTGAGATTGTTCCGGTGTACGACCGATCGAAGCTGATTGAGGAATCGGTCAAAACGCTGACGCACAAACTGCTGGAGGAGTTCGCCGTCGTCGTTCTGGTGTGTGCGCTGTTTCTGTTTCACTTCCGTTCCGCGCTGGTGGCGATTGTTTCGCTGCCGCTGGGGATTTTGGGCGCGTTTGTGGTGATGCACTATCAGGGTATCAACGCCAACATTATGTCGCTGGGCGGGATTGCCATTGCCATCGGGGCGATGGTGGATGCCGCGATCGTGATGATCGAGAACATGCACAAAGTGCTCGAGCAGTGGCGGCACGATCATCCAGACGAAGAACCGGCATCGGCGGACTACTGGCGTCTGGCGGAGCGTGCCGCAGTGGAAGTGGGACCTGCGCTGTTTTGTAGCCTGCTGATCATTACGCTGTCGTTCATTCCGGTATTTTCCCTTGAGGCGCAGGAAGGGCGGATGTTTTCGCCGCTGGCGTTTACCAAAACCTGGGCGATGGCCATGGCGGCAGGGCTGGGCATTACGCTCATTCCGGTGCTGATGGGCTATTTTATTCGCGGTAAAATTCCTGACGAAAAAGCCAATCCGATTAACCGTTTTTTGATTCGGCTTTATGAACCGCTGCTCGATAAAGTTCTGGCGTTTCCCAAAACGACGCTGGCGCTGGCATTGCTGCTTTTACTGGTGACGCTGTGGCCGCTGAGTCGTCTTGGCAGTGAGTTTATGCCCCCGCTGGACGAAGGCGATCTGCTGTATATGCCGTCTACGCTGCCGGGAATTTCGGCGCGCGAAGCCAGCCGTTTGCTGCAACAAACGGATCGGTTAATTAAAAGCGTACCGGAAGTGGCGAGCGTGTTTGGTAAGGCTGGACGGGCGGACACCGCGACCGATCCCGCGCCGCTCACGATGCTGGAAACAACGATCCACTTTATCCCGCGTGAACAATGGCGGTCGGGCATGACGCCCGCGAAATTGGTCGAAGAACTGGATAAAATCGTCTCAATACCCGGTATCGCGAACGTGTGGGTGCCACCGATTCGCAATCGCCTTGATATGCTGGCGACGGGCATCAAAAGCCCGGTGGGGATTAAGGTGAACGGCAGCAATATTGCCGATATCGAACGTGTCGCTGCTCAGATTGAGCAGATTGTGAAACAGGTACCGGGCGTGACGTCTGCGCTGGCCGAGCGGCTGGCGGGTGGGCGCTACGTGGATATCCGTATCGACAGGCAAAAAGCCGCACGGTATGGCGTGTCGGTTGACGAGTTGCAGGGGATGGTCTCCACCTTGGTTGGCGGTGACAATATCGGCGAAGTGCTTCAGGGCCGAGAACGTTACCCCATCAATGTGCGCTACCCCCGCGACGTTCGTGACAGCGTCGAAAAGCTCCGAATGTTACCCGTTATCACCACGAATGGGAGCCAGATTGCACTGGGTGAACTGGCGGATATCGTCGTCACCGAAGGCCCGCCAATGCTGAAAAGTGAGAATGCGCGGCTCTCGAACTGGATTTATGTGGATCTGCGTGGACGAGATTTAAAGTCGGCGGTGACCGAAATGCAACAGCGGGTGGCGGAGACGATCGCGCTTCCACAGGGGGTATCGCTGTCGTGGTCCGGGCAATTTGAATATCTGGAGCGTGCCACAGAGAAATTGAAAATCGTTCTCCCAATAACCTTAATGATTATCTTTATTCTTTTGTGGCTGACCTTTAAACGTATTTCTGATGTCTTATTAATAATGGGGACATTACCTTTTGCGCTTATCGGCGGGGTGTGGTTGCTTTGGCTGCTGGGATATAATCTTTCCGTTGCGGGTGCCGTCGGCTTTATAGCGCTTGCCGGTGTTGCTGCCGAGTTTGGCGTTATTATGGTGCTGTATCTCAATCAGGCGCTTGATAAATATCGTCAGCGAGATCCTGAGGGTGGAAACAGGATGGTAATGCGTGCGATCCATGAAGGAGCAGTCCTGCGCGTGCGGCCAAAAGTGATGACCGTCGCGACGATTATGGCGGGCTTACTGCCGATTATGTGGGGCGGTGGCAGCGGTTCCGAGGTCATGCAGCGCATCGCCGCGCCGATGATAGGGGGAATGGTCACTGCGCCTTTGTTGTCGATGTTAGTTATTCCCGCACTGTATAAATTGTTGCATAAAAGTTAGGTAGCGTAAGCGCCTTGCTTATTTCAAGGCGCATCGTCACGTTCTGTAGGATTATTCCCATTTTGTAACTTAATAATTCGGACTTTCACCGATGTCGTTATGGTTTCATTCAATTAAAGTTTGTTAAAATTCTGCCGAATACTAAAAATGGTAATTGTATTGTGACGGTAAAAAATAATATTTATTTGTTTGTGTTGTTTATTTTTGCACAGCTTACGCTTTCAACATCGGCAGTCGCAGATGAGACGACATCGCAAAAAGGGTGGTTCTCGACGTTCACCGGCAACGTGACTCAGACATGGAATGAGCCAGAGCATTACGATCTGTATGTGCCAGCTATAACGTGGCATGCCCGTTTTGCGTACGACAAAGAGAAAACGGACCGTTACAACGAGCGCCCATGGGGTGCGGGTTTTGGTCAGTCACGTTGGGATGACAAAGGCAACTGGCACGGTTTGTATCTGATGGCGTTTAAAGATTCCTATAACAAATGGGAACCTATCGGCGGCTATGGCTGGGAGAAAACCTGGCGTCCGCTGGCGGATGATAATTTCCATTTGGGTCTGGGGTACACGGCAGGCTTTACGGCGCGTGATAACTGGAAATACATCCCCATTCCGGTGCTGTTACCGCTGGCATCAATCGGCTACGGCCCGGCGACCTTCCAGATGACCTACATTCCTGGAACGTATAACAACGGAAACGTGTACTTCGCCTGGATGCGCTTCCAGTTTTAACTGAAAATTGTCCACAAATTAGTGTAAAAACAGACCTGTTTTGCGTGGGTTAAGGACAAACTGCCAGTCGATAAAATTAACGCGACTTTTGTCACTTTTTAACAAAGAACCTCTGGACAAAATGCGCCACAATTGTTGTACTGATACCCGACACAGCATTTGTGTCCATTTTTCATGCAAAGGTAATTTTGATGTCTAAGATTAAAGGTAACGTTAAGTGGTTTAATGAGTCCAAAGGATTCGGTTTCATTACTCCGGAAGATGGCAGCAAAGATGTGTTCGTTCACTTCTCTGCAATCCAGACTAATGGTTTCAAAACCCTGGCTGAAGGCCAGCGCGTTGAGTTCGAAATCACTAACGGTGCCAAAGGTCCTTCTGCTGCTAACGTAACTGCTCTGTAATTCAGACAGGTCAGCAAGAACTTCAAAACCCGCTCAATGAGCGGGTTTTTTTTGGCGTATCATCAGCTAAATAAATATAATCTTAGAAAACTGGCGACGATCAACACGCTCAGTAATACCATTCCCGCGCTCATCAAATTTTCTTTCATGCCATCACCCTCAATCAATATTGCGACAAGAGTGACAGAGAAAAATTAAGCCAACATTAACGCTGTTGTGTTTAGTGCGCGCTTGCGGCGGAAAATAACCAAAATGCGAGCGCCGTCATCGCAAACGAACCCAGCATATTGACGGCAATGTTTGCCAGTGCCCAGTTTATGCGACCATCCTGCAACAAAAAGACCACTTCGGCAGAGAAGGTTGAAAAGGTCGTCAGGCCGCCACAGAATCCGGTGGTGATCAGCAGTTTCCACATCGGGTCGATATGGGTCATTCGATTAAACCAGGCCAGCCCCATTCCAATGATAAAAGCGCCTATCAGGTTTGCCGTAAGCGTCCCCAATGGAATGGCCTGATGCATAGGGTTAAAGCGCATGCTGAGAAACCATCGCGCTACGCTACCTGTCCCACCACCAATAAAAACCGCTAAAAAGAGTTGTAACACGGTCAGTTCCTGCTATTTGATGTAGTAAGGGGCCAAGTGTAGCGCTAATTTACGTAGGGGATAAATATGATTGTTGCAGTTGGGCAGTTCGCCGTAACGGCAGACTGGCATGAAAATGCGCGTCTCTGTATCGCATTGATGGCGCAGTCTGCAAGACAGGACGCTGCATTGCTGGTGCTGCCTGAAGCGCTTTTGGCGCGTGATGATAACGATCCTGATCTCTCCGTTAAGTCTGCGCAGCGGCTGGACGGCGGTTTTTTGACGCTGTTACTGGCAGAGAGCAAAAGTAACAGACTCACCACGATTTTAACGGTCCACGTTCCGACGACTCAGGGCAGAGCCGAAAACACGCTTGTCGTTTTGCGTGAAGGGAAAATCATTGCGCACTATGCAAAACTCCATCTCTACGATGCGTTCAATATTCAGGAATCCCGACTGGTTGACCCAGGGAATCAGATTCCGCCGCTGATTGATATCGACGGCATCCGTTTTGGATTGATGACTTGCTACGATTTACGTTTCCCGGAGATGGCACTGAACCTTGCCCTGGCAGGGGCTGATGTATTGGTTCTGCCTGCGGCATGGGTGAAAGGCCCGCTTAAAGAGCATCATTGGGCAACATTGCTCACTGCACGGGCGCTGGATACAACCTGCTATGTGGTGGCGTCTGGAGAGTGCGGCAATAAAAATATCGGGCAAAGCCGTGTGGTTGATCCGCTCGGGGTGACTATCGCGGCGGCAGGCGAGGCACCCGCGCTTCTGATGGCGGAGATTGATCGCGAGCGAATCGCACTCGCGCGTCGACAATTACCGGTGCTACGCAACAGACGGTTTGCGCCACCGCAATTATTATGACGTTTTTTTCATCAGTGCTTGATTCACCTTGTTACAGATTGCTATTGTGTCCGCGCGTCGAATGTCCGTTAATTAGATCAGGTTTTTTGGCGCAGTATGCAGCCTGTTTTCAGTGAAAGAAGGTATCTATGGGTGAGATTAGTATTACCAAACTGCTGGTGGTCGCGGCGCTGGTTGTTCTGCTGTTTGGTACCAAGAAGTTACGTACGCTGGGCGGAGACCTGGGTACGGCCATTAAAGGCTTCAAAAAAGCGATGAACGATGACGACGCTAATGCGAAGAAAACCGCAGATGGCGACGTTACGGCGGAAAAGCTCTCGCACAAAGAGTAATGGCAAAATCTTTCCAGGCATTCGGAAAGAAAAAAACCGGCTTATAAGCCGGTTTTTTTATGGGTGAAGTGTAATAACTTGTTACTTCACTTCTTCGCCTTTCGCCTGCATATCAGCATGGTAAGACGAGCGAACAAACGGGCCGCAGGCTGCGTGGGTAAAGCCCATCGCCATCGCTTCGGCTTTCATCTCATCAAACTCATCAGGGCTAACATAACGCTGAACCGGCAAGTGGTGGCGGCTTGGCTGCAGATATTGGCCCAGGGTCAGCATGGTTACGCCATGGCGACGCAGGTCGCGCATTACTTCGATAATTTCAGCGTTGGTTTCGCCCAAGCCGACCATCAGACCTGATTTAGTCGGAATATGCGGATGTGCTTCTTTAAAGCGCTCCAGCAGCTTCAGGGACCAGTTGTAGTCAGCGCCTGGTCGTACCTGACGATAAACACGTGGAACGTTTTCCAGGTTGTGGTTAAACACATCTGGTGGCGTCGCGGTGAGAATCTCCAGCGCACGATCCATACGACCACGGAAATCAGGGACCAACGTTTCAATCTTGATGCTTGGGCTTTTCTCGCGGATGGCACTGATACAATCTGCAAAGTGCTGCGCGCCACCATCACGGAGATCGTCACGGTCAACGGAGGTAATCACCACGTAGCGAAGCGCCATGTCAGCAATGGTCTGAGCCAGCTTCAGCGGTTCGTTGGCGTCGGGCGCGACTGGACGACCATGCGCCACATCGCAGAACGGGCAGCGACGGGTGCAGATAGCTCCCAGGATCATGAAGGTGGCGGTACCGTGGTTGAAACATTCCGCAAGGTTAGGGCAAGACGCTTCTTCACATACAGAATGAAGGCCATTCTTACGCATCGCCGCTTTGATACCCTGAATGCGTGAAGAGTCAGCCGGAAGTTTGATTTTCATCCATTCCGGTTTTCTTAACAGCGCTTCGCGCTCCGTAACCACGTTTTTAACCGGGATAAGGGCCATTTTATCGGCGTCGCGGTACTTAACACCGCGTTCCATCACAATGGGTTTACTCATAGCGTGCGTGTTCCAGTTGCGAAATCGAGGGAAAGCGTTTCAATTCAAGGGAATGTTGTATTTATCAACTATTTTTGAACGAACGACAGGCAGTATATCATTGATACGGACGATAAAGCAGCCTGTGAGGTCGCCAAATTGTAAAATAGTTGTTGTTTTGTGCCTTTGCCCCTATTGGGGCAGGCCGTGTGTTGGGCGGATCCTCAAAAAGCCTGGCGGACAATGTTGATAACATTTTCCAGCACCGGATCGCGAAGACTGAGCTTGTTGTAATGCAGTGAGATCTCGATAGATTCTGCATTTAGAGGCGCGAAAGGAATTTGCTCGAGCGGCCAACAGTGGCGCAGCAGATTGTACAGTCGCGCAGGCATGATGGTGATCAAATCGCTGCTGCCAATCAGCGCGGCAATCGTGAACATATTGTAACTGCTAAAGCTAATCTGGCGATCCGGGAACAGATCGTTAATACGCTGGCGAAGATGGTTTAGGTTATGCCCATCATTCATGAATAAAGCGTATTCATAGTCGCGCAAATTTTCCATGGTCGCGGTCTGGCTTAGCGCAGGATGATTTTTGCGGCAAACCAGCAGCAATCCATCGGCATAAAGGACACTGTGAGCCAGGGCGCGAGAGCCGAAAGAGTTGCTGTCGATGATCAGGTCTGTCTGAAACTGAGCAAGCTGCGTTTCGGTGTCATTAACCTGAATATTTCGCAGCAATAATTGCGGCGCTTCACGTTTGACTGCCTGATAAATCGTGGGCAAGACCAGCGCACCTACCGAAGGGGAGGTGCCAATGGTAATGGTCCGTTGCTTATCATAACTTCCGGTCAGATCCAGCGCGCCGAGAATCGACTCTAGCCCCTGGCTAATGTACTCATGCAGGTGAGTGGCATACGCAGTGGGTGTGACTCCCTGACCTTTACGTATAAAAAGAGGATCAGGAAAAATGGCACGCAATTTTTGAATGGACTGACTAATTGCCGACGGGGTGAGATTAAGAATTTTCGCAGCATTAACGATACCCTTATGGACATATACTGCCTCAAAGATCGTTAATAAATTGAGGTCAATATTGCGTAAAGTCCGAAAAACTTGCGGCTTGTCTTGTCCGCCGGGATCAATCAGTCGTTTAGCTGGTAAATTATTATAATCCACGCTGTCACTCCGTATTCATTCACAATATGAATGATAGTTGAATTTATATATTATGCTTGTAGTGATTTTTAAAGTGTTTTGCGGATTTCACTTGTTTATCAAAATCAATCAGTTGAAAAATTACCGATCAAATGATGACCATTTATTCAGTAAATATTCATTTACTGAATAAAGAATGATGAAATTAGTTCCACTCGCTCAAGCGCTTCGAAAATATAGAATCTGCGGATTATTGTAAAGCTGAAAAGCGGCAAATACGCGATGGCCGGCTAAATAAAGAGGCCATCATGTATTATATATTAAGCGGGAATATATTCGTGCGGGGGATTGTTTAGCAGCGCTAAAAGTTTACTCACCAGGAGGGGGCCAATAATACCCGGTGTGACGTTTTCTACCCACTGACGCATTTGGGTCATTTCCATTCCTGCATAACCGCAAGGATTGATGCGCAGGAAGGGGGATAGATCCATGTTGATATTGAGCGCAAGCCCATGAAATGAGCACCCTTTTCTGATTCGCAAACCTAACGAGCAGATCTTCATCTCACCGACATACACCCCCGGCGCATCAGCACGCGGATGAGCGTCAATACCGTACTCAGCCAGGGTATCAACCACGGTTTGTTCGAGCAAAGTGACCAATTCGCGGACACCCAGCTTACGACGCTTCAGATTCAGGAGAACGTACATGACCTGCTGACCAGGTCCGTGATAGGTCACTTGCCCGCCGCGGTCACTTTGGATAACAGGAATGTCACCTGGAACTAATACGTGCTCTGCTTTTCCAGCCTGGCCTTGAGTGAAAACGGGATGATGTTCTACCAGCCAGATTTCGTCAGGCGTGTGGTCATCGCGAGAATCGGTGAAATCATGCATGGCCTGAGAGACAGGCTCATAGGGTTGCAGCCCGAGATGGCGGACAAGAATTTTATCCTGATACAAAACAGCAACTCCGGGGATATGGCGACAAAAGGGTGTGGGGAGTATATCACAGAGGCTAAAGTGGGTTACCCGGCAAAGCGGGTAACCACGGGGATTACAGCACCATACGTACGATGTCGATATTACCAAGCTCTTCGTACAGCGTCTCAACCTGCTCAATATGCGTGGCAGTAATGGTAATTGAGACGGAATGGTAGTTGCCTTTGCTGCTCGGTTTTACCGTCGGAGAGTAGTCACCTGGCGCATGGCGCTGTACCACTTCAACCACTTGGTCAACCAGCTCCGGCAATGCCTGACCCATTACTTTGTAAGTAAATGAGGTTGGGAATTCAAGCAGTTCGTTAAGTTTGGTTTTCATGTCAGCTCCGGCAGTACATCAAAAATAATAACTCCCACAACGGGTGGGAGTTATCTGGATACCTAGTATATGGGGATGGAAATCACACTTTCAAGTGTTCAATTATTAACCAAACCAGTGATGGAACATCAATTTAATGTAATCAATGATTTTGCTGAAGAAATTGCCTTCAGGAATTTCGTCAAGAACAACCAGAGGGCGCTGATCGATGGTTTTTCCATCCAACTGGAAGTTGATAGTACCAACAACCTGGTTTTTCTTCAGTGGTGCGTGGAGTTCACTGGTGTTGAGCACGTAGCTAGCTTTCAGGTCTTTCATACGGCCACGAGGTATTGTCAGGTACAGATCTTTATCAACACCCAGCGACGCGCGGTCGTTGTCGCCAAACCACACTGGCTCAGAGGCAAACTCTTTACCGGCTTTCAGTGGGTTCACGGTTTCGAAGAAACGGAAGCCCCAGGTCAGAAGTTTTTTACTTTCGGTTTCACGGCCTTTAAAGGTGCGCCCCCCCATCACGGCGGAGATCAAACGCATCTGACCTTCCGTTGCGGACGCCACCAGGTTGTAACCGGCTTTATCCGTATGGCCTGTTTTGATGCCGTCAACCTTCAGGCTGTTATCCCACAGTAAGCCGTTGCGGTTGGTCTGACGGATACCGTTAAAGGTAAATTCTTTTTCTTTATAGATGGTGTATTCGTTGGGAACGTCGCGGATAAGTGCCTGACCAATCAGCGCCATGTCACGTGCAGAACTGTACTGACCTTCAGCATCAAGGCCGTGAACGGTCTGGAAGTGGCTGTTTTTCAGACCCAGCGCGGAAACGTAGCTGTTCATCAAGCCCACGAACGCATCCTGGCTGCCCGCCGCAAAATCGGCCATCGCAACACAGGCATCGTTACCTGATTGCAGGTTGATACCCCGGATCAGCTGCGATACGGGAACCTGCATGCCTGGTTTCAGGAACATTAGGGAAGAGCCTTTGAACACCGGGTTACCGGTAGCCCATGCATCGTTACCCACGGTAACCAGATCAGTCTCTTTGAACTTGCCCGCTTTCATGGCCTGACCGATGACATAGCTGGTCATCATCTTGGTGAGGCTAGCCGGGTCACGGCGTGAATCCGCGTTCATTTCAGCCAGCACTTTGCCAGAGTTGTAGTCGATCAGGATATACGATTCCGCGTCAATTTGCGGAACGCCAGGGATCATGGTCTTGATATTCAGGTCATCAGCGTGAGCAACTGACAGCGTTGCTGCGCAAAGGGCCGTGGTCAGCGCCATGCGCTGCAGAAAACGAGCGGAGAAAGTGGTCTTCATGGTCAGAACAACGACATCCGTGATGGAATTAAAAAAAGTGCCTTACTATAGCAAAAGCTATACAGGCAGGCATCCGACTTTCAGCACGAGTTTGTGAACGTTGGTTACACAAGCTGACAATTCGGATACCGCCGATTAATTAGTTTGCAACAGCGATAAACGACTGTAATTGCGCTTCGCTTTGCAGACGTTGCTGTAACGCGCTGGCCTGTGACTTGCTGGCGAATGGTCCCATCTGGATACGCCAGACGGCGCCGTTTTGCACCACACGACCCGGAACGTCGAACTGCTGCGTCAGACGTTGTTGATACTGCTGCGCACGTGCCTGATCGCTCACAGCGCCAACCTGAACCACAAATCCACCTGCGGTAGAGGCTGCGGCTGGGGTAGCCGTATTCTGTGCAGCGACCGGAGCCACAACGGGAGCAGGTTGCGCGGCAGGTGTCGCAACGACGGGTGCTGGCGTGGGTTCACTCCCTTCCAGCACACCAGAAGCGAGCGTGGTCGGTGCGCCCAGGAAACCGCTACTGCTTACAGGAGCGCCAGTCGTATCGTCACTTTTCAGCGTATCGTTGCTGATCTCACGTACGTCGCCCTGAGGCGGCATCGGCTCAGAAGCCGAAGAAGCGCTGCCCATACCCCCGCTTAAATCCGGGCGTGACGGCAGAGCATAAGTCTGTTTCGCGACGGTGGTACACACCGTGCCCGGGCCGGAAAGCGTCCCGTCTTGCGCGACAATAATAGGATCGATGCGCACTTTGGTATTGTTCGAGGTATTAAGACGGTCAGCCGCCGCGCGCGACAGCGAAATCACGCGGTCAGTGCCGTACGGCCCGCGGTCATTAATACGCACCACAATCATGCGACCGTTGGCGAGGTTAGTGACGCGCACGTAGCTTGGGATAGGTAAGGTCGCATGCGCAGCGGTGATTTGCATGGGATCAAACGCTTCACCGGATGCAGTCTGGTTGCTGCCAGGCTCTGCGTCATAAATCGCCGCAAAGCCGGCCTGGCTGAAACGGGACGGATCCTGAACGATTTTATATCGCTTACCGTCGCGCTCGTAATCCTGATTAGCGGTCGCATTCAGCGGCTCGTAAACCGGAT
This sequence comes from Lelliottia sp. GFLA7, assembly GCF_056490165.1. NCBI lineage: Bacteria > Pseudomonadati > Pseudomonadota > Gammaproteobacteria > Enterobacterales > Enterobacteriaceae > Lelliottia > Lelliottia sp. GFLA7. The sequence goes on along the minus strand of NZ_JBWLAQ010000001.1, from coordinate 823,942 downwards.
CGGCACCGCTGATTTCAACCACCGGAGCGTTACAAACCGCAGGCTGCGGCGGCGCTATGGTCGCCTGCTGTTGACCATCATCACTTGAACAGGCAGCAAGTAAACTTGCTGCGATGCAGACACCCAGCCACTGCTTGCGCATTGCAATCCCCTTATTTTTATACGCTCTTGGACAACATTTTTCTGTGGGTATGGATAGACATGACTATCCCGAACCCAGCCATCAAGACGATCAGTGCCGAGCCTCCGTAGCTTACCAGCGGGAGCGGCACGCCAACGACGGGCAGAATTCCACTCACCATACCAATATTTACGAAGACATAAACGAACAGAATCAACATCAACCCACCGGCCATGACGCGCCCGAATGTGGTTTGCGCATGTGCGGCAATCCACAGGCCACGCATAATCAGCAGCAGGTATAACCCCAGTAAAATCAAGATGCCCACCAGACCCAACTCTTCAGCCAGAACGGCGAAGATAAAGTCCGTGTGGCGCTCCGGCAGGAATTCAAGCTGCGACTGCGTACCGTGCAGCCAGCCTTTCCCCCGCAATCCACCGGAACCAATGGCAATCTTTGACTGAATAATATGATAGCCCGCGCCGAGCGGATCGGTTTCCGGATCAAGCAGCATCATGACACGCTGTCGCTGATAATCGTGCATCAGGAAGAACCACAGTATCGGTATAAAGGCGGCGATCAACACTACCGCGATCCCAATCAACCGCCAGCTCAACCCGGATAAGAACAGGACGAACAGGCCAGATAATGCGACGAGAATTGATGTCCCCAGGTCTGGCTGCGCTGCCACCAGGAGCGTTGGCAAGAAAATCAGCACCAGCGCGATAGCGGTATTTTTCAGCGAGGGCGGGCAGACGTCACGGTTGATAAAGCGGGCCACCATCAGCGGTACGGCGATTTTAGCAATTTCAGACGGCTGGAAACGCACAATCCCCAAGTCCAGCCAGCGCTGTGCCCCTTTTGAAATCGCCCCGAACGCATCGACAGCGATCAGCAGAATGATACAGACAAAGTATAGATAGGGCGCCCAGCCTTCGTAAACGCGCGGCGGAATTTGCGCCATTACTACCATGATCACCAGGCCCATCGCGATCTGGCCGATTTTGCGCTCCATCATGCCGATATCCTGCCCGCTGGCGCTCCAGATGACGAGGGCGCTATACGTCAGCAATGCCAGCAGGATCAGCAGCATCGCCGGGTCGATGTGGATTTTGTCCCACAGCGATTTTCTGTTCGGATTATCCTTCATGATTATTGGTCCTCCGCTGCGGTGGCGGCTGGGGTTTCAGCAGGTAGCTCGGTGTTGTTATCGCCCAGCATAATATGGTCGAGGATTTGGCGCATGATTGTCCCGACTGCCGGGCCAGCACCACCGTTCTCGAGAATCATCGCTACCGCAACCTGCGGATTATCATAAGGCGCAAATGCCGTCATGAGCTTATGGTCACGCAGACGTTCAGCAATTTTGTGCGCGTTATACGTTTCGTTCGCCTTCAGGCCAAAGACCTGCGCGGTACCTGATTTCGCCGCCACTTTGTACGGTGCGCCTGCGAAGTATTTATGTGCGGTGCCGTTCGGACGATTCGCCACGCCATACATGCCGTCTTTGGCAATTTCCCAGAAGCCGGAATGAATATCGCCCACCGGGGCTTCATGCGGTTGCGACCACGGCACTTGCTTACCATCTTCAACGGTGCTCATCAGCAGGTGCGGTACTTTCACCACGCCATCGTTAATGAGGATCATCATCGCTTTGCTCATCTGAATGGGCGTAGCGGTCCAGTAACCCTGGCCGATGCCGACCGGAATGGTGTCGCCTTGATACCACGGTTTTTTAAAGCGTTTGAGCTTCCACTCACGTGTCGGCATGTTCCCTGAGCGCTCTTCCGCCAGGTCAATGCCGGTGTAATGACCGTAACCAAATTTGCTCATCCACGCGGAGAGGCGATCGATGCCCAAATCATAGGCCACCTGGTAGAAGAAGGTATCTGCCGACTCTTCCAGCGATTTGGTGATATTGAGATGACCGTGACCCCATTTTTTCCAGTCACGATAACGTTTTTCAGAACCAGGCAACTGCCACCAGCCAGGGTCAAACAGGCTGGTATTGCGGTTGATCACGCCCGCACTCAACGCCGAGACGGCGACGTAAGGCTTAACGGTGGACGCTGGCGGGTAGACGCCTTGCGTTGCACGGTTAATCAGTGGGGTGTTCGGATCGTTAAGCAAGCCGGAATATTCTTTGCTTGAGATGCCATCAACAAACAGATTGGGATCGTAGCTTGGCATCGAAACCAGAGCCAGAATTCCCCCGCTACGCGGGTCGGTCACGACCACGGCCGCACGGCTGCCGGCCAGTAGCGTTTCAATATACTGCTGGAGCTTGAGATCGAGCGTCAGGTAGACGTCGTGGCCTGCTTGTGGAGGCACTTCTTTGAGCTGACGGATAACGCGACCGCGGTTGTTAACTTCAACCTCTTCATAGCCCGTCTGCCCGTGCAGCACGTCTTCATAATAGCGTTCAATGCCGAGCTTGCCGATATCATGGGTCGCGGCGTAGTTTGCTAGCTTGCCGTCTTTATCGAGGCGCTCAACGTCTTTATCGTTAATCTTAGAAACGTAGCCAATGACGTGCGTCAGCGCGGAGCCGTAAGGATAATAGCGACGCTTATAGCCTTTAACCTCAACACCCGGGAAGCGATACTGGTTCACCGCAAAGCGGGCGACCTGGACTTCCGTCAAATTGGTTTTCACCGGAATCGAGGTAAAACGGTGGGAACGCGCGCGCTCTTTCTTAAAGGTGGCGATGTCATCATCGGTGAGGTCGACCACCCCTTTCAGCGCATCCAGCGCGTCCTGCACATTATCCACTTTCTCCGGCATCATCTCGATTTGGTAGATGGTACGGTTTAACGCCAGCGGCGTGCCGTTACGGTCGTAGATAATGCCGCGGCTAGGCGCGATAGGCACCAGCTTGATGCGGTTTTCGTTGGAGCGCGTTTGATAGTCGGTAAAGCGGACGATTTGCAGATTATAGAGGTTGGCGATCAGCACGCCAGTCAGCAGCAAAATCCCGATAAAGGCGACCAAAGCCCGACGCACAAACAGCGCGGACTCAGCCGAATAGTCGCGAAAAGAATTCTGTAGTTTCATCCGCTGCTTAATTTGCCCTGGTCAATCATTACTCACGGTGATAAGGGTGGTTGGTAGTAATGCTCCACGCGCGGTAAAGGCTTTCCGCGACCAAAACCCGGACAAGCGGGTGAGGAAGCGTAAGCGCGGAGAGGGACCAACTTTGTTCTGCGGCCGCTTTACAAGCTGAGGATAATCCTTCTGGCCCGCCGATCAGCAGGCTGACGTCACGGCCATCCAGCTTCCAGCGCTCCAGTTCTTGCGCCAGCTGCGGCGTATCCCAGGGTTTGCCTGGGATATCAAGGGTAACGATGCGGTTCTTGCCAGCGGCAGCCAGCATCAACTCACCCTCTTTATCGAGAATACGCTTGATATCTGCGTTTTTACCGCGTTTTCCTGCTGGAATTTCCACCAGTTCGAACGGCATGTCTTTAGGAAAACGACGCAGATATTCAGTAAAACCCGTCTGTACCCAGTCTGGCATTTTTGTGCCGACGGCTACCAGTTGCAACTTCACGCATCAACCCCAGAGCTTTTCCAGCTCATACAGACGACGGCTTTCGTCCTGCATGACATGGACAATCACATCACCGAGGTCAACAACAACCCAGTCAGCAATGGCTTCGCCTTCCACACCCAGTGGCATAAGCCCTGCAGCGCGAGATTCCTGAACAACGTGGTCAGCAATTGAGGCAACGTGGCGAGTGGAAGTACCGGTGCAAATAATCATGCAGTCGGTGATACTGGAACGACCGTGAACGTCGATAGCGATGATGTCCTGACCTTTCAGGTCATCAATTTTGTCTATAACAAAATCCTGGAGTTCTTTACCCTGCAAGTTTTCCCCCTGGGTGAATGAAGTTGAGCAATGAGTGAGTAGCCTGGCAGTATACCTGAACTGACGGCTGTGTCGGGACAAATGTCACCAGACGGAATTTTTAAGGCGGGTATCATCCCATCCTCGGCCTGACAATGCATCGCCATTTTTGTAAAACAATTTCTGTAAAGCTATGACTGGCAGAAGTCAGGCTGCGGAGGATATCAGCCTGGAAGGGGCTGTCAATGGCACGGCATTGAATTAGCCGATTTTTCGCGCTTAGCCTGATGCATCTGTGCTTTTCTGATACAAACCTTGCTGGCGAATGTAGTCAAGCACGGGCGTGGGCAGCAATTCATCGCAGGGAAGTGCGTTTTGCAGCCGTTCACGTATCAACGTAGCAGAGATATCAAACCATGGCGTTTCGGCCAGATAAATTTTACCGGCTGGCAAATTATGCAAATCGTCCGCATTGTGCGTCAGATGCGCTTCAAGCCAGGACTGATACTGCTCGTCTTTCATCGTGAGCGGATAGCCTGGACGACGGCAAACGATGAGATGGCTGTTTTGCAGAATGGTTTCATACTGATGCCAGGTGGGGAAGTTCAGCAATGAGTCCTGGCCGATGATGAATCCTAATGGCCGGATCGGGCCTTGTTCTGCGCGCCACTCCATCAGAGTTTGCGAAGTGTACGAAGGCGTATCGCGGCGCAGTTCTCGCTCGTCTAACTGAAAAAGAGGTTTATCCGCGATGGCCAGTTCCAGCATGTACTTACGCTGTTCACTTGTGGCTTCGGGTTGAGGACGATGCGGCGGAACATTATTCGGCATGATTGTCACGCGCTGCAGGCCAATCAGATTCGCCAGTATTTCAACCGGTTTCAAATGCCCATAATGGACAGGATCGAACGTACCGCCAAAAAGTGCCTGTAAAGAGTTCATCTCAACCATCAATAAACACGTCTGCCAGCGCCTTATGACACAGCAGCAGCGAGAGGCTTTCCAGTTCGGCCCAAACCGACTGACCATAATCCTGTTTCAGCGTCAGCTCCGCGCGCGTCAGAAGTTGTACTGCCTGACGAAGCTGTTCGTGGCTCAGTCGGTTGACCGCTTCGGTGGTCATTGCCCGACGGTTTTGCCAGACACGATGTTTATCAAAAAGCGCGCGTAGCGGGGTGTTAGCTGACTGGCGTTTTAAGGTGTTAAGCAGTAACAATTCGCGCTGGATAGTGCGCAGCAAAATGACCGGCTCGCTGCCTTCCAGACGCAGCTGCTGCAAAATGTGCAGTGCGCGTTTACTTTTCGCCGCCAGCAGAGCATCGACCCAATAGAACGGGGTAAAGTGCGCCGCGTCGTTCACCGCCTGTTCAACGCGAGGTAAGGTGAGTTTGCCATCTGGCCACAGCAGCGACAGCCGATCCAGCGCTTGTGCGAGTGCCAGCAGGTTTCCCTCATAGCAATAACAAAGCAGCTGATTCGCGGCGTCATCCAGCTGGAGATTCAGTTGTTTTGCCCGGACCGCAACCCATTTTGGCAGTTGCGCCTGTTCAGGCGTCTGGCAGGTGACTTGAACGGAATGGGTCGCCAACTGGGTAAACCAGGCGGCATTTTCCTGCGCTTTGGTGAGCTTATTGCCGCGAACAATCAACAATAAATCAGAGTGCAGAAGGCTCACCAGCGTCGCGAGCTGCTCGTTAATGGCCGCGTTAGGACCATTTTCCGGGAGCTGGATCAGGAGCGTCTGGCGGGATGCAAAAAGGCTCATCGCCTGGCAAAGCGAAAAGATCGTCTGCCAGTCGGTGCTGTTATCAAGCTGGAAAGTATGGTGTTCGTCAAAGCCCTGAGAAACAGCAGCCTGACGCACAGCGTCCTGACTTTCCTGGAGCAAAAGCGGATCGTTTCCGAATAACAGATACGCCGCGCGCAGCCCTTCGTTGAGCTGCGCGCGGAGTTGTTCAGGATACAACCGAAGCATTAGTTACCCAGCGTCGTAGAGACGCGAGGTGCGGTTTCAGCCGGTTCAGGCTGGTCCGCTGTCGCTTCTTTAGAAGCAACCTGGATGCTTGGCAGTTTGCGGATCAGCTGTTCCGCAGCCTTGTCGTACATTTCATTAATGATAATTTGCTGCTCGGCGTCTTTTGCCAGTGCAGTTTGTGGGTTATCAAAGAACGAACGATAGACCTTGGTACTTATCGGGTAAATGTCGCGACCCGGAATCAGCACGGCAGCACTCACCGACATCACCATCTGGTATTCCGCGGTACGGCCATCCTGGAAGATGGACGCGGTATCTTTGCTCAGTGAAGAGCTTAATACACGGAATGATGGAATATCCTGGCGCAGCGTTCCTTTCTCGATCAGCTCAACGCCATTGAGACGCAGCTGGTTACGAATCGCACGGCTCAGTGGACCATTTGGGTCCCCCGAATCGAAGATCATCGTTTTCATTTGTTCAGGCACTGCAGTAGTGTTACGCAGATGCCAGCCACAACCTGCGGTGACGAGCACCGTCAGGGATAAGAGTAATGTTGCCAGTTGTCGCACGTTTCCTCCCGCGCTTAGCCAACGACCAGATTCAGCAGTTTACCGGGTACGTAGATCACTTTACGCACGGTAACGCCCTCAAGGTATTTCGCAACCAGATGTTCCTGGCCTGCGCGTTCACGAACCTGTTCTTCAGTTGCATCGACTGCAACGGTAATTTTACCACGCACTTTACCGTTAACCTGAACCACCACCAGCGTGGTGTTTTCAACCATCGCTGACTCATCAGCAACAGGCCACGGTGCGTTATCGATATCGCCTTCGCCTTTCAGTTCCTGCCACAAGGTAAAGCACGCATGTGGTGTGAACGGGTTCAGCATACGAACGACGGCCAACAGCGCCTCACGCATCAAGGCACGATCCTGCTCGCCTTCCTGCGGTGCTCTCGCCAGCTTGTTCATCAGTTCCATAATAGCCGCAATTGCAGTATTGAAGGTCTGACGACGACCAATATCATCGGTTACTTTTGCGATGGTTTTGTGAACATCGCGACGCAGTGCCTGCTGATCTTCGCTCAGCGCACCGACGTTCAGGGCTGGCGCTTCACCTTGAGACGTATGCTCGTAGACCAGTTTCCAGACGCGTTTCAGGAAGCGGTTCGCGCCTTCTACGCCAGATTCCTGCCATTCCAGCGTCATATCCGCCGGGGATGCAAACATCATGAACAAACGCACGGTATCGGCACCGTAACGTTCAACCATGACCTGCGGGTCGATGCCGTTGTTTTTGGACTTGGACATCTTGCTCATGCCGGTATAAACCAGCTCATTGCCCGCCGCGTCTTTCGCTTTCACGATACGGCCTTTCTCGTCGCGCTCAACGATCGCATCAACAGGGGAGACCCAGTTACGCTCACCGTTCACGCCGACATAGTAGAACGCATCCGCGAGAACCATGCCCTGACACAGCAGCTGTTTTGCTGGCTCGTCAGAGTTAACCAGACCCGCATCACGCATCAACTTGTGGAAGAAGCGGAAGTAGAGCAGGTGCATGATGGCGTGTTCAATACCGCCGATGTAAATATCCACCGGCAGCCAGTAGTTCGCGGCTTTGGAATCCAGCATACCTTCCTGATACTGCGGGCAAGTGTAGCGCGCGTAATACCAGGATGATTCCATAAAGGTGTCGAACGTATCCGTCTCACGCAGCGCTGGCTGACCGTTAACGGTGGTTTTCGCCCACTCAGGATCGGCTTTAATCGGGCTGCTGATACCGTCCATGACTACGTCTTCCGGCAAAATCACCGGCAGTTGGTCTTCTGGCGTTGGCAGCACGGTGCCATCTTCCAGGGTGACCATTGGAATCGGCGCCCCCCAGTAACGCTGACGGGAAACACCCCAGTCGCGCAGACGATAGTTCACTTTACGCTCGCCGACGCCCAGGGCAGCCAGTTTATCCGCGATGGCATTGAAGCCGTCTTCGAAGCTCAATCCGCTGAATTCACCAGAGTTAAACAGGGTGCCTTTTTCGGTCAGCGCTTGCTCAGACAGATCCGGTTCAGAACCGTCGGCGGCCAGGATAACCGGCTTGATGTTGAGACCGTATTTGGTCGCAAATTCGTAATCGCGCTGATCGTGGCCCGGAACGGCCATGACTGCACCCGTGCCGTATTCCATCAGCACAAAGTTGGCAGCCCAAACGGGAACCGCTTCACCTGTGAGTGGGTGAATCGCGTTAAACCCGGTCGCGACGCCTTTTTTCTCCATCGTGGCCATGTCGGCTTCTGCCACTTTGGTATTGCGGCATTCGTCGATGAAAGCGGCCAGCTCAGGATTGTTCGCAGCAGCCTGCTGTGCCAACGGATGACCCGCGGCAACGGCCAGGTAAGTTGCACCCATGAAGGTGTCAGGACGCGTGGTATACACCGTGAGTTTCTGATCGCTGTTTTCAACGTTGAAGGTGATTTCTACGCCTTCAGAACGGCCAATCCAGTTGCGCTGCATGGTTTTAACGGTGTCTGGCCAGTGATCCAGATTGTCCAGGTCGCGCAGCAACTCGTCAGCGTAAGCGGTGATTTTGATGAACCACTGTGGGATCTCTTTGCGCTCAACTTTGGTATCGCAGCGCCAGCAGCAGCCGTCGATAACCTGTTCGTTCGCGAGAACGGTCTGGTCGTTCGGACACCAGTTCACCGCAGAGGTTTTCTTGTACACCAGGCCTTTTTTGTACAGCTCGGTGAAGAATTTTTGCTCCCAACGATAATACTCTGGGGTGCAGGTCGCCAGCTCGCGGCTCCAGTCATAACCGAAGCCCAGCATTTTGAGCTGGTTTTTCATGTACGCGATGTTGTCGTAAGTCCACGGCGCAGGGGCCGTGTTGTTTTTCACCGCCGCGCCTTCCGCAGGCAGGCCAAACGCATCCCAGCCAATCGGTTGCAGGACGTTTTTACCGAGCATACGCTGGTAGCGCGCGATCACATCACCGATGGTGTAGTTACGCACGTGGCCCATATGTAGTCGACCAGAAGGATAGGGAAGCATCGACAGGCAGTAATACTTCTCTTTGCTCTCGTCTTCAGTGACTTCGAAAGTACGCTTCTCGTCCCAGTGTTGCTGGACTTTTGTTTCTATCTCTTCCGGGCGGTATTGCTCTTGCATGGCAGCCAGTGGTCCTGTTCTCAATACAGCTACAAACGTAGCCAATGGATGGGGAATTTCAGATCCGCCTAGCATAGCCCAAACGTCCGCCTCAAAACAGCCTTTCCCAAAAAACGCGCTTGCAGGAATTTACGCAGAGTGTGGATGACCTGACACAGCGCTTCGCAAATAAGGTCTATCATTAGAGACAGTTACTTACCCGGGAGGCGAAATGATGAACAAGGTTGCTCAATATTACCGCGAACTGGTAGCCACACTGACGGAACGGCTGCGCAACGGAGAACGCGATATCGACGCGCTGGTGGAACAGGCTCGTGCGCGGGTCGTGCAAACGGGTGAATTAACGCGTACCGAAGTCGAAGAGGTGACGCGGGCCGTGCGGCGCGATCTTGAAGAGTTCGCGCGAAGCTACCAGGAGAGCCAAAATGAGGTCACTGACAGCGTATTTATGCGCGTCATCAAAGAAAGTCTGTGGCAGGAGCTGGCGGATATTACCGATAAAACCCAGCTGGAATGGCGCGAAGTTTTCCAGGATCTAAATCACCACGGCGTGTATCACAGCGGCGAAGTGGTGGGATTGGGGAATCTGGTGTGCGAAAACTGTCACTTCCACCTGGCGGTGTACACCCCCGACGTGCTGCCGCGCTGCCCTAAATGTGGCCACGATCAATTCCAGAGACGGCCGTTTGAGCCGTAGGTAGAAGCAAAACGGCAACCCTGTTGCCGTTTTTGATGTTTGCTCCCTCTCCCGTGGGAGAGGGCTGGGGTGAGGGCATCAGACCGCACATGGTAAAAGCAAAACGGCAACTTCGTTGCCGTTTTTTGATGTTTGCTCCCTCTCCTTGTGGGAGAGGGCTGCGGTGAGGGCATTAGCGTATACTAAACTGTGCAAGCCGCTCCGCCAGTAAATCCACAAAGCCCTGCCTGTCGATATCGACCATCAGCGTTGTATTCGGTTTGTTACCGGTCAGCGAATAATAATCCACCACCGTCATCCCTTGCGTGTATTTCCCCTGCGTTTCCACACCGACCCAACGATCAACAGTGGTAAACAGTTCTGGTTTTAACAGCCAGGCAATCGTGCACGGATCGTGTAACGGCGCGCCATGGAATCCCCATTTTTCCGCTTTATGGTATTCCATAAAGAAGTCGAGCAATTCAGCTACGGTGGTCGCAACGGGGTTGCCAATCGCGCGGAAACGCTCAACGTCGGCTGACATAATTTGCGCGCGATGGGTGACGTCCAGGCCTGCCATCACAATCGGTAAGCCAGACTGGAACACGATCTCAGCCGCTTCGGGATCGACAAACATGTTGAATTCGGCGGCAGGCGTCCAGTTTCCTAGCCCCATTGATCCGCCCATGATCACAATGCGCGCGATCTTACGGTGCAGCTCTGGATGGCTATTGAGCAGCAGCGCCACGTTCGTTTGCGGGCCGGTTGCCACTAGCGTGACAGGCTCATCGCTTTCGCGCAGCACCTTGGCCATCAGCTCAACCGCCGTACAAGCCTGGGGTTTGAAAGCCGGTTCTGGCAGTGCAGGGCCATCAAGGCCGGTCTCACCATGGACGTTGTCAGCAATAATCAAGTCGCGCATCAGGGGCTTGCGCGCGCCACCCGCCACCGGGATATCGGTACGGTTAAGCAACGTCAACATGCGCAATACGTTACGCAGCGTTTTGTCGGGCGTTTGATTTCCAGCGGAAGAGGTCACGGCTTTGAGTGCTAACTCCGGTGACGCGAGGGCAAGAACAAGTGCGATAGCGTCATCATGACCCGGATCGCAATCGAGAATAATAGGCAGTGCCATAGCGTTCTGTTCTCCATTCTGAGCGTGAGTTTGTGACAAGGTTAACGCCGCGATGTGAAACAGACGAGAAAAAGAGAGGCAAAGCGTGAAGTCGTGCGCAATCCAAAGATTGCGCACGGTATTGATTAATGCAGGATTTTTGCGAGGAAGTCTTTAGCGCGATCGGATTGCGGATTGGCAAAGAAATCCTCTTTCGGAGAATCTTCGACAATCTTGCCTTCATCCATAAAGATCACGCGATTCGCCACTTTACGGGCAAAGCCCATTTCGTGGGTCACCACCATCATGGTCATGCCTTCGTGAGCCAGCTCAACCATGACGTCCAGCACTTCGTTAATCATCTCTGGATCGAGTGCGGAAGTGGGTTCATCGAACAGCATGGCAATCGGATCCATACACAGCGCGCGGGCGATAGCCACGCGTTGCTGCTGGCCGCCAGAAAGCTGCGCCGGGAACTTATTCGCATGGGCAGACAACCCGACACGTTCCAGAAGCTTTAACCCTTTTTCACGCGCGGCAGTTTTGTTGCGCTTGAGCACTTTAATCTGCGCCAGTGTCAGGTTCTCGATGATCGACAGATGCGGGAACAGCTCAAAGTGCTGGAACACCATGCCGACATGAGAACGCAACTTGGCGAGGTCCGTGCTTTTGGCGTTCACTTTAGTGCCATCGACCGTAATCTCACCCTGCTGAACAGGTTCAAGACCGTTAACGGTTTTGATAAGCGTAGATTTACCGGAACCTGACGGTCCGCAAACCACCACCACTTCGCCTTTTTTCACTTCCGTTGAGCAGTCGGTCAGCACCTGAAAGTGCCCATACCATTTTGAAACATTTTTCAGGGAAATCATTGCACTGTCCTTTTCTTCAGCCAGCTGACCAATAGCGATGCACTTAAACTAATTGCAAAATAAACCGCACCTGCGAACAGGATCATCTCCACCTGCGTACCGTCACGCTCACCGATTGTGGAGGCTGTACGGAAGAAGTCCGCGAGGCTCAGCACATACACCAGCGACGTATCCTGGAAGAGGACTATGCCCTGCGTGAGCAGCAGTGGAACCATGGCGCGAAACGCCTGCGGCAGAATAATGAGCTTCATTGACTGCCAGTGAGTCATCCCCAGCGCAAGCGCTGCGCTGGATTGCCCACGCGAAATGCTCTGAATACCTGCGCGAATAATTTCGGAATAATAAGCCGCCTCAAACATCGAGAAAGCGACCATCGCAGAGATCAGGCGGATATCCGCTTTCGGCGAAAGCCCAAGTACATTTTGCAACAGACCCGGTACGATCAGATAAAACCACAGCAGCACCATTACCAGTGGAATGGAGCGGAAAACATTGACATAAGCCGTGGCGAACCAGGCGAACGGTTTAAAGCTCGACAGGCGCATGACCGCCAGAATTGTGCCCCAGACAATACCGATAACGATGGCGATGACGGTGATTTTTAAGGTAATCAACAGCCCGTCCAACAGATACGGCATCGATGGGACGATGGAACTCCAGTCAAACTCGTACATTATTTGCCCCCCAGATTGCCCGGCAGGCGAGTTTTACGTTCAACCAAGTTCATCACCAGCATGATGACAGTATTAATCAGCACATAGGCGAGCGTGATTGCGGTGAAGGATTCCCACGCGTGCGCGGAGTAATCCAAAAGCTTGCCCGCTTGCGCCGCCATATCGACCAGACCGATGGTCGAGGCGATGGCGGAATTCTTCACCAGGTTCATCATCTCTGAGGTCATTGGTGGCACGATCACGCGATAGGCGTTTGGCAGCAGCACGTAGCGGTAGGCTTGTGGCAGCGTCAGCCCCATCGCCAGCGCGGCATTTTTTTGCCCGCGCGGCAGAGACTGGATGCCCGAACGAACCTGCTCACAGACGCGCGCCGCGGTGAACAATCCAAGGCAGAGCATGGAGGAGACGAAGAACTGAATGTTAGGGTCCAGTTCCGACTTAAACCACATCCCGAGATTTTCAGGTAGCAGTTCAGGAACGACCAGATACCACGTAAAGAACTGCACGATTAACGGAACGTTACGGAACAGTTCAACGTAAAGTGTGCCAAGAGAAGAGAGAAAGCGGTTAGGTACGGTACGCAAAATACCGAACAGTGAGCCGACAAGGAAAGCGATAATCCAGGCTGTTATCGACAGCGCAACGGTGACCTGAAAACCGCTCCACAGCCAGCCGAGATAGGTTGTGTTGCCGAACGGGGCTTGTTGCAGAAAAATGCCCCAGTTCCAGTCTATTGACATAATCAACTCCAGAAAAAAAAGGGTAGCAGCGCTACCCTCGAAGATTGGTGAGAAGCTCAATTTTCGCGCTGAGTGGGGAACGACCACTCAGCGTATAGTCTGTCCACGCTTCCCGACAATCGAGAGGGCAGGAGATCCCGCCCCTATGGTTCTAATTAGTTAAGTGCTTTGTCGTTTGGTTCTTTGAACAGGGCTTTCATGTCGCTAGACAGTTCAAAGTTCATGTTGAGATTTTTTGGTGGAATCGGGTTCTTGAACCACTTATCGAACCATTTTTCCGCTTCGCCAGACGTCTGCGTCTTCGCGATGGTGTCATCGATCAGCTTTTTGAAGTCCGCATCGTCTTTACGCAGCATGCAGCCGTAAGCTTCTTTGGACTGCGCTGTGCCAACGATTTCCCAGTTGTCTGGTTTCTTCGCTTTCGCACGTTCGCCAGCCAGCAGAGCATCATCCATCATGAAGGCTACCGCACGACCGCTTTCCAGCGTACGGAAGGAGTCACCGTGGTCTTTCGCGCTGATGATGCGCATGTCCATTTTCTTCTCTTCATTCAGCTTGTGCAGCAGAACTTCAGAAGTGGTACCCGAGGTCACAACAACCGCTTTGCCTTTCAGGTCCGCGAAGTCTTTGATGTCGCCGCCTTTTTTGGTCAGCAGACGCGTACCCACCACGAAAATGGTGTCGGAGAAGGCCGCTTGTTTTTGACGCTCAAGGTTGTTCGTTGTAGAACCACATTCAAAATCGAAGGTGCCGTTTTGCAGCAGCGGAATACGGTTTTGTGAGGTAATTGGAATCAGCTTCACCTCAAGATCGGGCTTGTTCAGCTTTTTCTTGACGGCTTCAACGATTGCGTTGGAGTAATCCTGTGAGTAACCCACGACTTTTTGCGTGTTGTCGTAGTATGAGAACGGGACGGAAGATTCACGGTGGCCGACCACGATCACGCCATTTTTGGCAATCTTGTCGAGAGTGCTCCCGGCAGCCGGGGCGTCTTCAGCGTGAACGACGCTTGCGGACATTCCCATCACCAGCATTGCTGTGGCCAGTTTACGTAATTGCATACCCAACTCCTTTTATTATCTGCGCCAGAGACGCATCGATACCCATTGTGATGTTGTTATATCTCGCGCTATGCGAGTGCAGTGTTATGCAAGCTTGTTAACATTTAGTCTGGCTTAATGTAAAGATTTTGCTGCGTTATTGTTTATTTTTGCGAAGCGCGCCGCACCATTCAAAGGCAAAAATCTCTCGTTGCACCGTTTCGGTGCTACCTATGAACTGCGATGGTGCGACTGAGTTGCACGTTAAGCCAAACGACTGAATATGTGATTTAACAAAGCAATAGGTGTGCCAGAAATGGCAGATAAGGCAGGATTTGTTTGCCCGGCACACAACGCGTGGCCGGGCTAGAGGAAGGGCTTAACGACGACGCTGGCGTAAACTCATGAGCAGCGCGCCAAAACCAAACAGCGCAGTCAGGATCCACAGCGGCCAGTTCCCGGTACGAGCGTATGGCGTCAGGCCAGTGGTCGGCGTGACTTTCGTGGTTAATACCGCACGGGTAAACTGCGGGATCATTGCCTGGATTTCGCCCTGCGGACCAATCACTGCGGTGATGCCGTTATTGGTGCTGCGCAGTAGCGGTCGGGCCAGTTCCAGCGAACGCATACGCGCCATCTGGAAGTGTTGCCATGGGCCAATCGACTTACCAAACCAGGCATCATTCGAAATGGTCAGCAGATAATCGGTGTCCGGGCGGAAGTTGTCGCGGACCTGCTCGCCAAGAATGATTTCGTAGCAAATAGCAGGGGTCAGCGCTAACCCATGCGCATGCAGTTGTGGCTGAACGTAGGGGCCGCGGCTAAACGACGACATCGGCAGATCGAAGAAGGGTGCCAACGGTCGCAGAATCGATTCCAGAGGGACAAATTCGCCAAACGGAACCAGATGGTTTTTGTTGTAGCGGTTGGTCGACTCGTAGCTGTACGGATTGTCTTTCCCGAGCGTAATGATGGTGTTGTAGGTGTCGTAACGGTTTTGCTTGTTCAGCCGCGCGTCGACAATCCCGGTGATCAGGGTGCTATTACGGGCACGCAGCAGATCGTCCATCATGCTCAGAAAACGTTGCTGATTGATTTCCAGATCCGGAATCGCAGATTCAGGCCAGATAATCAGCTGCGATTTACCCATCTCTTTTTGCGTCGCATCGAGATAGATTTTCAGGGTGTTAATCAGCTGATTCTCGTCCCACTTCAGGGACTGAGGGATATTGCCCTGCACCATAGACACCTGGGTGGCGCGTTCAGGCTCCAGCGTAAACCACTGGATATAACGCAGCGGGAAGGGCAGTGCGAACAGCACAACCGCGATAACCAGTGGTTTCCAGTGACGTTTAATCAGCGCCAGAACGAGCAGGCTGCTGACCACCATCAGCAGGAAGTTGATCGCCTCAACGCCCATGACAGGTGCCAGCCCTTTCAATGGACCATCAATCTGGCTGTAACCGAACTGGAGCCACGGGAACCCGGTTAAGACCCATCCGCGCAGGAATTCGGTGATTTGCCAGACGACAGGCGCAGCAATGGCCACACGAATCCAGGTCGTTTTAGGCCACAGGCGAGAAAGAATGCCTGCAAACAAACCGGTATACAGTGAAAGATAAGCGGCCAGCAGCACCACAAGGAACACGTTAACCGGCCCCGGCATTCCGCCAAACTGCGCGATACTGACGTACACCCAATTGATGCCTGAACCGAACAGGCCAAGCCCCCAGAAGTAGCCGATTGCGGCGGCCTGTACCGGACGACGGTTAAGCGTTAATCCTTGCAAACCCATCAGCGAAATAAGGGCTGCGGGCCAGATGTCGTAAGGAGAAAAAGCCAGCGTTCCGCTGGCTCCGAGTAACAGCGCCAGCAGCAAACGTACGCGCTGGCGTTCAAATAATGGGGCAAATGCCATTTACATTAGTCTTCCAGTTTTGGTACCGGGGAGTCGTCCGGCATTCTGACGTGAACCTGTATAATACGGCGACTGTCGGCCATGGCGACCTTAAACTGGTAACCGTCGATTTCAACGGATTCGCCACGCGCAGGAAGATGACCAAACGCCTGCATCACCAAACCACCGATGGTATCGACTTCTTCATCGCTGAAGTGGGTGCCGAATGTCTCGTTGAACTCTTCAATAGAGGCCAGCGCGCGCACGGTCCAGGTATGACGACTTAGCTGACGGAATTCGATATCGTCTTCTTCGTCATATTCGTCTTCAATTTCGCCGACAATCAGTTCGAGAATGTCTTCAATCGTAACAAGGCCAGAAACGCCGCCAAATTCATCGATAACAATCGCCATGTGGTAGCGTTGGGAGCGGAACTCTTTCAGCATGCGGTCAACACGCTTACTTTCCGGAACCACCACCGCCTGGCGTAACACTTTTTCCATGCTGAAGGCTTCGGAATCGCTGCGCATAAACGGCAGCAGATCTTTCGCCATCAGAA
This sequence comes from Lelliottia sp. GFLA7, assembly GCF_056490165.1. Lineage (NCBI taxonomy): Bacteria > Pseudomonadati > Pseudomonadota > Gammaproteobacteria > Enterobacterales > Enterobacteriaceae > Lelliottia > Lelliottia sp. GFLA7. The sequence goes on along the minus strand of NZ_JBWLAQ010000001.1, from coordinate 807,258 downwards.
TCCCTTCGATGTGATCTTTGTCTTCGCTGATGACAGGGAAACGCGAGTGGGCGGATTCGATAATGACATCGAGGCACTCGTCCAACGTTTGGTTGCGTTTCAGGGTAATCATCTGCGAGCGGGGAATCATGATATCGCGAACGCGCTGGTCGGCGATGTCCATGACCCCTTCGAGCATTTCGCGCGTATCTTCGTCGATAAGATCGTTCTGCCCGGAATCACGAATCAGCTCCAGAAGTTCATCACGATTTTTCGGTTCACCGTGGAAAAGCTGGCTCAGAATGAGGGAGAAAAATCCCTTCTTACTGGTTGTCGTGTCGCTACTGTGTGAATTGTCGTCGCTCATGGCGTTTGTTAAGGGTTCTCTCGTCAGTGTAAAGCGCACCGCCGCAGGAAATATCCCTTTGCGGCGGCATGATTTGTCAGTTCAGCTATTGAAGCTTAACTGACTATTCTTTCTCGGCAATGTACGGATCCTCATAGCCCAGAGCAAGCATTATCTCTGTCTCAAGGGATTCCATCTCTTCCGCTTCTTCGTCTTCGATATGATCGTAGCCAAGCAGATGCAGGCTACCGTGAATGACCATATGCGCCCAGTGCGCGTCGAGCGGTTTTTGCTGTTCTTTGGCTTCCTGTTCAACCACCTGGCGGCAGATAATCAAATCGCCCAGCAACGGCAACTCAATACCTGGAGGCGCTTCAAACGGGAACGAGAGCACGTTGGTTGGCTTATCTTTCCCGCGATAGGTCAGGTTGAGCTCGTGGCTTTCTGCTTCATCCACCACACGAATCGTCACTTCTGACTCTTCCTGGAACTGGGGAATCACCGCGTCCAGCCATTTCTGGAACTGACTCTCTTCCGGCAAACCGGAATTGTCTTCACATGCCAGCTGTAAATCGAGGATCACCTGACTCATTTATTCTCTTGCTCCTGGGATTCGCGTTTGCGTTCCGCTGCCTGTTCTTCTTTACGTTTTTGCTCTGCTTCTTCCCACACCTCATAGGCGTTAACGATGCGCGCTACCACCGGATGGCGGACCACGTCTTCGCTGTTGAAGAAGTTAAAGCTGATTTCGTCTACATCCGCCAGCACTTCGATGGCGTGGCGCAGACCGGATTTCGTGCTGCGCGGCAGGTCGATCTGGGTAATATCGCCGGTAATCACTGCTTTCGAGTTGAAGCCAATACGCGTCAGGAACATCTTCATCTGTTCGATGGTGGTGTTCTGGCTTTCATCAAGAATAATAAACGCGTCATTCAGCGTACGGCCGCGCATATAAGCCAGCGGGGCGACTTCGATGACGTTTCGTTCAATCAGCTTTTCGACTTTTTCAAAGCCCAGCATTTCGAACAGGGCGTCATACAGTGGGCGGAGATACGGATCGACTTTCTGGCTCAAATCGCCGGGCAGGAAGCCCAGTTTTTCACCCGCTTCAACCGCAGGGCGGGTCAGCAGAATTCGACGAATGTCCTGGCGTTCCAGCGCATCGACCGCCGCCGCAACGGCCAGATAGGTTTTACCCGTACCCGCAGGGCCGACGCCAAACGTGATGTCATGATCAAGAATGTTGGCGATGTACTGCGCCTGATTTGGCGTGCGTGGCTTGATGACGCCGCGCTTGGTTTTGATGTTAATCACTTTGCCGTATTCAGGAACGCTGTCCGCGCTCTGTTCCAGCACGCGTGCTTCTTTAATCGCGAGGTGAATTTTTTCTGGCTCAATATCCTGCGTCTCTCCGCGCATCGGGGCGGTATCGACATACAGGCTGCGCAGGATATCTGCCGCGGCGTTGACGCAGATGGTGCGTCCGGTGAGTTTGAAGTGATTATCGCGACGATTGATTTCAATACCCAGACGTCGCTCCAGTTGTTTGATGTTGTCATCAAACGGCCCGCACAGGCTCAGCAGGCGAGCGTTGTCTGCTGGCTCAAGGGACATTTCACGCGTTTCTGTATTCAAACTGTTCCTCTTAATGTGTGTATTGCCGGACTGCGAAATGCAAATCCGGCCTACAGACGAGTCGTCATAACGAAATTATTCACGCCACAGATTAAAGGCGCAAGCTTATGCTTGCATATTGGGGACGCAGAAGGGAATTACAAGGCCTGCCAGACGGGCAGGCCTGACGCATCACGGCTGATACACCACCGCGCCGGAATCATTTTCTTTGCGCGTACGGGCAATGACGGAGGCAGGTGTTTCCGCTACCCGCAGTCCCATCTGATCTTCTGTACGGACCACTTTGCCACGCATGGAGTTGGTGAGTACTTCCAGAATTTCAATGTCGACAAACTTACCGATCATGTCCGGCGTGCCTTCAAAGTTGACCACGCGGTTGTTCTCGGTGCGGCCTGAAAGCTGCATAACGCTTTTACGCGACGTGCCTTCCACCAGAATACGTTGGGTCGTGCCAAGCATGCGACGACTCCAGGCCGTAACCTGCTGGTTAATACGCTCTTGCAAAATATACAGGCGCTGTTTCTTCTCTTCTTCCGGCACATCGTCAACCATATCGGCAGCAGGTGTTCCCGGACGCGCGGAGAAGATAAAGCTAAAGCTGACGTCGAAATTGATTTCCCCGATAAGCTTCATGGTGCGCTCAAAATCATCGGTCGTTTCGCCAGGGAAGCCGACGATAAAATCGGAACTTATCTGAATATCCGGGCGCGCTTCACGCAGCTTACGGATGATAGCTTTGTACTCCAGCACGGTATGGGTGCGGCCCATCAGGTTCAGCACGCGGTCAGACCCGCACTGAACCGGAAGGTGCAAGAAACTTACCAGCTCTGGGGTATCGCGATAAACGTCGATGATGTCATCCGTGAATTCGATCGGATGGCTGGTGGTAAAGCGCACGCGATCGATACCGTCGATAGCGGCAACCAGACGCAGCAGTTCGGCAAAAGTACCGATGCTGCCATCGTAGTTTTCGCCGCGCCAGGCGTTAACGTTCTGTCCTAGCAGGTTAACTTCACGTACGCCTTGCGCCGCAAGCTGGGCGACTTCAAACAGGATGTCATCGCACGGACGGCTGACTTCTTCGCCGCGGGTGTACGGCACCACGCAGTAGGTGCAGTATTTATTGCAGCCTTCCATGATAGAGACAAACGCGCTCGGCCCGTCTGCACGGGGCTCCGGCAGGCGGTCGAATTTTTCGATTTCCGGGAAGCTGACATCGACAACCGGGCTGCGGTCGCCGCGCACCGAGTTGATCATTTCCGGCAGGCGATGCAAGGTCTGCGGGCCAAATACGATATCAACGTAAGGGGAGCGGGTGCGAATCAGTTTGCCTTCTTGGGAGGCCACGCAACCGCCGACACCGATGATCAGATCCGGATTTTTCTTTTTGAGAAGTTTCCAGCGGCCTAACAGATGGAAGACTTTTTCCTGCGCTTTTTCACGAATTGAGCAGGTGTTAAGCAGCAGCACATCGGCTTCTTCTGCGAGTTCGGTCAGTTCATACCCGTGGGTCGCATTCAGCAGATCGGCCATCTTCGATGAATCGTATTCGTTCATCTGACAGCCCCAGGTTTTTATATGGAGTTTTTTAGTCATCGACTTGCTCAGGCTCAGGATTGCAAGCCGCGTATTGTAATGCTTTGGTGGGGTTGTGACCAGTATGAAGGTTGGCAGCCGCAAGGGCGTAAAAATCCGGTAAACTTAAGGGATTCTCTTAAAAGGATTATTGACCATGACACTCCAACAAACCGAAATCGCCGTGGTCGGCGGCGGGATGGTCGGCGGCGCACTAGCGCTCGGGCTGGCACAACAGGGATTTCAGGTAACGGTCATCGAACAGGCCGCGCCACCTGCGTTTGATAATACGCAGCAACCCGATGTGCGGATCTCCGCGATCAGTGCGGCATCGGTGGATCTTCTGCGTGGGCTAGGGATATGGGATGCAATTCTGGCGATGCGCGCCCATCCGTATCGTCGTCTCGAAACTTGGGAGTGGGAAAATGCCCATGTCACGTTTGACGCTTCTGAGCTCAAACTGCCGCTGCTGGGTTACATGGTGGAAAATAATGTTCTGCAACTGGCGCTCTGGCAGGCGCTTGAAGCACATCCCAACGTCATGTTGCGCGTCCCGGCTTCGCTGAAAGCACTTCATCGTCACGACGGTGGGTATTTGCTCGAATTGGATAACGGCGATGAGCTGGCGGTGAAGCTGATCGTTGGGGCGGACGGCGCGAATTCGCAGGTTCGCCAGATGGCGGGGATTGGTATTCATGCCTGGCAGTATCAGCAGTCTTGTATGCTTATTACGGTTAAATGCGAGAACGATCCAGGTAACAGCACCTGGCAGCATTTTACGCCAAACGGTCCGCATGCCTTTTTGCCGCTTTTTGAACACTGGGCGTCACTGGTGTGGTACGACACACCTGCGCGAATTCGTCAGCTTCAGGGGCTGTCGATGGAGCAGTTACAGCGCGAAATTGAGCACCACTTCCCGGCACGGCTCGGTAAGGTGACTCCGGTTGCGGCGGGCGGTTTCCCGTTAACGCGTCGGCATGCGCTGCAATATGCCCAGGACGGACTGGCGCTGGTGGGCGATGCGGCGCATACCATTCATCCGCTGGCAGGGCAGGGCGTGAATCTCGGTTATCGTGATGTCGAGGCTTTGCTGGATGTATTACACAGTGCGCGAGGACACGCAGAGCCCTGGGCGAGTGCAGCGGTGCTTAAGCGCTACCAGACGCGGCGTATGGCGGATAATTTCCTGATGCAGTCGGGGATGGATCTGTTTTACGCGGGATTCAGCAACGATTTAGGACCGGTACGTATTCTGCGTAATTTAGGCTTAATGGCAGCGGAACGTGCCGGTGGTCTTAAGCGTCAGGCTTTGAAGTACGCCCTGGGTCTTTAATCTTTGTACCGACAATGCCCTTATCCCTTCGGGGAGAGGGCCTAGAGCCAACTATACGGCAAAAACAAAAAAGCCCGCAGAGCGGGCTTTTTTGTAACTTATTGGCTGGGGTGCAGGGATTCGAACCCCGGAATGCTGGTATCAGAAACCAGTGCCTTACCGCTTGGCGACACCCCAATTGCGTTAAACAAAAGGGTCAACGACTTTTTAAAATTGGCTGGGGTACGAGGATTCGAACCTCGGAATGCTGGTATCAGAAACCAGAGCCTTACCGCTTGGCGATACCCCAACAATTTTTTCTGGGTGACCGAAGTAAATCGATACGTCCCTAATTTGGTGGCTACGACGGGATTCGAACCTGTGACCCCATCATTATGAGTGATGTGCTCTAACCAACTGAGCTACGTAGCCAAACTGCTTTCTTCGATGGCTGGGGTACCTGGATTCGAACCAGGGAATGCCGGTATCAAAAACCGGTGCCTTACCGCTTGGCGATACCCCAATAACCACGGAGAACCGCAAATCGAAGAAAAATGGCTGGGGTACCTGGATTCGAACCAGGGAATGCCGGTATCAAAAACCGGTGCCTTACCGCTTGGCGATACCCCATCCGTGCAACGCTAACTGAGAATGGTGCGGGAGGCGAGACTTGAACTCGCACACCTTGCGGCGCCAGAACCTAAATCTGGTGCGTCTACCAATTTCGCCACTCCCGCAAAAAAAGATGGTGGCTACGACGGGATTCGAACCTGTGACCCCATCATTATGAGTGATGTGCTCTAACCAACTGAGCTACGTAGCCATCTTTTTTCACGCTACCTTATCGGCGTTGCGGGGCGCATTATGCGTATAGACCCTTGCAGCGTCAACACCTTTTTCAACGAAAATGGCCAGAATGTGAGTGTTTGGTTAGGTTGCGAACAGCGTGACCGAATATTCGGCAATTATTGGTTATTAATCGATTTTATTTAACGAAACACGCGCAATAAAAAAGGCCCCGAAGGGCCTGTTGTCAATCATTTGGATCATTTGTAAGCAGACTGATGCACGCCTACAGCGCGACCTGATGGATCGTTCATGGATTTGAACGATTCGTCCCATTCGATGGCTTTTGCAGAAGAGCAGGCCACTGACGGACCGCCTGGTACGCATTCTGCTGCACTTGGCACCGGGAACAGTTCTTCGAAAACCTCACGGTACAAATAAGCTTCTTTTGAGCCTGGCGTGTTATACGGGAAGCGGAAGCTCGCGGTTTCCAGTTGCTTATCTGAAACCTGCTTCGCCGCCACCTCTTTCAGGGTGTCGATCCAGCTGTAACCCACGCCGTCTGAGAACTGCTCTTTCTGACGCCATGCAACGCTTGCTGGCAAATAGGATTCAAAACATTCGCGCAAAACGTGTTTTTCCATTTTGCCGTTGCCACACATTTTATCCTGCGGGTTGATCCGCATTGCCACGTCGAGGAAGTTTTTATCCAGGAACGGTACGCGTGCTTCCACGCCCCATGCAGACATCGCTTTGTTGGCGCGAGCGCAGTCAAACATATGCAATGCCTGCAGTTTGCGCACGGTTTCTTCATGCAGTTCTTTGGCATTTGGCGCTTTATGGAAGTACAAGTAACCGCCGAACACTTCGTCAGAACCTTCGCCTGACAGGACCATTTTAATGCCCATCGCTTTGATTTTACGGGACATCAAATACATCGGCGTTGAGGCGCGAATGGTTGTCACATCATAGGTTTCAATGTGATAAATAACGTCGCGGATCGCGTCCAGACCTTCCTGCACGGTGAAGTGAATTTCATGGTGCACGGTGCCCAAATGGTTGGCGACTTCCTGCGCGGCTTTCAGATCCGGCGCACCTTCAAGGCCAACGGCAAAAGAGTGCAGCTGTGGCCACCAGGCTTCAGATCGTTCTTGATCTTCAACGCGACGCGCCGCAAATTTTTTGGTGATTGCCGAGATAACGGAAGAATCCAGACCGCCAGACAGCAGTACGCCGTAAGGAACGTCTGACATCAAATGGCTTTTCACTGCATCTTCCAGCGCTTGCGCCAGCTCGGCTTTGTCGGTCACGTTGTCCTTAACGGCATCGTAATCGAACCAGTCACGCTGGTAGTAAGAACGGATTTCACCGTCTTTACTCCACAGGAAACTGCCCGCCGGGAATTCTTTGATGGTGCGGCAAACCGGCACCAGGGCTTTCATTTCAGAGGCAACATAGAAGTTGCCGTGTTCGTCGTGGCCCATGTACAGAGGGATAATACCGATATGGTCACGGGCAATCAGGTAGGCGTCCTTCTCGCTATCGTATAAAGCGAAAGCAAACATTCCCTGCAAATCGTCGAGGAATTCAGGACCTTTTTCCTGATACAACGCCAAAATAACTTCACAGTCTGAACCGGTCTGGAATGCGTAGCGATCGCCATATTCTGCACGCAGCGCCTGATGGTTGTAGATTTCACCGTTTACGGCCAGCGCGTGCGTTTTTTTATCGTTATACAGCGGCTGTGCGCCTGCGTTGACGTCAACAATCGACAAACGTTCGTGAGCCAGAATCGCTTTATCACTGGCATAAACGCCGGACCAGTCCGGACCGCGATGGCGCATCAGGCGAGACAGCTCAAGTGCCTTTTTACGCAGTTCGACTGCGTCAGTTTTAATATCCAGTACGCCAAAAATTGAACACATAACCTTCTCCGTTAACCCTGTTGCATTGTGATGTTGCTTGCTTATGAAAATGCCGCAAAAAGGGGGGCGCGCGCAAGGCTTTTGCTGAGTAAAACGTAAAAAGTGCAATAGTGATTGCTGAATGTTGAAAAACGAACACTTAGCAGGCGGTTTTATTGATGATAATTCAGTTTTTGAGGCTTTTTGTTAGATGGGGTTGCGTTTGGGAGCCTTAAAAATGAAAAATCACGCTCTTAGGCGTGGTTTATTTTCAGATAACGTCAATTTCTTCGACGGAAGGGTAGATCCAACTTGGTCGGAACGGCATGGCGTCGATGTCATCTATGGTCGACACACCGGAAAGCACGAGGATGGTTTCAAGCCCGGCCTGGAATCCAGCCAGAATATCGGTGCGAAGGTTATCACCCACGATCACCGTGTGCTCGGAATGGGCCTGCATTTTGTTCAGCGCCGCGCGGATAATCCACGGGCTAGGCTTCCCGACAACGAAAGGCTTGCGTCCCGAAATCTTCTCGATACCCGCGCAGAGTGCGCCACAGGCGGGATAAAAACCGCGGCCATGGGTATCTGGATTGGTAGCGATAAAGCGTGCGCCGTTGGCGACAAAGTAAGACGCTTTATGCATCATTTCCCAGTTATAGGAACGTGTTTCACCCACAATCACAAAATCTGGATTCACATCAGTGATGGTAAATCCCGCTTTATACAGTTCGTGGATTAATGCGCCTTCACCCACGACGTAGGCTTTTTTGCCTTCCTGACGTTTCAGAAAGTCAGCGGTAGCCATCGCTGAGGTATAGAACACGCTGTCCGGCACATTCACGCCAGCGGTGGCAAAGCGGTTTGCCAGATCCTGCCCAGTTTGTGACGGATAATTCGTGAGCAGTACCAGCGGCATCCCTTTTTCCATGATGCGGTTCAGAAACTCAGCTGCACCGGGCACAGCAACGTTATCGTGCATCAGCACGCCGTCAATATCACAAATCACATTCTGAATGGTCATGGACTACCTGGCATCTCGAAAAAAGAAGGGGTCACTATAAAGGGTGCTTAGCTTTCCAGCAAACGCTGGAGCAGCAGACCGTTAAGCATCGCGCGTTTGACCAGCGCAAATGCGCCAATCGCCGAGCGGTGATCGAGCGTTGAGCGCACGACAGGTAAATTCTGGCGAAAGGCTTTCAGCGCCTGAGCATTAATGCAGCCTTCAATCGCCGGAAGCAGGACTTTTTCTGCTTCTGTAATTTCGCCTGCGATCACCACTTTTTGGGGGTTAAACAGGTTGATGGCGATAGCAATGGTTTTACCCAAATGGCGGCCCACCTGTTCTATAACTTCACATGCCAGAGCATCGCCTTTGTTGGCGGCTTTGCAAATGGTATGGATCTTACAATCTTCGAGCGTGATACGGCTCTGGTAACCCTGTTCAAGTAAATGACGGACGCGGTGTTCAATAGCCGCGTTAGCCGCCACCGTTTCCAGACAGCCGAAATTGCCGCAATGGCAGCGCTCACCGAGCGGATCGACCTGGATATGACCAATCTCACCGACGTTGCCGTTACGGCCAATAAAAATGCGCCCATTAGAGATAATTCCCGCGCCGGTTCCGCGATGTACCCGCACCAGGATGGAGTCTTCACAGTCCTGACTCGCACCAAAATAGTGCTCAGCCAGCGCCAGACTCCGAATGTCATGGCCGACGTAACAGGTGACGTTAAAACGTTTTTCGAGTGCGCCCACCAGACCCCAGTTTTCAACCTGAATGTGCGGCATATAGCGAATCACGCCAGTTTCCGGATCCACGAGACCCGGCAGAATGACAGAGATAGCAATCAGCTCACGGATTTTGCGCTGACTGTTTTCAATAAATTGCGCGATGGTATTGAGCAACGCATGCTCAAGCGTTTCCTGAGTGCGTTCTGGAAGTGGGTAGTGCTCTTCAGCAATCACTTTGCTACTCAAATCGTACAGCGTCAGCGTGGTGTCGTGACGGCCCAGGCGCACGCCGATGGCGTGGAAATTGCGGGTTTCGGTAATAATAGAGATGGCGCGTCGGCCTCCGGTGGAGGCCTGCTGATCGACTTCTTTGATCAATCCGCGCTCAATAAGCTGACGGGTGATTTTTGTCACGCTGGCGGGAGCAAGCTGGCTCTGTTCAGCAATCTGTATGCGCGAGATTGGACCGTGCTGGTCAATCAGGCGATACACTGCCGCACTGTTAAGTTGTTTAACGAGGTCAACGTTACCGATTTGAGCTTGTCCGCCAGATGTCATACTTTTACTTACTCAGTGACGACCTCGTTACCATTAACGATGGTCTTAGTAATTTTATAATCGTGCGTGAAGGCGGTCAGGTTGGCAACCATGCCCGGCGCAATGCCGCCCAGCTGTTTGTCTACACCGATAGCGCGAGCCGGATAGAGCGTTGCCATACGCAGCACTTCGTCCAGTGCAATGCCGCAATGTTCAACCAGGTTGCGTACCCCTTCGATCATCGTCAGCGCAGAGCCGCTCAGCGTACCGTTCTCATCCACACACAATCCATTACGGTAGTATATTGTTTTACCAGCAAAAATGAACTGTTCAATGTTTGCCCCTGCTGGCGCGGTCGCGTCAGTCACCAGGCACAGCTTATCGCCCTTGAGGCGTTTGGCATTGCGGATATTGGTGTAATCCACGTGCAGACCGTCGGCGATAATGCCGCAGTAAACGTCCGGCTCATCCAGAATTGCGCCTACCAGCCCTGGTTCGCGGCCCGTAATGTACGGCATCGCATTGTACAGATGAGTGGCAAAGGTAATCCCTGCGCGGAAGCCGGTTTTGGCCTCTTTTAATGTGGCATTTGAGTGACCTGCCGATACCACAATGCCTGCCGCCGCCAGTTTGCTGATCACGTCTGGGCCAGTCATTTCGGGGGCGAGTGTCACTTTGGTGATCACATCTGCGTTCGCGCACATGAAATCGACCAGCTCGGCATCGGGTTTACGCACGAAGCTTGGATTGTGCGTCCCTTTTTTGACGATGTTCAGCCACGGTCCTTCCAGATGCAGGCCCAATGCCTGATTCGGATGTTTTGCCAGGTATTCGCGCATCACGCGGATACCTTGTTTCATCAGGTCATCGCTGGTGGTGATAAGCGTCGGCAGATAGCTGGTGCAGCCCGATTTCTCATTGGCGTGTTGCATTATCTCCAGCGTGTCGACCGTAACGGCCTCCGCGGTATCATTAAACTGCACGCCGCCGCAGCCGTTGAGCTGAACGTCAATAAAACCGGGGGAGAGTATTGCTCCATTGAGTGAGCGCTGTTCGATCCCTGGCGGTAAGGCAGCCAGTGGGCAGACACGTTCAATCAGGCCATTAGCGATAACAATCGCATGGTCATCCAGAATTTCATGGCCGGTATAAATCCGACCGTGGGTTAAAGCGTACATAACGACCCCCGGTTAAAAATACGACCGTCTCTTTATATTATGAAGAGACGGTAATTCAATTACAGACCTTTGATGTTTTCAGCTTCTAGCTCGTTGAAGTATTTCAGCGTTTTCACTTTCAGTTCCATCGTGGATGGCTCATCGCACACGACGACGGCTTTAGGATGCAACTGCAGGCAGCTGATGGTCCACATGTGATTCACGTTGCCTTCGACGGCAGCCTGAAGCGCTTGTGCCTTCACGTTGCCCAGCACCAGAATCATCACTTCTTCCGCATCCAGCAGCGTACCCACGCCTACAGTCAGTGCATATTTAGGCACCTGGCTGACATCGCCGTCGAAGAAGCGAGAGTTTGCCACGCGAGTGTCATGCGTCAGCGTTTTAATACGGGTGCGAGAAGCCAGAGACGACGCAGGTTCGTTAAACGCAATGTGCCCGTCGTTGCCTACGCCACCCATAAACAGGTTAATTTTGCCGTATGAGCGGATTTTTTCTTCGTACTGACGGCATTCTGCGTCAATATCAGGCGCGTTCCCATTAAGCAGGTTAATATTTTCAGCTGGGATATCAACATGATCAAAGAAATTACGGTGCATGAAGCTGTGATAGCTTTCCGGATGTTCTTTCGCCAGGCCGACATATTCGTCCATATTGAAAGTCACCACATGTTTGAAGCTAACCTGGCCCGCTTTATGCATTTCGACTAATGCTTTATACGCCGTCAGCGGAGTGCCGCCGGTTGGAAGACCCAGAACGAAAGGACGATCGGCAGTCGGTTTAAACGCATTGATGCGATTAACGATATGGCGAGCGGCCCATTTACCGACTTGTTCAGCTGTTGCCAGGGGAATCAGTCTCATTGTTCACCTCTAAGTTAAAGTAAAAGAGTGGGCGGATGGCGCACCTGGAGCTTTAATAAGCGTAACCTGGATAACGTCAAGCAGGGGCAATCCGTCTTGATTTTTTGAATGATAAAATAAGTTTTGCCTGTTAGCCAGTGGAAGGGAGGGTTAATAACGATATTTGGTGACAAAACTCACAAAAAGTACGCATTTAATTTGCGATACGAATTAATTTTTCACACACTCAGAATGCCAGTGATTCATCAACTGTATAGATAAGTTAGTGACACAATAAAAAACAGCTGAGAACGTGCCTTAAACGGGGTCTCAAGGGGGAAGAAAGTGAGTATTCTAGGTTATTTACAAAAGGTTGGCCGCGCACTGATGGTGCCGGTTGCCACGCTGCCAGCGGCAGCAATTCTGATGGGTGTTGGTTACTGGATTGACCCGGTTAGCTGGGGTGGAGACAACGCATTAGCGGCGCTCTTCATTAAATCGGGTGCCGCCATCATCGACAACATGTCCGTTTTGTTTGCGATTGGTGTCGCGTACGGCATGTCCAAAGATAAAGACGGTGCTGCGGCGCTGACCGGTTTTGTGGGCTTCCTCGTGTTGACCACGCTTTGCTCACCGGCAGCGGTGGCGATGATCCAGAAGATCCCAGCAGACCAGGTGCCTGCTGCGTTCGGTAAGATCAGCAACCAGTTCGTGGGTATTCTGGTGGGTATTATCTCCGCAGAACTTTACAACCGCTTCAGCAGCGTAGAGTTGCCAAAAGCGCTCTCCTTCTTCAGCGGCCGTCGTCTGGTGCCGATTCTGACCTCTTTCGTGATGATTTTTGTTGCTTTCATCATGATGTACATCTGGCCGCTGATCTTTGACGGTCTGGTGAACTTTGGTGAACACATCCAGAAACTGGGTTCTGCCGGTGCGGGTGTGTATGCATTCTTCAACCGTTTGCTGATTCCAGTCGGTCTGCATCACGCGCTGAACTCCGTATTCTGGTTTGACGTCGCGGGTATTAACGATATCCCTAACTTCCTGGGTGGCGCACAGTCCATCGAATCAGGTAAAGCGGTTGTCGGTATTACAGGTCGTTACCAGGCGGGCTTCTTCCCGATCATGATGTTCGGTCTGCCGGGTGCGGCGCTCGCCATCTACCACTGCGCGCGTCCAGAGAATAAAGCGAAAGTTCTGGGTATCATGATGGCGGGTGCATTTGCAGCCTTCTTCACCGGTATCACCGAGCCGCTGGAATTCTCCTTCATGTTCGTTGCGCCGGTGCTGTACTTCATCCACGCCGTGCTGACCGGTATCTCTGTGTTCATCGCCGCGTCGATGCACTGGATTGCAGGTTTCGGCTTCAGTGCAGGTCTGGTGGATATGGTGCTGTCCTCCCGTAACCCGTTGGCGACACACTGGTGGATGCTGATCCCGCAGGGCCTGGTGTTCTTCGCGATCTACTACGTGGTGTTCCGCTTCACGATCACTAAATTCAACCTGATGACTCCGGGTCGTGAACTGGCTGTTGCCGGTAGCGAAGCGGATGGTCAGGACGTGAATGTGAGCGCTAACGCAGACCAGGACGTAGCCGGTCTGGCGCGTCAGTACATCGCCGCAGTGGGCGGTTCTGATAACCTGACGGGTATTGATGCATGCATCACCCGTCTGCGACTGAACGTGAAAGACTCCTCTCTGGTTAACGAAGCGCTGGCAAAACGCCTGGGTGCATCAGGCGTGATTCGTCTGAACAAAACCAGCGTGCAGATTATTGTGGGCTTCGTTGCAGAAAAAATCGCTAACGCAATGAAAACCACCGGTCCGGTAGCCGCATCAGAATCCGCTTCTGCTCCGGTTGCAGCGCCAACCACCGCGAAACCACAGGCGGTGCCTAACGCAACAACTATCGCAGCGTTGGTTTCGCCAGTGACCGGCGAAGTCGTCGCGATTGAACAGGTTCCTGACGAAGCGTTTGCCAGCAAAGCGGTGGGTGATGGCGTGGCAGTGGTACCAACGGAAAAACTCGTGGTATCACCGGCAGCGGGCACTATCGTTAAAATCTTCAACACCAACCATGCGTTCTGCCTGGAAACCGAAAAGGGTGCCGAAATCGTTGTCCACATGGGCATTGATACGGTCGCTTTGGGTGGTAAAGGCTTTACGCGTCTGGTTGAAGAGGGCGCAGAAGTGGTTGCCGGTGAACCGATTCTGGAAATGGATCTGGACTATCTGAACGCCCATGCGCGCTCGATGATAAGCCCGGTTGTCTGTAGTAATATCGACGACTTTAGCGGCTTGGTCATTCAGGCAAAAGGTCAGGTTGTTGCAGGCCAGACCCCGCTGTATGAGATTAAAGGCAAGTAATCGCTCCTGAGTAGAGTTCATGCCTTAAGCGGCGGGGGTTATCCTCCGCCGCTTTTTTTTGCATCAATCGCCCCCATTATTTTCCTCCTGGACGTATAAAGGGTTGTCACTACGTCCGGCTTATAAGATCATACGCCGCTATACGTTATTTACGCCTTTGAGGAATCCACGATGAGTGAGGCTGAAGCCCGCCCGAGTAACTTTATTCGTCAGATCATCGATGAAGATCTGGCCAGTGGTAAGCACACCACAGTGCATACCCGTTTTCCGCCGGAGCCTAATGGCTACCTGCACATTGGCCATGCGAAATCCATCTGCCTGAACTTTGGCATTGCGCAAGACTATCAGGGCCAATGCAACCTGCGTTTCGATGACACCAACCCAGTAAAAGAAGACATCGAATACGTTGAGTCCATTAAGAACGATGTGCAGTGGTTAGGATTCAACTGGTCAGGCGACATTTGCTACTCTTCAGACTATTTTGATCAGCTCTTTGCCTATGCGGTGGAGCTGATCAACAAAGGTCTGGCCTACGTTGACGAACTGTCTGCTGACGAAATCCGTGAATATCGCGGCTCGCTGACCGCGCCGGGCAAAAACAGCCCATACCGCGATCGTAGCGTCGAAGAAAACCTCGCCCTGTTCGAAAAAATGCGTGCGGGTGGCTTCGAAGAAGGTAAAGCGTGTCTGCGTGCCAAAATCGACATGGCATCACCTTTCATCGTGATGCGCGATCCGGTTCTGTACCGTATTAAATTTGCCGAGCACCATCAGACCGGCAACAAGTGGTGCATCTACCCGATGTACGACTTCACCCATTGCATCAGCGATGCGCTGGAAGGCATCACGCACTCTCTGTGTACGCTGGAATTCCAGGACAACCGTCGTCTGTACGACTGGGTGCTGGATAACATCACCATTCCTGTGCATCCGCGTCAGTACGAGTTCTCTCGTCTGAATCTGGAATACACGGTGATGTCCAAGCGTAAGCTGAACCTGCTGGTGACGGATAAGCACGTTGAAGGCTGGGATGATCCGCGTATGCCGACCATTTCCGGTCTGCGTCGCCGTGGTTACAGCGCCTCATCGATCCGCGAATTCATCAAGCGTATCGGCGTGACCAAGCAAGACAACACCATTGAAATGGCGTCGCTGGAATCCTGTATTCGCGAAGATTTGAACGAAAATGCGCCGCGCGCAATGGCCGTTATCGATCCGGTTAAACTGATTATCGAAAACTATCCGCAGGGCGAAAGCGAGCTGGTGACGATGCCTAACCATCCGAGCAAACCGGAAATGGGCAGCCGCGAAGTGCCATTCAGTGCTGAAATCTGGATCGACCGCGCCGATTTCCGCGAAGAAGCCAACAAGCAGTACAAACGTCTGGTGATGGGCAAAGAAGTGCGCCTGCGCAATGCCTACGTGATCAAAGCTGAGCGCGTCGAAAAGGACGCAGAAGGCAATATCACCACGATTTTCTGCAGCTATGATGCGGAAACTCTCAGCAAAGATCCGGCAGATGGTCGTAAAGTGAAAGGCGTTATTCACTGGGTCAGCGCTGCGCACGCGCTGCCGGTTGAAATTCGTCTTTACGATCGTCTGTTCAGCGTGCCAAATCCGGGCGCTGCGGAAGATTTCCTGGCGACGATCAATCCGGAATCCCTGCTGATCAAACAGGGCTACGCTGAGCCGTCGCTGAAAAATGCGGAAACCGGCAAGGCTTACCAGTTTGAGCGTGAAGGGTACTTCTGTCTTGACAGTCGTTATGCAACCGCTACCAAACTGGTCTTCAACCGTACAGTAGGTCTGCGTGACACGTGGGCCAAAGCTGGCGAGTAATCCAGGTCAATGAGAGACAAACGCCGCATATTGCGGCGTTTTTTTTGCTTGTCGATCAGGCTGTTAGTATTTCATCGAAAAAGAGACGTTTAACATTGAGGTCAATGAGCTGCTACTTATTTTATTAAATAAAATTTGATGCGCATGAGGAGAGTAAAATAAAACGATGTAATCGCTATCAATAATTATTAGTGATTGAATTTAGTTGATTTTTTAATGTAAAAACCCTTCCTGACCTATATGTTACAAATCACTACCAATTATGTGCACTTCGTCATAATCCTGCATTTTGCCCACTGAAAAGCATTGATAATTCGCGTCGCGAAAAATAGTCTAAAGACGGTAGTTAATTCGAGGGTATTTATAACTACCCCTGACCGTTTGGTCTTTTTAGATTTTTCGCCGTTTAAGGCGCTTTAATTCGTCAAAGAGGAACAACTATGCGTACGTTCAGTGGCAAACGTAGTGCGCTGGCGCTGGCTATTGCCGGTGTGACAGCAATGTCTGGCTTTATCGCTTCACCGCAGGCTCAGGCAGCAGGCTTTATCGATGATTCCACGCTCACGGGCGGTATCTATTACTGGCAACGTGAACGTGACCGTAAAGATGTTACCGAAGACAAATACAAAACCAACTTGTCCCATTCCACCTGGAACGCCAACCTCGATTTCCAGTCAGGTTATGCTGCGGACATGTTCGGGTTGGACATTGCGGCGTTCACTGCCATTGAGATGGCAGAAAATGGCGACAGCGCGCACCCGAACGAAATCGCGTTCTCCTCGAGTAACAAAGCCTACAAAGAAGACTGGTCGGGTGATAAGAGCGGAATAAGCCTCTATAAAGCGGCCGCTAAGTTCAAATACGGCCCGGTTTGGGCTCGCGGCGGGTATATTCAGCCAACCGGTCAGACGCTGCTAGCCCCACACTGGAGCTTTATGCCTGGTACATATCAGGGTGCCGAAGCCGGGGCAAACTTTGACTACGGTGATGCGGGCGCGTTGAGTTTCTCCTACATGTGGACCAACGAATATAAAGCCCCGTGGCATCTGGAGATGGATAAGTTCTATCAGAATGACAAGAAAACCAAAGTCGAATACCTCCACTCGTTAGGGGCGAAATATGACTTTAAAAACGATTTAGTGCTGGAAGCGGCTTTTGGTCAGGCAGAAGGATACGTGGATCAATACTTCGCCAAAGCCAGCTATAAATTCGATATCGTCGGCGGCCCGCTGTCCACCAGCTATCAGTTCTACGGCACGCGTGACAAAGTCAGCGATGGCAGCGTGAACGATCTGTATAACGGCACGGCATGGCTGCAAGCATTGACCTTCGGCTACAAAGTCGGGCAAGTTGATTTGCGTCTGGAAGGAACATACGTGAAGGCCGAAGGCCAGCAGGGCTACTTCTTGCAGCGTATGACACCGACCTACGCGTCATCAAATGGTCGCCTGGATATCTGGTGGGATAACCGTTCGGATTTCAACGCCGATGGTGAGAAAGCTGTATTCTTCGGCGCCATGTATGACCTGAAAAACTGGAATCTGCCGGGCTGGGCGGTTGGCGCATCTTACGCGTATGCATGGGACGCAAAACCTGCAGATATGGCTACGCCGGACGCTTACTATGACCCGAACTATCGCCTGAAAGAGTCCTCATATAGCCTCGATGCGATCTACACCCTCCAGGAGGGTCGCGCGAAGGGCACGATGTTCAAACTGCACTTCACCCAGTACGACAACCACTCCGATATTCCAAGCTACTCGGGCGGTTACGGCAACATCTTCCAGGATGAGCGTGACGTGAAATTCATGGTCATCGCGCCATTCACCATTTTCTGATGAACGCGCCGGCGGGGTGATTCCCCCCATCCCGCCGGAATGGAGACTGAAATGCTGAAAAAATTGATTATCGTCGCGGTGCTCGCATCGGGGCTGGTCGCCTGCGCACAGCCTCAGGCACCAAAAGAAGACTCACGACTGAAAGAGGCGTACAGCGCCTGTATTAACACCGCCGAAGGATCGCCAGACAAAATCCAGGCCTGTCAGAGCGTGCTGACTGTGCTGAAAAAAGAGAAAGCGCACGAGCAGTTTGCGACGCAGGAAAATGTGCGGGTGCTGGATTACCAGGCCTGTATTCAGGCGCGTCAAACCGGTAACGATCAGGAAGTGGCAAAGCGTTGTGACAAGATCTGGCAGGAGATCCGCAGCAACAACAGCAAGTAATCTTCTTTTGCCACGCCCGGTTGTGCTTCATCCTGAAATTCGCAGGATGAAGCGCAACCGGGCTTTTTCATTTATAGCAGGCAAAAAAAAGCCAACCGTTAGGTTGGCTCAGAGTATGAAATACGATTATTTGGTGTCGTGCGCGTGATCGTTTTCGCGGCAATCGCCTTCTGCACAGTGACCGTAGAGGTACAGGCTGTGGTTGGTCAGACGGATACCATGACGAGTGGCAATCTCACGCTGACGAGATTCGATAGATTCATCGCTAAACTCAATCACCTTGCCGCAATCCAGGCAAATGAGGTGATCGTGGTGATGCTGTTGTGTCAGTTCAAAAACGGATTTACCGCCTTCAAAATTATGACGGGTGACAATCCCGGCGTCATCAAATTGGTTCAGAACGCGATAAACGGTCGCCAGGCCAATCTCTTCGCCCATGTCGATCAGACGTTTATACAAGTCTTCCGCACTGACATGGTGATTGTCCGGCCCTTGCAGTACTTCCAGGATTTTTAAACGAGGAAGCGTCACTTTCAGGCCAGCCTTCTTTAATGCGGTATTGTTGTCAGTCATGCGGAATCTGTCCTGTTGCTAAACGATTCACTTCTAAAGAAGAAGTGACAGAAAATGCACTTGGGATAATGCGTTTCATTATAGAACTGCCATGCTTAAATGAAAACTGCAAGTCTCAAGCAAAGTATGCTTATAAAAACGTGGTATCGCCAACAAAGTTGAGCGAAGGCATCCACTTTAACCTGGGATATTGTACAGGTCTGAAAGCAAAAGTTAAAAATTTGTAGCAATTATTTTAATTGGAAATACCTATCAATGCGGCGCAACAGTTTTGCAGCGCCGCACGATCAATCAGGCATTCAGGATATCGTCGAGGTGAAGTTCTTCGCGGATCTGCTTAACCCATTGGTTTACGCGTTCTGCGGTGAGTTCTGGTTGACGGTCTTCGTCAATCGCCAGGCCCACAAAGTGATCGTCATCCGCCAGGCCTTTAGACGCTTCAAAGTGGTAACCCGCCGTTGGCCAATGACCGACAATCGCCGCGCCGCGCGGTTCGATGATGTCGCGGATGGTGCCCAGCGCATCACAGAAGTACTCTGCGTAATCTTCCTGGTCACCGCAGCCGAACAGCGCGACCAGCTTACCGTTGAAGTCGACTTCTTCCAGCGTTGGGAAAAAATCATCCCAGTCACACTGCGCTTCGCCGTAGTACCAGGTAGGAATGCCCAGCAGCAGAATATCGTAGCCTTCGAGATCTTCTTTGCTGCTCTTCGCAATGTCATGGACGTCGGCAACGTCTTTACCAAGCTGTTTTTGAATGTTTTTTGCGATGTTTTCGGTATTACCGGTATCGCTGCCGAAGAAAATGCCGATGATTGCCATGAGTAAAATAACCTCTTGAAACTTAATGGTATGGTGGCACAAATTGTCCACGGATAAGGGCAATCATAGCAGAACAGAGAAGTCAGCGGAAACAGCTATCACGCGGGACTGCACTCTGTGCTACATGAAAGTGGGGTAAGGGTGGTTTTTCAGACTTTTACTGAGAATGGCGCAATGCCTGCAGTTGCAGCATAAGCATCTCTTCGATCAGCTCGCTGCGGCTGATTTCACGGGCCTCAGCCAGTTCGCTTAGGGCATCGACGGCGTCCGCATTGAGTTTTAACTCGACGCGTTTAAGCCCACGACTTTTGTCGCGTTTAAGCTGGTTGCGCTTATTGATGCGCAACTGTTCATCGCGCGAAAGCGGATTGGTTTTAGGTCGTCCCGGTCGACGTTCAGTCGCGAACAGATCTAATGTCGTACGGTCCGTTTGTTCTTTGGCCATGATTCAGATAATTCGGGGAAAACGAGCGGCCCTGCTATTGCCGGGGCGATGAGCGCGACATCATACATTACTGATATCAGCACGCCAACGACTGGAGGCCAACAGGCGTCCAGTCGCTGACATTTTAATCAAATCGCGTTCTCAGAGAGATAACGACGGATGGCGCGCAGCACCGCTTCCGGTTTTTCGGCGTGAACCCAGTGGCCCGCACCGGCAATCACATGCGCACGCGCCTGCGGGAATTGCGCCAGCAGCGCATCGCGATAGGCTTCGGTGACATACGGTGAATTACCGCCGCGAATAAAGAGCGTAGGGGACTGCCAGGCGGGAACCGGCTGCCAGCCGACAATGTTATCGTACTGATCCCACAGCACCGGCACGTTAAATCGCCACGCGCCCTCGACGAACGACTTCAGCAGAAATTGCACCACGCCTTCTTCATCTAACTGCCCGCGCATAATCGCCGCCGCCTGCTGGCGGGTTGCAGCGCCCGCTTCAGTGACAGCGTTGATCGCCGCAAAGATTTCATCGTGGCGACGAACATCGTAATCCACGGGCGCCACGTCAATCACCACCAGCTGGTTGATGCGCTCTGGCGCAATGGCCGTCAGGGCCATCACCGCTTTACCGCCCATTGAATGCCCAATCAGCGTCGCTTTTTCGATGTTATTCGCATCAAGCGTATCCAGCAGATCCTGGGCCATCGCCGCATAAGTCATCTCCGGATCGCGGGCTGAAATACCGTGGTTGCGCATATCGACCTGCAAAATATCGTGATCGGTAACCAGATCGCGCGCCAGCACGCCCAAATTATCAAGGCTGCCAAAAAGGCCGTGAACCAGTACGATGGGAGAATTATTGTTCGGCGATTGTGCAGATTGCGCTCGGCTATTCAATTTCATGGCAAAGTTCTTTTTTTACGTATGTCAGGTTAGGGTATTATGTTGACCATTCTGCCGCCCGGCTGCAAGGATCCAGTTTATTCTGACTTTTGCCGCCACCCTGGCTTGACCCTATCCGCGGTTGGGATTAGCCCCTATAATCCCAACGACTTGTATTCAGATAAGATATTGCACTGGATTAAGATGAAAACAATCGAAGTTGATGATGAGCTCTATGCGTATATTGCCAGCCACACGCGACATATTGGCGAGAGTGCGTCCGACATTTTACGTCGCATGCTGAAATTTTCTGCCGCTTCACAGCCTGCAACTCCGGTTTCAAAAGAGGTTCGCGCGTCGAACGTCGTGGCGGAAGCAAAAACCGTTGCGCCGGTTAAAGACAAAGTGCGTGCGGTACGTGAACTGCTGCTCTCCGATGAATACGCAGAGCAAAAGAAAGCGGTTAACCGTTTTCTGCTGGTGCTGACTACACTTTATTCACTGGATAACAAAGCGTTTGCTGAGGCGACCGAGTCGCTCCACGGCCGTACGCGCGTGTACTTCGCGGCGGATGAGCAGACGCTGATTCAAAACGGTAACCAAACCAAACCAAAACAGGTTCCGGGTACCCCATATTGGGTCATCACCAATACCAACACCGGACGCAAACGCAGCATGGTCGAACACATCATGCAGTCGATGCAATTCCCGGCGGAATTGATTGAAAAGGTTTGCGGAACAATTTAACCCTTGCATAAGAAGGACCAGGCAATGGCAAATCACGAACGTGCGGGTCAGCCTGCACAACAAAGCGATTTGATTAACGTCGCTCAGCTTACCTCTCAGTACTATGTATTGAAGCCGGAAGTGGGCAACGCAGAACACGCAGTGAAGTTTGGTACGTCTGGCCACCGCGGCGGCGCGGCACGCCACAGCTTTAACGAACCGCATATTCTGGCCATTGCTCAGGCCATCGCTGAAGAACGCGCCAAAAACGGTATTACCGGTCCGTGCTTCGTCGGTAAAGACACCCACGCTCTGTCCGAACCGGCCTTCATTTCCGTTCTGGAAGTGCTGGCAGCGAATGGTGTGGATGTCGTTATCCAGGAAGACAACGGCTATACCCCAACGCCTGCGGTCTCGAACGCTATTCTGGTGCACAACAAAAAAGGCGGCGCGCAGGCGGACGGTATCGTTATCACGCCATCGCACAACCCGCCGGACGATGGCGGTATCAAATACAATCCGCCTAACGGTGGCCCGGCTGATACTAACGTCACCAAAGTGGTTGAGGACCGTGCGAACGCGCTGCTGGCTGATGGCCTGAAAGGCGTTAAGCGTATTTCTCTGGATGCTGCGATGGCTTCTGGTCACGTGAAAGCGATCGATCTGGTTCAGCCATTTATCGAAGGACTGGCGGATATCGTGGATATCGCGGCGATCCAAAAAGCGGGACTCAAGCTGGGCGTCGATCCGCTGGGCGGCTCCGGTATCGAATACTGGAAACGTATCGCGGAGTTCTACAAGCTGGATCTGACCATCGTTAACGATCAGGTCGATCAGACGTTCCGCTTTATGCATCTGGATAAAGATGGCGCAATCCGTATGGACTGCTCTTCCGAGTGCGCGATGGCCGGTCTGCTGGCACTGCGCGACAAGTTCGATCTGGCATTTGCTAACGACCCGGATTATGACCGTCACGGTATCGTCACGCCTGCGGGTCTGATGAACCCAAACCATTATCTGGCGGTGGCGATTAACTATCTGTTCCAGCATCGCCCTCAGTGGGGCAAAGACGTTGCGGTAGGTAAAACGCTGGTGTCATCGGCGATGATTGACCGCGTGGTAAACGATCTGGGCCGTAAGCTGGTGGAAGTGCCGGTTGGTTTCAAATGGTTCGTTGACGGTCTGCATGACGGCAGCTTCGGTTTTGGTGGCGAAGAGAGCGCGGGTGCTTCGTTCCTGCGTTTCGACGGCACGCCGTGGTCGACGGATAAAGACGGCATCATCATGTGCCTGCTGGCCGCCGAAATCACCGCCGTGACCGGTAAAAACCCGCAGGAACATTACAACGAACTGGCTGCGCGATTTGGCGCACCGAGCTACAACCGTATTCAGGCTAGCGCGACCTCGGCGCAGAAAGCCGCACTCTCTAAGCTCTCTCCTGAGATGGTGAGTGCAAACACGCTGGCGGGTGACCCGATTACCGCACGTTTGACAGCGGCGCCGGGTAACGGTGCGTCCATCGGCGGTCTGAAAGTGATGACTGAAAACGGCTGGTTCGCAGCGCGTCCGTCCGGTACGGAAGATGCGTACAAAATCTATTGCGAAAGTTTCCTCGGCGACGAACACCGTCAGCTGATTGAGAAAGAAGCGGTAGAGATTGTCAGCGAAGTGCTGAAAAACGCGTAAATGTGTTTGATTGCGCGGGGCTGATATCCTCCCCGCAACCTTCTTCCACGGAAGAGGGGAAAAAAACGGCAACCCCAGGGTTGCCGTTTTACTTTTATATTAACTGTTATCTTAACTGTGCTTATTTTTCAGTTCAAAACGCGGTGACACCAGACCGTACAGCGTCCAACCCATAAACGTCACCATTGCGCCATACAGCATCGCTTCCTGGCCGGAAGAGTAAAGTGCATAGAAGCTGTAAATGGCCCCGACCAGCGCCACAATATTGGCCACTTTCGCTTTGCCGGGTTCGACATTGGCCATTTTCTGTATGATCACCAGCGCCGCCATCGACAAGATATACGGAATGATATTAGTCACCACGGCCAAATTGACCAGCACGTTGAATTGACTGCTCAGCGACGGGCTAATGGTCATCAGCGACAAACCGCTCTGGAAAATAACAATCGCCAGCATTCCCTGAATCGGCGCTTCTGACTTGCTCACACGCGAGAAGATTTTTGGGAAATAACCGGAGTCCGCGGAGGATTTGAACACCTGCGCAATCGTGAACTGCCAGCCGAGCAGTGAACCGCAGCAGGACATCACCATCAGCCCCATGATCACTTTCCCGACTTCTGGCGTAAACATCTGCGCAAAAGCCAGACCAAACGGCGCGGTGGAGTTTGCCAGATCCATATTCGGCACAATCCCGGCGATCACGTTGGTTGAAACGATGTAAATCACCGCCGCGCCCAGCGTACCACCCAGCACCGCAATCGGCACGTTGCGCTCTGGGTTTTCCACCACTTCGGCGTTGGCACACGCCGATTCCAGCCCAAGAAATGCCCACAGCGTCATGGCAATCGACGACCCGACCGCGGTAAAGAACGGTACGTGATGTGGGTTCCAGGAGTTGGCGTAGAGCGTTGGACTAAACCAGAACCAGCCGATAATGCACAGCCCGACGACCGGGATGATCACTCCCCAGACGGTCACGCTGCTGATTTGCCCGGTAATGCGCGCGCCGCCAAAGTTGGCGATAGTACAAAGCCACAGTACGCCAATGGTCGCGAGGCCGATCTGCACCGGCGTAAGCGCTGCACCAAACAGCTCCGTGCCATAGCCGACAGCAGAAATGGCAATTGCCACGTTAGCGATCAGCAGCGACACGCCGTAGGTGTAGTTCGCCATAAAATTGCCCGACTTACCGAAGGCATATTCGGCGTAACCGCCCATCCCGCCGGTCTTGCGGCTGAACATTCCGCATTTAGCAAACGCCCACGCCAGCGCCATCGACCCGACGGCTGTGACCAGCCAGGAGATAATCGAGATCGTCCCCACTTCCGCAAGTTTGGTGGGCAGCATGATGATGCCCGATCCCATCATGTTCACCATTGTCAGAATAGTGAGCTGCACCACCCCCATCTTATTGGATTTGCTCATAGTTTTTCCCCTTTCAGCAGCGCGGGCTGCGCAACGGGTTGTTTAATCACGTAGCAACGTACCTGTTTGTGTCCGTCACACTCTTCGATATACACGCCCTGCAGTTCCGGCGCGAAGCCCGGCAGCAGGTTGATGCCTTCTTCCAGCGCGGTGAAATAGCGCAGGACCGCATCACCCCAAACTTCGCCAGGGACGACGCACAGCACGCCCGGTGGGTAAGGGAGCGCGCCTTCGGCGGCAATTCGACCTTCGGCATCGCGCAGAGAAACCAGCTCGACTTCACCGCGCAGATAGGCGTAGTTGGCTTCCTGCGGATTCATCATCACCTGCGGGAAATGCGCTTTGCGGAACATCTCTTTTTGCAGCTGCTTCACGTTGTGACGGGCGTAGAGATCGTGCATCTCCTGGCAAATCTGGCGCAGCGAATAATCGGCGTAGCGTTCAGGATGCTGTTTATACAACGACGGCAGCACCTCTTTCAGCGGTGCGTCGGTTTCCAGGAGTTTTTCGAAACGCACCAGTTGCGCAATGAGCTGCTGCAGCTTGCCCATGTCTTCGGCTGGCGTGAGCAGGAACAGAATTGAGTTGAGATCGCACTTCTCCGGGACAATCCCGTTCTCGCGCAGGAAGTTAGCCAGGATGGTGGCGGGCACACCGAAATCATCGTACTCACCGGTGCGCGCGTTGATGCCCGGCGTCGTGAGCAGTAATTTGCACGGGTCGATAAAATATTGATGTTCGGCATAACCCTCAAAGGCGTGCCACTGTTCGCCGGGAACGAAGTGGAAGAAGCGCAAATCTGATGAAATATTGGCCGTCGGCCAACTTTCCCACGCTTTGCCGTCCACAGTCTCCGGAACAAACGGACGGATAAACTGGCAGTTTTGCAGGATCAGTTTGCGCGCTTCAATGCCATTGACCACGCAGTCCATCCACATGTTGCGTCCACTCTGTCCCTCGTGCATGCGGGCATTAATATCCAGGGCCGCAAACAGCGGGTAGAACGGGCTGGTGGAGGCGTGCATCATAAAAGCGTTGTTCAACCGTTTGTGCGGAACGTAACGCTGCTGACCTTTGATGTGGCTGTCTTTCTTGTGGATCTGCGAGGTTTGCGAGAATCCAGCCTGCTGTTTGTGCACAGATTGCGTCACCAAAATACCCGGATCGTTTTCATTCAGATCCAGCAGCAGCGGGGAACAATCCGCCATCATTGGGATAAACTGTTCATAGCCGACCCATGCGGAATCAAACAGAATGTAGTCGCAGAGATGACCAATTTTATCGACCACCTGACGGGCGTTATAAATGGTGCCGTCATAGGTTCCCAGTTGAATCACCGCCAGACGGAAAGGGCGCTCATCGCGGGCGCGGCCAGGCGCCACTTCACTCACCAGCTCGCGCAGATAATTTTCTTCGAAACAGTGCGCGTCGATACCGCCAATAAAGCCGTAAGGGTTGCGTGCAGTTTCCAGATAAACCGGCGTCGCGCCTGCCTGAATGAGCGCGCCGTGGTGGTTAGATTTGTGATTATTGCGGTCGAAAAGCACTAAATCGCCCGGCGTAAGCAGGGCATTCAACACCACTTTATTGGACGATGACGTCCCGTTCAGCACGAAATAGGTTTTATCTGCGTTGAAAACTTTTGCGGCGTGTTTTTGGGCCGTGCAGGGCGCGCCCTCGTGGATCAACAGATCGCCCATTGCCACATCGGCGTTGCACAGATCGGAGCGGAACAGCGTCTCACCGAAGAAATCCACGAACTGATTGCCGGCAGGATGGCGGCGGAAAAACTGGCCGCCCTGATGCCCCGGACAGTCGAACGCGCTGTTGCCCTGTTTAACGTAGTCCACCAGCGCGCGGAAGAACGGCGGGCGCAGCTGAATTTCGTACTTCTGTGCGGCGGCTTCCAGTTGGCGTCCGTAAAAGTCGTTGCTGGTGTCATTGCACTCAAACACGCCCTGAATGCGTGACAAATATTCTGCCGGAACCATTTCTTCTTTATGAGTAGCAATAAATACCGGAATGCCAAATCCGGTGGCTTCAATTTCTTCTATTGTGCCGTTGAAAATATCACTGACGGCCAAAACCACGGCGGCGATATCAATATAATCGGAGGCGCTGATGTCGACCATTTCACGTGTGGTGGTAAAACAATCTGGACAGGCGCGACTTACGGCAATTTTTAGCAGTTTCATATTCATCTCTTTATTTTTGGCAATATTCACCCATCGGTTTCTTTTAAATAAGAAATCGATATTTCCCGGAAAAAAACAAAGTGTGCCCGCTGATAAAATAATCAGTAAATTTGCTTTTTTTGATGAGTTAAACCCTAATCGTCCGGTGACGAAGATCTCAGGATTTAAAAGAATGAGCGTGCGCGTTCACAGGCATATGCCTGTAAAACAAAGGGTTCAGGATGACCTGTGTACGGACACGCCAGCAGAAGGGTCTCTACCGGGCGTTGAAGAAATGAAAATCAAAGCTGTTGCGGTGGGCGAACATCATAATATGCGTTGTCCGCCTGATGTGAGGCATTAAACGATTATTGTTTTCCATGCTTATTTTCCTTTCAGTAATTGAAAGCACGGTCATTTTATCCAGGAAAAGGCTGCAAACCGTGAGGATGATCACCCTTAAAAGATCAAATCAGAAATAAATATTCGTTTTGAGTGAATAGTGCAGATCAAAATTCTGTGTTGTAGTGATGGTGTTAACACCATGTTTAATGGATGTGTTGTTTTATCCTAAATAAATCATCTATAAACTTTTCGTTATTATGGGAATATAAAAAGAGAGATTTTAAGTTGGCGATTTAAATAAAGTGAATATTTATTCAAAGCATAAATCGATAACCGATACCGGTTTCAGTTAATAAATGGCGGGGGCGCGCAGGGTCAACTTCGAGTTTCTGACGAAGGTGGCCCATATATATGCGTAAATAATGACTATGCTCGACGGCGTTCGGGCCCCAGACCTGATTCAGGAGCTGGCGTTGCGTCAGCACCTTGCCGTGATTGTTCAGGAGAATGGCCAGCAGGCGAAATTCAATCGGGGTGAGGTGAATCTCTTGCGCACCGCGAAGAATGCGCCGCGCGGCGAGATCAACCTGAATATCCGAGAAGGTAAACACCGGTTCAGCGGGCGTCGTGGCGCTGTGGCGACGTAATGCGACGCGCAGCCGCGCCTGCAGTTCGCCGATGCCAAACGGTTTGCTGAGATAATCATCGGCACCGGCATCCAGCGCGGCAATTTTATCCATCTCTTCCGCGCGGGCAGAAAGCACAATAATCGGCATCTGACTCCACTGGCGAACCTCGCGGATAAAATCGATACCGTCGCCATCAGGCAAACCTAAATCGAGGATCACCAGATCGGGTTTGCGCGTCGCGGCTTCAATCAGGCCACGCTGTAACGTTCCGGCGTCAAACACGCGCAATCCGTCTCCTTCCAGCGCGGCGCGCAGGAATCGGCTAATAGCATGTTCGTCTTCGACAATCAGAACGTTAATCACAAATCCTCTGGTAATTCATCCAGTTCCGGCGGGGTGTCCAGCGGAAGTGTAACACAAAAACAAGCCCCGCCTTCCGGACGGTTATGCGCGGCGATCGTCCCACAGTGAACCTCGACAATGGCCTGGCAGATCGCCAGCCCAAGCCCGACGCCCGGAATGGCAGACTCTTTATTCCCTCGGGCAAACTTCTCAAAAATAGCGGCTTCCTGCCCAACCGGAATGCCGGGGCCATCGTCCCAAATCTCAAGCCGTAATGCCTGATTTGCCACGTCTGCATTCAGCCCGATCTCTGCTTTGGAACCGGCATATTTCGCCGCGTTTTCCAGCAGATTAATCAGCACACGCTCAAACAGCGGCCCGTCGACGTGAATCAGCGCCAGCGGTTCCGGCATGTTCAGAGAAATGTGGCGTCCACCAAGGCCAGGTTCCAGCATTTTCAGGGCGCTGCCAACCACCTCTTCCAGCGTCAGCCACTCTTTTTTGAGGTTAAATCCGCCGGACTGAATGCGCGCCATATCCAGCAGATTATTCACCAGCCGCGTAGTGTTGAGCACGTGCTGGCGGATCTCACTAGCCTGCGGTGCGTGCGGGGAATTTTCAGCCGCCAGATCGAGCGTTAAAATTTCCGCCTGGCCAAACAGAACGGTCAGCGGCGTGCGCAGATCGTGAGAGAGCGCCGCCAGCAGGGAGTTGCGGATGCTTTCGCGCTCGCTCGCCATTCGCGCCTGTTCTTCGCTGGCTGTCAGCGCCAGGCGTTCAAGGGCGCTGGCGACGAGCAGCGTGAAGGTTTCCAGAAGACGCTGCTGTTCCGGGATCATCAGCTGTCGCAGATGGGTCGGTTCAACGATAACCAGCCCCAGATTCTTGCCGGCGCTGCGCAGTGGCAAAATCAAATAGGGCACACCGGGTAAGGTGTCCGTGCCCGCGCCTGCGGGTAAACCTTTATCAAAACTCCAGCGGGCAATCGCGTCATCCCACGGCGTCATGCCGCTTGCCGAGGTCAACGGGCGCAGTTTCCCGTGCTCATCGGGCAGCAAAATCAGGCTGTTGGCGTGGAACGTTGAGCGAATAAACTGCTCGCTGGTCTGCACGATATCGTGCGACGTGCGGCCCACCGCCAGCGATTTCGACATCTCATAAAGATGACGCGTGCGCTGCTCACGATAGCGGGCGATTCGTGCCTGATAACGCACGCCCGCGGTGAGATTCCCGACGATCAGCCCGACGGTGAGCATCACCGCGAACGTCAGAATATACTGCACGTCCGACACCGCCAGCGTTCCGCGTGGGGCAATAAAAAACAGATCAAAGCTGGCAACGTTTATCACCGTGGCGAGCACTGACGGCCAGCGTCCGTAAAGCAGAGCGACAATCACCACGCCGAGCAGATAAATCATCACCAGATTGGCCGCGTCAAACGCGACAAGCCACTGGCTGGCCACGAACGTGATCAGCGCACACAGGACCGTCGCGACCAGACAGCCACGAAGCTGAATGCGCCATTTCTCACCGAAAGGGCGCACATCTGTTGTCCGGTTTGGCAGGGGAGAGGGTTTGTCGTCAAGGGCGACTATCACTAAATCCAGGTCGGGCGCGCGTTTTGCCAGTTTGTCGGCGAACGACTCGCGGCTAAACCAGCGGCGGTGATGGCGACGGCCAATCACAATTTTACCCAGGTTGTGTTCGCGGGCGTAGCGGAGAATGGCTTTGTCTTCAGCGGGATCGGACAGGGTGGCGGTTTCTGCGCCCAACTCTTGCGCCAGACGTAAGGCGCTCAAAATCGCGCGACGTTGATGTTCAGGCAGCGCATGCAGATGCGGCGTTTCGACATAAACCGCATGCCAGACGCTGCCGAATTTTGCCGCCAGCCGTGCGGCGGTGCGCACCAGCTTTTCGTTGCCGCTCCCATGGCCGATGCACAGTAAAATCGCGTCGCGGGTGTGCCAGACGCGATCCTGTCCCTGTCGGTCACGCCAGGCACGCATCTGATCGTCCACCCGATCGGCGGTACGTCTGAGCGCCAGTTCGCGCAGGGCGATCAGATTCCCTTTGCGGAAGAAATGTTCGATGGCCCGTTCGGCCTGCCCGGTAATATAGACTTTGCCCTCGTGCAGGCGCTGGCGCAGATCGTCAGGCGGCAGATCGACCAACACCACTTCATCGGCGGAATCAAAAAAGGGATCGGGTACGGTTTCGCGCACCTGAATACCGGTGACGCCGCTAACCACATCGTTCAGGCTTTCCAGATGCTGCACGTTAACGGTGGTAAAGACGTCGATACCTGCTTCCAGCAACTCCTCGACATCCTGCCAGCGCTTTGGATGACGTGAGCCTGGCGCATTGCTGTGCGCCAGTTCATCCATCAGGATCAGCGCCGGACGGCGGGCGAGGGCGGCGTCGAGATCAAATTCCGTCACCAGACGACCGCGATGGCTGGTTCGCCGGGCGGGCTGCGTGGCTAAGCCTTCCAGTAGCGCTGCCGTTTCTTTGCGTCCGTGCGTTTCCACCACGCCGATCACAATATCTAAACCCTGCGCCCGTAACCGCTGCGCTTCCGCCAGCATGGCGTAAGTTTTCCCGACGCCCGCGCAGGCACCAAAAAACACCTTAAGCTTGCCGCGATGAGGGGCGGCTGTCTGTTCAAGCAGTCGGTCAGGATCCGGGCGCACAGGCTCGTCGGTCATTTAGTTTTTCCTCTGCGCGTCCAGCGCCAGATTCAGCTCAACAATATTTACTACCGGCATACCGATAAAATTGACCAGCGGTTTTTGCGTATGTTCCTCTACCACCTTGCGCACCTGTTCGGTGGTCAACTGGCGGGCAGCCGCCACGCGCGGGATCTGCCATGCGACCGATTCGGGCGTCAGGCTGTAATCCAGCCCGCTGGCTGAGGCCGTAACCAGCTCAACCGGCACATCACGGCTGGCCTGCGGATTGGCAGCGCGCAGTGCAGAAACGCGTTCGCCGATCGCGTTATCCAGCTCGGGATTGCTCCCTGCCAGATTACTCCCGCCAGACGCCATCGGATTATACGGGCTTTCCGCAGTGGCGGAAGGACGTCCCTGAAAGTAGCCCGCGTCAGTAAAATTTTGCCCAATCAGGCGCGAGCCGCGATTTTCACCGTTCTGAATGATCAGCGAACCGTTGGCCTGATCGGTAAACCACCACTGGCCAAGCGCCGTCGTGAGCAGCGGATAAAGCCCGCCAGTCACCAGCGTTAACAGAATAAACAGCAGTATAGCGGGGCGTAACATAGTCATTTGATTTACCTTTTAAACCAGCCCGAACACGGTCAGCAGCATGTCGATAATCTTGATCCCGATAAACGGCACCACCAGCCCGCCCAGACCATAAATCCACAGGTTGCGGCGCAGCATAGCGGCCGCCGTCAGCGGTTTATAGCTCACGCCTTTGAGCGCCAGCGGGATCAGGAAGACAATAATCAGCGCGTTAAAAATCACGGCGCTAAGAATGGCCGACGCCGGAGAGTGCAGGTGCATGACGTTCAGGGCGTTGAGCTGCGGATAGGTCGCCGCAAACGCCGCCGGGATAATGGCGAAATACTTCGCCACGTCATTGGCGATACTGAACGTGGTCAGCGACCCGCGCGTCATCAGCATCTGTTTGCCGATGTGCACCACTTCAATTAGCTTGGTGGGGTTAGAGTCGAGATCGACCATATTGCCCGCTTCTTTCGCCGCCTGGGTGCCCGAGTTCATCGCTACCGCCACGTCCGCCTGCGCCAGGGCGGGGGCGTCGTTGGTCCCGTCGCCCGTCATCGCTACCAGACGTCCTTCGGCCTGGTACTGACGAATCAGCGCCAGTTTGGCTTCCGGCGTGGCTTCAGACAGGAAATCGTCCACGCCCGCTTCGGCGGCGATTGCGGCGGCGGTCAAACGGTTATCCCCGGTGATCATCACCGTTTTAATCCCCATTTTACGCAGCTGGGCAAAGCGCTCTTTAATGCCGCCTTTCACGATATCTTTCAGGGCTATGACACCAAGCACGGTTGCGCCTTCGGCGACCACCAGCGGCGTTGCACCCTGACGCGCCACGTTCTCCACCAGACGATCGACTTCAGGCGGGAAGTGGCCGTTGTTGGCTTCAATGTGGCGACGAATGGCATCAACAGAGCCTTTGCGGATCATGCGATCCTGGATGTTAATCCCGCTCATGCGCGTTTGCGCGGTGAACGGTACAAAGGTGGCCTGCAGACTTTGAACATCCCGTTGGCGCAGGTTAAAGCGCTGCTTCGCGAGGATCACGATGCTGCGGCCTTCCGGCGTTTCATCGGCCAGCGATGAGAGCTGCGCGGCGTCGGCCAGCGTTTTTTCATCCACGCCGGGCGCGGGCAAAAATTCGGATGCCTGGCGGTTGCCGAGGGTAATGGTCCCGGTTTTATCCAGCAGCAACACATCCACGTCGCCCGCCGCTTCTACGGCACGGCCGCTGGTGGCGATGACGTTTGCGCCGAGCATCCGGCTCATCCCCGCCACGCCAATCGCCGACAGCAATCCGCCGATGGTCGTTGGGATCAGGCAGACCAGCAGTGCCACCAATACCGTAACGCTGACCGCCGTGCCGCCGTAGGCGGAGAACGGCCACAGGGTGGCGGTTGCCAGCAGGAAAACAATCGTCAGAGCCACCAGTAAAATGGTCAGCGCAATTTCGTTTGGCGTTTTGCGACGTTGTGCCCCTTCAACCATCGCGATCATGCGGTCGAGGAAGGTTTCGCCTGGGTTGACGCTGCACTGGACAACCAGCCAGTCGGAGAGAATCCGCGTCCCGCCGGTGACGGAGGCGAAATCACCGCCAGACTCACGGATCACCGGTGCAGATTCCCCGGTGATCGCGCTCTCATCGACCGATGCGCCGCCTTCGATGACTTCCCCGTCGCACGGGATAATATCGCCCGCTTCGACCAGCACGACGTCGCCTTTGCGCAGCTCGTCAGCCGGGACGTGGTCCATCTGCGCGCCATATTTTGGCTCGCGCAGTTTGCGGGCAAATGCCGTCTTATTGATGCCTTTCAGGCTGTTGGCCTGTGCCTTACTGCGGCCTTCCGCCAGCGCTTCGGCTACGTTGGCGAAAAGCACCGTAAACCACAGCCAGACGCTAATCGCGCCGGTAAAGCCCGCATCGCCCGACAGATGCCCGGTTGCCATCGCCACTGCCAGCGCGGTGGTGACCACGCTGCCAATCCAGACAATAAACATCACCGGGTTGTGCCATTGCACACGCGGGCTGAGTTTTTTGACCGCATCCATCAACGCCTGGCGAACCAGCGCGGGTTCTAAAAGGGCCAGTTGTTTACGACTCATGACTTATGTCTCCGCTCAATTAGCGTAAAGAAAGATGTTCCGCGACCGGGCCTAACGCGAGGGCGGGGATAAAGGTCAATGCCCCCACCAGCAGCACGGTGCCAATCAGCAGGCCGACAAACAGCGCCCCGTGGGTTGGCAGCGTTCCGCTGGAGGTGGGCTGAATGTTTTTGCTGACCAGCGATCCGGCGATAGCCATCACCGGGACGATCACCCCAAAGCGACCGACGAACATGCAGAACGCCAGCAGGCAGTTCCAGAACGGAGAGTTAGCGCTTAATCCGGCGAAGGCGCTGCCGTTGTTGTTGGCGGCAGATGAGACGGCGTACAGCACTTCGCTAAAGCCGTGAATGCCAGGGTTGAAAATGCCACTGCGTCCGGCGTCGGTCATCAGCGCCAGCGCCGTGCCCATCAGCACCAGCGCAGGGGTTACCAGGATCGCCAGCGCGGTCAGCTTCATCTCCCGCACGTCGATTTTTTTGCCCAGATATTCTGGCGTGCGGCCAATCATCAGCCCGGCGATAAACACCGCCAGCAGGACAAACAGCAGCATGCCGTACAAACCGGATCCCACCCCGCCAAACACCACTTCACCGATCTGCATCAGCCACAGCGGGATCATGCCGCCGAGCGCGGTGAAGGAGTCATGCATCGCATTCACCGCGCCGCAGGAGGCCGCCGTGGTGACCACCGCGTACAGACTGCTGGCGAGAATGCCGAAACGGCTCTCTTTGCCTTCCATATTGATGTTGCTGTCGACACCGAGCTGCATAAAGTGCGCGTTGCCATGCCATTCAGCCCACATCACCAGCGCGGCGCAGACCACAAAAATCAGCGACATCGCCCAGAGCAACGTGCGCCCCTGGCGGCGGTCGTTCACCACATCGCCAAAGGCGAAGCAGAGCGCGGCGGGGATCAGGAAGATCGCCAGCATTTGCACAAAGTTAGTCAGCGCGGTGGGGTTTTCGAACGGGTGCGAGGAGTTGGCATTAAAAAAACCGCCGCCGTTCGTGCCGAGCATTTTGATGGCTTCCTGCGAGGCCACCGGCCCCATCGGCAGCATCTGTTTTACCCCCTCAAGCGAGGTGTAAGACGCATACGGCAGCAGGTTTTGCAGCGTACCTTGCTGAATAAAGAACAGGGCGATAACCAATGAAATGGGCAGAAGGACCCACAGTATAATTCGCGTGAGATCGACCCAGGCGTTGCCGAGTGTGTTCACTTTTTGTCGGGCAAAAGCGCGCGTCAGGGCAAAAATCACCGCGATGCCGCTGGCTGCCGACAGGAAGTTTTGTACGGTTAACCCCACCATCTGGCTGAAATAGCTGAGCGTGGTTTCACCTGCATACGATTGCCAGTTGGTATTGCTGACGAAACTGACGGCGGTATTCAGCGCCAGATGCCAGCTTAACCCCGGCAACTGCTGTGGGTTGAGCGGCAAAATGCCCTGCAACATCAGCATCGCGAAGAGGACAAACAGGCCGAACACATTCAGCAGCAGAATAGCGAGCAGATATTGCCGCCAGTTCATCTCCTGATTTTGGATGCCGAGTACGCGCCACACTCCGTTTTCCACACCGCCAACCAGGGGCAGCGGGACGCCGTTAATCATCCGCGCTAGCACGTTTCCCAGCGGTCGTGCCAGCAGAAATAGCAGCAATAAAAAACTGGCGATAAGTAAAAATCCTTGAGCGGCCATCAGAATGCCTCCGCATTAAACAAGGCGTAGACCAGATACCCTAATAACAGGAAAACCAACACGATGCCGGCAATCAGACCTGCACTCACAATTCACCTCCGGGTGACATTTGTCTTTGTGCAAAAGGTAGGATTTACGGCGCAAAGATTTTGCAAAAATCGGCGGGGGAGGTGTAAAAAAAGTATAAAAACGCTAAAACCATGATTTAACTATTGGTAAGTATTTTGTTAACTTTTTCGTAACTTAATTACAGGCGAAGTGTAAATATTCATTAAATGAATGCAAATAAGTGGTCGGATGAGTAGTAAAATTACAAACAAAACGGTACTATTTTAGCCAGATAACCACTTTTGAATTTTCCGGATAACGTTTCCGGCCAACTATAGGGGAGAAAATAATGGACCTTTACAAAGAGTATCCAGCACATGTTGTCTTTTTACGTCGCACCTTCGCTGTAGTGGCGGGTGTTCTGGCGTTACCGGTGATGCTTTTCTGGAAAGACCGTGCCCGTTTTTACAGCTATCTGCACCGCGTCTGGGCGAAAACCAGCGAGAAACCGGTCTGGATGGATCAGGCCGAAAAAGCGACCTGCGACTTCTATTAATACAAAGATGACACACAGCAATGTCAGAGCCGCCACAGAGATGTGGCGGTTTTTTTATGCCCGCGCTAAAGGTTTATCCCTTCAGATTGTCAGGAATCTTCCGCCGTTAACCTGCATTAACGGTGTTGTACTGCTTGCTCCAGTAACATAACTTAAACATTATAGCGTCAGGTATTCCGACGCTGTTTCGGACGACGCGATGTTAGCGTGCGACCGGAAACGCTACGCTTAGGTTATGGACAATTATTCAGGAGTGTTATGACCACGCATCTGGTCTGGTTTCGCGCGGATCTGCGCCTTCATGACAATATCGCCCTCGCGGCTGCCTGCCGAAGTCAACACGCGCGGGTACTGGCCGTGTTTATCGCCACGCCCGATCAATGGCGACAGCATGACATGGCCCCGCGACAGACGGCATATCTGCGCGCGCATCTTAACGGTTTGCAGCAGGGGCTGGCGGAGAGAGGCATTCCGCTCATCTATGATGAGGTGAGTGATTTTGCGGCGCAAAGCGCAAAAGTGCAGCAGCTTTGCCAGCAGCACGACGTCACCCATCTTTTCTACAACTATCAATACGAATTCAACGAACAGCAGCGCGACCGACAGCTCGAAAAAATGCTCGACGGCGTGGTCTGTCAGGGCTTTGACGACAGCGTGATGTTGCCGCCAGGTAGCGTTATGACCGGGAATCACGAGATGTACAAAGTGTTTACCCCGTTCAAAAATGCGTACGTCAAGCGCCTGAAAGAGGGGCTGCCGGAATGCGTGGCCGCGCCCGCTGTCAGAGAACAAAAGCTGCCGCCGCCCGCTGAAATCGAATTCAACTACCCACAGCAGGATTTTGATGCTGAGCTGTTTCCTGCCAGCGAGAAAGCCGCCATCGCGCAGCTGCGCCATTTCTGTCAAAACGGCGCGGGTGAGTACGAAGCGCGACGCGATTTCCCCTCTATCGACGGCACCAGCCGGTTATCGGCCTGTTTAGCGTTGGGCGTGCTCTCGCCACGTCAGTGTTTGCACCGTCTGCTGGCGGAGCAGCCCAGAGCGCTGGACGGCGGTGAGGGCGCGGTGTGGCTGAACGAACTTATCTGGCGAGAATTCTATCGCCATCTGATGACCTATCATCCTGATTTATGTAAACATCGGCCCTTCATTCGCTGGACTGACAACGTGCAGTGGCAGCACGACGATGTGCTGTTGCAGGCCTGGCAGGACGGGAAAACGGGTTATCCGATTGTCGATGCGGCAATGCGCCAACTCAACGAAACGGGATGGATGCACAATCGTCTGCGGATGATTGTGGCGAGTTTTCTGGTGAAAGACTTGCTTATCGACTGGCGTGCCGGAGAGCGATATTTTATGGCACAGCTGATTGATGGCGATTTGGCCGCCAACAATGGCGGCTGGCAGTGGGCGGCCTCAACCGGAACGGACGCCGCGCCTTATTTTCGTATTTTTAATCCGACCACTCAGGGGCAGCGGTTTGACGCCACGGGCGAGTTTATCCGTAAGTGGCTGCCATCACTTCGTGATGTGCCGATTAAATCCCTTCATGAACCTTGGGTGTGGGCCGATAAAACGGGCGTGACGCTCGATTATCCGCGTCCGATTGTCGACCATAAACAGGCGCGCGTCGCCACACTGGCGGCCTATGAAGCCGCCCGCAAAGTGTAAGAGAGTCATGATGAAAAACACCGAACTTGAACAACTGATCAACGAAAAACTGAACAGCGCCAGCTTTAGCGACTATGGTCCGAACGGCCTGCAGGTGGAAGGGCGCGACACGGTGCAAAAGATTGTCACGGGCGTCACGGCAAGCCAGGCGCTGCTGGATGAAGCCGTGCGTCTGCAAGCCGATGCGGTGATCGTGCATCACGGTTATTTCTGGAAAAACGAAGCGCCCGTGATTCGGGGCATGAAGCGCAATCGCCTGAAAACGCTGCTGGCAAACGACATCAACCTGTATGGCTGGCATTTGCCGCTGGATGCGCACCCGGAGCTGGGTAATAACGTGCAGCTGGCCGCGCTGCTCGGCATCACCGTGATGGGCGAAATTGAAGAGCTGCTCCCGTGGGGCGAGCTGTCAATGCCGGTCCCTGGCCTGGAGCTGGCCTCCTGGATCGAGGCGCGTCTGGGGCGTCGTCCGCTGTGGAGCGGTGATACTGGCCCGGATCGGGTCAAACGCGTCGCCTGGTGTACGGGCGGCGGCCAGGGCTTTATCGATAACGCCGCGCGCTTTGGCGTTGATGCGTTTATTACCGGCGAAGTGTCTGAACAGACGATCCATTCCGCCCGTGAACAGGGCCTGCATTTCTATGCCGCGGGGCATCACGCCACTGAACGCGGCGGCATTCGCGCCCTGAGCGAGTGGTTGACGGAAAATACCGATCTGGACGTGACCTTTATTGATATTCCTAATCCTGCCTGATGAGAGGTACGTAAGTGCAGCGAGCGCGTTGTTATTTATTAGGCGAAACCGCCGTGGTGCTGGAGCTTGAGCCTCCGGTCACGCTGGCGACGCAAAAAAGGATCTGGCGCTTAACGCAGCGGCTAGCGGAGATCCCCGAAGTGGTGGAAGCCATTCCGGGGATGAATAACATTACGGTCGTATTACGCAATCCGCAGTCTCTGGCGCTGGATGCAATCGAACGGTTGCAACTCTGGTGGGAAGAGAGCGAGGCGCTGGAGCCGGAGTCACGCTTTATCGAAATCCCGGTGGTATACGGCGGGGCGGTTGGCCCGGATCTGGGCGAGGTGGCGCGACATGCCGGACTGTCTGAAAAACAGGTGGTCGAGCTGCACAGCGCGAATGATTACGTGGTGTGGTTCCTGGGCTTCCAGCCGGGATTCCCCTATCTGGGCGGGTTGCCGGAACAGTTGGCCACGCCGCGTCGCGCTGAGCCGCGCCTGCAAGTCCCGGCCGGTTCGGTCGGCATCGGCGGAGCACAGACCGGGATTTACCCGCTGGCCTCGCCGGGCGGCTGGCAGCTGATTGGCCATACCAGCCTGCCGCTATTTGATTCCAGACGCGATGAGCCGGTGCTGTTGCGACCGGGAGATACCGTGCGGTTTGTGCCGCAGAAGGAGGGGGTATGTTGAAGGTTATTCGTGCGGGGCTGTACACCTCGGTGCAAGACGAGGGCCGTATCGGCCTGCGTCAGTCGGGGATCAGCTATTGCGGCGCGCTGGATAAACCGGCGTTGCAGATTGCGAATCTGCTGGTGGGCAACGATCCGAATACGGCGGCGCTGGAAATAACACTGGGTCAATGCAGCGTCGAGTTTGAGCGCGACAGCTGGTTCGCCCTGACTGGCGCAGGTTGCGACGCGACGCTTGATGGCGCAGCGGTCTGGACCGGCTGGCGCTTGAAGGCCAAAGCCGGGCAGCGCCTGACGCTGAATCGCCCGTTGCACGGGATGCGCAGCTATTTGGCTGTCGATGGCGGCATTGACGTACCGGAAATGATGAATTCATGCAGCACCGATCTCAAAACGGGAATCGGCGGGTTTGAAGGCCGTTTGCTGAAAGATGGCGACAGAGTGCCGCTTCGTCCAGGTTTGCGGGAATTTGCTGAAACCCAGGGGGTTAAGCAACTGCTGTGGACCAACCGTATTCGCGCGCTGCCGGGGCCGGAATACCATGAGTTTGACCAGCCTTCGCAGGATGCTTTCTGGCGTCTGCCGTGGAAGCTCAGCCCGCAAAGTAACCGCATGGGGTACCGTTTACAGGGCCAGCAGCTGGCGCGCACTACCGATCGCGAAATGCTGTCACATGGTCTGCTGCCGGGCGTGATTCAGGTGCCGCACAACGGCCAACCGATTGTCCTGATGAATGATGCTCAAACCACGGGGGGATATCCGCGTATCGCCTGCATCATCGAGGCGGATATGTACCATCTGGCGCAAATTCCGCTGGGTCAGCCGATTCACTTTGTGCAATGCACGCTGGAAGAGGCGCTTGAAGCGCGACGCGTACAAAAGCAACATATCGAACAACTGGCATGGAGGTTGAATGATCGTCGTTGATTTGAATGCGGATTTAGGGGAAGGCTGCGCGAGCGATGCTGAATTATTGACGCTTGTTTCTTCCGCCAATATTGCCTGCGGCTTTCACGCCGGAGACGCGCAAACCATGCAGACGTGCGTTCGCGAGGCGTTAAAAAATGGTGTGGCACCAGGCGCGCACCCAAGCTTTCCCGATCGGGAAAACTTTGGTCGCACGGCGATGAACCTGCCGCCGGAAACGGTGTACGCGCAAATGCTGTATCAAATTGGTGCGCTAGAGGCTATCGCGCGCGCCGAAGGAGGGCAACTTCGTCACGTTAAGCCGCACGGGATGCTCTATAACCAGGCGGCAAAAGATGCCACGCTGGCGGATGCTATCGCGCGTGCGGTTCATGCCGTTAGCCCGACGTTGATTCTGGTGGGACTGGCTGGCAGCGAACTGATTCGCGCCGGGGAACGCTATGGTTTGGTGACGCGTGAGGAGGTGTTTGCCGATCGCGGTTATCAGGCGGATGGAAGCCTCGTGCCGCGCACTGCGCCGGGCGCGCTGATTGAGGATGAAGAACAGGCGCTGGCCCAAACCCTGGAAATGGTGCAACAGGGTCGGGTGAAAAGTATCACCGGGGAATGGGCCAGCGTGCAGGCGCAGACCGTCTGTCTGCATGGCGATGGCGAACACGCCCTGGCGTTTGCCCGTCGCCTGCGCAAAGAATTTGATGCTAAAAATATAAAAATCAGTGCATAACGCACAAACGCAAACACAACTTAACAACAGGAAAGAGAACATGGCAGAGACGCTATCGCTCTGGCCACTCATCGGTATTGCGGTGATTGTGGTCGGGTTTTTATTACGTTTTAATCCGGTGCTGGTGGTGATTGTCGCCGGTATCGTGACCGGCCTGGCGGCGCATATGCCGGTCGCCACTATCCTCGAAAAACTCGGCGAGGGGTTCCTGAACACCCGTAATCTGCCGTATATCCTGCTGATTCCTCTTGCGGTGATCGGTCTGCTGGAGCGCCATGGGTTGAAAGAGCGCGCGCAGGCGTGGATTGCCAAAATTCACAGCGCCACCGCGGGCCGCTTGCTGATTGTCTATCTGTTCGTGCGCGAAGCGTCAGCCGCGATGGGACTGACCAGCCTCGGCGGTCATCCGCAGATGGTG
Source organism: Lelliottia sp. GFLA7 (assembly GCF_056490165.1). Lineage (NCBI taxonomy): Bacteria > Pseudomonadati > Pseudomonadota > Gammaproteobacteria > Enterobacterales > Enterobacteriaceae > Lelliottia > Lelliottia sp. GFLA7. Next base: position 766,148 of record NZ_JBWLAQ010000001.1, on the reverse strand, counting down.
CGCCCGCTGCTGGCTCCGATGGCGGAAGGTGCGGCAGAGAAAAAATACGGCGAACTGCCGGGCGCGGTGCGTTACCGTCTGCGCGCCATGTCGGCGGCGACCGATAACGTCGGGTTGTTCTTCGGCGAAGACATTTTTGTCGCCTTTGGCGCGATCATCTTTATGCATAACTTTATGCTCGAGTCTGGCGGTATTCAGACCGAGCCGCTGCACATTGCCTTGTGGGGCATCCCGACGGCGATCTGTGCCTTTATCATTCACGCCACTCGCCTGTGGCGGCTGGATAAGCATCTTGAACGTGAGCTGGCGAAAACCACGCCGACGCAGGGAGATGCCTCATGAATTTCCAGCAAAGTTATTTGTACTGGCTGGCGGGGCTGATCCTGCTGATCGTCGCGGTGATGTCATTTCGCGATAAAGCTAACCCGCGCCGCGTGACGACCGGAATGTTCTGGGGTATTTACGGCCTGATGTTCCTGTTGGGTGACTGGACGTATCAGCTGGTGGGCGATAAGCGTACCGTGCATATTGCGGTGGGCGTTGCGGTGGTGGGGCTGGCGCTGATTGCCGGTTTCGGCGGCGTGCGTCTGGGCAGCTATCATCAACGCAAGCAGGAAGAACGTGAAGCCAGCGCAACGCGTCTGGGTAACCGACTGTTCTTTCCGGCGCTCGCCATTCCCGTGGTGACCGTTGTCGGCGTGCTGATGTTCAACAATATTCCTGGAATGCAGGAGACGCTGTTTGGGCCAGGCAACCATTCGACGCTGGTGACGCTGTTTTCCATGACCGTAGGCTCGCTGATTGGTCTGGCGATGGCGGTAAAAATGACGCACGAAAAAGTGCATCAACCGCTACAGGAAGCGCGTCGTCTGCTGGACTCCATCGGCTGGGCGTTTATCCTGCCGCAAATTTTGGCGACGCTGGGGCTGTTGTTTACCGCCGCAGGCGTGGGCGATGGAATTTCCTGGCTCACGAAAACCTATCTCGCGGTAGATAGCCGCTTTATCGCCGTGGCGGTCTATGCGATTGGGATGGCTGTGCTGACGATGGTGATGGGCAATGCGTTTGCCGCGTTCCCGATTGTGACGGCGGGGATCGGTATTCCGATTCTGGTGCTGCAACACGGCGGTAATCCGGCCGTGATGGCGGCGATTGGGATGTTCTCCGGCTATTGCGGAACGCTGATGACGCCGATGGCGGCGAACTTCAATATTGTGCCCGCTGCGTTGCTGGAATTGCCGGATAAAAATGCGGTGATCAAGGCGCAGATACCGACCGGCGTGCTGTTGCTGATCGTCAACGTGTTCCTGATGTACTTCCTGATGTTCTTATAAGGAGGCGCGATGCGTCATATTTTAGTGACCGGTTTTGAGCCTTTTGGCGGTGAGACCCTGAACCCTTCCTGGGAAGTGGTGAAACAGCTCGAGGGGATGACCATTGATGACTGTCGCGTAGTGACGCGGCAGTTGCCTTGCGTGTTTGGCGAGTCACTAACGGTGCTCAATTCTGCTATCGACGAACTGAATCCTATCGTGGTGATTGCCGTTGGGCAGGCGGGCGGTCGTGTGGATATTACCGTCGAGCGTGTCGGCATTAACGTCGATGATGCACGAATTCCTGATAATCGTGGGCAGCAACCGATTGATGTTGCCATTGTGCCGAACGGGCCTGCGGCATGGTTTAGCTCGCTGCCCATCAAAGCAATGGTGGCGGCGATGCGCAAAAAAGGCATTCCCGCTTCAGTGTCGCAGACGGCGGGGACATTCGTCTGTAATCACGTGATGTACGGTTTGCTGCATAAAATCCGTGAACGCACCAACGTGAAGGGCGGGTTTATTCATATTCCGTACTTACCTGAACAGGCCGCGGCGCATGCTGGCGCACCGAGTATGGCGGCGCAGACGGTGAAAGCGGCGCTGGAAATCGCCTTGACCGTGGCGCTACGCCAGGCATCTGACATCAATGCCGTGGGCGGTGCAACGCACTAACGATGCACTAAAAAAGGATGTAAACATGCCAGAAGGACCGGAGATCCGCCGTGCGGCGGATAGCCTGGAGGCGGCGATAAAGGGCAAACCCCTCACCAATGCGTGGTTTGCTTTTCCTCAGTTAAAATCTTTCGAGTCGTCGTTAATTGGGCAAAAAGTCACGCAGATTGAAACGCGTGGCAAAGCGTTGCTGACACATTTTTCCCATAACCTGACGTTATATAGCCACAATCAACTTTATGGGGTCTGGCGGGTGGTTGATGCAGGTGAGCACCCACAAACCTCAAGGATATTGCGCGTCAGGCTGCAAACAGCGGATAAAGCGATTTTGCTCTACAGCGCATCTGACATAGAGATGTTAACGCCGGAGCAACTGCTCACTCACCCCTTCCTGCAACGCGTCAGGCCGGATGTGCTGGATATGCGGTTGACGGCAGAAAAGGTGAAAGCGCGGTTGTTGTCGCCGAAATTCCGCAATCGACAGTTTTCAGGATTGCTGCTGGATCAGGCCTTTCTTGCCGGATTGGGCAATTATTTGCGTGTCGAAATTCTCTGGGAAGTGGGGCTGGCGGCGCAGCGTAAGGCTTCGCAGCTCAGCGAGGAACAACTTGATGCGCTTTCACATGCCCTGCTGGAAATTCCGCGTCTGTCGTACAACACGCGTGGCGTGGTGGATGACAATAAGCATCACGGTGCGTTGTTTCGCTTTAAGGTGTTTCATCGAGAGGGTAAAGCCTGCGAGCGGTGCGGCGGGGTGATTGAGCGCAGCACGCTTTCTTCACGACCGTTTTACGGGTGTCCGGTGTGTCAAAAGTAAAACGATAACCTAAGGGTTACCGTTTTTGATGTTTTCACCTTATCCCGGTGAGAGAGCATCAGACCGTACAAATAAAAAACGCGCCAGCCGGCGCGTTTTAACAGACAAATCGAATTATTGCTTGATGTCTGATTTGAAATCACGCTGCTCGTAGCCGGTGTACAGCTGACGAGGACGGGCGATTTTCATGCCGTCGGTGTGCATTTCGTTCCAGTGTGCAATCCAGCCCACGGTACGCGCCATGGCAAAGATTACGGTGAACATGGTAGACGGAATGCCCATCGCTTTCAGAATAATGCCAGAGTAGAAATCGACGTTCGGGTACAGTTTTTTCTCGATGAAGTACGGGTCGTTCAGCGCGATGTGTTCCAGTTCCATCGCCACTTCCAGCAGATCATCTTTCGTACCCAGCTCTTTCAGCACTTCGTGGCAAGTTTCACGCATGACGGTTGCGCGCGGGTCGTAGTTTTTGTAAACACGGTGACCGAAGCCCATCAGACGGAAGGAGTCATTTTTGTCTTTCGCACGACGCACGAATTCAGGAATGTGCTCAACAGAGCTGATCTCTTCCAGCATCTTCAGTGCGGCTTCGTTCGCGCCACCGTGCGCCGGTCCCCACAGGGAGGCGATACCGGCAGCGATACAGGCGAACGGGTTCGCGCCTGAAGAGCCTGCGGTACGGACGGTGGAGGTCGATGCGTTTTGTTCGTGGTCGGCGTGCAGGATTAAAATACGGTCCATCGCGCGCTCAAGCACCGGATTAACCTCGTAAGGCTCGCACGGCGTGGAGAACATCATGTTCAGGAAGTTGCCTGAATAGGAGAGATCGTTGCGCGGATAAACGAATGGCTGACCGATAGAATATTTGTAACACATCGCCGCCATGGTTGGCATTTTGGACAGCAGGCGGAACGCTGCGATGTCACGATGGCGTTGGTTATTGACGTCCAGCGAGTCATGGTAGAACGCCGCCAGCGCACCGGTAATACCGCACATCACAGCCATCGGGTGAGAGTCACGACGGAAGGCGTGGAACAGACGGGTAATCTGCTCGTGAATCATGGTGTGGCGGGTGACGGTCGTCTGGAATTCATCGAACTGTGCCTGCGTCGGTTTTTCGCCGTTCAGCAGGATGTAGCACACTTCCAGATAGTTGGATTGAGTGGCTAATTGATCGATGGGGAAACCGCGGTGGAGCAGGATACCTTCGTCACCGTCGATGAAGGTGATTTTGGATTCGCAAGATGCGGTAGAAGTGAAACCAGGATCAAAGGTAAACACCCCTTTTGAGCCCAAAGTACGAATATCAATAACATCCTGACCGAGCGTGCCTTTTAGCACATCCAGTTCAATAGCAGTGTCACCATTTAGGGTGAGCGTTGCCTTTGTATCAGCCATTTACGGTCTCCTTAGCGCCTTATTGCTTAAGACTGCCAAAACACTTCGTTTTCACGCTATCTCTGCGTTGGCAACGCCACGAAACCGGGTCACACCGCGATGGATGATGCCTCGGATTCACCGACTTGCCGCCTTGATCTAGCGCGAATGACGCTGTGTTGGGATTTGCATTCAGCTGTTAATCACCGTTACCAGTTTGTTATTTGGCTTGCCGCTCAGCTCGCGAGGAGAAACCAGGGTACAGAGCTATGGCGCCTTGCAGGTAAACGAATGAAAAATCAGAGAAACAACAGCAAATCAGTGTCTTCGCAGTCCGAATTATTCAAACCTGTATACCACTAATAACTGTCCTGATAACTTCGGTCAATACCATCACACTGTTACATAACTAAATCTCAGGTGAAAGAGAGACCTCATAACTTTTGCGCATTATATGCCTTTTCCGCTGACGTTTGTAACAATATTGTTTAATCTTTGTCAAATCTGATGATTAAAATTTAAAATAATGTTGTTATCGTGACTGTGATCACTGTTCCGCATAAAACCCGACAAACTGTATGTAGGTTAATTGTAATGGTTTTGTGAACGACCTATACTGCCGCCAGGTCTCCGGAACACCCTGCAATCCCGAGCCACCCAGCGTTGTAACGTGTCGTTTTAGCATTTGGAAGCAATGTTTTGCATGACGCGCAGTTATAGAAAAGGACGCTGTCTGACCCGCATCGCAGCCGGAGTAAGGAAATCCCATAGTCTTTCACGCTACAGGTGCGTTGGCTGCGCCCGCTCACCCCGGTTACATAGTTCACTATGATCTCGGGTCTCCCGGACTTGCCGCCTTCCTGTTACGCGAAATCCAAAGGGAATAATAAGAACAGCATGTGGGCGTTATTCATGATAAGAAATGTGAAAAAACAAAGACCTGTCAATCTGGATCTGAAAACGATCCGGTTCCCTGTAACGGCAATAGCGTCCATTCTCCACCGTGCATCCGGTGTGATTACGTTTGTGGCGGTCGGCATTTTGCTGTGGTTACTGGGAACGAGCCTCTCTTCTCCTGAAGGATTCCTCCAGGCTTCGGCCATCATGAGCAGCTTCTTCGTGAAATTTATCATGTGGGGCATTTTGACCGCGCTGGCATTCCACGTGGTTGTGGGTGTTCGCCATATGCTGATGGACTTTGGTTATCTGGAAGAAACATTCGAAGCAGGGAAACGCTCTGCCTATATTTCGTTTGCCATTACTGTCGTGTTTTCAATTCTCGCAGGAGTCCTCGTATGGTAAGCAACGCCTCCGCATTAGGACGCAACGGCGTACATGACTTTATTCTGGTCCGCGCTACCGCCATCGTCCTCACGCTTTACATCATCTATATGATCGGTTTCTTTGCGACCAGCGGCGAGCTGACGTGGGAAATCTGGAGCGGGTTCTTCGGATCTGCCTTCACCAAAGTGTTCACCCTGCTGGCGCTGTTCTCAATCCTTATTCATGCCTGGATTGGCATGTGGCAGGTGTTGACCGATTACGTTAAACCGTTGGCGATTCGCCTGCCTCTGCAACTGGCTATCGTTGTTGCTCTGGTGGTTTACGTTATTTATGGATTTGTTGTGGTGTGGGGTGTGTGATGAAACTGCCAGTCAGAGAATTTGATGCTGTTGTGATTGGTGCGGGTGGCGCAGGTATGCGCGCAGCACTGCAAATTTCCCAGAGCGGCCAGACCTGTGCGCTGCTCTCAAAAGTTTTCCCAACCCGCTCGCATACGGTTTCTGCCCAGGGTGGCATCACCGTTGCGCTCGGTAATACCCATGAAGATAACTGGGAATGGCACATGTATGACACGGTGAAAGGCTCCGATTATATCGGTGACCAGGACGCCATTGAATATATGTGCAAGACCGGCCCTGAAGCGATTCTCGAGCTTGACCACATGGGCCTGCCATTCTCCCGTCTGGATGATGGCACCATTTATCAGCGTCCGTTTGGCGGCCAGTCGAAGAACTTCGGCGGCGAGCAGGCGGCACGAACTGCCGCAGCGGCTGACCGTACCGGTCACGCTTTGCTGCACACGCTCTATCAGCAGAACCTGAAAAACCACACCACGATTTTCTCTGAGTGGTATGCACTCGATCTGGTGAAAAATGAAGATGGCGCAGTGGTCGGGTGTACCGCGTTGTGTATCGAAACCGGTGAAGTGGTTTACTTCAAAGCGCGCGCAACGGTGCTGGCCACCGGCGGCGCAGGCCGTATTTATCAGTCCACCACGAACGCGCACATCAACACCGGTGACGGCGTTGGTATGGCGATCCGCGCCGGTGTTCCGGTGCAGGATATGGAAATGTGGCAGTTCCACCCGACCGGTATCGCCGGTGCGGGTGTATTGGTCACAGAAGGCTGTCGTGGTGAAGGCGGATATCTGCTGAACAAACACGGCGAGCGCTTCATGGAGCGTTACGCGCCAAATGCTAAAGATCTGGCGGGTCGCGACGTGGTGGCGCGTTCCATCATGATCGAAATCCGTGAAGGTCGCGGCTGCGACGGCCCATGGGGTCCGCATGCCAAACTGAAACTCGATCATCTGGGTAAAGAGGTTCTGGAATCCCGTCTGCCGGGCATCCTGGAATTGTCCCGTACCTTTGCTCACGTCGACCCGATCAAAGAGCCTATCCCGGTTATCCCAACCTGCCACTACATGATGGGCGGTATTCCGACCAAAGTGACTGGTCAGGCGTTGACCGTGAATGAGCAGGGCGAAGACGTGGTGATTCCAGGCCTGTTCGCAGTCGGCGAAATCGCCTGCGTATCGGTACATGGCGCTAACCGCCTGGGCGGTAACTCTCTGCTCGACCTGGTGGTGTTCGGTCGTGCGGTGGGGATACATCTGCAAGAGTCGATTGCCGAGCAGGGTGAACTGCGTGATGCGACTGAGGCGAATATTGACGCTTCTCTTGAGCGCCTGAACCGCTGGAACGGTAATCGTGACGGTGAAGATCCGGTCGAAATCCGCAAAGCGCTGCAGGAATGTATGCAGCACAACTTCTCGGTCTTCCGTGAAGGTGACGCGATGGCGAAAGGGCTTGAGCAGTTGAAAGCCATCCGCGAGCGTCTGAAAAATGCGCGTCTGGACGATACCTCCAGCGAGTTCAACACCCAGCGCGTTGAGTGTCTGGAGTTGGATAACCTGATGGAAACCGCCTACGCGACGGCTGTATCCGCAAACTTCCGTACTGAAAGTCGTGGCGCGCATAGCCGCTTTGACTATCCGGATCGTGATGATGCTAACTGGCTGTGCCATTCCCTGTATCTGCCAGAGTCGGAATCCATGACACGACGTGAAGTCAATATGGAACCGAAACTGCGTCCGGCGTTCCCGCCGAAGATTCGTACCTATTAATGCGGAGACAGGACAATGAAACTCGAATTCTCAGTTTATCGTTATAACCCGGATGTTGATGACGCTCCGCATATGCAGGATTACGTCCTGGAGGCGGAAGAAGGTCGCGACATGATGCTGCTTGACGCATTAATGCTGCTGAAAGAAAAGGATCCGACACTGTCGTTTCGTCGTTCCTGCCGTGAAGGGGTGTGTGGCTCCGACGGTCTAAACATGAACGGCAAAAACGGTCTGGCCTGTATCACCCCGATTTCAGCGTTGCAGCGTGCGGGACAGAAAATTGTTATCCGTCCTTTGCCTGGTCTGCCGGTCGTGCGCGATTTGGTGGTGGACATGGGACAATTCTATGCACAATATGAGAAGATTAAGCCTTACTTGTTGAATAATGGGCAAAATCCACCGGCTCGCGAGCATTTACAGTCTCCAGAGCAGCGTGAAAAACTCGATGGCCTGTATGAGTGTATTCTTTGTGCGTGTTGTTCGACGTCTTGTCCGTCATTCTGGTGGAATCCGGACAAGTTTATCGGCCCTGCGGGTCTGCTCGCTGCGTATCGTTTCCTGATTGATAGCCGCGATACCGAAACCGATAGTCGTCTGGAAGGGTTGAGTGATGCTTTCAGCGTATTCCGCTGCCATAGCATTATGAACTGCGTCAGTGTATGTCCTAAAGGACTGAACCCGACGCGCGCCATCGGCCACATTAAGTCGATGCTGTTGCAACGCAGTGCATAAGTAAGAAGAGGGGAGCGTTTTCCCCTCGCCTGACCCTCTCCCAACAGGAGAGGGGACGGAAAAGCAGGAAATCTTTAAAAACCGCCACATGGCAGTTCCAGTCATCGAGTCGTTCTGAGCGAGACAAGGCGGCAACTGAGCGCATTCCCAGGAGCATAGTTAACTATGTGATTGGGATAAGCGAAGGCAGCCAACGAAGTCGCAGCCTGAACGACAAAGATGAATGGCAGTTTTTAAAGGTTCCTTCGCGAGCCAACAAGAGCTCGCAGGTGAACCCCGGCACGTACACGAGGTGTGCGTGGTAGTTTCTACGGCGAAATAAGCATAAACATGCTTAAGGGATCACGATGCAGAACGGCGCAATGAAAGCCTGGCTGGACTCTTCTTTCCTCTCTGGTGCAAACCAAAGCTGGATTGAACAGCTCTATGAAGACTTCTTAACCGATCCTGACTCAGTGGACGCTAACTGGCGTTCCATGTTCCAGCAGTTACCTGGAACGGGAGTCAAACCGGATCAATTCCATTCCAAAACACGTGATTATTTCCGTCGTCTGGCGAAGGATGCCTCACGTTACTCCTCCTCGATCTCTGACCCTGATACCAATGTGAAGCAGGTTAAAGTCCTGCAGCTCATCAATGCTTATCGCTTCCGCGGTCACCAGCATGCGAACCTTGATCCGCTGGGACTGTGGCAGCAAGAACGTGTCTCGGATCTCGATCCGGCTTACCACGATCTGACCGAGGCCGATTTCCAGGAAACCTTTAACGTGGGCTCTTTTGCCAGCGGCAAAGACACGATGAAGCTGGGCGAGCTGCTTGACGCGCTCAAACAAACCTATTGTGGCTCCATCGGTGCGGAATACATGCATATCATGTCTACTGATGAAAAGCGCTGGATCCAGCAGCGTATTGAGTCAGTAGCCGGTCGTCCGAGCTTCAGCACGGATGAGAAAAAGCGCTTCCTGAATGAACTGACTGCTGCGGAAGGCCTTGAGCGTTACCTCGGTGCGAAATTCCCGGGTGCAAAACGCTTCTCTCTGGAAGGCGGCGATGCGTTAGTGCCGATGCTGAAAGAGCTGATCCGCCATGCGGGCAACAGCGGTACTCGCGAAGTGGTGCTGGGTATGGCGCACCGCGGTCGTCTGAACGTGCTGGTCAACGTGCTGGGTAAAAAACCGCAGGACCTGTTCGACGAATTTGCAGGCAAACATAAAGAACATCTCGGTACGGGCGATGTGAAGTACCACATGGGCTTCTCGTCTGATATCGAAACCGACGGCGGTTTGGTTCACCTGGCGCTGGCGTTTAACCCGTCGCACCTGGAGATCGTCAGCCCGGTGGTTATCGGTTCCGTGCGTGCGCGTCTGGACAGACTCGACGAGCCAAGCAGCAATAAAGTGCTGCCAATCACCATTCACGGTGATGCCGCGGTAACCGGCCAGGGCGTGGTTCAGGAAACCCTGAACATGTCTAAAGCACGTGGTTACGAAGTGGGCGGTACGGTTCGCATCGTTATCAACAACCAGGTGGGCTTTACGACCTCTAACCCACTGGATGCGCGCTCCAGCCCGTACTGTACCGATATCGGTAAAATGGTACAGGCACCAATCTTCCACGTTAATGCCGACGATCCGGAAGCGGTCGCTTTCGTGACCCGTCTGGCGCTGGACTTCCGCAATACGTTCAAACGCGATGTGTTCATCGACCTGTTCTGCTATCGCCGTCATGGCCATAACGAAGCGGACGAACCGAGTGCAACTCAGCCGCTGATGTATCAGAAAATCAAAAAGCATCCGACGCCGCGTAAGATCTACGCTGACAAACTAGAAGCTGAAAAAACCGCGACGCTGGAAGATGCCACTGAGCTGGTGAATCTTTACCGTGATGCGCTGGACGCAGGCGAATGTGTGGTGAAAGAGCTGCGTCCGATGAATATGCACTCTTTTACATGGTCGCCGTACCTCAACCACGAATGGGACGAGAGCTACCCGAACAAGGTGGAAACCAAGCGCCTGCAAGAGCTGGCGAAGCGCATCAGCACCGTGCCAGACGCTATCGAAATGCAGGCGCGCGTGTCGAAAATATACACCGATCGTCAGTCCATGGCGGCAGGTGAGAAGCTGTTCGACTGGGGTGGCGCAGAAAATCTGGCCTACGCCACGCTGGTAGATGAAGGCATTCCGGTACGTCTTTCCGGTGAAGATGCGGGCCGTGGCACATTCTTCCACCGCCATGCGGTGATTCACAACCAGACTAACGGTTCAACGTACACCCCGCTGCAGCATGTGCATAACGGTCAGGGCTCGTTCAGAGTCTGGGATTCCGTGCTGTCTGAAGAAGCGGTGCTGGCCTTCGAATACGGTTACGCCACGGCTGAGCCGCGCACGCTGACCATCTGGGAAGCGCAGTTTGGTGACTTTGCCAACGGTGCGCAGGTGGTTATCGACCAGTTCATTAGCTCCGGCGAGCAGAAATGGGGCCGTATGTGTGGCCTGGTGATGCTGCTGCCGCACGGCTACGAAGGACAGGGCCCAGAGCACTCCTCTGCGCGTCTGGAACGTTATTTGCAACTCTGCGCTGAACAGAATATGCAGGTTTGCGTGCCGTCAACGCCAGCGCAGGTTTACCACATGCTGCGTCGTCAGGCGCTGCGCGGTATGCGCCGTCCACTGATTGTGATGTCGCCGAAATCTCTGCTGCGTCACCCGCTGGCGGTGTCTACGCTGGATGAACTGGCGAACGGCGCCTTCCAGCCAGCGATTGGCGAGATTGACGCGCTGGATCCGCAGGCCGTGAAGCGTGTTGTGATGTGTTCTGGTAAGGTTTATTACGACCTGCTTGAACAGCGCCGTAAAAACGATCAGAAAGATGTCGCCATCGTGCGCATCGAGCAGCTTTATCCGTTCCCGCACCAGGCGGTGCAGGAAGCGCTGAAACCGTACGCACACGTACATGATTTTGTCTGGTGCCAGGAAGAGCCGCTTAACCAGGGCGCATGGTACTGCAGTCAGCATCATTTCCGTGATGTGATTCCATTTGGGTCTGGTCTGCGTTATGCAGGTCGCCCGGCCTCCGCTTCACCTGCGGTAGGGTATATGTCCGTTCACCAGAAGCAACAGCAAGATCTGGTCAATGACGCGCTGAACGTCGATTAATTAAAGGATACATAATGAGTAGCGTAGATATTCTTGTTCCCGACCTGCCTGAATCCGTGGCTGACGCAACGGTAGCGACCTGGCATAAAAAACCGGGCGATAGCGTTAAGCGCGATGAAGTGCTGGTAGAAATCGAAACTGACAAAGTGGTACTGGAAGTACCGGCATCGGCGGATGGCATTCTGGATGCAGTGCTAGAAGATGAAGGCACGACCGTGACCTCTCGCCAGATTCTGGGTCGCCTGCGTGAAGGCAATAGCGGTGGTAAAGAGTCCAGCGCTAAGTCTGAAAGCAAAGAGTCCACGCCGGCTCAGCGTCAGCAAGCCTCTCTGGAAGAGCAGAGCAACGATGCACTTAGCCCAGCGATCCGTCGCCTGCTGAGTGAACATAACCTCGAAGCCAGCGCTATCAAAGGCACTGGCGTGGGTGGCCGTCTGACGCGTGAAGATGTTGAAAAACATCTGGCGAAAGCACCAGCCAAAGAAGAAGCCAAAGCGCCGGCAGCCGCGTCTGCTCCAGCTACCGCACAGCCTGCTCTGGGTGCACGTAGCGAAAAACGCGTGCCGATGACGCGCTTGCGTAAGCGTGTGGCTGAGCGTCTGCTGGAAGCGAAAAACTCCACCGCGATGCTGACGACCTTCAACGAAGTCAACATGAAGCCGATCATGGATCTGCGTAAGCAGTACGGTGATGCGTTTGAAAAACGCCACGGTATTCGTTTGGGCTTTATGTCTTTCTATGTGAAAGCGGTTGTTGAAGCGCTGAAACGCTATCCGGAAGTCAACGCGTCTATCGACGGCGAAGACGTGGTGTATCACAACTATTTCGATGTGAGCATGGCTGTTTCTACACCGCGTGGCCTGGTGACCCCAGTTCTGCGTGATGTGGATACCCTGGGCATGGCTGACATCGAGAAACGCATCAAAGAGCTGGCCCTGAAAGGCCGTGACGGCAAACTGACCGTTGAAGACCTGACTGGCGGTAACTTCACCATTACCAACGGCGGTGTGTTTGGTTCGTTAATGTCTACGCCAATTATCAACCCGCCGCAGAGCGCGATCCTGGGCATGCATGCCATTAAAGATCGTCCAATGGCGGTCGACGGTAAAGTAGAGATCCTGCCAATGATGTACCTGGCGCTCTCTTACGATCACCGTCTGATTGATGGCCGTGAGTCGGTTGGTTATCTGGTGGCGATTAAAGAGCTGCTGGAAGATCCAACGCGTCTTCTGCTGGACGTGTAGTTTTTGCAGTATTGCCCGGCGACACAGCGTTTGCCGGGCCTATAAAAAGCCTCACCTAACGATTACCTGAAGGATGGATAGAACACATGAACTTACATGAATATCAGGCCAAACAGCTGTTTGCCCGGTATGGCTTACCGGCTCCGGTGGGTTATGCTTGTAATACCCCACGCGAAGCAGAAGAAGCCGCATCTAAAATCGGTTCCGGCCCTTGGGTAGTTAAGTGTCAGGTTCACGCTGGCGGCCGCGGTAAAGCGGGCGGCGTGAAAGTGGTTAAGAGCAAAGAAGAGATTCGTGCTTTTGCCGAGCATTGGCTTGGCAAACGCCTGGTGACGTATCAAACAGATGCGAACGGCCAGCCGGTCAATCAGATTCTGGTGGAAGCGGCGACCGATATCGCCAAAGAATTGTACCTCGGCGCAGTGGTAGACCGTAGCTCACGTCGCGTGGTGTTCATGGCGTCTACCGAAGGCGGCGTGGAAATCGAAAAAGTAGCGGAAGAAACGCCGCATCTGATTCACAAAGTGGCTATCGATCCGCTGGCAGGCCCTATGCCTTACCAGGGTCGCGAGCTGGCATTCAAACTGGGTCTGGAAGGTAAACTGGTTCAACAGTTCACCAAAATCTTCATGGGCCTGGCGAAGATTTTCCTCGAACGCGATCTGGCGCTGATCGAAATCAACCCGCTGGTTATCACCACGCAGGGCGACCTGATCTGCCTCGATGGCAAACTCGGCGCTGATGGTAACGCCCTGTTCCGCCAGTCTGACCTGCGCGAAATGCGTGACCAGTCTCAGGAAGACCCGCGTGAAGCGCAGGCTGCACAGTGGGAACTGAACTACGTGGCGCTGGACGGTAACATCGGCTGCATGGTTAACGGTGCGGGCCTGGCAATGGGCACCATGGACATCGTTAAACTGCACGGCGGCGAGCCGGCAAACTTCCTCGATGTCGGCGGTGGCGCGACTAAAGAACGCGTGACCGAAGCGTTCAAAATCATTCTCTCTGACGACAAAGTCAAAGCCGTTCTGGTGAACATCTTCGGCGGTATTGTGCGTTGCGACCTGATCGCTGACGGCATTATCGGTGCGGTCGAAGAAGTGGGCGTGAACGTCCCGGTTGTGGTTCGTCTGGAAGGGAACAACGCTGAACTCGGCGCGAAAAAACTGGCTGACAGCGGCCTGAATATTATTGCAGCGAAAAGTCTGACGGATGCAGCTCAGCAGGTTGTTGCCGCCGTGGAGGGGAAATAATGTCCGTTTTGATTGATAAGAACACTAAAGTTATCTGCCAGGGCTTCACCGGTAGCCAGGGGACTTTCCACTCCGAACAAGCGATTGCTTACGGTACGCAGATGGTTGGCGGCGTAACGCCGGGCAAAGGCGGCACCACGCATCTGGGCCTGCCGGTGTTTAACACCGTGCGTGAAGCCGTAGAAGCAACGGGCGCTACCGCGACCGTTATCTACGTTCCGGCTCCGTTCTGCAAAGATTCCATTCTGGAAGCCATCGACGCAGGCATCAAGCTCATCATCACCATCACCGAAGGCATCCCGACGCTGGATATGCTGACCGTGAAAGTGAAGCTGGATGAAGCGGGCGTGCGCATGATTGGCCCGAACTGCCCAGGTGTTATCACCCCAGGCGAATGCAAAATCGGCATCATGCCGGGCCACATTCACAAGCCGGGCAAAGTGGGTATCGTGTCTCGCTCCGGTACGCTGACCTATGAAGCGGTTAAACAGACCACGGATTACGGTTTTGGCCAGTCCACCTGTGTGGGCATCGGCGGTGACCCGATCCCTGGCTCTAACTTCATCGACATCCTGAAGCTGTTCCAGGAAGATCCGCAGACCGAAGCGATCGTGATGATCGGCGAGATCGGCGGTAGCGCGGAAGAAGAAGCGGCTGCGTATATCAAAGACCACGTGACCAAACCTGTTGTGGGTTATATCGCGGGTGTGACTGCGCCGAAAGGCAAACGTATGGGCCACGCGGGCGCTATCATCGCGGGTGGTAAAGGCACTGCGGATGAAAAATTCGCTGCGCTGGAAGCGGCAGGCGTGAAAACCGTTCGCAGCCTGGCGGATATCGGCGACGCGCTGAAAGCTATCATTAAGTAAATCCTCTCTGCTCTCCGGAAGGGGAGCTTTGACATAATAAATGTCCGTTTCGACATGGTTGGCCGCTGAAGAGCGGCCTTTTTTATTGATAGCTTCGCAATTTGGTGCGAAGAAAATGTGTTAATTAACAAGTTAAGAAAGGTGAATTATTTGTTATTAAATTTAGATAAGGGAAAAGAGGAAAAAGTCACGTAGCATCACTAATATCAAAAGTTGTTTGTTTTTTAAAAAAAGGGACAATTTACTGAGTTAATAAAAATGACTTCTGTTTATATGAATTCCCGCACTTGATAACCTCAGCAGCTGGCAGGCATACATATCATTAACATGGTCTTTACCATGATCACCTGACTTATACACCTTTTAACATTAAGCAGTGACTTTGATTTAAATCAATGTTTAATCCTTGGAAAAAGGCCACAAAAGGCGTTAAATTGTCCCCGATCAAATTGGCTGAAAAGTAGTAAATTCGCTATATATTGATCACCGTCGTAAAACGTAAATCTGATTCAATAAAAACCTGTTTATTGTAAGGGCTTTGCAGCGTATTATATTTACGGGATCAATTTGAGTTTTTAATTAACGTATTTGCAACCTTTCATCATGACTTTCTTCTTTTGCTGAAGTGAGTGACGAAGTAGGGACGCAGATAATTTTGTATTGGGGCATGCGTGTGAACCGCTTTAGGGCGTGATTCACTCTCGGAGTCTTCATGCGATGAGCAAGGAGTCATGATGTTAGATATAGTCGAACTGTCGCGCTTACAGTTTGCCTTGACCGCGATGTACCACTTCCTGTTTGTGCCACTAACGCTCGGTATGGCGTTCTTGCTGGCCATTATGGAAACGGTCTACGTCCTCTCCGGCAAACAGATTTATAAAGATATGACCAAGTTCTGGGGCAAGTTGTTTGGTATCAACTTTGCACTGGGCGTGGCTACCGGTTTGACCATGGAGTTCCAGTTCGGGACTAACTGGTCTTACTATTCTCACTATGTTGGGGATATCTTCGGTGCGCCGCTGGCCATTGAAGGTCTGATGGCCTTCTTCCTCGAATCCACCTTTGTAGGTCTGTTCTTCTTCGGTTGGGACCGTCTGGGCAAAGTCCAGCATATGGCCGTAACCTGGCTGGTGGCACTCGGTTCGAACCTGTCCGCACTGTGGATTCTGGTGGCGAACGGCTGGATGCAGAACCCTATCGCGTCTGATTTCAACTTCGAAACCATGCGTATGGAGATGGTTAGCTTCTCTGAGCTGGTCTTGAACCCGGTCGCACAGGTGAAATTCGTCCACACCGTAGCATCTGGCTATGTGTGCGGCGCGATGTTCGTTCTGGGTATCAGTGCCTACTATATGCTGCGCGGTCGTGACTTCGCTTTCGCTAAACGTTCTTTCGCCATTGCGGCGAGTTTTGGCATGGCGGCAATCCTCTCCGTTATTGTTCTGGGTGATGAATCCGGTTACGAAATGGGCGACGTACAGAAAACCAAACTGGCCGCTATCGAAGCAGAATGGGAAACCCAGCCTGCACCGGCAGCCTTTACCCTGTTTGGTATTCCTGACCAGGATGCGCAGGAAAACCGCTTTGCTATCCAGATTCCTTACGCGCTGGGCATCATCGCCACCCGCTCGGTCGATAAGCAGGTGACTGGCCTGAAAGATCTGCTGGTGCAGCATGAAGAGCGTATCCGTAACGGGATGAAGGCTTACGCGCTGCTCGAACAGCTGCGTTCTGGTTCTACCGATCAGTCTGTTCGTGACCAGTTTAATGATGTGAAAAAAGACCTAGGTTACGGCCTGCTGTTGAAACGTTATACACCAAACGTTTCCGATGCGACCGAAGCGCAGATCCAACTGGCCACCAAAGACTCGATTCCTCGCGTTGCACCGTTGTACTTCGCCTTCCGTATCATGGTGGGCAGCGGCATCATTATGTTGCTGATTATTGGTGCGTCGTTCTGGTCCGTGATTCGTAACCGTATCGGCCAGAGAAAATGGCTGCTGCGCTCCGCGCTGTATGGTATGCCGCTGCCGTGGATTGCTATCGAATCAGGCTGGTTTGTTGCGGAGTATGGTCGTCAGCCATGGGCGATTGGTGAGGTGCTGCCAACGGCAGTGGCTAACTCGTCCCTGACCGCAGGCGATCTGATCTTCTCAATGCTGCTGATTTGTGGTCTGTACACCCTGTTCCTGGTGGCTGAACTGTTCCTGATGTTCAAGTTCGCACGCCTTGGTCCGAGCAGCCTGAAAACCGGTCGCTATCACTACGAACAGTCCACTGTGGCTACTCAGCCGGCACGCTAAGACAGGAGTCGTGAAATGATCGATTATGAAGTATTGCGTTTTATCTGGTGGCTGCTGGTCGGTATTTTACTGATTGGTTTTGCGGTCACTGACGGTTTCGACATGGGGGTGGGCATGCTCACCCGTTTCCTCGGTCGTAATGACACCGAGCGTCGAATCATGATCAACTCCATCGCCCCGCACTGGGACGGTAACCAGGTGTGGCTGATCACCGCAGGCGGCGCGCTGTTTGCTGCCTGGCCGATGGTCTATGCCGCTGCGTTTTCTGGCTTCTATGTGGCGATGATACTGGTGTTGGCGTCTTTGTTCTTCCGTCCGGTCGGTTTTGATTACCGCTCCAAGATTGAAGACACTCGCTGGCGCAACATGTGGGACTGGGGCATCTTCATCGGTAGCTTTGTGCCGCCGCTGGTGATTGGCGTGGCGTTCGGCAACCTGTTGCAGGGCGTGCCGTTCCATCTCGACGAGTATATGCGTCTGTACTACACCGGTAACTTCTTCCAGTTGCTGAACCCGTTCGGCCTGCTGGCAGGCGTAGTCAGCGTAGGGATGATCATTACTCAGGGCGCAACTTATCTGCAAATGCGTACTGTTGGTGAACTGCACCTGCGTTCACGTGCTACTGCGCAGGTTGCTGCGCTGGTGACACTGGTTTGCTTCGCACTGGCTGGCGTTTGGGTTGTATACGGTATTGATGGTTACGTGGTGACATCTGCCATTAATCACGCGGCGCCGTCTAACCCGCTGACGAAAGAAGTGGCTCGCCAGGCGGGTGCATGGCTGGTGAACTTCAACACTATGCCAGCGCTGTGGGCTATTCCTGCTCTGGGTGTGTTGCTGCCGTTGCTGACCGTACTGATGTCTCGTCTGGAAAAAGGTGCGTGGGCATTCGTGTTCTCTTCACTGACCCTGGCATGCATCATCCTGACTGCCGGTATTGCGATGTTCCCATTCGTGATGCCGTCCAGCACGATGCTTAATGCAAGCCTGACCATGTGGGATGCGACATCCAGCCAGCTGACGCTGAACTTGATGACCTATGTTGCTGGTGTGTTTGTACCGATTATTCTGCTGTACACCTCCTGGTGTTATTGGAAAATGTTCGGTCGAATCACGAAAGAAGACATCGAAAGCAACACCCATTCCCTGTACTAAGTAAGGAGCTGAATATGTGGTATTTCGCATGGATTTTAGGGACGCTTCTTGCCTGTGCATTTGGTGTCATCACTGCCCTGGCGCTTGAACATGTTGAAGCGTCTAACGCGGGCGAAGAAAATCACTGATGATGAAAATTATCGCAATGCTTTATGCGGTAA
The DNA here is from genome assembly GCF_056490165.1 of Lelliottia sp. GFLA7. Lineage (NCBI taxonomy): Bacteria > Pseudomonadati > Pseudomonadota > Gammaproteobacteria > Enterobacterales > Enterobacteriaceae > Lelliottia > Lelliottia sp. GFLA7. The sequence continues at coordinate 747,685 of NZ_JBWLAQ010000001.1, read as the reverse complement.
TGGATAAGCGTCCGTTAAGGGCGCTTTCCTTAGTGATGGCATTACTGCTGGCGGGTTGTATTTTCTGGGATCCTTCGCGCTTTGCAGCGAAAACAAGTGACCTGGAAATCTGGCATGGTTTACTCATCATGTGGGCGGTTTGCGCAGGTATCATTCACGGCGTGGGATTTCGTCCAAAAGCGGTACACTGGCAGGGGATCTTCTGCCCACTGATCGCAGATGTGGTGCTCCTTGCAGGATTGATCTTTTTCTTCAACTGAATAAGAACTGTCCGTTAATCTTATGGGCTTACCTGAGCCCATAAAAATTTACTCTCCGTTTACTTTCCCCCATTCCAAACCATCAGTCCCGCGCGTATAGTAGCGAAGTTTGAAAGCTCCAACTTTTGTTGCATTACCGGGATGTAAAGTGAATACAACGCTGTTTCGATGGCCGGTTCGGGTCTATTACGAAGATACTGATGCCGGTGGTGTGGTTTACCACGCCAGCTACGTTGCTTTCTATGAACGAGCACGCACTGAGATGCTGCGCCATCATCATTTTAGCCAGCAGGTTTTGTTGGCTGAGCGTGTTGCCTTCGTGGTACGCAAGATGACGCTGGAGTATTTTGCACCCGCCAGACTCGACGATATGCTCGAAGTCCAAACGGAAATAACATCTATGCGCGGAACCTCAATGGTGTTCACGCAACGGATCGTCAATGCAGAGAACACAGTGCTGAACGAAGCAGAAGTACTGATTGTTTGTGTTGATCCACTCATTATGAAGCCTCGTGCGCTTCCTAAGTCTATTGTCGCGGAGTTTAAGCAGTGACTGACATGAATATCCTTGATTTGTTCCTGAAGGCAAGCCTTCTGGTTAAACTTATCATGTTGATTTTGATTGGTTTTTCAATCGCATCCTGGGCCATCATTATTCAGAGAACCCGTATCCTCAACGCGGCCAGTCGTGAAGCTGAAGCCTTTGAAGATAAGTTCTGGTCTGGTATTGAGCTTTCTCGCTTGTATCAGGAAAGCCAAGGGCGTCGCGAAAATCTTTCAGGCTCCGAACAAATTTTCTATAGCGGTTTCAAAGAGTTCGCTCGTCTCCATCGCGCTAACAACCATGCGCCGGAAGCCGTAGTCGAAGGCGCGTCGCGCGCGATGCGCATTTCCATGAACCGTGAGTTGGAAACGCTTGAAAACCATATTCCGTTCCTCGGCACAGTGGGTTCTATCAGTCCGTATATCGGCCTGTTTGGTACCGTGTGGGGGATTATGCATGCCTTTATCGCGCTGGGCGCGGTGAAGCAGGCAACGCTGCAAATGGTTGCACCGGGTATCGCAGAAGCACTGATCGCGACCGCAATTGGTCTGTTTGCCGCTATTCCTGCAGTTATGGCTTATAACCGACTGAACCAGCGCGTGAACAAACTTGAGTTGAACTACGACAACTTCATGGAAGAGTTCACTGCGATTCTGCACCGTCAGGCGTTTACCAGCACCGAGAGTAACAAGGGGTAAACCATGGCCAGATCGCGTGGACGGCGAGGTCGTCGCGAACTCAAGTCCGAAATCAATATTGTACCGTTGCTGGACGTACTGCTGGTGTTACTGCTGATTTTCATGGCGACAGCGCCCATTATCACCCAGAGCGTGGAAGTTGATCTGCCGGATGCAACAGAATCACAGGCGGTCAGCTCCAATGACAATCCACCGGTGATCATTGAGGTTTCCGGCGTAGGGCAATACAGCGTTGTGGTCGAAAAAGATCGTATGGATCAGCTTCCACCAGAGCAGGTTATCGCTGAAGCGCAGCGTCGTCTGGGAGCCGATCCGAAAACGGTCTTCCTGATCGGCGGGGCGAAAGACGTGCCTTACGATGAAATAATTAAAGCGCTGAACTTGCTTCATAGCGCGGGTGTTAAGTCGGTTGGCTTGATGACGCAACCTATTTGATCATCTGCACAGTTTTTGGGAACCGATAGTGTCAAAGGCAACCGAACAAAACGACAAGCTTAAGCGAGCGATAATTATCTCGGCAGTGCTGCACGTCATTTTATTTGCAGCACTGATCTGGAGTTCGTTCGATGAGCATATAGATGCAGCAGCTGGCGGTGGATCTTCCATCGACGCCGTCATGGTAGATCCTGGTGCGGTAGTGCAAAACTATAACCGTGAGCAGCAGCAACAGGCGAGTGCGAAACGTGCTGAAGAGCAGCGTGATAAACAGGCGCAACAGCAAGCCGAAGAACTGCGTGAAAAGCAGGCCGCGGAGCAAGAGCGTCTGAAACAGCTCGAGAAAGAACGTTTGCAGGCGCAAGAAGCGGCAAAAGAGCAGGCGGATCAGCAAAAACAAGCTGAAGACGCCGCGAAGAAAGCACAACAGCAGCAGAAGCAAGCTGAAGAGGCGGCCGCCAAAGCTGCAGCGGATGCAAAAGCGAAAGCAGATGCTCAGGCAAAAGTAGCCGCTGACGCAGCGAAGAAAGCTGCTGCCGATGCGCAAAAACAAGCCGAAGCTGAAGCCGCGAAAAAAGCTGCCGCTGATGCGCAGAAAAAAGCGGAAGCCGAAGCCGCTAAGAAGGCTGCTCAGGAAGCCGAGAAAAAAGCCACTGCTGAGGCAGCTAAGAAAGCTGCAGCAGCAGAGAAAGCCGCCGCAGAAAAAGCGGCTGCTGCTGAGAAGGCTGCCGCCGATAAAAAAGCCGCGGCTGCCGAAAAAGCTGCCGCAGATAAGAAAGCGGCTGCCGATAAAGCTGCTGCAGCAAAAGCCGCCGCAGCCAAAAAAGCCGCGGCGGATAAAGCCTCTGCGTCAGATGTTGACGACCTTTTCGGTGATTTGAGCTCAGGTAAGAATGCACCGAAAACGGGCGGTGGGGCGAAAGGAAACAATGCGTCACCAGCAGGAAGCGGTAACACTAAGAATAACGGCGCTTCGGGTGCTGAAATCAGTGGTTATGCCGGGCAGATTAAATCCGCTATTGAAAGTCGATTTTATGATGCCTCATCTTACGCCGGCAAAACGTGCACGTTGCGTATAAAACTGGCGCCAGATGGTATGTTGCTCGATATTCAGTCCGAAGGGGGCGATCCAGCCTTGTGTACTGCAGCTCTTGCTGCGGCACGCCAGGCGAAAATGCCAAAACCACCTTCGCAGGCGGTTTATGAAGTCTTTAAAAATGCACCGCTGGACTTCAAACCTTAAGTCATTTTTTCTGTGCAAAGTAGAAAAAATAGGCCAGGTTTAGTCGCAGGGTGTCGGTAGTTTTGTTTATTTGAGTTTGTTAACATTCTGCTAATTATCGTGGGTAATGTTACTCAGATAAGGGAGATATAATGAAGCAGGCATTACGTGTAGCTGTGAGTTTCTTTATGCTGTGGGCAGCTGTGCTGCACGCAGAAGTACGTATTGAGATCACCCAAGGGGTGGACTCGGCACGTCCGATTGGTGTTGTTCCGTTCCAGTGGGCGGGCCCTGGCGCCGCACCTGAAGACATTGGCGGCATCGTCGCTGCTGACTTACGTAACAGCGGGAAATTTAACCCATTAGATCGCTCTCGTTTGCCACAGCAGCCAGGAACCGCGCAGGAAGTTCAACCTGCTGCATGGTCTGCGCTGGGTATTGATGCGGTGGTGGTAGGGCAAGTTACCCCAAGCCCGGATGGCGACTACAACGTGACTTACCAGCTGGTGGATACCGGTGGCGCGCCAGGTACAGTGCTGGCTCAGAACACTTATAAAGTGAACAAGAAATGGCTGCGCTATGCGGGTCACACCGCGAGTGATGAAGTGTTCGAGAAACTGACCGGTATTAAAGGCGCTTTCCGTACCCGTATCGCTTATGTCGTTCAGACCAACGGCGGCCAGTTCCCGTACGAGCTTCGCGTTTCTGACTACGACGGTTACAACCAGTTCACCGTGCATCGCTCTCCGCAACCACTGATGTCACCGGCCTGGACTCCAGACGGTTCTAAACTGGCATACGTGACTTTCGAAAGCGGACGTTCAGCACTGGTTATCCAGACGTTGTCCAATGGCGCTGTCCGTCAGGTCGCTTCGTTCCCGCGTCACAACGGTGCTCCAGCATTCTCTCCGGATGGCTCCAAGCTGGCGTTTGCCCTGTCTAAAACAGGCAGCCTGAATCTTTATGTCATGGACGTTGGTTCCGGTCAGATTCGTCAGGTGACGGATGGTCGCAGTAACAACACTGAGCCAACCTGGTTCCCGGACAGCCAGAATCTGGCGTTTACGTCCGATCAGGCGGGACGTCCACAGGTTTACAAAGTTAACGTCAATGGCGGCGCACCGCAGCGCATTACCTGGGAAGGTTCTCAGAACCAGGACGCCGATGTTAGCAGCGACGGTAAAACGATGGTAATGGTGAGTTCAGCTGGCGGTCAGCAGCACATTGCCAAACAAGATCTGGTGACGGGTGGCGTACAAGTATTGTCGTCAACGTTCCTGGACGAAACGCCAAGTCTGGCACCTAACGGCACGATGGTAATCTACAGCTCTTCTCAGGGGATGGGATCCGTGTTGAATCTGGTTTCTACAGATGGGCGTTTCAAAGCGCGTCTTCCGGCAACTGATGGACAGGTAAAATCACCTGCCTGGTCGCCGTATCTCTAAATAATAATTAATTGATTACTAAAGGAATCTTAGAAATGCAACTGAACAAAGTGCTGAAGGGGCTGATGATCGCTCTGCCTGTAATGGCAATCGCAGCGTGTTCTTCTAACAAGAATGCAAGCAACGACCAGAGCGGCGAAGGCATGATGGGCGCTGGTACTGGTATGGACGCTAACGGTAGCGGCAACATGTCTTCTGAAGAACAAGCTCGTCTTCAGATGCAACAGCTGCAGCAGAACAACATCGTTTACTTCGATCTGGATAAATTCGATATCCGTTCTGACTTCGCTGCGATGCTGGATGCACACGCTAACTTCCTGCGTAGCAACCCATCTTACAAAGTCACCGTAGAAGGTCATGCTGACGAACGTGGTACTCCAGAGTACAACATCTCCCTGGGTGAACGTCGTGCTAACGCCGTTAAAATGTACCTGCAGGGTAAAGGCGTTTCTGCTGACCAGATCTCCATCGTTTCTTACGGTAAAGAAAAACCTGCAGTACTGGGTCACGACGAAGCGGCTTACTCCAAAAACCGTCGTGCTGTACTGGTTTACTAAGAGAATTGCATGAGCAGTAACTTCAGACATCACTTGTTGAGTCTGTCGTTACTGATTGGTATAGCGGCCCCCTGGGCCGCTTTTGCTCAGGCGCCAATCAGTAGTGTCGGCTCAGGCTCGGTCGAAGACCGTGTCACCCAACTCGAGCGTATTTCTAATGCTCACAGTCAGCTTTTAACCCAACTTCAGCAGCAACTTTCTGATAACCAAAATGATATCGATTCTCTTCGTGGACAAATCCAGGAAAGTCAGTATCAGTTAAACCAGGTTGTCGAACGTCAGAAGCAGATTTTGTTGCAGATGGATAGCCTCAGCAGCGGTGCTGCGGGTGCGCAACCTGCGGCTGGAGATCAAACAGGCGCTGCAACAGCAACGCCTGCACCGTCAACCGGTGCGTCGGCCTCTGCTGGCGCTCCTGTACAAAGCGGTGACGCGAATACTGACTACAATGCAGCGATTGCCCTGGTTCAGGACAAATCTCGTCAGGACGATGCAATCGCGGCGTTTCAAAGCTTCGTGAAGAAATACCCTGATTCGACTTACCAGCCAAACGCAAATTATTGGCTCGGTCAGCTGAATTACAATAAAGGGAAAAAGGATGATGCGGCGTTTTATTTTGCCTCAGTGGTAAAAAACTACCCCAAATCACCAAAAGCATCTGATGCAATGTTTAAGGTCGGCGTGATCATGCAGGATAAAGGCGATACTGCAAAAGCGAAGGCTGTGTATCAGCAGGTGGTCAGTAAGTACCCAGGTACTGAAGGCGCTAAACAAGCGCAAAAACGTCTTGGTTCGATGGGATGAGTATCGCATGACCAGAAATCGCGTTTTTTCTGGTCGTGCCGCCTGATTCGTAAGCAGTTAAGTGATCTTCATCGAAATTTTTGTTGCGCTCAATTCTTAAATCAGTAATATATGCCGCCGTTGCCAAGGGATATCAAACACCCCAAAAGCAGCAAAATAGTGGGTCGTTAGCTCAGTTGGTAGAGCAGTTGACTTTTAATCAATTGGTCGCAGGTTCGAATCCTGCACGACCCACCAATCGTTCTGGTGGAACGCGATAGTAAAACGTGAAGGATAATGTTGCGTCAGCAACGGCCAGTAGGGCGAGGCGAAGCCGAGTCATCCTGCACGACACACCACAAAAAATTACAGCAGTACAAGGGTGATTAGCTCAGTTGGTAGAGCACCTCCTTTACACGGAGGGGGTCGGCGGTTCGAGCCCGTCATCACCCACCATTTGGGTCGTTAGCTCAGTTGGTAGAGCAGTTGACTTTTAATCAATTGGTCGCAGGTTCGAATCCTGCACGACCCACCAATTTAGATTGGTAAAATGTAAAATTCAGGCAGCACCCGAATGGGTCGTTAGCTCAGTTGGTAGAGCAGTTGACTTTTAATCAATTGGTCGCAGGTTCGAATCCTGCACGACCCACCAATTTCTGGTGGATTGCAAGAGTGTGAACGTGAAGGATAACGTTGCGAAAGCAACGGCCCGTAGGGCGAGGCAAAGCCGAGTCATCCTGCACGACCCACCAGCCTGAATAAAGATAAGTAAATCCCGAAAGGGGTCGTTAGCTCAGTTGGTAGAGCAGTTGACTTTTAATCAATTGGTCGCAGGTTCGAATCCTGCACGACCCACCAATGTAAAAAAGCGCCCTAAAGGCGCTTTTTTGCTATCTGCGATTTGAGCAATTCGAATCTGCGGCAGGTTCGAGCCGAACGCAGTGAGGCACCGGAGCCGCAGGCGAAGCCCTCCGTTCTAGAGCAGACTCGGATCATCCCACGCGATCCAACAAAGTAAAAAGGCGACTTTTTGCTTTTCAATTTCTGTGACTTTTCACCTCAAATTCGCTATCTTGTTTAGTATATAAAACATGGTTGCTGACCTTTTTGCTAAGTTCACAGGAAATAACGCAAAACGGTTAAGCCAGCAAAACGAGATACAATTGATGAGCGTGATGTTTGATCCTGAAGCCGCAATCTATCCTTTTCCGCCTAAACCTTTGCCGTTAAATCTGGACGAAAAACAGTTTTATCGTGAAAAAATCAAACGTATGCTGAAAGAGCGTGATGCCGTGATGGTGGCGCATTATTATACCGATCCTGAAATTCAACAGCTGGCTGAAGAGACCGGCGGATGTATTTCTGATTCTCTTGAGATGGCGCGTTTTGGGGCAAAGCATTCTGCGTCAACGCTTCTGGTGGCAGGGGTTCGCTTTATGGGCGAGACGGCGAAAATCTTGAGTCCGGAAAAGACTATTTTGATGCCGACGCTGAATGCGGAATGCTCGCTTGATCTGGGCTGCCCGATCGAAGAGTTCAGCGCATTTTGCGATGCGCATCCTGACAGGACCGTCGTGGTGTATGCCAATACCTCCGCTGCGGTCAAAGCCCGTGCTGACTGGGTTGTTACCTCCAGTATTGCCGTCGAGCTGATCGAGCATCTCGATAGCCTCGGCCAGAAGATCATTTGGGCACCAGATAAACATCTGGGAAACTATGTGCAAAAGCAAACGGGCGCGGATGTGCTTTGCTGGCAGGGAGCCTGTATCGTCCATGACGAGTTTAAAACCCAGGCGCTGGCACGCATGAAGGCACTCTATCCCGAAGCCGCCATTCTGGTTCATCCCGAGTCACCCCAGTCGATTGTCGACATGGCAGATGCCGTCGGTTCTACCAGCCAACTGATCAACGCGGCGAAAACGTTACCGCAGCAGAAGCTTATCGTCGCGACCGATCGCGGTATTTTTTATAAGATGCAGCAAGCGGTGCCGGAAAAAGAGCTATTTGAGGCACCCACAGCCGGGGAAGGGGCAACTTGCCGCAGCTGTGCGCATTGTCCGTGGATGGCGATGAACGGGCTTAAAGCGATTGCCGACGGCCTCGAGACTGGCGGCGCGGCACACGAAATCCATATTGATGCAGCTTTACGTGAAGGCGCATTACTTCCGCTTAACCGGATGCTGGAATTTGCGGCTACACTACGTTCTTGATTTAAGACAACGCGTTATACGCGCTCAGGGGAAGAGATGGATTTTTTTAGCACGCAGAATATTCTGGTTCATATTCCGATCGGGGCGGGTGGCTACGACCTGTCATGGATTGAAGCTGTTGGCACGATAGCGGGCCTGCTCTGTATCTGGCTGGCGAGTCTGGAGAAGATCAGTAACTATGCGTTCGGCCTGGTCAACGTGACGCTCTTTGCGATTATTTTTTTCCAGATTCAGCTCTATGCCAGTCTCTTGCTGCAACTTTTTTTCTTTGCTGCCAATATTTACGGCTGGTACGCGTGGTCACGGCAAAACAGCCAGCAGGAGGCAGAACTGCAAATTCGCTGGCTACCGCTGCCTAAGGCTATCGCATGGCTTGCGGCTTGCGTCGTCGCCATCGGTCTGATGACGGTCTACATCAACCCGGTATTTGGCTATCTCACGCACATCGCCGTCTCGGTAATGAGCAGCCTTGGACTCAACGTAACAATGCCTGAGCTGCAGCCTGACGCCTTCCCATTTTGGGATTCCTGCATGATGGTGCTTTCCATCGCAGCGATGATTTTGATGACGCGAAAATACGTCGAAAACTGGCTGCTGTGGGTCATCATCAATGTAATAAGCGTGGTGATCTTTGCCTTGCAGGGCGTTTACGCGATGTCTCTGGAATATCTGCTTCTCACATTTATCGCCCTCAACGGCAGTCGGATGTGGATTAACAGTGCGCGTCAGCGTGGCTCACGCGCACTTTCCCGTTAATGATGGTGATGATGTGAATGATCGGGCTGCGTCTCATTGAGATGGCAGTCCGGTCCATTACAGGGCTGATACTCCATCTGAATGGTGACGTGTGAAATAGTGTAGTGATGCTCAAGAAAGTGCTGAATACGGCCCAGCAACGCATCATGGTCATGCGGAGGAACAACCTGCACGTGCAGCGTCATGACGGGTTTCTCGCCCACCTGCCAGACGTGAACGTGGTGGACATTACGCACTTCCGGGATGGAGCGAGACAGATTGCGTTTTAGCGCAGGAATATCCATCGAAACCGGCGCGCCTTCCAGCAGTTCATTCACGCTCTCCCGCAATAAACCCCAGGCGCTACGTAAGACCAGACATGACACCAGGACCGACAAAATCGGATCAATGGGTGTCCAGCCGGTATAGATAATCACCAGCGCCGCCACAATGGCACCCACCGACCCGAGCAGATCGCCCAAGACATGTAGCGCTGCTGCGCGCACGTTCAGGTTCTTCTCTCCGCTGCCACGATGCAAGATCCAGAATGCTGCGATATTTGCCAGCAATCCGGTAATGGCAATCACCATCATCGTCATTCCGGCGATGGGTTGCGGATGGCGAAAACGCTGGAAAGCTTCCCACACAATCAAAATCGTTATGACGACCAGCGCGATAGCATTGACGAAAGCCGCGAGCGTCGTGAGCCTAAGCCAGCCGAAAGTATGGCGCGTATTGGGCGGGCGACGGGAAAAATGCACTGCGATGAGAGCGAACAGCAGAGCGGCGGCATCGGTGAGCATATGGCCCGCATCAGCCAGCAAAGCGAGCGAGCCAGAGATCAACCCGCCTATCACCTCGACCACCATAAAGGTCGCGGTGATGCCAAAAGCGAGCATCAAGCGCTTAGCGTTGTCGTCCCGCGGCGAATCGGAGTGAGAATGAGCATGCGCCATGAAAATGTCCTGATGAGTAAATGTATTACACCTTGAATTTTTAACACTTTGCACAAAATTTTGCACAAAAAAAGGAGAGCCTCAGCTCTCCTTTTATTTTCAGGCGACACGTTCGTAAAACAACCCGTTATTGAGTTGTACCGTCCGTTTTGGTGTCTACTTCGCTGTTGTCACCGCTGCCGGTTTCCACTTTTTTGTTCATGTCTGGGCATTTACCGTCTTTACACATTGAGTTTTTGTGCACTTCGTCTTTGGTCATGCCTTCATGGTTCATCGTGCCTGAATCGGTACCGTTCGGATGCAGCATCGTTCCGCTGCTGTTGCCGCTCCCGGTGTTGATATTGTTGTTATCAACATTATTGGGTGCAACGTTCTCTTTGGCATCTGGGGCAACCTGACCCGCGTCAGCTGCAGCATTTGCTTGTCCATTACTGTTTGAACCTACGGAATCGGCAGCCAGTGCTGCGCCGCTTGCCATTGTCAGCGTTGCTGTCAGGAAAAGCGTTGCCAGTTTAGTCATTTTCATCATGATGCTCCTGTTCTGGTTGTTATTTGCTGGATAACTTCGTCCAACAGTGCAAAGGCGAAAGAAAGAGGGTTTCGCTCAATGGTGAAAGATTCTGAAGTCTGGCGTTATGTCAGAATAGAATCATGTTAAAACATATAAATAGAGTGGTTACATTTAAAAAGTGTAGGGTACATCTCGCTTTTCGCTACTTTGTGGCGTTTATTAGCGTAATTCCAGGAATTATCCGTGAGAAGTGTAAAAGCCCGTTTACACTTCCTGGCCGACAAGTTAGATTGAAAGGATTGCATTCATTACCAAATATATGGCTAAGCCGGAACGATCATGAATTATCAGAATGACGATTTACGCATCAAAGAGATCAATGAGTTATTACCTCCTGTAGCGCTCCTTGAAAAATTCCCCGCCACTGAAAACGCTGCGAACACCGTTTCTCATGCCCGTAAAGCGATCCACAAAATCCTTAACGGCAATGACGATCGTTTGCTGGTCGTCATCGGTCCCTGTTCCATTCACGATCCCGCTGCAGCGAAAGAGTATGCCGCGCGTCTGCTCACGCTTCGCGAGGAATTGAAAGGTGAGCTGGAAGTGGTCATGCGCGTCTATTTTGAAAAACCGCGTACCACGGTGGGCTGGAAAGGGTTGATCAACGATCCGCACATGGACAACAGCTTCCAGATCAACGACGGACTGCGCATTGCGCGCAAACTGCTTCTGGAAATTAACGATGCTGGCCTACCTGCGGCAGGTGAGTTCCTGGATATGATCACCCCGCAATACCTTGCCGATTTGATGAGCTGGGGGGCAATTGGTGCTCGTACCACCGAATCCCAGGTGCACCGCGAATTGGCGTCAGGCCTGTCTTGTCCGGTTGGTTTTAAAAACGGAACGGACGGCACGATTAAAGTGGCTATCGATGCTATCAACGCAGCGGGTGCGCCGCACTGCTTCCTGTCCGTGACCAAATGGGGTCACTCCGCGATCGTGAATACCAGCGGTAACGGCGACTGCCACATTATTCTGCGTGGCGGCAAGGAGCCAAACTACAGCGCTAAGCATGTCGAAGAAGTTAAAGCGGGGCTGGAAAAAGCAGGCCTTTCAGCGAAAGTGATGATTGATTTCAGTCATGCCAACTCCAGCAAACAGTTCAAAAAGCAGATGGAAGTCGGCGCAGACGTTTGTCAGCAACTGATTAGCGGCGAGAAAGCGGTGATTGGCGTGATGATTGAGAGCCATCTGGTAGAAGGTAATCAAAATCTGGAGAGCGGCGAACCGCTGGTCTACGGCAAGAGCGTGACGGATGCTTGTATTGGCTGGGATGATACCGATACGATCCTGCGTCAGTTGGCAGATGCGGTAAAAGCGCGTCGCGGATAATTATCCGGCCAAATAAAAAAGCGTGGATTGCTCCACGCTTTTTTTTTTACTCTGGCGAAAATTACTTCGCTTTACCCTGGTTCGCTACGGCCGCTGCTTTTGCTGCGATTTCGTCAGCGTTACCCAGATAGTAACGTTTGATAGGTTTGAAGTTTTCATCGAACTCATACACCAGCGGTACGCCAGTCGGGATGTTCAGTTCGAGAATTTCTTCTTCGCCCAGGTTGTCCAGGTATTTCACCAGCGCACGCAGGGAGTTACCGTGAGCGGCGACGATCACGCGCTCACCGCTTTTCACGCGTGGCAGAATCGTGTCGTTCCAGTAAGGCACAACGCGATCGATGGTCAGCGCCAGGCTCTCGGTCTGGGGCAGCTCGGCATCGGTCAGTTTAGCGTAACGCGGATCGTGGCCCGGATAGCGCTCGTCGTCCTTGGTCAGCTCAGGTGGAGTCACCGCAAAGCCGCGACGCCACTGCTTAACCTGCTCGTCACCGTATTTTTCAGCGGTTTCAGCTTTGTTCAGACCCTGCAGCGCACCGTAGTGACGCTCATTCAGCTTCCAGGATTTCTCAACTGGCAGCCAGGCTTGATCCAGTTCATCCAGCACGTTCCACAGAGTATGGATGGCACGTTTCAGCACTGAGGTGTAAGCAAAATCAAAGCTAAAGCCTTCATCTTTCAGCAGTTTACCTGCAGCTTTTGCTTCGCCAACGCCTTTCTCAGACAGATCAACATCATACCAACCGGTGAAGCGGTTTTCGTTGTTCCACTGACTTTCGCCGTGGCGCACCAGAACCAGCTTAGTTACAGCCATATCTCACTCCTCATAAGCTTTATTTGCGCTTCATCTCTCACGCTGCCTCTGCGTTGGCATCGCTCTCAAAACCCAGTCACAGATTTGCTCCTGGCTTTTTCAGGCTATCCGGTTTGACGCAGCATGAATGATTGTACGCGTTGAATGATAACAATTCTCATTATATTGCCGTGGCGGGGCCAGCGGCAACGCTTAACCCTAACCATAGCGAAAATAGTGGCCCAGTGTAAGCTGCTTGTGAATTGCGGGTTATGATTTTGTCTGTGAATGGCGCTATTTTCAGCAAGATGGACAAAAAAAGCCCTCCGAGCGGAGGGCTTGAGATTAATGCGTTATAAACTGATATTCCGTCAGGCTGACGTACTCCGAGCCCGGTCGCAGAATGCAGTCAGGCTGCGGGTATTCTGGATGATTCGGGCTATCAGGCAAAAACTCACTTTCCAGCGCCAGACCCTGCCAGTCACTGTAATCACCTTGCTCGCGCGCTGGCGTTCCGCCGAGGTAGTTACCCGAATAGAACTGCAACGCAGGGGCATTGGTGAACACCGTCATTTGCAGTTTTTCATCTGCAGACCACACCTGCGCGGCGGGCTGGGTGACATCCCCTTTCGCCTGCAGCAAGAACGCGTGATCGTAGCCTTTCACCTTGCGCTGGTCATCATCGCTCAGGAACTCTTTCGCGATGGTTTTAGGTGTGCGGAAGTCAAAGCTCGTACCGGCAACGGCTTTTAGCCCTTCAGAAGGAATACCCATTTCATCGACCGGCAACCAGGCATCGGCCAGCAGCTGGAGCTTATGCTGACGAACGTCGGACTGGTCGCCATCCAGATTGAAATACGCATGATTGGTCATGTTCACCGGGCATGGCTTATCGACTGTCGCACGGTACTCAATTGAGATGCGGTTATCTTCTGTCAGCGTAAATTTCGCTGACGCAGACAGGTTGCCAGGAAAGCCCTGATCGCCATCAGCAGATTCCAGGGCAAACAGGACCTCACAGTCATTCTGCTGCACGATACGCCAGCGGCGTTTGTCGAACCCTTCAGGCCCACCGTGGAGCTGGTTTTCACCCTGGCTTGGTAAAAGCGCGTAATCTGTACCATCGAGCGTAAAACGGCTTTTCGCGATGCGGTTCGCGTAACGGCCCACGGATGCACCGAGATAAGCGGCCTGATTCACATACTGCTCCGGCGACGCGCAGCCGAGCAGCGTTTCGCGCACGCTGCCGTCAGGCATCGGAACGCGAGCAGAAAGTAAAGTTGCGCCCCAATCCATGACCGTGACCACCATCCCCGCGCTGTTGCGCAGGGTTAACAGGCGGTACGGCAGGCCATCGGCGGCAAGCGTAGGTGTTTCGTTTAGCACTGACCCGCTCCTTGTGAAGGTTTGCAGACGTAGAAGGTTTCTTTGATTCCGGTTTTCGCTTCGTATTGCTGTGAAACGGCGTCCTGGACGGCAGGGACCCACTCTTCCGGGATGAGGGCGACAACACAACCGCCGAAGCCGCCACCGGTCATGCGTACGCCGCCTTTATCGCCGATAGTCGCTTTGACGATCTCCACCAGCGTGTCGATTTGCGGAACGGTGATTTCGAAGTCGTCGCGCATTGACGCGTGCGATTCAGCCATCAGTTCGCCCATCCGTTTCAAATCGCCCTGCGCCAGTGCTGACGCGGCTTCAACGGTGCGTGCATTTTCGGTCAACACGTGGCGAACGCGTTTGGTCACGACGGGATCCAGCTCGTGAGCCACTTTATTGAACTCGTTTAGAGAGACATCACGCAGCGCCGGTTGTTGGAAGAAACGCGCCCCGGTTTCGCACTGCTCGCGGCGGGTGTTGTATTCGCTGCCCACCAGCGTGCGTTTGAAATTACTGTTGATGATCACCACCGCCGCGCCTTTTGGCAGGGGAACCGCTTTGGTACCGAGCGAGCGGCAGTCGATCAGTAGCGCGTGCTCTTTTTTACCAAGAGCAGAGATCAGCTGGTCCATGATGCCGCAGTTGCAGCCCACGAACTGGTTCTCAGCTTCCTGGCCATTCAGGGCAATTTGCGCGCCGTCCAGCGGCAGGTGATACAGCTGCTGGAAGACCGTCCCAACGGCCACTTCAAGAGACGCAGAAGAGCTTAACCCCGCGCCCTGCGGCACGTTACCGGCGATCACCAGGTCCGCGCCGCCAAAGCCCTTATTACGCATTTGCAGGTGCTTCACCACGCCACGTACGTAGTTAGACCACTGCTGCGTATCGTGTGCCACGATCGGCGCGTCGAGCGAAAACTCGTCGGTTTGATTATCGTAATCCGCCGCAATGACGCGCACGATGCGGTCATCGCGTTTTGCACAGCTGATAACGGTTTGATAATCGATCGCACACGGCAGCACAAAACCGTCGTTGTAATCGGTGTGCTCACCAATCAGGTTCACGCGGCCAGGCGCCTGAATTGCGTGGGTGGCAGGGTAGCCGAATGTTTCAGCAAACAGGGATTGTGTTTTATCTTTGAGACTCATTTTTTAGACTCCTGATTCGCGGTAATGCACATCGCTAACGGCACGCAGACGTTCAGCTGCTTGTTCTGCCGTCAAATCACGCTGGGTTTCTGCCAGCATCTCGTAGCCGACCATAAATTTGCGTACCGTCGCTGAACGCAGCAGCGGCGGGTAGAAATGGGCGTGCAATTGCCAGTGCTGATTATCTTCATCATTAAACGGCGCGCCGTGCCAGCCCATCGAATACGGGAAAGAGCACTGGAAAAGATTGTCGTAGCGGCTGGTCAGTTTTTTCAGCGCCAGCGCCAAATCATCGCGCTGCTCTTCCGTCAGATCGGTAAGGCGCAGAACGTGTGCTTTTGGCAGCAGCAGCGTCTCGAACGGCCACGCTGCCCAGTACGGCACCACAGCGAGCCAGTGTTCAGTCTCGACAACCGTACGGCTACCGTCGGTCATTTCACGCTGCACGTAATCGGCCAGCAGCACGGAGTGATTTTCGGTGAAATAGGCTTTTTGCAGGCGGTCTTCGCGCTCAACTTCGTTCGGCAGAAAACTGTTCGCCCATACCTGGCCGTGCGGATGTGGGTTAGAACAGCCCATCGCCGCACCTTTATTCTCAAACACCTGCACCCAGGGATAGGTTTGACCAAGCTCAGCGGTCTGATCTTGCCAGGTTTTGATCACGTCGGTCAGCGCATTGACGCTCAGTTCTGGCAGCGTTTTGCTGTGATCGGGCGAGAAACAAATCACCCGGCTGGTGCCGCGTGCGCTTTCACAGCGCATCAGCGGATCCGCGCTTTCCGGCGCGTCCGGTGTGTCGGTCATCAGTGCAGCAAAATCGTTAGTGAAAACGTAAGTGCTTTGATAATCGGGGTTTTTATCGCCCGTGACGCGGGTATTGCCCGGACATAAGAAACAATCCGGATCGTGCTGTGGCAGCGTCTGTTTGGCCGGCGTTTCTTGCGCCCCTTGCCACGGACGCTTAGCGCGATGTGGTGAAACCAAAATCCACTGGCCGGTTAACGGGTTAAAACGCCGATGCGGATGATCGACGGGATTGAATTGCGTCATGACGGATGATCCTTAGTCCGGATAGCCCTGGGGATGGCGTGACTGCCAGCGCCAGGTATCTTGTGCCATTTCATCGAGCGTGCGGGTCACACGCCAGTTAAGCTCTTTATCGGCCTTGGTGGCATCAGCCCAGTAAGCGGGAAGATCGCCATCGCGGCGTGGCGCGAAGTGATGGGCTACTGGCTTACCGCAGGCTTTGCTGAACGCGTTGATGACATCCAGCACGCTGCTGCCAATGCCTGCGCCGAGGTTATAAATATGCACACCAGGCTTGTGCGCCAGCTGCTGCATCGCAGCCACATGTCCGTCGGCCAAATCCATGACGTGGATGTAATCACGCACGCCCGTGCCGTCTTCCGTTGGGTAATCATTGCCAAAGACCGCCAGAGAATCACGACGACCCACGGCAACCTGCGCGATGTAAGGCATCAGGTTATTAGGAATGCCCTGCGGGTCTTCGCCCATATCTCCTGATGGATGCGCGCCGACCGGATTGAAATAGCGCAGCAGGGCGATGCTCCATTCCGGCTGCGCTTTTTGCAGGTCAGTCAGGATCTGCTCCACCATCAATTTACTTTTCCCGTATGGGCTTTGCGGCGTGCCGGTCGGGAAGCTTTCAGCGTAAGGAATTTTTGGCTGGTCGCCATAGACGGTCGCAGAAGAGCTAAAGATGAAGTTTTTCACGTTCGCGGAGCGCATCGCAGCGACCAGACGCAGGGTGCCGTTAACGTTGTTATCGTAGTATTCAAGCGGCTTCGCGACGGATTCGCCGACGGCTTTCAGACCGGCAAAGTGGATAACCGTATCGATCGCGTGATCGTGAAGAATTTCGGTCATCAACGCTTCGTTGCGGATATCGCCTTCCACAAAAGTGGGCTGCTTGCCGCCAAGGCGTTCGATAACGGACAGAACGCTGCGCTTACTGTTGCACAGGTTATCGAGGATGATGACGTCATGGCCATTTTGCAGCAGTTGTACACAGGTATGACTCCCAATGTAACCGCTACCACCTGTTACCAGAACTCGCATTTTTCGCTCCATTAGGCTTATGGTATGTATTAACCATAGCATAACAGAGACGCGAAAAGTGTGACATGGGATAAAATAGTGGAATCGGTTACACCGATTGTCATGCACGCTTTCTGCCGATGTTCAGGCATTTTAAATCAAAGAGATAGGGATGTAATGATGCCACTTGTCTGAAAAAGGGGTCGAGGCCCCTGTGTGATGTCAGCCAATGCGGGTGAATTCGTAGCGATAGCCTTCGCCCTCCGGCACAAAGGCCAGGCGATGGGTAATGCAAGACGGGGCGTCTTCTGCATGGTGTGAAACAAACAACAGCTGCGTTTCACCCTCGCTAATCAGAATGTCCACAAAGCGACGGACCAGCTGCCGGTTGAGCGGGTCAAGACCCTGTAGCGGTTCGTCGAGGATCAGCAGCGTAGGGTGCTTGACCAGCGCGCGCACAATGAGCGCCAGACGCTGCTGCCCCCACGACAAACTGTGAAAAGGTGCATCCGCCACGCGTTTATCCATACCCAGAATATCGAGCCATTGCTGCGCCAGTTTTTGCTGCCTGTCAGACACCGCCTGATAAATTCCGATAGAGTCGAAATAGCCTGACAAAATCACGTTTCTCACCGTGATGCTAACGCGGTAATCCAGATGCAGGCTACTGCTGACGTAGCCAATATGTTTCTTAATATCCCAGATGGTTTCACCGCTTCCGCGACGGCGGCCAAACAGCGTTAAGTCGTTGCTATATCCCTGGGGATGATCGCCCGTGATCAGGCTCAAGAGCGTCGACTTACCCGCGCCATTGGGGCCGGTAATTTGCCAGTGCTCGTGCGGATTCACGGTCCAGGTGAGCTGATTAAGAATAGGGCGATCGTCGTAGGACACGACGCCATTGTGCAGTTGAATGCGCGGCTGATGGCTATCTAATTCGTGCTGAGCAGCGGGCGCGTCCGGTTCCGGAAGTGCGATACCGTCCAGCTTTTCGCTGTGTGCCAGCTGCGAGATCAGCGCTTGCTGTAGCAGCGCTGTTTTTTCGCCAGTTTCCACCAGAGCGCAATCGGCCAGCACGCCTGCAAATTGCACAAAATCGGGGATCTCATCAAAACGGTTTAACACCAGAACGAGGGTATAACCTTCCTGATTCAACGTGGCTAGCAGGGACGCCAGCTGCGTGCGGGATTGCACATCCAGCCCGTCGAAAGGTTCATCAAGAATCAGCAGGTCAGGGGCGCTCATTAGCGCCTGGCATAGCAGGGTTTTTCGGGTTTCACCCGTGGAGAGATATTTAAAACGCCTCCCCAGCAGTGCGGAGATACCGAATTGCTCAGCCAGCTGTCGACAGCGGGCGTCGTCTTTAATCTCGTCCTGGATAATCTGCGCCGTGGTACGGCCGGTATCGTCTTCGCCAGGACTGAGCAGATCGGTGTTGTTGCGCTGCCATTCGTCGCTGACCAGTTTTTGCAACTGCTCAAAGGAAAGACGCGTCAGGCGCGTAAAGCTGCACTGACGTTCGCCTTTCAACTGCGTCAGTTCGCCTGCCAGCGCACGTGCGAGTGCGGATTTTCCGCTACCGTTAGTGCCCACAAATGCCCAGCTTTCGCCTGCGCGCAAAGTGATATCAGGAAGGGCCAGCGTCTGGGTGTCGCTAAGACGAAACGTGCCTTGCGAAATATGCAATGATGACATGAAGTATCCCATTTAGTGCAGCGATAATCTTCAGGGATACGCACTGTCGGCCGGTTTGTCAATGTACTCAGCATAACGTGGCGATAATCACCCGGTCAGCATTGAAATATGCGGTCACTTCGCCACCTTCTGTCAGATCGTCTGCGCCAGCGGCCGGGATCGTCGCGCACAGGGTCTGTCCGTCTGGCAGCGTCATCAGCACTTCTGATTGCTCTTCACCGCGTTCTATCTGGCTGATCGTGCCGCGCAGCTGGTTATCCGCCGTTTTGGCCTGTTCGGCATCTCGCGTGATATTCACCCACGGTGCCTTGAGCAGCACCAGCACCTCTTTGCCTTCGTCGAGTCCGAGTCGTTCACCGCTTTGTGCCGTAATCGCCACTTTCAGACGCGTGGTGCCATCGGCGAGAAGAATATCCACGTGCTGTTGCACCTGAGCGCGATCGCGAGCGGTCACAGTGCCAAACCACTGATTGCGTGCACTGGTTTGCAGCGAGAAACGGGAGATGGCTGCCAGCAAGCTGTCGAGTGGAAGGGCATCGTCATCGCTCAGAACATCGAAGGCTTTTTGCTGAATTTGCGCCAGCAGATCGTACAGCTTAATCAGGCGTTGGCCGTATCGCGTTAACACCGCGCCACCGCCCCCTTTACCGCCCGTTGCTCTATCGACCAGCGTTTGCTCGCTCAGAGTATTCATCTCATTGATGGCGTCCCACGCGCTTTTGTAGCTGATACCGGCGTTTTTCGCCCCCTGGCTAATTGAGCCGGTTTGCTCTATTTGTTTAAGCAGGGCAATGCGTCGCGGATCGGCGAAAAGCTTCTGCTGAAGTCGAAGGGTAAGGAGAATTTCGGCCTGCATAACAAAGTCCTGGCAAAAAGAGTATTGTGACCCAATTGCTCGGATGCGCAAAGACTACCGCACAAAAGGGGATGTTTTTCTCACTTTTCAGGGTAGAATACGTGACTCACAATGTCTGGAGAACACCATGTTAGAGTTGTTGAAAAGTCTGGTATTCGCCGTGATCATGGTACCCGTAGTGATGGCCATCATCCTCGGCGCCATCTACGGCCTGGGTGAAGTGTTCAACGTATTTTCGAACATCGGTCATAAAGACCACCCTAAAAAGCAGCATTGATTCCTTTCTAAACGCCCGGTCTGACCGGGCGTTTTGCTCTCAAGTTTCTCCCTCCTGCGCCGATAGTATTCCCAATGTCAGAACGCGTTACTCATTAATCGGTACGATTTAACGCTAGGACTTCCCTGCAGATATCGTTATATTTATTTGTATATAACGAAGCTAACAGGAGATAAAAATGGCACGTACATTACTACGCCTTCTTGCAGGGGCAACGCTGACGCTTTCTCTCACCGGACATGCACTGGCAGAAGAAAGCAAAATCACGGTCTTTGCCGCGGCATCGCTGACCAATGCCCTGCAGGATATCGCGGCGCAGTACAAGAAAGATAAAAACGTCGATGTGGTCTCTTCTTTCGCATCGTCGTCAACGCTGGCGCGCCAGATTGAAGCGGGCGCACCTGCCGATCTGTTTATTTCTGCCGATCAGAAATGGATGGATTATGCGGTCGAGAAGAAATCTATCGACACCGCAACCCGTGAAACGCTGCTGGGCAACAGTCTGGTTGTTATCGCACCTAAAGCGAGCGCACAGGGCGAGGTAGCGATTAACAAAGAGACCCACTGGACCCGCCTGCTGAAAGACGGGCGTCTGGCGGTGGGCGATCCGGATCATGTTCCAGCCGGGATCTATGCCAAAGAAGCGCTGCAAAAACTGGGTGCCTGGGATACATTATCTCCGAAACTGGCACCCGCCGAAGATGTGCGCGGTGCGCTGGCGCTGGTCGAGCGGAACGAAGCCCCGCTGGGTATCGTTTACGGCTCTGATGCGGTTGCCGGTAAAGGCGTGAAAGTGGTCGGTACGTTCCCTGAAGACTCTCATAAGAAAGTCGAGTACCCGATTGCGATTGTTGATGGACACAAAAATGCGACGGTCAGCGCCTTCTATGACTATCTGAAGGGGCCTGAAGCGTCAGCTATCTTTAAACGTTACGGATTTACGACTCACTGATGATATTGACCGATCCTGAATGGCAGGCTGTGATTCTCAGCCTTAAAGTCTCTTCCCTGGCCGTAGCCTTTAGTTTGCCCTTTGGGATCTTTTTTGCCTGGCTGCTGGTTCGCTGCCAGTTTCCGGGCAAAACGTTGCTCGACAGTATTCTTCATCTTCCCTTGGTGTTGCCGCCGGTGGTCGTCGGCTATTTATTGCTGATCGCCATGGGTCGCCGTGGTTTTATCGGCGAATGGCTGTATGACTGGTTTGGCCTGACGCTGGCGTTCACCTGGCGCGGTGCGGTGCTGGCAGCGGCGGTGATGTCCTTCCCGCTGATGGTGCGGGCGATTCGCCTCGCGCTGGAAGGGGTGGATATCAAACTTGAACAAGCTGCGCGTACGCTCGGTGCCGGGCGCTGGCGCGTCTTCTTCACCATCACGCTGCCGCTGACCCTGCCGGGAATTATTGTTGGTACGGTGCTGGCTTTTGCCCGATCGCTGGGCGAATTCGGTGCGACCATCACGTTTGTGTCAAACATACCTGGCGAAACGCGCACCATCCCGTCGGCCATGTATACCCTGATCCAGACGCCTGGCGGCGAAAGCGCGGCGGCCCGACTGTGCATTATTTCCATCGTCCTTGCGCTGGTGTCACTGTTGATTTCTGAATGGCTGGCGCGTCTTAGCCGCGAGCGGATGGGGAAATAATCATGCTGGAACTCAATTTCACCCAAACGCTGGGCGAGCACACGCTGACGCTCAACGAAACGCTGCCTGCAACAGGGATCACCGCCGTTTTTGGCGTATCGGGTGCGGGTAAAACGTCGCTTATCAACGCGATTAGCGGCCTGACGCGCCCGCAAACGGGCCGCATTGCGCTTAATGACCGCGTGCTGAACGACGTCGAAAAGAAGATTTACCTGGCCCCTGAGAAGCGTCGCATTGGCTATGTGTTCCAGGATGCCCGACTGTTCCCGCATTACAACGTGCGCGGCAATCTGCGCTACGGCATGGCAAAAAGCATGGCCGGTCAGTTTGATAAGCTGGTGGCGTTGCTCGGGATTGAAACCTTACTTGAGCGTCTGCCGTCGTCGCTTTCTGGCGGTGAAAAACAGCGCGTCGCCATCGGTCGCGCGCTGCTGACTGCGCCAGAACTGCTGCTGCTCGATGAGCCGCTGGCCTCGCTCGACATCCCGCGTAAACGTGAGCTGTTGCCGTATCTCCAGCGTCTGGCGCGCGAAATTAACATTCCGATGCTGTATGTCAGCCATTCTCTGGATGAGATTTTACATCTGGCAGATAAGGTGCTGGTGCTGGAAAACGGCAGCGTGAAAGCCTTTGGCAATCTGGAAGAGGTGTGGGGTAGCAGCGTCATGCACCCGTGGTTGCCGAAAGAGCAGCAAAGCAGCGTGCTGAAAGTGAGCGTGCTTGAGCACCACCCGCACTACGCCATGACGGCGCTGGCGCTGGGCGATCAGCATCTGTGGGTCAATAAGATTGAAAAACCGTTGCAGACTGCGCTGCGGATCCGCATTCAGGCGTCTGACGTTTCGCTGGTGCTGCAGCCGCCGCTGCAATCCAGCATCCGAAATATTCTGCGCGCCAAAGTGGCGCAATGTTTCGATGATAACGGGCAGGTGGAAGTACAGCTTGAAATCGGCAGCAAGACGCTCTGGGCGCGCATCAGCCCGTGGGCCAGGGATGAACTCGGTATCAAGCCTGGCCTGTGGCTTTACGCGCAAATCAAGAGCGTCTCGATCACCACCTGATTACAGCAGGTGAGTATAAATATACTGCGCGATGCTATCGGTGGTGTTGTCGCCAATCACCACGTTAGCGCGCGCTTTCACCGCATCGTCGGCATTGCCCATCGCCACACCCGTACCCGCCGCTTCCAGCATGCTGATGTCGTTATAGTTATCGCCAAAGGCAATCACATCGCGCATTGAACCGCCCTGAGATTCGACAAACTGCGTCAGACGTTTGCCTTTGCTGTTGCCTTTGCGGGCGATATCCACCTGATCGTGCCACGACCACTCGCACTCCAGCCCCAGCGTTTGCTCCACGTGCGCCGCGAATTCGTTCAGCTTTTGCGTGTTTTCATCCGTCAGCGCGAATTTCCAGATAGCGTTCACATCCTGCGCGGCCTGACGCAAAGTCGACACCTGGATAAACACCGGACGCTGGGCTTCGGGCAGCGTCAGCGCCCAGTTGCTGGTGCGGATCACATGCCCGGTTGGGCGTTCGTACAGCATCGCATCGTCGACGTACATCAGCCCGTGAACGTCATGTTCATCCAGCAGGTCAATCAGTTGCAGCGCCTGAGCGACAGGCAGCGGATCGGACTCAAGAACCGTTTTTGTTTGATAATCATACAAATAAGTCCCGTTACAACAAATTGCAGGTGTATCTAACGCCAGTGCCTGATAAAAAGGATGAATGGCAACGTGATGTCGACCCGTGACGATCAGGAGTTGATATCCCGCTTCCTGGGCACGTTTAAGTGCTTCAAGCGAAGAGGGACGCAGGGTTTTTTGAGGGGTTAGCAGTGTACCGTCTAAATCCAGTGCAATCACACGCGAGGTCATTTGTTCTTCCGGGTTAATATTGAATTTAACGTCTTCTGGTATGGTACACCGAGAGAGGATGCCGGCAAAATGCCAGGCTAGAATTCAGCATTCACCGTTAAAAGTTAATTACTTTCACGCGCAGTGAGGAAAGGAGAATTCATGAAACAAACCGTTTATACCGCCAGTCCTGAAAGCCAGCAGATCCACGTCTGGCGTCTGAATACCGAAGGCTCGCTCACGCTGGTGCAGGTTGTCGATGTGCCTGGGCAGGTCCAGCCAATGGTCGTCAGTCCGGATAAACGTTTTTTGTATGTTGGCGTGCGTCCTGAATTCCGCGTTCTGGCTTACCGTATTTCCCCGGACGATGGCGCGCTGACCTTCGCCGCCGAAGCGCCACTGCCGGGCAGCCCGACGCATATTTCCACCGATCGCCAGGGGCGTTTCATTTTCAGCGGCTCTTACAATGCGGGCAGCGTCAGCGTGACGCGTCTGGAAGATGGCATTCCGATTGAAACCGTGGATATTGTCGAAGGCCTGGAAGGCTGCCACTCCGCCAATATCTCTCCGGATAACCGCACGCTGTGGGTTCCCGCGCTGAAGCAGGATCGCATTTGCCTGTTTACCTTGAGCGACGATGGCCACCTGCAGGCGCAAAACCAAGCAGAAGTCACTACCGTTGAGGGCGCGGGTCCGCGTCACATGGTGTTCCATCCGAATCAACAGTACGCCTACGTGGTGAATGAGCTAAACAGCTCTGTTGACGTGTGGGAACTGCACAATCCGAACGGCCAGATCGAGTGCATCCAGACGCTGGATATGATGCCTGCGGACTTTGCCGACACCCGCTGGGCGGCTGATATTCATATCACCCCGGATGGCCGTCATCTGTACGCCTGCGATCGCACCTCGAGCCTGATCACCGTGTTCAGCATTTCTGAAGACGGCAGCGTGCTGGCTATCGAAGGTTTCCAGCCAACCGAAACCCAGCCGCGCGGCTTTAATATCGATAACAGCGGCAAATTCCTGATTGCGGCGGGGCAGAAATCCCATCACATCGCGCTATATGAAATCCAAGGCGTGCAAGGGCTGCTGGAAGAGAAAGGGCGCTACGCCGTCGGCCAGGGCCCAATGTGGGTGGTGGTGAACGCGTACTAAGCGCGAGAAAATAAAAAACCTCGCTAATGCGAGGTTTTTTTATGTCCGAATGTCGGATTACTTCTTAGGCTCAGCCACGACTTTACTGCCCACGCCGCGGTTATTGAATTCCCACATGCGGTTGAAGTTAGCGTCGTTCAGGTTGCGCTGCACGTTGCCTTTATCATCCACCGCGCCGGTGTTGCCAGAGAACGGACGTTTGGAGATAGCGGCATCGGCCCACGGTTTTGCCATGTTAAAGCCTTCGTTGATCACGCTGTCGCGAATCACCACCTGACCGTTCGTCGCTGAATCCACATCCAGAGAACGACCCAACTGCGCCACGCCGTCACCGGACGCGGTGAAGCGGCTGTTCACGGCCAGGAAGCCGTAGAACATGTTCGACAGCGTTGCCGGCGCAAACACGTAACCTTCCTGCTGAGTGCGGGTGTTCACGACGCGGAATTCGGTGTTATCAAACACCACTGCGCCACGACCAGAGACAATATCCACATCGCCTTCAATGTAGCTATTGGTCACCTGCGTGCGCGTCAGACGGTTATTTTGCAGCGTATTCTGCACACCGCTGTTGGTCACAAAGAAGGTGTTCTGGCGACCCAGAATGTTCACGTTGTTGATCTGCACTTGATCGCCGTCGGTACGCAGGGCAACCGCCTGGTGATTCCCCGCATCCACGCTGTCACCCACGGTGTTCTGGATGGTCAGGTTTTGCAGTTGCAGACCGTTGTTCTGTGACCAGACTACCGCAGAACACATTACGCCCACGGTCGCGCTCTGCTTGCTCTGGCAGTTATCAAACATATACCACGCCGGTTTGCCTGGCATGTATTTACCGGCCGGATTCACCAGATGACGCCAGGTGTTACGGTCGATTTCGGAGTCGATCGCCAGGCCAATTTTCACGTCGACCGCTTTCTCACCGGTACCATAAATTGTGATGCTGCCCGGTGCGGCAGGAACATAAACGGTTCCTTCGTATTCACCCGGTAAAATCGCAATGTACTGGCGAGACGCGCTGTGTTTGGTGATAGCCGCGTCAACAGCAGCCTGAATGCTGGTGTGCGTCACGCCCTGTGCGCCTGCTGGGCCAACTACGAAGTTTGGCTGCTCAGGCAGACGAATAGAGGACGGCGTCCACGGCGCAGCGTTTGGATCCATGGCTGAGTAATAATGTGCAGCGGTGAAGTTCTTTGCTTCGCCAGCAGACAGAATCGGGCGAGACGCCGTACCTGGTGCAGCTTGCTCAGAAGGCAACTGATCCGCAGGCGTTGAGCTACAGGCGGATAACGTCACGCCAAATGCGAGCGCCAACGCCAGACGGGAAATCCTGGAAATGTTCAAGGGAAAGCTCCTTGCTTCGCGAGTCTTAACGGGATAATCGAAATAGCCTGCTTTTTTATACTAAGTTGAGCGAAACGGGAAGACGAATTGGCAAAAAGTTGCATTTTTCACCTGTAGTTGGCGCGGAAGTCGTCACAAATAAATAACATTTTCGATAAAGCGGGTTGACAGGGGCGATCGAATGAAAATAAATGTCTATACAATTCATGACAAGCGGACGCCCTATGCAGCAGCTTCATCCCGATGACGTTATCTGGCATCACGCAAGGCTGGCAACCCTGAATCCGGCCAATCCTGAGCCTTACGGTATGCTGGAAAACGTCGCGCTGATTGTGCGCGGCGAGAAAATCCTGGCGCTGATTCCGGAAACTGACATTCCGGCAAATCATGTGAATCAGGTCGATCTTGAAGGCCGATTAGTCACGCCGGGCCTGATTGACTGTCACACCCATCTGGTGTTCGGCGGCGACCGGGCCGCCGAGTGGGAGCAGCGGCTGAACGGCGTTTCGTATCAAACCATCAGCGCACAAGGTGGCGGGATTAACGCTACGGTCGCGGCGACGCGCGAAAGCTCAGCGGAAACCCTGCTGGCGCTGGCGCAACAGCGGTTGCAACGCCTGATGCAAGAGGGCGTCACCACGCTTGAGATCAAATCCGGTTACGGTCTGAATCACGAGGCCGAAGCGAAAATGCTGCGCGTGGCACAGCACCTTGCGCAAAGCCATGCGGTCGAGATCAGCCCGACGCTGCTGGCGGCGCATGCCGTGCCAGCGGAATACCGTCACGATCCGGATGCTTATCTGACGCTGGTTTGCGAGCAAATCATGCCCGCGCTCTGGGCGCAGCGCTTATTTGACGCGGTGGATGTCTTTTGCGAAAACGTCGGGTTCACCCCTGCACAAACCGAGCGGGTTTTTCAGGCCGCTGTGGCACTGGGTATACCCGTCAAAGGCCACGTCGAGCAGCTTTCAAACCTCGGCGGTGCAGCACTTGTCAGCCGCTATAAAGGTTTGTCCGCCGATCATATCGAATATCTGGACGATGCGGGCGTTGCCGCGATGGCGCAAAACGGCACGGTCGCGGTGCTACTCCCGGGCGCGTTCTATTTCTTACAGGAGCGCCAGCGCCCACCGGTTGCACAGCTTAGAAAACAGGGCGTGCCGATGGCCGTGGCGACCGATTACAACCCCGGCACCAGCCCGTTTGCCAGTCTGCATCTGGCAATGAACATGGCCTGCGTCCAGTTTGGCTTAACGCCGGAAGAGGCGTGGGCTGGCGTCACGCGCCATGCTGCACAGGCGCTGGGACGCGGAGCCACGCACGGGCAATTAGCCGCGGGTTTTGTCGCCGATTTTATTGTCTGGGATGCCGAGCGTCCGGTGGAAATGGTGTATGAGCCGGGACGGAATCCACTTTATCAACGTGTTTTTCGCGGGAAAATAACATGACGCTCTGGCGACCGACGCCTTCCGATATCTGGCAAGGGCGAGACGATCGCGCTGAGGCCAGCAATGCGCTGCGTATTTTCCAGACGCTGCGCCAGTCTGAGCATTTTATTCCGGTAAGTTCCGGTATCGCGCTGATGGGTTTTGCCAGCGATGAGGGCGTGAAGCGCAATCACGGCAGAACCGGCGCGGCACAGGCACCTGACGTGCTGCGCAAGGCGCTGGCGAACATGGCCAGCCATCACGGGCACGATCGGCTGGTGGATATGGGGACGTTCACCGTTGAAGCAGACCAGCTTGAAGCCGCGCAGCACGCGCTCAGCGATGGGGTTCAGGCCTGCCAGCAAGCGGGGATGCGTACGCTGGTTTTCGGCGGCGGGCACGAAACCGCGTGGGCGCACGGGCGCGGCGTGCTGGAGGCATTCCCGGATGATCGCGTTGTCATCATTAATCTCGATGCGCATCTCGATCTGCGCAACGCCGAAAGGGCCACCTCCGGTACGCCATTCCGCCAGCTTGCGCAGTATTGCGCAGCGCGTCAGCGTGAATTTCGGTACGCCTGCTTTGGCGTCAGCCGCGCGGGGAATACGCAGGCGCTGTGGGATGAGGCGGGTCGCCTGAACGTCACGCTGGTGGAAGACCTGCATTTTCGCCGCGATGCGTTATCCACGCTAGATGCCGTTTTAGCACAGGCGGATCGCGTTTATCTCACCCTCGATCTGGACGTCCTGCCCGCAGGAGAAATGCCAGCGGTTTCAGCCCCGGCGGCGCTCGGTATCCCGGCGTTGGATCTGATGCCAGTGATTGAGCAAATCTGCCGGAGCGGTAAACTGCAGGCCGCCGATTTGGTCGAGTTTAATCCGTTGTACGATCGCGAGGGTCAGGGCGCACGACTCGCTGCGCGTCTGGCCTGGCAAATTGCTCACTGGTGGGCATAACACGTTTAGAGGAGTCACGATGTTTACACGCTCACCGAATCAGCCACCCGGCGCGCCCGCACCTTTTTACGAAAAGGTGAAACAGGCGATCAGCGAGAAAATTGCTGCTGGCGTCTGGAAGCCGCACGACCGCATTCCCTCCGAAGCGGAACTGGTGGCGCAGTTTGGCTTTAGCCGCATGACCGTCAACCGCGCGCTGCGTGAACTGACCGACGAAGGCATGCTGGTGCGATTGCAGGGGGTCGGGACTTTTGTCGCTGAGCCAAAAGGGGAGTCCGCGCTCTTTGCCATCCGCAGCATCGCCGATGAGATCGCCGCACGCAATCATCAGCATCATTGTGAGGTTTTAATTCTTGAAGAGACGCAGGCCAGCGCTGAGCAGGCGTTAGCGCTGAACGTCAATGAGGGGACGCGGATTTTTCACTCGGTGATGGTGCATTTTGAGAACGACATTCCGGTACAAATTGAAGACCGCTGCGTCAATGCCGCACGTGTGCCGGACTATCTTGAACAGGATTACACCCAGACCACGCCGCATGCCTGGCTGTCGCAGGTCGCCCCGCTGACCGAAGGCGAACACATCGTCGAAGCGGTGCGCGCCACGTTGCAGGAGTGTGAACTGCTGCGCATCAAGGAGCACGATCCATGCCTGCTCATCCGCCGCCGCACCTGGTCTGGCTCGCAAATCGTATCCCACGCGCGGCTGCTGTTTCCCGGCGATCGCTATAGGTTGCAGGGCCACTTTACGTCATAAGTTTTAAAAGCGTGATAGCTAACGCAATATAACAAAATTGTATCTTTTTTGTTAAATCCATTCTTGTGTGGGGTTGTCTATACAAGTATATCTATTTGTATCTTTCATCCCGTATGAGGACCACACAATGTCGTCAGGTAAATACCGCCAGCAGGAGATCCGTGCCCCGCGCGGCACCACGCTGACTGCCAAAAGCTGGCTCACCGAAGCGCCGCTGCGCATGTTGATGAACAATCTCGATCCGGAGGTTGCCGAAAATCCGAACGAGCTGGTGGTGTACGGCGGCATCGGTCGCGCAGCGCGCAACTGGGAATGTTACGACGCCATTGTGGACTCTCTGACCCATCTTGAAAGCGACGAAACGCTGCTGGTGCAATCCGGAAAACCGGTCGGCGTCTTCAAAACCCATGAAAATGCCCCGCGCGTGTTGATAGCCAACTCGAACCTCGTGCCGCACTGGGCGACGTGGGAACATTTTAACGAGCTGGATGCGAAAGGGCTGGCGATGTACGGCCAGATGACAGCGGGCAGTTGGATCTATATCGGCAGTCAGGGGATTGTGCAGGGCACCTACGAAACCTTCGTGGAAGCCGGTCGCCAGCACTATAACGGTTCGCTGAAAGGCCGCTGGGTGCTGACCGCAGGGTTGGGCGGCATGGGCGGTGCACAGCCGCTGGCCGCTACGCTTGCGGGCGCGTGTTCCCTGAACATTGAATGCCAGCAGAGCCGCATCGATTTCCGTCTGCGCACCCGCTATGTCGATGAGCAGGCAGACAATCTGGACGACGCGCTGGCGCGCATCAATAAATACACGTCCCAGGGAAAAACCGTGTCGATTGCCCTGTGCGGCAATGCGGCGGATATTGTCCCGGAACTGGTCGCGCGCGGCGTTCGCCCGGATCTGGTCACCGACCAGACCAGCGCCCACGACCCGCTGCACGGCTATCTGCCCACCGGCTGGAGCTGGGAAGAGTACCAGCAGAAAGCGAAAACCGATCCGGAAGGCACCGTTCTGGCCGCCAAAAAATCGATGGCTGAACACATTCGCGCGATGCTGGCGTTCAGCGACATGGGCGTCCCGACCTTCGACTACGGCAACAATATTCGCCAGATGGCGAAAGAGATGGGAGTCGAAAACGCCTTTGATTTCCCCGGCTTCGTCCCCGCCTATATTCGCCCGCTGTTCTGCCGCGGCATCGGGCCATTCCGCTGGGTTGCGCTCTCTGGCGATCCGCAGGATATCTATAAAACCGATGCCAAAGTGAAAGAGATCGTTGCCGACGACGCGCATCTGCATCACTGGCTGGATATGGCCCGCGAACGTATCAACTTCCAGGGGTTACCGGCGCGTATCTGCTGGGTGGGGCTGGAGTGGCGACAAAAACTCGGCCTGGCGTTTAACGAAATGGTGCGCAGCGGTGAAGTCTCTGCGCCGATTGTCATCGGCCGCGACCATCTGGATTCAGGTTCCGTTGCCAGCCCAAATCGCGAAACCGAAGCGATGCAGGACGGCTCCGACGCGGTCTCCGACTGGCCATTGCTCAACGCGCTGCTGAACACCGCCAGCGGGGCCACTTGGGTGTCATTGCACCACGGCGGCGGCGTGGGAATGGGCTTTTCTCAGCATGCGGGAATGGTGATCGTCTGCGACGGTACCGACGAAGCAGCCGCGCGCATTGCCCGCGTCTTACATAACGACCCGGCGACAGGCGTGATGCGCCATGCCGATGCGGGTTACGACATCGCGATTGATTGCGCCAAAGAGCAGGGACTGAACTTGCCGATGATCGCCGCCACACAAGGAAAGCACTGATGAATGCGTTAACCCTAACTCCTGGCGCACTGACGCTGAAACAGCTGCGCAGCGTCTGGCGTCACCCGACGCCGCTGGTGCTCGATGAAAACGCCCATGAAGCCATCAACCAAAGCGTGGCCTGCGTCGAAGCGATCGTGGCTGAAGACCGGACCGCCTACGGGATTAACACCGGTTTTGGCCTGCTGGCGCAAACGCGCATTGCCACGCACGATCTGGAAAATCTCCAACGCTCGCTGGTGCTGTCGCATGCCGCGGGCGTAGGCGCTCCGCTGGACGACAACATGGTGCGTCTGATGATGGTGCTGAAAATCAACAGCCTGGCGCGCGGCTTTTCCGGCATCCGACTGAGCGTGATTCTGGCGCTGATTGCACTGGTGAATGCTCAGGTGTATCCGTGGATCCCGTCGAAAGGCTCCGTGGGCGCGTCAGGCGATTTGGCTCCGCTGGCGCATATGTCGTTGCTGTTGCTCGGCGAGGGCAAAGCCCGCTGGCAGGGCGAATGGCTGCCCGCTAAAGACGCGCTGAAAAAAGCCGGACTGGAGCCGATCACCCTTGCTGCGAAAGAGGGTCTGGCGCTGCTGAACGGTACGCAGGCGTCAACCGCGTTTGCGCTGCGTGGATTATTCGAAGCCGAAGATCTGTTCGCGTCGGCGGTGGTGTGCGGCGCGTTAACGACCGAAGCGGTGCTTGGCTCGCGGAGTCCGTTTGATGCGCGGATTCATGCGGTGCGCGGTCAGCGCGGGCAAATTGATGCGGCGGCGATGTATCGCCATGTTCTGACGGACACCAGTGAAATCGCGGATTCCCATCATAATTGCGACAAAGTGCAGGACCCGTATTCGCTGCGCTGTCAGCCGCAGGTGATGGGTGCGTGTTTAACCCAGTTGCGCCACGCCGCAGAGGTTTTACTGGTCGAATCCAACGCGGTGTCCGATAACCCGCTGGTCTTTGCCGAGCAAAATGAAGTGGTTTCCGGCGGCAATTTCCACGCCGAGCCGGTGGCGATGGCGGCGGATAATCTGGCGCTGGCGATTGCCGAAATCGGCGCATTATCCGAACGCCGTATCGCGTTGATGATGGATAAACACATGTCGCAGTTGCCGCCGTTCCTGGTGCGCAACGGCGGCGTGAACTCCGGGTTTATGATTGCCCAGGTTACAGCGGCGGCGCTGGCGAGCGAAAACAAAGCGCTGTCGCACCCGCACAGCGTCGACAGTCTACCGACATCGGCGAATCAGGAAGATCACGTTTCCATGGCACCGGCCGCAGGGCGTCGCCTGTGGGAAATGGCGTCGAACACGCGCGGCGTGCTGGCGGTGGAATGGCTCGCAGCGGTGCAGGGTATTGATTTGCGCGAAGGGTTAAAATCCAGCCCACTGCTGGAGCAGGCGCGCCAGACTCTGCGCGAGGCGGTTTCGCACTACGACGATGACCGTTTCTTTGCGCCGGACATCGAAAAGGCCATGGAACTGCTGGATGACGGGCGTCTGGTGGCGCTGTTGCCACCGGTGTTATAAAAAAATGCCCGGCAGAGCTATCTGACCGGGCATCTTTTTGCGTCCTGGATTACATCACAAAGTGGTCGGGATACTTCACCGCGTTGACCACGGTGCTAGTCAGTTTTTGCAACTGCTCTGCGGTGATGATGTAAGGCGGCATCAGATAAATCAGCTTGCCGAACGGACGCACCCACACGCCTTGCTCGACGAAGAAACGCTGCAACGCTGCCATGTTCACCGGATAGCGGGTTTCCACCACGCCAATCGCGCCCAGAACGCGCACGTCGGCCACAAATTCAGACGCTGTTGCCTTCGCCAGTTCCCGTTTAAGCTGCGCTTCGATAGCCGCCACCTGCGCCTGCCACTCGCCACTTTCAAGGATCGCCAGACTTTCACTGG
This sequence comes from Lelliottia sp. GFLA7, assembly GCF_056490165.1. Lineage (NCBI taxonomy): Bacteria > Pseudomonadati > Pseudomonadota > Gammaproteobacteria > Enterobacterales > Enterobacteriaceae > Lelliottia > Lelliottia sp. GFLA7. Next base: position 714,880 of record NZ_JBWLAQ010000001.1, on the reverse strand, counting down.
CCGCTGCGCAAGCGAGCGGATTGCCCATAAACGTTGGGCCGTGCATAAAGCAGCCCGCGTCGCCGTCGCTGATGGTTTCGGCCACATGACGCGTGGTGAGCGTGGCAGAAAGAGTCATCGTCCCGCCCGTCAGCGCTTTACCAATACACAAAATATCCGGCGCGATGCCCGCATGTTCGCAGGCGAACAGCTTGCCGGTGCGGCCAAATCCGGTGGCTATCTCATCGGCAATCAACAGAATCCCTTCGCGGTCGCACATCTTGCGGATGCGTTTTAGCCACTCAGGGTGATACATCCGCATGCCGCCTGCGCCCTGAACGATGGGCTCCAGAATCACGGCGGCGATGTCGTGACGATGCGCCGCCATCGTTCGCGCAAATCCCACCATATCGGCCTCGTCCCATTCGCCGTCAAAACGACTCTGCGGGGCCGGGGCGAACAGGTTTTCCGGCAGATAACCCTTCCATAAGCTGTGCATCGAATTGTCCGGATCGCAGACCGACATCGCGCCAAAGGTGTCACCGTGATAGCCGTTGCGGAACGTCATAAACCGCTGTCGCGTTTCGCCCTTTGCGTGCCAGTACTGTAACGCCATTTTCATCGCCACTTCGACCGCGACTGACCCCGAATCGGCAAGGAAAACGCACTCCAGATTTTCTGGGGTCATCGCCACCAGACGGCGGCAGACATCAATCGCTGGCTGGTGAGTGATCCCGCCAAACATCACGTGTGACATCTGGTCGATTTGCGTTTTCATTGCCGCATTCAGGCGCGGATGGTTGTAGCCATGAATCGTCGCCCACCACGATGACATCCCGTCGATCAGCGTTTCACCCGTCGCCAGATGCAGCTCGCAGCCGTGCGCGGACGCCACTGGATAAACGGGCAGGGGCTGAGTCATAGAGGTGTAAGGATGCCAGATATGGCGTTGATCGAAGGCGAGATCGTCTTGTAACATAATCGACTTGTAAACCATTTTGTATTAATTTAGGTTTACCATTATAAACTGAACCGACAATTAACAAAACCCTTTGGAGAAGCCCAATGGCTCACCACCCGCGCTGGACAATGTCGCAAGTCACCGAATTATTTAACAAACCTTTCCTGGAACTGATGTTTGAAGCGCAGCAGATCCACCGTCAGCACTTCGACCCACGCCATGTGCAGGTCAGCACGCTGCTGTCGATCAAAACCGGCGCATGCCCGGAAGATTGCAAATATTGCCCGCAGAGCGCGCGCTACAAAACAGGGCTGGAAGCCGAGCGCCTGATGGAAGTGGAGCAGGTGCTGGACTCGGCGCGTAAAGCCAAAAATGCCGGATCGACCCGTTTCTGCATGGGTGCGGCGTGGAAAAACCCGCACGACCGCGATATGCCGTATCTGGAACAAATGGTCCAGGGCGTCAAAGAGATGGGGCTTGAGGCGTGCATGACGCTTGGCACGCTCAATGACAGCCAGGCGCAGCGCCTGTCGGCAGCGGGGCTGGATTATTACAACCACAACCTCGATACCTCGCCGGAATTCTACGGCAATATTATTACCACCCGTACCTATCAGGAGCGTCTGGATACGCTGGAAAAAGTGCGCGAGGCGGGTATCAAAGTCTGTTCTGGCGGTATCGTTGGTCTGGGCGAAACGGTGAACGATCGCGCCGGTCTGCTGTTACAGCTGGCCAATTTACCGACGCCACCGGAAAGCGTGCCGATCAACATGCTGGTCAAAGTCAAAGGCACGCCGATGGCCGATAACGACGATGTGGACGCGTTCGATTTTATTCGCACCATCGCCGTGGCGCGCATCATGATGCCAACCTCGTTCGTGCGCTTATCCGCAGGCCGCGAGCAGATGAGCGAGCAGACGCAGGCGATGTGCTTTATGGCGGGCGCGAACTCAATTTTCTACGGCTGCAAACTGTTGACCACGCCAAACCCGGAAGAGGACAAAGACGTTCAGCTGTTCCGCAAACTAGGGCTGAACCCGACGCAAACGGACGTGCTGACGGGCGATAACGAACAGCAGCAACGCCTTGAGCAGCAGCTTTTCAACGCCGATACCGAACAGTATTACAACGCGGCCACCGTATGACCTGGCAGCAGCGCATCACGACCGCGCTGGAGAAACGTCGGGCGACAGAGGCGTTTCGCGTGCGTACGGTAGTCGAGGGCGGCGCTGGACGCTTTATCATCCGCGACCAGCGTCAGTTCTGCAATTTCTCCAGCAACGATTATCTCGGCCTGAGCCAGCATCCGGCGATTGTTCGCGCCTGGCAAGATGGTGCTGAACGGTACGGCGTCGGCAGCGGCGGCTCCGGTCACGTCAGCGGTTACACCACCGCGCATCATGCGCTGGAAGAATCGCTCGCCGACTGGCTCGGCTATTCCCGCGCGCTGCTGTTTATCTCGGGATTCGCCGCGAATCAGGCGCTCATTGCCGCCCTGATGGAGAAAGACGACCGGATTGTTGCTGATAGGCTGAGTCACGCCTCGCTGCTGGAAGCGGCAAATCTCAGCCCGGCTCAATTGCGCCGCTTTGCGCACAATGACGCGTCGCAGCTCAATACGCTGCTGGAAAAGCCCTGCGACGGGCAACAGCTAGTGGTGACGGAGGGGGTGTTTAGCATGGACGGTGACAGCGCGCCGTTATCCGATGTGCAGGCAACCGCTCAGCGGCATAACGCCTGGCTATTGGTCGATGATGCCCACGGAATTGGCGTGCTGGGCGACGAGGGGCGCGGCAGCGCGTTCAGCCAGCATGTTCAGCCGGAGGTTTTGGTGGTGACTTTCGGCAAAGGCTTTGGCGTGAGCGGTGCGGCGGTGCTGTGCAGCGATTCCGTTGCTGATTATCTGCTGCAGTTCGCGCGACATCTGATCTACAGCACCAGTATGCCGCCCGCGCAGGCCGTGGCCCTCCAGGCCGCGTTGAAGGTTATTCGAAGCGATGACGGTGAGCAGCGGCGGCAAACGCTGGCGGCGCTCATTCAGCGTTTCCGCACAGGCGTTCGGGATTTACCCTATCAGACCACCGATTCTCACAGCGCGATTCAGCCCCTGATCGTGGGCGAAAACCGTCGTGCGCTGACGCTGGCGCAACAGTTGCGTGAGCACAATATGTGGGTGACGGCGATTCGCCCGCCAACCGTCCCGGCGGGAACCGCTCGGCTGCGTCTGACGCTGACGGCGGCGCACCAGACGCAGGATATCGATAACGTGCTGGAGGCGCTGTATGCCGCAGGTTAACAAGCAGGCCATTGCGTCCGCCTTTGGCCGGGCGGCGCGATGCTATTCCCAACACGATGAACTCCAGCGCCAGAGCGCGCAGGGGCTGCACGCATTTCTCGGTGATCAACGTTTTAACGCCGTGCTGGATGCCGGGTGTGGACCGGGGACAAACAGCCGCGTCTGGCGGGAAAGAGGCAGCCACGTCACGGCGTTCGACCTTTCCCCGCAGATGATCGAGCAGGCCCGTTATCAGCAGGCAGCAGACGATTATCAGGTGGGGGACATCGAATCCATGACCCTGTCTGACGCCCAGTTTGACCTGGTCTGGAGCCACCTGGCGTTGCAATGGTGCGCCAGCCTGCCGCAGGCGCTGCGGGAGCTGTATCGGGTGACGCGTCCAGGCGGTACGCTGGCCTTTACCACGCTGCTGGCCCATTCGCTGCCGGAACTCAATCAGGCGTGGCAGGCGGTGGATGAGCGGCCTCATGCCAACCGGTTTTTGTCCGAGGCAGAGGTGATTTCCGCCCTGCAGGGTTGGCGGTATCGGGCGACCACGCAGACAGTGACGCTGACCTTCGTGGATGCGCTCAGCGCCATGCGATCGCTGAAGGGCATTGGCGCAACGCATTTGCATGACGGGCGCGGGCGCAAACCATTGACGCGCGGTGAGCTTCAGCGACTGGAGTTCGCCTGGCCGCAGCAGCGGGGTGAATTCCCGCTCTCTTATCAACTTTTCCATGGAATTATCGAACGTGATTGAACGCTATTTTGTCACCGGGACAGATACCGAAGTAGGGAAAACCGTGGCCAGCTGTGCCTTGTTGCAGGCCGCGCGTTTACAGGGATTCGAGACCGTTGGATACAAACCGGTCGCCTCTGGCAGCGAAATGACGGCAGAAGGGCTGCGCAATACCGACGCGTTAGCGCTGCAACGAAACAGCAGCGTGGCACTGTCGTATCAGGCCGTGAATCCCTATACCTTTGCGGAACCGACCTCGCCGCACATTGTGAGCGCCGATGAGCAGCGCCCAATCTCGTTTTCTGTGCTTTCTGCGGGTCTGCGGTCGCTTGAGGAACAAGCTGAATGGGTGCTGGTTGAAGGGGCGGGCGGCTGGTTTACCCCGCTCAGTGATGACCTGACGTTTGCCGACTGGGTGGCGGGCGAACAGCTGCCGGTAATTTTGGTCGTCGGAATAAAACTCGGCTGTATTAATCATGCGATGCTCACCGCATTAGCGGTGAAACAGTCAGGTCTGCGTCTCGCAGGCTGGATTGCCAACGATGTGGTTGCGCCGGGAAAACGTCATCATGAGTATCTGGCGACGCTTAAGAACTGCATTCATGCGCCATTTCTCGGCGAAATTCCCTGGCTTGCCGACGCGGCTGAAAACGCAAAGACGGGACATTATCTCGATCTCAGCGCCTTGCATCCAGCGTCATCCAGTGGGCAATAAGTTCGTCATTCAGCTCAGTAACGTGGCCCTGTGCCACGTTACGTCCGCGATAAAGCATGCAAAAACGGTCGGCGACACGGCGGATAAACGACAGCTGTTGTTCCGCCAGTAAAACCGTCATTCCCAAATCTCGATTTAAACGCGCCAGAAGTAGCCCCAGCCTGTGGGCAAACGTCGGGCTGGCCCCGTGCATTGGTTCGTCCAGAATCAGCAGGCGAGGGCGACTGACCAGCGCATTCGCCAGCGCCAGCTGGTATTTGTCATCCGGTGATAACCCCATCGCACGGGCCTGTCGCAGCGGCCACAGTTGCGGCAGCAGGTCGTACATTTCGCTGCTGGCCGTCGCGTCAGATTTCCCCTGCGCGCGCATTGCAACATGCAAATTTTCCTCAACCGTGAGCTGCGAAAATATCCGCCGATCCTGCGTGACATACCCGATCCCTGGTAATTCGCTGCGCTCACGCGTAGCGCCCAGCAGATCCTGTGGTGGTGCGCCCGCTTCATGCCAGATAATGGAACCGCTCTCTACCGGAAGTTGCCCGGTGATGCAGTTGATCAGGGTGGTTTTTCCCATTCCGGGCAGCCCGACCACGCCTGTACACATCCCTGGCGGCAAATCGAGATCAATGTTCCACAGCGTGTGTTCGCTCCCGTAAAACTGATTTATTGCGCGCAGACTCAGCATAATTCACTCCTTAAAAAACGCGTGGGCGAGATGTCATCATGATTCTGCAAAACCCTTGCCATATCCGAAAATCGACTTGAATAAGCTGTTTTTTTCGGACTATGTCACTGCTAACGCGATACACAGGAGCGGATTTGCACACCTTCGGTGCTACAGAGGATGGGTCGTGGTGCAGCGAGGATCGCGGAAATGTGAGTAAGATCTCACCGGTCGTATATGATCCGCTCAACTGTTAATCATCGAAAAAGAGCTATAAATATTTTTTACGGACAGGCTTTTGGGAAAAACCGGGACTTTGCGGAGTGGCTGTCTACTTGGGCTGGAAGCAGTTATCCACTATTCCTGTGGATAACCATGTGCATTAGGGTTAGAAAACTTCAGGTAAGCGAGAGAATACGCGGCCTGCGCATGAATTGATGCGAAACGCGGCTTTAAGAAATATCTTCTATTAATTAATGCGTTAGACAAAAGCAATCATCGTAATGAAAGTGTCATCTGCGGGCTTAAATCTGACTTTACCCTGCTTGACAAATGTTAAAAATGGAAATGTTCTGGGGATAAACCCCTCAGAGTGGTGTTTTATAGTGCCGTAGTCTGGATATTGACCACTTTTTCGCTGATTCACCGGATGCAGTACCAAATATCGTTACATGCCACTGGATTTACATCCAGTATTTTTTACTGGCAAATTTGCCAGTCACGCGTAAAATTACTCACCTGCCGCTTTTATCGTCATCAGGTTGTTGCCCATGAGTAAAATGTTCAAATTGAATTCTGCCTTCCGTCCTTCTGGCGATCAGCCAGAGGCGATCCGTCGCCTGAAAGAAGGGCTGGAAGACGGGCTTGCACATCAAACGCTGCTGGGCGTAACCGGATCGGGTAAAACGTTTACCGTCGCCAATGTGATTGCCGATCTGCAGCGCCCCACGATGGTGCTGGCACCCAACAAAACGCTGGCGGCGCAGCTTTATGGTGAGATGAAAGAGTTCTTCCCGGATAACGCCGTGGAATATTTCGTCTCCTACTACGATTATTATCAGCCCGAAGCCTACGTCCCGAGCTCGGATACCTTTATCGAGAAAGATGCGTCTGTGAACGAGCATATCGAACAGATGCGTCTGTCGGCGACCAAGGCATTGCTTGAGCGTCGAGACGTCATTGTGGTGGCCTCTGTGTCCGCTATTTACGGCCTGGGCGATCCCGATCTGTATCTGAAAATGATGCTGCACCTGACCAACGGGATGATCATCGATCAGCGCGCCATTTTGCGGCGACTGGCGGAGCTGCAATATGCCCGTAACGATCAGGCGTTCCAGCGCGGGACGTTCCGCGTGCGGGGCGAAGTCATTGATATCTTCCCGGCAGAATCCGACGATCTGGCGTTACGCGTTGAGCTTTTTGACGAAGAAGTCGAGCGGCTGTCGCTTTTCGATCCGCTCACCGGCCATGTTGATTCGGTTATTCAGCGCTTCACCGTCTATCCGAAAACCCACTACGTCACCCCGCGCGAGCGTATTGTGCAGGCGATGGAAGACATCAAGGTCGAACTGGCTGAGCGACGCAAAGTGCTGCTGGAAAATAACAAACTGCTCGAAGAGCAGCGTTTAAGCCAGCGTACGCAGTTCGATCTGGAGATGATGAACGAGCTGGGCTACTGCTCGGGTATCGAAAACTATTCACGCTACCTTTCGGGCCGTGGGCCTGGTGAAGCGCCACCGACGCTGTTTGATTATCTGCCTGCCGATGGGCTGCTGGTGGTGGACGAATCCCACGTGACGATTCCGCAAATTGGCGGCATGTACCGTGGCGACCGTGCGCGTAAAGAGACGTTGGTGGAGTATGGTTTCCGCCTGCCCTCGGCGCTGGATAACCGTCCAATGAAGTTTGAAGAGTTCGAAGCGCTGGCCCCGCAGACTATCTATGTCTCAGCAACGCCGGGCAACTACGAGCTGGAAAAATCAGGCGAAGATGTGGTGGATCAGGTGGTGCGTCCGACCGGCCTGCTGGATCCCATTATCGAAGTCCGTCCTGTGGGAACCCAGGTGGACGATCTGCTTTCTGAAATCCGTGCGCGCGCCATTATCAACGAGCGCGTGCTGGTCACTACGCTTACCAAGCGTATGGCGGAAGATCTGACCGAATACCTTGAAGAGCACGGCGAGCGCGTGCGTTATCTGCACTCGGATATCGACACCGTCGAGCGTATGGAGATCATCCGCGATTTACGACTCGGTGAATTTGACGTGCTGGTCGGGATCAACCTGTTACGAGAAGGTCTGGACATGCCAGAAGTGTCGCTGGTGGCGATTCTGGATGCCGATAAAGAGGGCTTCCTGCGTTCTGAGCGTTCGCTTATTCAGACCATTGGCCGTGCGGCGCGTAACATCAACGGTAAAGCCATTTTGTATGGCGATAGAATTACGGCGTCGATGGCGAAAGCGATTAGCGAAACAGAGCGTCGCCGTGAGAAGCAGCATCAGTACAACCTGGATAACGGCATTGTGCCGCAGGGCTTGAACAAGAAAGTGGTGGATATTTTGGCGCTGGGCCAGGGGCTGGCGAAAACCAAAGCCAAAGGCCGTGGCAAATCGCGCTCACCGGTTGAGGCCGATCCGGTTGAACTTGTGCTGACGCCAAAAGCGCTGCAGCAGAAAATTCATGAGCTGGAAGGGCAGATGATGCAGCACGCACAAAACCTGGAGTTTGAAGAAGCCGCGCAAGTCCGCGATCAGCTTCATCAACTACGGCAACTGTTTATTGCGGCGTCGTAGCTCAAAGCAAAATGGCAGCGCGAGGCTGCCATTTTTAGTGTCCCTGTGGGCTAAGAAATCCCCGCAAAGTGATCATTTGCACAATGACTCGCGCTAACCCAATTCCTGAATGGCTTTTTCCAGCGCCAGGCGCAGTAAATGGCGGTCATGGCGATACTTGATATCGCTTGCTTCCAGCGGCTCCTGAACCACGACGCGGCCTTCCATGCCGGAAACATCGACGTTTGGCCCTACGACGACACCGTCGATAATTTTCTTCCCGACATACTGTTCCATCAGATGCAGTTTATCTGCCAGCGACAGGCTAGCGGCGGCGGGACTCAGTTCGCGCCCCAGATTGCCGATATAGACCATCGGCGCAGGGGTTCTGCGTAGCGCTTGCGCCAACTCTTTGACCAGCAAAAGCGGCATCAGACTGGTGTAGAAGCTGCCAGGGCCGATCAGGATCAGGTCGGCTTCGGCAATGGCTTCGATCGCTTCACGCGTGGCGGGAACATTCGGATAGGTCATCAGCTCTTTTGGTGGCACGACAAGCTGATCGATATTCACTTCTCCGTAGACTTCATGGCCATCCACATCAATCGCCATCAAATCGACCGGTTGTTCTGACATTGGGATAAGGAATGCATCGACTTTCAGCAGGTTTCTGATCAAATTGATCGCTTCAAGAGGCCTGACGCTCAGGTGATCCAGCGCCTTTAACATCAGGTTTCCGAGGTTATGGCCCGAAAGTTCACCGTTACCGCTAAAACGATATTCAAACATCGCCGACGCGACGCTTTGCTCGGTAATTAATTGATTAAGACAGTTGCGCATGTCGCCCCAGGCAATACCGCCTTCCGCACGACGAATACGTCCTGTTGAACCACCGTTATCCGTGGTGGTCACGATACCGGTCAGCCGGGAACCCAGCGACGATAACGATGACATAACGCGTCCCAGCCCGTGCCCGCCACCGAGAGCGACGACACGGTCAAGATCCGCAAAAGTGCGATTGCGCATACACATTCCTTATCATAATGATCAGCGTAACAGTAACCCAACTACCCCTAAAAGACGATGCCCTACGCCCGTCAAAATGACGTATATCAATGCGAAACGTTGAGTTTTACGTATCCTGTAGTGAAAGTGTTCGATAATGTCGCTATGTATAGAATTATACAGCGAAAGCAAAATGGCGGAAGCGTCATTTCCGCGCTACTATCGGCATAACCACGTTTTCGCTGATGAAAACATACACTCTAGCCTTGACGCCTGTGTCACATGATATGGCGCCCTGGCCGTGGCGGTTTCGCCACCAGGGTACAGAAAGAAATGACTGTGCCTCCCGTATCTGGAAAGGTGTACATGGCTTCACAACTCACTGATGCTTTCGCGCGTAAGTTTTTCTATTTACGTCTGTCGATTACCGATGTGTGCAACTTCCGTTGCACCTATTGCCTGCCGAACGGTTACAAGCCTGGCAGCGTCACCAATAACGGATTTCTCTCCGTGGCAGAAGTGCGGCGTATCACGCGCGCATTCTCTGAACTCGGCACCGAAAAAGTGCGCCTGACGGGCGGAGAACCCTCACTTCGTCGTGACTTTCCTGACATTATTGCTGCTATTCGTGAAAACGAGAGCATTCGTCAAATCGCCGTCACCACCAATGGCTATCGTATGGCGCGCGATGTCGCAAGCTGGCGCGAGGCCGGATTAACGGCGATTAACGTCAGCGTCGATAGCCTTGATGCACGCCAGTTTCACGCCATTACCGGGCAGGATAAATTCCAGCAGGTGATGGACGGCATTGACGCTGCTTTCGAGGCCGGATTCGATAAAGTCAAAGTCAACACCGTACTGATGCGCGATGTGAATCACCATCAGCTAGATACCTTCCTGGCCTGGATCAAACCGCGCCGCATTCAGCTGCGTTTCATTGAGCTGATGGAGACAGGTGAGGGCAGTGACCTGTTCCGTCGCCATCATATTTCCGGGATGGTGTTGCGTGATGCCCTGCTGAGACGCGGTTGGATCCATCAGATTCGCCAACGCAGCGACGGCCCGGCGCAGGTCTTTTGTCACCCGGATTATGAAGGGGAAATCGGGCTTATCATGCCGTATGAGAAAGACTTCTGCGCCAGCTGTAATCGTCTGCGCGTCTCGTCGGTTGGCAAGCTGCACCTGTGCCTGTTTGGCGACGGCGGCGTCGATCTCCGTGATTTGCTGGAAGACGATGCGCAGCAGAACGCCCTTGAAGCGCGTATCTCTACTGCGTTGACGCACAAAAAGCAGACCCACTTCCTGCACCAGGGCGACACAGGAATCACACAAAACCTGTCCTACATCGGCGGGTAATTGGCTTAAAAGGAATCAGAAAATGAGTCAGGTCAGCGCAGAGTTTATCCCGACGCGTATTGCTATTCTTACGGTTTCAGAACGCCGTGGCGAAGAGGACGATACCTCTGGCCACTGGCTGCGTGACGCGGCGCATGAGGTGGGACACCATATCGTCGATAAAGCCATCGTCAAAGAGAACCGCTACGCCATCCGCGCGCAGGTTTCACAGTGGATCGCCAGCGATGACGTGCAGGTGGTGTTGATTAACGGTGGAACGGGGTTGACCGCAGGCGATCAGGTCCCGGAAGCGCTGCTGCCGCTGTTTGACCGCGAGGTCGAAGGGTTTGGCGAAGTGTTCCGCATGCTGTCATTTGAAGAGATCGGCACCTCGACGCTGCAATCGCGTGCTGTCGCGGGGATTGCCAACAAAACGCTGATTTTTGCGATGCCTGGATCCACCAAAGCCTGCCGTACGGCCTGGGAAAATATCATCGCCCCGCAGCTTGATGCCCGCACCGGTCCGTGTAATTTCCATCCTCATTTAAAGAAATAATTATGTCGCAACTCACCCACATTAACGCCGCGGGCGAAGCCCATATGGTGGATGTTTCTGCCAAAGCCGAAACAGTGCGCGAAGCGCGTGCCGAAGCTTTTGTCACCATGCTGCCTGAAACGCTGGCGATGATTATCGACGGCAGCCACCACAAAGGCGACGTGTTTGCCACGGCGCGCATCGCCGGGATTCAGGCGGCGAAACGCACCTGGGATCTCATCCCGCTCTGCCATCCGCTGATGCTGAGCAAGGTCGAAGTAAACCTGCTGGCCGAACCAGAACACAGCCGCGTGCGTATCGAATCGTTATGCCGCTTGACCGGTAAAACCGGCGTAGAAATGGAAGCCTTAACGGCGGCCTCTGTCGCGGCACTGACCATTTACGACATGTGCAAAGCAGTGCAAAAAGATATGGTGATTGGTCCGGTTCGACTGCTGACGAAAAGCGGCGGGAAATCCGGCGATTTTAAGGCCGACAGTCATGATTAAGGTTCTGTTTTTCGCGCAGGTTCGCGAGCTGGTGAATACCGACGCTCTGACTGTGGACGGCTCTTTCGATACCGTTGACGCGCTGCGTGCGCACCTGGCGACGCAAAGCGACCGTTGGGCGCTCGCGCTGGAAGAGGGTAAATTATTAGCCGCCGTTAACCAGACGCTGGTGGATTTCAGCCATCCCGTTAAGACTGGCGATGAAGTTGCGTTTTTCCCGCCAGTGACAGGGGGTTAACGATGAGTGACACGCGAATCATCGTCAGTCCCGCGCGTTTTAGTGTCGGGGAAGAATACACCTGGCTTGCCGAGCGCGATGAAGACGGCGCGGTCGTCACCTTTACGGGCAAAGTCCGCAACCATAATTTGGGCGACAGCGTCAAAGCGCTGACGCTCGAACATTATCCCGGGATGACCGAAAAATCGCTGGCGGACATCGTGCAAGAGGCGCGCTCGCGCTGGACGTTGGGACGCATCACGGTGATTCACCGTATCGGCGAAATGTGGCCGGGTGAAGAAATTGTTTTTGTTGGCGTCACCAGTTCTCACCGCAGCAGCGCGTTTGAAGCGGGGGAATTTATCATGGATTATCTTAAAACCCGGGCACCATTCTGGAAGCGCGAGGCCACGCCGGAAGGCGAACGCTGGGTCGAATCACGCGACAGCGATAAAGACGCCGCCAGCCGCTGGTAACCGACGCCCGCAGATGTGTTAATCTTAACGGTAAATGTCCACTTAATGAGGAGTTATCATGGACCGATTTCCACGTTCGGATTCAATCGTTCAGCAGACCCGTAGCGGCCTGCAAACGTATATGGCGCAGGTGTACGGCTGGATGACCTGTGGCTTGCTGTTAACCGCGTTTATCGCATGGTATGCCGCAAATACGCCCGCAGTGATGATGTTTGTCTTCTCCAGCAAAATCACCTTCTTTGGGCTGATTATCGCGCAACTGGCGCTGGTCTTTGTGCTCTCTGGTCTCGTGCAAAAGCTCAGCGCGGGAATGGCGACCACGCTGTTTATGCTCTATTCCGCGCTCACCGGCCTGACGCTTTCCAGCATCTTTATCGTCTATACCTACTCGTCTATCGCCAGCACCTTCGTGGTTGCCGGCGGGATGTTTGGTGCGATGAGCCTTTACGGCTACACCACCAAACGTGATTTGAGCGGTTTTGGCAACATGCTGTTTATGGCGCTGATCGGTATCGTGCTGGCGTCGCTGGTGAACTTCTGGTTGAAAAGTGAAGCGCTGATGTGGGCCGTGACCTACATCGGGGTGATCGTCTTTGTCGGTCTGACCGCGTACGACACCCAAAAGCTGAAAAACATCGGCGAGCAAATCGACGTGCGCGACAGTTCAAACCTGCGCAAATACGCCATTCTTGGTGCTTTGACGCTGTATCTGGACTTCATCAACCTGTTCCTGATGCTGCTGCGTATTTTCGGCAACCGTCGTTAATGTTGTTTTGCCGGGTGGCGGTGCGGTCTCGCGCTCTCACCCTGACCCTCTCCCACGGGAGAGGGAACCAACACGAAAAACGGCAACGAGGTTGCCGTTTTACTTTTATTTCGCCATCGCCTTCTCGTTTTTCGCCCGCAATTTCTTCGCCCGACTTTCCAGAAGTAGATAGCAAACCGTTGCCAGCGCAAGCGGTAAGAAGTAGTACAGCATGCGATAGGCCAGCAGCGCGGCGATAATCTTGCCGTGAGAAACATGTTCCCCTGCCAGCAGCGCGATAAACACCGCTTCGAGTACGCCGATCCCCGCCGGAATATGCACGATGACGCCCGCGATACTGCTCACTAGCAGTACGCCCAGGATAAAGAAATAGTTCACGTCTTCGCCGATCAACAGCCAAATAATCGTGCCCATCACCATCCAGTTGGCGCTGGAAATCGCCATCTGCATCAGGGCAAACTTCCACGTCGGCAGAACCAGCTTTTGCCCTTTGATGGTCATGTGACGGTGTTTTGCGAATGCGCAGGCCCACAGATACACCGCGATAATCAGCAGCAGAACGATGCCCAAAATCCGCAGCGTGGTTTCGTCGATATACCAGTGCGCCGGTAACTGCACCACGCCGATGGTAAAAATCACCCCGCCGAGCAGAATATAGCCCAGCCAGTTGGTGGTAATGCTCAGTGAGAAAATGCGCGTGATGGTGCTGCTCGGCAGCCCAAGCCGCGAGTAAAGCCGGTAACGCATTCCGATACCGCCCACCCAGGTGCTGAGCGTAAGGTTAAAGGCATAGCAGATAAACGACACCAGCATGACCTGGCGTTTCGCCAGCTTATGCCCGCAATATGCGCGTCCAAGTAAGTCGTAACAGCCATAAATCAGATAGCTCACGACAACCAGCCCGACGGCGCTGAGCAGCACCGTACGGTTATAGTTGCGGATGACTTTCCAGACCTCTTCCCAGTCAATTTTTTGCGCGTACACCACCAGTAGGACGATGACCGCCACAAAAAAGAGCCAGGTGAGGATTTTTTTGGCCATTCGCCAGCGAGGATGTGATTTGCTCATTACGGCTTCACCCCCGTGTTTTCGGCTTCGACGCGATCCTGGGTTTCCATGGCAGGTTGAACCGGTGCCGGGACCTGCGCCAGTTTAGGCGTGTGGGCGGGCAGCCAGCCGACGAGAGCCGGGAAGTGGCGCAGGAAGTGGAACACCACCACGCTTTTGGTCAAGTTCCACCAGGTCCGTTTGGGCACCATTGAATCGTCCACCCGCACGCAGTCGCGGGCGATAATCCCGCTCAGGTTATCGCGCAAGGTCTGGTTAAATTCGCGATCGTGGATAATCAAGTTGGCCTCAAGATTCAGCGACAGGCTTAGCGGATCGAGATTACTGGAGCCGACCGTCGCCCAGTGATCGTCCATCAGCGCGACTTTGCCGTGCAGGGGACGACGGCGATATTCATAAATCTGCACGCCGCCTTTGACCAGATAATCGTACAGCAGACGCGCGCCAACGGTGACAATCGGCATATCCGGCTCGCCCTGTACAATCAGTTTGACCCGCACACCGCGTCGTGCGGCATTGCGCATAGCGTGCAGCAGGCGGTAGCCCGGGAAGAAATAGGCGTTCGCGATAATCACTTCACGCTTCGCGTTGGCCAGCATTTTCAAATAATGCCGTTCGATATCGTCACGATGCTCATCGTTATCGCGCCAGATGAACAGCGCCTGCGCTTCGCCCGGCTGACGGTTTTCTTCCGGACGGTGACGGCGTTTCCACCAGCGACGCGTCACGGATTCGCCGGGCAGGTTTTCCAGTTCGAACTGCAAAATATCCAGAACCACCGGGCCTTCAACGCGTATCGCGTAATCCTGTTTGGCTTCAGGACCGTAATCGGACATGTGCTCATCGGAATAGTTAATCCCGCCGACAAACGCAACCGTATCATCCACCACCACAATTTTGCGGTGCATACGGCGGAACACGTTGGTGCGCATGCCCAGCAGAGGAGGGCGTGGATCGTAATAACGAAACACCACGCCCGCCGAGGTGAGTTCGTTGACAAACGCGTCGCTCAGATCGGGTGAGCCGTAGCCATCGAGCAGCACTTCAACTTTGACGCCGCGCTGTGCGGCACGCAAAACGGCCTCATGAAGCTGACGCCCCACGCCATCTTCGAACCAGATAAACGTTTCCAGAATCACCCTGTGCTGGGCCTTATCAAGAGCGGCATACACGGCTGGATAATACTCGTCACCATTTTCCAGCAGCGTGATCCGGTTTCCTTCTCGCCATGAACTTTTCATAAGTGGATCTCCGCACTTAAAGGGGCGTGGTCGGATAAATGACGCCATGTGCGCAGCGCCAGCGCGGTTGGGCTGCTGGCGTGCGCGTTTTTCACATAAATTCGGTCGAGGCGAAGCACCGGGAAACTCACCGGGAAGGTGCGGGCCGGGCGGCCGTGTGCGCGAGTAAAGATTTCATCCAGCCCAGCCTGAGCTTTCAGCGGATGGTTGGCGCGCTGCCGCCAGTCGTTGAAATCGCCCGCGACGACCACAGGTTCGCCTTCCGGCAGGGCATTCACCCATTTCGCCATCATGTTCAGCTGCGCCTGACGATGCGCTTCGCGCAGGCCCAGATGCACGCACCCAACGTGAATCGGAAACGCCAGTTCTGGCGGCGTAATCCGACAGTAAAGTAGCCCGCGTTTTTCGCTTTCGCCCACCGAAACGTCGCGATTTTCATAATGTTCGATGGGAAAGCGTGACAGGACCGCATTGCCGTGATGCCCTTCAGGGTAGACGGCGTTGCGCCCGTAGGCATAGTCGCTCCACATGGTGTCGGCCAAAAATTCGTAATGGGTGGTATCCGGCCAGTTTTCGACATGCATGGGGTGAATCTCATGCGCGCCCATGACTTCTTGCAGGCACACGATGTCTGCACCGACGGTACGTACCGCATCCCGTAGCTCGGGTAAAATGAAGCGGCGGTTAAATGCCGTGAAGCCCTTGTGTGTGTTTATCGTCAATATTTTTAATGAAAAATGCCGGTTTTTTTGCGTCATATTTTCCTGCCAGCGTCACTATCCTGATGAAAATAAAGTGTAGTCGGCGTCACAAAAAGATGCGGCGTTACGGAATTTTCCGTAAAGTGCGGTACTCTGAACTAGCAGAGAAATATCCTTCAGGAGAGAAGCCATGAAGTGGCAACAACGCATTCGCGTCACAACTGGCCTCAGTTGCTGGCAGATTATGTTGCATTTACTGGTCGTGGCGGTACTGGTAATGGGCTGGATGAGCGGCGCGCTGGTGCGTGTCGGCTTAGGGCTATGCGTCATGTATGGCGTGACCGTGCTGTCGATGCTGTTTTTACAGCGTCACCACGAAGCACGCTGGCGCGAAGTGGGTGATGTGCTCGAAGAGCTCACCACCACCTGGTATTTTGGTGCGGCAATGATCGTGCTGTGGCTGTTGTCACGCGTGCTGCAAAACAACCTGTTGCTGGCCCTGGCGGGTCTGGCAATCCTTGCAGGACCCGCAGTGGTTTCGTTACTGACCAAAGAGAAAAAGTTACGCAATATTTCGTCTAAACATCGCGTACGCCACTGAGCCTGTCGTGGCCGCTATGACCAGTAGCG
The DNA here is from genome assembly GCF_056490165.1 of Lelliottia sp. GFLA7. NCBI lineage: Bacteria > Pseudomonadati > Pseudomonadota > Gammaproteobacteria > Enterobacterales > Enterobacteriaceae > Lelliottia > Lelliottia sp. GFLA7. The sequence goes on along the minus strand of NZ_JBWLAQ010000001.1, from coordinate 698,293 downwards.
GCCACAAACTTCCCCACACAATATCCATGCTCGCATCCTTCAGATAAATTTGCTTCGTGATATCCGTAAAGTGCCTGATGGGATTTACCCACGTCAGATTTTGCAGCCAGACCGGCATATTTTCGACCGGCGACACGTATCCCGACAGCAAAATCGCTGGCATCATAAAGACAAATACGCCGATAAACGCCTGCTGCTGCGTAGAACACAGCGCTGAAATCAGCAGACCGAATCCCACCAGCGATAACCCGTAGATAAGCATCGTGAAATAAAACAGCGCCAGCGATCCGGCAAACGGAATCTGATACGCCCAGATACCAATTCCCAGCACAATGCTGGCCTGGAACGTGGCGACGATCAGCGCGGGAACCGCTTTTCCGACAAATATCTGCCACGTGGCGAGCGGTGACACCAGCAACTGATCGAGCGTCCCTTGTTCACGTTCACGCGCTACCGACAGCGACGTCACGATCATCACGCCAATGGTGGTGATCATGGCGATAAGCGACGGCACGACAAACCATTTGTAATCCAGATTCGGGTTGTACCAGTTGCGCACTACTAGCTCGCTGTTATTCGGTTTCGGCTTACCATCCATCAGCTCCTGCTGATAATTTTTCACCACCTGTTGCAGGTAATTCGCTGCAATCTGCGCGCTGTTGGAGTTGCGCCCGTCAAGAATCAGCTGCATTGGCGCGGTCTGGAAGGTATCCAGGTTCCGCGAGAAATCAGCCGGGAAACGCACCAGCAGCAGCGCCTTTTGCGTGTCGATAGTCGGCTTGATCTCCTGCGGACTTTTCAGCAGCAGCACGTGGGTAAAGGCTTTGGCGCGAGCAAAACGCTGGGTCAGCTCGACCGAGTGTTTACCGTTGTCTTCGTTGTAAATCGCGATCGTGGCGTTGGTGACCTCAAGCGTGGCGGCAAACGGAAACAGCAGCACCTGAATCAGCACCGGCAGCACCAGAATCGCACGGGTCTGCGGCTCACGCAGCAGGGATTGCAGCTCTTTGCGAATTAACGTCCATAGACGATGAAACATAATTTCCCCTTAATCCAGCCGCCGCTTAGTTTTCATCCATGTCAGGCCGATAAACATCACCGCCGACGCCATCAAAAACAGAATATTGACCACTAACACCGACGGAATGTTGCCCGCCAGAAACAGGCTTTGCAGCGTGTTGACGAAATAACGCGCCGGAATGATATAGGTCACCGCGCGGATAATCGCTGGCATGCTGTCAATCTGGAAAATAAACCCGGACAGCATAATCGACGGCAGAAACGCGGCGTTCAGCGCCACCTGCGCGGCGTTAAACTGGTTGCGGGTAATGGTCGAAATCAACAGCCCCATCCCCAGCGTGCTGAGTAAAAACAGGCTGGTTATCAGGAACAGCAGAATCAGCGAGCCGCGATAGGGCACGCCGAGGATAAATACCGACACCAGCATGCAGAGCAGCATCGCCAGCATGCCGAGAAAATAGTACGGAATCAGTTTACACAGCAGCAGCTCCACGCGGGTGACTTCGGTGGAGAGCAACGCTTCCATCGTGCCGCGCTCCCATTCGCGGGCGATCACCAGCGAGGTCAGGATCGCGCCAATCACGGTCATGATAATCGTCACCGCGCCGGGAATAATAAAGTGCTGGCTGATCGCCGCCGGGTTAAACCAGTAGCGGGTTTGCACGTCGATCAGCGGTTCAAATTTTTCCCCGCGATCTTCGGCGCGCTGCATTTGCCACAGCTGCCAGATCCCCTCGGCGTAGCCCTGCACAAAGTTAGCGGTATTCGGCTCGCTGCCGTCGGTGATCACCTGAATCGGTGCGTCGGTATTTGCCCGCGCCATATTGGCGGCAAAATCGACCGGAATGACGATCAGCCCGCGAATGCGCCCGGCCTGCATTTTCTGAACCAGTTCCTGCCGGTTATCGCTGATGGTGGCGTCAATATACGGCGAGCCGGTCAGGGCGTGGGTAAAATCGAGTGCGTCTTCGCTCTGCTGTTCCAGCAAAATCCCCACCCGCAGCTTGCTAGAGTCGAGGTTAATGCCGTAGCCGAAGATAAACAGCAGCAGCAGGGGGATCACCACCGCAATCAGCCAACTGCTCGGGTCGCGGACGATCTGCCGCGTCTCTTTGACGCACAAGGCGCGCACCCGGCGCCAGGATAAGCTGTTATGACTCACTGGCGTGCTCCTTATCCCAGTCATTGATAAGCGTGATAAACGCCTGCTCCATGGTGAGGTCTTGATTGTCATCATCAGCGGCCTGGGCTTTTAAATCGTCCGGCGTACCGTGTGCAATCAGCTTGCCGCGATAGACCAGCCCGATGCGATCGCAATATTCCGCCTCATCCATAAAGTGGGTGGTCACCATCACGGTCACGCCTTTCTCGACCATGCTGTTGATATGCAGCCAAAACTCGCGGCGGGTGATGGGATCCACGCCGGACGTCGGTTCGTCGAGAAACAGAATGTCCGGCTCGTGCATCAGCGAACAGGCCAGCGCCAGCCGCTGCTTAAACCCGAGCGGCAGTTCATCCGTGGCGTGGGTAGCAATATTGGTCAGGCTAAACGCATCGCTCATGCGGGTGATTTTCTCGTTCTGCGCTTTCCCGCGCAGGCCATACACGCCGGAGAAAAATCGCAGATTTTGTTCAACGGTGAGGTTGCCGTACAGCGAGAATTTTTGCGCCATATAGCCCAGATGCTGGCGCGCTTTTCCTGAGCTGACCTTCAGGTCCATGCCCAGTACCAGCGCTTTGCCGGAGGTCGGCACCAGCAGGCCGCACATCATTTTAAACGTAGTGGATTTCCCCGCACCGTTCGGGCCCAGCAGGCCGAAAATCTCCCCGCGCTTGACGGCAAAATCCACGTTATCGGTCGCGGCGAAATCGCCGAATTTTTTGGTCAGGGCTTTCGCCTCGATCACCGTTTCGCCGGGCGTGCCTTCAACGGTATGTAAAATTGCGCCGAGCGGTGACTCTGACGTGCCCGCACCGCCGAGCAAGTCGATAAACGCATCTTCAAAGCGCGGGGCGGTTTCGTCCATTTCAATGGGCGGCATCTTCGGGGCATGACGAATGTCGTCGGCAGTGGCCTCTTTTTTGAGGATCACTCGCACCGAACGCCCCTGAATCATGCCGTCGCTGACCTGAGGGAGTTTCAGTACGCGCTGCAATAATTTGCGGTTGGTCTCCTCCGGGCTGTGCAGCAGAAAGCAGCGTCCCGCCATCTGCTGCGTCAGCGCCGTTGGCTCGCCCTGATACAGCAGCTCGCCTTCGTTCATCAACAGCACGTCGCGGCACTGCTCGGCTTCATCCAGATAAGAGGTGCTCCAGAGAATGAGCATCCCGTCGCCCGCCAGCTCGTGAACCATCTGCCACAGCTCGCGGCGCGAAATCGGGTCCACGCCCACGCCGGGTTCATCGAGCAGCAGCACTTTGGGTTCGCCGACCAGCGTACAGGCCAGCCCCAGCTTTTGCTTCATCCCGCCCGAAAGCTTGCCCGCCAGTCGGTCAGTGAACGGACCCAGAGAGGTAAATTCCAGCAGCCGTGCAAACGTGGTTTTCCGCGTTTTGCCGGTTACGCTGCGCAAATCGGCGTATAAATTCAGGTTTTCCATTACCGTCAGATCTTCGTACAGACCAAACTTCTGCGGCATGTAACCCATGATGGCGTGCAGTTCACTGTCGTTTTTAATCGGATCAAGCCCGAGCACCGTGGCGCTGCCTTCATCCGGTTTTAGCAACCCGGCGAGCATACGCATGAGCGTGGTTTTCCCCGCGCCGTCCGGGCCGACCAGCCCGGTCACGTAGCCTTTTTGCAACGTACAGTTCAGTGGCGCGACGGCGGGTTTATCCATTCCCGCAAAGCGTTTTACCAGACTGTTGAGTTGAATAACCGCGTCATTCATGTCCTTCCCCATCGTTGAATTTGACGGTGATTGGCATGCCCTGACGCAGCGCATCGTCGGCGTCAGTCACGATAATACGCAGGCGATAAACCAGGTCGGTGCGCAGATCCGGCGTCTCGACGGTTTTCGGTGTGAATTCAGCCGTCGGGGAAACAAATCCGATTTTGCCGTGATACGGCTTATCCGGACGGCCATCGGTATACAGCAAAATTTCGCGTCCCGGCTTCGCCTGGCTGAGATTCGGCTCGTCAATATAGGCGCGCACCCACACCGGACGGGTGAGCGAAAGGGTCAGCACTGTGCTGCCCGCGCTTAACATGCTGCCCGGCTCGACGGCGCGGGTCATCAGCGTGCCGTTTGATGGCGCGATAAGCGTCGTATCGTGCAGATCCAGTTCCGCCTGCGCCAGCTGCGCCTGTGCCTGTTCGAGGTTGGCTTTTGCCTGGGCAATATCCTGCGGGCGGTTACCGGTGCGGTACTGACTCAATTTATCCTGGGCAGATTTGAGCGTGGCCTGGGCCTGATCGCGTGAGGAGCGAGCGTTTTCCAGATCGTTGGCGGAAATCGTGCGGCTTTTCCACAACCCCTGCTGGCGGTTATAGAAGTTTTGCGAATAATCGTAAGCCGCTTTCGCCTGTTTGACGGCGGCTTCTGCCTGCGCGACCTCTTCGTCACGGTAGCCCGCCAGCATCAAATCATACTGGGCCTGCGCCACCGACACGCTGGCTTTGGCCTGCATCAGCGCATTTTCATACGGGGCTTTATCAAGCTGGCCGAGCAGTTGCCCACTTTTTACCGTATCGCCCTCGTCAACGGCGAGCGATTCCAGACGCCCGCCCACGCGGAAACTCATATTCAGCGTGCGAATATCGACGTTACCGTAAAGCGTAAGACCTCGATCCTGCTGGCTTTGATACCACAGCCAACCGCCGATACCGGCTGCCAGCAGAACAACGACCGCCAGTATGACCACGACAGGTTTTTTCATGACTCCAGGCTCCTTAGCGTTAAACCGTGCAGGATAAGATCGAGATGACAGGTGATAACCTGGCTAATCTGCGCGGCTTTATCCTCATCAAATTGTGTCCAGCCAGTGCGTAACAAAATCGTTTCTCGTCCCAGGCGAAAGGCGAGGATTTCGCCGAGCAGCGCATGGGTGTGCAAAATGGTTTGCGTATCGTTGGGGTCGCGACCGGTATATGCCGCGATCAGCCGGGTCAAATGGGTGTGCATCGGGGAAATGACCTGCTCGTGGACCAGTTGATAGGCGGCCGTGGGCGAAAGTTGTTCCCGTGAGATAAACTTACTGAGGTTCATCGTATCGTCATGGGTCAGCAGCCGGATCATGTTGTTGCACGCGTCATGAAGCAGCCCACGAATGGCGTCGCGATCTGGCGATGGCGCGTCAAGCAGCGCAGTGGCGGCTTCGACATGTGGGCGAAAATTGCTGCCAATGAAATCAGCAATAGACTGTGCGCAGGCGAGATACAAATCTTCCTTTGAACCGAAGTAGTACGGAATAGCCGCGATGTTTTGCCCGGCTTGCGCAGCGATATCGCGCGTTGTGGCGTGCAGTCCGTATTCGCCGAACTGGGCCAGTGCCGCCGCAATCAGCTGGCTTTTCGCCTGTTCCCCTTTGGTGGTGGTCGGTGTCGGATTCATCTCGTCATTAAAAGTTAATCAATCGATTGATTAAGATTATGTATAAATTTTCACCTTGTCCAGTCGCATGGTGCAATATTTCGCTGAGGAATCACGGAGGGATATTTTATGCGCCGTGTCACAAAATCTGCTACACTCCGAAGCTTCGTGACATTGTGGTTTTTGTCCTCTTCTATTCGTCTTATCTCCCTGAAAACTACACCTGTGACGGTCGGGGCGGTTCGGAGTTTTTATGTCTTTTGATACCCTTGGCCTGAACCCGGAAATTCTGCGCGCCGTCGCAGAACAGGGCTACCTCGAGCCAACCCCAATTCAGCAGCAGGCGATCCCTGCGGTGCTGGAAGGCCGTGACCTGATGGCCAGCGCACAGACCGGTACCGGCAAAACGGCGGGCTTTACGCTGCCGCTGCTGCAACGTCTGGTGCAGAACGAGCCGCACGCGAAGGGCCGTCGCCCTGTGCGTGCGTTGATCCTGACGCCAACCCGTGAACTGGCGGCGCAGATCGGCGAGAACGTGCGTGAGTACAGCCGCTATCTCGATATCCGCTCGCTGGTGGTTTTCGGCGGTGTGAGCATTAACCCACAGATGATGAAACTGCGCAGCGGCGTTGACGTTTTAGTCGCGACGCCAGGCCGTTTGCTGGATCTGGAACATCAAAACGCGGTCAAACTGGATCAGGTCGAAATCCTGGTGCTGGATGAAGCTGACCGTATGCTGGACATGGGCTTTATCCATGACATTCGTCGCGTGCTGGCGAAACTGCCTGCTAAGCGTCAGAACCTGCTGTTCTCCGCCACCTTCTCTGATGAGATCAAAGGCCTGGCGGAAAAACTGCTGCGTAACCCGCTGGAAATTGAAGTCGCGCGTCGTAACACCGCGTCTGAGCAGGTTTCACAGTACGTTCACTTCGTCGATAAGAAGCGTAAGCGGGAACTGCTCTCGCAGATGATTGGCGAAGGCAATTGGCAGCAGGTGCTGGTCTTCACCCGTACCAAACACGGCGCTAATCATCTGGCTGAACAGCTAAATAAAGACGGCATTCGCAGTGCGGCAATCCATGGCAACAAGAGCCAGGGTGCCCGTACGCGTGCATTAGCTGATTTCAAATCCGGTGACATTCGCGTGCTGGTGGCAACGGATATCGCCGCGCGCGGTCTGGATATCGAAGAGCTGCCGCACGTTGTGAACTATGAGCTGCCAAACGTACCGGAAGATTACGTACACCGTATCGGCCGTACCGGTCGTGCTGCGGCCACCGGTGAAGCGCTTTCACTGGTTTGCGTCGATGAACACAAACTGCTGCATGACATTGAACGTCTGCTGAAGAAAGAGATTCCGCGCATCGCCATTGAAGGCTATGAAGTGGATAAGTCCATCAAAGCTGATCCGATTCAAAACGGTCGTCAGGGCGGCGGTGGTCGTGGACAGGGTGGTGGCGGTGGACGCAGCCAGCAGCCGCGTCGTTCCGAAGGAGGCGCACCGAAAGCGTCAGGTAAGCCTCCGCGCCGAAGCGGTGACGCAAAGCCGGCGGGCGAAAACCCGTGGCGCAGCGGAGAAGCCAAACCCGCAGGCGAAGGCCAACGCCGACGCAAACCGCGTAAACCTGCCTCCGCGCAGTAATCTGGAAGCCCGGCTCTGAAGCCGGGCTTTTCTTTTTGCGACAACGCCTCGAACGTGCCACAATAGTGGCTGTTTATACAGTATTTCAGGTTCCCCGATGGCTTTAACCGCTGCGCTCAAAGCGCAAATTGCCGCCTGGTATAAGGCGTTGCAGGAACAGATCCCCGACTTTATTCCCCGAGCCCCACAGCGACAGATGATTGCCGATGTGGCGAAGACGCTCGCCGGGGACGAAGGGCGGCATCTGGCGATTGAAGCGCCGACCGGCGTCGGCAAAACACTCTCCTATTTAATTCCTGGGATCGCCATTGCCCGCGAAGAGCAAAAAACGCTGGTGATCAGTACCGCCAACGTGGCGCTTCAGGATCAGATTTACAGCAAAGATTTACCTCTACTGCGCAAAATTATTCCCGATCTGCGGTTTACCGCGGCGTTTGGCCGTGGACGTTATGTCTGCCCGCGTAATCTGGCGGGGCTTGCCAGCAGCGACGCGACGCAGCAGGATTTGCTGGCGTTCCTCGATGACGATTTAACCCCGAACAACAAAGCCGAACAGGATCTGTGCGCAAAGCTGAAGGTCGATCTCGACGGCTATAAATGGGACGGCCTGCGCGATCACACTGATAAGGCTGTCAGCGACGATTTGTGGCGACGCCTGAGCACCGATAAAGCCAGCTGTCTTAACCGCAACTGCCACTATTACCGTGAATGTCCGTTCTTTGTTGCCCGCCGCGAAATTCAGGAAGCGGAAGTTGTGGTCGCCAACCACGCGCTGGTGATGGCGGCACTCGAGAGCGAAGCGGTGCTTCCCGATCCCAAAAACTTACTGCTGGTGCTCGATGAAGGACACCATCTGCCGGACGTGGCGCGCGATGCACTCGAAATGAGCGCGGAGATCACCGCGCCGTGGTTCCGTGTCCAGCTCGATCTGTTCTGCAAACTGATCGCCACCTGCATGGAGCAGTTCCGCCCCAAAACGACGCCACCGCTGGCAGTGCCTGAACGTCTTAGCGAGCACTGCGAAGAGGTTTACGCGCTGATTGCGTCCCTGAACGCTATCCTCGACCTTTATCTTCCTGCGGCTCAGCAGGCGGAGCACCGCTTTGCGATGGGCGAGCTGCCGGATGAGGTGATGGCGATCTGCAAGCAGCTGGCGAAACTGCTGGAAAAATTGCGTGGGCTTGCCGAAATGTTCTTGAACGATCTCAGCGAGAAAACCGGTACCCACGACGTGGTGCGCGTGCACCGCGTGTTATTACAGATGAATCGCGCGTTAAGCATGTTTGAAAGCCAAAGCAAGCTGTGGCGACTGGCGTCAATGGCCCAGGCATCTGGCGCGCCGGTCACCAAATGGGCGACGCGCGAAGTGAAAGATGGGCAAATCCATCTGTTCTTCCACTGCGTGGGCATTCGCGTGAGCGATCAGCTGGAAAAGCTGATCTGGCGTAGCGTGCCGCATGTGGTTGTGACGTCGGCGACGCTGCGTTCGCTGAACAGCTTCTCGCGTTTGCAGGAGATGAGCGGTCTAAAAGAGAAGGCGGGTGACCGTTTTGTCTCGCTGGATTCGCCATTTAACCACTGTGAGCAGGGCAAACTGGTTATCCCCAAAATGCAGCATGAGCCGCTGATGGAGCACGAAGAGCAGCATATTGCCGAAATGGCCGCCTATTTCCGCGAGCAGGTGGAGAGCAAGAAATATCCCGGCATGCTGGTGCTGTTCGCTAGCAACCGTGCCCTGCAGCTGTTCTTAACGTTCGTCACCGATCTGCGTTTGCTGCTGCTGGTGCAGGGCGATCAGCCACGCTATCGCCTTGTGGAAGCGCACCGTAAGCGTATTGATAACGGTGAGCGCAGCGTGCTGGTGGGCTTGCAATCTTTCGCTGAAGGTCTGGATTTGAAAGGCGATTATCTGACGCAGGTGCATATCCACAAAATTGCCTTCCCTCCGATCGACAGTCCGGTGGTGATCACTGAGGGCGAGTGGCTGAAAAGTCTGAATCGCTATCCGTTTGAAGTGCAAAGCCTGCCGGCTGCGTCGTTTAATTTGATTCAGCAGGTCGGGCGACTGATCCGTAGCCGCGGCTGCTGGGGCGAAATCGTCATTTATGACCGTCGTCTGCTGACAAAAAACTACGGTCAGCGTTTGCTGAATGCCCTGCCGGTGTTCCCTATCGAGCAGCCCGACGTGCCGGAAGTCAAAAAGCGTCCGACTCAGGTCGTGCCCGCGTCTAAAAAAAGTCCGCGTGCCCGTGGGCGTCGTCCCGCAGGTAAATAAAAACCTGTCGGCGAACGCTTCTTCGGGGCTATATTGTTAAAAAGATGTCGCCAGGAGAAATGTCGTGGATTATCGCAAAATTATCAAAGAGGTAGGGCGCGGGAAAAATCATGCTCGCGATCTGGACCAGGAAACCGCCCGTGCGCTGTATACCCATATGCTGAATGGCGATGTGCCAGAGCTTGAAATGGGCGGCATATTAATTGCGCTGCGCATCAAAGGGGAAGGCGAAGCGGAAATGCGGGGCTTTTACGAGGCGATGCAGGCTCACACCCTGCAACTGACGCCGCCGGTGGGCAAGCCGATGCCGATTGTGATCCCCAGTTATAACGGCGCACGCAAACAGGCGAACCTGACGCCTCTGCTGGCGATGTTGCTCCACAAACTGGGATTCCCGGTGGTGGTGCACGGGGTGAGCGCCGATCCAACTCGCGTGCTGACCGAAACCATTTTTACCCTGCTTGGTGTTGCGCCTACGCTTCATGCCGGTCAGGCTCAGGCCAAACTCGATGGACCTCACCCCGTTTACATTCCGGTTAACGCCTTGTGTCCGCCGCTCGAAAAGCAGCTGGATATGCGCTGGCGGATGGGCGTGCGTAACAGCGCGCATACGCTGGCGAAACTGGCGACGCCGTTCGCGGAAGATGCGGCGCTGCGTCTGTCCAGCGTGTCTCACCCGGAATATGTCACCCGTGTCGCTGGTTTTTTTGCCGATATCGGTGGCAGAGCACTACTGATGCACGGAACGGAAGGAGAGGCGTATGCGAATCCGCAGCGCTGCCCGCAGATGACGTTGATCGACAATGCTGGAACGCGTGTGGTGCTTGAACGCGCGGAAGAATCCGCCGGGGAGATTGCGCTGCCCGAGGCAAAAGATCCTGCGACCACGGCCCGCTGGATTGAGCGTTGCCTTGCGGGAAGCGAGCCGGTACCTCACTCTCTCAAGCTTCAGATGGCGTGCTGCCTGCTGGCTACGGGTGAAGTGGAAACCGTGGATGCCGGGCTTGCGCGTATTGCCCAGACATTTTAAATAAAAAAAAACCCGTCCAATCCTGAACGGGCAAACAAAGGGTAACAACAACAGGGTCAATGAGGGTTGGAGCAACTCGCCAGAGGGGTTAGCGAGGGTCGAGCATTAAATCGTTTGGCTTACTGGTAAATTACCGCAGTACCGCTGAGTTTGTTGTTGCTGTTCGCAGACGTGATGGTGTAACCACTTGCACCTGCAACAGACGCTTTCTCAGCCAGTTTCGCTTCCAGACCATCCAGTGTGGTCGCGCCTTCAGCACTGACAACACCCAATTTATTCATGTTTTGTGCCTGAGCTTCAGTCACTGACTGCGCGGCGAATGCGCCGAAAGAAAGGGTAGTCAGGGCGATAGCGGCAACAGCATATTTGATGGTTTTCATAGTTAATCTCTCGCAGGTTGTTCTGTTAAGGGGACGATGTTCCGTCGATGTGATAAGTATCACGTTTTTTTGCGGAAGATATAATCTAAGAGAATTGACAGCATTGCTCAAAAAAACTGAATGACAAATAACTTATTGAATATTAATAAATTCATATCCTCGCTTTACCGTTCTTGCCGTTTCGCTTTACACAACGCGCATCGAGGGCACGTTTTGCTACGCGACACGGAAAAAAGCGTGAGCGTAAAGCTAAATGTGGGTGACTTTGTTTAAGGTAAAGAAGAGTCAGCGCAACTGGCTGTCTTTCGATCCCCTGCGATTATATCCTGAGTGTGAAGTGTTTTTTGAATCTTTATTCTGCTGACAAGTAATGCAAAACCGCACACCTGGCACGGCTTTACGCCGGGCTTCAGGGATGGGATCGCCGCATTCCTCGCACTCACATAAACTCTCGCCCTGCGCTAATTCACCGCGAACACGCGCGACAGCATCTTCAATAGTACTGTTGATCTGTTCGTTGACGGCGTCATCATTGGCCCAACCGGATGCCATGCCAGCCTCCTCATGCACGATAGACATTCATATAATGAATATGGGGTTAAAAAATAGACAGTCAAGGTGGGGTCAGTGAGAACTGCATCTGTTGGGGGGCAGATGCAGCTATATGAGCATTAACTCTCATTTATAGATCGTGGCCGTGCCGAACATGCGGTTTTCACCGCCAGCAGAGTTCACCACAAATCCTGTTGCGCCTTCATCTTTGGCTTTTTCAGCGAGCTTAGACTGCAGGTCGTCGAGGTTTGCTGCGCCGGTGACGGAGACAGTGCCTGCCGGGCGAAGCTGCCCGGTATCGCTGCGGGAGAGTGATTCAGCTGACCAGGCGGAGAACGAGGCCGACGCCAGCGAACCAGCAAGTACAAGTAGTGTCAGGTATTTCTTCATAATCACATCCTCTGAATGACAACGGGTAATGCAGACTAAGTTTAGAAGTAATCCTGATGTGATTTAGCGTAAAAATTTGATGGTGATCTGCGTGTTTTTTGAACGATGTTTATTGACAAAATATTGACATATCATAGACATACAGGTTGCTGATTTTTGACGGATTATTGTGCACGGAAGAGAGTTATTTACCGTTGCGCCGCCAGAGGGTATCTTACGCCGCTGTTAAAAGGAGAATACCATGACTGCCGAAAAGCCGGGATTACACCCGCGTAACCGCCACCGCAACCGCTACGACATGAATGCCCTGTGTCAGAGCTGCCCTCAACTGCAAGCGTTCATCGTGCAGACGCCTGCGGGTGAACCCTCAGTGAATTTTGCCGACCCGCTGGCGGTAAAAGCGCTGAACAAGGCGCTGCTGGCCCATTTTTACGGCGTTACGCAGTGGGACATTCCGGAAGGTTTTCTCTGCCCGCCTGTTCCTGGACGTGCTGATTACGTTCATCATCTCGCCGATTTGCTGGCGGAAGATAATGCCGGGACGATCCCGCCGCAAGCGACGGTGCTCGATATTGGCACGGGCGCGAATCTGATTTATCCGCTGATTGGTGTCGCGGAATACGGCTGGCGCTTTACCGGAAGCGAAACCGGGAAAGAGGCGTATGCCAGCGCACAGGCGATCGTGAACGGGAACGAGGGGCTGACCCGCGCGATTCGATTACGTCGTCAGAAAGAGGCGTCCGACATTTTCAACGGCATCATTCATAAGAATGAAAGCTACGACGCCACGATGTGTAATCCCCCTTTCCATGATTCAGCCGAGACGGCCCGCGCAGGCAGCGAACGTAAGCGTCGCAACCTCGGTCAGGCAGAAGATGGTGCGCTGAACTTTGGCGGTCAACAGCACGAGCTGTGGTGTGAAGGCGGCGAAGTGGCTTTCATCGAGAAGATGATTGCGGAAAGCAAATTGTTTGCCCGTCACGTGAAATGGTTTACGACGCTGGTTTCTCGTGGCGATAATTTACCACCGCTGTATCGTGCTTTGACTGCCGTAGGCGCGGTAAAAGTGGTGAAAAAAGAGATGGCGCAAGGGCAGAAGCAAAGCCGCTTTATCGCCTGGACATTTATGGACGACGCCAAACGCCGCAAATCGTTTTAAGCGTGATGTATTGTTGATGTGCCGGGCAACAATGCCCGGCCTGTTTTAAAGCGTCGGTTCCTGCGGTGGCGGAAGTGCGCCAGCAGGCGACAGCACCTGATACGTTTGAACGGGTGTTCGCACTTCAGCCAGATCAAAGTGTTTCTTCACCATGCTGTCGAGCGCAAAGCGTACCGTCCACTGTTTCAGCGGCTGGGTAGTGAATGAGACGCGCAGCGTAAAGGCGGTATTCGTCAGCCCCACAATCCCCGCAAACGACGGTTCACCGATCACCAGCCCTCGGATATCCTCCATCTCCATCAGCTCCTCTACCGCCGATCTGAGCGCCTGTTTGGCTTTGTCTGCGTCCTCATGGCGATCCACGTCGTAATTTGCCACCACAGACCCGATACCTCGCACGAAGTTGGCGAAGGTGGTAATCGAAGACCACGGAATGATGTGATACGCGCCAGTGTCTTGTCGTACGCCAACGGAACGGATCGACATCCGCTCCACGGTGCCGGTTAATGGCCCAATGGTCACCAGATCGCCGGTGTTCATCCCGTTCTCAAACTGAATGAAAATCCCGGTAATAATGTCTTTCACCAGCGTTTGTGACCCGAACGAAATCGCCAGGCCGAGTGCACCCGCACCTGCCAGCAGCGGCGCGATATTCACGCCAATTTCAGAAAGCACAATCATGATGGTGATGGTACTGATAATAACGGCCAGCGCATTGCGGAATAACGTTAACAGCGTGCGGGCTCGCGCGCTGGGCAGAGGGCGTCCGTGAATATCTGACACCAGCCGGTTCTCAATCAGACTCGCCAAAAGCGTCCAGCCAACCGCCGAGAAGAACAGGATCAGCGCGATACGAATCAGGATATCCACCGTTTTCTCGCCCGCGCCGTTGTGCAGCCAGTTCCAGAAGTCAAACAACCCCCAGGCGTTAAGCAGCAGCATAATGGACACGCAAACCGTCAGAATGCGCGCGACTTTCAACGACGTTGAGATCCAGCTGTTCACCCGTTTCTGCAATTCGGGATAATTTCGCTGCACCTGTGGAGAAAGCGTGACGGTTTTCGAAATCCAGCGCGACAGCAAACCCGACACAAACGCCGCGATACCAATAATCGCCAGGCTGTGGAATGTAGCCCCCATCATAAACTTCAGGCTGTTGCCCGGATCGAACAGCGAGAAGAAGCACAGCACAATAAAATAGGCGCTGGCCAGCCAGTGCCATATCAGCGCAAACGCACGGATAAACAGGCTAAAGAAAGAGAGCGACCGATCGGCGAGATGCAATAGCCCGTCGGTGATGGCTTTTTTGTTGTGAAAAATCAGGTACAACGCCCAGACGGTAATGCAGATCATGATAAGCACGTTGGCCAGCGCGCCAATCTGGACATTGACCTGGTTTGAGATAATCGGCACTGCGACCAGCAGACCGTAACCAATCAGCCCGCTGAGAATGCTCAGGCGAAGCGCCCAATATTTCGCGTGCTCATCGCTGAGGGAGAAAGGCCGTAAATCCGCCACGCGTGGGCAAAACAGCAAACGTAAAAGCGCTTTGAAAAATTCAATCAGGGCGAAGGCGTTAAGGAATAGGCTTTGCTGAAAGGCGATGGTGTGGTTCCCGGCATCGAGATTATCACTGAGAATTTGACCGACAAACAGCGTCAGCGCCAGTAGCAGCAAATCGATAATGAACGCCCCGGCAATCATCAGCGGTAAGTGAAACCAGCTGCTTCTTTCCCGATTCTTTTTGCGTCCCCATTGCCCCATTTTGCGGTACAGCGGCCAGGCGCACAGACGCACCAGCCAGTAGAAGGCAAAGACCATCGCGGCCAGCATCAGAAAATGGCTGGCGGCGTTATTGAACGTTTGCGGATTAAAGGCCTTGTGCGGGGAACCGATCAGATTGCGATAGAGCTGAGCGAAGCGTGCTGATAGCGCGTCGCCATAATGACGGCCCACGTCGGTGACGTTTTCCAGCACGGTTTTTTGTTCAACCACGTCCGGAGGCGTGATTTTTGGGACCGGATCCTGCGGTGGCGTCGCAGCAACGGTACGGAGTTGTTCGATCAGCTCCTGGCGCGAGGTGTCATTCTCGAGCACATCCGCGAGCGCACTGTAGGCGGCTTTCTTTTGTTCAACGTCAGGTTCAGGGGCTGGCGTGGTTTGCTGGGAGGTTGACGCGCCGGTCGTGACGCCCGGAATAGTGACCGCCTGCGCGGGCGCGCAGAAAAGGCAAAACAGTAGCAGCAGGATCCACGGCACGGCTTCCTCCGATGAAGAAAATGCTCAGCAAAATGATAAGTATAGAAGGAGCACGGGGGAGGGAAGTTTTTGGGAACAATCTGGCATTAAAAAGCCGGGCGATAATGTGCCCGGCTTTGGATGATTAGCGTGAAAATATCAGGAGACGTGCTGCAAGAATTCCTGCAAACGCTGGCTCGGCGGATTTTCGATCAGCGCCTGCGGATTGCCATCTTCGGCAATACGGCCTTTATCAATGAAAATCAGACGGGACGCCACTTTCTCGGCAAAGCCGATTTCGTGCGTCACGATCACCATCGTCATGCCTTCTTCCGCCAAATCCTGCATAACTTTCAATACTTCATGACGCAGTTCTGGATCCAGCGCAGAGGTCGGCTCATCGAAAAGCATCATTTTCGGTTTCACCGCTAGCGCACGGGCGATTGCCACGCGCTGTTGTTGACCACCGGAAAGTTCAGAAGGGTAGTGATGCGCACGCTCGGCAAGGCCGACTTTCGCCAGCAGCTCTTTCGCCAGTTTCTCAGCTGCCGCTTTGTTGGCTCCACGCACGCGCAGTGGGCCGAACATCACGTTTTCCAGCGCCGTCAGGTGCGGGAACAGATAAAACTGCTGGAACACCATACCCGCTTCCTGACGAATCAAACGCTCGTCCACTTTCGGGTCGTTCACTTTCAAACCATCGACAAACAGATCGCCGCTGGTGATCTCTTCCAGCTTGTTGATGCAGCGCAGCAGCGTTGATTTACCGGAACCTGACGGCCCGATAATGACCACCACTTCGCCCTGTTTAATATTCAGATCGATATCGTGCAGCACTTTCGTGGGACCGAAGTGCTTGGAAACGTTTTTAAATTCAATCACAGGATTTTCATCCTTCTTTCAAGACGGCGCAGAACAAAGCTCAGCAGCAGCGTAATAATCAGATAAACCACCGCAACGGCGCTCCAGATTTCCAGTGCACGGAAGTTACCGGCAATGATCTCCTGGCCCTGACGGGTTAATTCAGCCACCCCGATAACGATAAACAGCGAGGTATCTTTGATACTGATGATCCACTGGTTGCCCAGCGGTGGCAGCATACGACGCAGAGCCAGCGGCAGAATAACGTGGCGAATGGTTTCGCGACGGGACAGGCCCAGCGCCAGACCGGCTTCACTGAAGCCTTTATGGATCGACAGCACCGCGCCACGGGTGATTTCCGCAATGTAGGCACCGGAGTTGATCATAATGGTCACGACCGCAGCGCTGAACGGATCGATGCGCAGATCGTTAAATGCCATAGGCAGGGCGAAGTAGATAAACATGACCTGTACGACGATGGGCGTACCGCGGATCACTTCGATGAAAACCAGTGCGATATGGTTTGCAATCCAGCCACCGTAGCTACGAGCGAAACCGGCCACAAGACCGATAATCAACCCGCCAGCCAGACCGAGGACCGAAATCCACAGGGTCATTTTAGCGCCTTCAAGCAAGAGAGGAATGGCAGGCCAGATGGCGCTCCAGTCAAACTGCATGATAATTTCCTGTAACCGTGGTTCTAAAAAATGCAGGGGCGAAAGCCGCCCCTGAGCGTACAACGTCTTTAATAATAATTATTTTGGTTCAGTACCGAACCATTTTTTGTAGATTTCGTTGTAAGTGCCGTTTTCACGCAGCGTTTTCAGCGCGCCGTTCACTTTATTACGCAGCTCGTCGCTGCCTTTAGGGAAAGCGATGCCGTACTGCTGTGCTTCCAGTGACTCACCAACCGCTTTGAACTTGCCGTTGCCTGCAGTTTTGATGAAGTACAGAATGTTAGGGGTATCGTGCAGTACAGCGTCAGCGCGGTTAGTGCCGAGTTCCATATAGGCGTTGTCGATGTTAGGGAACTGGCGCAAGTCTTTGGTTTTGATATTCGCTTTCGCGTAATCAACAGAACCGGTGCCGCTCTTCACTGCCACGATTTTGCCGTCGAGGTCTTTCACGCTTTTCACGTCGTTGTTGTCGGCTTTAACCATCAACAGCAGACCGCTTTTGTAGTAGCCGTCAGAGAATTCGATCGCTTTTTTACGTTCTTCGGTGATCGTGATACCCGCCAGCGCCAGGTCGATATTTTTGGTTTGCAGAGCCGGGATGATGCCGCTGAAATCCATTGGCTTCAGGGTGTAATCCAGTTTCAATTCTTTTGCGATTGCCGCCCACAAATCCACGTCAAAACCAACGTACTTATCACCCTGCTTGAATTCGAAAGGAACGAAAGCGGTGTCAGTTGCCACAACGAGTTTGTCTGCGGCCTGAGAAGATACCGCGAACGCCAGGGTAAGTGCAGCCAGTGAAACTTTTAATACAGACTTCATAGTATTTCCTTTTATATCCACGGGGCGATCCCCTGCGGGAGCAAACGGCTATATGAAAAAATCGTGCCAACTTTACAACCTATTGTTTTGCAAAGAGGATATATACTTACGTTGCACAATAATCGTTGCAAGAGTATCGATTTGCACCAAAGTGAGGCACTATTTTGGTGCGTTTCAATGTAGTCAATAGACGGAAGGATATTAAGCGCAATTAACGACGATAAAACAATCGTTCGTTAACGATTTTGTGAGGTGATTATTACAACTTTTTTACTTTTGCAGGCGTCGCAGGAAAAAGTGTGCACCATAAATGTGCAAAACCCCCACCGTAAGGCGAGGGTTTGATTGAAATTCCGTATGGATTATTCGATGTTAGATTCGATAAACCACAGGAACTGATCCAGGTCGCGGGAAGCCGCAGTCAGGATATCGGCTGTGTCTTCGTCTTTCGCTTCGCCAATGGCTTTGCGCACGTCGTTAGCAACGATGGCATAGCGATCGGCCAACTCTTTCAGGTGATCCTGTACAGAGTGAATGTCCAGCGGATAGCTTTTCAGCGCCGTTTTGCTGTTAATCACCTGGGTCGTACCCAAGGCCACACCGCCAAGCTGTACAGCCCGCTCCGCCATGGTATCAAGGTGAGTCACCAGCGCAGTACGGAAGCCATCCAGCATTTCATGGACGGCAATGAAGTTTGCGCCGCGCATGTTCCAGTGGGCCTGTTTGGTGATTAATGACAGGTCAATGAACTGGATCACCTGGCGATTCAGCAACTCAATCGTCGCTTTCTTATCACTGTCCGATACATCGTTGCGGGTATAAAGCAGATTAGACGCTTTCGTTTTTACCAGTTTAGCGGTACTCATAATCTCATATCCTCTTGATGTTTTGTGTTCCAGGTAATTACCGGAAATAAGTATAGCACCGCTTTTTCATTCTGCAGGGTTGACTGTGCCTATCGATTTAATAGTGATAATAATGTATTTTTTTAATGCATTGATTTTATAGGTTTTTATTTTATTTGTTGCGGATGAGTCTTAATTTCACGAAATCATGTGAAATACACAAAAATATTTCACCTTGATGACAAAGTATGTGCGGAAATAACGGGGGGCAAGAATTGGCGTATATTCTGCATGGCAAGAAACCATGCAGAATAGGGCATATTAATGTATGTCGATTTCTTTGATTTTAGGTTCAGATCGCATGGTCAGCGTTGAACCCATTGAGGCGGCAATAATCGAGCACAGCGCCAGCACCTGAACCAGCGTCAGGCTTTCGCCCAGAAATACCATGCCGGACATCGCCGCCAGTGCGGGTTCCATACTCATCAGCGTGCCGAAAATACGCGTGGGCAGCCGCGTCAGCGCAATCATTTCGAGTGAATAGGGCAGCGCGGTAGAGAGCACGGCGACCGCAAGGCCGATCGGCAACACAGACCATTGCCAGATGGATTCAGTCGCTTGCGCCATGCCGAGCGGAACAAAAATGATGGCGGCAATCAG
Source organism: Lelliottia sp. GFLA7 (assembly GCF_056490165.1). Taxonomy (NCBI): domain Bacteria; kingdom Pseudomonadati; phylum Pseudomonadota; class Gammaproteobacteria; order Enterobacterales; family Enterobacteriaceae; genus Lelliottia; species Lelliottia sp. GFLA7. The sequence goes on along the minus strand of NZ_JBWLAQ010000001.1, from coordinate 679,210 downwards.
TGAGCCTAACGCCACCGTGGCGGGCCCATGCTCTTCGCCTGCCCGTTGTCCTGTCAGGATATACACCGCCCAACAAGCGCCTGCACCCAGCGCCAGCGCGGCACCGGTTAAATCGACGTGGGAAATATTCTGCCCAAGCGGCAACAGGAACCACAGCCCAAGCACTGCGAGTACAACCCACACAAAATCCACGGGACGACGGGAAGAAAATAGCGCGACCGCCAGCGGCCCGGTGAATTCCAGCGCGACGGCAACCCCGAGCGGTACGGTTTGTATCGACAGGTAGAAGAGATAGTTCATCGCCCCCAGCGACAGGCCATAGAACAGCAGCGGCGGACGTTGCTCTTTTTTAAACCGCAAACGCCAGGGTTTAAAAATAATCACCAGAATCAGGGTGCCAAGCGCGATACGCAGCGCGGTCACGCCGGGTGCACCTATAATAGGGAAGAGCGATTTTGCCAGCGACGCGCCGCTCTGGATTGAGAGCATAGCAATAAGTATCACGACGATGGGCAACCAGACCGGCGCTTTACGAGACAAACCAGGCATCCTTTCTCCTGTCAATTTATGTCAAAGGGAGTAAAAGCCGCAGTGTAATGGAAATAAAAGGTGAGCGGTTGAGACTTTGTTGAAAAAAAGTTGCCGTAAATCCGTAAAATGGCGGCGAGTTGATGAATTTATCAGCTAATAGATTAGGAATAATCTGGATGAATGTAACGTCATTGACGCGCAAAATTAGCGAATAAATGTGGAAATTCGGAGTTATTTGAAAGAGATAGCTGCTCGTTGAAATGTTCTGTTACATCAAAGACTCGGTTAGACATTACGAATCACAAAGAGTTTCACCAGATTTTTTGATATATTTAAAACTTACGGATTTACTTGAAGCACATTTGAGGTGGTTATGAAAAAAATTGCATGTCTTTCAGCACTGGCCGCTGTTCTGGCTGTTTCCGCAGGTACTGCTGTAGCTGCTACTTCTACCGTTACCGGTGGTTACGCTCAGAGCGATATGCAGGGCGTTGTCAACAAAGCTAACGGTTTCAACCTGAAGTATCGTTACGAGCAAGACAATAACCCGCTGGGCGTGATCGGTTCTTTCACTTACACCGAGAAAGATCGCTTTGAAGATGGCGCATATAACAAAGCTCAGTACTACGGTGTTACCGCAGGTCCAGCTTTCCGCCTGAATGACTGGGCAAGCATCTACGGTGTTGTAGGTGTTGGCTACGGTAAATTCCAGCAGACCGAGAACGAAAGCCTGAACCGCAGCGCAAGCACTAGCGATTACGGTTTCTCTTACGGCGCAGGTATGCAGTTCAACCCAATCGAAAACGTTGCTCTGGACTTCTCCTATGAGCAGAGCCGCATCCGCAACGTTGACGTTGGCACCTGGATCGCAGGCGTGGGTTACCGCTTCTAATCACTTCGGTGATGAAATAAAAATCCGCCCACTGTGGCGGATTTTTTTTGAAGGTAACAGCAAAAACGGCAACCCTTGGGTTGCCGTTTTGTATTTGTACTTTCTCACACCTGGAGAGAGTAGCAGGCCGCACAAGTTAGCGACTTTTTATCTCAAACGCATCGGTCCCCAAATGCGTGTACTCCACTTTCTGTAACTTAAAGTTGGTAATGTAGGCAGGGGGCGCTTTCTTGTTTGATACAAACGGATAATTGTTGGCGATCTCTTTTGCTGAAATCCCGGTCCACTGCGCGAAAAAGTTCAGGAAATCGTTCGCTGACCGGCGCGCTTTAATCACACGATGCTTTTTATCATCGCTCGACAGCACCATAAACGGCACCTGAAAGTTCTGCTGAAACTTATCATCGTGCGCCAGGTACTGCACTGCTTTACCCCGTTCTTTGAACGCCAGACCATGATCCGAGAAGTACACCATAGAGAAGCTGTCACCCGTGTTTTGTAACTGGGTGTACAGTTTGCTCAACAGATCGTCGGTTTGCGTCATCGTATAGAGATAGCAGGACGTCTCTTTTGATTGCACGAATTCTGCGTATTTCCCCTGCGTGCGATCGCAAGCTTGCGGGTGCGATCCCATCAGATGCAGGACGATCAGCTGAGGCTGGGTGCGTTGAGAAGCAAATACCTGCGACGTCATCTTTAACAGGGCTTCATCTTTGGTGTTTTTATCCGCCTCGAAATCGCCATTTTTCAGAAACTGGGCTTCGTCTGCACGTTTGGCAATGCTGGCAATCGCCGTGTCATATTCACCGATTTGGCCCTGATTGGAAAACCACCACGTCTGGAAACCGGCACGGTTGGCCAGCGTGACAAAGTTATCCTGATACTGCGGTTTCCCATCGATCACGCGGCTTAACGTCAGGCCGAGTGACTTTTGCGTGGATCCGCTTGCTGCGATGTAATCCGTAAACAGCGTACCGTTCACTGAGCTGGCAAACGGTGTGTTATTCCAGTGACCGCCAAAGGCGCCCAGCGCATCGCGGCGTGCACTTTCGCCAATCACGACCACATAAGTATGGTACTTCGGCTTCACGGCCAGCACGTTCCAGGTGTCTTTCATGTTTGAAAGCTCAGCCATACGCGCCTGCTCGTCGATCACTTCTTTATTGTTCACCACGATATCTTTTACGAAGCGGAAAACCGGATAACCCGTGTCTTTCAGCTTGAAAACACCGCCCCATGCCAGGTTTTGTACCGGTGCGACAAAAAATGCCGCGATGCTTACGATCAGGCACAGGTTATCAATTTTGCTCCATGACTTTTTCTCTTGCGGCTGACGACGCACGGCAATCACGCCCAGCGCAAAAATGAACAGGCCAATGACGTAGCTGTACCACGGGAAAATCGTCAGGATCTCCGTCGACTCTTCCATATTGGTGGAGTGCAGCGCGAGCAGGGTATTAAAGTTGGGTGCGCCATAAGCCTGACCAAACGGGTAATACATTGCGGCAACCACAGAGCATATTCCCACCACCACTTTTTGCACACGCGGTGCGCTTCGCCACATCAGATGCAGCAGGCAGGTAAACGCAACGGCGTATAGCAGGCTATAGGGATAGCCAAGCGCAAAGTTAATCAGCAGTGATTGCAGAAAGTAGAATCCCGTCCACGGGCTTAAGGCCCGACTGCGGGTAACGATCGTGTCTTTCAGGGTTAAATTCATAGGTCACTATCATAAAACGCCATGTGCTCACCCTGGCGTCGAGGGTCAAAGCCTGCCTGACAGTGCGTGGAGAGGGAATGAGGGTCCGCTTCAGCGAGCCGCAAATGGTGCAGGGCTGCAAGAAGATAGAGCCAGTCGGCAATTAGGTCAACAGTTGCTAATAAGATGTTTTGCGAGAGGGGCTGCAAATCCGTAAAAAAGATCGGGGAATGGGGGGCAAACGACCAGAATACGTGGGGAATATGACAGAAAAATGAAGCAGCGTACCGCAACGCCGCTTAGTGATTGGGTTTGTCGTTCTGCTGTGGCTTGCCGTTAAAAATGTCGCATAGCATGTTCAACAGCATTAACCGCACTTTAAAGGGGGAGTGGCTAAACACGTTCATGCACCTCTTGAATTCGTTCATGTGACCTCCTGATTTCAGATCCCTTCGATCCGTGAAGGGTGACTGCATTACATACAGATATAGCACAGGCTATATTGTATAGCTATGGCTAATTCGTTAATTTTTTGTGCTTGTAGAGCTATGGTTTACACTGTGCGCTCTCGTTATAGGACGCCACGGGCGTCACCCCACTGAGGAAGTACAATGAACAGTCGCGCAGGTAAGCCAACTACAAAAAAAAAGACGCAACTGGTGAATGTTGAAGAGCATGTTGAAGGGTTTCGTCAGGTGCGTGAGGCGCACCGTCGCGAATTGATTGATGACTACGTCGAGCTGATTTCCGATCTCTTTCGTGAAGTCGGTGAAGCCCGTCAGGTGGATATGGCCGCGCGCCTTGGCGTTTCTCAGCCTACGGTCGCGAAAATGTTAAAACGCCTGGCGTCAGTAGGACTGATCGAAATGATCCCCTGGCGCGGTGTTTTCCTGACACCGGAAGGTGAAAAACTGGCCCAGGAGAGCCGGGAGCGCCATCAGATCGTCGAAAACTTTTTGCTGGTGCTGGGTGTGAGTCAGGATACGGCCCGTCGTGATTCGGAAGGGATCGAGCATCACGTCAGTGCAGAGACGCTGGAGAGATTCCGCGAATTTACCCTTAAATACGGTGCGCCCGCAGAATGAACATCCCTGGACTGCAGGCGCTTGCCCGAGATCGTTTTTTCCACCTTCTATTAGTCATTGGTGTCGGGCTGAGCTTTTTCGTGCCCTTTGCGCCAAAAAACTGGCCTGAGGCCATCGACTGGCACACGATCATCACCCTCAGCGGGCTGATGATGCTCACCAAAGGCGTAGAGCTCAGCGGTTATTTTGACGTGCTGGGGCGAAAAACGGTGCGTCGGTTTGCCACCGAGCGCAAATTAGCCCTTTTTATGGTGCTGGCCGCCGCGCTGCTATCCACGTTTCTGACCAATGATGTGGCGCTTTTCATCGTGGTGCCGCTCACCCTGACGTTACGCAAGCTGTGCGAAATCCCGGTTAACCGGCTGATTATCTTTGAAGCGCTGGCCGTTAATGCCGGATCGTTGCTGACGCCAATCGGCAACCCGCAAAACATTTTGCTGTGGGGGCGCTCGGGGCTGTCGTTCGCGGCCTTTACCTGGCAAATGGCGCCGCTGGCGCTGGCCATGATGGCGTCGCTGCTGGTGGTGTGTTGGTTTGCTTTTCCCAATAAAGCGCTGAATTATCATAGCGGAAGCGTCACTCCCCAGTGGAAGCCGCGCCTGGTATGGGCTTGTCTGGCGCTGTATATCGTTTTCCTGACGGCTCTTGAACTGAAGTTCGCCCTCTGGGGCGCGTTGCTGGTGGCGGCGGGCTTTTTGGTGCTGGCGCGTCGTGTACTGATAAGCGTCGACTGGACGTTGCTGCTGGTGTTTATCGCCATGTTTATCGATGTGCATCTGCTGATTCAACTGCCCGCTTTGCAGGGCGCGCTACACAGCGTGACCGATTTGTCCCCCCTCGGGCTGTGGCTGACGGCAATCGGATTGTCGCAATTCATCAGTAACGTGCCGTCTACCATTTTGCTGATCAACTATGTGCCGCCAACCGCTCTGTTGGCCTGGGCCGTGAACGTCGGAGGATTTGGCCTGTTGCCTGGGTCTCTGGCGAACCTGATCGCGCTCAGAATGGCGAACGATCGGCGTATCTGGTGGCGTTTTCACGTCTGGTCGCTGCCGATGCTGATTTGGGCGGCTTTGATTGGCTTTATGCTGGTTTAGAGAAATGGGCAAGAAATAGACAGGAACGACACATTCGCAATCGGGACCAGAGAGGTATAACTCTCTGGTAGCTTTTAAACGAAGATTGCGAGGAACGTCGTATGCGTTATCAAAAACTGGGTAATACGGGTCTGTTTGTTTCCGAGCTGTGCCTTGGCACCATGACGTTCGGGGGTGAAGACGGCATGTGGGGCAAGATTGGCCAGCTTCAGCAAAGCGATGCCGAAAAGCTGGTGGGGCGTGCGCTGGATGCGGGTATCAACTTTATTGATACCGCCAATGTCTATTCGGAAGGACGCTCGGAAATCATCACCGGGCAAGCGCTGAAGAACCTGAAAATTCCGCGTGAAAATGTGGTTGTCGCCACCAAAGTCTTTGGCGAAACCGGCACGGCGGGCGTTAACTCTCGCGGCAGCTCGCGATATCACATCATCAATAGCGCGAAAGAGAGCCTGCGACGCATGCAGCTCGATCATATCGATCTCTACCAACTCCATGGTTTTGACCCGGCCACACCAATCGAAGAGACACTTTACGCTCTGGATAATCTCGTCCAGCACGGTCATGTGCGCTACATCGGCGTGTCAAACTGGGCAGCCTGGCAAATCGCCAAAGCGCTGGGGATTTCTGAACGTCTTGGGTTGGCCCGTTTTGCGTCGTTACAGGCATATTACACTATCGCTGGGCGTGACCTTGAGCGTGAACTGGTGCCGATGATGCAAAGCGAAGACGTGGGGTTAATGGTCTGGAGTCCATTAGCAGGGGGATTGCTGAGCGGCAAATACGATCGCGACGGTAAAAGCGAAACCGGCGGACGCCGCCTTGAGTTTGATTTCCCGCCGGTGGATAAAGACCGTGCATTCGATTGTGTCGATGTGATGCGCACCATTGCCGACAGCAAAGGCGTCTCCGTCGCGCAAATCGCGCTGGCGTGGCTGCTGCATCAGAAAGTGGTCAGCAGCGTGATTATTGGCGCAAAACGCGTCGATCAGCTCGACGATAATATTGCTGCAACGGACATTCGCCTGAGCGACGATGAGTTAATACAGCTGGATGCTGTCAGCGCATTGCCGCGTGAATATCCGGGCTGGATGCTGGAGCGTCAGGGCGAGTATCGCCGTAATCAGTTAGCTCAGCAGTAATATTGAGTTCTGATCTTCAAGCCGGATTCGCATTGCGCATCCGGCTTTTTTATTTCTATCCCGCTCACAAAAAACGATCCTTATCTTTGATTGATTTTTCATCTTTAGCTATATGACTAGTCATGAAACTTAAATGACTAGTCATATAGGAGCGAACATGAATCAATCACTACCGGCGAATTTTTTATGGGGAAACTCAGTTTCCAGCATGCAGACGGAAGGCGCGTGGAATGAGGGCGGAAAAGGGATGTCGGTGTACGACATTCGTGAAGCCGGCGAAAACGCATCCGACTGGAAAGTGGCGACCGACTCGTACCACCGCTACAAAGAAGACTTTGATTTAATGCAGGATCTGGGCATGAACTGCTACCGTTTCCAGATCTCCTGGAGCCGCGTCTGTCCGCAAGGCGACGGCGAATTTAACGAAGAGGGTATCGCTTTTTACGATCGGTTCATCAACGATCTGATCGCGCGCGGTATTGAGCCGATGGTGTGCCTGTATCACTTCGACATGCCGCTGGCGCTGGCGAACGAATACAACGGATTTATGGACCGGCGAGTGATGGACGCATTTATCCGTTACGGCAAAAAAATGATCGACTGCTACGGAGACCGCGTGAAGTACTGGTTGACCTACAACGAGCAAAATATCTTCCATATGCCGGAAGCGTTCCGTGTTTCAGGGTATATGAAAGGCGAGCAAACCCTGCGCGAGCTGTATCAAATCCAGCACCACACGATGGTGGGGCACATGGCGCTGACCGAATATTTGCATCAGGCGAAACCGGGTCAGTTAATGGGCGGTATGCTGGCGCATCAGCTGATTTACCCCGCTACCTGCAAGCCGCGCGACATCTTCTGCGCGCAGCAATATGACGAATTCCTCAACCAGAATCTGCTGCGCGTCTTTGCCGGTCAGGGCTATAGCCCTGCGGTAATGGCGGTGGTGGAACAGCAGGGTTTCAGCGATATTTATCGCGCAGAGGATCTGGCGCTGCTGGCACGTACCAAAAATGACTACATGGCCTTTAGCTATTACGCCAGCAAAACGCTGGACAGCGATCCGATTCCAGAAGGCACACCTGTTAATTATTATCTCGCGCACGGCGAAAAAAATAACCCGTTCCTGAAAGCCACCGAATGGAACTGGCAAATCGATCCGCTGGGCTTTCGCACCATTATCACCCGCTATTACAACGACTGGCGTTTACCGGTATTCCCGATTGAAAACGGGATCGGCGTTATCGAATCCTGGGATGGGGTCAATCAGGTCGAAGACGACTATCGCATCGACTATCACCGCAAACATTTTGACGCCATGAAAGCGGCCATGTTTGAAGACGGCGCGCAGGTCATCGGTTATCTCGGCTGGGGGTTGATCGATATTCTCAGTTCACAGGGTGATATGCGTAAGCGCTACGGTGTGGTGTATGTCAACCGTGAAAACCACGATCTGAAAGACCTGAAACGCGTGCCGAAAAAGAGCTACGCCTGGTTGAAACAGGTTATCCATAGTAACGGACGCGAGTTGTAAGTCGTACGCTGCCGGACCGTTTTTGTGACTGATTGATGGGAATATCCGCTATGTCTGATACAAAAATTACACCTGCGATGCAGTCTTTTGTTGATAAGTTTGTTGAGTTCTCAGCGCGCCTGGCAAATCAGGTGCACTTACGTTCTCTGCGCGACGCTTTTGCCACGGTCATGCCCATTTTCATCCTTGCCGGACTTGCGGTGCTGGTGAATAACGTGGTGTTTCCGTGGGTGCTGGAGGGCGACACGCTTGCCCAGTTTAAAGTGTGGGGCGAGGCGATCATTAACGGCACGCTGAATATTGCGGCGCTGCTGTTAGCGCCGATGATTGCCTGGTCGCTGGCACGCAACAAAGACTTCGACAATCCGGTCTCGGCAGTGGTTATCGCTGTCAGCAGTTTTATCATTATGATGCCGATGCAGTTACAGCTGGTTCCCGTGGGGAGTCAGACGGCGGTGAACGTCACGCAGGTGCTGACGTTCAGCAATATTGGCTCGACGGGGATCTTTGCGGGTGTGCTCATTGGCCTGCTTTCTACCGAAATTTTTATCGCCATATCACGCTTAAAATCGCTGCATATTTCGCTGGGAGAGAACGTGCCGCCCGCGGTGAGTAAATCGTTCACCACGCTGATCCCGACGATTATTACGCTCTCTCTGTTTGCCGTGCTGGCGGCGCTGCTCGCCAACGTGCTGCACACGGACCTGATTCACCTGATCACCACGTTTATCCAGCAGCCGCTGCGGTTGATCAATACCAGCCTGCCGGGCACGCTTTTTATCTACAGCTTTGGTAATTTCTTGTTTACGCTGGGGATTCATCAGTCGGTCGTGAACAGCGTGATTCTGGAACCGTTCTTATTGATCAACACCAACGAGAACATGATCGCGTTCGCTAACGGACAGCCGATTCCGCACATTATCAATAATATCTTTGTCCCTACGTTCGGCATGATTGGCGGAACCGGGAGTACCATTTCCCTGCTGATTGCGATTTTTATCTTTGCACGTCAAAAGTCATCAAAGCAGGTGGCGCGGCTGTCGCTGGCGCCGGGATTGTTCAATATCAACGAGCCAGTGATTTTTGGCTTGCCGATCGTGTTCAACCTGCCGCTGATGATCCCGTTTGTCCTGCTGCCGGCCATCGGCATTTATTTTGCCTGGCTCTGTACCACGCTAGGGCTGATGTCGCGCTGCGTGGTCATGATCCCATGGACCACGCCGCCAATACTCAGCGCCTGGCTGGCGACGGCGGGGGACTGGCGCGCGGTGGTGGTGCAGTTGGCAATCATTGTATTTGGTGTATTCTTCTACCTGCCTTTCCTCAAGATTGCTGAGCGAGTGGCGTTAAAAAACAGTGTGATAGCGGATCAATCATAAGGAAAAGGCGATGGCGGCGAAGTACATCACCATAGCGCGGGAAATTAAAAAACGCATTATTAGTCAGCAGTATGCCGCCAACGAACCGTTGCCCGACCAGTTTGCGCTGGCGGCGGAGTTCAGCACCAGTCGTATGACGATTCAGCAGGCCATGCGTCAGCTGATTGTGGAAGGGCTGGTGTATACGCGCCAGGGGCAGGGGACGTTTATCCGTAAAAACTTCCTGCAGCTGTCGCAGTGGGATCTTTCCGGCAGCGACTATTTTGGTGCGACCAAAACCTGGGAACATCTTGGAACTGTCAGCAGCAAAGTGGTGCATTTCGAACTGCGTTTTCCGAATGAGAAAGAGCAGTCTTCGCTGATGATTAATGTCGATACGCCAGTGTATGATTTTATCCGTTTGCGTTCGCTCAACGGCGAGCCGATGTCGCTGGATTCAACCGTAATGCCGCTGAATCTGGTTCCGGGCCTGAATAAAACCCACCTAGAAAGCTCGGTGTTTCAGTACGTTCAGGAGACGCTGGGGCTGAAAATTATGGGGTCGTATCGGGTGGTTCGTGCGTTAAAACCGACGGCGCTCGATATGCAGCATTTGATATGTGAACAAACCGATCCGGTGCTGGAAGTGGAGCAGGTTATCTATCTGGAAGACGGTACGCCGCTGGAATATGCCCACTGCCACTACCGCTACGATCATGGCGGAATCGTCATCGTGAATAACGGATAATAAAAAAGCGGGCTAAAAAGCCCGCTTTTTTTATGTCTCGATTTGAATCAGTTCAAACGAACCGGCATCCCTGAGCGGTTCTGCACGGCCTGATCAACAACCGTCGCTTCAACGTCTGGCTGGGTAGTGACAGCCTGCACGTTGCTCTTCAGATTAATCGGTACGATTTCATTGTTATTAATCTGGTCTTCGCTGGTAGAGAGCGGGTTATGCACTTCAATGTAGCGGCTGCCATCCGGCTCGGAAGTGGCTTTGACAGGCTCATTGATAAACTGTACGCGCGTCCCAACAGGCACGTTCTCGAACAGGAATTTGATATCTTCGTTACGCAGACGCACACAGCCGTGGCTGACGCGCAGGCCGATACCAAAGTTGGCGTTGGTTCCGTGGATCGCATACAGACGGCCAATGTACAGCGCGTACAGACCCATCGGGTTGTCCGGGCCAGCGGGCACAACGGCTGGCAGTGGTTCACCGGCAGCGATGTATTCTGCGTGCATTTTCGCGGTTGGCGTCCAGGTTGGACCCGCTTTCTTACGTTCGACTTTGGTGGTCCAGTTCATTGGGGTATCTTTGCCCAACTGACCGATACCAATCGGCAGAACGATCACGGTGTTAGTGCCTTTTGGGTAATAGTACAGACGCATTTCCGCGCTGTTGATCACGATGCCTTCATGGACGGTGTCCGGCAGAATCAACTGCTGAGGAATGTTCAGCACAGTGCCCGCTTTCGGCAGATACGGGTCAACGCCCGGGTTTGCTTCCAGCATGTTGGACAGGCCCAGCTGATATTCAGCTGCAAAATATTCCAGCGGCTGGTCGTTGCCTTCCGGCACGATAACCACCTGGTTTTGACCCACCAGACGGCTACCGTCTGTCGGCAGCGGATAAGTTACCGCAGAAGCGGTATTGCAAAAACCTACTACGGCTAACGCCGCCGCAAAAAGCGTTGATAATTTCATATTCATGTTATGCGAGGTATCTTTGCCACTCTGGCGATTAGTTGATGAGTCTGAGTCAGTGATGGGAGCGCATTATATGTGCATTCCCGCCCACTGGGAATTCAGATGTGTACGAAATCACATTTTTTTCACTTTTGTTAAAGTTTAGTGGTTCGCTGCAACACGGGATCTCATTTAGGAATTGTGGCATAATGACGTGTTTATCACACTTTTTCGCAGGAATCTCCCGTGTTAGTTACCAGCAACATCACTATGCAGTTTGGCAGTAAGCCGCTGTTTGAAAACATTTCCGTCAAGTTTGGCGGCGGCAACCGTTACGGCCTGATTGGTGCCAACGGTAGCGGAAAATCCACCTTTATGAAGATTCTCGGCGGCGATTTAGAGCCAACGCTCGGTAACGTGTCGCTGGATCCGAACGAACGTCTCGGTAAGCTTCGCCAGGACCAGTTCGCCTTTGAAGAGTTTTCGGTGCTCGACACTGTGATCATGGGACACGGGGAACTGTGGGAAGTGAAACAGGAGCGTGACCGCATTTACGCTCTGGCAGAAATGAGTGAAGAAGACGGCTATAAAGTGGCCGACCTCGAAGTCCTCTACGGCGAAATGGACGGTTACTCTTCCGAATCCCGCGCAGGCGAGCTGCTGCTCGGTGTCGGCATTCCCGTTGAGCAACATTACGGCCTGATGAGCGAAGTCGCGCCAGGCTGGAAGCTGCGTGTGCTGTTAGCACAGGCGCTGTTCTCTAACCCAGAAATTCTGCTGCTTGATGAACCGACAAACAACCTGGACATCGATACCATTCGCTGGCTGGAGCAGGTGCTGAACGAACGTGGCAGCACCATGATCATCATTTCGCACGACCGTCACTTCCTGAACATGGTCTGCACCCATATGGCTGATCTGGACTACGGCGAACTGCGCGTTTACCCAGGCAACTACGATGAATACATGACGGCTGCGACCCAAGCGCGCGAGCGTTTGTTGTCTGATAACGCCAAGAAAAAAGCGCAGATTGCCGACCTGCAATCCTTCGTGAGCCGCTTTAGCGCCAACGCCTCTAAATCTCGTCAGGCAACGTCTCGTGCCCGTCAGATTGACAAAATCAAGCTGGACGAAGTGAAAGCGTCCAGCCGTCAGAACCCGTTCATTCGCTTCGAGCAGGACAAGAAATTGTTCCGTAATGCGTTAGAAGTCGAAGCACTGACCAAAGGTTTTGATAACGGTCCGCTGTTCAAAAACTTCAATTTGCTGCTGGAAGTGGGCGAGAAAATTGCGGTTCTCGGGGCCAACGGCGTCGGTAAATCCACGCTGCTGAAAACCCTGGTGGCTGAGCTTCAGCCCGATCACGGTACGGTGAAATGGTCTGAAAATGCGCAAATTGGCTATTACGCGCAGGATCACGAATATGAATTCGAAAATGATCTGACCGTATTTGACTGGATGAGCCAGTGGAAACAGGAAGGCGACGACGAGCAGGTTATTCGCGGCATTCTTGGCCGTCTGCTGTTCAGCCAGGACGATATCAAAAAGCCTGCGAAAGTGCTTTCCGGTGGTGAGAAGGGTCGCATGCTGTTTGGCAAGCTGATGCTGGAAAAACCAAACATTCTGGTGATGGATGAACCAACGAACCACCTGGATATGGAATCTATCGAATCGCTGAACATGGCGCTGGAGATGTATCAGGGGACACTGGTCTTCGTTTCTCACGACCGTGAGTTTGTTAGCTCGCTGGCGACCCGCGTGATTGAGATTACGCCAGAGCGCATCGTGGACTTCACCGGTAACTACGAAGATTATCTGCGTAGCAAAGGCATCGACGGCTAATTTCCCGTCGTCTTTCGCGCTGCAGAGGCGTTGGCTGCACCTGCTCGCCCCGGTCACTGACTTATGTAAGATTCCGGGGATTTGCAGGTTTGTCGCCATACTGCAGCGAGAAATACGAGGGAAATCAACGTGTCCTTTTCCCTCTCCCCGTGGGAGAGGGTTAGGGCATCAGACCGCTTTATAACACCCACTCACTCCCTTCAACGCCATTCACCAGCAGCTTACGTTTCTCGCCTACCGGTAACGACACGTTCAGCGTATTCCACGCCGGACGATAATCACCGCACGCTTCCACCTTCAGATCAATCGTTGACCCTTCACACACCATTTCCCAGTTCAGCCACAACGCGTTGCCCTTTTGATAACCCCAGCTTTCGCCGTCGTCTTCAAACAGCAGGCCAGACGTCGTCCCCACGCCTTTCAGCGGGAACAATTTCAGCTCGCGCATATCATCTTTTTCAGCTGACACATGCGTAATGCGTTCACTCAGCGGTAGACCCGCCCCGGCGCGCACCAGCAATGGCAGTTTTTCCAGAGGCGCATCGCGGGTAATCCACTGACCGCCGGAGAACCATTCGTGGGTGTAAAAATCATACCAGCCAGTTTCGTTGTCTGGCAGCCAGAGGCGGCGCTCACGTTGTCCCGCTTCGACGACGCTCGCGACAAGCACATCGCGGCCCAGCAGGAAGTCGTCACACTCTTCGAACGTCTGCGCATCATGCTCGTGATCGAGAAACGTTGGGCGCAGCATCGGCTCGTCGTCAGCATGAGCCTGCCAGAGCAGGGTGTATAAATATGGCAGCAGCCGATAGCGCAGCTCGATGGCACCGCGAATGGCCGGCGTCACGCCCGGATACATCCACGGCTCATTTACCGTCTGATCGTCATTCCACGAGTGAATGGTGAAGCGTGGATGCATCACGCCGTTCTGTACCCAGCGCACAAACAGCTCGGCATCAGGTTTATCGCCTGAGAAACCGCCCACATCGTGGCCGACGTTAAACAAGCCGGACAGGCTCATGCCCAGACCCATACGGGTGTTATAGCGCAGCGTCTCCCAGTTGGTCCGGTTATCGCCGCTCCAGGTCTGGACGTAGCGCTGCATCCCGGCGCAGCCTGAACGCGAAATCAAATACGGCCGTTTTTCTGGTGCAAATTTCTGTTGCGCTTCTATCGACGCGCGCATCATCAGCAGCGGCATCACCGGGCGAATGTGCTTGATCGCAATTTCCTGACCGAAGCCGTGACAGCGCGCCTCACCATCCCAGACTTCAAACTCGTTGTTATCATTCCAGGTGGAATCGATCCCCATTTCCAGGATTTGAGTCGTGACACCGTTCTGCCACCACTCGACCGTTTGTGGGTTCGTAAAGTCGAGGTGCGAGCCTTCGTCGTCCCAGAAGCTTGAGCGTTCTGGCGCATCGGTTTCTGAGTCGCGGATAAACAGGCCTTTTTCCGCCACTTCGCTGTAGCGCGGGTGATCCTGTAGCAGGCACGGTTTGATGTTTGCCGCAAGTTTGAGACCCGCGTCGTGGAACGCCTGAGTCATCACTTTGGGCTGCGGCACTTTGTCATAGTTCCAGTTAAAGACGTAGCGCTTGCCGTTTATCGAGGTATACCCGGACGACAGCTGGAACGAGTCGCACGGGATCGCGTGTTCTTCGCACAGGCGGATGAAGTTCATCAGCTGATTTTGCGCGTCGGGTGCGTCGGTGTAGTGCATGGTCGAACCGCTGTAGCCCAGGCTCCATTTCGGGCCAAAAAGCGTTTTCCCGGTCAAGCGCACGAAGGCTTTGGTGACGTCCAGCACGCGTTTGCCGGTAAAAATGTAGTAATCAATATCACCCGCTTCGGCCTGCCAGCGGCGATAGGCGGTGTGGTAATTGTCGATTTCGTTGCCCAGATCCAGCCAGCAGCTGCTCAGGTTGTCGTAAAACACGCCGTAGCTCACGTCATCGCGGCGGGCGATGGTAAACGGAATATGCTTGTACAGCGGATCGGTGCTGACGGCGTTGTACCCCATCGCATCCAGATTGCGCATCTCATAGCGTTTACCGTTGCGCTGCAAATCACCGGCTTTCTCACCCAGGCCATAAAAGCGCTCATCTTTACGACGGCTCAGGTAGTGGGCCGCGCCGTCGCCGTGAGCGTTCAGCAGATAAGCACTTGTCGGGCGGTCATTCACCAGCGCCTGCCATTCACCCGCGTCATTGCGATAATGCCACTCCAGCCACAGCGGCTGATGCACGGTGACGCGCAGCTGTTGGGTGGCAATTACCAGCGCGTCGCCCTGCTGCGTGAGCGTCCACGTCGGGCAGCTAAATCCGCTGAGATCTTCTCGATGCCGACCTTCCCACGGAACGTCCTGTTCTGGCGCAATGCTCCAGGTTTTCTCCAGCGCCAGCTCGCCTTTGCGCTTAATCAGCACGCGGAACAGATTCTCTTCCAGCACATACAGATTCAGGTGATGTTGAGAATCAACCAGCAGTTCCAGATGATTCGCTGACTGCTTCGCCAGCGTCCAGTTTTTCAACGTTTTCATATGCAATACATCCAGTATCAGGCGCGCTTAGCGCGACGTTCAGCAATAAATGCGACCAGGAAAAATGCGCCAACAAGGTCAAAGAAACCCATGGCAATGAACAGCGGGTTAAAGCCGATTTTGTCGGCGGTGACGCCGATTAACAGTGAGAACAGGAAGCTGGCGATCCAGGCCGCCGAGCCGCGCATGCCGTTGACGGTCGCCATCTGACCTTTGTCGAACGATTCCACCACCAGGGCGCTGAGCATGCAGGAGATGATCTGATGACCGAACCCGCCGATAGAGATAAGCGCAATCGTGATATACGGGTCGCGGGTGATAGCAACCGCAGCCAGAGAAATCATCAAGAACGCGCCGGTCACAGAGCTGGCCACCACGGAGTTAACACGCGAGCAGCCGAAAAGACGGGTATAAAGACGGGTAAGATATCCGCTGACCACGCTGCCGAGATCGGCGGCCAGGAACGGCAGCCAGGCAAACATCGCGATCTGTTTCAGGTCCATGCCGTGTTCTTTGGCAAGATACAGCGGAACCCAGAAGCTCAGCACGGCCCAGGCCGGTTCAGCCATGAAAGCGGGAATAGCGATACCGTAGAAACGCTTATTTTTGGACACGGTTTTGAGTGCGGTCAGGAACGGCAGCTTAACGGCTGGTGGCTCGTTATCCTGTTTGATGAACGCCAGCTCGTCTTTGCCCAGATTCGGGTGCTGTTCCGGGTTGTGGTAGAACGCCCACCACAAAATCACCCACAGCAGAGCCAGCACGCCGGTAAACATGAACGCACCTTGCCAGCCGAATGACGCGTGAGCAAAGTAAATAATGGGCGGTGCCAGCATCGCACCGATCGAGAAGCCTACGCCTGCCCAACCGGCAGCAATCGGACGCTCAGATTTTGGGAACCATTCGCCAATGGTTTTGGCGTTTGCAGGCGTAGCGGCGGCTTCCGATGCCCCCATGAAGAAGCGCAGGATAGCCAGGTGCACCCAACTGCCCGCACCAGCGTGGAAAATACACATTAATGCCCAGATCCCGGCGCAAACCATAAAGCCAATTTTCAGGCCAATCACGTCGATCAGCCAGCCGCATAAGGGCTGGAAAATGGTATAGGCAATCTGAAACGCGCCGACAATCCAGGAGTATTGCTCGGTGGTAATCCCCATCGTCGCTTTCAGCTCGGGTGCCAAAATGCCCAGGGAGTTACGGGTAATGTAGTTAACGGTGACGCCCAGCAAAAACAGCACCAGTACATACCAGCGCAGGTTTTTGATGACGCGGCGGGTTTTGCTTGCCACAACCGGTGTATTAATGTCCTGACTCATTTTCTCTCTCCACAAGACGGACGGTAGGGGGAAGGTACGTTTCGGTTGTCACACAGATTATTATGACGTTGAAAGTTATCTGTTTTTCGCTTCAAGTTGATATACAACTAGTATGGAAGTTGTGTGACAAGTTCACCTTATGGCAGAAAATGAGCAGGCAATAGTGGATTTTGTGCAAGCTTTCTCATAAGTGGCATTAATATTTTGGCAAGATGCCATGTAAGCCTGTTTTTATGCGAATTCCACACTATGAAAATTTTTGCATTTAGCAAATGGAGCGAGATCACAAAATGGATAAAAGGCTAAAAATCGCCGAAATTGCCGCCCGTACGCAGCTCTCGATCAGCACGGTTTCTCGTGTTTTGGCTGGGAAGGCCAACACCAGCGAAAAAGCCCGCCAGAAAGTGCTGGAATGTGCGCGGGAACTGGGCGTCATGGATGGCATGGCTGCGGGGCGGTTGCTGCTGAATAGCCTGGTGGTCTTCGCGCCGCAGCGTGCATTTGACGAGCGGTCCGACATCTTTTACTACCGCGTGATCCAGAGTGTGAGCAAAGGGCTCGCCTCTCATGAAGTCAGGCTTCGCTACTGTGCGCTGGAGGAGAACGACAGCGACGCGCAGCTCTTTCTCGCTCGTATGAATGAAACGGACACCCAGGCCGCTATATTACTGGGCATTGACGATCCCCATATTCACGATCTGGCCGTTGATATTGCCAAGCCCTGCATGCTCATTAACTGTCGTGACAGTCGGATGCGCTTGCCTGCCGTCGCCCCCGATCACCGCGCCATTGGTGAACGGGCCGCGGAGTACCTGTTCGAAATGGGTCATCGGGAGATCATGAATGTACTGTGCCTGCGCCGGTATACCATGGAGCTGCGTCTGGCGGGCATCCGTGATAGCTGGCAGACGCACAATCTGAAATTTAACGATAAACGCGATCTGCTGGTGGTGCCCAGCTTCAGCGCTACAGAAACGGAACAGCAGGTCAGCGAATGGCTCAGCCGAACGCCGGCCAAAAACCTGCCAACGGCGTTTCTGGTGGGGGGCGATTTCATGGCGGCGGGCACCATTAGCGCGTTACAAAAGCATGGTCTGCGGGTGCCGCAGGATGTCTCGGTGATGAGCATCGACGGTTTTAATCTGGCAGCGATTCAGGATGTTCCGTTAACGGCGGTGCATGTTCCGCGCGATGAGCTGGGTACGGAAGCGGTGCATATGCTCCAGCAGCGTCTGATGCGCCCGGACGCGCCGGTGGGAACGTTGTTGCTAAACGGAACGCTGACGGTGCGGGAATCAGTACGGCGGATACGTCAGGGAAAACGACGCACCGCCGTGGAGCGGGAAGGGCTTTACGACGCTTAGACCATGCCGAGCGCGCGCTTGCCGTGGATATTCAGGTCGCTCACGGTAAAGCGGTCCTGCCAGGTTTTTTCGTAATCTTCGCGCGGGAAATCGCCCGGCGATGCGCCCGTTTCCAGCGCCGCTTTGACTTTTTTCGCGTAGGCGAGATTTTTCTCGCACATCGGCGCGGCAGGGATGTACATCACGTTGCCCCAGCCTTGCTGATTCTCCACGGGGGCGACGGAGTGAATCACATCGCAATGCCACCACACCGAATCACCCGCTTCCAGTGCCGGAATGCTGGTTAACGCCTCGATCAACAGCGGATGCCACTTCTCGGAAATCGGCAGTACGCGGCCAGGTGCCACGCCGCAAAGCTCGTCTTCCGGCACGTCGTCGAGCAGCGGACGCAACAGAATGTACGCCATCGCCTCCGGGATCGGCACGACGTGCAGCAATCCCTGGTCTGGGATCATATCTGACAGCGCCGTCCAGCCCTGGAAGGTGCGGAACACGGAGCACTTGGTGGTGTTATCCACGGTGTACTCTTCCACTTCCGTGCGATGCGCAGCATTCCATGGATCGTATTGATCGAGATTCCCGTCAAACACCCGCGCAAAGACCTGCTGATAAGCCGGAAGCAGCCAGCGTTCCAGCGCCCCGGAATCAGTATGTGCGCCTAAACCTTTGGACGTTGTTCCTGGCGGGCGGCGGCGGATGCGATCCGGATAAATCACGCTGACATCCGGGTTAAACCACTGTTTTCCGTTGCTCTCGAACGTCCACAAACGATTCAGGAACGATTGCACCTGCGCCATTTGTTCGCTCTGACGCGCCTGCATTTGCGCCTGCGACCAGTAAATCGGATAAATTTCCGGACGCGATGCGGTTAAGGAGCCAAAGAAGTTATCGCCTGGCCCTTTGTAGACCTCGTCGAACTGGTTGAGATCGAGATAGTCGAGCATTGAATTATCCCACGCCAGCGCTTGCTCGCGCGGGAAATGACATTTGATGACCGCACAACCCCGACGTTTTACCGCTTCACGCTGCGCAGCCGTTATCTGACCGTTCTTCACATCTTCAAAAGGGATGACCGGCCAGACGGATTCCCCTTTGCTTTTCAGTTCATTAATTTCCGCCACACGAGTCGCAATTTTATCACTCAGCCGGTCGAAAACCGCCTGAACGTCACCGATCTGCGCGCGTAACTCGCGTTTCATCTGGCGAATCGCGGCTTTAGGGTCCGCAGGCAAAATTTCACTGGTAAACGTTAACGTCATAACCGCCTCGCATCTTTCATTCGAAAGTAAAGTTATCTACAAATGATACTTTAAGTTAAAAATTAGTTAATGCAAGTTTAAAAAATTGACGTATGCCGCAGGATCGAAAAAGAGTGATGTGCCGGAGCTTAGCCCCGGCCAGAAGGGGATTACGCGTTGAAAGGGTCGGTATTGTCGAGCACGGCCTGGATGACATTCAGCGCGCCCTGATGATTGTTATCGTCAGCACGAAAACGGCTAATGGATTTAATGCTTTCCGCTGCATTACCCATCGCAAACGAATATTTCACCAGCTTGAGCATTTCGGCGTCATTACCACTGTCACCAATACCTACGCACTCCTGCGGGGAAATGCCCCAGCGTTTGAGCAGGCGGCTGATGCCATTGGCTTTATGCAGGCCAGGGATAATCAGATCGACAAAGCCAAAACCGCTGGTGACGGGCTTCATGATGCCGTCCAGCGACACATGCAGTTGGTCGATGAGATCCGGGATATCGCTATCCGGCAGGTTAAGTGAGAACTTGAACAGGACGTCGTCAATGTCCTGATAATCACTGATACGCTTTAAACGGTGATAGTGTTTTGACATCAGCGCTACAAACTCATCGGGCGCGTTATTGCTCACGTATGCGCTCTCTAATCCACAGGCGACGAAATTCAGCTGTTTATCTTTGAGCAATTCGCCGATCACGATTTGTGATTCGTGGCGGGTCAGTTCGCCGTGGAAAATCTGCTCGCCGTGATCAAACACCAGCGCGCCGTTTTCAGCGACGAAAGAAATGTGTTCTTTCAGTTCCGGGAAGAACGAGATGAGCTGGTAATACTGGTTACCGCTGGCGACAACAAATTCAATATCACGTGCCTTAAGCTGCTCGAATTGTGCCTGAAAGCGTTCACGATCGTACTGCTTGGCATCATCAAGGAAAGTTCCGTCCATATCGGTGACGATAACTTTAACGGTCATACATTGTTCTCCAGAATATTACTGCGACCAAGAAACATTCTAATAACAATGTGACCCGAACCACAAATCTATTTCATTCGAAACCAAAAACTAAAAACGACAACCAAGTTGCCGTTTTTAGTGTTCGCTCCCTCTCCCGTGGGAGAGGGTTGGGGTGAGGACATCAGACAGCAGAGGAGGTAAAGCAAAACGGCAACCCCAGTTGCCGTTTTTAGTGTGTGCTCCCTCTCCTGTGGGAGAGGGGCGGGGTGAGGGCATCAGACCGCAAAGGTTAGAGCGTATGCTCCGTACGGGCGATGATATCGTCCTGTGCGTCCGGCGACAGCGCGGTAAAGAACGCCGAATAACCCGCTACGCGCACCACCAGGTCACGATACTGATCCGGATGCCGTTTCGCTTCCAGCAGCGTTTCACGCGACACAATGTTGTACTGAATATGCCAGCCTTTATGCACCTCGAAGAAAGTGCGCAGCAGGATCATCAGCTTCTGACGGTCCGAATCGTTCTCAAGCGTTGCCGGATTGAGCTTCTGATTTAACAGCACGCCACCCAGAATCGCTTCCGTCGGCAGTTTACCCACGGAACCGATAACCGCGGTCGGACCGAGATGATCGGTGCCCGACGCCGGGCTTGCGCCTTCCGCCAGCGGGGTATGCGCTTTACGTCCATCCGGCGTTGCCATCGTCGCCGCACCAAACGGCACGTTTGCCGAAATAGACGACGTACCCGCGTAATAGTTACCGCCAATCGGACCACGGCCGTAGCGCGGGTTGTGGTACTGCTTCAGCTCTTCGATATAGGTCTGGTAGGCGCGGGCCAGCAGCAAATCAACGCTGTCGTCATCGTTGCCGTATTTCGGTGCGCCGTTAATAAGACGCTGGCGCAACTGCTCATGCGTCAGCCCTTCGTAATCATCCGCCAGCGCGGCTGCCAGCTGCTGCTGACCGATCGTGCCCTGTTCAAAGACCAGCTTCTTCACCGCAGCCAGGCTGTTCCCAAGGTTGGCGATACCGACCTGCAAACCCGACACCCAGTCGTATTTCGCGCCGCCTTCTTTAATACTTTTCGCGCGCTCAATGCAGTCGTCCACCAGCGCAGAGCAGAGAATATCGTGGACGTTTTCTTCCAGCATGGTGTCCACCACGTATTCAATCTCGATGGATTTACGCGTGTAGTAGCGAATCTGGTTATCCCAGGATTCCATCACTTGTTCGAAATTATCGAAGTTACCGGCGGAAAGCGCTTTATCCTGCGGCAGGAAAACCTTGCCGCTGGTGGCATCGCGACCGCCTTCCATCGCCGCCAGCATCACGCGGGCGAAGTTGATAAAGCTCATACCGGTACAGCGATATCCCCATTTGCCGCCCACGGCGGTTTCGATACACCCGATCGCCGCATAGTCGTAAGCATCTTCTTTTTCGACGCCGAGCTTGATGAATTCGGAAATCACAATTTCATCATTGTTAAACGCGGGCATGCCAAAGCCGCAGCGGATCACCTGCACGCAGGCGTCGAGGAAATCATTGCTCATACCGGCGTGGTAACGCACGCTGAGGTTTGGCTGGGTAGAACGCAGGCGACCGCAGGATTCCAGAATCGCGTAAGAGAGCGGGTTCACCGCGTCCATCGCTTCGCCATTGACCAGCTTCTGTCCGCCAATGGTGACGTTCTGATACAGCGGACTGCCCGCCGACGCTTTTGAGTGCGAGCCGGAACGAATTTTGTTCACTTCCAGCAATTTCAGCCAGCAGCTGTGCAGCATTTCAATCGCGTGTTCGCGGTTGAGCGACTGATCCAACTCAACGTCACGGCGGTAGAACGGATACAGATACTGGTCCATACGGGCGAAGGAGACGGAGTGACCGTTGGATTCAATTTGCAGAATCAGCTGGATGAAATAGCACAGCTGCAGCGCCTGCCAGAAGGTTTTTGGCGGCTGATGGGCAATCACATCGCAGTTTTCCGCTATCGCCAGCAGCTCGTCGCGACGACTTTCGCGGATCTCGTTGCTCGCCATTTCACGCGCCAGGCTGGCAAAACGTTGGATATGCAGGCTCACGGCGTCCAGCACGATATCAATCGCTTTCAGGAACTGATCGCCGTGCAAATCGTCCAGTACGGTCAGGTTAATGCGAGTACGGCGCTCGGCCACTTTGGCACGCATCCCGTCGAGGCCTTTTTCCAGCAGCAGCGGGAAATTCACCGCCAGATGGGCGTCGCCAGAGGTCATATTGCCTTCGGCTTTGATAATCCCGGTTTCCAGAAGCCCTTTTTGCTCGTCAGTAAACATGCCGTAGCAGCGATCCTGCACCGTCTGGCCGCGCCACCACGGGCAAATATCATGCAGAATGCGTTTATTCTCTTCGCTAACGGCAAAGCCCGCGCCCGGACGGTCGGCCAGGTCGTCGATCTCTTTTTCAATCCACGACACGGTATATTCCGGAAAAATCGGCGCGGCGCGGACTTCGCTTGCCTGGTTGCCGATGATTAGCTCGTCGTGTTTGATCCAGATGGTGCGCTTCGCCAGATGATGCGCCAGCGCCAGCGCGCGACGTACCGGGATAGGTTTGTCCATGTGCTGCTGGTACATTTCGGTGTAATGCTGCGCGCGTTCGGTACAAACGGGCGGCTTAACGATATGCACCAGAGCGGTTTTATGCGCCTTAATACGATCGGTCAGGGTGTTCAGATTCAGCTGTGTCATAACATTATCCTCGTAAGGTCGCGGTTAACCCATTCTGGCCAGCACACGCCAGGGCAAAGTCCAGTAACGCTGGGTTATCGAGCGGTTTATCAGGGGCAGAGTAGGGTTGGCCGAGCAGGGTATATTTGTTCATGCCAAGGGTGTGGTAGGGCAGAAAATGGATCTCGCGGACGTTGAGTTCATCCGCAGCAAAACGGGTAATGGCTTTGATGGACGCTTCATCTGCGTTAAAACCGGGAATCAGCGGGACGCGAATCGTGATTTTTTTGCCCGCTGCCGCAAGACGTTTCAGGTTTTCCAGAACGCGCTTAGCCGAGCCGCCAGCCCATTGTTTAAACACCTCACCATCGACATGTTTTAGGTCGGCGAGAAACAGATCAACATACGGCAGCGAGGGCTCAATAGCGTGCCACGGGACATGCAGACAGGTTTCGACGGCGGTATGTATGCCTTGTCCATGGCTGGCTTTGAACAGCGAGAGGGCCAGATCCGGGTTCATAAACGGTTCGCCGCCGGAGAGCGTGAGACCGCCGCCGCTGCGATCGTAAAAAGGTTTATCGCGCAGTACGGTGGCCATAATATCGGCGACCTGTTGATCCTCACCGCAGACGGTCATCGCTTGCGTAGGGCAACAATCGGTGAGGGCGTTGAGCGTTGCGTCGTCGAGTTTTTCGCGATGAATAATCAGTCCATTCAGCGCACGCTCGATAATCCCTGGCGCCGCCTGCTGGCAAAGGTCACAGCCTTCCAGGCACTGGCGGGCATCAAACAGGACGTCTCGGGTACGAGAGCGGCTCTCAGGGTTTTGACACCAGCGGCAGCTTAGTGAGCAGCCTTTCAGGAACACCACGGTACGAATACCGGGGCCGTCATGAGTCGAGTAGCGCTGAATATTGAAAATCATAATATCGCCTCTTATTGCGTATGAAGATTAAATAACTTTCGAATGAAAGTTATTTTGATGTACATCAACTCTGCGGCGGGTTTTTACGTGGTAGTGTTATGGCAGGCTAATTTTGAGGGTTTGATCATGGAACTTTATCTCGATACTTCCGACGTTGCCGCAGTCAAAAAACTGGCGCGTATTTTCCCGCTGGCGGGTGTAACCACTAACCCCAGTATTGTGGCGGCGGGTAAAAAGCCGCTGGACGTGCTGTTGCCGGAGCTGCATGACGCGCTGGGGGGAAAAGGCCAGTTGTTCGCGCAGGTGATGGCAACCTCGGCGGAAGCGATGGTCGAAGATGCGAGAAAATTACGCGCCATCATTAACGATCTGGTGGTCAAAGTGCCCGTCACGGCAGAAGGGCTGGCCGCCATTAAAATGCTGAAAGCCGAAGGGATCCCAACGCTGGGCACGGCGGTGTACGGCGCTACGCAGGGCATGCTGTCGGCGCTGGCGGGTGCGGAATATGTTGCGCCGTATGTGAACCGCCTGGATGCACAGGGCGGTGACGGTATTCAAACGGTGGTGGAATTACAGCAACTGCTGACGCTGCATGCCCCGCACGCAAAAGTGCTGGCCGCGAGTTTTAAAACGCCGCGTCAGGCACTGGACTGTTTGCTGGCGGGCTGCGAGGCCATCACTTTGCCGTTGGATGTGGCGCAGCAGTTTATTAGCGCTCCCGCGGTGGATGCGGCTGTGGCGAAGTTTGAGCAGGACTGGCAGAGCGCGTTTGGCCGGACGTCTATTTGATTGTGCTGCCTGATGCCCTCACCCCGACCCTCTCCCACAGGGAGAGGGAGAAAGGTGCCAGCGGAGAGAATAGGGCAGTGGCAATTCCCTCTCCCACGGGGAGAGGGAGAAAGGTGTCAGCAGAGAAAATAGGGCAGCGAACAGTTCCCTCTTCCACGGGGAGGGGGAGAAAGATGCCAGCAGAAAAAAATAGGGCATCGGACAGTTTCCCCTCCCACGGGGAGAGGGAGAAAGGTGTCAGCAGAGAAAATAGGGCATCGGACAGTTTCCCCTCCCACGGGGAGAGGGAGAAAGGTGTCAGCGGAGAAAATAGGGCAGCGAACAGTTCCCTCTTCCACGGGGAGGGGGAGAAAGATGCCAGCAGAAAAAAATAGGGCAGCGAACAGTTCCCTCTTCCACGGGGAGGGGGAGAAAGGTGTCAGCGGAGAAAATAGGGCAGCGAACAGTTCCCTCTCCCTCCGGGAGAGGGGTAGGGTGAGGGGAAACAGGCACACACAACAACAATCCGCGTTGCTGTTACCCTCCGCACACCTCGCATCCCGGATGGCGCATCAGTTTCATCTCGCGGAACTGACAGGTCATCGCGTCGTACATCACGATTTTCCCCGCCGCTGGTGTTCCGTAATGCGTCAGTACTTTAATTGCTTCCATCGCCTGCAATGACCCGATCACGCCGACCAGCGGAGCCATCACGCCCGCCTCGACGCAGGTCAGCGCATTCTCGCCAAACAGACGGCTCAGACAGCGATAGCACGGCTCGCCGTCGGCGTAAGTAAATACGCTGATCTGGCCCTCCATACGAATCGCCGCGCCGGAAACCAGCGGAGTTTTATGGGTAAAACAGCCCGCGTTGAGCTGATTGCGAATAGTGACGTTATCGGTGCAATCAAGCACCAGGTCGTGATGCGCGATGTGCGCGTACAGCGCGGTGTCATCGAGCAACGCGTCAATCAACGTGAACTGAACGTGAGGATTAATACGCGCCAGTGCGGCGTGCGCGGAGGCGACTTTTGGCTCGCCAATCGTTGCATCGCTGTGTAGCGTCTGGCGCTGCAAATTGGATACCGACACGGTGTCGAAATCCAGCAACGTCATGTGCCCGACGCCCGCTGCGGACAGATATTGCGCCGCCGCACAGCCCAAACCACCCAAACCAACCACTAACACGCGGGCGGCTTTGAGCGCTTCCTGACCGTCAAAATCAAAACCACGCAGGACGATCTGGCGGTTGTAGCGCAGCATCTCCTGGTCGCTCAGTTCAACCGTCATGCTCAGCCTCCGAACAGGTGGTTAAAGGCTTCGACCTCAACCCATTCGCCCGCGTCGACGTTCCCGCGCTCGCGCTCAAGGACGATAAAGCAGTTGCCCTGGCTGAAGGAGCTGAAAATATGTGAACCCTGATGGCCGGTGGTGCTCACTTCCAAATCGCCCACGGCGTTTCGCGCCAAAATCCCGCGCTGGAAATCAAGACGCCCCGGTGATTTCTTCAGGCGCGTAGCGGCCCGCACGCGTTGACGCACAGGCAGATCCTGCGCCGTATTCCCGGACAATTTCGCCAGCAGCGGCTGCACCAGCTGATAAAACGTCAGCGCCGCCGACACCGGATTACCCGGCAGGCCGCAGAACCAGCTGTGTTCAAGTTTACCGAAAGCGAACGGTTTTCCGGGTTTAATCGCCAGTTTCCAGAAGCCGATTTCACCCAGCTCATCGAGCATGGTTTTGGTATAATCCGCTTCGCCAACGGATACGCCGCCAGAACTTATCACCACATCTGCGGATGTGTCCGCTTCGATAAATGCGGCGCGCAGTTTTTCCGGATTGTCAGGAATAATGCCGAGGTTAATGACCTCGCAGCCCAGCTGTTCAAGCATCAGATGTACGGCCAGACGGTTGGTGTCATAAATTTGCCCCTCTTTCAGCGGCTGACCCGGCAACTGCAGCTCATCGCCCGTCGAGAACAGGGCAACGCGCACTTTGCGCACCACGTCGATTTCCGCAATACCCAGCGACGCCAGCACCGGCAGTTCAGCGACCGTCAGCGGTTTCCCGGCGGCAAACACAGCCGCGCCCAGCGTGATATCTTCTCCGGCGCGGCGGATGTTCTGGTTCGGTTTAACGCTGGCGGTAAAACGCACGCCGTCGTCGGTTTGCTCGGTCTCTTCTTGCATCACCACCGCGTCGCAACCCGCTGGCACCGGGGCACCCGTCATAATGCGAATACAGGTTCCCTGCGGCCATTCGCCCTGGAAAGGCTGGCCCGCGAAGGCTTTTCCGGCGACCGGCAATGCATTTCCCGCCTGAATGTCTGCAAGACGCACCGCATAACCGTCCATCGCGGAGTTATCAAATCCCGGCACGTTCAGCGGAGAGACGATATCGCTCGCCGTCACGCGACCAAAACAGCGCAGTAAAGGTAGCGTTTCGTGCTCTTTCAGCGGCGAAATCCGGTCGAGCATCTGCGTGAGTGCCGTCTCAAGCGGCATCAGTCCGGCGGTAAAATCCATGGGTCACTCCTGCGGGATTGCAACGAAAGCGGGCATTATGGCAGAAAAGTGCCGCTAACTGTATGACTCTGATGGTGTACGCTTTACATCACAGTTGCGTCTTTCTATATTCAAAAATCATCTGAAGCTCCGGCCACGATAATGATATTTATAGAAAAAGCAGCGCCTTTACGCTGATGGGTGATTGATATGGTGAATGCGGTTATCGCAATACACGGCGGAGCAGGGGCAATTACCCGATCAAAGCTGAGTCCTGAGCAGGAAAAACGCTACGTCAATGCGCTGTCTGCGATTGTCGAAACCGGTCAGCAAATGCTGGAAGCGGGAGCCAGCGCGCTGGACGTGGTCACCGAAGCGGTGCGTCTTCTGGAGGAGTGTCCGCTGTTTAATGCGGGCATTGGCGCGGTGTTTACGCGCGACGAAACGCATGAACTGGATGCTTGCGTGATGGACGGCAACACGCTAAAAGCAGGGGCCGTTGCGGGTGTTAGCCATCTGCGCAACCCGATTCTGGCGGCGCGTCTGGTGATGGAGCAAAGCCCGCATGTGTTGCTGATTGGTGCCGGAGCAGAAAAATTTGCCGCTGAGCACGGAATGGAAGCGGTTCAACCTGACATTTTCTCCACGCCTGAACGCTATCAGCAATTACTGGACGCGCGCACGGCGGGGATCACCCAGTTGGATCATTCGGCCCCGCTGGAAGAGAGCACCAAAATGGGGACAGTTGGCGCGGTGGCGCTCGATAAAGAGGGCAACCTGGCGGCGGCGACGTCCACTGGCGGCATGACCAATAAATTACCCGGTCGGGTAGGGGACAGCCCTTTACCTGGCGCGGGATGCTACGCCAATAACGCCAACGTGGCGGTCTCATGCACCGGCACGGGGGAAGTGTTTATCCGCACGCTCGCCGCCTACGATATTGCGGCGCTAATGGATTACGGTAATTTAAGTCTCGCTGAGGCCTGCGAGCGCGTGGTGATGGAAAAATTGCCCGCACTGGGCGGGAGCGGCGGGCTTATCGCTGTCGATCGCGAAGGCAACGTTGCGTTGCCGTTCAACAGTGAAGGCATGTATCGCGCCTGGGGTTATGCAGGCGATGCACCAACAACGGGGATTTATCGTGAATAAGGGGGTTATGGGTGCCGCAACGTAACGATCTGGACAGCCAGCAGGTCCTGGCGGTTCACAACCTGAACATCGCGTTTCAGGAAGAGCGGCGGCCCGTACCGGCGGTAAAGCAACTCTCGTTTTCACTCAAACGCGGAGAGACGCTGGCGATTGTTGGTGAATCCGGCTCCGGTAAATCGGTGACGGCGCTGTCGCTCATGCGCTTGCTGGAACAGTCTGGCGCTACTGTCGAGTGTGACAGCATGCTGCTGCGCAAGCGCAGCCAGAAAGTGGTGAGCCTGATGGACATGAGTCAGTCGCAAATGCAGAGCGTGCGCGGCGCAGACATGGCGATGATATTCCAGGAACCGATGACGTCGCTCAATCCGGTGTTTCCGGTGGGCGAGCAAATTGCCGAGTCGATCCGCTTACATCAGGGTTTAAACCGGGAAGATGCACTGGCAGAAGCCAAACGCATGCTGGAACAGGTCCGCATCCCGGAGGCGCAGACGATCCTTTCGCGTTATCCGCATCAGCTCTCCGGCGGGATGCGCCAGCGGGTGATGATTGCGATGGCGCTGTCATGCCGTCCGGCGGTGCTGATTGCCGATGAACCGACCACGGCGCTGGACGTCACGATTCAGGCGCAAATTTTGCAGCTCATTAAAGTGCTGCAACAGGATATGGACATGGGGGTGATTTTTATCACTCACGATATGGGCGTGGTGGCGGATATCGCCGACCGGGTGCTGGTGATGTATCAGGGCGAAGCGGTGGAGACGGGCAGCGTCGAGCAGATTTTCCATGCGCCGCAGCACCCCTATACCAAAGCGCTGCTGGCGGCAGTGCCACGTCTGGGGGCGATGAACGGTAGCGATTTACCGCGTCGTTTCCCGCTGATCTCCATGAACGAGTCGCAGCATCAGGAAGCCGAAACGGAGCAAGATACGGTGGTGGCGGGGGAACCGATTTTACAGGTCCGTGATTTAGTGACGCGCTTCCCGCTGCGTGGCGGCATTTTGAACCGCGTGAAGCGCGAAGTGCATGCGGTCGAAAACGTCAGCTTTGATTTGTGGCCCGGCGAAACGCTCGCGCTGGTGGGCGAGTCGGGCTGCGGCAAATCGACCACCGGACGCGCGTTGCTGCGGCTGGTTGAGTCGCAGGAAGGCAGCATTATCTTTAACGGCAAGCGCATCGACACGCTGTCGGCGAGCCAGCTGCAACCGCTGCGGCGTGATATTCAGTTTATCTTCCAGGACCCGTATGCGTCGCTCGATCCGCGCCAGACGGTGGGGTACTCGATTATGGAGCCGCTGCGGGTGCACGGTTTGCTGCAGGGCGAAGAGGCCCAGCGGCGCGTGTCGTGGTTGCTGGAACGCGTAGGGCTTAAACCGGAACATGCCTGGCGTTATCCGCACGAATTTTCTGGCGGTCAGCGGCAACGAATTTGCATTGCCCGCGCGCTGGCGCTGAACCCGAAAGTGGTGATCGCGGATGAGTCCGTGTCTGCGCTGGACGTCTCAATCCGGGCACAAATCATCAACTTACTGCTCGATTTGCAGCGCGACTTGGGCATCGCCTTTTTGTTTATTTCACACGATATGGCAGTAGTGGAGCGCATCAGCCATCGCGTGGCGGTGATGTACATGGGGCAAATTGTTGAAATTGGTCCACGTCGCGCGGTGTTTGAAAATCCGCAGCATCCTTATACCCGTAAGCTGATGGCGGCCGTACCGGTCGCCGATCCGGCGCATCGCCACGGCCAGCGCGTACTGCTCCAGGATGAAATGCCGGGCAATATTCGTAAACGCGGTGAGCGCGCGGAACGGGTTGAATTACGCGAGGTTGGCCCCGGCCATTTCGTCGCACCTCCGCGTCAGAACAATGCGTTTTCGCGTTTATAACGTTTGACAGACAGGGAACAACAGGAGAATAAAATGACAAAATTTGTTGCTCGACCATGGCTGTTAGCCGCGAGTGTCACGGCGGCGCTGGCGGCAAGCCCTGCCTTTGCTGCCAAAGATGTGGTTGTTGCGGTGGCATCAAACTTCACTACGCTCGATCCGTATGACGCCAACGACACGCTGTCGCAGGCGGTGGCGAAGTCGTTTTATCAGGGACTGTTTGGCCTTGATAAAGAGATGAAGCTGAAAAACGTGCTGGCGGAGAGCTATACCGTCTCCAATGACGGCCTGGTGTACACCCTCAAACTGCGCAGCGGTGTGAAGTTCCAGGACGGGACAGACTTCAATGCCGAAGCGGTCAAAGTGAACCTGGATCGCGCCAGCAACAAGGAGAACAGCCTCAAGCGCTATAACCTGTACAAGAATATCGCCAGCACCGAGACCGTCGATCCCACGACCGTTAAAATTACCTTAAAAGAGCCGTTCTCGGCGTTTATCAATATTCTGGCGCACCCGGCGACGGCGATGATTTCGCCAGACGCGCTGAAAAAATACGGCAAAGAGATTGGTTTCCATCCGGTCGGAACTGGCCCGTATGAGCTGGTCACCTGGAACCAAACCGATTTCGTGAAGGTGAAGAAATTCGCTGGGTACTGGCAGAAAGGGCTGCCAAAGCTGGACTCCATCACCTGGCGTCCGGTGGTGGATAACAACACCCGCGCGGCGATGCTGCAAACCGGCGAAGCACAGTTTGCCTTCCCGATCCCTTACGAGCAGGCGGCGATCCTGCAAAAAAACAGCAAGCTGGAGCTGGTCGCCAGCCCGTCGATCATGCAGCGTTATATCAGCATGAACGTCACACAAAAGCCGTTTGATAACCCAAAAGTGCGTGAGGCGATCAACTACGCGATTAACCGTCAGGCGCTGGTGAAAGTGGCCTTTGCGGGCTACGCGACGCCAGCCACCGGCGTTGTGCCGCCGTCAATTCAATATGCCGAAACCTTCAAGCCGTGGCCGTACGATCCGGCCAAGGCGCGCGAGCTGTTAAAAGAGGCCGGATTCCCGAACGGCTTCAGCACCACGCTGTGGTCGTCGCACAATCACAGTACCGCGCAGAAAGTATTGCAGTTCACCCAACAGCAGCTGGCACAGGTGGGCATTAAAGCGCAGTTAACCGCGATGGATGCGGGGCAGCGTGCCGCAGAAGTAGAAGGCAAAAGCCAGAAAGAGAGCGGTGTGAGAATGTTCTACACCGGCTGGTCAGCCTCAACGGGCGAAGCAGACTGGGCGCTGTCGCCGCTGTTTGCTTCGCAGAACTGGCCGCCAACGCTGTTTAACACCGCGTTTTACAGCAATCCGCAGGTGGATAAAGATCTGGCTGACGCCCTGAAAACCACTAAACCGGAAGAGAAAGCGCGGCTGTATAAAGACGCGCAGGATACTATCTGGAAAGAGTCGCCGTGGATCCCGTTGGTGGTGGAAAAACTGGTTTCCGCGCATAACAAAGCGCTGACGGGTTTCTACATTATGCCGGATACGGGCTTTAGCTTTGACGATGCGGATTTGAAATAACAGAACTCATTCCCGCAGGCGACGGCTTGCGGGATGAGAGGGAAAGGCATGCTGAATTACGTTATTAAACGCCTGCTGGGGCTGATTCCAACGCTACTGATCGTGGCGGTGCTGGTGTTTTTGTTTGTCCATATGCTGCCGGGCGATCCGGCGCGATTAATTGCCGGGCCAGAGGCGGATGCCACGGTCATTGAGATGGTGCGCAAGCAGCTGGGTCTCGATCAACCGCTGTATGTCCAGTTCTGGCATTACATCACCAACGTTTTACAGGGCGATTTCGGCACGTCGATGGTGTCGCGTCGTCCGGTGTCCGAAGAAATTGCCAGCCGCTTTATGCCGACGTTTTGGCTCACCATCGCCAGTATGCTGTGGGCGATGGTATTTGGTCTTGCGGCGGGGATTATTGCGGCCGTCTGGCGCAACCGCTGGCCGGATAAACTCGGCATGGCGCTGGCCGTCACGGGAATTTCATTCCCGGCGTTCGCGCTCGGCATGCTGCTGATGCAGATTTTCTCGGTGGAGCTGGGCTGGTTGCCGACGGTCGGGGCTGACACCTGGAAGCACTACATTCTGCCGTCGATCACGCTGGGTGCTGCGGTGTCCGCCGTGATGGCGCGCTTTACGCGCGCCTCGTTCGTGGATGTGTTGAGTGAAGATTATATGCGGACCGCGCGCGCCAAAGGCGTCAGTGAAAAGTGGGTCATCCTCAAGCATGGTCTGCGCAATGCGATGATCCCAGTGGTCACGATGATGGGCCTGCAGTTTGGCTTTTTGTTGGGCGGCTCGATTGTGGTCGAGAAGGTGTTTAACTGGCCGGGGCTGGGTCGCTTACTGGTCGATTCGGTCGACATGCGCGACTATCCGGTAATTCAGGCGGAAGTCCTGTTGTTTTCACTGGAGTTTATTCTTATCAATTTAGTGGTGGATATGCTGTACGCCGCCATTAATCCGGCAATCAGGTACAAGTAAATGAGATTGTTGCACTGGCGCCGTCAGGCCATGTTAAACGCGATGCCGGGGATAAAACCGGACCATATCCGCACGCCGTGGCTCGAATTCTGGCGGCGATTTCGCCGTCAACCCGTGGCGATGACCGCAGGGCTGTTCGTTTTGCTGTTGATCGTCGTGGCGATTCTGGCGCCCTGGATAACGCCGTTTGATGCGGAAAATTATTTTGACTACGACCGCCTGAACGACGGCCCGTCAATGATGCACTGGTTTGGCGTGGATTCGCTGGGACGCGATATCTTCAGCCGCGTGCTGGTGGGGGCGCAGATTTCGCTGGCCGCAGGTGTTTTCGCTGTGCTGATTGGCGCAGCGATAGGCACGGTGCTGGGGCTGCTGGCGGGGTATTACGAAGGCTGGTGGGATCGCATTATCATGCGCATCTGCGATGTGCTGTTTGCCTTTCCGGGTATTTTGCTGGCGATTGCGGTGGTGGCGATTATGGGCAACGGCATGGCAAACGTGATAATTGCCGTGGCAGTGTTTTCCATCCCGGCGTTTGCCCGTCTGGTGCGCGGCAATACGCTGGTGCTCAAGCAGCAGACGTTTATCGAGTCGGCGCGAAGCATCGGCGCCAGCGACGCGACCATCCTCTTCAACCACATTTTGCCCGGCACCGTGTCATCCATTGTGGTCTATTTCACGATGCGCATCGGCGTGTCGATTATCTCGGCGGCGAGTCTGTCGTTCTTAGGATTGGGCGCACAACCGCCGACGCCAGAGTGGGGCGCGATGCTGAACGAAGCGAGGGCCGATATGGTGATTGCGCCGCACGTCGCGCTCTTCCCGAGCATGGCCATTTTCCTGACGGTGCTGGCGTTTAACCTGCTGGGCGACGGACTGCGCGATGCGCTGGACCCCAGAATCAAAGGCTAAGCGCGGGGATGATTTCCCCTGTGTCAGAAAAAGCATTAGCACGAAAGTGTTAACATTGTAAAAGATGTTAAACAGTTGCCATTTATTGATCTCAGGCAGTGATCTGTACAAAAAATGAACTTATGCTTTCTGTGCACAATGGCTGATTAGGGAGGAAATAGCATGTCCGTTGACAGACTGAAACGCGATCTGCTGAACAAGCTGATCAATGCCCGAATTGACCTTGCAGCTTATCTGCAGTTAAGGGTGGCAAAAGGGTATATGTCAGTCAGCGAAAGCGACCATCTGCGCGAAAATTGTTTTGAACTGAGCGCCTACATGCGTCAACACGCGCCGATCCTGAAGGATCATTATGATGCGAATGAACAACTCGTTCTGCGTCGCGCAGCAGACGCGCTTTCTAAAGCCGCCGTCTGTTTGATGACCGGGCACCATGATTGCCCAACGTTTGTAGCCGTTAGCGCAGATAAGCTTGAAAACTGCCTGACAACACTCACTCTCTGCATTATGTGCCTGAAAGAGCACACTCCGCTCCAACAGCACTAAGCCACGGGGGAGGCAACTCCCCCTTCTGATTAAGCTTTTGTAAAAACGCTAACGCGCCCGTGCGATCTGGCTAGTCTTTATGCCATACGTCGAAAAAGGAGTGCGTTATGCGTCGATCCTCGCTTATTTCTATATCTGTCTTATTGATTTCCACGTCGGTAATAGCGGCTCCCGCAGCGGTTAAGGTCGATGTTCTCCAGACTAAACTGGATCACCCCTGGTCGCTGGCCTTTTTGCCCGATAATCAGGGCATGCTGATCACTCTGAAAGGCGGGCAGCTTAAGCACTGGCAGGCGGGTAAAGGGCTATCCGATCCGATTGTGGGTATTCCAAAAGTGTGGGATAGCGGGCAGGGTGGGCTTTTCGACGTGGTTCTCGCACCCGATTTTGAACAATCACGCCGCATCTGGATGAGCTACGCCGAAGTCGGAAATGACGGTAAAGCGGGCACGGCGGTGGGATATGGCCGTCTTAGCGATGACCTGTCGCGCATCGAAGCATTCCAGGTGGTGTTGCGCCAGATGCCAAAACTGTCCACCGGCAACCACTTCGGCGGGCGATTAGTCTTTGATGGTAAGGGATATCTGTTTATCGGACTGGGTGAAAACAACCAGCGTCCGACCGCGCAGGATCTGGATAAACTGCAGGGCAAAGTGGTGCGTCTGACCGATCAGGGTAAAGTGCCTGCCGACAACCCGTTTGTCGATAAAGCCGGTGCGCGGCCAGAAATCTGGTCCTACGGCATCCGCAATCCGCAGGGGATGGCGATGAATCCCTGGAGCGATACGCTGTGGCTGAATGAACACGGCCCGCGCGGCGGCGATGAAATTAATATCCCGGAAAAAGGTAAAAATTACGGCTGGCCGCTGGCGACACACGGCATCAACTACAGCGGCCTGAAGATCCCAGAAGCGACAGGCGAGCACCACGACGGCACCGAGCCGCCGCTGTTTGTCTGGAAAAAATCGCCGGCAGTCAGCGGGATGGCGTTCTACAACAGCGACGTATTCCCGCAGTGGAAAAACAAGCTGTTTATCGGCGCGTTGAAAGAGAAAGACGTGATTGTGCTGAGCGTGAACGGCGATAAGGTGACGGAAGACGGCAGGATTCTGGGCGATAAAGACTCCCGTATCCGCGATGTCCGCGTCGGGCCAGATGGATATTTATACGTACTGACAGATGAATCAGACGGGCAACTTTGGAAAGTCAGCCCGTCTAAACAGTGATTAGCTGACGGGGATCATCACCACGTTCTGATACGCAGGGCGCTCGCTGAGCTGTTTCAGCCAGCGCTCAAGATTCGGGCGTGGTGCCCAGGTCAGGCCAATCTGGGTCAGGTTCCAGACGAACGGTGCCACCGCAATATCACCCACGCCGAAGTTTTCCCCGGAGAACCACGGGTTGTCGGCCAGTTCGGCATCCATCATCGCGAACAGCGTTTCGCAGGTGTCTTGCGCCGCGTGAATGGCGGGATAATCGCGGTCGGGTTCAGCGGTTCTTACCAGCCCCATCAGGATCACGCGGTGGGCAGGAGAAAGCGTCTGGTTCGCCCAATCCATCCATTTTTCACCCTGAGCGCGTTGCGCGGGGGCGTCGACCCACAGGCGATTCTGGCCGTACTGCGCCGCCAGATAACGCACAATGGCATTGGATTCCCACAGCGTTAAATCCGTCTCATCGTCACGTAACAGCGGCACCAGGCCGTTCGGATTCATTGCCAGATAGTCGGCGTCTTTATTCACGCCGAACTGCAAACCTGCCATCACCAGGTTAAACGGTAAATCCAGCTCTTCCAGCGTCCAGAGGACTTTCTTGACGTTGGTGGAGTTATTCCTGCCCCACAGCGTAATCATACTGACTCCTGAAATCATCAAACCATCGGTTTTGTGAATGAAATCTAACGAATTCCATGGTGAGATAAACCCAACAATTACGCAACAGGTGACAAAAAAATCGTCTCTATCAAAGCGTATCTGAATGTTATTGCGTAAACTTTAAAAACTTTACCTCGTTTAGGTTTCTTTGAACGCATTTGTGCGCTATTACTCATCGCTTCTTGCGACACGGTGATGTGACGTGATTTTTAGAATGGACACTCGGGTGGGCATGTATGACGCAACTAACTTCTTCTCTGCGCGGCCTGGCAGCTGGCTCCGCGCTACTTTTCCTGTTCTCTCCAACACTTTATGCAGCTGAACAAGCCGCGCCTGAAGCGCCTCCGGTTGACGCGCGCGCCTGGATTTTGATGGATTACGCCAGCGGCAAAGTGCTGGCGGAAGGCAATGCGGACGAACAGCTCGATCCGGCGAGTCTGACCAAAATCATGACCAGCTATGTGGTGGGTCAAGCGCTGAAAGCAGGCAAAATCAAACTCGACGATATGGTCACCATCGGCAAAGACGCCTGGGCCACCGGTAACCCGGCACTGCGCGGATCGTCCGTTATGTTCCTGAAACCGGGCGATCAGGTGTCCGTTTCCGACCTGAATAAAGGCGTAATCATTCAGTCAGGCAATGACGCCTGTATCGCGTTGGCCGATTATGTAGCGGGCAGTCAGGATTCGTTCATTGGTTTGATGAATGGTTACGCGCAAAGACTGGGCTTGACCAAAACCACGTTCAAAACCGTTCACGGTTTAGATGCACCAGGGCAATTCAGTACCGCACGTGATATGGCATTGCTCGGCAAGGCGCTGATTCACGATGTGCCAGAAGAGTACGCCATCCATAAAGAAAAAGAGTTTACCTTCAACAAGATTCGTCAGCCGAACCGCAACCGCCTGTTGTGGAGCAGCAACGTGAATGTGGACGGGATGAAAACCGGCACCACGGCGGGCGCGGGTTATAACCTTGTGGCCTCGGCAACGCAGGGCGATATGCGCCTGATCTCCGTTGTGCTGGGGACCAAAACGGATCGTATCCGCTTCAACGAATCAGAAAAACTGCTGACCTGGGGCTTCCGCTTCTTCGAAACCGTCACCCCGATTAAACCGGATGCGACGTTTATCAGCCAGCGCGTGTGGTTTGGTGATAAGAGCGAAGTCAATCTGGGGGCGGGTGAAGCCGGTTCAGTGACCATTCCGCGCGGGCAGCTGAAAAACCTGAAAGCCAGCTATACGTTGACCGACCCGCAGCTCACTGCGCCGCTGAAAAAGGGCCAGGTAGTCGGGACAATCGACTTCCAGCTTAACGGCAAATCCATCGAGCAGCGTCCGCTGATTGTGATGCAAGCGGTGGACGAGGGCGGCTTTATTAGCCGGATGTGGGATTTTGTCCTGATGAAATTCCACCAGTGGTTCGGGAGCTGGTTCTAGGTAAAAGCAAACGGCAACCCGAGGGTTGCCGTTTTAGTGTTTACTCGCTCTACCCTTGGGAGAGGGGGGGTGAGGGCATCAGCCTAGTACATCAGCTTAATTTGCTGCTCTTTTGCATGAGCGACCAGTTCGTCATCCGGGCGACAATCACTCACAATCGCATCAAAACGCGACAGTTCACCCATTCTTGCCGAACGCACTTTCCCGAACTTGCTGTGATCCACCACCAGCACATGATATTGCGCGGCGTTCATCGCCCAATGCTTCACCGTCAATTCTTCGAGATTAAAACAGGTCGCACCCTGGCGCACGCTCACGCCCGCCGCAGAATAAAAGGCGATATCCGGGCACAGGTTGCTCAGGGTGTCTTGCAGATTCAGCGGCTTGAAAATCGCGTTGCTGGCGTGGAATTCTCCACCGCAGAGAATCACCCGGCACTCGGGTTTTTCCTGTAAGGCCAGAAAAGTGTTCAGCGAATAACAGACGCCGGTAAACGGCAGTTCGCTGTCGATGGCTTCGATAATCCAGGGCGTGGTAGTACCACAATCAAAAAACAGAGTTTGATGCGGCTGGACTAACGACGCTGCCTGGCGCGCGGCTTTGCGTTTTTCTTCAACCAGACGGGTTTTTTGATCGCTGATAAGGTAGTGACTACCGCTGCGCGGTTCGAGAACGATATACCCACCCAGCAGCACCACAGGGGCACTTTCGCTGTTCAGATCGCGACGAATAGTCATCTCAGAGACGCCAAGTAACGTCGCGGCTTCTTTGAGATGCAGCTTATCGCTGCGCTTCAGCGCCTGCAGTAGCTGGGCAATGCGGTCGTCGCGTCGTGTTTCCATAGGTCCTCAGGATCAAAAGTGAACCCCGCAACGCGGGGGCTCAAGTGTAACCTGTCGCACCGGGATTAGTCACGTACCCAGCCTTTGCGGATAGGAAAGGCAAAGCAGACGCGGTAGACCTGCTGGAGCCCGCGATACAGCTGCTGACCAAACAGATTCCACAGGATTTGCGCGCTCAGGCAGCCAATCATGCCGACCAGCAGACCGCCGAGCATATCGAGCGGCCAGTGAACGCCCAGATAGACGCGCGACCAGGCAATAGCTATCGCGATGCCCATCATGACAACGCCAGACCAGACGCGATGCCAGAACAGGAAAGCCAATGCGAAGGTGAAGATCACCGTGCCGTGATCGCTTGGGAAGGAGTCATCCGCCGAATGATGCAGGAAATTGGAGCCGATATGGTCGACAAACGGACGATCGTGCGGGAACAGATGCCCCAGCATCCACGAGGCCGTCATGCTGACAGCAAGCGCCATGGCGACTTTAATCACCAGTTGGCGCTGCGCGCTGACCTGTTTACGCGGCCCCCACAGCCAGAGGATCACCACCAGCGCCGGGACAATGTTAATCAGATCTTTGGCGATAAATTTGGCGAAGACGATAGTCCACTCTGACGAGGCCGGAGTCGCATTAATCAGATAAAACAGTCCTAAATTGAGATTCTCTAGCATTCCATCATCACTCTTTTGCAAACCAGGCAGAAACAAGGCCATAGGCCAAAACCTGAGAAAACCACACCCACCAACCTGACCACAGGTTGTGAGAGAAAAAATGCGCGCCGCGCATCACCTGGCCATAACCCATCAACAGTCCAAAGATGATGCCGAGTGCGACAAAGCCCCAGGCCAGACGTGGACGCTCGCGCCAGAACGCAAAAAACAGCCCCATCACCATAAAACCGCTGGACGCATGCCCGCCGGGGAAACAACGGCCGGGGCCGCTATCAACCGGTGTGCTGCCGAACAGGGGATACGAAACCGCCTTACCGCCGTATTCCACCAGATCCCACGGGCAGCTGTGATGGCTCATGCTTTTCAGGACGCCAACCACCAGCGTGCCGAGCCCCATCAATAACGCACCGGTTACCAGCGGCGCGTTGCGACGATAGGCGCCGTAAATCAGCGCGACGGCAGCCAAGGCAATGGCGATGTACTTTGCCAGTCGGTGATTGAGTAAATCGAGCAAGGGGTTCTGTTGCAGCGGAAAACGGTGCGTTGCCGCGTCAAACCAAAAGCCCGTTATCCAGCGGTCCAGCATTTCGTCGCGCGAAAGCCAGGTAAACAGCACCGCCAGAACGCCTAGCACAAAAAGTTGATAACCATAAAAGCGTGCCGGCAAACGGTAAAGCGGTTTTGTCTTAGTTGTCTGTGACTTAGATAATTCTGATGCGACAGGTAATTGGGCCATGATGACATTCGATGACGAGAAATAGGGTTATCATAGGGGGGGCAACTTAAGGAAACC
This sequence comes from Lelliottia sp. GFLA7, assembly GCF_056490165.1. Lineage (NCBI taxonomy): Bacteria > Pseudomonadati > Pseudomonadota > Gammaproteobacteria > Enterobacterales > Enterobacteriaceae > Lelliottia > Lelliottia sp. GFLA7. The sequence continues at coordinate 639,356 of NZ_JBWLAQ010000001.1, read as the reverse complement.
TTAAACGACAGCGATATGTGCTGTATTTCTGTTTATCTTCAATAATTCACTATCTCGATAACGGCCAATTCATTAAAATCATCGCGATTTTTCATCATAAAGAGACCGCATGTTAAACCGTTCTTCTTCTTCCGGTCATCGTCTGGGTCGCCAGGCGTTACTGTTCCCGCTGTGTCTGGTGCTTTACGAATTCTCGACCTATATCGCTAACGATATGATCCAGCCCGGTATGCTGACGGTCGTCGCGCAATACAACGCCGGGATCGAGTGGGTACCCACATCCATGACCGCCTATCTGGCGGGGGGCATGTTTTTGCAGTGGTTGCTCGGACCGCTGTCGGACCGTATTGGCCGCCGTCCGGTGATGCTGACGGGCGTGGTGTGGTTTATCGTCACCTGCCTCGCCATTTTGCTGGCGCAAACGATCGAACAATTCATGGTGCTGCGCTTTTTGCAGGGCGTGAGCCTGTGCTTTATCGGTGCCGTGGGGTATGCCGCCATTCAAGAGTCGTTTGAAGAGGCGGTGTGCATCAAAATTACCGCGCTGATGGCGAACGTAGCGCTGATAGCGCCGCTGCTCGGCCCGCTGGTGGGCGCGGCCTGGGTACACGTAGCTCCGTGGGAAGGGATGTTCATCCTCTTCGCGCTGCTCGCCGCGATCTCCTACTTCGGGCTGCATCGCGCAATGCCAGAAACCGCGACCCGACTGGGCGAAAAATTGTCGCTCAAAGAGTTAGGCCGCGATTACAAAGAAGTGCTGAAAAACGTCCGCTTCGTGGCGGGCGCTCTGGCAACCGGCTTTGTCAGCCTGCCGCTGCTGGCGTGGATTGCGCAGTCGCCAGTGATCATTATCAGCGGCGAGAAACTCAGCAGCTATGAATATGGCCTGTTACAGGTGCCGATTTTTGGCGCACTGATTATCGGTAACCTGGTGCTTGCGCGTCTCACGTCACGCCGCTCCGTGCGCTCGCTAATCATCCTGGGCGGCTGGCCGATTGCAGGCGGTTTGATTCTCGCCGCTGTTGCCACAGTGGCTTCTTCGCATGCTTATTTGTGGATGACCGCTGGCCTGAGCATTTACGCGTTTGGGATTGGTCTTGCCAACGCAGGCCTTGTGCGCCTGACGCTGTTTGCCAGCGAGATGAGTAAAGGAACGGTGTCGGCTGCGATGGGTATGCTGCAAATGTTGATTTTTACCGTCGGCATCGAAGTCAGTAAACATGCTTACATCGTCGGCGGTAACGGCCTGTTCAGCCTGTTTAATCTGGCGAACGGCGTGCTGTGGGTAGGTTTGATGGTGATATTCCTGAAAAATAAACGCGTCGGCAACGCGCTACAGCCGTAACAGTATGAGTAGCCCGGTCAGCATTTATGTGCGACCGGGCGAATCCATCAGTTGAACGGCGCTTCTTTAGTTAACACTTTCTCGATCACGTCCAGCACGCCTTCTTCGTTATTGTGCGGCGCCTCAAAACGCGCGACATCTTTGATATGCGTTTTGGCATTCGCCATCGCAAAGCTAAAGCCTGACTGACGCAGCATTTCGATGTCGTTCCCGCTGTCGCCGAAGGCCACCACTTCACTGTCCTCAATGTCCCACAGCTTCTGCAAAATACGCAGGCCGTTCGCTTTGTGCACACCCGGAATAATCAGGTCGATATTGCCGTGCCCGGTGGTAACCGGCACCATAATATCGCTGAGCTCCGCATGAATCATGGCCTGAATGCGTGGGATTTCACTGTCCGGCAGGTTCAGCCCAAACTTAAAGAAGATGTCGTTCAAATTCTCGAAATTCTCGACCATTTCGAGCCGATGGTAATATTTCGCCGCCATTTCTTTCAGTGAATCATCGTAAGATTTCAGGGTGTAAGCGCTGTTTTTCCCGCAGGCGATAACGTCCACTTCGGGGAGGGAACAGAGAAAGCGCGCAACCGTGTCAAACTGCGTTTTGCTCAGCTCGCCGTTGAACACATCTTCACGGGCATTCACCACCCAGCCGCCATTTTCGGCGACGAAGGCGATTTCATGCGCGATCTCAGGGAAGAAAGAGATCAACTGATAATACTGATTTCCACTGGCGACCACGAAGCGAATGCCTTGCTGTTTCATGCGTTCATATTGCGCCAGAAAGCGTTCGCGATTGTAGGTTTTGGCATCGCTTAAAAAGGTGCCATCCATGTCGACTGCGATTAACTTAACGCTCATATCCCTTCTCCATAGCTGAGTCTTGCGAATCCGGTTTGGCGACGGCTTTGGCCACCAGCGCGGCAACGATGACTAACGCTAACACCACCAGCATGGCACTGCGTAACCCGTAATGCTCGCCGAGGAAACCGAGCAGCGGCGGGCCGACCAGGAAGGCCAGATAGCCCGTCGTCGCCACCACGCTGACGCGCGTCGGCGCATCCGGGCCGGTGTCGCTGGCGGCGGAAATGGTCAGTGGGAAGCCCAGCGATGCGCCTGCGCCCCAAAGAATCACCGATACGCCTGCTATCCAGTCCACGTCGACAAAGATAATTAATGCGATGCCCAACGCACCCATCAGCGCACTGGCGCGGACCACGGCCACGCGGCTGTAGCGATCGATAAACCAGCCGCCGGTAAAGCGCCCGACGGTCATACCGAGCGTGAATCCAGCGTAAATCAGCGAGCCAGAGGTCGGGCTAAAACCGTGGCCGTCGACCATCAACAGCGGGAGCCAGTCGTTAGCGGAGCCTTCGGCAAAGGCCATCGCCAGAACCACGACGCCAATCAGCATCAACTGCATATCGCGATAAAACGGCAAACCTTTCTCCGCCGATTTTTGCTCTTCCGCCGTGTTTTTACCGGTGCCGTCAGGAATGGCGGTGATGCCGGTGAGAATCGGGATAATGCAGACCAGTGCCGCCAGTAAAATATGTAAATTCGCCGCGACGCCGAACGCTGTCAGCGCCATACCCACGCCAGCGCCTGCCAGCGTGCCGAGGCTGTAAAAGCCGTGCATCATCGGCAGCACGGTTTTATTCATCTCGCGTTCAACGGCGGCGCCTTCTACGTTAATGGCCACTTCTGCCGCGCCAAAGCTGCCGCCAAAGACCGTCAGGCCGAGGGCAAACATCAGCGGCGAGGCAAACCACAGCGCCACGCTCAGGAACACCATTCCCAGTACCGCGCAGCACATGGTGGTGCGGATGACGGTACGTGTGCCAAAGCGCTTAACCAGCCACGCGGAGCACAGAATGCCGCTCATCGAGCCAATCGACAGGCCAAACAGCACGATGCCCATTTCTGCGGTAGATACCGTCAAAATGTCGCGGATGGCGGGCGTGCGCGTGGCCCAGGACGCCATCAGCAATCCGGGAATAAAGAAGAACATAAAGAGCGCCCACATGCGTCGCTGCAGGGCCTTACGTGGAGAAGTTAAGGTCATTCGAATCACACCAGAAGCATAACAATAGCGACAACACTAGCAAGGTTGTGTACATTTGTACACAAAGTGAAAGAGGAATTTATGAGCAGACGACCGAACGATCCACTGCGCCGTGAAAGAATACTTCAGGCGACTCTGGAGACCATAGCAGAGCATGGGATAGATGCCGTCACGCACCGTAAAATCGCCACCTGCGCAGGCGTGCCGCTAGGGTCGATGACCTATTATTTCGACGGTATGGATTCACTGCTGGAAGAGGCGTTCACGCGTTTTACCTGTGATATGTCACAGCAATATTGCGACTTTTTTGCGGGCGTGACCGGGCCGGAAATGGCCTGTGAATCCATTACCACGCTGATCCACAGTTCCGAAGTCACCACGCCACATAATATGGAGCTGATGTATCAACTTTACGCGCTGATGAGCCGTAAGCCCGCGTTAAAAAAGGTGATGCAGGACTGGATGCAAACCAGTCAGTCGACGCTTGAGCAGTGGTTTGATCCAGTGACCGCCCGCGCGTTGGATGCCTTTATCGAAGGGATGACGCTGCATTTTGTGACGGACAGGCAGCCGCTCTCGCGAGACGATATTCGACAGATGGTGGGACGGATCGCGGGTGAAAATTGTTGATGCAGATGACAGTATTTGATACCGGAAAGGTAGGAATCAAGATGCTTGACTGGAGATGCTATGAATTTCAGGCAACAAAAAACCCATCAACCTTGAACCAAAATGGCGGGGTTGATGGGCTCCACAAAATGGGGGACATCAAAGAAAAGCAGTGGCACTAATTATGACTGCCTCCTTTTGCAAAAGTTCTGCGCATAACCAAAATAATTTTATCAATGCGCAAACTTGAGAGTTATCCGAGTCCCGGCCAGATGATGATGATTAGCGTACCGGCCAGTGTGAGCAGCACGTTAGCAATGGCGTATGTGCCCGCGTAGCCCAACGCGGGTATGTTACTGCGCGCAGTATCGCTGATGATTTCCATCGCCGGGGCGCAGGTGCGGGCACCCATCATGGCGCCAAATAACATCGCGCGGTTCATGCGCAGGACGTAAGCGCCGAACAGGAAACAGATCACCACCGGCAGCAGGCTGACAATCAAACCGGCGACCAGCATCTGCCAGCCGACGGCACCGAGACTGTGCCCAATACCGCTGCCCGCGCTTAAACCGACGCCCGCCATAAAGACCATCAGGCCAAACTCTTTCACCATATTTAGCGCGCCCTGCGGGATATAGCCGAAGGTGGGATGGTTAGCACGCAGGAAGCCAAGCATAATCCCGGCGAATAAGAGGCCTGCAGCGTTGCCGACGCCGAAGCTGAAGTTGCTGAACTGGAACGTGATCATCCCAATCATCAGACCGACAATAAAGAAGGCGCAGAACGCCAGCAGATCGGTCACCTGGCTGTGGATGGAGATAAAGCCGATGCGGTCGGCAACGGTTTTCACACGGCGCGCGTCGCCGCTCACCTGCAGGACGTCACCTTTATTGAGAACCACATTGTCGTCGATTGGCATTTCAATCTGGCTGCGGATCACACGGTTTAAGAAGCAACCGTGATCGGTCAGCTTGAGTTGCGCCAGGCGGCGGCCCACGGCGTTGTGGTTTTTGACCACAATTTCTTCGGTGACGATGCGCATGTCGAGCAGATCGCGGTCAAACACCTCTTTGCCGTTACGGAAGCTGGGATCGAGACGGGCATGCGCATCGGGATAACCCACCAGCGCGATATCATCGCCCATCTGCAACACCGCGTCGCCGTCCGGGTTCGCCAGAATGCCGTTGCGGCGAATGCGTTCGATGTAACAGCCGGTCTGGCGATAGATCCCCAGCTCACGTAAATTTTTACCGTCGGCCCAGGCAACCAGCTCCGGGCCCACGCGATAGGCGCGAATCACCGGTAAATAGACTTTGCGTTTGGTGTCGGTATCCAGGCCGCGTTCACGGGCGATTTGTTGGGCGCTGGTCTGCAAATCCTGATGCTGTAATTTTGGCAAATAGCGTGCGGCGACAATCAGGCTGACCAGACCGATCAGATAGGTCAGGGCGTAGCCTAAACTCAGATGATCGAGCGCAACGGAAAGTTGGCTCCCTTCCATCCCCGAATGGCGCAAGGTGTCGCCAGCACCGACGAGAACGGGCGTCGAGGTCATCGATCCTGCCAGCATGCCTGCGGTTAACCCAATATCCCAGCCAAACAGTTTGCCCAACCCTAACGCGATAATCAGTGCGCTACCGACCATCACCAGCGCCAGCATCAGATAATTTTTGCCGTCGCGAAAGAAAATTGAAAAAAAGTTCGGGCCAGCTTCCACGCCGACGCAAAAAATAAACAGCATAAACCCAAGATTTAGCGCGTCGGTGTTAATGCTGAAATGTTGTTGGCCTAATAATAATGAGACGACTAAAACGCCAATGGAATTACCAAGTTGAACTGAACCCAGGCGTAATTTGCCCAGACACAGACCCAATGCCAGTACAACAAATAATAACAGGATGTAATTCCTGTTTAACAAATCTGCGACGTTTATATTCACGGAGGCTAACTTCTTGTTTACCGTTAAGCTGTTGAAAGGAAGGGTTATTTAGGCTACTGTTTTGTCCCGTGTGCGAGCTGAAAAATACACTTTCCACACACTAAGAATATATCCGCAGAACAATAACTGGCCGATAGTCTAATCGCATTGGATATTCAGAGCCAGTAAAGATCGCATATCACCTATGGGCTTTGGCAAGGAGTGCCACGTTGCTTTATCTGACTGGGCGTCCGCTGGACGAATGTTTATTCGATAGAGATGAAGTCAGGAGGATTTTTGAACATAAAACGGAACTGGGCGGGGGTCGCCTGCTGTTTCTTGTTGTTTACCGCGGTTTGCCTTGTTTTAGCGAATGTGAAGGGCGCATTTCGGTCTTCAGGCCATCCTGAGCTGGGGTTACTGTTTTTCATTCTCCCTGGGATGGCGGCCAGTTTTCTGACGCGCGGTGAAGAGGTATTCAAACCGCTGATTGGCGCGATCCTGGCGGCACCGCTATGCCTGGTGGTGATGCGTTGGGTGTTTGTGCCGTCTCGTTCGCTGTGGCAGGAACTGGCGTGGCTGATGAGCGGGATATTCTGGTGTGCGCTGGGCGCGTTGTGTTTTCTCTTTGCGCGCAGTTTGATTCGGCGTCTGCGTCACAAATAAAAACGCCCTCAAGAGAGGGCGCTTCACACGTTACTGGGCAGCAAAAAGACCCAGATTCTCTTTCGCATAGGCTTCGAAATCAGTGAAACCACCAATGTGCGTCTGATCGAGGAAAATCTGCGGTACGGTTTCAACCGGTTTACCCACGGTTTTTTCGAGGTCAGATTTGCTGATGCCTTCCGCGTGGATATCGACGTAGCGGAAGTTAAAGTCATCACGCTCAGCGGTCAGTTTTTCTGCCAGTTCTTTAGCGCGCACGCAGTAAGGGCAACCCGGACGTCCAAAAATCACTGCAAACATATCTCTCTCCTAAAACGTAAGCCCGACGGCGAATGACGCTTATAGTGCACGATAACCTGCCCTCATGAAAAGCAGGTTTCACCTGTTGCTTTGATATCTTCAGGCTATATTTCGCCAATTACACGTCCGCCATCTTTGCCTATACTGGCTGGAAACCGCATAAAGAGAGAGAAAAGAGAGACCCAATGACCCCGACGATTGATGTGATCCGTTCCCACCGTTCTATCCGCCATTACACCGACAAACCGATTACGGATGCCCAGCGGGAGGCGATTATCGCGAGTGCGCAGGGGACGTCCAGCTCCAGTTTTTTGCAGTGCACCTCCATTATCCGCATTACCGATCCGGCCATGCGCGAACAACTGGTGACGCTCACGGGCGGGCAAAAGCATGTCGGACAGGCGGCTGAGTTTTGGGTGTTCTGCGCAGACTTTAATCGCCATCTGCAAATTTGCCCGGATGCGCAGCTGGGGTTGGCAGAACAGCTTCTGCTGGGCGTCGTGGATACCGCAATGATGGCGCAAAATGCGCTGACAGCCGCCGAATCGCTGGGTTTAGGTGGCGTGTATATCGGTGGCATTCGCAACAACATTGAAAGTGTGACGGAACTCCTGCAACTGCCAAAACATGTTTTACCGCTGTTTGGCCTGTGCCTTGGCTGGCCCGCTGATAATCCGGATGTGAAGCCGCGCATCCCTGCCGCGATGCTGATGCATGAAAATCACTATCAACCCGTGGATGCTGACGTACTGGCGCAGTACGATGAAGACCTTGCCAACTATTATCTGACGCGCGATAGCAATAATCGCCGTGACACCTGGAGCGATCATATTCGTCGCACCATCATTAAAGAAAACCGTCCGTTTATTCTCGAGTATTTGCATAAACAGGGCTGGGCCGTGCGATAGCGCATTTATCCTGCGCCTGGCTGCGTATATGATACGCAGGCTCTTATTGAGATTTTGGAGAGGTGCAGGGTGAAAATTGCCATTTTGTCCCGGGATGGAACGCTCTATTCTTGTAAGCGCCTGCTTGACGCGGCGAATAAGCGTGGCCATGTGGTTGAGATCCTCGATCCGCTGTCGTGCTATATGAACATCAGCCCGGCGGCGTCTTCTATTCATTATAAAGGTCGTCATTTACCGCACTTTGACGCGGTGATCCCGCGCATTGGTTCCCAAATGACCTTCTACGGCACCGCCGCTTTGCGTCAGTTCGAGATGCTCGGCAGTTACCCCCTGAATGAATCCGTTGCCATCACCCGCGCGCGCGACAAACTGCGCTCCCTGCAGCTACTCGCGAGACAGGGCATCGATTTACCGATGACCGGCATTGCTCATTCACCCGACGACACCAGCGATTTAATTGCGATGGTGGGCGGCGCGCCGCTGGTGGTGAAGCTGGTGGAAGGGACTCAGGGCATTGGTGTCGTGCTGGCCGAAACGCGTCAGGCGGCTGAAAGCGTGATTGATGCATTTCGCGGCCTGAACGCGCATATTCTGGTGCAGGAATATATCGAAGAGGCGAAAGGGCGCGACATCCGCTGTCTGGTCGTTGGTAATGAAGTGGTGGCGGCGATTGAACGTCAGGCGAAAGACGGCGATTTTCGCTCGAATTTGCACCGTGGCGGCGTGGCGCGAATCGCGGACATCACCGAGCGCGAACGTGAAATCGCCATCACAGCGGCGCAAACCCTGGGCCTGGATATTGCGGGCGTGGATATTTTGCGCGCGAATCGGGGGCCGCTGGTGATGGAAGTGAATGCCTCGCCGGGTCTTGAAGGGATAGAGAAAACCACGGGCGTCGACATTGCGGGTAAAATGATCTCATGGATTGAGCGCCACGCCACGCCGGGCTATTGCCTTAAAACGGGTGGTTAGGAACGCGCTTTTTGCGTACTCTAGGAAAAGTTTTTTATTAAGAGGCTGCACTGCTATGGATTTACAGGTCGTTCCAACTCTGGATACGTTACGTCACTGGCTCGACGATGCGGGTATCACTTACTTTGAGTGTGATTCCTGTCAGGCGTTGCACCTGCCGCACATGCAAAATTTCGACGGCATTTTTGACGCCAAAATCGACCTGATCAACGACGTGATTCTCTTCTCGGCGCTGGCTGAAGTAAAACCGTCGGCACTGCTGGCCCTGGCCTCTGATTTATCAGCGATCAATGCCGGTTCTTTGACCGTAAAAGCATTTCTCGATATTCAGGATGATAATCTGCCAAAATTGGTGGTTTGCCAGTCTTTCTGCGCCGGAGCGGGGCTATCATTTCAGCAGTTTTCCTGGTTTATGCGCCAGAGCGAAGAGCAAATCTCGATGGTGATGTTAGAGGCCAGCGCGCATCATCTGCTGTTTACGCCTGAAGATGAAGAAATCGAGAATAACGAGTCACGCGACCCCTTTCTGCACTAAAACACAATGATACTCACGCAGTCGCTACCGCAGCGGCTGCAAAACACCCTTTATTCTGCTGCTTTTAACCTTCCTTTAAAGAATATTTCACCTATCTCCGGGCCAGTTCGGCTTATCACATAGACCCTTTCTGCATAAAAAATTGATAAAAACCGCTTTTTAATCTGGGCTATAGCCTGGGGCACAGGCTACAGTTATTCTTGCGGAGCTTAAAAAAGCGAGCGAAAACTGCCAGAAGGTTTTTTCTTTTGCGTCAGGCAGAGCGACAAAATATGCACGATTCTTGCATATCCCCCAATGCATGCTTTTAGTTCGTTTGTTAACAACAGTTAACGAGCTTTCATAAGGAATAACGATATGGTCGCCTTTAATAAAAAATGGTTATCGGGTCTGGTTGCGGGCGCTCTGATGGCTGTCTCTGCCGGTACGCTCGCTGCGGAACAAAAAACGCTGCACATTTATAACTGGTCTGATTATATCGCGCCGGATACGGTGGCGAATTTCGAAAAAGAGACCGGGATTAAAGTGGTTTATGACGTCTTTGATTCCAACGAAGTGCTGGAAGGCAAACTGATGGCGGGTAGCACCGGCTTTGACTTGGTGGTTCCATCGGCCAGTTTCCTCGAGCGCCAGCTGGCGGCCGGTGTTTTCCAGCCGTTGGACAAAAGCAAGATGCCGAACTGGAAAAACCTCGATCCTGAAGTGCTGAAGATGGTCGCGAAGCACGATCCGGACAACAAGTACGCTTTACCGTATTTGTGGGCGACAACCGGGATTGGCTACAACGTTGATAAAGTCAAAAAAGCGCTGGGAACCGACGTACCGCTGGACAGCTGGGATATGGTGCTGAAACCGGAAAACCTGGCAAAACTGAAAAGCTGCGGCGTCTCATTCCTGGATGCGCCTGAAGAGATTTTTGCCACCGTGCTGAATTACCTCGGCAAAGATCCGAACAGCACCAAAGCAGATGACTACACCGGGCCGGCTACCGACCTGCTGCTGAAGCTGCGTCCAAACATTCGCTACTTCCACTCTTCTCAGTACATTAACGATCTTGCTAACGGCGATATCTGCGTCGCTATCGGCTGGGCGGGTGACGTATGGCAAGCGGCTAACCGTGCGAAAGAAGCGAAGAATGGCGTGAACGTGACGTATACGATCCCGAAAGAGGGTGCGCTGGCGTTCTTTGACGTCTTCGCGATGCCTGCGGATGCGAAAAACAAAGATGAAGCCTATCAGTTCCTGAACTACCTGCTGCGTCCGGAAGTGATTGCCCATATCAGCGATCACGTCTTCTATGCCAACGGTAACAAAGCGTCGGTGCCGCTGATCAGCGCTGAAGTGCGTGACAATCCGGCTATCTTCCCGCCGGCAGACGTGTTCGCCAAGCTGTTCACGCTGAAAGTACAAGACCCGAAAATCGACCGCGTGCGTACCCGTGCGTGGACGAAGGTGAAAAGCGGTAAATAATTCATTCACCGACTTTTTCCAGGCCGGGAATGTGCAGAACATCCCGGCAACAGGCGCACCGAAAGGGTGCGCCTGCACCAGTTTAGATTGATGCCGGAGAGCACCCCGTGAATGAAGCGACCCCCCGCCCGCAGGCGAAAACCCGTAAAGCGCTGACCCCGCTTCTTGAAATCCGTAACCTGACGAAGTCCTTTGATGGTCAGCATGCCGTGGACGATGTCAGCCTCACCATCTACAAAGGCGAGATCTTTGCGCTGCTTGGCGCGTCTGGCTGTGGTAAATCGACGCTGTTGCGGATGTTGGCCGGTTTCGAACAACCTACCGCCGGGCAAATTATGCTGGATGGCGTCGATCTCTCCCGTGTGCCGCCTTACGAGCGCCCGATCAATATGATGTTTCAGTCTTACGCCCTGTTCCCGCACATGACGGTGGAGCAGAACATCGCGTTTGGCCTGAAGCAGGACAAACTGCCTAAAGCAGAAATCACGGCACGCGTGGCCGAAATGCTCAGCCTGGTGCACATGCAGGAATTCGCGAAGCGCAAGCCGCATCAGCTTTCTGGCGGTCAGCGTCAGCGCGTGGCGCTGGCGCGTAGCCTGGCAAAACGGCCAAAACTGTTGCTGCTCGACGAGCCGATGGGGGCGCTGGATAAAAAGCTGCGCGACCGCATGCAGCTTGAAGTGGTGGATATTCTTGAGCGCGTGGGCGCGACCTGTGTGATGGTGACGCACGATCAGGAAGAGGCCATGACCATGGCCGGACGTATCGCGATCATGAACCGCGGTAAGTTCGTGCAAATCGGCGAGCCGGAAGAGATTTATGAGCACCCGACCACGCGCTACAGCGCGGAATTTATCGGCTCGGTCAATGTGTTTGAAGGGCTGCTGAAAGAACGTCAGGAAGATGGACTGGTGATTGAAGCGCCAGGGTTAGTCCATCCGCTGAAAGTGGATCCTGACGCCTCGGTCGTGGATAACGTGCCGGTTTACGTGGCGCTGCGTCCAGAAAAAATCATGCTCTGCGAGGAATCGCCTGCTGATGGCTATAACTTCGCCGTCGGTGAAGTGGTGCATATTGCTTACCTTGGCGATCTCTCGATTTATCACGTTCGACTCAAAAGTGGACAGATGATCAGCGCCCAGTTGCAGAACGAGCACCGTTACCGAAAAGGGCTGCCTACGTGGGGCGACGAAGTGCGTCTTTACTGGGACGCGGACAGTTGCGTCGTGCTGACGGTATAAGGAGCGGCAATGAGTACACTTGAACCCCCTGTCCGCGAGCCTAAAACCAGCGGATTCGCGAAATGGCTGACGCATATGCAGATGGCGCATGGCCGCAAGCTGGTGATCGCTATGCCGTACGTATGGCTGATCCTGCTGTTCCTGCTGCCGTTCCTGATTGTCTTCAAGATCAGTCTCGCCGAAATGGCGCGGGCGATCCCGCCGTATACCAATCTGATGGAGTGGGCGGACGGAACGCTGACGATCGCGCTGAATTTGGGCAATTACCTGCAGCTCACCGACGATCCGCTCTATTTCGAAGCCTACTTGCAGTCATTGCAGATAGCTGCGGTGTCGACGATCTGCTGTCTGGCGATCGGCTATCCGCTTGCGTGGGCGGTGGCGCATAGCAAACCGTCGACGCGCAATATTTTGCTGCTGCTGGTGATTCTGCCGTCCTGGACCTCGTTTCTGATCCGCGTGTACGCGTGGATGGGGATCCTGAAAAACAACGGTGTGCTCAATAATTTCTTGCTGTGGCTCGGCGTTATCGATCAGCCGCTGACGATATTGCACACCAATCTGGCGGTGTATATCGGCATTGTGTACGCCTATCTGCCGTTTATGGTGCTGCCGATTTATACGGCGCTGACGCGTATTGATTACTCGCTGGTCGAAGCCTCACTGGATCTCGGTGCCCGTCCGCTGAAAACGTTTTTCAACGTGATTGTCCCGCTCACCAAAGGCGGCATTATCGCGGGGTCAATGCTGGTGTTTATCCCGGCTGTCGGTGAGTTTGTTATCCCGGAACTGCTCGGCGGCCCGGACAGCATTATGATTGGTCGCGTGCTGTGGCAGGAGTTCTTTAATAACCGCGACTGGCCGGTGGCCTCTGCGGTCGCGATTGTCATGCTGCTGTTGCTGATCGTGCCAATCATGTGGTTCCACAAGCATCAGCAAAAACAGATGGGAGGTAACGGATGAATAATTTACCGGTCGTACGCTCTCCGTGGCGCATTCTGATTCTGGTACTGAGCTTCACGTTCCTTTATGCCCCGATGTTGATGCTGGTCATCTACTCGTTTAACAGTTCCAAACTGGTGACCGTCTGGGCGGGCTGGTCGACACGCTGGTACGGCGAACTGTTCCGCGATAGCGCCATGATGAGCGCGGTGGGGTTGAGCCTGACGATTGCCGCCTGCGCGGCCACCATGGCCTGCGTACTCGGTACGATTGCCGCGCTGGTGATGGTGCGATTCGGTCGCTTCCGCGGCTCAACGGGCTTTGCGTTTATGATTACGGCTCCGCTGGTTATGCCGGACGTCATTACCGGTTTGTCGCTGCTGCTGCTGTTTGTCGCCCTCGCGCATGCGATTGGCTGGCCGGCGGATCGTGGCATGTTGACCATCTGGCTGGCGCACGTCACTTTCTGCACAGCCTATGTGGCGGTGGTGATTTCATCGCGTCTGCGCGAGCTGGACCATTCGATTGAAGAGGCGGCGATGGATCTCGGGGCCACGCCGGTGAAAGTCTTCTTCATCATTACGCTGCCGATGATTATGCCTGCGGTGATCTCCGGCTGGCTGCTGGCGTTCACGTTGTCGCTCGATGATTTGGTGATCGCCAGCTTCGTTTCTGGCCCGGGTGCTACGACGCTGCCGATGCTGGTTTTCTCCAGCGTGCGCATGGGTGTTAACCCTGAGATTAACGCCCTGGCGTCAATCATTTTAGGTGTCGTGGGCGTCGTGGGCTTTATCGCCTGGTATCTGATGGCGCGCGCGGAAAAACAGCGCGTGCGTGATATCCAGCGTGCAAGACGCGGCTGAAGCATTTAAAATTCTCAATGAAGTGCCGCGCGTGTCGCGGCACTGTTTTTCAGGGAAGTAAAAACATTGGGATTCTTTACTAAATCGCGACAAGCACATGCTCGCCTGAACGTACCTGCTTTTGTGCAGGTAGCGGCGCTCGCCATTATCATGATCCGCTGTCTGGATTTGGTGATGCTGTTTAATATGCTGGGTCTGCGCGGCGTGGGGGAATTTATCCATCGCAGCGTGCAAACGTGGAATTTAACGCTCGTTTTCATGGGCAGCCTGGCGCTGGTTTTCGTTGAGATCTACTGCGCTTTTTCCCTGGCGAAAGGGCGGAACTGGGCGCGGTGGGTGTTTCTGCTAACGCAGGTAATTGCCACCGGCTATCTTTGGGCTGCGTCGATCGGCTATGGTTATCCCGAGCTGTTCAGTATTGCCGGTGAGTCGAAACGGGACATTTTCCGCTCGCTGATGCTGCAAAAACTTCCGGATCTGCTGGTGTTGTTCCTCCTCTTTGTTCCCGCTTCCAGTCGACGGTTTTTCCGTCTGCAATAACGTATATACACGTCATCCTTCACGCTGTCGCTGCGTTGGCGGCGTCTGCTCACCCCAGTCACTGGCTTGAGTAAACTCCTGGGGATCCTCAGACTTGCCGCCTTGATACAACTTGAATGATTTTGTGTATATAATCGCAGCCCCGTTATTCTTAAGGTTTTCCTATGCAGTGCGCACTCTTTGATGCCGGTCGTTGCCGCTCCTGTCAGTGGATAGAGCAGCCGGTCTCCCAACAACTCTCTGCCAAAATGACCGATTTGCAGCAGTTACTTGCTGCGCACCCGGTGGCGGAGTGGTGCGCACCCGTCAGCGGGCCGGAGCAGGGCTTTCGCAATAAAGCCAAAATGGTGGTGAGTGGGAGCGTCGAAAAACCGCTGCTGGGGATGTTGCATCGCGACGGTACGCCAGAGGATTTGACCGACTGTCCGCTCTATCCCGCTTCGTTTGAGCCGGTCTTCGCGGCGCTGAAACCTTTTATCGCCCGCGCGGGTTTAACGCCCTATAACGTCGAGCGCAAACGCGGTGAACTCAAATACCTGCTGTTAACCGAAAGCCAGCTCAACGGCGGAATGATGCTGCGCTTTGTTCTGCGTTCCGAAGCCAAACTTGAACAACTGCGCGCGGCGCTGCCGTGGCTTCAGCAGCAGTTACCGCAGCTGAAAGTGATCACGGCGAATATTCAGCCAGTGCATATGGCGATTATGGAAGGGGAGAAAGAGATTTTCTTCACCGACCAGCAGGCGCTGGCGGAACGCTTTAACGACGTCCCGCTGTGGATCCGTCCGCACAGTTTCTTCCAGACCAACCCGACGGTGGCGAGTCAGCTCTATGCCACAGCGCGCGACTGGATACGGGCGCTAAATATTCATCATATGTGGGATTTATTCTGTGGCGTTGGCGGCTTTGGCCTGCACTGTGCTACGCCGCAGATGACGCTGACAGGGATTGAGATTTCACCAGAGGCCATTGCCTGCGCCAAACAATCTGCCGCGCAATTGGGCTTAACCGATCTTCATTTTCAGGCGCTCGATTCTGCTGAGTTCGCCACCGGCCAGGGACGCGTGCCTGAACTGGTGCTGGTGAATCCTCCGCGTCGGGGCATCGGTAAAACGCTGTGCGATTATCTGAGCCAGATGGCGCCTGACTTCATCATCTATTCCAGCTGTAACGCTCAGACCATGGCAAAGGATTTTGGCCATTTGCCGGGCTACCGTGTAGAACGCGTGCAGCTTTTCGATATGTTCCCGCACACCGCGCACTACGAAGTGTTGACGCTGCTCGTTAAATCTTAAACAAAATGTGAACTCTTCTGCCGCCCAAAATCAGGTAAGCTTTAACGGTTAAACACTGAAAAAGGCTTACTGATGGCGGCGGCAAAACAGATTCTGCTGGTGGAAGACGACGGCGATATCGCGTCTCTCCTGCGTTTACATCTTGAAGACGAAGGTTACGTCATCACCCATGAGGTCGACGGTGCCAAAGCGTTGCTGCTGCTTGAGCAGGCGCAATGGGATGCGGTGATCCTCGATCTGATGTTGCCTCACGTTGACGGGCTGGAGATTTGTCGTCGCATTCGCCAGCTCACCCGATATCTGCCCATCATTATTATCAGCGCCCGCAGCAGCGAAACCGACCGCATCACGGGGCTGGAAACCGGCGCGGATGACTATCTCGCGAAACCCTTTTCCGTGCAGGAGCTGATTGCCCGCATTAAAGCGCTGTTTCGTCGCCAGCAGGCGATGGGGCAGGCGCAAACCAACGGGCAAATTTGTGCGCACGGCCTGGCGCTGGATCCGCTTTTGCGCAGCGTACAGTTGAACGGCAAAGAGGTGGTGCTCACCCCACGCGAATTTGAGCTGCTGTATTTCTTTGCCCGACATCCCGGCGAGGTTTTCTCGCGTCTGGCTTTGCTTGAGCAGGTCTGGGGCTATCAGCACGAAGGCTACGAACACACCGTCAACACCCATATCAACCGCCTGCGGATCAAGATAGAAAAAGACGCCGCCGAGCCGGAAATTATTCGTACCGTCTGGGGCAAAGGCTATAAATTTGCGGAGTTGACTCATGACGCGGCGGTTTAGCCTCAGCCAGCGGCTCACGCTGCTGTTTATTCTGTTGCTGATGCTTAGCGCGGCTGTGGCCTGCGTGGTGCAGCTCTACACCAGCATGCAGTACGGCAACGCCATGGTCCAGCGCCTGTCGGGTGGGCTGGCGCAGCAGATTGCCCAGCGCGAGTCGATTCTTGATGCGCAAGGCAAGGTTGATCGCAGTCGTCTTAAACCGCTTTTCGATCGGCTGATGACCTTCAACCCCAGCGTTGAGCTGTATGTGATTTCGCCGGACGGCGAGCTGCTGGCTGATGCGGCCCCGCCGGGGCACATTCAGCGGCAACGCATTGCGATTGAGCCGCTGCAAAATTTCCTTAGCGGCGAAACGTGGCCGGTGTATGGCGACGATCCGCGCAGTCTCGATAAGCAAAAAGTCTTCAGCGCCACGCCGCTTCGCCAGGACGGCCAGCTTCGCGGCTATTTGTACATCATCCTGCAAGGTGAAGAATTTAATGCACTCGCGGACATGGCGTGGCACAAAACGCTGTGGAGCACCGCGATGTGGTCGTTGCTGCTGGTGGCCCTGTTTGGCCTGCTGGCGGGCCTGCTGGTGCGCTATTGGGTGACGCAACCGGTCAAGCGCCTGACGGCGGAAGTCTCCGGTCTGGAGCAGGACAGCATCAGCGCGATTAAACAGCTTGCAGACCAGCCGCTCGAAAACAGCACGGGTGATGAGGTGACGCTGCTGCGCAACACCTTTATCGAACTGGCGCGCAAGATTACGTCTCAGTGGGATCAGCTGGCCGACAGTGACCGCCAGCGCCGGGAGTTTATCGCCAATATTTCTCACGATTTGCGCACGCCGCTCACTTCGCTGTTGGGGTATCTGGAGACGCTGTCGATGAAATCTGCGACCCTGACGGCAGAAGAGAGCCAGAAGTATCTGGCCACGGCGCTGCGACAGGGGCAAAAGGTGCGGCATCTTTCGCAGCAGCTGTTTGAGCTGGCGCGCCTGGAATATGGCGGCATCAAACCGCAGCGCGAACGCTTTGCGATGGGCGAGCTGATTTCCGATGTGGCGCAGAAGTTCGAGCTGACCGCGCAGACCCGCGAGCTTCGCCTGCATATTGATGTGCCTGGGCGGCTGCCGCTGGTCAATGCCGACGTCTCTATGATCGAGCGGGTGGTGACGAATCTGCTGGATAACGCCATGCGTCATACCCCTGCGGGCGGTGATATTCGCCTGGCGGTGTGGCAGGAAAATCAGCAATTGCAGGTAGAAGTGACGGACAGCGGACCGGGAATTGCAGCAGCGTTACGGGACGATCTATTCCAGCGCCCGTCTGCGCTGAGTCAGCAGGCATCGCGAGAAAATCGTGGTGGCTTAGGGCTGCTGATCGTGAAAAGGATGCTGGAGCTGCACGGCGGCGGGATTAACCTGATGGAGGCGGCGAGCGGGGCGCGTTTCCGCTTTTATGTACCGTTGTAAATCGGTAATAAAAAGCCGGGCGAGTGCCCGGCGAGACGTGATTATTGTGGGAACCACTGGTCACTGATTTTCTGGTAAGTGCCGTCGGCTTTAATCGCTTTCAGCGCGCCGTTCAGTTTTTCCAGTAGGGCTTTGTTATCCGGGCGAACCGCGATGCCAAGGCCTGTACCAAAGTACTGCGCGTCGGTCACTTTTTCCGTCGCTTTACCCAACTGAGGGTTGGTTTTCAGCCACTCATTCACCACGGCGGTATCGCCAAACACACCATCAATACGGCCATTTTTCAGGTCGATAATCGCGTTCTGGTAGCTATCGTAAGCCACGGTTTTGACTTCAGGATGTTGGTCCTGCAGATATTTCTGGTGCGTGGTGCCATTTTCCATCCCGATGCGTTTGCCTTTCAGATCGGCGAAGGATTTGTAGGCGTCTTTTTTCGCAATAACGACCGCAGAGTTAGCGTAGTACGGGTCGGTGAAAGAGACCTGTTTGCTACGATCTGGCGTGATGTCCATGCCGGAAATGACCGCATCGTATTTTTTAAATTTCAGCGCCGGGATCAGGCTGTCGAACGCGTGGTTGGTAAAAGTGCAGTCGGCCTGCATTTGTTTGCACAGCGCTTTCGCCAGGTCGATATCAAAACCCACGATCTGGTTGCTGGCATCCAGCGATTCAAATGGCGGATAGGTGGCGGAAACGCCGAAGCTGATTTTATCTGCGGCTGATGCGCCAGCGGCGAAAGTTGCCAGTAATGCGGCCAGAACGTACTTTTTCATTTTACTGCTCCCGTCTGTCAATCTGTCTTATGCGCCGTGTCTTCGGCATAAATCAACAATGCCATTTATTGAATTTGTATGCAATAAAAATGATTAAATATTATTTAGTTTATAAAAAAAGACGGGCAGTGGTTAGACTTGCCCGTCTTTCAAATTCACAGTTTATGCAGTTTATTGATTAATTTCTGCGCTCAAAGGCCAGCGCGTTGTTCTCAATAAGGCGCATCATCAGCGTCAGCAGACCGTTCACAATCAGATAAACCAGGCCTGCAGCACCAAACACCATGACGTCATAGGTGCGACCGTACAGCAGCTGTCCGTGACCCATTACTTCCATCAATGTGATGGTGTAAGCCAAAGAGGTGCTTTTAAACACCAGAACCACTTCGTTGGAATAGGAAGAGAGCGCGCGTTTAAACGCATACGGCAGCAGGATCGCCAACGTGTCTTTCTTGCTCATCCCCAGCGCGCCGCAGGATTGCCACTGGCCTTCTGGAATGGCGCGGATCGCGCCATAGAAAAGCTGCGTGGTATACGCCGCGCTGTTTAGCGACAGGGCAATCAACGCGCAAAGCCAGGGTTCAGACAGCAGATGCCAGATAACCGGGTATTCCTGCAGCGTCGGGAACTGGCCCGGACCGTAGTAAATCAGGAAGATCTGCACCAGCAGCGGCGTACCCGTAAACAGAGTGATGTACGCACGAACAATCCACACCAGCACCGGCGTTTTGAGCGTCAGAACGATGGTAAAAATCAGCGCCAGAATCAGAGCCACCACGATGGACGCCACGGTGAGCGTCAGGCTGGTGTGCAGCCCTTTCATCAGCTCAGGTAAATACTCAAGCATCAGCCGGGTCTCCGTTCAAAGCGCGTGGCGCGCAGGTCAATGCGTTTCAGAACGTACTGACTGAGTAACGTGATCACCAGGTAGATAGCCGCCGCAACGATATACCAGGTGAAGGGCTCCTGGGTGCGGGTGGCAATGCTTTTGGTCTGTAGCATTAAATCGTTCACGCTTATCAGGCTCACCAGCGCGGTATCTTTCAGCAATACCAGCCACTGATTTCCCAGGCCCGGCAGGGCATGACGCCACATCTGAGGCATTACCAGACGGAAGAAAATCGCCGTCTTAGATAAACCCAACGCCTGACCGGATTCCCACTGCCCAATCGGAACCGCTTTCAGCGCACCGCGTAGCGTTTGCGACGCGTAGGCGGAATAGAGCAGAGAAAGCGCGATCACGCCGCACAGGAACGGGCTGACGTCAAAGTTCTCGATCTGCATTTGCACGGGAATCTGGGCAAAACCCAGGTTTAGCGTGAAGCCGTCAGACAGCGTCAGCAGCAGCTGTGAAGAGCCGAAATAGATAAACAGGACCACCAGAATTTCTGGCAGTCCGCGCAGGACGGTGACCAACGCGGAGCCAATCCATGCGATTGGGCGCCATTTCGCTGACTCCCACACCGCAAAGACCATCGCCAGCGCCAGACCGATAATGAGTGCACAAACGGCAAGGCCGACGGTCATCCCGGCGGCGCTTGCTAGAGGAAAAAATTCGTTCATCAGATCTTACTTCTGGAACCATTTGGCATAGATGGTTTCGTAGGTGCCGTCTTTTTTCACTTTTTCGAGAGCAGCGTTGAATTTCTGCTGCAATTCAGTGTTGCCCTGACGTACCGCGATGCCCAGACCTGTGCCGAAGTAATCTTTGTCGGTCACTTTATCGCCGACTGGCGCCAGCTTATCGTTGGCTTTCAGCCATTCGGTGACTACCGCAGTATCACCAAAGACCGCGTCGATACGACCATTCTGCAGATCCAGTTTCGCATTCTGGTAGCTGTCGTAAGGCACGGTGGTGATTTCCGGATGTTTATCCATGATAAATTTCTGGTGCGTCGTGCCGTTCTGTACGCCGACTTTTTTGCCTTTCAGCAGATCAATAGAGGCAAATTTGCCTTTCTGACCGATGAACAGGGCGGAGTTGTCGTAGTAAGGCGTTGAGAACAGAACCTGTTTTTCACGCTCTGGGGTGATGTCCATACCGGCCATCACTGCGTCGATGCGCTTGAATTTCAGGCTTGGGATCAGGCTATCGAAAGACTGGTTGGCGAAGGTGCAGGTCGCGTCGATCTCTTTACACAGCGCGTTGGCCAGGTCCACGTCAAAGCCGACAATTTTGTTGTTCGCATCGATAGACTCAAACGGAGGATACGAGGCTTCAGTGGCAAAGCGGATGCTCTGTGCTGCGGTAGCGGAAAGGCTGATGCTAGCAAGCAGTGCGGCAATCAATACTTTTTTCATTATCATTTTCCCTAACACATCAGTGAGATAAATAGTTTTTAAAGGCGTCAGTTTGCGGAGCGGTGAAGCAGCTCGCATCCCCTTGCTCGACGATAAGACCGTTTTCCATATACACCACGCGGCTGGCGGTTTTGCGCGCCACTTCCACTTCGTGCGTCACGATGACTTGCGTGATATTCGTTTCAGCCAGTTCGCGGATGATGCTGACGATCTGGGCGGTAATTTCCGGATCCAGCGCGGCAGTTGGCTCATCGAACAGCAGTACAGCGGGTTCCATCATTAGCGCACGGGCAATGGCGACGCGCTGCTGTTGACCACCAGAAAGATGCAGTGGATAGCGGTCGCTGTACGGTTTCAGGCGCAGACGTTCCAGTAACTTTTCGGCACGCGCCAGCGCCTGATCTTTGCTTAAACCCAGCACGCGGCAGGGCGCTTCAATCAGGTTTTGCTGCACGGTCAGATGCGGCCAGAGATTATATTGCTGAAAGACCATGCCGACGTTCTGACGCAAATCGCGGATCGCTTTCTCAGACGGCGTTTTGGCAAAATCAAAGTGATTTCCGGCGATAGCAAGCGTGCCGGAACGTGGCATTTCAAGCAGATTGAGGACGCGCAGCAGCGAGCTTTTACCTGCGCCGCTTGGGCCAAGTAAAACCAGCGTTTCGCCCTCGGGGCAGTTCAGCGTGATGTCGAACAGCGCCTGGTGTGCGCCGTAGAAGCAGTTAATGCCGTTTAGTTGAATACTCATCGGGGCAGTCTTTACTCATCCAGGCAATCTATAGCAATTGAGGCCGCAGATAGTACCGTTGACAGAATAGTTATGCAATATTTATGCGTTAAAAGTTAAATATAACCCGTAATTCTATCTAAACATAGCACAAAATAGCGGAAGGCAAATGGGGCGAGAATAAATGTCGGCATTCCTCATGAAATGCCGGACATTTTACGGGGGTTACGGTTTTTACTCAGCGATTTTCAATCGACTGGCGCAGCGTGCCAGCCGGGGCGTGGACGCTGCCACCGATATAGCGGACGTCATCAATTGCCCAGCATTGGCCTTCGCGAATCATCAGAACTTCGTCCTGCCAGGACTGGTCGCCTTGAGTCAGTTTCACTCTTAACGGGATGTTTCGCGCGTCGGTATTTGGGATGGTCGAGGCGCTGGCAACCTTCGCACTGTCAGGCGGCGTGGTGCGACTGGAGAACGGATCGGACTGAAGCAGCGCGTTGTGCTGCGGGTCGCGGGTGGCATCGCTCAGCAGTTTCGCCAGGTTGTCGCTCAGATACGGGCGCAGGGCGGTGATGTCGTTGTTGCGATGCTGAATTCGGTAGTCGTAGAACTGCTGGGCTACCGCATCAGGACCGCCGTCAATACAAGGGCCGCTGCGGGTTCCGATATCCTTGAAAGCCGGTGTAACAGGCGTGGTGCAGGCGCTGAGCAGCAGCGCGCAGGGCACCAAAAGCGTCAAAGCAGAATAGCGCATGTTGATTTCCTTAATGATTAACTATCCTTTCAATCATAGCGTAACGAACCGATAATGCTGGGGAAGTGATGCGCTAAGGCATTGAACGGTATACCCGTCATTCGTCGGGTTGCCGATGTGATGTCGCCACACGGCGGGTTCAGGATAGGTAAAAAGGAGAGACACAATGCAATTTTCAACAACCCCTACGCTGGAAGGACAACCGATTGTCGAGTATTGCGGCGTGGTGACGGGTGAGGCGATCCTGGGTGCGAATATTTTCCGCGACTTTTTTGCGGGCATCCGCGATATCGTCGGTGGACGTTCCGGAGCCTATGAAAAAGAGCTACGCAAAGCGCGTGAAATTGCGTTTAAAGAGCTGGGCGAGCAGGCCAAAGCGTTGGGCGCTGACGCTGTGGTGGGGATTGATATCGACTATGAAACGGTCGGTAAAGACGCCAGCATGCTGATGGTGAGCGTCAGCGGTACCGCGGTGAAAACGCGTCGATGAAACGTTTGCTGTCCCTTTCCCTGCTGGCGTTGCTGCTTGTGGGATGCGCGGGAGAAAAGGGCATCGTCGATAAAGGGGCGTATGAGCTGGATACTCGCCATCAGGCGCAGGCAGCGTATCCGCGCATCAAAGTGCTGGTCATCCATTATACGGCTGATGATTTCGACAGTTCGCTGGCCACGCTGAC
This sequence comes from Lelliottia sp. GFLA7, assembly GCF_056490165.1. Taxonomy (NCBI): domain Bacteria; kingdom Pseudomonadati; phylum Pseudomonadota; class Gammaproteobacteria; order Enterobacterales; family Enterobacteriaceae; genus Lelliottia; species Lelliottia sp. GFLA7. The sequence goes on along the minus strand of NZ_JBWLAQ010000001.1, from coordinate 616,211 downwards.
CGATAAACACGTTAGTTCCCATTATCTTATTCCCGCAAAACCGCCTGCACCGGATGGCAAACCGCGCATCTGGCAACTGGTGCCTGAAAGCGAACTGGCCTGGCATGCGGGCGTGAGTTTCTGGCGCGGAACGAACCGTATTAACGATACGTCGATTGGCATTGAGCTGGAAAATCGGGGCTGGCAGAAAACGGGTAGCGTGAAGACCTTTACCCCGTTTGAACCTGCGCAAATCGCCGCGCTCATTCCGCTCGCCAAAGACATTATCGCCCGGTACGACATCAAGCCGCAGAACGTGGTGGCGCATTCTGATATAGCCCCGCAGCGCAAAGACGATCCCGGCCCGCTATTCCCGTGGCACGCCCTCGCCCAGCAGGGGATTGGCGCATGGCCCGATCCGGCCCGCGTCGCGTTTTATCTCAACGGAAAGCCCCCGTATCAGAGCGTAGAGCCTGACGCACTGCTCGATCTGCTGGCGCGTTACGGGTATGAAGTGCCGGAAAATAGCACTGAGGCACAGAAGAAACGGGTCATTATGGCGTTTCAGATGCACTACCGTCCCGAGGTCTGGAACGGTATTGCGGATGCGCAGTCCATGGCGATTGCCGAGGCGTTATTAGAAAAGTACGGGCAGGGATAATTCGCGTTAGCGGTGCAGTTTGCCGTGATCGCGCAGCCACGCCGCCGTGCGCACAATGCCTTCGTCCAGCGTGACGATCGGCTTATACCCCAACTCATTTTCAGCACGCGTGGTGTCCAGCGTAAAATCAAAATTGAGCTTCGACACGCCGTAATGGGTCAGTGCGGGCTCTTTGGCCGATTTATTGCCAAAACGCTCCATGCTGCGGGCGATCATGTCCAGCATCGGGTACGGCACAGAACGAATGCGGCAGTGAATATTCAGCTCGTCAATCAGACGCTGCACGATGTTACGCAGGCTCTGCGGTTCGCCGTTGGTGATGTTATACGCGCGCCCTGAAACAAGATGATCGCACTCCGGCTGACTCGCCAGCCACATCGCATGAATCGCATTTTCAAAATAGGTCATATCCACCAGCGCATCGCCACCGCGCGGCAACAGCACGCTGCCGTAGTGATGCATCATCTGCGCCAGACGCGGGATAAACACTTTATCGTGCGGCCCAAACAGGCTTTGCGGACGCAGGACGGTAAAGCGCGTATGTGGGTTTGACTGCGCCAGCAGATCGATGACCTCTTCGCTGGCAGCTTTGCTGCGTGCAAATTCACAGGCGAACCGCGCGGGGCGGAAATCTTCTTGAATGTCGCGATGATGGTGATAGTCAAAATAGAGCGACGGCGAGGAGACATGAATAAAATTACGCACCCCCCACGCGACAGACCATTCGCCCAGACGGCGGGTGGCGCGAACGTTCGCGAGGTCAAAGGCTTCCTGCGTTCCCCAGGGCGAGGTAAAACTGGAGCAGTGCCACAGCGTATCGATTCCGGCGAGCATCACTTTTGCCTGCGAAGAAACCAGCTCCGTCAGGTCGGCCTGGATGAATTCAGCCCCCATTTTTTGCAGGAGTTTACCCATCGCTTCGTTGCGACCGGTGGCTCTAACGCTGATGCCTTTGTTGCGCAGAAACTCGACCGCATTTCGGCCTAAGCCGCTGGTGGCGCCGGTAACCAGTACCTTCATATCAATCCACTGTGTTGAAAAGAATTTCGTGCGCATTCTTCCGTGAATCACGCCACGATGCAATGGGAAAGGTGAAAGAATCAGAGTTTTAATCAGACTTTTTCTGACTTGTGTTCTGCAAGATGCGCAATCCGTTTTGCCATGCCACGGAAGATAAACAGGTGCGCCGGGATCATCAACAGCCAGTAAAAAAGCCCCGGCATTCCGTGCGGATGCCACCACGCGCGCACGTCCAGTTCACGATGATCGCCTTTGTCTTTCAGCGTAAAGCATAACCGCCCAAGGCCGGGCGCTTTCATGCCGAACAGCAGCGCCAGCTGTTTTTCTGGCTCAACGATGATTACTTTCCAGCTATCGACCGTATCGCCTGGCTGGAGCATGGCGTGTGCTGGACGGCCTTTTGCCAGCTTGTGTCCTACCAGCAGATCCAGCATCCCGCGCGTTTGCCAAAGAATATTGCCAAAGAAATAGCGCTCTTTGCCGCCAATTTGATTGACCACTTCCCAGAGGGCTTCAAGGCTGGCGCTGGTTTTCACCGTGAATCCCGCCTGTTTGGCGTAATAACCGTACTCCGGACGCCAGCGTGCAAAGGCCTGCGCGTCGTAACCCCAGTCGCTGGAGTTCACCAGTTTTTCTTCTTCTTTTAACGTGTTGCGCACGGCGTCGTCGAAACGAATCAGATCCTGGGGGATCAGCGCGCGCAGTTCGCGGTCATCGGCCAGCAGATCGTGTTTCAGCCCCTGGATCAGCGCTTTGGCCGTCGTTGGCGGAACGGACGTAATCACATTCAAAAACCAGACGGAGATCCAACTGGTCGGGAAGGGGATGGGCACCAGCAAGCGGCGACGCCCGCTGACCCTCATAAAATGCTCAAACTGTTCCTGATAGCTCAGCACTTCCGGTCCGGCCGCTTCCAGCACGCGATGTTGCGTGCTGGGATGATTCAGCAGTTCCATCAGATAATGCAGCAGATTTTCTAGCGCAATCGGCGTGGTGCGGGAGCGCACCCAGCGCGGCGGCGTCAGAATCGGTAGGTTGTAAACCATATCGCGCATCACTTCAAAAGCCGCTGACCCTGCGCCCACGATGATCCCGGCACGTAATTCGGTGAGCGGAATATCGGCACTGCGCAGCGTTTCCGCCGTAAGCTGGCGCGCGCGCAGGTGATCGGACTGCTCGCTTTCAGGCGCCTGCAACGAGCTTAAGAAAATAATCTGCTTAACGGGCGTTTCCAGCAGAGCATCGCGTACGTTCAACGCCACCTGGCGCTCGTGCGCGATAAAATCACCGCCTTCGCCCATGCTGTGCACCAGGTAATAGAGCGTATCGACGCCTTCCAGCAGGACGGGCAGTTCCTTCGGCCAGTTGAGATCGACATTGTGACAGCTGACGTTGGGCAGGTTTAGCTTCTGGAGGCGCTCAGTGTTGCGTGCCGCCGCCAGCACCTGATGTCCTTGCTCACTTAATGCGGACGTCAAATGCTGACCGATATAGCCACTGGCGCCGAGCACCAGAATACGTTGCGGCACGGTGTGCTCCTTAGCGCTGTAAAAAGGCCTGCCAGTGTTTCACCACGTCAGAAAGCTGTTCGCGACTCACGTCAAGGTGCATCACCAGGCGCACTACTGGGGAAGCGTTGATCAGCACGCCACGGGATTTCATAAATTCACCCAGCGCGGCAGCGTTTTCATCACCCACGCGAATGAACAGCATATTGGTGTCGTGACGCATCACGTCCGCGCCGATTTCACGCAGTTGAGTCGCCATCCACGCGGCATTGTCATGATCGTCTTTCAGACGCGCGACGTTGTTTTTCAGCGCATACAATCCGGCTGCGGCCAAAATCCCGGCCTGACGCATGCCGCCGCCGGTCATTTTACGCCAGCGATTGGCGCGCTTGATGTAATCCGCATCGCCCACCAGCAGCGAGCCGACCGGCGTTCCCAGACCTTTGGAAAGACAAATGGTGAACGTATCGCAGTATTGGGTGATCTCTTTCAGCTCGCAGCCATACTCCACCACGGCGTTAAAGATGCGCGCGCCGTCGACGTGCAGCCCCAGATGGCGCTCGCGGGTAAACTCCCACGCGGCTTTCAGGTATTCACGCGGAAGCACTTTCCCGTTATGGGTATTTTCCAGACTGAGCAGTTTGGTCCGTGCGAAGTGAATATCGTCGGCTTTGATTTTGGCCGCGACTTTATCCAGCGGCAGGGAGCCGTCAGACGCGGCGTCAATCGGCTGCGGCTGAATGCTGCCGAGCACCGCTGCGCCACCGGCTTCGTACAGATAGTTATGCGCGCCCTGGCCAACAATGTACTCTTCGCCGCGCTCGCAATGGCTGAGCAATGCCACCAGATTGGCCTGCGTGCCGGTGGGCAGGAACAGCGCCGCCTCTTTACCGCTTAATTCCGCGGCGTAGCGCTGGAGTTCGTTGACCGTTGGGTCATCACCGTACACGTCGTCCCCGACCGGCGCGGCCATCATCTCTTCAAGCATGGCTCGACTCGGACGGGTAACGGTATCACTGCGTAAATCAATCATGGCATATCCTTATATACACGCATCTTTCACGCCTTCGCGTTAGCGGCACCCGCAAACCCCAGTCACGTTCTGTGTTCCTGGGGTTTTCAGGCTCGCCGCCTTGACGCATCACGAATGATTTTGCGTATGACTTTAAAAGGATATTTTTACCTGAGCCAGTTGGTTTTTGCTAGCTCCATCACTTCGTCACCGCGACCGCTAATAATGGCGCGCAGCATATAGAGGCTAAAGCCTTTGGCCTGCTCCAGTTTGATTTGCGGCGGGATCGCCAGTTCTTCTTTGGCCACCACGACATCCACCAGCACCGGGCCGTCGATGGAAAATGCGCGTTGTAGTGCTTCGTCCACGTCCGCAGCTTTTTCCACGCGAATGCCCGTGATACCGCAGGCTTCGGCGATTTTTGCAAAGTTGGTATCGTGCAGATCCGTGCCGTCAGTCAGATAGCCACCGGCCTTCATCTCCATCGCCACGAATCCCAGCACGCTGTTATTGAACACCACAATTTTCAACGGCAGTTTCATTTGCACTACCGACAAAAAATCGCCCATCAACATGCTGAATCCGCCGTCGCCGCACATGGCGACAACCTGACGCTCTGGCGCGGTGGCTTTTGCGCCCAGCGCTTGCGGCATGGCGTTGGCCATTGAACCGTGGTTGAAGGAGCCGATGAGTCGGCGCTTCCCGTTCATTTTCAGATAACGCGCGGCCCAGACGGTGGGGGTGCCCACATCGCAGGTAAAGATGGCGTCATCAGCGGCGAAATGGCTGATCTGCTGTGCCAGATACTGCGGATGAATCGCCTTTTCGCTTGGTTTAGCGAGATCGTCCAGCCCTTTGCGTGCGTCGCGATAATCACTGAGCGCTTTGTCGAGGAATTTGCGATCGGTTTTCTCTTCCAGATGCGGGAGCAGGGCCGTGAGTGTGGCTTTGATATCGCCAATCAGCGCCATATCGACCTTGCTGTGCGAACCAATGCTGCCGGGATTAATATCGATCTGGATGATTTTCGCGTCCGTGGGATAGAACGCGCGATAGGGAAACTGCGTGCCGAGCAGCACCAGCGTGTCGGCGTTCATCATCGTATGGAAGCCGCTGGAGAAACCGATCAGGCCGGTCATCCCCACGTCGTAAGGGTTGTCATACTCCACATGTTCTTTGCCGCGCAGGGCGTGAACAATCGGTGCTTTTAATTTTCCGGCAAATTCCAGCAGTTCTTTATGCGCGCCCGCGCAGCCGCTGCCGCACATCAGGGCAATGTTGCTGGAGTAGCGTAAAAGCTGCGCCAGTTTTTTCAGCTCTTCTTCAGCTGGCGTGACAACCGGCTGCGGCGCGGGATACCAGTGCGTGCTTGCTCCTTCTGGCGCGGCTTTCAAGGCCACATCGCCCGGTAAAACCACGACCGAAACGCCGCGATTGAGGATCGCTTTGCGCATCGCAATCGCCATCACCTGCGGGATTTGCTCGGGGGTGGAAACCAGCTCGCAGTAGTGGCTACATTCACGGAACAGCTCCTGCGGATGCGTCTCCTGAAAATAGCCGCTGCCAATTTCGCTCGACGGAATATGCGCCGCAATGGCCAGCACCGGAACGTGGTTGCGATGGCAGTCGAACAAGCCGTTAATCAAATGCAAATTGCCTGGGCCGCACGATCCGGCGCAAACGGCTAATTCACCTGTCAACTGCGCTTCCGCGCCAGCGGCGAACGCGGCGACCTCTTCATGGCGCGTCGGCATCCATTCGATGGTGCCCATTCGGTTCAGGCTGTCGCTTAATCCGTTCAGAGAATCGCCAGTCACGCCCCAAATGCGTTTCACTCCGGCTTGTTCCAGCGTTTTCGCGACGTAAGCCGCTACGGTCTGTTTCATGGGTGTCCATCTCCGTTATGTGATAACGCTTACAAGCTTAGAAGAAAATGGCCGTTCTGCCCGTCAAATCCCCCTGATTAATAGTTACTTTCATTGTGCAACAATTCGTCATATTCTGATGAAACTTCAAGTAAAAACAGGAATCATTTCAGATGGTTAAATCATTGTTAATTGCTGTTAATAAAACGCTAACGCATGAAGATTTTGGCAAGCTGTTACTGCGACTGGCGGTGGGCGGACTCATGCTGTTTCACGGGCTGCACAAGCTGATTGGCGGCGTGGATGGCATTAGCGGCATGCTGGTGGCTAAAGGATTACCCGGGTTTATCGCTTATGGTGTGTTAATTGGTGAAGTGGTTGCGCCTGTGCTGATTGTGCTGGGCATTCTGACGCGTCCGGCAGCGCTGGTATTGGCCTTCACGATGATTGTCGCCTGGCTGATGGTTGGCACAGGCAAAACGTTCGCGCTGGATGCAGTAGGCGCATGGGCGATCGAAAGCCTGGTGTATTTCTTTATTGGCGCGTTGGCCGTCGCGTTCTTGGGTGCAGGGCGTTATGCCTTAGCCAAAGATCCGGCCTGGAAATAAGGTTTTATCCGGACAGCGCGAGTGTGATGTCGAGATAAAAACGAGCATCTATAAAAAGGGTTCTTCGGAACCCTTTTTTGTGGGTGCTATTTAAGTTATTGATATTTATAAGTGGAATAAACATCTGCGAAAAAAGGGTTTGGCTAGCTGGAATCGAATTTCACTTTGTATATCAAAAAGAAAGTTGTAGATTGCTTCAGTTCACTGCCGTACAGGCAGCTTAGAAAATCAGTCGGCTTACCAGCGGCTTTCAGCGCATGTTCACTGCCGTACAGGCAGCTTAGAAAATGTACCACAGAAAAGTATCCACCACGTAAATGTTCACTGCCGTACAGGCAGCTTAGAAATTGCGCGCTACAACGCCATGATAGAACACCGCGTTCACTGCCGTACAGGCAGCTTAGAAAGCGCATCGTTGATGATGTACGTGATTACCCCGGTTCACTGCCGTACAGGCAGCTTAGAAAGATCCAACTAAAATGACGGTCTACCCTAGAAGGTTCACTGCCGTACAGGCAGCTTAGAAACTGACCGATAAACAGCGTCAAATCTCTGACGCGTTCACTGCCGTACAGGCAGCTTAGAAATGCGCCAGTGACTGGCATCGTATCGACATTGTGTTCACTGCCGTACAGGCAGCTTAGAAAACAACAGAAGATATCACATTGGCCGAAGCGCTGTTCACTGCCGTACAGGCAGCTTAGAAATTTCCATCGCTGTAAAAATTCACAACTTCACTGTTCACTGCCGTACAGGCAGCTTAGAAAACTTAAGGACACTGACCAGACAGTACGCAGACGTTCACTGCCGTACAGGCAGCTTAGAAAATGCTCAGTTGCGATAATGACGCTGTGCGAGGGTTCACTGCCGTACAGGCAGCTTAGAAAGAAGGGGACGACCCGGAATGTATAGTTGAATTGTTCACTGCCGTACAGGCAGCTTAGAAAATTCCCCGTTCATGCGGTTGTGCCAGTACACGGTTCACTGCCGTACAGGCAGCTTAGAAACCCGACCCGGTAACGGTATTTCCAGGATACAAGTTCACTGCCGTACAGGCAGCTTAGAAATACCCCGAGTTCAGATCCCACCATTGGAATTGGTTCACTGCCGTACAGGCAGCTTAGAAAAAAATAAGTCATTATCAGGAACCTCGGCCCCTGTTCACTGCCGTACAGGCAGCTTAGAAACGAATGCGTCGATCACATCAGCTGAGCGCCCTGTTCACTGCCGTACAGGCAGCTTAGAAAACAGTGCTGGCGTTGTTCACTGACAACAAGCGGTTCACTGCCGTACAGGCAGCTTAGAAAAATTACATGCGCAGATGTCACCGCCGGGCGTCGTTCACTGCCGTACAGGCGGCTTAGAAAGGGACGCACGATGTGTGTTGCATGCCTTCAGATGTTCACTGCTGCACAAGCCGCGTAGAAATAATCTCAATAAAAAGGCCAGCTGATGCTGGCCTTTTGCGTTTTAACAGGCGGGAACGACGTTACGCCAGCACCAAATCTCCCTGCGGATGGCAGGAACAGGCCAGCACGTAGCCGTCGGCGATTTCTGCCTCCGTCAGCGTCATGGTGCTGTTGACGGTATATTCACCGGAAACCACTTTCGTTTTGCAGCAACCGCACACGCCAGCGCGGCAGGCAGCGACAATCGGAACCTTGTTGCTTTCCAGCGCTTCCAGCAGCGTGGTGCCAACGCGTCCAAAAAAGGTCTGCGCCGGTTGCAGCCTGGTGAATTTCACGCCGCTGGTCGCGGCTTCAGCTACGGGCGTAAAGAATTGCTCTTTGAAGAAGCGAGTGACGCCGAGCGCTTGTACCTCTTTTTCGACGATGTCCATGTACGGCGCGGGGCCGCAGGTCATCACCGTACGCGATGCGATGTCCGGCACACTTTGCAGCAGTTCACGGCTCAGACGACCGGCCACAAAGCCGTGAGTCGCATTATTTTCTGCCACCATCGTCACAGGATAATTTCGCCATTCGTCGGCAAAAATCACATCTTCGGGAGAGCGCACGCTAAAAATAACCTGCACGTCAGCGTGCGGACGATTTTTTGCCAGCCAGCGACGCATCGACATCACCGGCGTCACGCCACAACCCGCAGCCAGCATCAGGAATTTATCATCGGCTTTGTCGTCGCAGGTGAAATCACCCTGCGCGTCGGAGAGCCAAATATAATCCCCGCGCTTGACGTCGTTGGTCAGCCACTGCGAGCCAGCGCCCTCATCAATACGGCGGATGGTGAGCGTAATGTACTCGCTCACGCCCGGCGTCGAGGAAATCGTGTATGCGCGCAGGGTATCCGCCGCGTTGCGAACGCTGACCAGCGCATACTGACCGGCACGGTACGGATAAAAGTCATGGCACAGCAGTGAAAGCGTCCACACATCCGGCGTCTCCTGATGGATGTGATGAACCTGCATCCGCCACGGACATTGTGAGGTTGGCATCGTCATAAATCCTCCTTACGCGCTCAGCAGTTGCTGCATGTCTTCTTCTACGGTCGTCACGGAACGCAGACCGAATTTTTCGTTCAACACGGCCAGCAGATCCGGGGTCAGGAAGCCTGGCGCGGTCGGGCCGGTGACGATATTGGTGACGCCCAGCGACAGCAGGGTCAGCAGGATCACGATCGCTTTCTGCTCGAACCAGGAAAGCACCAGAGACAGCGGCAGATCGTTCACGCCGCAGCCCAGTTTCTCTGCAAGCGTCACGGCCAGAATGATCGCTGAGTAGGCATCGTTACACTGACCGGCATCAATCAGACGCGGCAGGCCTTCGATATCGCCGAAGTCCAGTTTGTTGAAACGGTATTTACCGCAGGCCAGGGTCAGGATCAGGCAATCCTGCGGGACGCTGGTGGCAAAATCGGTGAAGTAGTTACGTTCGCCGCGTGCGCCGTCACAGCCGCCAACCAGGAAGATGTGACGCAGTTTTTCGCGGCTCACCAGATCGATCAGAGAATCAGCAGCGCCCAGCAGCGTCTCGCGACCAAAGCCCACGGTGATCATGTGCTCGATTTCGCTGAACGGGAAGCCCGCCATCTGCTGCGCCTGGGTGATAACCGGTGCGAAATCATCACCTTCGAGGTGACTGACACCCGGCCAGCCGACGATGCTGCGGGTCCAGATACGATCGTCATAAGAGCCGACGGTCGGATCGATAATGCAGTTTGAGGTCATCACGATTGGGCCGGGGAAGCGAGCAAATTCCACCTGCTGATTCTGCCAGCCGCTACCGTAGTTCCCGACCAGATGTTTGAATTTGCGCAGCTCAGGATAGCCGTGTGCGGGCAGCATTTCGCCGTGGGTGTAGACGTTAACGCCTGTCCCTTCGGTTTGTTGCAGCAAATTGTAGAGGTCTTTCAGATCGTGACCGGAGATCAAAATACACTTACCGGCAGTCGCTTTGACGTTCACCTGCGTTGGCGTTGGGTGACCGTAGGTGTCGGTTTCGCCTGCATCCAGGATGCTCATCACTTTGAAGTTCATCTGGCCGATTTCCATTGAGCACTCCAGCAGAGCGTTCATATCGGAAGGCCAGGTACCCAGCCACGCCATGATTTTGTGGTACTGGGCGTAAATGTTGTTGTCGTACTGACCGAGGACGTGGGCGTGTTCCATATAGGCCGCCGCACCTTTCAGGCCGTACAGGCACAGCAGGCGCAGGCCGAGAATGTTCTCACCGATGGCCGCTTTATCTTTGTTCGGGGTGAATTCTGCCGCCTGACGTTGCAGGTCGCCCAGATCGTCGCTCACCAGCTGCAGGTCAGCCATTGGGTTATCTACCGCAGCATTGGCATCTGCATTCAGGCTTTGTGCTTTCAGCGCTTCGCGCAGGGCAATGGCTTCACGCGCGTAGCCCACGATGCGTGGAGAGTCGAAGTTAACGTTAGTCAGCGTGGAGAAAAAAGCGCGCGGTGCGAAGTTATCGACATAGTGATCCACAATGCCGTATTCACGCGCTTTTGCGGCCCAGGCGGACAGGCCTTGCAGGGCCGCAATCAGGAGATCTTGCAGGTCAGACGTTTCTGCGGTTTTACCGCACATACCTTGCGAGTAGGAGCAGCCGTTTCCGGCAGGGGTACGGATGGTTTGTTCACATTGCACACAAAACATAATCACACCTGTTAAAGTTATATTTTAGATACATGTTTAAGGTTATGCGCATGGCGGGACGTAGAAAAGGTCTTTCTTCTATAAAGTAGAGGGATATTGATTTAGCGCAATTTTGGCGGTAGAGAGCTACCGCCAGAGAGGTATCAGGCGGAGAAAACAGCCATCAGAATCGGCACCAGCAGACTCAATATAAAACCATGAACGATGGCGGCGGGCACCAGCTCCAGCCCACCCGAACGCTGTAAAACAGGCAGCGTAAAGTCCATCGACGTGGCTCCGCACAGGCCGAGCGCCGTAGAGCGGCTTTGACGCACCAGCCCCGGAATGAGCATAATCGCGATCAGTTCTCGCCCCAGATCGTTAAAGAACGCGGCGCTACCAATAACTGGGCCAAATGATTCGGTGAGTAGAATACCGGACAACGAATACCAGCCAAATCCGGATGCCATCGCCAGGCCCGTTTTCAGCGGCAGATCGAGAATAAATGCGTTAATGACACCCGCGACCATAGAGCTTGCCACGACGACTACGGCGACCATCATTCCTCGGCGATTCAGCACAATTTGTTTCAGCGTCATGCCGTTATTACGCAGTTGGATGCCTATCAGGAACAGCAGGAAAATCAATGTATATTCACTGGCTTCCGTCGCGTGCTGTAAAAATGCAAACCCCATCAGGCCGAGCAGAAAACCCAGCAATACTACGCCGCACAGTTTTAATGATTCGAGCGCCATTGCAATTCTTGAGGGCAATTTTTCTTGCTGGTGATGATTTCTCCACGGAATCGTCCGTTCCAGCCACAGTAGTGCGGCAATATTACACACCAGAATAACCACAATAGTGACAATGGAATAATGGAGAATAGACAGCAGATTGGCGGCCAAATTATCCAGGAATGCTAGGCTTATCCCCATGAAAAAAAGGATGACGTAAACAATCCAACTCAAAAAGCGATTAATGAGTTTTAATGCGGAGGCGTGACGAAGGGGAATAAGGTAGCCCACTACCAGCGGCAGCAGAATGATTAAAAGTCCTGAAAACATGAACAGCCTGTCCTTTATAAGTAACTGAATAGCGCCAGAGACACTACCCAATAAAGACTGCTCAGTAAAGATGCAAAATAAATGCCGGGTGGCGCAATGGCTACCCGGCAGAGTAAAGAACGGAATTAGTTACGCTTTTCAAGCAGGGTACGGTACAGCACGCCACCCAAAATACCGCCGATGATTGGCATCACCCAGAACAGCCACAGCTGCTCAAGCGCCCAGCCACCCTGGAAGATAGCGACGGCGGTACTGCGTGCCGGGTTAACCGACGTATTGGTCACCGGAATGCTGATCAGGTGAATCAGGGTTAACGCCAGGCCGATAGCAATCGGCGCAAAACCCGCTGGCGCATTTTTGTCCGTCGCGCCGTGAATCACCAGCAAGAAACCGGCGGTGAGCACAATTTCAATCACAATCGCTGACAGCATTGAGAAGCCGCCTGGAGAGTGTTCGCCATAACCGTTTGAGGCAAAACCGCTCGCTGCCGCATCAAAGCCCGCTTTACCGCTGGCGACAACATACAGAACCGCCGCCGCAATAATGCCGCCGACAACCTGGGCAATAATATAGCCAATCACTTCTTTTGCCGGGAAACGACCACCAGCCCACAGACCTAATGTCACGGCAGGGTTAAAGTGACCACCAGAAATATGACCGACTGCAAATGCCATGGTTAAAACTGTTAAACCAAAGGCTAAGGCCACACCTGCAAAACCAATTCCTAATTCCGGAAATGCTGCCGCTAGCACTGCGCTACCGCAGCCACCAAATACCAACCAGAATGTACCAAAGCATTCCGCCGCTAATTTTCTAAACATAACCACCTCGTTAAATTCCATATGCTGTTCTGCGTATGGTTATCTATCGCCTAAAGGGATGACGACTCAAAGAGCCGATATTTTAAAAAGCAATAACCTAGCCTCGCCACTTAAATAAATTCTGTTAATTTGATTTAAGGCAATGTGATGTTAATCATTATTGGAATTGGACAAAAATAAAGCGTAGCCCAATTCTGGACGCGTAGTATCTTTCGCGATTGGGCCTATTTCAAACGAAAGCTTGCGAGCAAATTCTGATTTTAAGTCAATGGGACAATTAACAAACCGACGCCAAAGTGTTCTGTCTTGCTGCTGGGCGCTATACTCCTGATAACTTAAAGGAAAAAGTGGCTGATTCGCGGGGGTTATATGCTTCTCGAGCGTGTGGAGATTGTCGGGTTTCGCGGCATTAATCGTTTGTCGCTGATGCTGGAACAGAACAACGTTCTGATCGGTGAAAACGCCTGGGGTAAATCCAGTCTTCTGGATGCATTAACCTTATTGCTTGCGCCCGAATCGGAACTGTACAGCTTTGTTCGGGAAGATTTCTGGTTCCCGCCCGGCGATATTCAGGGGCGAGAACGTCATCTGCATATCATTCTGACCTTCCGCGAACTTGAACCCGGTCGCCATCGCGTTCGGCGCTACCGTCCGCTTTCCCCCTGCTGGGTGCCGTGTGACGACAATTACCAGCGCATTTTTTACCGTCTGGAAGGTGAACTGGCGCAAGACGACACCGTACTGACGCTGCGCGGGTTTATGGATGCCAAAGGTCATCAAATTGAGCTTGAAAATATCGACGAACAGGCTCGCCATCTGGTGCGCCTGATGCCGGTGTTACGTCTACGGGATGCGCGTTTTATGCGCCGGATCCGTAACGGTACGGTGCCTCATTTGCCTGAAGTCGAAGTGACGGCCCGGGAGCTGGATTTTCTGGCGCGCGAGCTGGTGGCGCGTCCGCAGAATCTGACTGACGGGCAGATTCGTCAGGGGCTGTCAGCGATGGTGCAACTGCTGGAGCACTACTTTTCTGAGCAGGGAACATCGCAAACGCATATCCGCCTGATGCGCCGCCGTTCGCATGACGAGCAGCGCAGCTGGCGCTATCTGGATATTATCAACCGGATGATCGATAAACCCGGCGGGCGCACGCATCGCGTCATCCTGTTGGGATTGTTCTCCACGCTGTTGCAGGCGAAAGGCAACGTTCAGCTCGACAAAGATGCCCGTCCGCTGCTGCTCGTCGAAGATCCGGAAACGCGGCTGCATCCAATCATGCTCTCGGTAGCGTGGCATCTGCTCAATTTACTGCCGCTCCAGCGCATTACCACCACCAATTCCGGTGAACTGCTTTCATTAACGCCCGTCGAGCACGTCTGTAGGTTGGTACGTGAGTCTTCCCGCGTCACGGCGTTCCGCCTCGGCCCTGGCGGCCTGAGCGCCGAAGATGGTCGCCGCATTGCATTTCATATCCGTTTCAATCGCGCGTCGTCGTTGTTTGCTCGCTGCTGGCTCCTGGTTGAAGGGGAAACTGAAACCTGGGTGATCAACGAACTGGCGCGACAGTGTGGGCATCATTTCGATGCAGAAGGCATCAAAGTCATTGAGTTCGCCCAGTCGGGGCTAAAGCCGTTGCTCAAGTTCGCGAGCCGTATGGGCATCGAATGGCACGTGTTGGTGGATGGTGATGAAGCCGGGAAAAAGTATGCCAGTACCGTGCGCAGTGTGCTGAGTAATAGCGGGGAAGAGGAGCGCGTGCATCTCACGGCATTACCGGCGATGGACATGGAACACTTTATGTATCGTCAGGGTTTTGATGACGTTTTTCACCGGGTGGCGATGATTCCGGTTAATGTGCCGATGAACATGCGACGGGTAATTACAAAAGCGATTCATCGCTCGTCAAAACCCGATCTGGCGATAGAAGTTGCGGCGGAGGCAGGAAGAAGGGGCGTTGAGTCCGTGCCAACGCTGCTGCGGAAAATGTTTTCCCGCGTGCTGTGGCTGGCACGCGGGAAAGCCGATTAGCTGCGTGCGGCCTGATTGACCTGATCGATCAGGCTGTCCAGAAGCTCATAGCGGCGGCGGTATTCGGAGCGTTTCTTGCTCGCGATATCTTCCATAGGCTTGCGGGGCATTGCGAGCGAGAGCGAGAAATTCCCGGTTGAGTGCTGTTCGCCACCGATGGAGCGCCAGAAACTGTCGTAATCCGCCAGCAGTTTGCCTTCTTTTTTCTTGCGATAACGCCAACTGCGATAAATATGCGTAGCGTTACTGACCGCTAAAATTTGCTCAACCGGGAAGACTGCGCCCAGGGTCATGGCGGCTTCCACCAGCAGACGTTTCGGGAACAGGCCGTGGCAGGCTTTGGTTGCACCTTGAATCAGTTCATGCGGCACAAAGGCTTTTGCGCCCTGCATGCCACCGATAAACAGCGTCGATTTCCCCTCAAACTGGCAAAGCGTAAAGGTCATCTCGGCCAGAACGGTGTTTTCCCGATCGCAAAACGCCAGCGTCGCTTCGCCCTCTTTATCAAGGAACGCATCGGCGCAAAGGCGAATGGTAAACTGTTGCTCGTCTTTTCCCGTCAGAGTCAGTAACGTCACACCCTGTTTGGATAAATACCCATTCATCAACGCGGTGGGAAGAACTGAATTCATTGTCTGATAATGCCAGGCCAGTGCGTCGAGGGTTTTCTGACGATTCATGTTCACAGACAGCCACGGGCGATGTAAACGGCACGGCAACCCAGGCTGGACCTGCATCATTTGCATCAGGCGTGGTTGTTTTGCCAGGCTTGCCAGCAGGCGTGTGGTACTGAATGGTGTTGCCAGTGAACGTAACATGAATTTACGTCGATACGACGGGTTTTGCCAGGCGAGGCCAGGCATATATTCACCGGATGCAAGACTTTTAAAAAGCTGCCAGCCCGATTTTGGCTGAGGCTGCTGTGAATAAGGTGTATCGACGATGGAAGACATGATGATTACCGGCTTCTGGAAAAGATCTGTATTTCAGCAGGCCTATAATCAACAACGCTTCAACAAAGGTTTCACGAGACAAAAAACAGGGGTTTCGTTGACGAACAGTTTAGATAGAATCAACGGTTATGATTGCCAGAACATTTATTTGGAATATTTATGAACCTTAAGGGAAAACGCAGGAAGCTCTATCTTCTGCTGGCAGTGGTGGTATTCATCGGTGGTTTCTGGCTTTGGCAGCTTCTCAACGCGCCTGTGCCGCAATACCAAACGCTGATTGTCCGACCTGGTGAGCTGCAGCAAAACGTGCTGGCAACCGGAAAGCTGGACGCGCTGCGCAAAGTTGATGTCGGTGCGCAGGTGAGTGGTCAGTTAAAAACGCTCTCTGTCGAGATTGGTGACAAAGTGACAAAAGGCCAGCTTTTGGGGGTTATCGATCCTGAGCAGGCAGAAAACCAAATTCGCGAAGTAGAAGCCACGCTCATGGAACTGCGCGCTCAGCGGGGTCAGGCCGAAGCGGAACGTAAACTTGCACAGGTCACGCTCGGTCGTCAGCAGGCGCTGGCCAAAACGCAGGCGGTTTCCCGCCAGGATCTGGATACCGCAGCCACTGAGCTGGCGGTCAAACAGGCGCAGATTGGCACGATTGATGCACAAATAAAACGTAACCAGGCGTCGCTGGATACGGCCAAAGCGAATCTCGAATACACTCGTATCGTGGCCCCAATGGCGGGTGAAGTGACGCAAATCACCACGCTTCAGGGTCAGACGGTGATCGCCGCGCAGCAAGCGCCGAACATACTGACACTCGCGGATATGGGCACGATGCTGGTCAAAGCCCAAGTTTCGGAAGCTGACGTTATCCATCTCAAACCGGGCCAAAAGGCGTGGTTTACGGTGCTGGGCGATCCGCTGACGCGTTACGAAGGGGTGCTGAAAGACATCTTGCCGACGCCGGAAAAAGTCAACGACGCTATTTTCTATCACGCCCGTTTTGAAGTGCCCAATCCAAAAGGCGTACTGCGTCTGGAGATGACCGCTCAGGTCCATATTCAACTCACCGGTGTGAAAGACGTTCTGACCGTGCCGCTGGCGGCGCTGGGTGACCCGGTGGGCGCGAATCGTTATAAAGTCAAAGTGCTGCGTAACGGCGAAACCCGCGAGCGTGAGGTTGAAATTGGCGAGCGCAATGATACTGACGTGGTGATAGTCAAAGGTCTGGAAGAGGGCGAGGAAGTCGTCATCGGCGAAAGTCAGTCCGGAGCCGCTAAATGACGGCATTGCTGGAGCTGAATAATATTCGCCGGAGCTATCCTTCCGGGGATGGCGCGGTGGAAGTGTTGAAGGGTATTACGCTTCAGGTCGAGCCTGGCGAGATGGTTGCTATTGTCGGCGCGTCAGGTTCCGGTAAATCCACGCTGATGAACATTCTGGGTTGTCTGGATAAACCAACCAGCGGCACATATCGCGTGGCGGGAACTGATATTTCCACTCTCGACAGCGATGCGCTGGCACGACTGCGGCGCGAGCACTTTGGATTTATTTTCCAGCGCTATCATTTGCTCTCGCATCTGACGGCAGCGCAAAACGTTGAAGTTCCCGCGGTTTATGCCGGTGTTGAACGCAAAAAACGACTCGAACGGGCGCAGGCACTGTTAACCCGCCTGGGGCTGGCGGAGCGCGTTGATTATCAACCTTCGCAGCTGTCCGGTGGTCAGCAGCAGCGCGTGAGCATTGCCCGCGCGCTGATGAATGGCGGACAGGTGATTCTGGCCGATGAACCGACCGGCGCGCTCGACAGTCATTCCGGTGAAGAGGTCATGGCGATCCTGCATCAGCTGCGCGATCAGGGGCACACGGTGATTATTGTGACCCACGATCCGCAGGTCGCCGCGCAGGCAGAGCGGATCATTGAGATCCATGACGGCGAACTGGTGAGCAATCCACCGGCCAAAAAAAACCACGCGGGCGTGCACAAAGAGGTGCTCCCGCTGCCGACGGGATGGGGGCAGTTTGTCAGCGGCTTTCGCGAGGCGTTAACCATGGCCTGGCTGGCGATGGCGGCGAACAAAATGCGCACGCTGCTCACCATGCTCGGGATTATTATCGGCATCGCGTCGGTGGTGTCGATTGTGGTGGTGGGTGATGCCGCCAAACAGTTGGTGCTGGCGGATATTCGTGCGATTGGCACGAACACCATAGATATTTACCCTGGCAAAGATTTTGGTGACGATGAGCCGCAGAATCAGCAGGCGCTCAAATATGACGATCTGGCGGCAATTCAGAAGCAGCCGTGGGTGAACTCGGCGACACCGGCCGTTTCGCAAAATTTGCGCCTGCGCTACGGGAATATTGACGTCGCGGCCAGTGCGAACGGCGTCAGCGGCGACTATTTCAACGTTTACGGCATGACGTTCAGTGAAGGGGCAACCTTCAACGCAGAGCAGCTCGCAGGCAGAGCGCAGGTGGTCGTGCTGGATGCAAACTCGCGTAAACAGCTGTTTCCCACCAAATCCAGCGTAGTGGGTGAAGTGATCCTGGTGGGCAACATGCCCGCAACGGTGATTGGCGTGGCAGAAGAAAAGCAGTCGATGTTTGGCAGCAGCAAAATTTTGCGCGTCTGGCTGCCATACACCACAATTTCTGGGCGCATTATGGGCCAGTCGTGGCTGAACTCCATCACCGTAAGGGTGAAAGAGGGATACGACAGCACCCAGGCTGAGCAACAGATTGAGCGTCTGCTTACGCTGCGCCACGGCAAGAAAGATTTCTTCACCTGGAACATGGACGGGGTCTTGAAAACGGCTGAAAAGACCACACGTACTCTTCAGATGTTCCTGACGCTTGTAGCGGTTATCTCGCTCGTGGTGGGGGGAATTGGCGTGATGAATATCATGCTGGTGTCCGTGACGGAACGCACGCGTGAAATCGGCATTCGTATGGCTGTCGGCGCGCGGGCAAGTGATGTGCTGCAGCAGTTTTTGATTGAAGCGGTGCTGGTATGTCTGGTGGGCGGTGCGCTGGGGATTGCGTTGTCGATGCTGATTGCCTTCACGCTGCAACTGTTTTTACCCGGCTGGGAAATTGGGTTCTCACCGTTTGCGCTGCTGACGGCATTTTTATGTTCAACAGCGACGGGCGTTTTGTTTGGCTGGCTCCCGGCACGCAATGCGGCGCGGCTCGACCCGGTGGATGCGCTGGCGCGCGAGTAGCGGAAATAAAAATGCCAGCCGATCGGGCTGGCATTTTGACTGGAGGATGTACACAATGAATCAGAGGGCTATGCAACGGCTTCTGCTTCGATGGGCACAATGACGCTGGCATGATTGCCTTTTGGCCCCAGGTGAACATCAAACTGAACCGACTGCCCGGCTTTTAGCGTTCTGTAACCATCCATCTGGATGGTGGAATAATGAGCGAAGATATCTTCGCCGCCGCCTTCAGGGCAGATGAACCCGAACCCTTTGGCGTTGTTGAACCACTTAACAGTACCCATTTCCATGCTTCGACATCCTTCGTATATCTTATTAAGTAAGATGGAATGAACCGGTGGTGGAGTGGGGGCTGTTCAAAACCTCGCCAACTCACGCCTGTACAATTTAGATAAACCAACCATTGCGTCAAGTGTCAGGCGCTGGAGTTGGGACAATAATCAACCAAATTTTTGAAGCAGTTAACGCTAATGACGGGAATGTGACAGATATCGCGGATGGCATTAATAGATGTTTGTTATCTGATATCTGAGGTAGATTCAGAGTATGTACCGACTCCTGTCAGCGAAATGTTCTGCCGGAAACCGTAACCGATGATGACGACTGACAATGAGTAAGAAGAACGACTGGCTGGATTTTGACCAGCTGGCGGAAGATAAAGTGCGCGACGCGCTAAAACCGCCATCTATGTATAAAGTTATGTTAATGAACGATGATTACACGCCGATGGAATTTGTTATTGACGTGCTACAAAAGTTCTTTTCTTATGATGTTGAACGTGCAACGCAACTGATGCTTACCGTTCACTATCGTGGCAAAGCCATCTGCGGCATTTTTACCGCCGAAGTGGCTGAAACCAAAGTGGCGATGGTGAACGAATATGCCAGGGAGAATGAGCATCCGTTGCTGTGTACGCTGGAAAAAGCCTGAAAAGGCATAAAATTGGGGGAGGTGCCTATGCTCAATCAAGAACTGGAACTCAGTTTAAACATGGCTTTCGCCAGAGCGCGTGAGCACCGACATGAGTTTATGACCGTCGAGCACCTGCTTCTGGCACTGCTCAGCAACCCATCTGCTCGTGAAGCGCTGGAAGCGTGTTCTGTGGATCTGGTGGCGTTACGTCAGGAACTCGAAGCCTTCATCGAACAAACGACACCGGTGCTGCCCGTCAGTGAGGAGGAGCGCGACACTCAGCCGACGCTCAGCTTCCAGCGCGTATTGCAGCGCGCGGTGTTCCACGTCCAGTCTTCTGGTCGTAACGAAGTGACCGGCGCAAACGTGCTGGTTGCCATCTTCAGCGAGCAGGAGTCGCAAGCGGCGTATCTGCTGCGCAAACACGAAGTCAGCCGACTCGACGTGGTCAACTTTATCTCTCACGGAACGCGAAAAGACGAGCCGAATCAGGCGTCAGATTCCAGCAGTCAGGCGAGCAATCCTGAAGAGCAAGCAGGCGGGGAGGATCGTATGGAAAACTTCACCACCAACCTTAATCAGCTTGCTCGCGTTGGCGGAATCGATCCGCTGATAGGCCGCGACAAAGAGCTGGAACGCGCGATTCAGGTGCTGTGCCGTCGCCGCAAAAACAACCCGCTGCTGGTGGGTGAATCGGGCGTGGGTAAAACCGCGATTGCCGAAGGGCTGGCCTGGCGTATCGTGCAGGGCGACGTTCCGGAAATCATGTCGGATTGCACCATCTACTCGCTGGATATCGGTTCACTGCTGGCGGGTACAAAATACCGCGGTGATTTCGAAAAACGTTTCAAAGCCTTGCTGAAACAGCTGGAACAAGACACCAGCAGCATCCTGTTTATCGATGAAATCCATACCATTATCGGTGCGGGTGCGGCGTCTGGCGGCCAGGTGGATGCGGCTAACCTGATTAAACCGCTGCTGTCGAGCGGTAAGATCCGCGTGATGGGCTCGACGACGTACCAGGAATTCAGCAACATTTTCGAGAAAGACCGTGCATTAGCGCGTCGCTTCCAGAAAATTGATATTACTGAGCCGTCCGTTGAAGAAACGGTCCAGATCATCAACGGCCTGAAACCGAAGTACGAAGCGCACCACGACGTGCGTTATACCGCGAAAGCGGTGCGTGCGGCAGTGGAGCTGGCGGTGAAATACATTAATGATCGTCATCTGCCGGATAAAGCGATTGATGTGATCGACGAAGCGGGCGCGCGTGCGCGTCTGATGCCGGTCAGCAAGCGCAAGAAAACCGTCAACGTAGCGGACATTGAATCCGTGGTGGCGCGTATTGCGCGTATCCCTGAGAAGAGCGTTTCTCAGAGCGATCGCGACACGCTGCGTACCCTCGGCAATCGCCTGAAAATGCTGGTCTTCGGGCAGGATAAAGCGATTGAAGCCTTAACCGAAGCCATCAAAATGGCGCGTGCGGGGCTGGGCCACGAACATAAACCCGTCGGTTCCTTCCTGTTCGCCGGTCCGACCGGTGTGGGGAAAACCGAGGTGACGGTTCAGCTTTCCAAAGCGCTCGGCATTGAGCTGCTGCGTTTCGATATGTCCGAGTATATGGAGCGCCATACCGTTAGCCGTTTGATCGGTGCGCCTCCGGGATACGTGGGCTTTGATCAGGGCGGTTTGCTTACCGATGCGGTGATCAAACATCCACATGCGGTGCTGCTGCTTGATGAAATCGAGAAAGCGCACCCGGATGTGTTCAATATCCTGCTGCAGGTGATGGACAACGGCACGCTGACCGATAACAACGGGCGCAAAGCGGACTTCCGCAATGTGGTGCTGGTGATGACCACCAACGCCGGTGTGCGTGAAACCGAGCGTAAATCGATCGGCCTGATCCACCAGGATAACAGCACCGATGCGATGGAAGAGATCAAGAAGATCTTTACGCCGGAATTCCGTAACCGTCTGGATAACATTATCTGGTTCGATCACTTGTCTACCGAGGTGATTCACCAGGTTGTGGACAAGTTTATCGTCGAGTTGCAGGTTCAGCTTGATCAGAAAGGCGTATCGCTGGAAGTGAGCCAGGAGGCCCGCAACTGGCTGGCCGAGAAAGGCTACGACCGTGCGATGGGCGCGCGTCCAATGGCGCGAGCCATTCAGGATAACCTGAAAAAACCGCTGGCTAACGAACTGCTGTTTGGTTCTTTAGTGGACGGCGGGCAGGTGACTGTGGCGCTGGATCAGGCGAAGGGCGAACTGACGTATGACTTCCAGAGTGCGGCGAAGCACAAGCCGGAAGCAGCACACTAATTTCTAACGTTGGTCTAAAAACCGGGTTTTTAACCCGGTTTTTTTATGCCTGTCATACGGTGACCTCTCCGGTAATGGATGATTTGCACGATGCACTCCCTCTCCATTTAGGGGGCTGGGGTGAGGGGGAACATGCCGCTCAGGAGGTTATTCCATTCACTTCCAGACTCGTGCCTTTCTATGATTCCGGCAACGTTGAACGTGTCAGAGCGGCTCAGTCGCACGCAGAGTTTCATCATGACGATTTGCACGATGTACTCCCTCTCCATTTAGGGAGAGGGCTGGGGTGAGGGGGAACATACCGCTCAGGAGGTTATTCCATTCACTTCCAGAATCATCTTTTTCTATGGTTCATGACAGTCCGTGCATCTCTGCGCGTCGCAAGGCCTTTGGTGAATGACACAGCGATTTACAGCCAGACCATGCCATCGCCGCAAGCCTGGATTCCATTAAAAATTGGCCACAGCTGAAATCTTGCGAGGCGCTTTCCAGAATTTTGATACGGTTATTGCTGGATGAATTCACAGTAATAGAATGGCGACGCACCTGCAAAAACAGGTGTCAGGATTGGCGTCCTGAAAGTGTGTGTCTGGCAGTAATCTGCCATAGCTTCGTTCGCCCTAAGTAAAAGGGTATACTTCTGCATCTGGCGGGCGAATCGGGAGCTTCTTTTGAAGCGCCAGTATGCACACACACTGGTACGCCAATTCCTTTTCGCCCGCCGCCAGCGAACCTGGCGTTTCCTGCGGTGGTAAATTCAATGTGTGTGAAGGAATTACCCAATGAATACAGAAAACAATTTTACTCAGCTTTATAGCGAACTTAGCCTTACTCCCGATCTTGCAACGCTTGCCGAGCGCTGCAAATTGCTCACCGAAATCCTGCTCGACTGCACTTCGCTTCCGCAAGTACAACCTGTTAGCCGCTGTCTTGCGGTGTATCTGGATGTTTTCCAGACTGAGTTAGATAAATCGATGGCTGACTTCCGCATCCTTGAGTTTTCTAATGAGCAGTCGCTCCCTCAGCCAGGCGTTTGGCTTCTGGAGGATACAGAGACACAGTGCAACTATTGTCGTGCCTTAAATCATGTGCTGCTGATCTCGCATTTTGACCGCGATATGCTCCCGCATCTGACCGGCTTGCTGCATGATATCGCCCACGCAATGGCAGATGGTCTTGCGGCATCAGCTCAGGAAAAATCCATTAACATCATTCATTGCTAATTTTGTACGCTCCCCGCCGGGAGCCATCTCCCGGCGCGTTTATCAAAACCCTATTTTTTGACGCCTTCGTAACATATTGATTTTAATCAGCTATAAAAGATTGCAGAAAAAAGGGTTAAAACTCCAAAAGTTGATTATTTTCTTTTGGAACAATAAGATGTCCACGATCCGCTCCAGTTCACTGCCGTACAGGCAGCTTAGAAAGCGTCGATAAATTCGCGCGCCATGTCCTTAGAGTTCACTGCCGTACAGGCAGCTTAGAAAAGCAGTGGGCTGATGCAATGGCACCCATCATGGTTCACTGCCGTACAGGCAGCTTAGAAAACGTCTCGATACCTGCACCCCCTACGTCATAGGTTCACTGCCGTACAGGCAGCTTAGAAAAAGCGCGCGACGATGGACCAGCAGCGATACACGTTCACTGCCGTACAGGCAGCTTAGAAAGCTAGCCGCCGGGATGACGCATTGCGCGATGAGTTCACTGCCGTACAGGCAGCTTAGAAAGGGATTTGCATGCCCACGCCAACCAGTTGCGGGTTCACTGCCGTACAGGCAGCTTAGAAATGATACTCCCAGCGGTTGTTCTCACTGTAGTTGTTCACTGCCGTACAGGCAGCTTAGAAAGCTGCGGGGAAAATCGCCAGCCACTATCACCAGTTCACTGCCGTACAGGCAGCTTAGAAATCTCGCTAAAGTCATGGAGCGCGGCATATTCAGTTCACTGCCGTACAGGCAGCTTAGAAAACAACGGGTGAAGAGCATAAGACAGACTGGCTGTTCACTGCCGTACAGGCAGCTTAGAAAGAAAGCTGCAACGCTCAATGTCATCCCAGCTATGTTCACTGCCGTACAGGCAGCTTAGAAACAAAGAGCACAACTTCGGTTTCGAATCACGGCGGTTCACTGCCGTACAGGCAGCTTAGAAAGCTTATCAAGCAGCGATTTACGCAGGGACAATGTTCACTGCCGTACAGGCAGCTTAGAAACTGAATAACCCAGGCTGGCGTGCTGCCCGCTTCGTTCACTGCCGTACAGGCAGCTTAGAAAGAGGCGGGAAAACACGCCCGTTATATCTGCATGTTCACTGCCGTACAGGCAGCTTAGAAACCATCGCAACGTGAATCGGTCGCTTAGTCGTGGTTCACTGCCGTACAGGCAGCTTAGAAAATGACGGGGCGACTTGTCAGTCGTCGGGAGGGGTTCACTGCCGTACAGGCAGCTTAGAAATTAACACCGGCGCCGACGCCGATATTGTCGTAGTTCACTGCCGTAACCATCCACATGCCACTTTACTGGATGCGTGGCTTGATTTTGCGGCGCTAAAAATGCAGGCAGAAACACCAGAAGAAGGTGATATCAACGAGGGCGATTCGGCGCAATGGAAACATATACCTAAACCCAAACCCGGTTATCTGGTTCCGCTGATGACCGGTTATCAGCGTATTTCTGAGCTCTATGCGCCGGGTGTCGTCGCCAATGCGCGCGATGATCAGACGCCGTTCGCTTTTACCGAAGCGGTTTATGGGGTGGGTGAGTGGTGCGGACTGCATCGCATCAAATCGCTGGAAGAGATCTTCTGGCGTTATCACACCACCGAAACCGGCTATTACTGCCAGGGCGCGGATGCACCGTTGGCAACTCAACATCAAAACTGAAAAGGGACTCTCTCATGGCAAAGGCTCCAACCGCCGTCAAAACGGCTTCTGTACTGGCATTTGAACGCAAGCTGGCAACTTCTGACGCCGTCATGTTTTCAGGTCACTGGCAAAGCGAACGCTGGCAGCCCATTCGTATCCAGGAAAAAGCAGTGCGCGGCACGATATCCAATCGCCTGAAAAATGCCCTCGCCAGCGATCCGGCTAAGCTGGATTCGGAAATCCAAAAGGCGAATTTACAGCGCGTTGATGTGGCGGCATTACCTGCAGACGCAGATACGCTGCAGGTAAAATTCACGCTTCGTGTGCTGGGGAATCTCTCTACGCCGTCCGTATGCAATGACCGGATTTATCAGACTGAATTACAGCAGGTCATTGATGGCTATATCAGCGAGCATGGATTTGCCGAACTTGCGCATCGATATGCAACAAATCTGGCGAATGGCCGTTTTTTATGGCGCAACCGCATTGGCGCAGAAAAAATCACCGTGAAGGTGAAAGGGAGCAAACTCTGGGAGTTTGACGCGTATGATTTTGCACTCCGCGATTTTACGGCCAAAGATGACAAGCTGAAAGAGCTGGCAAAGGAGATTGAAAAGGGTTTATGCGGTAAGGGGTTTGTTTTGTTGAATGTCGAAGCGCAGGTACTTTTGGGCGCAGGGCAAGAGATTTTTCCGTCGCAGGAGCTGGTGTTGGACAGTAACAGCACCAAGAGCCGCCTGTTGTATCAGGTTGATAATGTTGCGGGAATGCACTCGCAGAAAATCGGTAATGCGGTGCGCACAATTGACACCTGGCATTCTTATGTCGAGGAGTTGGGGGCGATTGCTGTTGAGCCGTATGGATCGGTGACCAGTCGCGGCGTTGCCTGTCGTCAGCCAAAAGAGAAAATGGATTTTTATACCTTGCTTGATAATTGGGTGACAAAAGGACAGACGCCGGACGTAGATCAGCAGCATTACGTTATGGCAGTGCTTATTCGCGGTGGCGTGTTTGGTGAGAAGAGCGAATAAGGAGCGGGAATGGATCATTATCTGGAGATCCGGGTTCTTTCCGATCCCGAATTCAGTGAAGAGACACTGATGGCGGCACTTTTCGCCAAACTGCATCGTGCGCTAGGGGCGAGAGGCCAAGGTGATATTGGTGTTAGTTTCCCGCGATATTCTCTTAAACCCGGAGACACGCTGCGACTGCACGGCAGCGCTCAGTCGTTGGATGAACTGGAAAAGATGGCGTGGCGAAAAGGGCTGAGCGATTACTGTCTCTGTAAAGGGGTATTGCCTGCTATAGATGTCAACGCCTGGAGATGCGTGAGCCGCGTGCAGGTTAAAAGCAGCCCGCAGCGTCTGATGCGTCGATCCGTCAAAAAAGGCTGGCTGACCGAGGAGGAAGCTCAGCAAAGGCTGCTGAACCTTCAGGAAGCACGTACCGATTTGCCGTGGCTGAATCTGCAGAGTCTTTCAACTGGCCAATCGTTCCGGTTATTTATTCGCCACGGCGATATTGTCGATATGCCAATGTGTGGCGAATTCTCCAGCTATGGATTAAGCGCAACCGCGACGATTCCTTGGTTCTAATATATCCCGGCTGCATCCGTATATAGGCTGCGTTTTGTTATCGCCTGCCCGGCATCGTTAATAGCAGCATGTTGTAAAAGCATAATAAAAAAGGCCGGCAATTATCCCGGCCTTTTCAATATTCATCTGCCATTACAGGCGAAAACTATTAGCGACTACGGAAGACAATGCGGCCTTTGCTCAGGTCGTACGGGGTCAGCTCGACAGTCACTTTGTCGCCCGTCAGGATGCGGATGTAGTTTTTGCGCATCTTTCCGGAGATGTGCGCGGTTACCACGTGACCGTTTTCCAGTTCTACGCGAAACATGGTGTTAGGCAACGTATCAAGTACGGTGCCCTGCATTTCAATATTGTCTTCTTTGGCCATCTAATCCTCTGGGGTATCACTACCAAGTTTTGAACCGGCAAGATAATGCCGAAATTCATCAATTAAGTAAAGAATTGCGCGTTTAAAACGCAACAAAACAGTTTCGGCGCATTGCCCAGTCGTCACGGTATAACCGTACGAGAAGCGCATTCGTAAAGGGGTGACGACAGGATAAACGTCAGGACGTTATCTGATGCGAAGAATTCCCAAACGGCGGCGGGGCAACAGGCAGAAGCTACTCTGCGGCACCAATTATAACACTCCTCATCAAAAATGGGCGGAAAACATTTACACCTGAGGCATAAAGAGTGTTCTGGGCACCCAAAAGTTTTGTGGGAGCTTTTGCTGGCGCAGATTGTCCAGTTCATCAAGGTAATGGCGACGAGTAATTTCTACCGCACCCAATGACGCAGTGTGTTCGTTTAGCACCTGACAATCCATCAGTTGGCCGCCGCGCAGGGAAAACTCCTGGCAGAAAACCAGCAATGCCGTTTTAGACGCATTGACGGCGCGGCTAAACATCGATTCACCGCAGAATAATGTCCCTTGCGCCACGCCATACATTCCGCCAACCAGCGTGTCGTTGTCCCAGACTTCAATCGAGTGCGCATAGCCCAGTTCATGTAAGCGAAGATAGGCGTTGATAATATCGTGGGTAATCCAGGTGCCTTCATCACGATCCGCCGCGCATCCCTCAATGACCTGCCCAAAGGCATAATTAAGCGTGACGCGGTAGGGTGATTTGGCATGAAAGCGCTTCATGCTGCGACTGAGGTGAAACTGCGATGGTTCCAGTATCGCGCGGGGATCGGGCGACCACCACAAAATGGGATCTCCAGGTGAAAACCACGGAAAAATCCCGCGCTGGTAGGCCATTAACAGGCGTGCCGGGCTTAAATCCCCGCCGAGTGCGAGCAGCCCATTGGGTTCACGTAGCGCTCCCTCTGGCGAAGGGAACGCAATATTATGACGAGAAAGCTGGACCAGGCGCATGACAGCAGAACTCCAATACGCGAGTTAGGATCGGTTCAAATATAGTCTACAGACGTTGTTTAAACTGGTAATAACGACCCTGTTTCGCTAACAATTCTGCGTGACTACCTTGCTCAATAATCTGTCCGTTGTCCATGACAATTATTTGATCAAAATTCGCCAGCCCGCGCAGGCGGTGAGTCACCATCAGCACGGTTTTGTTTTTCATGGTATGCGCAAGTAAATCAAGGACTTGGCTTTCAGTTGTTGCGTCCAGGCCTTCTGTCGGTTCATCCAATAACATGAAGGGCGCATCGTGCAGTAATGCTCTTGCGACTGCCAGACGGCGCAATTCACCACCGGAAAGCTGACGCCCGCCTTCGCCAAGCCAGGCGTTCAAACCGTCATCCTCGAGCAGCTTGTGCAAACCCACTTGTTCAAGAACAGCGCATAACGCTTCATCAGAAGCGGTAGGGGAGGCCAGCAATAGATTGTCGCGCAGGGTCGCACTAAAGAGATGCACGCGCTGCGGAACGACGCTGACCATTTTGCGCAGCGCCTGCTCGTTAAAGTCGGTGAGTGGTGTGGTATTAAAAATAATCTGTCCCTGGCGCGGATCCCACGCACGGGTCAGCAACTGTAAAAGCGTCGATTTGCCACAGCCCGTGCGGCCCAAAATGGCGACATGCTGTCCGGCCTGGACTGTCAGAGTGATTCCATCAAGCGCATTTTGCGTTTGCCCATCATAGGCAAACGTCACATCCGTCAATTGCACAGCAACGCGCTCTGGCACGACTGAGTGGCCTTCCTTGAACTTGACTTCCGGCGTTTGCTCAACGAGTTGCGTGATTCGCACCGCAGAAGCGATGACCTGCCCAAGATGCTGGAATGCACCGGTCACAGGCGCGAGCGCCTCAAATGCTGCCAGTGCACAAAAGACGAACAGAGCAATCAGCGCACCGGGCTGGGTATTTCCCCCCACGCCTCCGGCGGCCATCCACAGCATCGCAATCACGGCGAAACCGCCAATCAACAACATCAACGCCTGAGAGAGCGCCGTCAGTTCCGATTGCCTGCGCTGGGCTTCATGCCAGCTCAGCTCAGTGCTTTCCATCCGGGCGCGATAGCGTCGGCTGGCACCAAAAATAGTTAATTCGGCTTGGCCTTGCAGCCATGATGTCAACTGCTGACGGTAGTCCCCGCGCAAACGTGTGAGTTTTTCACCCGTTGCTTTGCCCGCGCGATAAAACAGCGGTGGCAACACGAGAAGCGTGAGTAACATTATGCCGCCGAGCGTGAGGGCAATCGGCACATCAAGCACGCTTAGCCCGAGCGTGACAACGACGATAACCACAAAAGCACCCACCAGCGGGGAAATCACGCGCAGGTAAAGGTGATCCAGCGTATCGACGTCAGCTACAACACGGTTCAGTAGTTCACCCTGGCGAAAACGCGCCAGGCCGGCAGGAGAGAGCGGCAGGAGTTTGCTGAAAGTGAAAATACGCAGATGCTGCAGGACGCGGAAAGTCGCGTCGTGGCTGACCAGACGCTCGAAATAGCGACCTGCGGTACGTACGATAGCCGTACCACGCACGCCTGCAGCGGGCAGCATATAGTTGAAGCTGTATAACCCGGCGAAGCCTGCGACGGCAGAGGCGGACAGGAACCAGCCTGAAAGCGTCAGCAGGCCAATGCTTGCCAGAAGCGTGACAATGGCAAGCACAACGCCGAGCGTGAGCATCCATTTATGGCGTTTATAAAGCGCGAGATAGGGGAGTAGGGCACGCATTAAATATCCTCCTGACGATTCGCCAGCAGAGCCGCAAAGGGCCCCTGAGCGGCTGCGAGCGTAGCGTAATCGCCTTGCTCAACAATACGGCCGTTTTCCATCACCCAAATCTGATCCCAGTCGGCAATGCCTTCCAGCTGATGCGTCACCATGAGTGTCGTCTGCTGCTTTGACGCGTCATTCAGCGCCTGCATAACGCGCTGTTCGCTGTGCGCATCCAAGCTTGCGGCCGGTTCGTCGAGCAACATGAGTTGGCTGGTGTTAAGCAGGGCGCGTGCCACGGCGATGCGCTGTGCCTGGCCAACGGAAAGTCCTGCCGACTGATCGCCCACCACGGTATCGACGCCGTTAGGCAGACCCGGCAGGAACTCGCTAACCCAGGCGCGATCGAGCACCGATTTGAGCTCATCTTCGTGCGCATCCGGGCGCGCCAGTAAGACGTTTTCGCGCAGCGTAGAAGCTGGTAACTGTGGGTTTTGCCCCACCCAGCTTAACTGTTTGCGCCAGGCATCAGGCTCAAGCGAGCGCAGTTCGGTTCGATTGACCTGCAACGAACCGGTGTAAGCCATAAATCCGGATAAAGCATTCAGCAACGAACTCTTCCCCGAGCCACTCGTGCCGACTAAAACGACGCGCTGGCCCGCAGCAAGCGTGAAGTTGAGTGGACCAGCCAGCATTTTGCCTTCTGGCGAAAGCACCGAAAAATCGTGGGCTTCCAGAGTGACCGGATCTTTGCTGTTGAGCGTGATATCACCGCGCTCGGGATGGGCAAGCGGTGTTTCGAGGAATGTTTTCAGGCTATCAGCGGCACCAACGGCCTGCGCTTTGGCATGATAAAACGTGCCCAGATCGCGCAGCGGTTGGAAAAATTCGGGTGCCAGAATGAGCGCGAGGAAACCGGCAGACAGCGTTACTGCCGTGCCGTAGTGACCAAAATCGAGCGCGCCGAGATACGAGAAACCGAAGTAAACGGCCACCAGGGCAATCGAAAGCGAAGTAAAGAATTCAAGTACGCCGGATGACAGGAAGGCCATTCGCAGCACTTCCATCGTACGCTGGCGGAAATCCTGTGACGCGAGGCGAATATTGTCAATTTCGGCTTCACCACGACCAAAGACGCGCAGGGTTTCCATCCCACGCAGTCGGTCCAGGAAATGTCCGCTCAGGCGGCCAAGCGCAAGGAAATTGCGTCGGTTGGCATCAGCAGCGCCCATTCCGACCATTGCCATAAACATCGGGATAAGCGGCGCAGTCCCCAGCAAAATTAACGCAGCAACCCAGTTGGTTGGGAAAATGGCGAGCACAATGAGCAGCGGAACAAAAACCGCCAGCGCCATCTGAGGGAGATAACGGGCATAGTAATCGTGCATATCGTCGATTTGTTCGAGAATAAGCGTCGCCCAGCTTCCGGCGGGTTTTCCCTGAATCCAGGCGGGTCCGGCTTCCTGAAGCCTGTCGAGTACTTTGCGTCGGATTTCATAGCGAATTTGCTGCCCGGCATGAAAGCCTACGCGCTCGCGTAGCCAGACGACCCAGGCGCGAAGAACAAAGACCAACACCAGCACGACAAAAGGCATCAACAGCGCCTCGCGCGGGATGTTTTCCATAATCATATGGTTGAGAATGCGGGCCAGCAGCCATGCCTGGGCGACAATCAACAAACCGCTGATAAAACCCAAAAGGCGGGAAATATTCAGCCAGCGGCGCGAAAGAACGCTTTGCTGTTTAAGCCAGCGAGTTAACTCTTGTTGACGGTTTTTTTCCATTGCGTACTTTGCAGGTAACATTATTAGAATTGGGCTTCGCAATGTTACATGCCAGGCAAAATAAAGGCGACCTATCGTCGCCTTTATTTACGTTTGTTACTGACTTGTAAAGATTATTTGCTCCGTTCAGCCAGTCCGTCCAGATAGCGTTCGGCATCCAGCGCAGCCATACAGCCTGTACCCGCTGAGGTGATCGCTTGACGATAGATGTGGTCCATGACATCTCCCGCAGCAAAGACGCCAGGGATGCTGGTTTGGGTGGCATTGCCGTGGATACCCGACTGCACTTTGATGTAGCCGTTTTCCAGCTCCAGTTGACCGTCAAAAATACCGGTATTTGGGCTGTGGCCGATGGCGACAAACAGGCCAGCCACTTCCAGAGATTCGACATTATCGCTGTTTTGCGTATCGCGCAGGCGCAGGCCAGATACACCCATTTGATCGCCGGTCACTTCTTCCAACGTGCGGTGGGTATGCAGCACGATATTGCCGCTGGCGACTTTATCCATCAGACGTTTGATTAGGATTTTTTCGGCACGAAAGGTGTCGCGACGGTGAATCAGATGCACTTCAGAGGCGATATTCGCCAGGTACAGGGCTTCTTCAACCGCTGTGTTACCACCACCGATGACCGCCACTTTCTGATTGCGGTAGAAGAAACCATCACAGGTCGCGCAGGCAGAGACACCGCGGCCTTTAAACGCTTCTTCCGAAGGCAACCCCAGATAACGAGCAGACGCACCTGTCGCGATGATGAGCGCGTCACAGGTGTACTCGCCGTTGTCACCGGTCAGACGGAAAGGACGGTTTTGCAGATCAACTTTGTTGATGTGATCGAACAAAATTTCTGTGTCGAACTTGGTCGCGTGCTCGTGCATGCGCTCCATCAGCAGCGGCCCGGTCAGGTCATGCGGATCGCCTGGCCAGTTTTCCACTTCCGTTGTGGTGGTCAACTGACCGCCTTTTTCCATGCCGGTGATCAGAACCGGTTGCAGGTTAGCGCGTGCAGCGTAGACCGCTGCGGTATATCCCGCAGGTCCAGAACCAAGGATTAGCAGCTTACTGTGTTTGGCCGTGCCCATGAGATCCTCATTAGTGTTGGCAGACATTTGCTCGGATTGTAGGGAATTTGTTGCCGTAAAAAAAGAGCACAGCAATTTTGTAAACGATTTGTGCAATAGCCATCGGCGATGATGCGGCGTTAAAAGCGTAACAATATAACGTTTTCTGATGCAAATCGGTCGTTTATAAGGCGACAAAATGAGGATTAATACCCGAGCGCAATGAATAACTGGCACGTTGTACTAAAAAACAATGTTTTGCTTTGACAATCCCCTGCGCTTTTGCGAAAACATTGAAGGAAGAAAAAATCTGCGCTAACGGTGTGTCGCATAGACATGCACATATACGCCATTTTTACCGGGTCAGCGAAAATTGCATAGGGTGTGGACAGATACCCTAAGTGATATCCATGACAGCCTCTGGGCAACGGTCTTCTTACCGTAGAACCCGAATCTGCATCGCGTACACATTATAAAAGGCGATGCGATAAGCAACGGGTACAGACTCTGAACAGTGAAGTGCAAAGGGTCCAGGCAGGAGTAGGGAAGGAATACAGAGAGACAATAATAATGGTAGATAGCAAAAAGCGCCCTGGCAAAGATCTCGACCGCATCGATCGTAACATTCTTAATGAGTTGCAAAAGGATGGGCGTATTTCCAACGTCGAGCTTTCAAAACGTGTGGGACTTTCTCCGACGCCGTGCCTTGAGCGTGTGCGCCGACTGGAAAGACAGGGTTTTATTCAGGGCTATACGGCTCTGTTAAACCCGCATTATCTGGATGCCTCACTTCTCGTTTTTGTTGAGATTACTCTGAATCGTGGCGCACCAGATGTGTTTGAACAATTTAATACCGCTGTACAAAAACTTGAAGAAATTCAAGAGTGTCACTTGGTTTCAGGCGATTTCGACTACTTGTTGAAAACCCGCGTACCTGACATGTCAGCCTATCGTAAACTGTTAGGTGAAACCTTGCTGCGACTGCCTGGTGTGAACGACACCCGTACCTACGTGGTAATGGAAGAAGTCAAACAGAGCAATCGTCTGGTAATTAAGACACGCTAATACGGAACAGGTGCAAAATCAGTGTAATTTGATTACACTCCTGTTAATCCATACAGCAACAGTGCCGGGTATCCCGGCGCTGTTGTCCGTTTTAGCAAACAGGCAGGAAATGCCTGATACCTGGAGAGCCTTTTTTGAGCCAGGAATATACTGAAGACAAAGAAGTCACTTTAACAAAGTTAAGCAGCGGGCGCCGACTCCTGGAGGCGTTACTGATTCTTGTTGCCCTTTTTGCCGTCTGGTTGATGGCAGCCTTACTCAGTTTCAACCCTTCCGACCCTAGCTGGTCGCAGACTGCATGGCATGAACCTATCCATAATCTGGGTGGGGTGCCTGGCGCGTGGCTGGCAGATACGCTGTTCTTCGTGTTTGGCGTCATGGCTTACACCATCCCTGTGATTATCGTCGGGGGGTGTTGGTTCGCCTGGCGTCACCGTCAGAACGAAGATTACATCGACTATTTTGCGGTATCACTGCGTCTTATTGGTGCATTAGCATTGATCCTGACGTCCTGCGGTTTGGCCGCGATCAATGCCGATGATATCTGGTATTTTGCCTCCGGTGGGGTGATCGGCAGTCTCTTAAGCACTGCACTCAAGCCTATGCTTCACAGCAGCGGCGGCACCATTACCTTACTGTGCATCTGGGCTGCGGGCCTGACGCTGTTTACAGGGTGGTCATGGGTCAGCATTGCCGAAAAACTGGGTAACTTTATCCTCAATATTTTGACCTTCGCCAGCAATCGTACGCGTCGTGACGATACGTGGGTTGATGAAGACGAATACGAAGATGATGAAGAGGCATCGTCAACAGCAGACCGTCGTGAGTCTCGCCGCACGCGTATTATGCGAGGTGCGCTGGAGCGTCGTAAACGCGTTGCTGAAAAATTCGCGAATCCTCTGGGCCGCAAAACCGATGCAGCGCTTTTCTCCGGCAAACGCATGGATGATGAAGAGCATGTCGAGTACAGCGCCGCAGGTGTCGCCGCCGATCCGGATGATGTTTTGTTCTCTGGTCGCCGGGCAATGCATGGCGATTATGATGAGTATGATCCCTTATTAAATGGCCAATCGGTGACGACACCGGTTGCCGCCGCTGCAATTGCAACCACGGCAGCGCAGGTTTACGCCGCGCCAGTAGAAGCCGTCACGCCTTCTGCTCCTGTACTCACGGCAGATACCGATTTGCAGCAGCCTATTATTGACTGGCAAACCGCACCTGGCGTTCACACGCCGGAGCCGTCTATTGCACCTCAGCCAGAAAGTTACACGCCTGCTCCGCATCAGGAGCACTGGCAACAGCCGTATCAACCTGACTCGCTATATGAACCGCAAGCATATCAGCAGTTTGAACAGCCTGTTGTACAACCTGTAGTTCAGCCGTATCAGGAACATGCGCCTGAATATGTCGAGCCTATTCAGGATTATGTTGAGCCTGTGCCAGAAGTGGAGGAGACAAAACCGTCTCGTCCACCAATGTATTACTTTGAGGAAGTGGAAGAGCGACGTGCACGTGAGCGTGAGCAGCTCGCTGCCTGGTACCAGCCAGTGCCTGAGCCTGCGAAAGAGCCAGCCAGCACGCCTGCATTTTCCCCTTCCGTTGCTTCTGGTATGGGTTCCGCCTCCACCGTTGCGCCTGTTGCGGCGAGTGTTCAGCAGGCAACTTCACATGCGACAACCGCTGCAGGCGTCGCTGCGCCAGTATTTAATCTGGCGGCAGGCGCTGCACCACGCCCTCAGGTGAAAGAGGGGATTGGACCGCAGTTACCACGACCAAACCGTGTGCGTGTGCCAACCCGCCGTGAACTGGCTTCGGCCTCCTTTGGCATCAAAATTCCTTCTCAGCAAACATCAGAAGAGAGAATGGCTGAAGAAGATTATGACGACGCTGAAGAAATGCATCAGGATGAGCTGGCTCGCCAGTTTGCCGCGCAACAGAACCAGCGTTATGGCGAAGAACATCAACATGACGCGTCGCATTATCCTGCCCAGGACAGTGAAGATGATGCAGCCGAAGCTGAACTGGCGCGCCAGTTCGCCGCGACGCAGCAGCAACGTTATTCTGGCGATCAGCCTTCGGGTGCGAATGCGTTCTCATTGTCAGATTTTGAATTCTCTCCGATAAAAGATTTGATTGATGATACGCCGAGTGCGCCGTTATTTACGCCGAGCGTCATGCCAGAACAGGAGCAACCGCGTCAGTCGTTCGCCCCGCCACAGCCACAACATGTTCAGCAACCTGTCGCGGTGCAACAGCCTGCCGTTGCACCGCCGCAATATGCGCAGCATCAGCCGTCTCGTGCACAAGCGCAGGAAAGTTTGATTCACCCGTTGCTGATGCGTAATGGTGACAACCGTCCTGTACAAAGACCAACGACGCCGTTGCCTTCGCTGGATTTATTGACCTCTCCGCCTTCTGAAGTGGAGCCGGTAGATACCTTTGCACTTGAGCAAATGGCGAGACTGGTTGAAACGCGTCTGGCGGATTTCCGCATTAAAGCGGATGTGGTGAACTATTCTCCGGGCCCAGTCATCACGCGTTTTGAACTGAACCTGGCGCCGGGCGTTAAAGCTGCGCGAATTTCAAACCTGTCCCGGGATCTGGCACGTTCGCTCTCGACTGTCGCAGTACGTGTGGTTGAAGTGATTCCGGGCAAACCCTATGTCGGCCTGGAACTGCCTAACAAAAAACGTCAGACCGTCTATTTGCGTGAGGTTCTGGATAACGCGAAATTCCGTGATAATCCATCGCCGCTCACTATCGTGCTGGGTAAAGACATTGCGGGTGAACCTGTGGTTGCGGATCTGGCGAAAATGCCCCATCTGCTGGTCGCGGGTACAACAGGTTCCGGTAAGTCTGTCGGCGTCAACGCCATGATTCTGAGCATGCTTTATAAAGCCCAGCCGGAAGACGTACGTTTCATCATGATCGACCCAAAAATGCTGGAGCTTTCTGTTTATGAAGGTATTCCGCATCTGCTGACCGAAGTGGTTACCGACATGAAGGACGCAGCCAACGCCTTGCGCTGGAGCGTCAATGAGATGGAACGCCGCTACAAACTGATGTCGGCGCTCGGCGTGCGTAATCTTGCAGGTTACAACGATAAAATCGCAGAAGCGGCGCGCATGGGTCGTCCGATTCCCGATCCTTACTGGAAGCCAGGTGACAGCATGGCTACTGAGCATCCGGTTCTGGAAAAACTGCCTTATATCGTTGTGCTGGTGGATGAATTCGCCGACCTGATGATGACGGTTGGTAAAAAAGTGGAAGAGCTGATCGCTCGCCTGGCACAGAAAGCGCGTGCTGCGGGTATCCACCTTGTTCTCGCGACGCAGCGTCCTTCTGTCGACGTCATTACCGGTTTGATCAAAGCTAACATTCCAACGCGTATCGCCTTTACCGTATCGAGCAAAATCGACTCGCGAACTATTCTTGATCAGGGCGGCGCGGAATCGCTGCTCGGCATGGGTGACATGCTCTACTCCGGTCCGAACTCAACAACGCCGGTGCGTGTGCACGGTGCGTTTGTTCGGGATCAGGAAGTTCATGCCGTCGTGCAGGACTGGAAAGCGCGCGGTCGCCCGCAATACGTTGACGGTATCACCTCGGAAAGTGAAAGTGAGGGGGGCGGCAGCGGTGGCTATGATGGCGCTGAAGAGCTCGATCCTTTATTCGATCAGGCAGTTAACTTCATTACGGAAAAACGTAAAGCGTCCATTTCTGGCGTGCAGCGTCAGTTCCGTATTGGTTACAACCGTGCGGCGCGTATCATTGAACAGATGGAAGCACAGGGTATCGTGAGCGAGCCCGGCCACAACGGTAACCGCGAAGTACTTGCTCCCCCGCCGTTTGAGTAACATGTCATCGTTTGCAAAGATGGGTAAAACAGTAAAAATTAAGCATTTTCTTCTGTTACCTGCCAGTTGGCAGGTTCAGAATGGATGACAGAACCCCATTTCGGGATGACGAATTTAAGGACTGATAATGAAAAAAATCGCAATCGTCGGAGCATTATTGACCAGCTTTGTTGCCAGCAGCGTCTGGGCCGATGCCGCAAGTGACCTTAAAAGCCGCCTGGATAAAGTCAGTAGCTTCCATGCTAGCTTCACTCAGAAAGTGACTGATGGCAGCGGAAATGCAGTGCAGGAAGGTCAGGGCGATTTGTGGGTTAAGCGCCCCAATCTGTTCAACTGGCATATGACGCAGCCGGATGAAAGCATTCTGGTCTCCGATGGTAAAACCCTGTGGTTCTACAATCCGTTTGTCGAACAGGCTACCGCGACATTATTGAAAGACGCGACCAGCAATACGCCGTTTATGCTGATTGCGCGTAACCAGACCAGTGACTGGCAGCAGTACAATATCAAACAAAACGGTGATGACTTTGTTCTGACGCCGAAGACCAGCAACGGTAACCTGAAGCAGTTCACAATTAATGTGAGCAACAACGGGACAATTAATCAGTTTAGCGCTGTGGAACAAGATGAGCAGCGTAGTAGCTATCAGCTTAAATCCCAGCAAAATGGCGCTATTGATGCATCCAAATTCACCTTTACCCCGCCGCAGGGCGTAACGGTGGATGA
The DNA here is from genome assembly GCF_056490165.1 of Lelliottia sp. GFLA7. Taxonomy (NCBI): domain Bacteria; kingdom Pseudomonadati; phylum Pseudomonadota; class Gammaproteobacteria; order Enterobacterales; family Enterobacteriaceae; genus Lelliottia; species Lelliottia sp. GFLA7. The sequence continues at coordinate 578,086 of NZ_JBWLAQ010000001.1, read as the reverse complement.
TCAACGCAATAAGTAAGAGGCGTGAGTGGGCAATCTTTCGCTCGATTTTTCTGAGAATGCGTTTCAACCTCTGGCCGCTAGCATGCGGCCAGAAAATTTAGCGCAGTATATCGGCCAGCAGCATCTGCTGGCTCCCGGGAAGCCGTTGCCGCGCGCTATTGAAGCCGGGCATCTGCACTCAATGATCTTATGGGGGCCGCCAGGCACCGGCAAGACCACGCTGGCAGAAGTGATTGCTCGCTATGCTGATGCTGACGTCGAACGTTTGTCTGCCGTTACCTCCGGTGTGAAAGAGATCCGCGAGGCTATCGAACGTGCCCGGCAAAACCGCAACGCTGGTCGTCGCACCATCCTTTTCGTTGATGAAGTTCATCGTTTTAATAAGAGTCAGCAGGATGCCTTTTTGCCGCATATTGAAGACGGGACTATCTTCTTTATCGGTGCAACCACCGAAAATCCTTCCTTCGAACTTAACTCTGCACTTCTCTCGCGTGCTCGCGTATACCTTTTGAAGTCGTTAACGACGGAAGATATTGAACAAGTGCTCACTCAGGCGATGGAAGACAAAGCACGTGGCTATGGCGGGCAGGACGTTGTTCTTCCGGACGATACGCGTCGCGCAATTGCTGAGTTAGTGAACGGCGATGCGCGCCGGGCATTGAATACCCTGGAAATGATGGCTGATATGGCCGAGTTGGGTGACGCGGGCAAACGCGTACTGAAATCTGAGTTGCTGACGGAAATCGCTGGAGAACGCAGCGCGCGTTTTGATAATAAAGGCGATCGGTTTTACGACTTGATTTCTGCCCTGCATAAGTCTGTTCGCGGTAGCGCGCCAGATGCTGCATTGTACTGGTATGCACGTATTATCACAGCGGGTGGTGACCCTCTCTATGTTGCGCGTCGCTGTCTGGCGATAGCGTCAGAGGATGTCGGTAACGCGGATCCGCGAGCCATGCAGGTCGCCATTTCAGCCTGGGATTGCTTTACGCGAGTGGGTCCTTCAGAAGGTGAGCGCGCCATTGCACAAGCCATTGTTTATCTGGCATGTGCACCAAAAAGTAATGCCGTCTATACCGCCTTTAAAGCCGCGATGGCGGATGCGCGGGAGCGGCCGGATTATGACGTGCCGATTCATCTACGCAATGCGCCGACCAAACTCATGAAAGAGATGGGGTATGGGCAGGAATATCGCTACGCGCATGATGAGCCAAATGCCTATGCCGCTGGCGAGGAATATTTCCCGCATGAGATGGCACAAACGCGCTATTATCGCCCGACAAACAGAGGTCTTGAAGGCAAGATTGGCGAAAAGCTCGCCTGGCTTACCGGACAGGATCAAAATAGCCCTATAAAACGCTACCGTTAGCGCGATCGTTGCGGTAATGTTGGCATAGTATCCCTGTGGCCGCAGGCTGTGGTCACATTTCCCTCATTTAATTCGATAAGCACAGGATAAGCATGCTCGATCCCAATCTTTTGCGTAACGAGCCAGACGCAGTCGCTGAAAAACTGGCACGCCGGGGCTTTAAGCTGGATGTAGATAAGCTGCGCGCTCTTGAAGAGCGTCGTAAAGTTCTGCAGGTACAAACTGAAAATCTGCAGGCTGAGCGTAATTCTCGATCGAAATCCATTGGCCAGGCGAAAGCACGCGGGGAAGATATTGAGCCATTGCGTCTGGAAGTGAACAAACTGGGCGAAGAACTGGATCAGGCGAAAGCTGAGCTGGAACTTCTCCTGGCTGAAATTCGTGATATTGCACTGGCGATCCCGAACACACCTGATGATAGCGTTCCTGTCGGTAAAGACGAAAACGACAACGTTGAAGTAAAACGCTGGGGCACTCCTCGTGAATTCGACTTTGAGGTTCGCGATCACGTGACGCTGGGCGAAATGCACTCCGGTCTGGACTTTGCGGCCGCGGTGAAATTGACCGGTGCTCGCTTTGTCGTGATGAAAGGTCAAATTGCGCATCTGCATCGCGCATTGGCGCAATTCATGCTGGATCTTCACACCGAGCAACACGGCTACAGCGAAACCTACGTCCCGTATCTGGTAAACCACGATACGCTGTATGGTACTGGCCAGTTGCCTAAGTTTGCCGGTGATCTGTTCCATACGCGTCCGCTTGACGAAGAAGCCGAGAGCAGCAACTACGCACTGATCCCAACGGCTGAAGTGCCGCTGACTAACCTCGTGCGTGATGAAATTATCGACGAAGACGATCTGCCTATCAAACTGACCGCACATTCTCCATGCTTCCGTTCCGAAGCGGGATCTTACGGTCGTGACACACGCGGTCTGATCCGTATGCACCAGTTTGACAAAGTTGAGATGGTACAGATCGTTCGCCCGGAAGTGTCGATGGATGCACTGGAAGAAATGACCGCCCATGCTGAGAAGGTTCTGGAGCTGTTAGGCTTACCGTATCGTCGTATGGCGCTTTGCACAGGCGACATGGGCTTTGGCGCAACCAAAACGTTCGACCTGGAAGTTTGGGTTCCTGCGCAGAACACCTACCGCGAAATCTCTTCTTGCTCGAACGTGGGCGATTTCCAGGCGCGTCGTATGCAAGCGCGTTGCCGCACCAAGGCTGACAAGAAGACCCGTTTGGTTCACACGCTAAATGGTTCTGGTTTGGCTGTTGGCCGCGCGTTGGTTGCGGTGCTGGAAAACTACCAGCAGGCAGATGGCCGTATCGAAATTCCTGAAGTGTTGCGTCCTTACATGAAAGGCCAGCAATACATCGGTTAATCTGTTTTAAAAATAAAAAGCGCCTGAGGGCGCTTTTTTTATGCCTCTGCTTTGACTCCAGGCAATGTCTGCTCCTCCTAAAGTAGTAATACTCCTTTGAATGAAACCCAGCACGTTATGTGTCTGAATAACTGTTTCTCTATATAAAAAACTATATAGCGGTATATGCCGCATCTTTTTTGTGAGCAACCAAAGTGAGTATCTATGAAAATCAAAGCGCCTGATGCTTTACTGGCTGCCGAGGTGAGCCGTCGCGGATTAGTCAAAACGACCGCGATTGGCGGCCTGGCCGTTGCCAGCAGTGCGTTCACCTTACCCTTCTCACGTATCGCATCGGCGGCTGACGTTATTGCGCCGAAGACTGTGGCTGAAAAAGTGGTGTGGAGCGCCTGTACCGTTAACTGCGGCAGCCGTTGCCCGCTGCGGATGCATGTTGTCGATGGCGAAATCAAATACGTTGAGACGGACAACACGGGTGATGATAACTACGAAGGGTTACATCAGGTTCGCGCCTGTTTACGTGGCCGTTCCATGCGCCGTCGCGTTTACAATCCGGATCGTCTGAAATACCCGATGAAACGTGTGGGTAAACGCGGCGAAGGCAAGTTTGAGCGTATCAGTTGGGAGGAAGCCTTTGATACGATTGCCGACAACATGCAACGCCTGATTAAAGAGCATGGCAACGAGTCTATCTACCTGAACTACGGAACCGGCACGCTTGGCGGGACAATGACCCGCTCCTGGCCGCCAGGCAAAACGCTGATTGCACGTCTGATGAACTGTTGCGGCGGATATCTTAACCATTACGGTGACTACTCTTCTGCGCAGATCGCGGCGGGGCTGAATTACACCTACGGCGGTTGGGCCGATGGCAACAGCCCGTCAGATATCGAAAACAGTAAGCTGGTGGTCTTGTTTGGTAATAACCCTGGCGAAACGCGCATGAGTGGCGGTGGGGTGACCTACTATCTGGAACAGGCCCGTGCGAAATCGAATGCCCGAATGATCATCATTGATCCGCGCTACACCGATACAGGCGCTGGCCGTGAAGACGAGTGGATCCCGATCCGCCCGGGTACGGATGCTGCGCTGGTTAACGCGCTGGCGTGGGTCATGATCACTGAGAACCTTGTTGATCAGCAATTCCTGGATAAATACTGCGTTGGATACGACGAGAAAACCTTGCCAGCCAGTGCGCCTGCAAACGGGCATTATAAGGCTTACATTCTTGGACAGGGCACTGATGGCGTAGCGAAGACCCCGCAGTGGGCATCTACGATTACGGGGATTCCTGTCGAGCGTATCGTACAGTTGGCTCGCGAAATCGGCTCGGCTAAACCTGCCTACATCAGCCAGGGTTGGGGACCTCAGCGCCATGCTAATGGTGAAATTGCGACTCGCGCGATTTCAATGCTCTCGATTCTGACCGGTAACGTTGGCATCCATGGGGGGAATAGTGGTGCGCGCGAAGGCTCCTATGAAGTGCCATTTGAGCGCATGCCGACGCTGGAAAATCCAGTGCAGACCAGTATTTCGATGTTTATGTGGACCGACGCGATTGAGCGTGGCCCGGAGATGACGGCGCTGCGTGACGGTGTGCGCGGTAAAGATAAACTCGATGTGCCTATCAAAATGATCTGGAACTATGCAGGCAACTGCATTATCAACCAGCACTCCGACATCAACCGCACGCATGACATTCTTCAGGATGATAAGAAGTGCGAGATGATTGTGGTGATCGACTGTCACATGACCTCCTCGGCCAAATATGCCGATATTCTATTGCCGGACTGCACCGCCTCTGAGCAGATGGATTTTGCCCTTGATGCTTCATGCGGCAACATGTCCTACGTCATTTTCACCGACCAGGTCATCAAACCACGCTTTGAGTGTAAAACCATCTACGACATGACCACTGAGCTGGCGAAACGTCTGGGTGTTGAGCAGCAGTTCACAGAAGGTCGCACGCAGGAAGGTTGGATGCGTTATCTGCACGAGCAGTCTCGCAAAGCGGTTCCTGAACTGCCGGATTTCGACACATTCCGCAAGCAAGGCATGTTTAAGCAGCGCGATCCCGAAGGGCATCATGTGGCCTACAAGGAATTCCGTCAGGATCCCCAGGCGAATCCACTGACGACACCATCGGGAAAAATCGAAATTTATTCCGAAGCGCTGGCGAAAATCGCGTCCAGTTGGGAATTGCCGGAAGGCGATGTCATCGATCCACTCCCGATCTACACCCCGGGTTTCGAAAACTATAACGACCCTCTCACGGCAAAATATCCGCTACAGCTGACCGGGTTCCATTATAAAGCGCGCGTTCACTCTACCTACGGCAATGTGGACGTGCTGAAAGCATCCTGTCGCCAGGAGATGTGGATTAACCCGCTGGATGCCCGCAAGCGCGGCATCGCAAACGGCGATCGTATCCGAATTTTTAACGATCGCGGAGAGGTCCATATTGAAGCGAAAGTAACGCCGCGCATGATGCCTGGCGTGGTCGCGCTTGGGGAAGGGGCCTGGTATAGCCCTGATGCAAATCGTATCGACCAGGAAGGTAGCATTAACGTGCTGACTACGCAGCGCCCGTCGCCACTGGCGAAAGGCAATCCGTCCCACACGAACCTCGTTCAGGTTGAAAAGGTGTAAGGAGTAACCGATGACCACCCAATATGGATTTTTTATTGATTCTAGTCGGTGCACCGGTTGTAAAACCTGCGAACTGGCTTGTAAAGATTACAAAGACTTAACCCCGGATGTTAGCTTCCGACGTATTTACGAATACGCGGGTGGAGACTGGCAGGAGGACAACGGCGTCTGGAATCAGAACGTGTTTGCCTACTATCTGTCGATTGCCTGTAACCACTGCGAAGATCCTGCGTGTACCAAAGTGTGCCCGAGTGGCGCGATGCACAAGCGTGATGACGGTTTTGTCGTCGTAGATGAAGATGTCTGCATCGGCTGTCGTTACTGCCACATGGCGTGCCCGTACGGTGCCCCGCAGTACAACGCTGCAAAAGGCCACATGACGAAATGCGATGGCTGTCATTCCCGAGTTGCAGGCGGTAAAAAGCCAATCTGCGTGGATTCTTGCCCCCTGCGCGCACTGGACTTTGGCCCAATTGAAGAGTTGCGTCAGAAGCACGGTCAGCTTGCAGCGGTTGCTCCACTGCCGGGAGCACGTTTTACCAAGCCGAGTATCGTCATTAAACCGAATGCCAATAGCCGTCCGACAGGTGATACCACCGGCTATCTGGCTAATCCGAAGGAGGTGTAAAATGGGAAGTGGATGGCATGAGTGGCCGCTGATGATTTTCACCGTCTTTGGCCAATGCGTCGCAGGCGGGTTTATCGTCCTCGCGGTAGCCTTACTCAAAGGTGATTTACGGGCTGACCAGCAGCAGCGCCTGGTCATGAGTATGTTTGGCCTGTGGGTGCTGATGGGGATTGGTTTTATTGCCTCAACGCTTCACCTTGGATCCCCGATGCGTGCGTTTAACTCGCTAAACCGCATCGGCGCATCATCACTCAGTAACGAAATTGCCAGCGGCGCGATCTTCTTTGCGGTGGGTGGCCTGGGCTGGTTGCTGGCGGCGCTAAAAAAACTGCCTTCTGGTTTACGCAGCCTGTGGCTGATTGTCACTATGGTGCTGGGCGTGGTGTTTGTATGGATGATGGTGCGCGTTTATAACACTATCGACACCGTACCTACCTGGTACAGCATCTGGACGCCGCTCAGTTTCTTCCTGACGATGCTGATGGGTGGGCCACTATTGGGCTTCTTGCTTCTGCGTGTGGCCGGAATTGATGGCTGGGCGATGCGCCTGTTGCCGGCGGTATCATTGTTAGTGTTGGTCGCCAGCGCGGTCGTTGCGTTGATGCAAGGTGCAGAGCTGGCCGCAATCCACAGCTCTATCCAGCAGGCCTCCTCGCTAGTGCCGGATTATGGCTCGCTGATGGCGTGGCGCATTGTGTTACTGGCCGCTGCGCTGACCTGCTGGGTACTTCCGCAGATCAAGGGACATCAGCCCGCGTTACCTTTGCTGTCCTTCGCATTTGTATTAGTGCTGGCCGGAGAGTTGATCGGTCGTGGCGTGTTCTACGGTCTGCATATGACTGTGGGCGTGGCCATCGCGAACTAACGTATTTTTCGGTTATATCGAGCCGGGGCGAATTGCTCCGGCTTTTTTATTTTCTATCATGAAAGTTTTCAACTGAGCCTCGTGGCTTATTTACCGCTTAGATGAATGAAAACAGTTAGATAATTAATGCGTATGCCGTTAGGCGCTTAAGGAGGATGAATTTTTTAAATCGACAGAGAACAAATCGTGCGAGGCCGCTAAGCCTATGGATTGACTTTGTTTTTACTGGTGGCATGATGCGCTCGAAATCTTTACTTCCTCACGGTTTTTAATCCATGTCCACCTATTCCCGGCCAGTGCTGCTGTTGCTCTGCGGCCTGCTTTTGTTGACCCTGGCGATTGCGGTTTTAAATACGCTCGTCCCGCTTTGGCTCGCCCATGAAAACTTACCGACATGGCAAGTGGGCATGGTGAGTTCGTCCTATTTTACCGGCAACCTGCTCGGTACATTGCTGACGGGTAAATTAATTAAGCGCTTTGGCTTTAATCGTAGCTATTACCTGGCCTCACTGATTTTTGCTGCCGGATGCGTGGGGTTGGGCCTGATGGTCGGGTTCTGGAGCTGGATGACATGGCGGTTTATTGCGGGCGTGGGCTGCGCAATGATCTGGGTGGTCGTGGAAAGTGCGTTGATGTGCAGCGGTACATCGCGGAACCGTGGGCGTCTGCTGGCAGCGTATATGATGGTCTATTACGTCGGTACCGTGCTGGGCCAGCTAATGATCAGCAAACTGCCAACCGATTTGATGAGCGTTTTGCCATGGGTCACTGGCATGGTGCTGGCCGCTATTCTGCCGTTGTTATTTACCCGTATTGTGAATCAAGGCAGCGAACACCACGAGGCCACGCAGGTCTGGCCAATGCTGAGGCTTCGCCATGCACGTCTTGGTGTCAATGGCTGCATTATCTCCGGTATCGTGCTGGGTTCGCTGTATGGCCTGATGCCGCTGTATCTGAATCATCAGGGCGTGAGCGACTCCGGAATTGGATTCTGGATGGCGGTAATGGTGAGTGCGGGTATCGTCGGTCAATGGCCAATTGGTAAACTGGCGGATCGCTACGGTCGCTTGCTGGTGCTGCGTGTTCAAGTATTCGTGGTGATTTTGGGTTGTCTTGCGATGCTGGGAAATGCAGCAATGGCACCTGCCTTGTTTATTCTCGGTGCGGCGGGCTTTACGCTCTATCCTGTTGCCATGGCCTGGGCGTGTGAAAAGGTGGAGAACCATCAGTTGGTGGCGATGAATCAGGCGTTACTGCTGAGTTACACCATTGGCAGTCTGCTGGGACCTACGTTCACCGCTATGTTGATGCAGAATTATTCCGATAATTTGCTGTTTATCATGATTGCCAGCGTGGCGTTTATTTATCTTCTGATGCTGCTGCGCAAAGCCGGTGAGCATCCAACGCCTGTCGCGCATGCATGATAAAAAAAGCCCGGTGCGATTGCCCGGGCTTTTTTATTAATACATTACCTTGTGACCGTATTGCTCAAGAATACCTTTCACCCGCTCCATGGTCTCTTTCTTCGGCGGCTTAACGCCATCAAGCTTGTATTCTTCGCCCATCGCCACCCATTTGTGCTTGCCCAGCTCATGGTACGGCAGCAGTTCGATTTTCTCGACGTTACCCATATCGCGGGTGAATTCACCCAGGCGATGAGCAGAATCATCATCATCTGACCAGCCCGGCACGACGACATAACGAATCCAGGTTTTGATTCCTTTGCCTGCAATGTATTTGGCAAATTCCAGCGTACGGTGATTTGAGACGCCGACCAGATTCTGGTGGATTTCGTCGTTCATTTGCTTCAGATCGAGCATGACCAGGTCGGTCACTTCGAGTAACTCATCAATGACCGGATCGTAGCGACGCACAAAGCCATTGGTATCCAGACAGGTATGAATACCCTCTTTTCGACAGGCGCGGAACCAGTCACGGACGAATTCTGCCTGGAGAATGGCTTCTCCACCGGATGCGGTGACGCCACCGCCAGAGGCATTCATAAAGTGGCGATAGGTCACCACCTCTTTCATTAACTCTTCAACGGTGATTTCCTTGCCGCCGTGCGTGTCCCATGTATCGCGGTTATGGCAATACAGGCAACGCATCAGACAACCCTGGAAGAAGGTAATAAAGCGGATGCCTGGGCCATCGACAGTGCCACAGGATTCAAAGGAGTGAATACGACCAATAATTGACATTGCGGTGATATCTCCAGATTCGGCCCGTCCGGGGCCTGTTTATATGCATAGCTCAGTTGGCTATGTCGAGTCTGTTTTGGCTGTTATCCATTCAGTATAGATACCGGGCAAAAGAGACTAACGTGGAGAGGGTGTTAAAAAGGCCCCACGGATGTGGAGCCTTTATTGTACGCTTTTTACGGCGTGATTTCAGTCAATTCCAGTTAGATGGATTGAGTGAAGGTACGAGTGATAACGTCCTGCTGCTGTTCTTTAGTCAGGGAGTTAAAACGTACCGCGTAGCCAGATACACGGATGGTCAGCTGCGGATATTTCTCCGGGTTTTCCATCGCATCAAGCAGCATTTCACGGTTCATCACGTTCACGTTCAGGTGTTGACCACCTTCGATGGATGATTCGTGATGGAAGTAACCATCCATCAGGCCAGCCAGGTTGGTTTTACGCACTTCGTCGTCTTTACCCAGCGCATTTGGAACGATAGAGAAGGTATAAGAGATACCATCTTTCGCGTAGGCAAACGGCAGTTTAGCAACGGAAGTCAGAGAGGCAACAGCACCTTTCTGGTCACGACCGTGCATTGGGTTAGCACCTGGGCCGAATGGCGCACCAGCGCGACGACCGTCTGGGGTATTACCGGTTTTCTTACCGTACACAACGTTAGAGGTGATGGTCAGAACAGACTGAGTCGGGATAGCGTTACGGTAGGTAGTCAGTTTCTGAATTTTCTTCATGAAACGTTCAACCAGGTCAACCGCCATGTCATCAACACGCGAGTCGTTGTTACCAAACTGCGGGTATTCGCCTTCGATAGCGAAGTCGACAGCCAGACCGTCTTCGTCACGAATTGGTTTAACTTTCGCATATTTGATAGCAGACAGGGAGTCAGCTGCAACAGACAGACCTGCGATACCACATGCCATGGTGCGAACCACGTCACGGTCGTGCAGTGCCATCAGAGAGGCTTCGTAGCTGTATTTGTCATGCATGTAATGGATGATGTTCAGGGCAGTGACATACTGCTTAGCCAGCCAATCCATGAAGTGATCCATACGTTCCATGACTTCGTCGAAGTTCAGAACGTCACCTTTGATTGGTTCAGATTTAGGACCAACCTGGATTTTCAGTTTTTCATCAACGCCGCCGTTGATAGCGTACAGCATGGTTTTCGCGAGGTTAGCGCGAGCACCGAAGAACTGCATTTGCTTACCAACAATCATCGGGCTTACACAACACGCGATAGCGTAGTCATCGTTGTTGAAGTCAGGACGCATCAGATCATCGTTCTCATACTGCAGAGAAGAGGTATCGATGGACACTTTAGCCGCGAATTTCTTGAAGTTCAGAGGCAGTTTTTCAGACCACAGAACAGTGATGTTTGGTTCCGGAGACGGGCCCATGGTGTACAGGGTGTTCAGGAAACGGAAGCTGTTTTTGGTGACCAGAGTACGGCCATCAACACCCATACCAGCGATGGATTCAGTTGCCCAGATTGGGTCACCGGAGAACAGTTCATCATATTCAGGCGTACGCAGGAAGCGAACCATACGCAGTTTCATGACCAGGTGGTCAATCATTTCCTGAGCGTCTTGTTCGTTGATTTTGCCAGCTTTGATATCACGTTCGATGTAAGCATCCAGGAAGGTGGATACGCGACCAAAGGACATTGCTGCGCCGTTCTGAGACTTAACAGCAGCCAGGTAGCCGAAGTAAGTCCACTGAATTGCTTCCTGAGCATTGGTCGCAGGACCAGAGATATCACAGCCGTATTTCGCTGCCATCTCTTTGATCTGGCCCAGTGCGCGGTACTGTTCAGAGATCTCTTCGCGCAGACGGATAGTTGCTTCCAGGTTTACGCCGTTTTCCAGATCGGATTGCAGAGACAAGAATTGAGCGTATTTGTCTTTCATCAGGAAGTCGATGCCGTACAGCGCAACGCGACGGTAGTCACCGATGATACGACCACGGCCATAAGCATCTGGCAGACCAGTCAGAACGCCAGATTTACGGCAGTTCAGGATGTCTTTAGTGTAAACATCAAACACGCCCTGGTTGTGAGTCTTGCGGTATTCGCTGAAGATTTTTTTCAGCATTGGGTCCAGCTCGCGATCGTACGCTTTGCATGAACTCTCAACCATTTTGATGCCACCGAACGGAATAATTGCACGTTTCAGTGGGGCTTCAGTCTGCAGACCAACGATTTTCTCAAGGGCTTTATTGATATAGCCAGCATCGTGAGAAGTGATGGTAGAGGCAACGGAAGTATCGAAATCAACTGGCGCGTGAGTGCGGTTTTCCAGTTTAACGCCTTCCATTACGTTGTCCCAAAGCTTGGTGGTTGCGTCAGTTGCACCAGCCAGGAAGGATTCGTCACCTTCATACGGGGTATAGTTTTTCTGAATAAAGTCACGCACGTTGACTTCTTTCTGCCAGTCACCTTTCGCGAAACCTTCCCAGGCTGTGGCTAACTTTTCATTAAGTTCGGACATGTGATACCTACCTTCTTAAGTGGATTTTTTATTTACTGCCTGAGAAACCATCAATGATGATTGTCGCCACGCAGGTAAATGACCCAGTATGTCAACCCAACCAACAGACCCCCACCGATAATATTCCCAATGGTGACTGGGATCAGATTATCTGTGATGAAATTCATAATAGTCAGGTGAGAGAAACTTTCCGGGCTTGAACCAACAGCGGTCCAGAACTCCGGGCTCGCAAAGTTGCGGATGACGATCCCCATCGGGATCATAAACATGTTTGCGATGCTGTGTTCAAAGCCGCTGGCGACGAACATGGTGACGGGCAGAACCATAATCATGGCTTTGTCCATCAGGCTACGTCCGGAGTAGCTCATCCAGACAGCCAGGCACACCATCAGGTTTGCGAGGATACCCAGAGCGACGGCTTCGATAAATGTGTGGTGCATTTTGTGGTCGGCGGTTTGAAGGACGTTAAGCCCCCAGCCACCGTTGGCGGCCATGTACTCGCCAGACAACCACATGAGCAGAACAAAGAGCAAACAGCCAATCAGGTTGCCAACGTAGACGTTGAGCCAGTTGCGCGCCAGTTGGCCCCAGGTGATTCTTCCGCTCGCTTTTGCCACAACGATAAGGACTGTTGAGGTAAAGAGGTCAGCGCCACAGATGACGCACAGAATCAAACCCAGTGAGAAACAGATACCGCCAATTAATTTTGCAATACCGAAAGGCATCGCAGCAGTACCGGTGGTCGCAGTGATGTAGAAGACAAATGCGATGGAGATGAACACACCAGCGGTAATCGCCAGATAGAACGTCGTCATCGGGTGCTTTGTTGCTTTATAGACACCCGCTTCTTCGGCCACTTTGGCCATCGCTGCTGGGAGTATTAGATCAAAAGGGTTGTCAGCTTTCACACTAACTCTCTCTTTATTAAGTCGGCGACGAGATACTAACAAAGCATTATAGAAGAGAAATTGATATAGATCATATCTCGCCTGGCTTATAGGCCCGCAAAGCGTATGGTTTTGCTACGATTGCGGCGTAAGTTTTTGATTATCCGTATAAAAATAAATTTTAAAAGTTATGAAAAGAGTTGAATTATTTCCTGAAGGCTCCCGATGGCAGTTAATTAAAATGGAGTAATTGCCCTAAAAAGTAACAGTAAAACGCAAGTAAACATAATTATATTTACCTGTGATTAACGTTATTATTACAATTAAAATTCATTGCGAATAAATATAAAAAACGGGGCAATGAAATTGCCCCGTAATATAGCTCAGCGGATTAGATACGCCTACAGTCTATGGTGTTATGTGCGCTTATTTTGACCAGTGAGCAGCTTTCGCACGCTGCAGTTTTTCGTATGCTTTCAGCAGTGACTGATGTGCCGGGAACGCTTTGAGGTCGTTGTCGACAGGCTGAAGGCCATAGAATGGCGCTTCACCGCTCAGGGCGGCACTCGCGGCTTCAACGGCATCAGCACCATACATACGCACGAACGCGTTCAAATATTGCAGCGGCTGGCGATCTTCTTCCTGAGAGAGCAGCAGCAAGGTTTGCAGGCAGCGGTAATAATTTGCACGCTCAGCGCTGAATACAGACTGGTTGTACTCAATGGTCCACTCGGTCCAGGCCAAAGCCTGATCCAGATCGCCACCGGCCAGCGCCAGCATTGCTTTCAGTTCGCCAATACGCAGCGTGTACCAGCCAGTGTCTTTACCGGTCGCCAGACCCAGCAACTCACGCACGCGGGTCATATCATCGTGACCTTCATCGTCCATTTGGGCAATCAGGTTCAAATACTCTTCTTTTTCCCATTCGCTGCCCGGCAAGGCGAGCAAGGTTTCGCGAAGATGGCTGCCCATTGCGTTATTTGCCAGCCACAGATCTTCTGCTGGATAAATATCAGACATGCCAGGAACCAGAATACGGCAAGCGTAAACGCTCAGGTGTTCGTAATCGGCGATGTACACTTCTTTATCTTCGGCTTTGAAGATGGCCATTAGCGTGGCGAACTCTTCTTCGGTTGTGCCGGAGAAATTCCAGTCCACGAACGGGTAGTCAGCGTCCTGTTTGAACATGTCCCAGGAGATCAAACCGCTGGAATCAATGAAGTGAGTTTCCAGATTAGTGTGTTCGCCCACTTCTTCATCATCAAAGGTCGGTGGCGTAAACACGTCCAGATCTTTCAGGCTACGGCCTTGCAGCAGCTCGGTCACGGTACGTTCCAGCGCTACGCCAAAATCAGGGTGCGCGCCAAATGAGGCGAAACACGTCCCGTTAGCTGGGTTGAACAGCACCACGCAGATAACCGGGTATTTGCCGCCCAGTGAACCGTCGTAAGCAAAGATCGGGAAGCCTTCGGCTTCCAGTTTAGCGATGGATTCCACCACGCCCGGATAGCGCGCCAGCACGTCGCTCGGGATTTCCGGCAGGCTGATGGATTCCGCAATAATGCGATTTTTGATATGGCGCTCAAACACTTCAGAAAGGCCCTGAACGCGAGCTTCGTTGCGGGTGTTACCGGCAGACATACCGTTAGAAACATACAGGTTACCGACGATGTTCATCGGAATATAGACAGTTTGTTCATCAGACTGACGGGTAAACGGCAGGGCGCAAATACCCCGCTCGTCGTTACCGGATTGCAGATCGATCAGCATACCGGCGGTCAGTTCGTTGTCAGGATCGTAAAATGCACGCAGGCGCGTATCCAGAATGCCGTCTGGCAATTCATCGTCTTCCGTCAGCGGGAACCATTTTTCATTCGGGTAATGCACGAACGGGCCGTTGGCGATCGTGTCGCCCAGCCAGAAATCCGCAAAGAAATAGTTCGTGGACAGACGCTCAAAATACTCACCCAGCGCAGAAGCCAAAGCCGCTTTTTTGGTGGCACCTTTACCGTTGGTAAAGCAAAGCGCGCAATCGGTATCACGAATATGAACAGACCAGACGTGCGGAACTGGATTGAGCCAGGAGGCTTCTTCGATATTAAAGCCCAGGTCGGTCAGTTTTTGCTGGAAGCGAGCGATGGAATCTTCCAGGGCGGCGTCTTTGCCGGGGATGAATGTTTGAGTCATAGCTATCACTTTTATCGTACGGAAAGCGCGCAATGATACGGGTTTTGCGTGACTGGCGCTATCTTCGCGAAGGATACGGCGAAAATAAAAGGCTGGACTATGCTTACAGGCAGTAACTCACTGTTAAGGCATAGAAAAAATGAAAGCGTTTGATCTTCAACGGATGGCATTCGACAAAGTTCCGTTAGAGTTTTTAGGGGAAGTGGCTCTTCGCAGCCTCTATACCTTTATATTGGTTTTTTTGTTTCTCAAGATTACGGGCCGCCGCGGCGTACGGCAGATGTCGCTGTTTGAGGTATTAATCATCCTTACCCTCGGCTCGGCGGCTGGGGACGTTGCCTTTTACGATGACGTACCGATGATCCCGGTGTTGATCGTTTTTGTCACACTAGCGTTACTGTATCGCCTGGTGATGTGGCTGATGTCGAAAAGTGAAAAACTTGAGGATTTGCTGGAAGGTAAACCGGTGGTGATTGTGCAAGAGGGGCAGCTCGCCTGGGAGAAAGTCCGTAGCGCTAACATGACCGAATTTGAGTTTTTCATGGAGTTACGCCTCAACAGCGTGGAGCAGTTGGGGCAAGTACGACTGGCTATTATGGAAACCAACGGCCAGATCAGCGTGTATTACTACGACGACGAAGATGTAAAACCGGGTCTGTGTATTTTGCCCGATGAGTGCGTGAAGCGATTTATGGTCGTGCCAGAATCAGGCGAGTATGCCTGTATACGTTGTAGCCATGTTGTCACCATGCAGGTGGGGGAACATCAATTATGTCCCCGCTGTGCGCACCCAGAATGGACGAAGGTTAGCAGGGCTAAACGTATCACCTGACAGCCATTTTGTCGGTTTTGTGCCTATGTGGTGGCAGAATGTTTTGTGTGACGGTGGACACATTTTCCGGGTCATAAGTTTTAGACATTGCGGCGCGTGTCACTGAATGATAAAACCGATATCCACAGTTATAACTTAGTGCTTTTAGCGTGGTGAGGGTAAATGGCTCAGGTCTTCAATTTCAGTTCAGGTCCGGCAATGTTACCGGTAGATGTACTTAAACAAGCCCAGCAGGAGCTTTGCGACTGGCAGGGCCTTGGTACATCGGTGATGGAAATTAGCCACCGTGGTAAAGAATTTATCCACGTGGCGGAAGAGGCAGAAAAGGATTTTCGCGATCTGCTGAATATTCCCTCGAACTACAAAGTATTGTTCTGTCATGGCGGCGGTCGTGGTCAGTTTGCAGGAATTCCGTTAAATCTGCTGGGCGACAAAACGGCCGCAGATTATGTCGATGCCGGTTACTGGGCTGCCAGTGCGGTCAAAGAAGCGCATAAATACTGCACACCCAATGTGATCGATGCCAAAGTGACGGTTGATGGCTTGCGCGCAGTTAAACCCATGAGCGAGTGGCAGCTATCCGACAATGCCGCATATCTGCACTACTGCCCGAATGAAACGATCGACGGCATCGCCATTCATGAAGAGCCAAACTTTGGCAATGATGTGGTGGTCACTGCGGATCTTTCTTCCACCATTCTCTCCGGTCCGCTGGACGTAAGCCGCTACGGCGTCATCTATGCGGGTGCGCAAAAAAATATCGGTCCGGCTGGCTTGACGTTGGTGATTGTGCGTGAAGATCTTTTAGGCAAAGCGCATAAGGCGTGTCCTTCTATTCTCGACTACACCGTGCTGAACGATAACGACTCGATGTTCAACACCCCGCCAACGTTCGCCTGGTATCTTTCTGGCCTTGTTTTTAAATGGCTCAAGAAAAACGGTGGCGTGGCGCAGATGGACAAGATCAATCAGCAAAAAGCCGAGCTGCTTTACAGCACAATTGATGGCAGTGATTTCTATCGTAACGATGTCGCGAAAGCCAACCGCTCGCGCATGAACGTGCCGTTCCAGCTTGCGGACAGCAATCTGGATAAAGTCTTCCTTGAAGAGTCTTTCGCCGCAGGTTTGCATGCGCTTAAAGGCCACCGCGTTGTGGGCGGCATGCGTGCTTCTATCTACAATGCGATGCCTCTTGAAGGCGTCAACGCGCTGACCGATTTTATGGTCGACTTCGAACGTCGCCACGGTTAATCGCGCTATGTTCACCCCGTAGCGTCGCTGCGGGGTTTTTTATTATGTCGAGTTGAGAGTTAAGCTTCATGGAATCCCTGACGTTACAACCTATCGCGCGAGTCGATGGCACCATTAATCTGCCTGGCTCAAAAAGTGTCTCGAACCGCGCGCTGCTGCTGGCCGCTTTGGCAAACGGCACCACTGTCCTTACTAACTTGCTGGATAGCGATGACGTTCGCCATATGCTCAATGCGCTGAAGGCGTTGGGTGTTCAGTTCACGCTGTCTGCCGATCGTACCCGCTGCGAAGTCGTGGGTAACGACGGTGCGCTCAAATCGGCTACCGAGCTGGAGTTGTTTTTAGGTAACGCGGGAACGGCGATGCGCCCGCTGGCAGCTGCGTTGTGTCTGGGAAGTAACGATATCGTGCTGACCGGCGAACCGCGCATGAAAGAGCGTCCAATTGGCCATCTGGTCGACGCACTGCGTCAGGGCGGCGCGCAGATTGACTACCTTGAGCAGAAAAACTATCCGCCAGTACGTTTACGCGGTGGGTTTACCGGCGGCAATGTGGAAGTCGACGGCAGCGTATCCAGTCAATTCCTGACCGCGCTTTTAATGACTGCGCCGCTGGCCCCGCAGGATACGGTGATTAGCATCAAAGGCGATCTGGTGTCTAAACCTTATATCGATATCACGCTGCATCTGATGAAAACGTTTGGCGTCGAGGTCGAAAACCAGACGTACCAGCGCTTTGTGGTTCGCGGTGCCCAGCAATATCAATCTCCGAGCAATTATCTTGTTGAAGGCGATGCATCTTCAGCGTCCTATTTCCTGGCCGCAGGTGCGATTAAAGGCGGCACGGTTAAAGTTACAGGAATCGGGCGTAACAGCGTGCAGGGCGATATTCGCTTTGCCGATGTGCTGGAAAAAATGGGCGCGGTGGTGACCTGGGGCGATGATTTCATCTCCTGTACGCAAGGCGAGCTCAATGCGGTTGATATGGACATGAACCATATTCCGGATGCGGCAATGACCATTGCGACGGCGGCGCTGTTTGCCAAAGGAACAACAACGCTTCGAAATATTTACAACTGGCGCGTCAAAGAAACGGACCGCTTGTTTGCGATGGCGACTGAGCTGCGCAAAGTCGGGGCACAGGTAGAGGAGGGCGAAGATTATATTCGCGTCACGCCTCCTGCAAAACTGCAGGTCGCTGAGATAGGCACCTACAACGATCATCGCATGGCGATGTGCTTCTCGCTGGTGGCGTTATCCGACACGCCAGTGACGATTCTTGATCCGAAATGCACCGCGAAAACCTTCCCGGATTATTTCGAACAGCTCGCACGCATCAGTACTCTTGCTTGATAAATCCCTGCCGCATCTTCGGATGCGGCAAAGACTTACGCTTCCTGACAGTGTTCCCGCCCATTTCTTCTACACTCTGGTTCATTAATTCCGTAATTTGCATGCAAAGATAACAGTTGCCTGCTTTGGCGCGTATAATGCGCGGCGTTCATGTTAACGGTATGCCTTAATGAAGGAGAAAACGATGACGGCAGCTGCCCCGGTAATCACCATTGATGGGCCAAGTGGCGCAGGGAAAGGTACTCTGTGTAAAGCGATGGCAGAAGCATTGCAATGGCATCTTTTAGACTCGGGAGCAATCTATCGCGTACTGGCTTTAGCGGCGTTGCATCACCATGTCGATGTAGCCTCTGAAGAAGCGCTGGTGCCTCTGGCTGCGCATCTGGACGTACGTTTTATCTCTACGCATGGCAACCTTGAAGTCATTCTTGAAGGCGAAGACGTGAGCGGTGAAATCCGCACCCAGGAAGTGGCGAATGCGGCTTCACAGGTCGCTGCCTTCCCGCGCGTTCGAGAGGCGCTGTTGCGTCGTCAGCGGGCATTCCGTGAAGCGCCGGGGCTCATTGCTGATGGCCGCGACATGGGCACAGTGGTCTTCCCTGATGCGCCTGTTAAAATTTTCCTTGACGCCTCATCGGAAGAACGCGCGCAACGTCGCATGCTTCAGTTGCAGGAAAAGGGGTTTAGTGTTAACTTTGATCGCCTTTTATCCGAGATAAAAGAGCGCGACGACCGCGATCGTAACCGCGCTGTAGCACCGCTTGTTCCGGCAGAAGATGCCCTAGTTCTGGATTCGACCAGTTTAACTATTGAGCAAGTGATTGAAAAAGCGTTACAATATGCGCGCCAGAAATTGGCACTCGCTTAACTGCGACAGAATTGGTAGTACCCCCGCTGCAATGGATTGACGGCGGGTATGTGAAACAACCCCATCCGGCACGGAGCCAGGTGGACGTTATATTAACCTGAAGATTAAACATGACTGAATCTTTTGCTCAACTATTTGAAGAATCCTTAAAAACAATCGAAACCCGTCCGGGTTCCATCGTTCGTGGTGTTGTTGTTGCTATCGACAAAGATATCGTACTGGTTGACGCCGGTCTGAAATCTGAGTCTGCCATTCCGGCAGAGCAGTTCAAAAACGCCCAGGGCGAGCTGGAAATCCAGGTGGGTGACGAAGTTGACGTTGCACTGGATGCAGTAGAAGACGGCTTCGGTGAAACTCTGCTGTCCCGTGAGAAAGCTAAACGTCACGAAGCTTGGATCACGCTGGAAAAAGCTTACGAAGAAGCTGAAACTGTCGTCGGTGTTATCAACGGCAAAGTTAAAGGTGGCTTCACTGTTGAGCTGAACGGTATTCGCGCGTTCCTGCCAGGTTCACTGGTAGACGTTCGTCCTGTTCGCGATACTCTGCACCTCGAAGGCAAAGAGCTCGAGTTCAAAGTCATCAAGCTGGACCAGAAGCGTAACAACGTTGTTGTTTCTCGTCGTGCAGTTATCGAATCCGAGAACAGCGCAGAGCGCGATCAGCTGCTGGAAAACCTGCAGGAAGGCATGGAAGTCAAAGGTATCGTTAAGAACCTCACTGACTACGGCGCATTCGTTGATCTGGGTGGCGTTGATGGCCTGTTGCACATCACCGACATGGCGTGGAAACGCGTTAAGCATCCAAGCGAAATCGTAAACGTTGGCGACGAAATCACTGTTAAAGTGCTGAAGTTCGACCGCGAGCGTACCCGTGTTTCCCTGGGCCTGAAACAGCTTGGCGAAGATCCATGGGTCGCTATCGCTAAACGTTACCCAGAAGGTACTAAACTGACTGGTCGCGTTACCAACCTGACCGATTACGGCTGCTTCGTTGAAATCGAAGAAGGCGTTGAAGGCCTGGTTCACGTTTCCGAAATGGATTGGACCAACAAAAACATCCACCCATCCAAAGTTGTTAACGTTGGTGATGTAGTGGAAGTTATGGTTCTGGATATCGACGAAGAACGTCGTCGTATCTCCCTGGGCCTGAAACAGTGCAAAAACAACCCATGGCAGCAGTTCGCGGAAACCCACAACAAGGGCGACCGTGTTGAAGGTAAAATCAAGTCTATCACTGACTTCGGTATCTTCATCGGCCTGGACGGCGGCATCGACGGCCTGGTTCACCTGTCTGACATCTCCTGGAACGCTACAGGCGAAGAAGCAGTTCGTGAATACAAAAAAGGCGACGAAATCGCAGCGGTTGTTCTGCAGGTTGACGCAGAACGTGAGCGTATCTCTCTGGGCGTTAAACAGCTCGCAGAAGATCCGTTCAACAACTGGGTTGCTGTGAATAAGAAAGGCGCAATCGTAAACGGTAAAGTGACTGCAGTTGACGCTAAAGGCGCAACCGTAGAACTGGCTGACGGCGTTGAAGGTTACCTGCGCGCTTCTGAAGCTTCACGTGACCGCGTTGAAGATGCGACTCTGGTTCTGAACGTTGGCGACGATGTTGAAGCTAAGTTCACCGGTGTTGACCGTAAGAACCGTGCAATCAGCCTGTCTGTTCGTGCTAAAGACGAAGCTGATGAGAAAGATGCAATCGCAACTGTTAACAAACAGGAAGATGCTGGTTTCTCCAACAACGCAATGGCTGAAGCTTTCAAAGCAGCTAAAGGCGAGTAATATCAAGTTCTCTGCATCTTATTGAGATGTAACTCTGTTACATCTCGAAGGATGACGAGCAGACTTGACAGATTGCAGGATTCGTCCTGTAATCAATAACAAAGGGCGGCTACGGCCGCCCTTGTTTAATAAGCTGTTCAGCTAAATGGTTTGAAGGAACCGGAGGAATCATGACCAAGTCAGAATTGATTGAAAGACTTGCCAGCCAGCAATCGCACATTCCTGCAAAAGCAGTGGAAGATGCAGTTAAAGAGATGCTGGAGCATATGGCCTCGACTCTTGCACAGGGCGAGCGCATTGAAATCCGCGGTTTCGGTAGTTTCTCTCTGCACTATCGTGCACCACGAACCGGGCGTAACCCGAAGACTGGCGATAAAGTGGATCTGGAAGGCAAATATGTTCCGCACTTTAAACCCGGTAAAGAACTGCGCGATCGCGCCAATATTTACGGGAACTGAGTTTGCCTGCGGGCAAAACTGGGTTATCTAATGAAAGCACCTTCGGGTGCTTTTTTTATGGGTTTAGCTATAAACCTGAAGCCGCTTCGCAAGTACCCTTTGTCGTTACTGCACACTGAAAGAATCCCTTCTGCACTGCGCGTATTTTCTCCTTTTCGGGGCTGACTCTGCACTATTACCGTACCACACTGTCCTGAACAGGGAGGTGTTATGGGTATTCCGGCGATAAGTGCATGTCTGATAACAGCGATTTTACCGCTGTTGTGGTTGCCTTCACTTCCCGATATTTGGATGACCTGGGTCTGTATCACCGCCGGGACTTTGCTGGGATTCCAGCGGTTGAGATGGCTACGCTATGTCGGTTTGTGGTTGATTTTCTTTGCGTGGGGAGTGTTAGCCGCTCTTGAATCCGTTTGGCCTATGCAGCATTTAACGGCAGGACCGCAGCAAGTTGAGATGGTTATTACATCGACCGATGGCGCAACCACTCATCAAGGGCGAATCGTGAGCCTCAACGGAAAACCCTGGTTTTCAACAACAGGCGTCACTCTATACGGTAACTATTTACCGCAACCATCATGCGCGGGACAGCGGTGGGCCATGACGTTACGCCTTCGCGCTGTGCACGGCGAACTCAATGATGGGGGATTTGATTCACAGCGCTATGTGCTAAGCATGCATCAGCCGCTGAGCGGGCGCTTCACCCATGCAGAAGCAGTAGATCTCACCTGCAGCTTACGGGCTCGCTATCTTTCTTCGCTCACTTCAGCTTTAGCGCCTTATTCATGGGGCTCAGTCATTCTCGGGCTCGGAATGGGGGAACGATTAGCGATCTCTCCTGAGATCAAAAACCTGATGCGGGAAACGGGTACGTTACACCTGATGGCGATTTCCGGGTTACACATTGCCTTTGCGGCATCACTCGTATGGCTT
Organism: Lelliottia sp. GFLA7; assembly: GCF_056490165.1. NCBI lineage: Bacteria > Pseudomonadati > Pseudomonadota > Gammaproteobacteria > Enterobacterales > Enterobacteriaceae > Lelliottia > Lelliottia sp. GFLA7. Next base: position 555,951 of record NZ_JBWLAQ010000001.1, on the reverse strand, counting down.
ATCGTGCGAGGCATTCAGTTCTTCCTTTCGTGTCGCTGGACGGGATGGCGCATGCCACTTCTGGCGGGCGTCTGTTTCGCTGCGTTCTATGCGTGGCTCACCGGTATGCAGCCGCCAGCGCTACGCACCGTCGTTTCGCTCGTTGCACTGGCATCACTCCGTTTCAGCGGTCGTCAGTGGTCTCCGTGGCAGGTGTGGTTATGCTGTGTAGCGGCAATTCTTTTTGTCGACCCTCTGGCGGTCCTTTCACAAAGCCTCGCGCTTTCCGCCTTTGCCGTCGTCGCGCTTATTTTTTGGTATCAGTGGCTGCCTTTGCCGGAAGGGGGCTATCCGCGGTGGATAAAGCCCTTGATTACTCTGCTGCATCTGCAATTGGGGATGCTGTTTTTACTGTTACCGCTTCAGGTCAGTATTTTTCACGGGATGAGCATTTCATCGTTAGTCGCCAATATTTTTGCCGTCCCGCTGGTGACGTTTATTTCAGTACCGCTGATCCTGGTAGGAATGCTGTTACACCTTTGTCCCTTACACCTGTTCGAGGAGTGTGTTTGGCTGTTAGCGGATAAATCTCTGGCTGTTCTCTTCTGGCTGTTGAAAGGGCTACCGGACGGCTGGATAGATATTGATGAACGCTGGCTACCGGTCACGCTCTTGCCATGGCTCGCAATTATTGGCTGGCGATTTCGGGCCTGGGTATCGGCTCCTGTGATAAGTATTGTCAGCAGTGTTTTGCTCACGTATCTGTTGTGGCGCCCCGTGAAATCAGAAGGTTGGACGGTCCATATGCTGGATATTGGGCAGGGTCTGGCAATGGTCATCGAGCATAATGGCAGAGCCATTTTGTACGATACCGGATTAGCCTGGCCGGGCGGAGACAGCGCGAAGCAGCACATTATTCCCTGGCTGCGCTGGCACCATCTAACCCCTGAAGGGGTAATCATTAGCCATGACCACAGCGATCATATCGGTGGGTTGAATTCATTACGTGAGGTGTGGCCAATGATGTGGATAAGAAGCCCGCTAGGTTGGGCCAATCATCAGCCCTGTTTCAAGGGGCAACACTGGCAGTGGCAAGGCTTGACCTTTACGGTTCACTGGCCGCCGAGAGAGTACAAGGCGTTAGGTAATAACCGTTCATGCGTGGTGAAAATCGATGATGGCAAGCACAGTGCATTGTTAACGGGCGATATTGAAGCAAAGGCCGAGTTAGCGATGCTCAGTCACCACTGGCAGTTTCTAGCGTCTACACTTATCCAGGTGCCACATCATGGCAGTAACACGTCTTCGTCTCAGGCGCTGGTACAGCGTGTTGCAGGGAAAATTGCGTTAGCCTCGGCGGCGCGTTACAACGCATGGCGATTTCCGTCTTTCAAAGTGGTTACACGTTACAAACAGGAAGGCTACTCTTGGTTCGATACACCGCAATATGGGCAAATCTCAGTCAGTTTTTCATCACAAGGTTGGCAAATCCGCCGCTTACGAGATCAAATTTTACCGCGTTGGTATCATCAGTGGTTTGGCGTGCCCGTAGATAACGGGTAGAATATGCGGCTATTTCAACAAATGCTGGTTTTTTGAATGCATAACGACAAAGATCTCTCCACGTGGCAGACCTTCCGCCGACTCTGGCCGATGATTGCACCCTTTAAAACAGGTCTGCTCGTGGCGGGTGTTGCATTAATCCTCAACGCAGCAAGCGATACCTTTATGCTATCGCTCCTCAAACCGTTACTGGACGACGGTTTTGGTAAAACGGATCGCTCAGTGTTGCTATGGATGCCTCTGGTGGTTATCGGGCTGATGATCCTTCGCGGCGTGACCAGTTATGTCTCTAGCTACTGCATCTCCTGGGTATCAGGCAAAGTGGTGATGACCATGCGTCGTCGACTCTTCAGCCACATGATGGGAATGCCTGTTGCTTTCTTCGATAAGCAATCTACCGGCACTTTACTGTCGCGTATCACTTATGATTCCGAGCAAGTAGCGTCGTCATCTTCAAGTGCGCTGATTACCGTCGTACGTGAAGGGGCTTCGATTATCGGCCTCTTCGTTTTGATGTTCTATTACAGTTGGCAGTTGTCGATCATCCTAATCGTCCTGGCACCCATTGTTTCAATCGCTATTCGCGTCGTATCCAAGCGTTTTCGTAGCATCAGTAAGAATATGCAGAATACGATGGGGCAGGTGACGACCAGTGCCGAGCAAATGCTGAAAGGCCACAAAGAGGTATTAATCTTCGGTGGGCAGGATGTCGAAACTAAACGCTTTGACAAGGTCAGCAACAAAATGCGTTTACAGGGGATGAAGCTGGTTTCAGCCTCTTCAATCTCGGATCCGATCATTCAGCTGATTGCCTCTCTGGCTCTGGCATTTGTTCTTTATGCTGCCAGCTTCCCAAGCGTTATGGAGACATTAACTGCGGGCACGATAACTGTGGTGTTCTCATCGATGATTGCTCTGATGCGCCCACTGAAATCATTGACCAACGTTAATGCCCAGTTCCAGCGCGGTATGGCAGCATGTCAGACGCTGTTCAGTATTTTGGACTCCGAACAAGAAAAAGACGAAGGCAAACGTGTTATCGAACGCGCTCACGGTGATGTGGAGTTCCGCAATGTGACCTTCACCTATCCTGGCCGCGAAATCCCTGCCTTGCGCAATATCAACCTGAGCATTCCAGCAGGTAAAACAGTTGCGCTTGTCGGACGTTCAGGATCAGGTAAATCGACGATTGCCAGCCTGATGACCCGTTTCTACGATATCGATGAAGGTGAAATTCTGCTGGACGGTCATGACCTGAGAGAGTATACGCTTCAGTCGCTGCGTAATCAGGTGGCGCTGGTCTCTCAAAACGTCCATCTGTTCAACGATACGGTAGCCAATAACATCGCTTATGCACGTACGGAAGAGTACAGTCGTGAAGCAATCGAAAATGCGGCTCGTATGGCTTATGCGATGGACTTCATCAACAAGATGGATAACGGTCTCGACACCATTATCGGCGAGAACGGCGTGTTGCTTTCAGGCGGTCAGCGTCAGCGAATCGCGATAGCTCGCGCGCTGTTGCGCGACAGTCCGATTCTGATTCTGGATGAAGCAACCTCTGCGCTGGATACCGAGTCTGAGCGCGCGATTCAGTCGGCGCTGGATGAACTGCAGAAAAACCGTACATCGCTGGTGATTGCACACCGCTTGTCCACGATCGAGCAAGCCGATGAAATCGTCGTGGTGGAAGATGGCTTGATCGTCGAGCGTGGAAGCCATGCGGATCTTATCGAGCAACGCGGCGTCTATGCGCAGCTTCATAAAATGCAGTTTGGCGCATGATTGCACGCATCTGGTCCGGAGAATCACCTCTGTGGCTGCTGCTATTGCCGCTTTCCTGGCTGTATGGCCTGGTGAGCGGCATCATCCGTCTTTGCTACCGAATTGGCATTAAACGTCCGTGGCGTGCACCAGTACCCGTTGTTGTTGTCGGCAATCTCACGGCCGGGGGAAATGGTAAAACACCCGTGGTCATTTGGCTGGTGGAACAACTCGCTCAGCGGGGTATTCAGGCTGGCGTTGTGTCACGGGGCTATGGTGGAAAAGCGGAAAGTTATCCTCTGCTGCTGACATCCCAGACTACAACGGAACAAGCGGGCGACGAGCCTGTGCTTATCTTTCAGCGAACCGGTGCTCCGGTTGCTGTTTCACCAAATCGAAGCGAAGCCGTTCAGGCGTTGCTGGCCGCACATCCGGTTGACATCGTCATCACGGACGATGGCTTGCAGCATTATGCTCTCGCACGTGACAAAGAAATCGTGGTTATTGACGGCGTGCGTCGTTTCGGTAATGGCTGGTGGTTACCCGCGGGTCCGATGCGTGAACGAGCGTCGCGACTGCGCACGGTCGACGCCGTAATCGTCAACGGCGGTGAAGCGCTGCCAGGTGAAATTCCGATGCGATTAATCCCCAGTCAGGCCGTGAATCTACTGACCGGAGAAAGGCGGGAGGTTTCGCAACTGCCCGCCCTGGTTGCGATGGCTGGGATTGGACATCCACCTCGTTTCTTTGCGACGCTGGAGCAATGTGGTGCCCATCTTGAAGCCAGGATTCCTCTTGCCGATCATCAGGCTCTTAGCATTGTGGATGTTGACCCATTGGTGACCGTTAACCAAAACCTGATCATGACCGAGAAAGATGCGGTCAAATGCCGCGCTTTCGCAAAATCTAACTGGTGGTATCTTCCGGTGGATGCTGAATTCAGCGGTGAAAAGCCAGAACTCTTGCTCCAGGAACTAATGTCGCTGGTGCGTTAAGCGCATGCGGTTCTGGTAGCGCGATGACGAACAGGAAAACGCATGCCCTTACCGCACCTCTCGCTCCAGGCAGCACGTAATCTGCACCTTGCCGCACAGGGCCTTTTAAAGAAACCCCGTCGCCGTGCGCAACCCTCGGATATTCTCTCTACTGTTCAGCGTATGTCGCTGTTGCAAATCGATACGATCAACATCGTTGCCCGTAGCCCTTATCTCGTCCTTTTTAGTCGCCTGGGCGATTATCCTTCCCAATGGCTTGATGACGCGCTGAGTCGGGGAGAACTCATGGAATATTGGGCTCATGAGGCATGTTTCCTGCCGCGAAGTGATTTTGGCCTGGTCCGTCATCGGATGCTGGCGCCAGAAAAAATGGGCTGGAAATACCGTCAGGAGTGGATGCACGAAAATGCGGACGAAATCGAAAAACTCATTGAGCACATTCACGAAAACGGCCCGGTCCGCTCAGCAGATTTTGAACATCCCTGCAAAGGCACAAGCGGCTGGTGGGAGTGGAAGCCGCATAAACGCCATCTCGAGGGGCTGTTTACGTCCGGAAAAGTCATGGTGGTTGAGCGGCGTAACTTCCAGCGAGTTTACGATCTTACTCATCGTGTGATGCCTCACTGGGACGATGCACGCGATCTGCTTGGTCAAACCGCAGCAGAGGCCATCATGCTGGAGAATAGCGCCCGTAGTTTAGGTATTTTCCGTGCGCAGTGGCTGGCGGATTACTATCGGCTTCGACAACCCGTCCTGAAACCGCTGCTTGAATGCTGGCAAGAAAAGCAGCGCGTCGTGCAGGTGGAGGTAGAAACGTTAGGTGAAATGTGGCTGCATGCAGATTTATTACCGCTCTTGCCCCAGGCTCTGGACGGGAAGTTGAGCGCGTCGCACAGTAGCGTATTGTCACCGTTTGATCCCATCGTCTGGGACCGCAAGCGCGCTGAACAGCTGTTCGGCTTCACGTATCGTCTTGAATGTTACACCCCCGCGCCAAAGCGTCAGTATGGCTACTTTGTTTTGCCGTTGCTGCATAAAGGCCAACTGGTGGGGCGTATGGATGCCAAAATGCACCGAAAAACAGGTGTACTGGAAGTGATTGCGTTGTATCTGGAAGAGGGCGTCAAAGTCAGTTCAGCGCTGGAAAAAGGGCTTTTCTCCGCACTTAACCATTTCGCCAGTTGGCAGGGGGCAAATCGGGTCAGCCTTTCGCGATTACCCGATCAACTTTTCGACGCGTGTCGGAGTGGCTGGGAAATAGACATAGCCTGAAAAAGGAATGTGGTAAGCTTTCATCATTATTGATACGGAGGAACTATGGATCACCGTTTACTTGAAATCATTGCCTGCCCGGTGTGCAACGGCAAACTCTATTACAGCCAGGATAAACAAGAACTTATTTGCAAACTGGACAATCTGGCGTTTCCGCTGCGCGATGGCATTCCGGTCCTGCTTGAAACGGAAGCCCGCTCGCTGGCGGCAGAAGAGAGCCGACCATGAGTTTTGTCGTCATTATTCCGGCGCGTTTTGCCTCCACGCGTTTACCAGGTAAGCCGCTGGTGGATATTAATGGCAAACCGATGATTGTCCATGTGCTTGAAAGAGCACGTGAGTCAGGTGCCGATCGCGTGATTGTTGCCACGGATCACGAAGACGTTGCCCGTGCTGTCGAAGCGGCCGGTGGCGAAGTATGCATGACTCGCGCCGATCATCAGTCCGGCACGGAAAGACTGGCCGAAGTCGTCGAAAAATGTGGTTTTAGCGATGACACCGTTATCGTTAACGTGCAGGGCGATGAACCGATGATTCCGGCGGCTATTATTCGTCAGGTCGCGGAAAACCTCGCGCAGCGTCAGGTGGGAATGGCCACGCTTGCCGTGCCCATTCATCATGCTGAAGAAGCGTTTAATCCGAATGCGGTTAAAGTGGTGATGGATGCTGAAGGCTACGCGCTCTATTTCTCCCGCGCGGCTATTCCTTGGGATCGCGACCGTTTTGCCGCCTCTCAAGAGGTGATTGGCGACACGTTCCTGCGACACTTGGGCATTTATGGCTATCGTGCAGGCTTTATCCGTCGCTATGTAACCTGGGCGGCAAGTCCGCTGGAGCATATCGAAATGCTCGAACAGCTGCGTGTGCTCTGGTATGGCGAAAAAATCCACGTTGCGGTTGCCCAGGAAGTGCCTGGAACGGGCGTTGATACACCCGAAGATCTCGAACGCGTGCGTGCTGAACTGCATTAATATCCCCACATCCCCTCACTCGAGGGGATGCTCTACCGCTAGGTTTTCCCTCATTTTTCTTCATCCAAATTGATCTTATCAGGGTGACATCCGTCTGCGACGCGCTCATTATAAAAGCAGTAGTTTTGATGGGGACAATCTGATATGGAACAGCTGCGTGCCGAGCTAAGCCACCTGCTGGGTGAACAACTCAGCCGGGTGGAGTGTGTGAATGAAAAGGCGGACACTTCGCTGTGGTCGCTGTATGACAGTCACGGTAATCCGATGCCGCTAATGGCAAGGAGTTTTTCTTCCCCCGGTGTCGCCAGACAGCTGGCGTGGAAAATGTCTCTGCTCGCACGTAGCGGAACGGTGCGTATGCCGACCGTCTATGGCGTGATGACGCATGAAGAACATCCCGGTCCGGATGTTTTGTTGATTGAACGGTTGCGCGGTGTTCCCGTTGAGGCACCCGCTCGTACGCCGGACAGATGGGAGCAACTGAAAGACCAAATCGTTGAAGCGCTGCTTGCCTGGCACCGGCAGGATAGCCGTGGCCTGGTTGGCCCGGTGGACAGCACCCAGGAAAATATCTGGCCTCACTGGTATCGCCAGCGTGTCGAAGTATTGTGGGGCACGCTCAATCAATTCAGTAATACCGGCCTGACGATGCAGGATAAGCGAATTTTATTCCGCACGCGCGAATGTCTGCCAGCGCTGTTCGACGGTTTTAACGACAATTGCGTGTTGATTCATGGCAATTTCACCCTGCGCAGCATGCTTAAGGATTCACGCAGCGATCAGCTACTGGCGATGGTTGGGCCGGGAATTATGCTCTGGGCACCGCGGGAATATGAGCTTTTCCGTTTAAGCGACAGTGGCCTGGCAGAGGGTTTGCTTTGGCATTATCTCCAGCGCGCGCCCGTCTCGGAATCTTTCCTCTGGCGGCGCTGGGTCTATCTCATGTGGGATGAAGTGGCGCAGCTCGTCAACACCGGGCGCTTTAATCGCGCCAATTTCGATCTCGCCTCGAAATCACTCTTGCCCTGGCTCGCCTGACGATCCTTTCAACCATTGCCAGAGGCGTCCGAGCGTTTCATAGCCCACGCGATCGCTGTGCATCAGCCACACCGGTGACGGGATCGCGCGTTCCCATGGGTTCAGAGGCGCATCAACGGCCAGTTGATTAGCTGGCGCGGGGAGAGGATGTAACCCGGCATGTTCAAAGAAAATCATCGCGCGGGGTAAATGCGAGGCGGACGTCACCAGCAGGAACGGGGCATTTCCGATGGCCTGTTTCACCGCTGCGGCTTCTTCTTCCGTATCTTTAGGGCTGTCGAGAGTGATTATCGCCGAGCGCGGCACGCCAAGTGATTCAGCCACGCGCGCCCCGGCTTCAGCGGTACTCACCGGATTGTTTTTTGCGGGCGCACCCGTAAAGATCATTTTAGACCCCGGATTCGCCAGCCACAGGCGTATGCCTTCGTTTAAACGCGGCAGACTGTTATTGATTAAGTTTGAACTGGGCGCCCAATTGGGATCCCAGGTGTAACCGCCACCCAGCACCACGATGTAATCCACCTTCTGTTTCCCCTGCCACGTCGTGTACTTATCTTCAATAGGGCGCAACAGCCCATCAGCGACAGGTTGCAGGCTCAGCAGCAGCAGCATCAGCCAGGCCGCTGTCATCACGGTTTTTGCCGTTTTCTGAAAACGAGTCAACCAAAGCAGCAGTAGTCCGAGCGCCATCAGCAACAGCAAGAGTGGAAGAGGAAGCATCATGCCTCCAATAACTTTCTTAAGGGTAAAAAGCATCCTTTTTGGCTCCTTTTTTAACCATACAGCAGGCGATTACCCGCGATATTACACCAGAGAGGTTCATTATCCGCGCGGGTGTGACAAAATAGCGGTTTTGCTGGTAGCGGGTGGAACTCTCCCAATGCGGGATCGCAATTTCGATGACATCGCGGAAAAGTTTTCGCGCAATATTTACGGCACCACCAAAGGGCAGTTGCGTCAGACGATCCTCTGGCAGGATCTGGATACGCTGCTTGCCACCTACGGTAGCCGAAAGTTGCGCGTTCTCGATGCCGGCGGCGGTGAAGGTCAGACGGCCATTTTAATGGCCGAGCGCGGTCATCACGTGACGTTTTGCGATCTTTCCGCTGAGATGGTCGCACGCGCGAAACGCGCGGCACACGAGAAAGGTGTGAGCGACAACATGCATTTTATACATTGCGCCGCTCAGGACATTGCCCAGCATTTGGAAACGCAGGTTGATCTGATATTGTTTCACGCGGTGCTTGAATGGGTCGCTGAACCGCAAGCTATGTTAAACACGCTGTGGACTGTGCTAAGCCCCGGCGGCGCACTGTCGCTGATGTTCTACAATGCCAATGGCCTATTGATGCGCAATGTGCTGGTGGGCAATTTCGGTTATGTGCAGCAGGGCATGTATAAAAAGAAACGACGCACGCTTTCGCCAGATTTTCCGCGCGATCCCCAGCAAGTCTATGGCTGGCTGGAGGAGATTGGCTGGGAAATTACCGGCAAAACGGGCGTCAGGGTGTTTCATGATTATCTGCGCGATAAACAAAAACAGCATGAATGTCTGGACGCCTTAACAGAAATAGAAACGCGGTATTGCCGCCAGGAGCCGTTTGTGAGCCTTGGCCGCTATATACACGTCACCGCGATTAAAAGCCTGGACAGTTAGGCTTACACCGCAGATGCAAGGAAAACCTATGAGTGATTTTTCCCAGACAGTCCCCGAACTGGTTGCCTGGGCCAGAAAAAACGATTTCTCCATCGCGCTGCCGGTCGACAGACTCTCTTTTCTGCTGGCTATTGCCACGCTGAACGGCGAGCGCCTGGATGGTGAAATGAGCGAGGGTGAACTGGTGGATGCCTTCCGCCATGTGAGTGATGCGTTTGAGCAAACCAGCGAAACCATTAGCGTGCGTGCCAACAACGCAATTAACGATATGGTGCGTCAACGTCTGCTGAACCGCTTTACCAGCGAGCAGGCCGAAGGCAACGCCATTTATCGTTTGACGCCTCTGGGCATCGGCATCACGGATTATTACATTCGTCAGCGCGAGTTTTCTACGCTGCGCCTTTCCATGCAGCTGTCGATCGTTGCGGACGAACTCAAGCGTGCAGCGGATGCGGCGGATGAAAATGGAGATGAATTCCACTGGCATCGCAATGTTTATGCTCCGCTGAAATACTCTGTCGCCGAGATTTTTGACAGCATCGATCTGACCCAGCGCTTGATGGATGAGCAGCAACAGCAGGTGAAAGACGACATCGCGCAGTTGCTTAATAAAGACTGGCGTGCCGCGATCTCCAGCTGTGAACTTTTATTGTCAGAAACCTCCGGTACGCTGCGAGAACTGCAGGATACGCTGGAAGCAGCAGGCGATAAGCTCCAGGCCAATTTGTTGCGCATCCAGGATGCGACGATGGCGCATGACAATCTGCATTTCGTCGACAAGCTGGTGTTCGATCTGCAAAGTAAACTCGACCGTATTATCAGCTGGGGTCAACAGTCGATTGACCTGTGGATCGGCTATGACCGTCACGTACATAAATTTATCCGTACCGCGATTGATATGGATAAAAACCGTGTGTTCGCGCAGCGTCTGCGTCAGTCGGTACAAACCTATTTCGATGCGCCATGGGCGCTGACCTACGCCAATGCCGACCGTCTGCTGGACATGCGTGACGAAGAGATGACGCTTCGCGATGAAGAGGTCACCGGTGAACTGCCGCCGGATCTGGAGTTTGAAGAGTTCAACGAAATTCGTGAACAGCTTGCGGCCATGATCGAAGAACAGCTGGCAGTCTATAAATCCAGACAAGTGCCGCTAGATCTTGGTCTCGTGGTGCGCGACTATCTGGTGCAATACCCGCGTGCGCGCCATTTCGATATTGCCCGCATCGTCGTCGACCAGGCCGTGCGTCTGGGCGTCGCGCAAGCAGATTTCACCGGACTGCCGCCAAAATGGCAGCCGATTAACGATTACGGAGCCAAGGTACAGGCGCATGTCATTGACAAATATTGAACAAATGATGCCAGTTAAGCTGGCCCAGGCGCTGGCGAATCCGTTATTTCCGGCGCTGGATAGCCAATTGCGTGCCGGTCGCCACATTGGGCTTGATGAACTGGATAATCACGCCTTTCTGATGGATTTCCAGGAGTATCTGGAAGAGTTTTACGCCCGCTATAACGTGGAGCTGATCCGCGCGCCGGAAGGTTTCTTCTATCTGCGCCCGCGCTCAACCACGTTGATCCCGCGTTCGGTTCTCTCTGAGCTGGATATGATGGTGGGCAAAATTCTTTGCTATCTCTATCTCAGCCCTGAGCGTCTGGCCAACGAGGGGATTTTCACCCAGCAAGAGCTGTACGATGAGCTGCTGACCCTGGCAGAAGAGGGCAAGTTGCTGAAGCTGGTGAATAATCGTTCCACCGGTTCAGATCTCGATCGTCAGAAATTACAGGAAAAAGTGCGCTCTTCCCTGAGCCGTCTGCGTCGTCTCGGCATGGTGTGGTTTATGGGGCATGACAGCAGCAAATTCCGTATCACAGAAGCGGTTTTCCGCTTTGGTGCTGATGTGCGTGCGGGCGACGATCCGCGTGAAGCGCAGCTGCGCATGATCCGTGACGGTGAAGCCATGCCGGTCGAAAACCATTTGCAGCTCAATGACGAGCCTGAAGAGAGTCAGACGGAAAGCGGGGAGGAAGAGTAATGATTGAACGTGGTAAATTTCGTTCACTGACGCTGATTAACTGGAATGGTTTCTTTGCCCGAACCTTTGATCTGGATGAGCTGGTTACAACGCTCTCCGGGGGTAACGGTGCGGGTAAATCCACCACCATGGCGGCGTTTGTTACGGCGCTGATTCCCGATTTGACGCTGCTGCACTTTCGTAACACCACTGAAGCGGGGGCCACGAGCGGCTCACGTGATAAAGGTCTGCACGGTAAGCTGAAAGCTGGCGTCTGTTATTCCGTTCTGGATGTCATCAACTCCCGTCACCAGCGCGTAGTGGTGGGTGTTCGCTTGCAACAGGTCGCGGGCCGTGACCGTAAAGTGGACATCAAACCGTTCGCGATTCAAGGTTTGCCGACCTCCGTTCAGCCAACCGCAATGCTGACGGAAACGCTGAACGACCGCCAGGCGCGAGTCCTCTCTCTCCAGGAACTGAAAGAGAAGCTTGAGGAGATCGAAGGGGTTCAGTTCAAACAGTTCAACTCGATTACCGATTACCACTCACTGATGTTCGATCTGGGCATTGTTGCGCGTCGTCTGCGCAGTGCCTCGGACCGTAGCAAATACTATCGCCTGATTGAAGCCTCTTTGTATGGCGGTATTTCCAGCGCCATCACCCGCTCGTTGCGCGATTACCTGTTGCCGGAAAACAGTGGCGTACGTAAAGCTTTCCAGGATATGGAAGCCGCGCTGCGTGAAAACCGCATGACGCTGGAAGCCATTCGCGTCACCCAGTCTGACCGCGACCTGTTTAAGCACCTGATCAGTGAAGCGACCAACTACGTGGCGGCGGATTATATGCGCCACGCGAATGAGCGTCGGATTCATCTGGATAAGGCGCTTGAATATCGCCGCGAGCTGTTCACCTCGCGTAAACAGCTGGTGGCAGAGCAGTATAAACACGTTGAGATGGCGCGTGAACTGGGCGAACAAAACGGTGCAGAAGGCGATCTGGAAGCCGATTATCAGGCGGCCAGCGATCACCTGAATTTGGTGCAAACCGCACTGCGTCAGCAGGAAAAAATCGAGCGTTACGAATCTGATCTCGATGAGCTGCAGATTCGTCTCGAAGAACAAAATGAAGTGGTGGCCGAAGCCACCGAGATGCAGGAAGAGAACGAAGCGCGCGCCGAAGCCGCTGAGCTGGAAGTGGATGAGCTGAAAAACCAGCTTGCCGACTATCAGCAGGCGCTAGATGTTCAGCAAACGCGTGCGATCCAGTACACCCAGGCGCTGCAAGCGTTGCAGCGCGCGAAAGAGCTGTGCCATCTTCCGGATCTAACGCCAGAAAGCGCGGACGAATGGCTGGAGACTTTCCAGGCTAAACAGCAAGAAGCGACAGATAAATTACTCTCTCTCGATCAGAAAATGAGCGTGGCGCAAACTGCGCACAGCCAGTTCGAACAGGCTTACCAGTTGGTCACCGCGATCAACGGCCCGTTGGCGCGAAGCGATGCGTGGGAAGTCGCACGTGAACTTCTGCGTGACGGTGTAAACCAGCGCCATCTGGCTGAACAGGTTCAGCCGTTGCGTATGCGCCTGAACGAACTGGAACAGCGTCTTCGTGAACAGCAGGAAGCCGATCGTCTGCTGGCTGAATTCTGCAAGCGTTACGGAAAACGTGTCGATATTGACGATCTGGAAGCCCTGCATCAGGAACTCGAAGCCCGTATTGCCTCTCTTTCTGACAGCGTTTCAAACGCCGGTGAGCAACGGATGTCGCTGCGACAGGAGCTGGAGCAACTTCAGTCACGCACTCAGAAACTGCTGCAACGTGCACCAGTCTGGTTAGCCGCGCAAAGTAGCCTCAATCAGCTCAGCGAGCAGTGCGGCGAAGAGTTTGAATCCAGCCAGGATGTCACTGAATATTTGCAACAACTGCTGGAACGCGAGCGTGAAGCGATTGTTGAACGCGATGAAGTTGGCGCGCGTAAACGTGCCATTGACGAAGAAATTGAGCGCTTAAGCCAGCCCGGCGGCGCGGAAGATTCTCGCCTCAATGCGCTCGCTGAACGTTTTGGCGGCGTGCTGCTTTCTGAAATTTATGATGACGTGAGCCTGGACGATGCGCCGTACTTCTCTGCGCTTTACGGCCCATCCCGCAATGCCATCGTTGTACCGGACTTGTCCCTGATCGCCGACCAGCTCGAAGGCCTGGAAGATTGCCCGGAAGATCTCTATCTGATCGAAGGCGATCCGCAGTCCTTTGATGACAGCGTCTTTAGCGTCGATGAGCTTGAAAAAGCCGTCGTGGTGAAAATCGCCGATCGTCAGTGGCGCTATTCCCGTTTCCCAACGCTGCCGCTGTTTGGTCGTGCCGCGCGCGAAAACCGTATCGAAAGTCTGCATGCGGAACGTGAAACGCTTTCTGAGCGCTTCGCGACGTTATCCTTTGACGTGCAGAAAACCCAGCGTTTACACCAGTCGTTCAGTCGTTTTATCGGTAGCCACGTCGCTGTCGCGTTCGAGCCCGATCCAGAAGCGGAGATCCGCAAGCTCAACACCCGTCGCGGTGAGCTTGAGCGTGCGATAAGCCTTCATGAAAACGACAATCAGCAGAGTCGCGTTCAGTTCGAACAGGCGAAAGAGGGCGTAGCAGCACTTAACCGCATCCTGCCGCGCCTGAATCTGCTGGCCGATGACACGCTCGCTGACCGCGTAGATGAAATTCAGGAACGCCTGGATGAAGCGCAGGAAGCTGCTCGCTTTGTCCAGCAGCATGGGAATCAACTGGCGAAACTTGAGCCGGTATTGTCCGTTCTGCAAAGCGACCCGGAACAGTTTGAACAGCTGAAAGAAGACTACGCGTATTCTCAGCAGGTGCAGCGTGATGCGCGTCAGCAGGCGTTTGCACTGGCTGAAGTAGTGCAGCGCCGAGCTCACTTTGGCTATAGCGACTCAGCGGAAATGCTGAGCGGTAACAGTGATCTCAACGAAAAACTGCGTCATCGTCTGGAGCAGGCGGAAACAGAACGTAGCCGTACGCGTGACGCTTTGCGCAGTCATGCGGCTCAACTGAACCAATATGGCCAGGTTCTGGCGTCGCTGAAAAGCTCATTTGATACCAAAAAAGAGCTATTAACCGATCTACAAAAAGAGCTCCAGGATATCGGTGTGCGTGCGGATAGCGGGGCTGAAGAGCGGGCGCGTATTCGTCGTGATGAGCTGCACAGCCAGTTGAGCAATAACCGTTCACGTCGTAATCAGCTGGAAAAAGCCCTGACTCTGTGTGAAGCGGAGATGGATAATCTCACCCGTCGCCTGCGCAAGCTGGAACGTGATTATCACGAAATGCGCGAGCAGGTTGTGACCGCAAAAGCGGGATGGTGTGCGGTGATGCGTCTGGTGAAAGACAGTGGCGTTGAGCGCCGTCTGCATCGCCGTGAGCTGGCGTACCTTTCCGGCGATGAGCTGCGTTCCATGTCGGATAAGGCATTAGGTGCGCTGCGCCCTGCAGTGGCGGACAACGAACATCTGCGCGACGTGCTGCGCATGTCAGAAGATCCAAAACGTCCGGAACGTAAAATTCAGTTCTTTGTGGCAGTGTATCAGCACCTGCGCGAGCGTATCCGCCAGGATATTATCCGCACGGACGATCCGGTCGAAGCTATTGAGCAAATGGAGATCGAGCTGGGCCGTCTGACCGAAGAGCTGACGTCTCGTGAACAGACGCTGGCGATTAGCTCTCGCAGCGTGGCGAATATTATTCGGAAAACGATCCAGCGCGAGCAGAACCGTATTCGGATGCTCAACCAGGGGCTGCAAAGCGTGTCGTTTGGCCAGGTGAACAGCGTGCGTCTGAACGTTAACGTCCGCGAAGCTCACGCTACGCTGTTGGATGTGCTTTCAGAACAGCATGAGCAACACCAGGATCTGTTCAACAGCAATCGTCTGACCTTCTCTGAAGCGCTGGCCAAACTCTATCAGCGCCTCAATCCACAGATCGATATGGGGCAGCGTACGCCACAAACTATCGGTGAAGAACTGCTGGATTACCGCAACTATCTGGAAATGGAAGTTGAGGTTAACCGCGGCTCCGACGGCTGGCTGCGTGCCGAATCCGGTGCGTTGTCGACCGGGGAAGCGATCGGTACCGGGATGTCGATTCTGGTGATGGTTGTGCAGAGCTGGGAAGACGAATCGCGTCGCCTGCGCGGGAAAGATATTTCGCCTTGCCGTCTGCTGTTCCTCGATGAGGCCGCGCGACTGGATGCGCGATCTATCGCTACGCTGTTCGAGCTGTGCGATCGTCTGGGCATGCAGCTGATCATCGCTGCGCCAGAAAACATCAGCCCTGAGAAAGGCACAACCTATAAGCTGGTGCGTAAAGTATTCCAGAATACTGAGCATGTTCATGTCGTGGGTCTGCGCGGCTTTGCACCGCAACCGCCAGAATCATTACCCGAAGCAGCTGACGCGTCGTAAGGCGCTTTGACGAAAAGGGCGGCACTCTGGTGTCGCCCTTTTTATTTGTTTAACTTGTATTCCAGACTACGTTATCTTTAAACTTCTTTACATAAGGTCAGGCAACAGCGTATATGCCTTTCTATAATTAAGAATAGCCCCAGTGTTGTGGGCAAGTCGTAAGAAAACAGGGGGCAAGGGATGTTGCTAAAGAAAATCCGTGGTTGTCAGCTATCAGCACTGACTGTGTGCCTGACCGTAATATTCGCTCCACTGTTTAACGCGCAGGCCGATGAGCCTGAAGTGGTTCCGGTTGATAGCTCCGCGAC
This sequence comes from Lelliottia sp. GFLA7, assembly GCF_056490165.1. Lineage (NCBI taxonomy): Bacteria > Pseudomonadati > Pseudomonadota > Gammaproteobacteria > Enterobacterales > Enterobacteriaceae > Lelliottia > Lelliottia sp. GFLA7. The sequence continues at coordinate 539,920 of NZ_JBWLAQ010000001.1, read as the reverse complement.
GATGGGCACGCAGCCAACTTCGCTGTCGCAACCACTGGAACAGTCTCCCGCCACAGCCATTATGGCAGGTATTAAACTTTTGCCAGCCGGTGTCGATACCGCAGCCCTGCACCAGCAGTTGCAGTCCGAGCTGCCGTCGGGTTATACACCCGCGTATACCAGTCAACTTACATTGCTGTATGCCGCGCGCGACATGAAGCCGATGTGGGAAGACCGCGATGCTGTGCGCGCTTTCCAGCAGCAACTGGCCGAGGTAGCGATTGCGGGTTTTCAACCACAATTTACCGCCTGGGTTGAGCTGTTGACCGATCCAGCTGTCACCGGAATGGCGCGGGATATCGTACTCTCCGACGCCATGATGGGTTATCTTCAGTTTGTCGCCGGGATTACGGTTAATGGCAACCGTTGGCTTTATAGCGATAAAGCCTACAAATTAGCGACACCTGCGCTCTCCGTGATTAACCAGTGGCAACTGGCACTGGATCAGGGAACCTTACCGCGTTTTATTGCCAGCCTTGCGCCAGCACACCCGCAATATGCCACGATGCATCAGTCATTACTGAAGCTGGTGGCCGATACGCGACCGTGGCCGCAACTGCGCGGTACCGCCACGCTGCGACCGGGTCAATGGAGCAGCGATGTGCCTGCATTGCGTGAAATTCTGTTGCGTTCAGGCGCAACAGGGGCAGAACCGAAAATTGCACTCCCCGGTGATGATCCGCAAGGCGTCGTGGTTAGCCCATCCGCACCTGCGCCTGAAGTAAAAGCCGCGCTACCGACCGGTAAACCCGCGGCATACGATCGCGAACTGGTGGCGGCAGTCAAAACCTTCCAGATGACGCAAGGTTTAGGCGCAGATGGCGTAATTGGCCCATCAACGCGCGACTGGTTAAATGTCTCTCCGGCGCAGCGAGCAGGGGTTTTGGCACTCAATATTCAGCGTCTGAGACTGCTTCCAGGAACACTCTCTACTGGCATAATGGTGAACATACCGGCTTATTCGCTGGTGTATTACCAGAATGGCAGTGAAGTTCTGGCGTCACGCGTCATCGTTGGACGCCCGGATCGTAAAACGCCGATGATGAGCAGCGCGCTGAACAATGTGGTCGTCAATCCGCCATGGAATGTCCCGCCAACGCTGGCGCGCAAAGATATTCTGCCGAAGTTGTGGGATGACCCAGGCTACCTGGAACGTCACGGCTATACCGTGATGCGCGGCTGGAACAGCAGCCAGGCGATCGATCCGTATCAGGTTGACTGGGCAACGATTACGCCGTCAAACCTGCCATTCCGCTTCCAGCAAGCGCCGGGTGAGCGCAATTCGCTAGGCCGGTACAAATTCAATATGCCGAGCTCGGATGCGATCTATCTGCACGATACGCCGAACCATAACTTGTTCCAGAAGGATGCACGCGCGCTGAGTTCCGGCTGTGTGCGCGTGAATAAAGCGTCTGAACTGGCAAATATGTTGTTGGGCGATGCGGGGTGGAACGACACACGGATTTCCGACACCCTCAAAGAGGGGAATACGCGCTACGTTAATATTCGACACAATATTCCGGTTAACCTTTACTATCTGACTGCGTTTGTTGGCGAAGATGGGCGTACTCAGTATCGTACAGATATTTACAATTATGATCTCACCGCGCGATCAGGCGCACAAATTTTGCCAAAAGCTGAACAATTAATCAGGTAAATGAAGTAGTTCGGGAAAAATGATTGTCGTAAGTTATGGTGAAGATGGGGCTAAATCGCTGCAAGCCCCGTGTTTACTGGGGTTGGGCGCCTTGACGCAGGCTGTTGAGCCAGTTAAGGTGCCCTTCGTGCGCTAAGCATATTTACGATAACATTGACCTGTAGACCTGATTACCATGGACAAATTTGACGCTAATCGCCGCAAACTGCTGGCGTTAGGTGGTGTTGCGCTCGGCGCAGCGGCCATCTTGCCTACGCCAGCATTTGCCACCCTCTCGACACCTCGTCCGCGTATTTTGACTTTAAACAACCTGCACACCGGTGAGTCAATTAAGGCGGAGTTTTTCGATGGCAGAGGCTATATTCAGGATGAATTAGCAAAACTTAACCATTTTTTCCGTGACTATCGCGCGAATAAAATAAAAGCCATCGATCCAGGATTATTTGATCAGCTTTTTCGCCTTCAGGGATTGCTTGGAACGCGTAAGCCCGTGCAACTCGTTTCTGGTTATCGTTCGCTCGATACCAATAATGAACTGCGAGCTCATAGCCGTGGGGTAGCTAAAAAAAGTTATCACACGAAAGGGCAGGCGATGGATTTTCATATTGAAGGCATTTCATTAGCCAATGTACGCAAAGCCGCGTTATCTCTGCGCGCAGGTGGTGTAGGATATTACCCACGTAGCAACTTTGTGCATATTGATACCGGGCCAAATCGGCACTGGTAATAATGAAGGAGCAGTATGAACTATCGTATTATTCCGGTAACTGCGTTCTCCCAGAACTGTTCGCTTATCTGGTGTGAACAAACCAAACTGGCCGCGCTTGTCGATCCCGGCGGAGATGCTGAGAAGATCAAGCAAGAAGTCGCAGCGTCCGGCGTGACGTTGATGCAGATTTTGCTAACCCATGGTCACCTTGATCATGTGGGGGCGGCGGCTGAACTGGCGCAACATTACGGTGTGCCGGTCATTGGACCGGAAAAAGAAGATGAGTTCTGGCTGCAAGGGTTGCCCGCCCAAAGCCGCATGTTTGGTCTCGATGAGTGTCTACCCTTGACACCCGATCGTTGGCTAAATGAGGGCGAAAGCGTGAACGTTGGGAATGTGACGTTACAGATATTGCATTGCCCGGGCCACACGCCGGGGCATATCGTCTTCTTTGATGACCAATCGCGTTTGCTGATCTCAGGCGACGTGATTTTCAAAGGTGGCGTAGGACGCAGCGATTTTCCACGCGGCGATCACGGACAGTTAATTCAGTCGATTAAACAGAAGCTGTTGCCGTTGGGCGACGACGTAACGTTTATCGCGGGGCATGGACCGATGTCGACGCTAGGATATGAACGTTTGCACAATCCGTTCCTGCAGGATGAAATGCCTGTCTGGTAAAGACGAATAAAAAAGCCCGCATCAGCGGGCTTTATTTTTATCTATCGAAGCTTATAGTACAGCGACAATCGCTTCGCACAGTGGCGCCATGTTGTCCGGCGTCATACCCGCAACGTTGACGCGACCAGAAGCAACGGCGTAGACACCGAACTCCTCACGCAGACGCAGAACCTGCTCTTTGGTCAAGCCGCTAAACGAGAACATCCCGTTCTGCTTGATGATGAAGCTAAAATCGCGATCTGCGCCTTTCTCCGCCAGAGTATTCACGAACAGCAGACGCATACGCTGGATGCGCTGGCGCATATCGTTTAGCTCTTGTTCCCAGATGGCACGCAGCGCGTCATTGCTGAGAATCGTCGCGACCACGGAAGCGCCGTGCGCCGGTGGGTTCGAGTAGTTAGCACGAATAACGGATTTCATCTGGCTAAAGGCGCGGTCAACGGTTTGCTCGTCAGACGCAACCAGCGTACAAGCACCTACGCGCTCATTGTACAGGCCAAAGTTCTTGGAATAGGAACTTGCAACAATCAGCTCCTGATGCAGCGCAGCAAAGGCGCGCAGGCCTTCGGCGTCTTCTTCCAGGCCGCGAGCAAAGCCCTGGTAGGCGAAGTCGAACAGCGGCAGCCAGCCTTTTTCAGCAGACAGTTTTGCCAGCGTTTCCCACTGCTCAAGCGTAGGATCGATACCGGTAGGGTTGTGGCAGCAGCCATGGAACAGAACCACGTCACCCGCTTGCGCATCATTCAGGCTTGCCAGCAGGCCGTCAAAATCCAGGGTGTGATTTGCCGCGTCATAATAGGCGTATTCACACACTTCCAGACCTGCGGAATTAAACACGCTTTTATGGTTCGGCCAGCTCGGGTTACTTACCCAGACGCGCTTGGCTGAGGTGTTTTTCGCAAGGAAATCCGCCGCGACGCGCAGTGCGCCAGTACCGCCAGGCGTTTGCGCTGTGCGAGCACGTTTATCGCTGATAATCGCGTTGCCTTTGCCAAACAGCAGTTCCTGAGTGCAATGACCAAATTCCGGAATACCATCAATGCCGAGGTAATTTTTGGTGTTTTCGTTTTCCAGCAGATACTGCTCGGCTTTTTTAACACTGGTCAGAACCGGAGTCTTGCCGGTCTCATCTTTATAGACACCAATACCCAGATTAATTTTTGAAGGGCGGTCATCAGCACGAAACAGATCGGCCAGGCCCAGGATTGGGTCGGCAGGGGCAGCGGTAATGTTCTCAAACATGACGAGGTTCCATTGTGATTACAGAAGTGAAATCCGCTATCAGGTTAACGGTTGATCTACAAAATGCCAACCGTTTGCGACAAAAAGCGTGCGCCTTTTCAAAAGTCGCCATTTATTGCTTTCAGACATAAAAAAAACAGGACCGAAGTCCTGTTTTCTAGGCATTTAGCAGAGAGGGCTGCTTATTAGAACTGGTAAGTTACAGCCATTGCAACCTGGTCGTCTTTACCATTTACGATACCAGCAGAGCGAGAGTAGTCAGTATCGTCAATAAGGTTCAACTGATAATCAACGAAGATGTTGAAGTTTTTATTGAAGTAGTAAGTTGCACCGATTTCAACGTATTTCTGCAGGTCAGCATCGCCGCCTGTGAAGGTGCCACGTTGAGCCAGGTTTTTGCCTTTAGACTGAACGTAAGAAAGGGATGGACGCAGACCAAAGTCGAACTGGTACTGTGCGATTGCTTCAAAGTTCTGAGTTTTGTTAGCGAAGTCACCGTCAGCTTCACGGGTCATGTTGCGAGTTTCAGCATAAACCGTTGCCAGGTAGATGTTGTTCGCATCGTATTTAGCACCAACAGCCCATGCTTCAGCTTTCTTACCGTTGCCATCCAGTTCTTGAGCGTTAGTACGGTCAGAGTTGCTGTATGCACCGATCAGGCCGAAACCTTCGCCGAATTCATAACCCACAGAAGTACCAAAACCGTCACCGTTTGACGTTTTAACATCGTCACGTTCGTTTTTGCCCTGATACTGCAGACCCACGCTCAGACCATCAACCAGACCGAAGAAGTCAGTGTTGCGGTATGTCAGAACGCCAGTGGTACGGCCAGTCATGAAGTTGTCAGAATAGTTAGCCCAAGTCATACCGGAGAATGATGGAGCCATATCGGTCAGACCTTCAACATCGTATACGATACCGTAGTTACGGCCATAATCGATGGAACCAGCATCACCTGCTTTCAGACCAGCGAATGCCAGACGAGTACGCTGAGACTGAGAGCTTTCTGCTTGGCTTGCCAGAGCACGGTATTCCCATTGACCATAACCAGTCAGATCGTTGTTGATCTGAGTTTCGCCTTTAAAACCAATCTGAGCGTAGGTGTTGTCATTGTTGTTGGTGTTGTCACCAGAGGTAACGAAATCATGCTCACCTACAACTTTTCCGTAAAGATCCAGTTTGTTGCCGCTTTTGTTATAGATTTCTGCAGCGTTTGCTGCACCGGCTACCAGCAGGGCAGGGATAACCACTGCCAGGATATTGCGCTTCATCATTATTTATTACCCTCATTGGTTTTTTTTTATGACACTCGCCACTGCCCTCAATAAATTCTGTCAATAAATATTTCCGGAACTATTGATGAGAGTTTGGTGTCTTTATGTATCTGACAGGCATCTTTCCATTCAAAGAACCGTTTCGCTAGCCTGAAAGTGCTACAAATATAAAGATTGAGTAACAAAAAGCAATTATGTGTAACTAAATGTGAATTTACTGGAACTTTGTGAACCACCTCAAATTTCAGAACTGATTGCTGAATAAAAAGACTGGCGCATTGCTATATATATGAATTGCTTATATTTAATTTCAATAAAGGCGTTTCATATCAACAGAACCTAAACAACCCTGTTTTTCTTATTGTCAACATTAGCCGTCTGAACGTCTGTGTTTTTGATTGAAATTTGTGCTAATGCAATGATTCGTGATTAGACGCAATAAGAATGCGGTTTATTTTTTGTACATGGATATTTCGTGGAAATAAAACGTAACAGCTAGGGGAAATGACGGGGTTGCACTTTAGAAACGCTGACTTTTGACTGACATTAATTGACACTGCAGAATAAAATAACGGTCAGCAATTGCTGACCGTTATTAATTTAGATATTAGAAACTGGCGTTGCGCGGCGTTCTTGGGAAGGCGATTACGTCACGTACGTTCTGAACACCGGTGACATAGGCGATCAGACGTTCGAAGCCCAGACCAAAGCCTGAGTGTGGCACGGTGCCGTAACGACGAAGGTCGCGATACCAGCTGTAATCTGCCGGGTTCAGACCCATCTCTTCCATACGTGCGTCCAGCACGTCCAGACGCTCTTCACGCTGGGAACCACCGATGATTTCACCGATGCCTGGTGCAAGAACGTCCATTGCGGCGACGGTTTTCCCGTCTTCGTTAAGGCGCATATAGAAGGCCTTAATGTCTTTCGGATAGTTTTTCACCACGACCGGAGCTTTAAAGTGTTTCTCAGCCAGATAACGTTCGTGTTCGGAAGATAAATCCACGCCCCAATAAACCGGGTTCTCGAATTTCTCTCCGCATTTTTCCAGAATAGCCACCGCGTCGGTGTAATCCACCTGAGCGAAATCAGCGGAGACGAAACGCTCCAGACGTGCAACCGCATCGCTGTCGACACGCTCAGCGAAGAATTTCATGTCATCAGCACGTTCTTCCAGAACCGCTTTGAAGACGTACTTCAGCATCGCTTCTGCCAGACCTGCAACATCGTTCAGGTTCGCGAAAGCCACTTCTGGCTCAAGCATCCAGAACTCCGCCAGGTGGCGGCTGGTGTTAGAGTTTTCCGCGCGGAAAGTAGGGCCGAAGGTATAGATCTTTGACAGCGCACAGGCGTAAGTTTCGCCGTTCAACTGGCCGGATACGGTCAGGAATGCTTCTTTACCAAAGAAGTCTTTGTCGAAATCGACTTTGCCTTCAGGCGTACGCGGTAAGTTTTCCAGATCTAATGTTGAAACGCGGAACATTTCGCCCGCACCTTCGGTATCTGATGCGGTAATCAGTGGGGTGGAAACCCAGAAGTAACCCTGCTCATCAAAGAAGCGATGCAGGGCCTGCGCCAGAGTGTGGCGCACACGGGCCACGGCGCCGATCATGTTGGTGCGCGGGCGCAGGTGAGCGACTTCACGCAGATACTCAATGCTATGGCGTTTAGCAGCCATTGGGTAGGTGTCAGGATCTTCAACCCAGCCAGTGACTTCAATTGCCGTCGCCTGCAGTTCAAAGCTCTGGCCTTGACCCGGGGAAGCGACCACAACGCCCGTAACGATGACGGAGCAACCGGTCGTCAGGTGCAGAACGTCGTCATTGTAATTGGGCAGAGAATTATTAATGACGGCCTGTACAGGATCAAAGCAGGAACCGTCATAGACGGCGAGGAAGGAGATGCCAGCTTTAGAATCTCGGCGAGTACGCACCCATCCGCGCACGGTGACTTCTTGGTCAACGGCGACGCGGCCCTGGAGTACGTCGGCTACAGGCACAACGCTCATAATAATCTCTCTGTTAATAGTCGGAAAAAATACCCGTCATACTTCAGGTTGCATGTGGGTTGGCTGCGCTCGTTCTTACTTATGTAAGCTCCGGGGATCCACTCCCTTGCCGCCTTCCTGCAACCCTATTATTTAGGGTATAGACACTTGTCCGCCCATATCGGGGGGATATCTATGTTACCTGGCATCCGCCATCAGACAAGTAGAATTCGCAGAGAATAGAGAAGAAAAGAGAAAAATATGAGGGGAGGGGCCAGGAATGGCCCCCAACAGGTTAACTGGCTTTTTTGATTTGCGGCAGATCGAAGGCTTTACGCAATGCGCGAACAAAGGCTTTGTCATGGCAAATGGTTTTGCCTGGGCTGTCAGACAGTTTGGCGACTGGCTTACCGTTACATTCCACTAGCTTAATAACGATATTCAGTGGTTTTACCTGAGGGATATCGCAGGTTAAACGCGTACCAATTCCAAAGCTCAAATTCACTCTGGATGAAAAGTGGCGATAAAGCTCGAGGGCTTTAGACAGATCCAAATTATCAGAAAAAACCAACACTTTGCTCAGCGGATCAATGCCGAGTTTTTTGTAATGCGCGATCGCTTTTTCGCCCCACTCAACCGGATCCCCTGAATCATGGCGCAGGCCCTGATAGCGCTGTGCAAATTCAGGACCAAAATCGCGCAGGAACGCGTCCATGGTAATACAGTCGGTCAGCGCAATACCGAGCTGATCCGGATACTCTTCCAGCCAGGCCGCCAGCGCAGCACGTTGGCTGGTGGCAAGATCGGGGCTGATTTGCTGGTGCGCCTGGAACCACTCATGGGCTTGTGTTCCCATTGGTGTCAGATTGCGGCGGCGAGCTAAATCATAATTGCTGGTGCCAACGAACCACGGCTCCTGCTGTAAGCGCTCGACAATGGCTTGTTGTACTTCGCGTGAGAAACGGCGGCGGGTACCAAAATCCATCAGGCGGAAACGGGACATGTCCACGGATTCTGTCATCTGGGCGAATTCGCCGAGTTTGCTTTCAAGCGTCGCGAGCGCATGTTCAACGCCCATTTCGGGAGAGCGATAGCGGTGCACAATCTCGCTAATGACCGCCAGCAGCGGCACTTCCCACATAATTACTTCACGCCACGGGCCAGCAAGACGGATATTCAGCTTGCCGTTATCGTTGGTAATCGTGACTTGTTCAGGGTTGAAGCGGAAATCGCGCAGCCAGTCTAAATAGTCGGCTTTAAAGAACGGCAGGCCAGAGAGCCACTGGTATTCGTCGTCCTGCAGCGCCAGATGCTGCATAGCATCGACCTGTTCACGAATGGAGTCGGCGTAAATACCGAGCAGGTCATCACCACGGCAACGAAACTCGGCCGCTACCTGTACGTCGTAGTAATGGTGAAAAACGGCTTGCTGCATGTGCAATTTATACGCATCGGTATCCAGCAACGTATGCAGAACAGGAGAAGCGAATTGAGTCATAGGTGCGCCGTAGCATCCTCTCACGGGAGCGTTTAGTACAATAAACAACTATTGAAACCGCTGGAGTATACCTTGTTTAGCGATTTATTGAACCCCGATCACAACATAAGCCATCGTTATGGTCGAGGGCATTTCGTGCCCCGTGTTATACAAATGTAGCAAAAAAGGGTTTTGTTGCTGAAAAGATGAAGATTCTGCGTAGCGCGTTTTGCGCAACAGGAATAGACTGACTCGTTATTCGACAAACGATGCATAAGGTTTTCTATGACACAACAGCCACAAGCCAAATACCGCCACGACTACCGTGCGCCGGAATACCTGATTAGCGATATCGATCTGACTTTTGACCTGGATGCCACAAAAACCGTCGTGACGGCCGTAAGCCAGGTGACCCGCCAAAGCGCGACGGCGGTTCCGCTGCGTCTTGATGGTGAAGATCTGACGCTGGTTTCTGTCCATGTTAATGATGAAGCCTGGTCTGACTATAAAGAAGAAGAGAACCAGCTGGTCCTTAACAATCTGCCAGAGCGTTTCTCGCTGCGCATCGTGACCGAAATTAGCCCGGCAGCAAATACGGCGCTGGAAGGCCTGTATCAGTCGGGCGAAGCACTTTGTACCCAGTGTGAGGCCGAAGGTTTCCGCCATATTACCTGGTATCTGGATCGCCCGGATGTGCTTGCGCGCTTCACCACCAAAATTATTGCCGATAAAACAAAATATCCGTATCTGCTCTCTAACGGTAACCGTATAGGGCAGGGCGAGCTGGAAAATGGCCGTCACTGGACCCAGTGGCAGGACCCGTTCCCAAAACCGTGTTACCTGTTTGCGCTGGTGGCCGGTGATTTCGATGTACTGCGCGATACCTACAAAACGCGCTCTGGCCGCGATGTCGCGCTGGAGCTGTTTGTTGATCGCGGTAATCTGGATCGTGCGCCGTGGGCAATGACCTCACTGATCAATTCAATGAAGTGGGATGAAGAGCGCTTTGGCCTCGAATACGATCTCGACATCTATATGATCGTGGCCGTCGACTTCTTTAATATGGGCGCGATGGAGAACAAAGGTCTTAACGTCTTCAACTCCAAATACGTTCTGGCGCGTACCGACACCGCAACGGATAAAGATTATCTCGATATCGAGCGCGTGATTGGTCATGAATATTTCCATAACTGGACTGGCAACCGCGTGACCTGCCGCGACTGGTTCCAGTTAAGCCTGAAAGAGGGTTTAACGGTTTTCCGCGATCAGGAGTTCAGTTCTGACTTGGGGTCACGCGCTGTTAACCGCATCAGCAACGTGCGCACCATGCGTGGCCTGCAGTTTGCTGAAGACGCAAGCCCAATGGCGCACCCGATTCGTCCGGATAAAGTGATCGAAATGAACAACTTCTACACCCTGACGGTGTATGAAAAGGGTTCTGAAATTATTCGTATGATCCATACGTTGCTGGGCGAAGAGAACTTCCAGAAAGGGATGCAGCTTTACTTTGAGCGTCACGATGGCAGTGCAGCCACCTGCGATGACTTCGTGCAGGCCATGGAAGACGCGTCTAACGTTGACCTGTCGCATTTCCGCCGCTGGTACAGCCAGGCCGGGACGCCGATTGTCACTGTGAAAGACGATTACAATCCAGAAACCGAGCAGTACACGCTGACCATCAGCCAGCGCACGCCGCCGACGGCTGAGCAAGAAGAAAAACATCCGCTGCATATTCCGTTCAGTATCGAGCTTTACGATAACGAAGGAAACGTGATCCCGCTGCAAAAAGGCGGTCATCCGGTGCATCACGTTCTGAACGTCACCCAGGCCGAGCAGACGTTCATCTTTGATAACGTCTACTTCCAGCCGGTTCCGGCACTGCTGTGCGAATTCTCTGCACCGGTTAAGCTGGAATACAAATGGAGCGACCAGCAGTTGACGTTCCTGATGCGTCATGCGCGCAACGATTTCTCTCGTTGGGATGCGGCACAAAGCCTGCTGGCGACCTATATCAAGCTGAACGTGAATCGTCATCAGCAGGGCCAGCCGCTGTCATTGCCGGTGCACGTTGCCGATGCGTTCCGCGCTATTTTGCTTGATGAACACATCGATCCGGCGCTGGCCGCAGAAATTCTGACTCTGCCTTCAGCGAATGAAATCGCTGAGCTGTTCGATATCATCGATCCGATTGCCATCACCGCTGTGCGTGAAGCGCTGACCAGAACGCTTGCGACTGAGCTGGCGGATGAGTTTCTGGCGATTTACACCGCCAACAGGCTAGATGAATATCGCGTCGAACACGCGGATATCGGCAAACGCTCGCTGCGTAATACCTGTCTGCGCTATCTGGCATTTGGTGACACCGAATTCGCCGATGCGTTAGTCAGCAAGCAGTATCACGACGCCGATAACATGACCGATGCGCTGGCCGCGTTGGGTGCCGCCGTTGCCGCCGAGTTGCCATGCCGCGACGCGCTGATGCAAGAGTATGATGACAAATGGCATCAGGACGGTCTGGTGATGGATAAGTGGTTTATTCTGCAATCCACCAGCCCGTCTGCCGATGTGCTGAGCAACGTCCGTAACCTGCTGAAGCACCGCTCCTTTACCATGAGCAACCCAAACCGTGTCCGTTCGCTGATTGGCGCGTTCGCCGGGAGCAACCCGGCGGCGTTCCATGCAGAAGACGGCAGCGGTTATCAGTTTATGGTGGAGATGCTGACTGAGCTCAACAGCCGCAACCCGCAGGTTGCATCGCGTCTGATTGAGCCGCTGATTCGCCTGAAACGCTACGATGCGAAGCGTCAGGAGAAAATGCGAGCAGCGCTGGAGAAGCTAAAAGGGCTGGAGAATTTGTCGGGCGATCTGTTCGAGAAAATCAGCAAAGCACTGGCCTGATGTTAAAAGGCTCGGCGGTACGATAAAAGCAAAACGGCAACCCTGGGTTGCCGTTTTTAATGGTTGTCCTGAGTCCGCAGGACAGGGCATCAGGCATTTGCCTGAATACGCTGTCGTTCTGTTGCTCCCCGCTTCATGACCCGCTCCAGCACTTCTGCTTCCAGTTCTGCCAGCCGGACCGATCCCAGACGACGCGGGCGAGCAATATCAACCGTCACGTCCAGCCCGATTTTCCCGTCTTCGATTAACAATACCCGATCGGCCATCGCCACCGCTTCACTCACGTCATGCGTGACCAGCAGCACGGTAAAACCGTGCGCCTGCCACAGGGATTCAATCAAATCCTGCATCTCGATACGCGTCAGGGCATCAAGGGCACCCAGCGGTTCGTCGAGCAACAGCAAGCCAGGGCGATGAATAAGCGCCCGCGCCAGTGCCACGCGCTGCTTTTGTCCGCCCGAAAGCGCCGCGGGCCATTCGCCTGCGCGATTTTCGAGCCCGACGGATGCCAGCGCTTGCCGCGCCGCGTCTCGCCAGTGGCCTTTTAGCCCCAGCCCGACATTGTCGATAACCGTTTTCCAGGGCAGCAGGCGAGCATCCTGGAACATCATGCGCGTGTCGTCCTGGAGTTCGGCAAGCGGGGTATTTCCGGCCAGCAGTTCTCCGTTGTTGGGCACTTCAAGCCCGGCAAGCAAGCGCAGTAGCGTACTTTTACCTCCGCCGCTGCGCCCGACCACAGCAACAAATTGGCCGGCGGGAATATGCAGATCCAGCGCGTTCAGAATCGTGTTCTCGCCGTAGCGTTTTGTCACGCCGTTGAGCAATAAAGGCGTTCCCTGGGTTAAGCGAGCCGTGTTCATGCGTTTGCCTCCTTCAAGGAATAGGCCGGATTCCAGCGCAGCCAGCTGCGCTCAAGCCACTGAGCGCTGACGTCAGCGAGTTTGCCAAGCAGGGCATAAAGAATGATGGCAACCACCACCACGTCAGTTTGCAGAAATTCACGGGCGTTCATCGCCAGGTAACCAATACCGGAATTGGCAGAGATGGTTTCCGCGACGATCAGCGTCAGCCACATCAGGCCGAGCGCGAAACGTACACCCACCATAATCGACGGCAGGGCACCTGGCAGAATCACATGAATGAACAGAGAAAAGCCCGATAAACCGTAGCTGCGCGCCATCTCCACTAATCCCCGGTCAATGTTGCGGATACCGTGCCAGGTGTTGATATAAATGGGGAACAACGTGCCGAGCGCGACGAGGAAAATCTTGGCGCTCTCATCAATGCCGAACCATAAAATCACCAGCGGGATCAGCGCCAGATGCGGCACGTTACGCAGCATCTGAATCGACGTATCCAGCAAGCGCTCACCCCAGCGAGACAACCCGCTGATCAGGCCAAGCGTCAGCCCAATCGAGCCGCCGATGGAAAACCCAATCGCCGCACGCCAGGAACTGATCGCCAGATGCTGCCACAGTTCACCGCTGGCACTGAGTGACCAGAACGCCTCCACCACGCCCTCGGGCGAGGGTAGAATACGACTCGACAACCAGCCCACAGACGACGCGATTTGCCAGATAATGACAATGCCAACGGGCAAGAACCAGGGCGCCAGACGCAGGAGCCATTTTCGGGATGGATTCGCCATACTGACCTCGTTAGCTCTGTGCCGTTTTGCGGGGAATAAATTCATTCGCCACCGCTTCGCCCTGAACCTGCAGCGGACGCGGCTGCGGAATTTCCGGGATGGCGACGTCCAGATGCGGGAACAGCAGCTCGCCGACGTTATACGCCTCTTCCAGATGCGGATAACCAGACAAAATAAAGCTGTCGATCCCCAGATCGGCATATTCATTGATGCGTGCCGCCACCGTTGGGCCGTCACCCACTAACGCGGTTCCCGCACCACCACGCACCAGGCCAACGCCTGCCCACAGGTTCGGGCTGATTTCGAGATTTTCGCGTTTGCCGTTGTGAAGGGAGGCCATCCGGTGCTGGCCCACTGAATCGGTTTTGGCCAGGGCGGCCTGCGCTTTGGCGATGGTGTCATCATCAAGGTGTGAAATCAGACGATCGGCGGCCTGCCAGGCTTCCTGATTCGTCTCTCGCACAATGACGTGCAGACGGATGCCGAAACGCACTTTACGGCCATGTGCTGCAGCTTTGGCGCGGACCTGTTCAATTTTCTCTTTCACCTGTTCAGGCGGTTCGCCCCAGGTGAGATACAGATCGACCTGTTCCGCCGCCAGATCCTGTGCAACGTCCGACGATCCGCCAAAGTAAAGAGGAGGGCGCGGCTGCTGCACGGGCGGGAAATAGAGTTTCGCATCACGTACGCGAATGTGTTTGCCTTCATAGGTGACGGTGTCGCCCTCAAGCAGACGACGCCAGACGCGGGTGAATTCTGCCGAGGCCTCATAGCGTTCGGTGTGGTCAAGGAAAACGCCGTCTCCCGCGAGTTCCGTCGGGTCGCTGCCGGTGACCAGATTAAACAGCGCACGTCCATTGGAGAGTCGGTCAAGCGTGGCGGCCTGGCGTGCAGCAACGGTGGGTGAAACTACGCTTGGGCGCAGGGCGACCAAAAACTTCAGGCGCTGCGTAACCGGGATCATGGCCGCAGCCACCAGCCAGGCATCTTCGCAGGAGCGGCCAGTGGGGATCAGCACGCCAGTGAATCCGATTCTGTCTGCGGCTTGCGCGATTTGTTGCAGGTAGCCGTAATCGACCGGACGCGCCCCTTCCTCAGTACCAAGATAATGCCCATCACCGTGGGTCGGTAAAAACCAGAACAGATTCAGACTCATGATTTCGATCCTTCTTTGCCAGCGGGTTGCCAGATACGGTCGCGAATATCGATCTTTTTCGGGAGCAGACGGTTTTCATAAAACAGATCCGCGGTTTGTTGCTGTAATACCGCCGTGTGGGCATCAACTGGTTTGATCACGGTGATTGGCCGATGATCCAGATAGCTGGCGATCACCGGTTCGGGCAGGCCCATGGTTTTTGCCAGCAGGGCGATACTCTCCTGACGTTGGCTTTGGGTGAGCGCATCCGCTTCACTGAAGGTATTCAGCACACCTTGAACAAATTCACCGTTCTTTTCGGCATAAGGTCGCGCCGCAAGATAGAACGAACCGGTCTGTTTAAGCGTTTCGCCATCTTTCAGAACGCGAACGCCACCCTGCAACAGAGCCGCAGAATAGTACGGATCCCAAATAGCCCAGGCATCCACGTTATTTTGCTGGAAAGCAGCGCGCGCATCGGCCGGGCTTAAGTAGATCGGCTGAATATCCTTGAACGTCAGGCCCGCCTGTTGCAGCGCACGGAGCAGCAGGTTGTGCGAACTGGAACCTTTCTGGAATGCAACTTTATGGCCTTTAAGATCCGCGACGGTCTTAATCGGACTGTTTTCAGGCACCAGAATGACTTCGGCTTTAGGCTTAGCGGGTTCGACGCCGACGTAGACCAAATCTGCACCCGCGGCTTGGGCGAATATCGGCGGTATATCGCCCGTACTGCCTATATCAATGCTGCCCACATTGAGTGCCTCGAGCATTTGCGGGCCAGCAGGGAATTCAATCCACGAAAACTGGGTCTGAGGATAACGTTTTTCCAGCAGCTGATGACTCTTTGCCAGCACCATGCTGATGCTGCCTTTCTGGTAGCCGATACGTAAACTTTCTGGCGCAGAGTTTGCCGCATGAGCCAGAGCGGAGACGGCCAGCAAACTCGTTAGCCCAAGACGAAAGAGGTATTTAAACATGGGCGACTCCTTTCAGACGGCCAAAGGTCGGGGCTTGAGCATCCCGGCGATGCAATGCCTGCCAGAACGTTTCGAGTGCGCTATCAAGACGCGAATGCAAGTTGGGGGTGAACTGCGGTTTGTGCTGATAATCGATAACCTGAGTATCATCAGCGAACACGCCGTGCAGGATTTCCTGGGCTTTTAACGCATTGAGCACCGGCTTGAGGGCATAATCGACGGCCAGCATATGGGCGACGGTGCCGCCGGTTGCCAGCGGAAGGACGACTTTTCCCTGCAGAGCACGTTCAGGCAGCAGATCGAGAAGCGTCTTTAGCGCGCCGGAAAACGAGGCTTTGTAAATCGGCGTCGCTACAATCAGACCATCAGCCCCCTTCAGTTGTTCAATCAGTGCCTGAAGCGCCGGACTTTCAAACCGGGCATACAACAAATCTTCAGGCTCAAAGTTATGCAGATTCCAGTGACAGACTTCGACATCCCGCGAATTCAGCTGTTCGCGGGCATATTCCAGTAGGGCACTGGAACGTGAGGGAAAACGCGGACTTCCAGCCAACGTGATGACGCGCATGTATGCTCCTTATAACTATTTGTTTGCTTTTATCTAACATTGATAACAATTTTCAGGAGTGTGACATTGCGGGGTTATTCCACTAAATGATTTATCTGGAATTAAAAATCCAGAAATTGCATAAGAAACCGCCAGAAAGGAAAACGATTGCGCAGAAAGACGTTTTTTTGCCTCAGGTCAATTCCCTTTCACGCCGCGATCGCTGATAATCCGTGTCCGGTTTGCACACCGGAATCCAGGAGAGTTCATGTATTACCCCTTCGTACGTAAAGCCCTTTTCCAGCTCGATCCCGAGCGCGCTCATGAATTGACATTCCAGCAGTTACGTCGCATCACAGGCACACCTTTGGAAGCGCTGGTGCGCCAGAAAGTGCAAGAAAAACCTGTTCAATGTATGGGGCTGACGTTTAAGAATCCCCTGGGTCTGGCTGCTGGCCTGGACAAGAACGGCGAGTGTATTGATGCGCTGGGCGCGATGGGATTTGGTTCCATCGAAGTCGGCACGGTCACTCCACGTCCACAAGCGGGTAACGACAAACCGCGACTGTTCCGTCTGATTGAAGCCGAAGGGTTGATCAATCGAATGGGCTTTAATAATCACGGCGTCGATCATCTGATCGAGAACGTAAAAAAAGCGCATTTTGACGGCGTGCTGGGAATTAATATCGGCAAAAATAAAGACACGCCGGTAGAGCACGGTAAAGATGACTATCTGATTTGTATGGAAAAAGTCTATGCTTATGCGGGTTATATTGCGGTGAATATCTCATCGCCAAATACCCCTGGCTTGCGTACGCTGCAATATGGTGAAGCGCTGGACGATCTGTTATCAGCCATTAAAAATAAACAAAATGAACTGCAGGCAATTCACCATAAATATGTTCCGGTCGCGGTAAAGATCGCTCCGGATCTTTCCGTTGAAGAATTGATCCAGGTTGCCGATAGTTTGGTTCGCCATAATATTGATGGTGTTATTGCGACCAATACGACACTCGATCGTTCGCTGGTAAATGGAATGAAACATTGTGATGAAATGGGTGGGTTAAGCGGCCGTCCGGTACAATTAAAAAGCACCGAAATTATTCGCGCATTGTCCGCAGAATTAAAAGGGCGTTTACCGATTATTGGCGTGGGTGGTATCGACTCTGTCATCGCTGCGCGTGAGAAGATGGCTGCGGGTGCGACGCTTGTACAAATCTATTCTGGTTTTATTTTTAAAGGCCCTCAATTGATTAAAGAAATCGTTAATCATATCTAAACTTTTCTCTCTATAAGACAACCAGTGCTTTATTTCCGGCCCTGGTTGTTTTATATTCCGTCATTGTTGCTTATTTAGACATTATGGTCTTCTATTTATTGATGTTATAAGCGAAGCGATAATCAGGACATTTTTAGTACAGGATGTGAGGGACGGGAGAGGAAAATGCGAATTAAACCTGACGATAACTGGCGCTGGTATTTTTGTGAAGAGCACGATCGAATGATGCTCGATTTAGCCAATGGCATGTTATTTCGTTCTCGCTATGCCCGCCGAATGCTGACTCCTGATGCCTTTGCCCCATCGGGCTTTTGTGTTGATGATGCCGCCCTTTATTTCTCGTTTGAAGAGAAGTGCCGCGACTTCGTGCTAACGAAGGAACAGCGTGCCGAACTGGTATTGAACGCGCTGGTGGCTATTCGTTTCCTCAAACCGCAGATGCCGAAAAGCTGGCATTTTCTGGCTCATGGACAGGCGTGGACGCCGGGTACGGGAGATGCAGCGTGCGTGCATCTCAGCGATACGTCGGAAGAGGTAAGTTTGCTGGTGGTCGAGCCTGGCGAAAATGCAGCGCTCTGTTTGCTGGCACAGCCCGGCGTGATCATTGCCGGGCGTACGATGCAGCTGGGTGATGCGATTAAAGTCATGAATGACAGACTCAAACCGCAGCTCCGTGTGGATTCATTTAGCCTGGAACAGGCCGTTTAAAGCTCTAGCTGTAGCGATGTTTTAGGAACACAGCTGCAGCAAAGAATGGTGCCGTCTTCGCCCACCGCTGATTTCTTCAATGCCGTGACTTCACCCTCTATCAGTTTGATACGACAGCAACCGCAAATCCCCGCGCGACACGAGTAAGGAACGCGTATTCCGGCTTGCTCCAGTTGCTCGAGCAAGACTTGCTGATTGTTTCCCTTCACCGTTTGCCCTTGCCACTGAAGGGTCACCGCTGTTGCGGGTTGCACTTCCACTTCTGCCGTTTCTTCATCTGCATCTGCGCCCGCTCCGTAAATTCGACCTGGTCCAGTGGAGAGGATTTCGACTTCATCGCCCACGCGAATAACACCGCTGGAGCGAGGGATCAGGTTCTGACCAAAATCGACATCGCCGTTATCCTGCGCGGTTCGGAATGACTGCAATGTTTTCAGCGGTTCGCCGGAAGGGTGCTTTTGACCTTTCTCTGGGCTGATGGTGGTGAAAATACACCGGCTGCAGGGTTTCACGACATCGAAGATAACGCTGCCAATGCGAATCACTTTCCAGGTATCTTCTTCCCACGCTTGCGCACCGGTCACCACCAGATTTGGGCGAAACTGTTCCATTTGCACACTCGCGGAACAACGATTCTGTAAATCTCGTAGTGAGGCCTCGTTGGTGAGCAGGAAAGGAAAACCGTCAGCAAAGGAAAGCGGAACGGATTCAAAGTGCTGAACGCGGCGCGTCAATTCTGGGCCTACCCAGCGTAACTGTACCGGACGAGAGAAAAAGCCGCTTAGCCAGCGGTTGATCTCTTCGGGGGCAATACGGGCGGTGAAATGATTGCGCCAGACTTCGGTCGGTGCATCAACCGACGAGAAATCATTGAAGCGCACAATGACGCTGGAACCGTCTGGCGCCGTCAGATGTAATCCGTCATGCAGCGGCGCGGGAATGAACCGCACCATTTGCGGAAACTGGCGCGCAGTGATGAACGTCCCGTCAGGCTCTGTGACCATAAAAATGCGATCGAAGGCAAAACCGCTGACGTCTGCGAGTGCATGCGTCAGGCCAATGCCGCGCATTGATTTGACTGGATGAATGAAAAGCCTGGATAACGTCGCCACTGCACACTCCCTTCAATAAAAATAAGCCTTCAACTTTATGACATATCACCCGGATTATCTATATACACTTTATTCGCTGCAGCGCTGTTTTGTTGGCTTGACCACCATGCTGGCGCGAGGCAAATCGATTGAATTTGTGTATAATGCGCAACAATTTTCTATGAGTAATAAGTGACGATATGAATTCTCTGTTTGCCAGTACGGCCCGTGGGCTGGAAGAGCTGTTAAAAACTGAACTGGAAAGCCTTGGCGCACGCGAGTGTCAGGTCGTTCAGGGTGGTGTCCATTTTGAGGGCGACACGCGGCTTATTTACCAGAGCCTGATGTGGAGCCGTCTGGCGTCGCGCATCATGCTGCCTTTGGGTGCGTGCAAAGTCTACAGCGACCTTGACCTGTATCTCGGCGTGCAGGCGACTGACTGGACAGAGATTTTTGCTCCAGGCGCGACCTTTGCTGTGCATTTTAGCGGGCTGAACGACGAAATCCGCAACAGCCAGTACGGTGCGCTGAAAGTGAAAGATGCGATTGTGGATAGCTTCACGCGCAAAAATCTTGAACGCCCGAACGTGGATCGCGAAAACCCGGATCTGCGTATTAACGTGTGGCTGAACAAAGAGACTGCGCACATTTCGCTGGATCTGTGTGGGGAAGGCTTGCATCAGCGCGGCTACCGCGATCGTGCGGGTATTGCTCCGATTAAAGAAAACCTGGCGGCCGCGATTGTTATGCGTTCTGGCTGGCAGCCGGGCACGCCACTGCTGGATCCGATGTGCGGTTCCGGTACGTTGCTGATTGAAGCGGCGATGATGGCAACCGATCGCGCGCCTGGCCTGCACCGCGGGCAGTGGGGCTTTAACGGTTGGGCGCAGCACGACGACGCTATCTGGAAAGAAGTCAAAGCCGAAGCGCAGGTCCGCGCGCGCAAAGGCCTGGCTGATTACGGTTCACGTTTCTACGGCTCAGACAGCGACGCGCGCGTGATTGAACGCGCAGCCAGCAACGCCCGTCGTGCTGGCATTGGTGAGCTGATCTCGTTTGAAGTGAAAGATGTTGCACAACTGACCAATCCGCTGCCAAAAGGCCCGTACGGAACGGTTATCAGCAACCCACCGTATGGTGAGCGTCTCGATAGCGAACCGGCGCTGATTGCGCTGCACAGCCTGCTGGGCCGCTCAATGAAAGATTATTTCGGCGGCTGGAATCTGTCGCTGTTCAGCGGATCTCCGGAACTGCTGAGCTGCCTGCAACTGCGTGCGGAGCGTCAGTTTAAAGCCAAAAACGGCCCGCTGGATTGCGTACAGAAAAACTATCATCTCACGGAGAAAGAGGGCGACAGCAAGCCCTCAACCGTGGCAGAAGACTATGCGAACCGTCTGCGTAAGAATCTGAAGAAATTCGAAAAATGGGCGAAGCAGGAAGGGATCGAATGCTATCGCCTGTACGATGCCGATTTGCCAGAGTACAACGTAGCGGTAGATCGCTACGCTGACTGGATCGTGGTGCAGGAATATGCCGCGCCGAAGACGATCGATGCGCAAAAAGCCCGTCAGCGTCTGCTGGATATTATTGCCGCCACCATTGGTGTTCTGGGCATCGCGCCTAACAAACTGGTGCTCAAAACCCGTGAGCGTCAAAAAGGGACCAATCAGTATCAAAAGATGAGCGATAAAGGCGACTTTATCGAAGTGGGCGAATATAACGCTCGCCTGTGGGTGAACCTCACTGATTATCTGGATACCGGTCTGTTCCTGGATCACCGCATCGCCCGTCGTATGCTGGGCCAGATGAGCAAGGGTAAAGACTTCCTCAACCTGTTCGCCTATACCGGCAGCGCGAGCGTGCACGCTGGTTTGGGTGGCGCGCGCAGCACGACAACGATGGATATGTCACGAACCTATCTTGAATGGGCGGAGCGCAACTTGCGCCTCAACGGCCTGACCGGGCGTCAGCATCGTCTGCTGCAAGCCGATGTGCTGGGCTGGTTGCGTGATACCGACGAGCAGTTCGACCTGATCTTTATCGATCCGCCGACCTTCTCTAACTCCAAGCGTATGGAAGATACGTTTGACGTTCAGCGCGACCACATCCGTCTGATGTCGGACCTGAAACGTCTGCTGCGCAAAGGCGGCACCATCATGTTCTCAAATAACAAACGCGGCTTCCGTATGGACAACGACGGGCTGGCAGCGCTGGGACTGAAAGCACAAGAAATTAGCCAAAAAACACTGTCTCAGGACTTTGCCCGTAACCGTCAAATTCACAACTGCTGGTTGATTACCGCGGTCTGAAAGGAAATATAAATGTCATTAATTAGTATGCACGGCGCCTGGCTGTCCTTTAGCGATGCGCCCCTCCTCGATGATACAGAACTGCACATCGAAGATAACGAACGCGTCTGTCTGGTTGGCCGTAACGGCGCAGGCAAGTCTACGCTGATGAAAATTCTGAACCGCGAACAGGGTCTGGATGACGGACGTATTGTTTACGAACAAGATCTGATTGTTTCGCGTTTGCAGCAAGACCCACCACGCAACGTCGCGGGCACTGTTTATGATTTTGTTGCCGAGGGCATCTCAGAACAGGCCGAATACCTGAAGGGCTATCACGAGATCTCTCATCTGGTAATGACCGATCCGAGTGAAAAAAACCTTAACGAAATGGCGCGTCTGCAGGACCTGCTTGATCACCACGGTTTGTGGCAGCTCGAAAGTCGCATCACTGAAGTTCTGGATCAGTTAGGTCTGGAAGCGGACATGGAGCTGGCGTCGCTTTCAGGCGGCTGGCTGCGTAAAGCGGCGCTCGGGCGTGCGCTGGTCAGCGGCCCGAAAGTGCTGCTGCTTGATGAGCCAACCAACCACCTGGATATTGAAGCGATTGACTGGCTGGAAGGGTTCCTGAAAACCTTCAATGGCACCATTATCTTCATTTCGCATGACCGCTCGTTTATTCGCAATATGGCGACGCGCATTGTCGATTTGGACCGCGGCAAGCTGGTGACATATCCAGGAAGTTACGACACTTATCTGCTGGAAAAAGAAGAAAACCTGCGCGTCGAAGAGCTGCAGAACGCCGAGTTTGATCGCAAACTGGCGCAGGAAGAAGTCTGGATCCGTCAGGGCATCAAAGCCCGTCGTACCCGTAACGAAGGCCGCGTGCGCGCACTGAAAGCGATGCGTAACGAACGTAGCGAGCGCCGCGAAGTGATGGGCACGGCGAAAATGCAGGTCGAAGAAGCGTCCCGATCCGGCAAAATCGTCTTCGAAATGGAAAACGTTAATTATCAGATTGATGGCAAAGTGCTGGTGAATGACTTCTCCGCACAGGTTCAGCGTGGCGATAAAATCGCGCTGATTGGCCCGAACGGTTGCGGTAAAACAACGTTGCTAAAATTGATGTTGAGCCAGTTGCAAGCTGACAGCGGACGTGTGCATTGCGGAACCAAGCTGGAAGTCGCGTATTTCGATCAGCACCGTGCGGAGCTGGATCCCGACAGAACAGTGATGGACAACCTGGCGGAAGGTAAGCAGGAAGTGATGGTGAACGGTAAACCCCGTCACGTTCTGGGCTATCTACAGGACTTCTTGTTCCATCCTAAACGTGCGATGACGCCGGTGCGAGCGTTGTCAGGTGGAGAGCGTAACCGACTTCTGCTGGCGCGTCTGTTCCTGAAACCAAGTAACCTGTTGATTCTCGATGAACCGACAAACGACCTGGATGTTGAAACGCTGGAGTTGCTCGAAGAGCTGATCGACGGCTATCAGGGTACCGTTATGCTGGTGAGCCACGATCGTCAGTTTGTTGATAACACCGTGACCGAGTGCTGGATTTTCGAAGGTGAAGGGCACATCGGTCGTTATGTCGGCGGGTATCACGATGCACGTGGACAGCAGTCACAGTCGCGGACGATAAAACAAGCAAAAGCTAATATTGGATCGGAAAGCGCTGTCGCGAAAACCGAAACTGTCAAAAAATCGACGGCCAAAATGAGCTATAACCTGCAGCGTGAGCTCGATGTTTTGCCGCAGCGCCTCGAAGAGCTGGAAGGTAATCTGGAAACTCTGCAGGCTCTGGTTGCTGATGCATCCTTCTTTAGCCAACCGCACGACTATACTCAGAAAATATTGGCAGATCTTTCCCAGGCTGAAAAGGCGCTGGAGGAAGCATTCGAGCGCTGGGAGTACCTTGAGGCTCTGAAAAACGGCGCATAACCAGGGATAAACTATGTGTGATCAGCACCATGCCGACCGGCATATTTTATGCTCGCAATGCGATATGCTCGTGGCGCTGCCTGATATGGGTCGCGGACATAAGGCGGCATGCCCACGCTGTGGGGCAACGCTGACAACGGAGTGGGACGCGCCAAGGCAGCGTCCCACTGCTTACGCACTTGCTGCGTTGTTTATGCTTTTACTCTCGAACCTTTTTCCTTTCATTTATATGAAAGTCGGCGGTATGACCAGCGAAGTGGATCTGCTGGAAATCCCTGGCGTGATGTTTTCGGAAGATTACGCCAGTCTTGGCACCTTCTTCCTTCTGTTTGTTCAAATTGTGCCCGCGTTTTGTCTCACTGTGATTTTGCTGCTGGTCAATCGCGTGCGGATGCCGATAAAGCTTAAAATCACGCTCGCCCGAATCCTGTTCCAGCTCAAAAGCTGGGGAATGGCGGAGATTTTCCTCGCCGGTATTCTGGTGAGTTTCGTCAAGCTAATGGCGTATGGTGACGTGGGGATCGGCAGCAGTTTTATTCCCTGGTGTCTTTACTGCGTACTGCAGCTTCGGGCTTTTCAGTGTGTTGACCGCCGCTGGGCCTGGGATGATATCGCCCCCGCGCCCACGTTAGCGCAAACAGTGAAAGTGGGGGTTCCCGGTATTCGTCAGGGATTACGCTCATGTTCATGCTGTACTGCGGTGCTGCCAGTCGATCTTGAAGAATGTCCCCGCTGCGGGACCAAAGGGCATGCCCGGCGTAAAAATAGCCTTCAGTGGACGTTAGCGTTGCTGGTGACGTCTATCATGCTTTATCTGCCCGCCAATATTTTGCCTATCATGATTACAGATTTGCTGGGCGACAAAATGCCGTCGACAATCCTCGCCGGTGTGGTGTTGCTGTGGGGCGAAGGATCGTATCCCGTGGCGATGGTGATTTTTATCGCCAGTATCATGGTGCCGACGTTGAAAATGATCGCGATCGCGTGGCTGTGTTGGGATGCTAACGGCCACGGTAAACGCGACAGTGAACGAATGCATTTGATTTACGAAGTTGTCGAGTTTGTGGGCCGCTGGTCAATGATCGACGTGTTTGTGATTGCCGTTCTCTCTGCGCTGGTGCGCATGGGCGGACTGATGAGTATTTATCCCGCTATGGGTGCGCTGATGTTTGCGTTGGTTGTTGTGATGACGATGTTTGCGGCCATGACCTTCGACCCTCGTTTATCGTGGGATCGTGAGCCAGAGTCAAGCCATGAGGAAGAGTGAGAGCATGGAAAATAAGAGTGGAGAGGCGAAAGTTCAGAAGGTCAAAAACTGGTCGCCAGTGTGGATCTTCCCCATCGTGACGGCGCTGATCGGGGCCTGGATCCTGTTTTATCATTACAGTCATCAGGGGCCAGAAGTGACGCTTATCACCACCAACGCTGAAGGCATTGAGGGCGGGAAAACCACCATCAAGAGCCGTAGCGTAGATGTGGGCGTCGTGGAGAGCGCAACGCTGACTGACGATTTAACGCATGTTGAAATTAAGGCTCGCCTGAACGCCGGCATGGAAAAGCTGCTGCACAGCGATTCCGTATTCTGGGTGGTTAAACCGCAAGTAGGCCGTGAAGGGATTAGCGGTCTGGGAACGTTACTGTCGGGGGCATATATTGAGCTGCAACCGGGATCGAAAGGAAACCAGCCTGGCCGGTATGATTTGCTTGATGCACCGCCGCTGGCCCCGCCTGATGCGAAAGGTATCCGGGTGATTCTGGACAGTAAAAAAGCGGGGCAGCTAAGCCCTGGCGATCCGGTATTGTTCCGCGGATACCGTGTGGGTTCAGTCGAAACCAGTACGTTCGATCCGCAAAAACGCACCATCAGCTATCAGCTATTTATTAACGCGCCAAACGATCGTCTGGTGACCAGCAATGTTCGTTTCTGGAAAGACAGCGGTATTGCGGTGGATCTGACGTCGGCGGGGATGCGTGTCGAAATGGGCTCGTTAACCACGCTGTTCGGTGGCGGTGTGAGTTTTGATGTTCCGGAAGGCATGGAGCTTGGTCAGCCGGTAGCGGCAAAAACGCCGTTCAGACTCTTCGACGATCAGAAAAGCATTCAGGATGCGCTTTATACCGATCATATTGATTACCTGATGTTCTTCAAAGATTCCGTTCGCGGTTTGCAGCCTGGCGCACCGGTCGAATTCCGTGGCATCCGTCTGGGTACCGTCGGCCAGGTCCCGTATTTCGTCCCTGGTCTGCGTCAGTCTCTTGATGATGATTATCGAATTCCCGTGCTGATTCGTATCGAACCGGAGCGTTTACTGAATCAAATAGGCGAAGCGAAAGATATCAGTGGGCATATTAATGACCTCATGAACCGTGGTCTGCGTGGCTCGCTGAAAACCGGTAATCTGGTTACAGGCGCGCTATACGTTGATATGGACTTCTATCCGAAAGCGCCTGCGATGACGGGTGTGCGCGAGTTTGGTGGTTACAAGATTATTCCGACGGTGAGCAGTGGTCTGGCACAAATCCAGCAACGCCTGATGGAAACGCTTGATAAGATTAATAATCTGCCGCTAAATCCGATGCTTGAGCAAGCGACAAACAGCCTGGCGG
This sequence comes from Lelliottia sp. GFLA7, assembly GCF_056490165.1. Classification (NCBI taxonomy): domain Bacteria; kingdom Pseudomonadati; phylum Pseudomonadota; class Gammaproteobacteria; order Enterobacterales; family Enterobacteriaceae; genus Lelliottia; species Lelliottia sp. GFLA7. The sequence continues at coordinate 513,732 of NZ_JBWLAQ010000001.1, read as the reverse complement.
AAAGCCAGGCGACGATGCGTCGTTTGCAAACCACGCTGGATAATATCAATAAGATCACCGCGAATCAGTCGATGCAGCAGCTTCCACAGGACATGCAGAAAACGTTGCGCGAGCTTAATCGCAGTATGCAGGGCTTCCAGCCTGGCTCAGCGGCTTACAATAAAATGGTGGCGGACATGCAGCGCCTGGATCAGGTCTTACGTGAACTGCAGCCTGTATTGAAAACGCTGAATGAGAAGAGTAACGCGCTGGTATTTGAAGCGAAGGACAAAAAAGATCCTGAGCCGAAGAGGGCAAAATAATGAAAAAGTGGCTATTCATCGTTGGCGTCATGGTTTTAACGGCCTGTAGCTCAGGAAGTGATAATAAAAGTTACTACCAGCTGCCACTCGCCGCGCAAACGGGCGGGCAAACAAGTACTTCTCAGGGCAACCGTCTGCTGTGGGTTGAGCAAGTTGTGATTCCTGATTCACTCGCTGGCAACGGCGTGGTGTATCAGACCAGCGACGTGCAATACGTGATTGCGAATAATAATTTATGGGCGAGCCCGTTGGATCAGCAGCTACGCAATACGCTGGTGGCGAATCTGAACAGTCAGTTGCCGGGTTGGATAGTGGCTTCTCAGCCGCTGGGTAGCGATCAGGATACGCTCAACGTCACCGTAACGGGCTTCCATGGCCGTTATGATGGGAAGGTTATCATTAGCGGAGAATGGCTTCTGAATCGCCAGGGGCAGCTGATTAAGCGTCCGTTCCATCTTGAGCTGAAACAGCAGCAAGACGGATACGACGAGATGGTCAAGATGCTGGCGCAAGGTTGGGTCCAGGAGTCGGCGAGTATAGCGAAAGAAATTTCTCGCCTGCCATAAGTAAAATTCATTACCTAAAGCCGCAATTCGCGTTTCGCTGATTGCGGCTTTTTTTCGTTTTCATTTCAGGCTGATACTTGTGCGGCGTCACAATTTTTGTACAAATGATATTCCATGTAGCTCACAAATATGACACTGGCGTGAATTTTGCGCATTGACGCAGGGAGGGATTCAGGTTATTCGTTTACTGTGCTTGCGTATTTTGCAGCCACTGTTTTCTTTCCACCAGACCAAAGAATGAGGGAAACGAGGCATGAAGAGACAGAAACGAGATCGCCTGGAACGGGCGCACCAACGTGGATACCAGGCTGGAATCGCCGGACGCTCAAAAGAAATGTGTCCTTACCAAACGTTAAATCAACGTTCTTACTGGTTAGGGGGCTGGCGAGAAGCCATTGGGGATAGGGTTCTACTTGCGTGACACGTCTCTTTAGAAACAGAAACCTCCGCATCGCGGAGGTTTCGCCTTTATGCTCTTGTCATAGCAGCAATCAGAACGCAGAAGTGTCCTGGAACAGGCCGACTTTCAGATCGTTTGCGGTATAAATCACGCGACCATCTACCAGCACTTCACCATCCGCCAGACCCATCACCAGACGACGGTTCACAATGCGCTTGAAGTGGATTCGGTAGGTGACTTTTTTCGCAGACGGCAGAACCTGACCGGTGAATTTCACCTCGCCTACGCCCAGTGCGCGGCCTTTGCCTTCGCCACCCAGCCAGCCCAGATAAAAACCAACCAACTGCCACATTGCATCCAGGCCTAAACAGCCAGGCATGACCGGATCGCCGATAAAGTGGCAACCGAAGAACCACAGTTCTGGGTTGATATCGAGTTCCGCTTCAACGTAACCCTTGTCAAAGTTGCCGCCGGTTTCGGTCATTTTCACGACACGGTCCATCATCAGCATGCTTGGAGCAGGTAACTGCGGGCCTTTAGCACCAAACAGTTCACCACGACCAGAGGCAAGAAGATCTTCTTTTGTATAGGATTCGCGTTTATCTACCATGTTCTCAGTAAGCCTTATTTTAGTGAAGCACGCAGGATAGCTAACACGTGTACGCTGAACAAGTCCGATCAGTTGGGACTAAACCAGCTCAACCAGCGTAACGGCCACGGATAACGATGACGAGCATCCTGTTGCATTGCCTGAGCAATACGTTCCTGGATAGCCTGCATCAGCGTTGTTTGACCTTCTGCATCCCAGACCAGATTGGTCAGTAAGGGTAGCGCATCTGTAATATCGTCAATGGCCCAGATAGAAAATTGTCCAGCCTCAACTGCGTCAAGTACGCCCTGACTCAGACTCAGATGGCGAGCGTTTGGCGCAGGGATAATGACTCCTTGCTTGCCGCTAAACTCACGTTGCTGGCAAATATTGAAGAAACCTTCAATTTTCTCGTTCAGCCCGCCAACGGGTTGAGCGCGGCCAAACTGATCGACTGAACCGGTGATAGCGATGCTCTGGTTAATCGGGACATCGGCAAGGGCACTGATTAACGCACACAGCTCAGCCATCGAAGCACTGTCCCCGTCGACTTCGCCATAGGACTGCTCAAACGTCAGTGAGGCGGAGAAGGGGATTTGCTGTTCAAGTTGAAGTTCTGACATCAGGAACGCTTGCATAATCATCATGCCCTTAGCATGAATATTCCCGCCTAGCTCAGCTTTACGTTCGACGTCAGTAAACTCACCATCGCCAATGTGTACGACGCAACTGATGCGCGAGGGTTCGCCAAAGGCACGCGGATGTCCGGGGAACTCAACGACTGACAACGCGTTAATCTGGCCTACTCGTTCGCCTTCGGTTTCGACCAGGATTTGCTCAAACAGGATTTCATCCTGCATACGATCGGCAAGATACCCTTCTCGCCATTCACGCTGCGCCAGCATCTGCGAGAACTGTTCGCCCGTAAACGATTCCTGCCCACAGATAACGCCCACTTCGCGTAATTGCTTTCCAATCCACAGAGGGCATAGCGGGAGCGTTTCCTGGTCACCCGTGTAGCGCGTGGCCTCACGAATTAAACTCGGCCATGCATCTTCCGCTGGTATTGGCAATTCGTAACGCTCAGCCATGGCCATCACCCACTGACCCCATTGCGACATATCGTCGGCATCGGCAATCTGGATGTTATCTTCAAATTCGGAATAGACAGCCTGTTCGGCTAATTCCGGCTCCATTTCCTGGAAATCAGCCAGCGACTCGCGATCGCCAGTCAAAATCACTTTTAACGAAACGGGCATCGAAGGCACGGAAACTGGCAATGGGCGCGATTCGTCATAGGAGAGCCAGTCGAAACGCTGATGAGTCACAATTGTCTTCAGACGCATCCACAGCAGCGGTTGTGCCATAAGCGTGCGCAGCGAGATAATCAGGACACCACCGTTGGCTTTATGCACCAGCCCCGGTTGTAAGCTCAACTCGCCGTTAAAATGACGCAGGCAGCCAAAGAGTTGTTCAGCTTCAGCCCACTCGGCCGTTATGACTTCGCCCATGGCGGCGAAGTCATCTTCAGCGTGTGCGGCTGGCTCGAAAGTAACATCACGTCCCGCGATACGGTATTGGCCGCCATATACAGTGCTTTCTTCAGGCCGCAACTCACGCGCAGCATCGGCAATCAGCGCCAAATACTCAGCTTCTTCAGGAGCCTTCAGCAGCATGAAAGGGGAGGTTGTCCATGGACTTAACACCTGCTCAAGCGCGTAGTGCAAACGCGGTTGCGTATCGCTAAGTATGAAGTCGTGCTCTTTTGCGAGGTTTGGCTGTGTAAATAGCGTCTGATAGCTTTCGGTATCAGGAACTAAATCACGCCATGCTAGTTTCGTAATGGTCAAAGTTGATGTTTTTTAGTTAGATGTAAAACCGTGGAGTATACCGTAAGCATCGGTCTCTGCCCAACCGGGATTAGGTAAATCAGGCAGCGAAAGCGGCGTAACAGCTCACAGGATATGATTTCTTTTCAGCAGATTGTCAAAAAACTGATATTCTGAACAGAGTTACGAGGTAACACTGAGATCGCAATGAAATATCAACAACTGGAAAATCTCGAAAGCGGCTGGAAATGGAAGTACCTGGTCAAAAAGCACCGTGAAGGGGAGCTGATCACCTGCTACATCGAAGCCAGTGCTGCAAAAGAAGCGGTGGATTTATTACTGACACTCGAAAACGAACCGGTGCATGTTAATAGCTGGATAGAGAAGCATATCAACCCAGCATTACTGAACCGTATGAAACAGACCATCCGCGCTCGCCGCAAACGGCACTTTAACGCTGAGCATCAGCACACTCGCAAGAAATCAATCGATCTTGAGTTCATGGTCTGGCAACGATTAGCGGGGCTTGCTCAACGGCGGGGTAAAACGCTTTCTGAAACGGTCGTACAGTTGATTGAAGATGCGGAGCACAAAGAGAAATATGCCAACCAGATGTCTACGCTGAAAAACGATCTTCAGGCGATGCTGGGAAAAAAAGAGTGAACCACGTTTCTTCAGATAATAAAAAACCCCGCATGGCGGGGTTTTTTTATAAGACGATAACTTATGCCGCAGGCTGAGTTACAACGTCTTTGATACCTTTAACTTCGATCTCTACGCGACGATCTGGTGCCAGGCAGTCGATCAGTGCAGCGCGAGGTTTCACGTTGTCACAGGTAGCGCCAGTCACTGGGTTGGATTCGCCCATACCACGTGGAGAGATCTTGTTAGCTGGGATACCTTTAGACACGAGGTAATCAACTACAGACTGTGCACGTTTCTCGGACAGACCCTGGTTGTAAGCGTCAGAACCGATACGGTCGGTGTAACCCAGAACCACTACTGAACCGTCTTTAGGATCCAGATTGCTCAGCTGAGTGTACAGCTGATCCAGTGCCTGCTGACCTTCTGGTTTCAGAGTCGCTTTGTTGAAGTTGAACAGAACGTCAGACTTCAGAGTGAAGTGCTTGGTCTGTACTTCTGGAGCAGGTGCCGGAGCTGGAGCAACGATTGGCGCTGCTTCTTCCTGCTGGCCGAAACGATAGGAAACACCTACGCTCAGCATGCCGTTGTCTGGACGAACACCAACGGTGTTGCCGTCGCCGATGTTGTTAACCCACTGGTATTCCAGACGGGTAGCGATATCGCGGGTCATTGCCCACTCTACGCCACCAGCGAATACTGGAGATACGCCAGTGTCATGGTCGTCGCCACGGATGCTGTTGCTGGAGTCTGCGCGCCATACCATGCCGCCCAGACGGGTATACACGTCCAGATCGTCAGTTACCGGGTAACCCAGTTTAGCGGTCAGCTGTACGCCTTGAGCTTTGAATGCGCCGTTAACGTTGTCGCCTTTGTATGGCATACGACCTAACCAGTCGTAACCCATTTCAAAGCCAACATACGGGTTAACCTGATAGCCACCAAACGCACCTGCACCGAGCTGGCTTTCATGAGTTGGGCCATCGTTGTTCAGGGTGCTGTTGTACCAGCCAGTGTCGTGGAACTGAGACCAGCCCAGTTTGCCACCTGCATACCAGGTATTATCTTTCGGAGCGGCCTGCGCTACGGTAGCGAAGCCAGCCAGTGCCACTGCAATCGCGATAGCTGTCTTTTTCATTTTTTGCGCCTCGTTATCATCCAAAAATCGCCATGAAGATCTCGTTGAGAAATCACGGTTAAATCCTTCACCGGGGGGCGAGCTCAAACTAGTAACTCTACCGATATCTTCGGCTTAGACCGAGCACCCCTGGCGATGTAAAGTCTACAACGTAGTTCAAAACTTACAAGTGTGAACTCCGTCAGGCATATGAAAAAAAAAGCTCCGTATACATAATATTTAACATTTTGAATGCGGATTTTATGCTGTAAAATTAAGGGAAACCGCGCCAGACAGGCGTTGACGAAGTTTTTTCTTATGGAACTAATCGGCTGTCCAACTGTCAAAAAAAGTTCCAGGAAAAATCTTAAATTTACTTAATGATACAAATTAGAGTGAATTTTTAGCCCAGACAGGTGTCCTCTGCCGAGAGAATCGGGATTAACTGGACGCATTATCAAGCCGATCGCGTTACCTTCTTCGGCGGCTTCAACCAAACGAAAATGTTCATCTTCCGTTAATTCTTCTGATAGCCAGCCAATCACCACGCTGTAATTCCCAGTGCGCAATGCGCGAATCATTGAATCTACCGTATGGCATGGGGCGAGTTGGCTAATCTGCATCACTTTCGCGAGCGGTAATCCAGCAGATTGAACCCATTCGCGACTCAATTTTTGCTTTGGCGTTAACCAGAGCTGCCAGCGTGACTGTTGACCGAGCTGCTGCAATAACGGCAACAACAGCAACTGTGTCATCAAGGGCTGGTCTTCACGATAAACCACTTCACTTATCATCCCGGTCGAAACACGCTCGAAAGTATTTTGCGTGTCATTTCCCGCGGATGGAGAAAAAGATGTTGAGCGATTTGCATAGATTGAAGTGTGCATAATCATTCCAGCCCTGTAGTTACTGTATGAATATACAGTAACCCCTGTATGACTAAAGATCAACCTCAATTTCGGAAAGCGCCTCGCAAATTTCGTTCGAGATCGGCCAATATGGAAAATTCATCTTGCCGAGTGACAATAAGTTGCCTATTTTTCTGCTAGCGGATCCGATAGTAATTAATGGCGTTGTTACTGCATGATTTTAAAGGATAATATCATGAAAAAGATATCATACGAACGGATCTATAAATCCCAAGAATACCTCTCATCTTTGGGTGATATCCACCATAGGGCACTTTTTGGTGGCTATACATTAGCGGTAAATGAGGCTGTGTTCGCCATGGTGTCGGAGGGCGAACTGTATCTGCGAGCGTGTGAAGAGAGCGCGCAGTACTGTGTAAAACATAATTCGGCATATCTGGAATTGGTAAAACGTGGCAGGCCCGTTCTGTTGAACTATTACCGCGTGGATGAGGGGCTTTGGCAGGATCGGGAAAAGCTCCTGCAACTTTCCAGCTTTGCATTAGAAGCAGCACGACTGGAACGTGTCGAGCGGGATAATCGGCACAGGCTCAAAGATTTGCCCAACCTGACTTTCCAGATTGAAGTTCTCCTCTACGAAGCGGGTATTACCAGTGAAACGATGCTCCGAATGTTAGGCGCTGAAGAAAGTTGGCTGAAAATTAGAGCTAAAAACAAGCACCTCGGCATTAAGGTCCTGTTTGCTCTCGCGGGGGCTATCGAAGGGTTACATGAGGCGGCACTCCCGACTGCCAGGCGTCGGGAGCTTAATGAGTGGTTTAATGCGCTTTCTGTAAAGCCTGATAATCATTCCGATAAGTAGCGATTTGTTGTTGTAGTCGACAGATCTCGGGCAGAAGGGCAATGAGCAAGCCCGTTTGCTGGAGGATAAGCGGAGCTTTGCTGTCTGTACCGGGATCAAAATGCGCGATGCGCTGGCTGAGTTCGTCAATCGCCATTTGTACACGTGGCTCGTCAGCGGGACGATGATGAAGCGCATCGTCAACGTAACATACGGTGTCATCAAGTAAGGCTAGGATGTTGGGATTAGTTAACTGTTCACGATGCGCACCCAGGGTCGAAATATAGCTGGTGAAGGTGTGGTTAAGACATAGAAGCCGGAAGGCTACCTCGCGAATTTCTGGTGTTGCACGGGGTTCCGTTGACATGTTCGAGACAACTGAAGCCAGTTCCGCATCACGGTTGTGCGCATCACGTCTGGCAATACGATACGCCAGACGGTTGTCACGACCCTGATGGTACTGCTCAAGAATAGCGTCGAGATAGCGGCAGTTCGCATTGATCGCGAGATCCAGTGCGCGCGGTAAGTTCCTGAAACGCCAGTCTGGCCAGATAAAGCTCACTGCTGCCCAGGCAATGGCGCAACCAATTAGCGTGTCAATCACGCGTGGCAGCGCAACTTCAAAGCCTTCACCTAGCAGGTTGAAGCAAAGCAGAACCAGCAGGGTGATGAACATCGTAGCGTGCGCATACTGGACGTGACGAAATGCGAAAAACAGGACCCCGGTAATCACTATAAGGATCAGTTGTCCTTCAATTGACGGGACGAAATAGAGCACAGGAAGCCCAATGGCGACCCCCACAAGGGTTCCGATGATTCTTAACGCGAGCCGGTGACGCGTCGCATTATAGTTTGGCTGACAGACAAACAGGCTGGTCAGCAGAATCCAATAGCCATGGTTTAAGCCCGTTATTTGGATAAAAGCATAACCTGTGCAAAGCACGGCAGACATCCGCACCGCATGACGAAAAAGTGCCGACTCGGGCGTAATGTTACGGCTCAAACGAAGCCATATATCTGAAACACCATGCAGTCCGTCATCGGCAAGTTGGTTTTCAGTATCATGACCCGGCCTTGCCAACGCCTGCTCCGACTCGATTGTCGCGAGCTGCGCATCGATGGCGCGCAGGTTGTTCAGCAAGAAGCCGAGGGCTTTCATCTGATCCGGCGATGTACCGCTTGCCTGAACGCGATCCAGAGCGGCGTCGAGATGAGTAAAAGCGCGCTCAAACCGCTGGTCGTGTTGATACGGCGTTCGCAGCAAAATGGAACGAGCCAGTTGCTGACAAGCCTGGGATTGCATCGAAAGCAGTCGCTGGAAGCGGAACATCACGTCGCTATAACGAAACTTCTCGCGCAACGCAGCGTACTGAATATGCGATGAACTGGCGCGCTCATGAATATCCTGAGCGACAAAGTAATAGTGCAGCGTTTGCCGGGTTCCTCGCTGACCGCGGTCGCCACGTAAGCGGGTGAGCAAGGAGACTTTAGTTTGGTTGAGCGTGGCCACAAGCTGTCCGTTCGCCAGAGCGAGATCGTATAGCGGCGACTGACTCTCTTCTTCTATATCGGGATCGAAAAGTCGGGACTTGAGTTCCAGATAGTGCGCCAGCTGTTCGTAACTCCGGGCGAGATTATCCTGCAACGGGCGAATCGGGAAAATGAGGTGCCCGGTCAGCGTAAGTACGTTGTACCAGATGGCCCCCATTAGCAGCAGGAGTGGCTGCTGATACCACTGGTCATAAAGCGATATGCCCAACATGGTATAAATCGCGATCAGCAGCGCGCCAAACGCAATGGTTGCATAGCGCTGCCCAAGCCCCCCCAGCAAAATAAACCCGGTGGTAGAAACCATCAACCCGAGGGCGAATAACCACGGCCACGGGAAAAGCAGCTCGACCGATGCGGAAGCAATAAAAAAGCAGACCAGTGTAATCACGAGGTTTCGCAAGCGACCAACAAGCCGATCGTCAAGATCGGCGAGTGCGCCTGCAACCACGCCGAGTATCAGCGGGATAGTGAGTTTAACGTCGCCGAGCCACCACGGCAGCGCTGCCGCGCCGCAAAGCGCGATAAAAATCCTGACGTTATAGAGCCAGGCACTGTTCCATGTGTATCTGCGAAGCAATGGGCTTAGCATGTGGGCGGCTTATCCTTATTTACTGAAAACGACGGCGGGCATTGGATTCACGTGCAGCCTGCGCAACTTCCACGGCGACTACGCGTCGACCTACCGGCCACAGAGCAATAGCCGCAATCTTGAAGTTGGCGATCCCAACCGGAATACCGATAATCGTAATACACTGTGTAATGCCTACTGCGATGTGCATCAGGCACAACCACCAGCCAAAGAAGATCAGCCATAAAATATTCAGCAATGTTCCGCCAGTATTCATCAGGACATTTTTGTTGCCGGGCTCGAGTTCATCAACATGAATGGCTTCATTGCCGTAAGGCACAAAGGACAGTTTGGTGATTTCCCAGCACGAGCGCGTTAGCGGAAGTGTAAAAATCAGCACAATGCTGACCAGCGTGGCAAAAAGCCAGGAAAGCGTCGTGGCAAAACCGCCAAGGACAAAGTTCAAAATATTCAGAACGGTACGCATAAACCCTCACTTCTTTTCGATATGATTAAAGCCTGATGATTGTAACGTTTTTTTAGGCTGGAGCACCTGAAAACTGGCAGGTAAACTAATGCGTAAACTATCACTGCGTGGATCAGGCTGGACATGGAACTAAAAGCAACATCATTAGGCAAACGCCTGGCGCAACATCCTTACGATAAAGTTGTTCTGCTCAACGCTGGCGTGAAAGTCTCGGGCGAGCGTCACGAGTACCTCATTCCGTTCAATCAGTTATTAGCTATTCATTGCAAGCGCGGCCTGGTGTGGGGCGAACTGGAGTTTGTCTTACCTGCGGATAAAGTGGTTCGTTTGCATGGAACGGAATGGGCCGAAACCCAGCGATTTCATCATCAGCTCAATACGCTCTGGCAAAAGTGGAGCGATGAGATGAGCGAGGTCGCGAGGCAAGTGCTCCAGCAGGTTTTAGCCGATATCGCGCAGAGCAGTGAACAAAAAAAATGGCTCACGCGCGCCCAAACGGCTGACATGCAGCAACGCATTCACCAGGCCCTTACCGCGCTTCCGCTTCCGGTTTCACGACTTGATGAGTTTGAAAATTGCCGCGATGCCTGGCGTCAATGCCAGGCGTGGTTAACCGATATAGATAAAAGCAGGCTCGCGCATAATCAGGCATGGACCGACGAGATGCTGGCGCAGCACGCGGAATTCTTCAGCCAAATCGAATCTTCGCCTTTAAACCCTGCGCAGGCGCGAGCCGTGGTCAACGGGGAGCATTCACTGCTGGTGCTGGCGGGCGCAGGCAGCGGAAAAACATCAGTGCTGGTGGCCCGCGCAGGATGGTTGCTCGCCAGAGGCGAAGCGACAGCCGAGCAAATTCTGCTGTTGGCGTTTGGGCGTAAAGCCGCGCAAGAAATGGACGAACGTATTCACGACCGGTTGCATACGCGAGACATCACGGCCAGAACATTCCACGCACTGGCCCTGCACATCATTCAGCAGGGCAGTAAAAAAGCGCCTGTTATCAGTAAACTGGAAAACGACACCCAGGCCAGGCTTTCTTTGTTTATTAAGACGTTGCAGCAGCAGTGTAGCGAAAAAAAGGCCATGGCAAAGGGATGGCGACAGTGGCTTGAAGAAGAACTCAACTGGACGGTACCTGAAGGCAGTTTCTGGCAGGATGAAAAACTGATGCGGCGTCTGGGATCGCGTCTGGACCGCTGGGTGAGTCTGATGCGCATGCATGGTGGTTCACAGGCGGAGATGATTGAGAGTGCGCCCGAGGAAGTGCGCGCGCTCTTTACAAAACGCGTCAAACTGATGGCGCCGCTAGTGAAAGCCTGGAAAACCGCGCTGAAAGAAGAAAACGCGGTGGATTTCTCCGGGCTGATTCATCAGGCCATTATCATTCTCGAGAAGGGCCGTTTCGTCAGCCCCTGGAAGCATATTCTGGTGGACGAATTTCAGGATATCTCTCCGCAGCGCGCCGCTTTGCTGGCCGCATTACGAGCACAAAATAAACACACCTCGTTATTTGCAGTAGGTGACGACTGGCAGGCCATTTATCGATTCAGTGGGGCTCAACTGTCGTTAACGACCGCGTTCCACCACTACTTTGGCGAAGGCGATCGCAGCGATCTGGATACCACCTATCGCTTTAACTCGCGCATCGGTGAAATCGCTAACCGGTTTATTCAGCAAAACCCCCATCAGCTGGCAAAACCGCTCAACAGTCTTTCATCGGGCGATAAAAAAGCCGTCATGCTGCTGCCAGACGATCAGCTTGAAGCCCTGCTTGATAAGTTGAGCGGATTTGTCAAAGCAGACGAACGGATTCTGATTCTGGCGCGCTATCATCATCTTAAACCGTCACTTCTGGAAAAAGCGGCCATGCGCTGGCCCAAGCTACAGCTTGATTTCATGACCATCCACGCCAGCAAAGGGCAGGAGGCAGATTTCGTGATTGTGCTCGGCTTACAGGACGGGAGCGATGGTTTCCCGGCACCGGCGCGGGAGTCAGTTATGGAACAGGCGCTGTTGCCCGAGACAGAAGATTACCCCGATGCGGAAGAACGTCGGCTGCTCTATGTCGCGATGACCCGTGCGCGTCACCGGGTTTGGCTGCTGTTCGCTAAGGATAATCCATCCTGTTTTGTGGATATTCTGAAAAATATCGATGTACCAGTGGCGAGAAAACCCTAGTGTGTGCCGGGCTCAATGTTAGCCCGGCATCTTTTTACTTGAGACGCTCGGCCAGATAACGCGGGTAATCAGGGATCAGAATCTCAACCGATGAGTTGAAGTGCGGTGACTCAATAATAAAGTCTGCGGTTGAAAGGTTAGTGGCCACAGGGATATTCCATACCGTTGCGAGGCGTAGCAAGGCTTTCACATCCGGATCGTGTGGGACTGCGTTCAGCGGATCCCAGAAGAAAATCAGCACATCAATTTTGCCTTCCGAAATCTGCGCGCCGACCTGCTGGTCGCCACCCAACGGGCCGCTCAGCATCGCATTCACTTCCAGCCCTGTTTCACGATGAATCAGATTGCCCGTGGTGCCTGTCGCCGACAGGTTGTGTTTTTCCAGCAACGGCTGGTGGCGCTGAACCCAGTTAAGCAGCATTTTTTTGCAATGATCGTGTGCCACCAGCGCAATGTGCTTACGTTCTGGTAGGGTACGTGTCGTCAGTTCCATAATCTCTTTCCGTCAGGTTAACTGGCTACAAGATGACGGGAAGCGCCTGATGCTGCAAGAGAAAGGGCAAAAAAATGCGGCTTATGACGAAGGTTGCTGCTTCGCCCATTGCAAAAATCGCGTGCGGGTCTCGGGATCGGCCTGCTGGAACCAGAATTTAAGCCGCTGTTCGGTCAGCGTTTGAGATTGCGGGGGGATCACATCCAGTTCCGATACGCCGGATAAAAGCGTGCTGTCGTCGGCCATCATGGTGGCGAATCCCGGTAACGACGCGCTTTTGCCCGCTTTGTTGTAGCGTTCGGTGTCCGCTTCATAATCCGTTCCCTTCGGCGTTTTGGTTAATGCCAAAATATCCAGCTTCACGGGAATGGGCATGGCATCGCCATCCAGTAATTCAATTCGCGGCGCTGCCTCAAACGCCTCGGATTCCTGTTCGTTTTCCAGACGCGGCAAATTAAAATTCACCTGGCTGATTTTTTGGGTGTTGAAACTCACTACCAGCGGGGGAGAAATATAAAGGCGTTGTTCATGATTGGAGAGGCGAATATTTTTTTCGATACGAAAGACGATCTGATGCGGCCCATTATCCAGCTCAATACTGTCCGCCCCCCGCAGTAATGAACTGGAGACTTTTTTTCCGTCCAGAACCAGCAGGTCGATGTCGGTTGATAACCGAAGCGTCGTGGCATACACGCAAACCGGCATCACTAACGCAAGTACAGCTGAGACAATGCCAGTCTTCATAGGGCGCTCCCGTCGAATATACTTTCGTCGTAATAATGTATCTAAATTTTTCGATAAACACGTTTACTAACATATAGACATATTCCGACGTTTTGCCCTCATACAGATGTATGGGATGAATGGTTGCCTGCGGTTCTTTGGCGTACACTTTAAAAAAAGCCAGGAGAAACACCATGAAAGAGAACGATATTATCGGCATTCTGACCTCGACCCGCACCATCGCACTGGTAGGCGCAAGTGACAAACCCGATCGCCCAAGCTATCGGGTGATGAAATATCTTCTCGATCAGGGGTATCACGTCATTCCTGTATCACCGAAAGTGGCCGGTAAAACGCTATTGGGGCAGCAAGGCTATGCCACGCTGGCGGATGTTCCAGAAAAGGTAGATATGGTCGACGTCTTCCGAAACTCTGAAGCGGCGTGGGGCGTAGCGCAGGAGGCGATTGCGATTGGTGCGAAAACGCTGTGGATGCAGCTTGGAGTTATCAACGAGCAGGCGGCGGTATTGGCGCGTGATGCGGGATTGAATGTGGTGATGGATCGTTGTCCGGCAATTGATATACCGCGTTTAGGTCTGGCGAAATAAAAAAAGCCCGGCGCATTCCGGGCTTTTTTATGGGTTAATTTCGCAGGCGCGGGGCCTGGAGCTGTTTACGGATAGTTTGCGCCAATTCGTCCATCGACGGCTGCTCCGGATGCTCGTCCTGCGGTTCACTGCTTAACTGTGCTTCTGCCAGATAAGTGTGAAGGGGTTGGCCATCATCGTCTTCCATCACCACATGATACCAGGGCGTTGCGCGAAGTTCCGCGTTAGCCGCCAGCTCATCGGCTGAGGGTTCGTCAAGTGAGTATTCCGGGTCTATATCCACCACCACACCCAGATACCCCAGGAGAGAGTGGCGAACCTGCTGGCCGATACCGTATTTGCTGGCAATCATTGTCACCTCCCGAAAAATGTTACATACACAAGATGTGTGGGCAACATTTCACTTTTCAAGTTACATGACGCGACAGGCAAACCCTTTCAGATAGAGCCCTTCCGGGTAGGTAGCGATCACAGGATGGTCGGCTGCCTGGCGGAACTGTTCTATAAATTGTACATCACGACCCGCATCTACAGCGGCATCTGCGACGAGTTTCTGAAATAAATCGGTCGTCATCAGGCCAGAACAGGAGAACGTCAGCAAAATGCCACCAGGATTCAGCAACTGGATCGCCAGCATGTTGATATCTTTATAGCCGCGGCACGCGCCCATCAGCTGGCTTTTGTTTTCGACGAACTTCGGAGGATCCATCACGATGACGTCGAATTTCTCACCCTGGTCACGATATTTACGCAACAGCTTGAACACGTCATCGCGAACGAATTCCGCTTTGCTCAGATCCAGCTTGTTCAGTTCAACGTTCTGCTTAGCGACATCCAGCGCTTCCTGTGAAGTGTCAACGCTCACTACCTGGCTGCAACCGCCCATCAGCGCCGAAACGGCAAAGCCACCCGTGTAGGAGAAGCAGTTCAGCACGCGTTTATCTTTAACATACTGGCGCGTGGCCAGACGGCTGTCGCGCTGATCGAGGTAGTAACCGGTCTTGTGCCCACCCTGAATATCGACAAACAGCTTCATGCCGTGCTCTTCGATTGGCAGCAGGGCAGGTGGCAGTTCACCGGTGACGGTGCCTTGCGTGAGCTCCATACCCTCTTTCTTACGCACCGCCACATCGCTGCGATCGTAAATGGCGCATTCCGGGTACAACGTTTGCAGCGCGCTGATCAGCGCAGCACGCTGGTATTCTGCGCCAGCGCTTAAGAGCTGCAGCACCAGGAAATTGGCAAAACGATCGATCGTCACGCCCGGCATGCCGTCGGATTCACCGGCGATCAGACGATAGCTGTCCAGCCCGTCACGTTTCGCCAGCCAGTCGCGCCACTGCTGCGCCTGCTGTAAACGACGGGTAAAGAACGCGATGTCGATGGTTTCGTCTTTATCGAACGTCCAGACGCGCGCGCGAATCTGCGAGGCAGGCGAGTATGCGCCGCGAGCTAACCATTTTCCCTGATGGTCAACGATATCGATGGTTTCACCGAGGCTGGCTTTGCCTTCCATGCGCGCAACCGCGCCGGAAAACACCCAGGGATGACGACGCAGTAATGACTTCTCGCGTCCTTTGGTTAACACTAAACGTACACTCATAATTTGCTTTTCTGTCGATTCAATAAAATGGCCGCTATTTTCCCGAGTTCAGTCAGGAAAAGCAACGCGCCAGAGCAGGATAGGGGAAACGATGATGTCAAAAGTCTGCACAATCGCGTGGGTTCACGGCACGGTCCAGGGCGTCGGGTTTCGTTACAGCACGCAACGCGAGGCGTTAAAGCTCGGGTTAACGGGCTACGCGCGCAATCTGGATGACGGCAGTGTCGAAGTTGTTGCCTGTGGTGAGGCGGATAACATTGAGCAACTGATTGCCTGGTTGAAAGCAGGCGGGCCGCGCAGCGCCCGGGTTGAAAAAGTCTTAACGGAACCTCACCAACCCGACCGCGAATATGACAAATTCAGTATTCGCTATTAAATACATTTCACCGGTTTTGGCAGGCCGGCGATTTTGGTCGCCTGTTTGGCCGGGCCTTTCGGGAAGAGGCGATACAGGTAACGGCTGTTGCCTTTCTCTTCGCCAAATTTTTTAGCCATCGCTTTCACCAGCATGCGGATCGCAGGCGACGTGTTGAATTCCAGATAGAACTCACGCACAAACCGCACCACTTCCCAGTGCTCAGGCGACAGCGTAATCGACTCTTTTTCAGCAATCGCGACGGCCAGCGCTTCACTCCACTGGCTGCTCTCTTTCAGATAACCGTCGTTATCGGTTTCTATCTCTTTACCTTCAAAGCTCAGCATAATCATTCACACGTCAGTCAAAACCCGCGCAGTGTACCAAAAAACAAAGCCCCGCATAAGCGAGGCTCTGTTCAAAGCGTGTGGGGTTAATCGCGGCTTGCGAAGCCCAGGATGCTCAGCAGGCTGACAAAGATGTTGTACAGCGACACATACAGGCTCACGGTTGCGCGAATATAGTTCGTTTCACCGCCGTGAATGATGTTGCTGGTTTCCCACAGGATTGCGCCTGAAGAGATCAGAATGAACACCGCGCTTATCGCCAGATGCAGCGCTGGCAATTGCAGGAAGATGTTCGCCACCATGCCCACCAGCACAACGATGACACCTGCCATCAACATCCCACCCAGGAAAGACATGTCTTTACGGGTCGTCAGAACGTACGCCGAGCAGCAGAAGAACACCAGTGCCGTACCGCCCAGTGCCATGCCGATGAGGTCGCCCATGCCCGCAGACAGATAAGAATTCAGCATTGGGCCGAGGATATACCCCAGGAAGCCGGTAAAGGCGAACGCGGACAGAATACCGATTGGTTTGTCAGCGGTTTTATAGGTCAGGAACATCAAACCATACATGCCCACCAGCGTCAGAATCAGGCCCGGAGATGGCAGCATCAGCACGGTGCTGGCTGTCGCCGTTAGCGCAGAAAACGCCAGCGTCAGGCTTAACATGAAATAGGTGTTGCGCAGCACTTTATGGGTGCTGAGTAGCGACGTGCGGTCGCGTGAAGAACTAATAATACGATCCATGAGCCACTCTCTTATGACAGATGTAATTAACGGCAAGAATAGGAAAGGTTGCGCCTGTAGCAAAATGGTTTTACCCATCTTTACTCAACACCTTAGGGGCGGTGCTGAAGCTTTATCCCGAATAAATTTGTTTCACTAGCAGGAAGCGTGGTTTGACGAATTTATTCAGATCAACCTCTTATAGGTTACTGAAAAATATTGCCTTAATACAGTTAGAGCGCTAAGAGTGAATGCGCATCGTCAAAAAATAGACAATAAGGCGAATAAATGAAATCACCATCACGCATTAACTTTACACTCTCTTTGCTGGCCGCGAGCATCCTGTGCGCAAGCACAGCGAGCTGGGCCGCTAGCGTGCCAGCAGGAACCCAACTGGCAGAAAAACAGGAACTGGTCAGAAACAACGGCAGTGAACCGGCATCGCTCGATCCGCATAAAGTCGAAAGCGACGTCGAATTCAATATTATCAGTGATTTGTTCGAAGGGCTTGTCAGCGTCTCGCCAGGCGGTGAGATTGTGCCGCGACTGGCAGAGAAATGGGAGAATAAAGACAACACCGTCTGGACTTTCCATTTACGTCCTGGCATCACCTGGAGCGACGGCACCGCCATCACCGCGCAGGATGTGGTCTGGAGCTGGCAGCGTCTGGTTGACCCGAAAACGGCGTCACCTTACGCCAGCTATCCGGGCAATATGCATCTCGTCAACGCCGCAGATATCGCGCAGGGCAAGAAAACGCCGGATTCGCTGGGCGTGAAAGCCATCAACGACACCACGCTGGAAGTCACGCTGAACCAGCCTAATGCGGCATTTCTCGCCATGCTGGCGCACCCCTCACTCGTCCCGGTTGATAAAGTGCTGATCGGCCGCTTTGGTGAAAAGTGGACGAAACCGGAGCATTTCGTCAGTAGCGGGGCGTATAAGCTCTCGCAGTGGGTGGTCAACGAGCGCATTGTCGCCGAACGTAACCCGCGCTACTGGGATAATGCACATACGGTAATCAACAAGGTCACGTATCTGCCGATTACATCTGAAGCGTCCGATGTGAACCGCTACAAGGCCGGTGAGATCGACATCGTCTATACGGTGCCTATCAACCAGTTCGCTCAGCTTAAAAAAACGCTGGGAACGGAGCTGGACGTGTCGCCGCAGCTCGCCACCTATTATTACGAATTCAATACCACCCGACCGCCGTTTAATGATGTGCGCGTGCGCAAAGCGCTGAACTTGGCGCTGGATAAAGACATTATTGCCGACAAAGTGTTGGGGCAGGGTCAGCGTCCGGCATGGCTTGTCAGTCAGCCGGACATTGGCGGCGTTAAGCTTAAGAACCCGGACTACGCGAGCTGGCCAATCGACAAGCGTATCGCGGAGGCGAAAAAACTGTTGAACGACGCGGGTTTCAACGACACCCATCCACTCAGCTTTAATTTGCTCTATAACACCTCGGAATCGCATCAGCGCATCGCTATTGCGGCGAGTTCGATGTGGAAGAAAAACCTGGGCGTGGAAGCCAAGCTGCAAAATCAGGAGTGGAAAACCATGCTGGATACCATGCACACCCATAATTTTGATGCGGTGCGTTACGCATGGATTGCGGATTATGACGATGCCGCGACTTTCCTGAATAACTTCCGTACCGGTGATAGTGAAAACACCAGCCAGTACAGTAATCCGGCTTATGACAATGCGCTGGTGGAGGCGGCAAAAGCGAAAACCCCTGAAGAGCGCGGCAAGTTCTACCAGCAAGCCGAAGATCTGCTGGCGCAGGATGTGCCCGCCATTCCGGTGTATCACTATGTCAGAACCCATCTGGTGAAACCATGGGTCGGTGGATTTACGCCCGATAAACTGGGCTTTTATTACACCAAAGATATGTACATCAAAAAGCATTAAGGCGAACAAGTGAGATTTCATGCTGATAAAATGGTCAATGCGTTTTTATTTCAACCAATTAATCACGTTTTGGCTATTTTTGAAGCGAATGAATGACATCACTCTTTACAGCGCAAGGTGAGGTGTTTATGATGCGCCTCACTTAGGAAGCGTGGCCGAGCGGTTGAAGGCACCGGTCTTGAAAACCGGCGACCCGAAAGGGTTCTAGAGTTCGAATCTCTACGCTTCCGCCAAATTCGAAAACCCTGCGATAGCAATATCGCAGGGTTTTTTGATTTTACACGTTGCAAAAATGCACGCGAGTAAACTTAGAAAAATTCCTGCTTTACAAGGCGCTAATAGACGTTTATATTGCGCCTCACTTAGGAAGCGTGGCCGAGCGGTTGAAGGCACCGGTCTTGAAAACCGGCGACCCGAAAGGGTTCTAGAGTTCGAATCTCTACGCTTCCGCCAAATACGAAAAACCCCTCGATAGCAATATCGAGGGGTTTTTTCATTTACGGCTATGGCAACGTTCGTCATCTGTAAAACCGATTTTAAAAAACCTGCTACGGCTCTTTTCGGGTGAAGAACAGCGTGACGGTTGCGACGGTGACGCCGAACTTTTTCATCTCTGTCTTGTTAAACAGATGCGTGCCGTCCTGCAAGTACATCCAGTCGTCAAAGTGCAGCAGCCAGGTTTTGCCGTCCGCTTTCACGTTCATGCTGTAGCGCCAGTTAAAGGCGTTACCTGCCGCCTGGCCCGTTGCCACGCCTTCAATATCGCCCGCAGTCCCTTCGTACCGATCGGCGCTTACGCGGCGAATGTGCCAGACCCGATGCTGCTTCTCGCCATCGTCATAGACAAAATGTTCATTCAGCGTCAGCGTATCACCGATGACATCACCAGCAATCTCAACGTGAAAGCGACGCAACTGCTTGCCGCTGCGATCTTGTACCATGCCCCACGCCTCGGTTTTCCCCTGGAAATAGCGGAAGATATCGAGTGACGGCTGTTGGCTTCGATAATCGCTAATGTCCGCGCTACAGCCCGCCAGTAACATCATCAGGGCTGCGCCCAATGCCAGAATGCGTTTCATTTTTTACCTCCGATTAACTGCTCACGCAGCGCGGGATATTGCGTATTGGGGTCAAGCCATATCGCCAAAAAATGGGTGCTAAAGACTTCAGACTGGCGCGGACCGAGCGGAGTGAAGGTTTTTTGCGCCGCGGAGGCGCGATACCAGAACTGTCCCTGCCGATCGTTAAAAACAAATGCTAATTGGGTGCCTGGCACCACATCGGGCCAAAGCGATTGCAACATACGCAGCCAGGATTCACTCTGCGGTTCACGCGCCATAATGCCCAACGCCTGCCACTGGTCACGCGTGGCGTCGACCAAATCGTCACTACTGATGTCACGTTTATAGGTAATGATTAGCGCCTGATTTTTCCCCGGCCCGGTGTAGATGCCGTCCGGCGTGCGCAGCTGTGAGGTGTAGACGGAAAAGGGCCCCCAGGTGAGAGTCGCATCGCCCACTTTGCGCCAGCTTAACCAGTCGGCGGCATGGGTCACCGGCGTGATGATAACCAGCAACAGCAGCGCCATTAAAGCGGATCGCATGGTCGTCTCCCCATCAGAATATGAAATAACAGCATCAGGGTAAGCCACCCCAGCGCCATCCAACTGACGACGACAAAGGCCGGTTCCAGAAAAGTCATTGCGCCTAACCGTTCGCCAATGATGTACGCCACCGGGCCGCCGAGGGTTCCCATCAGCGTAAGGATCCATCCCGGGAGCGTGGTTGTTCGGGTCAGATGGGTCCAGACGGTGGCGAACATCAGCCACAGCGCCATCATCCAAAGCGGTAACAACGCCTCCCCGTGAAAGTCGATCAACCCCGTCAACGCCCAGAGGGTATCCAGACCGCTGCCCATCGCCGCCAGCAGAAGCGCATAAAGCCGATGTGCAGGCGAGAGCATCAGGCAGGCCAGAACCGCGAGTGCGAGCCACAAAAACAGCCCACGCTCGCGAAACAGCACCACCAGCGTCCAGTAAAGATCGAACGCAATCGCTATCAGAAACACCTGCACGTGGCGGTTCATACGCGCTCCGCAGTCAACTGCACCACGCTAATGGTGCGTGCATTAAATCCGGCTTCGCAGTAGGCAAAATAATAGAGCCACATCCGGCGGAAGCGTTCATCAAAGCCCAGTTTTTCAATATCCTGCCAGGCGTGGAGAAAACGTTGCCGCCAGTGAGCCAGCGTGCGCGCGTAATCGGGCCCCATGTCGAACAAATTGCGGACAACAAAATCCGTGTGGCGCGTCATCAGCTCGCTCATCGCGGTAATGCTCGGTAAAAATCCGCCGGGGAAGATATAACGCTGAATGAAATCAACGCTTTTGCTGTAGTCGCGATAGCGTTGATCCTGAATGGTAATGGCCTGAATCGCCATTTTGCCGCCCGGGCGCAGGCGTGCCTGGCAGGTGCTGAAGAACGCGGGCAAATAGTGCTGACCCACTGCTTCTATCATCTCAATCGACACCAGCTTGTCGTATTCACCCGTCAAGTCGCGATAATCGCAGAGCAATACCTGAACCCGATCCTGCAATCCCGCGCGGGCGATCCGCTCTTTTGCCCAGTTGAATTGCTCCTGCGATAACGTGGTGGTGGTGACGCGACAGCCATAGTGAAGCGCGGCGTATTCCGCCATCGCGCCCCAGCCGGTACCGATTTCCAGCAGATGATCGCTTGCGCTAAGGGACAACTGTTCACACAGTCGCGCCATTTTTGCCTGTTGCGCGAGGGTCAGATCCTGCTCATCAGCGGTAAATAATGCGCTGGAGTAGAGCAGCTCCTGGTCGAGAAAGTGCGCATAAAACTCATTGCCGAGATCGTAATGGGCGGCGATATTTTCCCGCGCCTGATCGCGGTGGTTGCGACGCATCCAGTGTCGAAGGCGCTCCACGGGTTTGCCCAGCACGCGAAAACCGCTTTCAAGCCGCCCCAGCACGCTGCTGTTTAGCGCCAGCAACTGCAACAGCGATGTCAGGTCATGTGTTTCCCATTCCCCATCCATCCAGGCTTCAGCGGCGGCAAGGCTTCCGCCGGTCAGCAGCCGCCAGTAAACGTCCGGGGCCAGAATCTGCACTTCAGCGCGCAGCGCGGAAGACGAGTCGCCAAAATGGAAGGCCTGCGTCCCTTCTCGTACGGTAAGCGAACCGCTGCTGATACCGCCTAAAAGACGAAAGAGCAGCCAGCGAGCGAGACGGACGTTGCGCGGAATATCGGGATCAAGCGCAAAGGCAGGATCGGTCATGAGCGTTCACTCCTGCTAACGGGGTGGTTGTGAAGAGGCACGCGCTTCAACCATAGCCGCAGCGCTTGCCAGTAAATCGTCAGGACGGTTTTTAAGGTCATCAACGGAATACGCAACAGCAGGGATCGCAGGGCCGCGCGCGTGAGTGGCTCACGTTTCAGCATCAGCGTGGCGTCAAAGACCTTCGATTCCTGATGGTTTTCAATATGCATATGCAGCGTTTTATTGGGATTGTTAAAGCGCCAGTGATAGACCATGTCCATTGGGTTAAACGGTGAAACGTGAAAAGCTTTTTCAATTGGGCGTGTCGTCTGGCCATCCACGGCATAGTAATGACGCTCATTCCACGGCGTGTTGCGTACCTCGGCCAGCACCCAGCGCAGGGTGTCTGTTGCGTCATAGCAATAGTAAAAATTGACCGGATTAAAGTGAAAACCGAGATAACGCAGCTGAGTCAGGAGCATCACGCGGCCATCGGGACGTTCACCGGTCAGGCTTTCAATACGGTTGAGCGCGTTCTCTTTCAGCGGCGCGCCGAGGGGATAATCCGCATCGTAAAAGGCTGCGGCAGCAAACCGGTTACGCCGGATCCCGACCGAAGGCAGCGCATCAAGCTCATCGAGATCGATCCAGGCCATAAAAACGGTATAGCGAAAATGGTGCGCTTTAGGCTGGAGACGGCGATGGCGTAAAATCCCCTGATACAGGCAACTGTTCATCTCAGTTTCCCTCTCCGCAGGCAATGCCGTGCACTACATCAAGTGCGCTGCGAACGCCATCCTCATGAAACCCGTTGTACCAGTAGGCTCCGCAATACCAGCTCCGCTGGTGGCCGTTAATCTCGTGGCGACGGGCCTGTGCGCGCCAGCTTTTCGGATTAAACAGCGGGTGCTCATAGACAAAACGTTTCAGGACATAGCGCTCGTCCACGGCGGTTTCGGGGTTAAGCGTGACGCAGAACAACGGGCTTCCGGCTGGCAATCCCTGCAAAATATTCATGTTGTAGGTGACGCACGCGCTGGCCTGATCGCGCTCGCTCAGGCGATAGTTCCAGCTGGCCCAGGCGCGCTCGCGCACCGGCAGCCAGTGCGGATCGCTGTGCAAAACCACCTCATTACGCTGCCAGCCGATATTTCCCAGCACCTCGCGTTCAGCAGGGGTTGGGTCGTCAAGCATCGCCAGCGCCTGTGAGGAATGACAGGCGAAGATCACCTGGTCAAAGGCATGGCTTGTTGCCTCTAGTTGAATCTTCACGCCCTTTTCATGACGGAATACCTGCTGCACTGGCGCGTTAAGATGCAGGGTCACGCGATCGCCCAGTTGCGCCAGCATGGCGCGGAGATACTCTCGTGAGCCGCCCGGCACCACATACCACTGCGGGCGATCGGTGATATCCAGCAGGCCGTGATGTTCAAAGAAGCGCAAAAACAGCGGCAGCGGAAAACGACGCATCTCCTGAAGAGAGCACGACCAGATGGCAGCGCCCATTGGCAAAATGTAATGACGGGCAAAAAACGGGCTGAAGCCGTGCTGTTCCAGGAACGTCTGGAGCGTGGCGTTCTCGTCAACACGGCTTGCCAGCGCGGCTTTCGCCTCACGGTTAAAGCGCGTGATGTCTTTCAGCAGACCCCAGAATCTGGGGTTGAGCAGATTACGCCGCTGGGCAAAAAGCGACGTCAGGGTGTGCCCGTTGTATTCCAGACCGCTTTGCGGATTGTGCACCGAGAAACTCATCTGGGTTTTTTGCCCGTGAATACCCAACTCGCTGAGCAGACCCATAAAGCGCGGATAGGTACGATCGTTGTAAACAATAAACCCCGTATCAATCGCATAGGTGCCTTGTGGCGTGGTGACATCGACCGTCGCGGTATGCCCGCCCGGTGTCGCTTCTGCCTCGAAAATCGTGACATTATGATGCCCGGCCAGACGCCAGGCGCAGGTCATTCCGGCAATGCCGCTGCCAATAATTGCGATATTCATGAGCGCACCATCCGGCGCAGCAGGGCGCGTTGAAGAAAACCGGGTAAGCCTGCCAGCAGGCGTAAAATCAGACTGAAACCCGTGGGAAACGCGATGTGGTTTTTCCCTTTTGCCAGACCGCGACGGATTGCTTTCACGGCGCTGTCTACGCTGACCTGACCGGGCATGGAGAAATCATTTTTGCGGGTGAGGGGCGTGTCGACAAAACCCGGCGAGACTACCGTGACGGCAATTCCCTTCGGCTCCCAGTCCAGACGCAAACTCTCGGCAAACCACGTCAATGCCGCTTTTGACGCGCCATAGGCCTCTGCGCGAGGGAAGGGGAGCCAGTGCGCCATCGAGCTGACCAACACCACGCGGTTGCCCGCCACCAGCTGCGACTGAAGTGCCGCGATGCAGTTCACGGGCCCCAAAAAATTCGTGTTCATCACCCGTTCGACCAGCGCGGCATCCACGACACCGTTATCCAGGTACTCGCAGGTGCCCGCGCAGAGAATCACCAGATCGGCATGACATCCGGCTAGCGCCTGAAGACAGGACGCTTTGTCCGTCATATCAAACAGACGAACCGTAATATTGGCGTTGTACTGATGCAGCGCTTCCAGCCGGGCTGGATCCCGGCCGCAGGCGATAACGTGACACCCTTCATCCGCCCAGGATTTTGCCAGCCCAGCCCCAATGCCAGAGCTTGCGCCAGTGATGAGGACAGTCATCATGAGCGCACCCTCCTTTTGACGCCACGCACCGCCCAGCCCAGCACGGGAAGATGTTCGTAGATCATCTCCCCGGCATCGTAGTAGTCGCGTTGGCGAATAATCTGGTCGTCCTGCACGTCCACCACCGAGCACCCAGGCAGGGCAAGTTTCTCCCCTCCGGAAATGCGCGGGTGAGACCAGTGCATGGTCCATGTCACGGCAAAACGGTCGGTGACGCAGAGCGGGGCATCAATAACAAAGCGGCAGTGATCCACGTTCGCCAGCAGATGCGTGAAGTAACGCTGGAGCGCAAACAGCCCCTGATGCTCGCCGAATGGGTCGATGAGGGCCGCATCAGGATGATAGAGCGCCGCCAGCGCCGACGGTGGCTGGCTATCGAGCTCTGCGTAATAGTCCATAAATCGATTGATAACCGACGGCATAGTGCTCATGAGTCTCACCCTGACTGTAAATAACGTGACGTAACTGCATACTTAAAACTTACACAAATACGATTATTTGTCCAAGTTTAGAATTGTATATTTTTTATTTTTGATGTTTATCAGATGGTTGTGATCGGTACTTTTAGTCGGGTTTTTGACGTTTTTTTAAAGCGGCGTAGGCTGCACCGTTGAGGATGGCTTAACAGAGCAGAATTTCGGAAGACATCTTATATTCATTGAACATCGATATATTCCATGATGTTTTGGGTGGACGAATGCTGAGCATAAACCGTCGCGATCAGAGTCAATAACAACATTCAAGGCGAGAAATATGTCTCTTCGTTCACTGCAGGCGCTGTGCCTGACCAGTTTTTTTATTGCTGATGTGCGTGATGGTTTGGGTCCCTTTCTGGGGATATTTCTCACTGAACGTCACTGGCAACCTGATGAGGTGGGATTTTTAATGACAGCAGGCGGCGTCGCAGGACTGCTGGCCACACTGCCTGCTGGATTTATCACTGACACCTCTAAAAATAAACGCGCTCTGCTGGCCGTACTTTGCGTGATGATCACCGTGAGCACTCTGCTGATTTGGTTCAGTCAAGGTGACGGTATCGCCGCGTTCTCCCAAATTATCAGCGGTGTCTGCGCGGCGTTTGTCGGCCCACTTATCACCGGTATTACGTTGGGTCTGACGGGGCAAAATGGATTTAGCGCCCAGATGGGCAAAAATGAAGCCTTCAACCATGCCGGGAATTTCTTAACGGCGTTGATCGGCGGCGGTATCGCCTGGTACTGGGGAATTGGCGGTATTTTCCTGTTGATGGCATGCACGGTCGCGGGTGAGGTGGTTACGCCTGTGTTGACCACGACTGAGTTTAAGCTCCTGACGCATCTGGCCAGGAACCCCAGAAAGGTCTGCTCATGCGAAGAATTACTTGATGCCTGTTTATCTGAAGGCGATTCACTTGATCGCACCGTCGACAGCCACATGAGTAAGCTTCGGAAAAAGCTAGAAAACGCGGGGCTTAAAGGCGTCCCGGATAGTATCAGAGGACTTGGCTATCGGTTGGGTGAGAATAAATGAATAAAGAAGCCATTCTCAGTCGTCAAATATTGACGTACATGCTTTCGCTGACCTTCATTATTATTGTTATCGCCATATTGGGGTCCTGGTTATTTTATAGTTTTTTGATTGATTATCTTCCGGGGGGCGGCCTCGCAGCAAATGAAGATGAGATGACCCTCCTGGACTGGACTGGACTGGACTGGACATGGATCGCGATTGCCTCAGCCATCAGCCTGGCCGTTTCACTCTTCTTTACCGTTAAACTCTCATCAAGAATACTGACGCCACTGAATGCAGTCGCATACAGTCTGAAACAAATATCGAAAGGGAATCTTGACGCAAGGGCATCTTGTACGAACTCTCAGCTGGGAGAAATGAATAATCTCGTCAATAATTTCAACGATATGGCTGAGAAATTGCAGAAGTTGGATGTCCAGCGGAATTTATGGAATGCTGCCATTGCGCATGAGCTGAGGACGCCTGTGACGATTCTTCGTGGGAGGCTTCAGGGGCTGGTTGACGGTGTGTTCGAGCCAGACCCAGCTCTCTTCAGAAATCTGCTCAAGCAAACCGAAGGTCTGACTAATTTAATTGAGGATCTTCGGGTTGTCAGTTCCTCCGGAGGCGCCGATTATTCGCTCAAACTCCGTGAGATCGATCTCGAAGAAACCATCAGGAATGCACTGGAAAACTTCTTACCAGAATTTCAGCGTAAGCAATTTACGCTCATAACTGAATTGAAATCTCAGCATTGTGTCTGCGATCCTTTACGTATTATTCAGTGTCTGACCGTTCTTTTTGATAATGCATTAAAATATTCCACATCACGAACGCTTATTATAAAAAACGGCTCGTATGGGAAAGATAATTTCATCCTCGTTCAGGATAAAGGCCCTGGAATTCCTGAGGAATTCCAGGGGGATTTATTTCAGCCCTTCCAGCGGGGAGAACTTGCACGAAATATTAACCCGGAGGGATGTGGGTTAGGGTTATCTGTGGTCAGAGCCATTATGCTCGCCCACAAAGGGAATGCGAGCTACAAACTCACGCGAGACAACCACTCAGTTTTTGAGTTGTCCTGGCCCGTTCTTGAGTGCAAAAAGTAGAAGGGCAGAGCAGGTTTAATTAAACCTGCTTTGAGCCGATGGTAAATTCCACATTTCGCCTAACTTAGCATCCCAGATCGCGGGGGTAATTTTAAGCTTCCCACGTTTAGGACTTAAGGTTATCTCGCTAAAGTAAATTTCATCACCCTTCAGCATTAAATCGACACGGCAATAGTCAATATCCTTTGCTAACTCTTGAGCTGCCGTTATCGCGTTATGGAATAAATTGGGCTCCGGAATAGCCTGCGGAGTATTGGGATATTCCATCTGAAAAGGTTGCAGATTCCATGAACGGTCGTAGACATTAATAAATTCATTTCCGCTCTCATCCGTGAAGTCAGCTTCAAGAAAACACGCGACACCGTGGAAACAATGTATCCTTAACATTTCTGGCGTACTGTTTTTAGCCTGTCCTGAAAATATATCGATAAACGGCTCGCATAGAATGACCGGCTTTATGGATTTATACTGCCACTCTCGGGTTGTATAATACATGTTTTTCTTGAGTGCCAGTTTAAGCCTGTTTAATGCTTTCACAGGGCTGAATTTTTTTCTGTCTTTGCAGATTACAACGCTGCCACTGTCATGATTACATTTCAAAACGAACTTTTCGGGCAGTTGATTGAAATTGATCTCTTCTACTTTTTTGTAGATGCCAATCAAGGGCACAGTTTTGACCAACCGTGTACGTGCATGGACATATTCTCGTACTGCCAGTTTATCAGCGAGTAAGGTATACAATTCGTTATGATCAAAGACAAGTCGGTGGCAAATCTTCTCATTCAGGGTTTCTGGTTTTTTTAAATTCGAATGCCTTCCGGATATTTTATTCAGAGCGGCAGAATGATAATTCAGGTCTGTAATAAAAAACACCCGAGATTTTCTGATTAAATATTCGGTGTATTTCAGTATGTAATTTACGCTGTTCATGGTTCCCCCTAAGCACAATGAACAGTGTGCCGGAGGATAATTGATTTATAATGTTCGGATTATGGATGGGGTGTGGAGTCTGGGCGCTCAACTGAGCGCCATCAGTCTTATACGATGTGGTCCGGAATAATCTCATCTTTTCGCAGCGTTAATACTTCAAAACCGTCTGCGGTCACAGCGATAGTATGTTCCCATTGGGCCGAGAGTTTTTTATCCCGGGTCACGACCGTCCAACCGTCTTTTTTGGTTTTTATTTTGCTGCTGCCCTGATTGACCATTGGTTCGATGGTAAAAACCATCCCCTCCTGCAACACTTCGCCCGTCCCGGGTATACCGTAGTGCAGCACCGTCGGTTCCTCATGCATCTCTTTGCCTATCCCGTGCCCACAATATTCCCTGACAACGCTATAGCCGCATTTTTCAACATGCGTCTGGATAGCATGTCCAACATCACCTAACCTCGCACCCGGTTTTACCGTTTTAATGCCGAGCCACATGGCTTCCCATGTTTTTTCGACCAACCGACGCGCCAGCGGAGAGACATCTCCGATGAGGTACATTTTGCTGGAATCCGCTATCAGGCCCTCTTTCTCCAGCGTGATATCGACATTGACGATAGCGCCAGATTTAAGGTGTTCGTTCGCTTTCGGGATGCCGTGACACACGACTTCATTCACCGAAGTATTCAGTACATAAGGATAATCGTATTGACCTTTGCTGGCGGGGCGGGACTGTAACGTATCAACAATAAATGCCTCTGCACGATTATTGATTTCCAGGGTGGTCACGCCCGGCACAATAAAGGTGTCCAGCATTTCGAATACGGAAGCAAGTAACGCGCCCGCATGCCGCTGTCGGGCGAGTTCATCAGCAGTTTTAATGGGAATTGATGGCATTGATCACCTCCATTAAACGGTCAGAGCCAGATTTCAGCATCATCATTTTAATTTGCTGATAGTTAAGCTCCGGGTAAAGCTCGCTCATCATTCCCAGGCGGATCCAATATTCAGCCTGTGCATTCACTGAACGTGACATGGCTTTGCTGGCGTCACGGACATCTTCATGCAGCAAGTCAGAAATTTTAACAATACCCATAGCATACACTCTATTATATTTTATATATAAAGCGTATATCTTTCGCAGGAAGATGTCATGGTGAATTTGGCGGCAGGTTAAGATCCTTTACGTCGAAAAGACGCCAGAAGCGGCGGACGTAAGGTCTACCCGGAGGAAATATTAACCCGCTATCGTCTTGCTCATGTTAAATCCCGTTACCCCAAAACCCCTGGCTTCGTAGACGTGGCGGGCACGGGCGTTGTCTCCAGCAACTCGCAGTCTGATATGTTCAAAACCCTGTTCCTGCAACATCTGTTCAAACGCGCGCAGCGCCTGTTTGCCCAGACCTTGTCCCTGGCGCGCGTTGAAGATATGAAAATCGTAGATGAAGGCTGTGCGCGTAGCCGAATCCGGTTTGTACCACAGGTAGCCAACATGGCTGTCCAGTTCATCCTGTTGGATAAACAGACACAGCAAAACCTGCCCGGAGGAATTAACGCCATCAGGAAGATCGGTAGCGATTTCCTGTTTTGCTTTTGCTAGGGATTCATCAGCAGAAAGTCGATAATTCGAGGCAATTTCCTGTGCATAATCTGGAATGAAATAGTCCAGATAGCCTGAAAATTCCTTTTCATGCATAGGGCGAAGTACGATCATGGGGAAATCCTTTTATTGCATCTGGCAGGATAAAATATCTTCCAGACCTGTGATTAATCATGGGAAATAATGCTCAGAGCGTTATCTTTAGCGACCGAAAAAATAGCATAACCATTGCGATGATAATCATCGCCATCACAATACTGAGAGTGCGCATGACGGCCTGAACGGGCTCAGTTACCCATAACGTATCCTGAATGAAAACAATAATCCATGCGACGGTAAACTGTCTTCCAAAGTAGCTGACGGAGGGTTTTCCCTGCTGTAGGTGGCACCCTAGCCACACGCCTGCGGTCAACGTAACCAGATAAATTGGCGGGGAAGGGGGCATTAACGCTAACAGAACCAAACTTAGCAGCGTCGCGGCCATACATCCCGCAAAGCGTTGCTGCATTCGCTGATTGATCTGCTGCTGCGCGGGCTGAGTCGAGGGCGGAAGGACAAAAAGTGCCAGAACGGACACCATCGCCTGCCAGAATCCCGTCATATGAAAGATCAGCAGGAGAGGGGTAACCAGCAATAGCGTAATACCGGCCTGCAGGGGTAACAGAAAGTGTTGTGAGGGTTGAGGCTCACTCTGTTGAGTCGATACGCGCTGCGAGCGCCGGTTAATAGGGGTGAAAATCAAGCTGACGCAAACACATACCGCACATCCTAATATCACCTCTTCGATGCGGCTAAACGTAAAGCGGGAAAGATGGAGTAAGTCGCTGGCCTTCTGCGCTTGGGCCATCACCATCATGGAGGTTACCGCGCCGAGCACCCACGAATAAGACCAGGTTGAGACTTCCGCTCGCCATACCGCCACGCTTCCGATTGCTGCGCAAAACAGCACAAGAAAAACAGAATTATGAATAAGAAAAGGGCTCAGCATCAGGGCCAAACCTCCGCCGATCGCAGTTCCTAACACGCGATGAAAAGCACGAACCGTGGATGTCTTTACGGACGTATTCATCACGGCAAAGCTGCTCAGCGCGGCCCAACCTGGGTAGTCAAGGCCCAGCCGGTCAGAAATGACCACTGATAATAGCAGCGCGATAATCACCTGAATCGCGAAGATTTCTTTCAGCAATAACGCGCATCCGCGCCGACGTCCTGCCTTAAGATAAGTGGTCATGAACTGAATGCATTTATCCACGATATGACACCATTTCAAGGATGCTCACCGTTTAAGTAAGACGTCGGTTATTTCGCATTGCATAAATGATAGTGCATATTCGTTCCGCGCCTTTGTACACAGGAATACACCGCGATAGCCGTTAAGTCTCGATGACCCACGATGCCAGGCTAAACCATGATAGCGACAAGCGACGCCGATACGCTGTGATGTGGCAGGGCTATTGCAACGTATGGGCGGTTAATTCCCTTCTTTTTCACCCAGATCTATAATTGATAATGCGAATGATCTTGATAATCATTATCATCAATGGCTATAATCCCGCCAAAATTTGCAGCGTAAAATAAGCGCTAAAGCGTAAACGGAAACTTATGATAAATATGGATGACTTCTTAAAACCACTGGTTCTCGGCAGCGTTTTAATGATCGCAGCATGTCATAGCCCGCCGAAGGATACGCCAGCGCAAAACGCTAACGCAATTGAGTGCCTATGCATCAAAGACGCAGCGAGCGGTACGGTAATGACGCCTGAGCAGCTCATCGCTAAGATCTCCAGCGCCCCCATTGTGATCGTCGGTGAAGAGCACACCAATGTGCGACACCACCAGATTGAACACTGGTTACTGCAACATCTGAATCAATCCCGTGCGCAGGGAAGTGTGCTGATGGAAATGATCGATAGCGATCAGCAGGCCGTAGTGGATCGCTTAAAAGCGGAAAGCCTGATGGGCGCAACCCTCAGCCCGACCAGGGCGGCGGAGGCCATGCGCTGGAAAAGTGGCTGGCCGTGGGAGCTTTACCGTGATGTCGTCATGACCGCATTGAAAGGGCCTTACCCGCTGCTGGCGGCAAATATCACCCGTAGCCAGGTCACTGAGCTGTATAACAATCCTGATTTCCCACGCGGTGATTTATCGTCTCGTTCGCAGGTCCGCGAATCCTTATCTGCCATTATTTACCTGATGCATGACGGCCAAATCAGTGGCGAACAGGTCAAGGCCATGGTCGCCATCCAGCAACATCGCGACCGTTTTATGGCTGAACAAATTCGCAAAGCACCTCGCCCGGCACTATTGATTGCGGGCGGCTATCACGCGGCAAAAGATATCGGCGTGCCACTGCATCTGGCGGATCTGAATGTCGAAAAACCTGTCGTTGTGATGCTCACCACCGAGGGAACAACGCTGACCGCCAAACAGGCGGATTACGTCTGGTCCGTGCCAGTGGAAAAAGCACCTTAATATGAATGTACAACTCGTCATGCCGCGCACGCCCTGGATGAGAAGCACGGCCACCAGTGTCGTTTTCCATGTGGCGATAGTCCTGCCATTTGTCCTTCATTTTGCGCAGGAGCAGCCAATAGCAACCCCTGCCGCGGTGATGGTGGAATACTCACCTGAGTTTGAAGTCTCCCTTGTCAGACCCGATCTGCCGCCTGGTGTCAGTCAGCAGCGTAAAGTGGAGGCGATGACGGAGGAAGAGCGCAGGCCAGAAAAAGAGATGCCAAAGCTGCTGGTGCATGAAGAGGCTGAACTCAAAATTGCCGCCGCAAAGCCCGAACCGAAAGCCAAAAAGAAAACGGAAACGAAGAAAAAAAGCCAGCGCGAGCAGAAAGAAGAGAAAGGCAATTCAACGACCACCAGTCTGGCCGCACCGCCGGTTCAGACGGTGCAGACTCAGCGCAATGCCGCTCCGTTAGATACGGACTCTTCTCGGATCAGCAAAAGCGAAATCAGCTGGGAATCGCTGGTGAAAGGCAAAATCAACAAAATGCGTCACTATCCTGAGGATGCACGACGTCGCAAACGTACCGGGACGGCCGTGATTGCGTTCAGTGTGGATGCGCAGGGTGAAATACTCAGCACCAAGTTAGTCACGTCATCCGGCACGCTTTCGCTGGATAGAGCGGCATTAAACGCGCTAATCAGCGCGCGGCCGCTGCCGCCTCCCCCAAAAGAACTGGTGAAAAATGGCGTACAAAAAGTGACGCTCCCGGTTGAATTTGGCTTGTTAGAAATATAGAAAATACGTCTTCTATTATCAGGCTTATTATTTCGCCTGAGATGTAAATTTGGTTTAGATAATATTTGTTAATCGCTGAATAAGAGCAGGGTGATTTATCGCACCTGCTCAACCGCATTAATGACATGAATTTATTATGGGTGCTTTCCCATCGTCTGAAAGAATAAGGGCGATGCGTGGGGCTATTCATTTTTTGCGCTAAAGATAATTAAACTCAGGACTTGATTATGAAAAAACCTCAAATGGTCAAGGGGCTTTTGACCGGGCTTCTTATTGTGCACAGCCACGCCTATGCGGCAGAAAAAGAGGGGGAATCCGTCTTTTCTCCGTTAACGATTATCGACAACTCGCTGGACGATAAAAATCAGGTGGGCTCCTCGGAAGAAACTTATACCCGTCCGGGCGCGTACAGTTCTCGCACACTAAATAAGAATTTACAGAGCCTCGATGCCTCACTGCGCAGCATGGCGGGCACTTATACTCAAATCGATCCGTTGCAGGGTTCGATCAGCGTGAATATTCGCGGGATGAACGGTCTCGGGCGCGTCAATACCATGGTCGATGGCGTTACCCAGACTTATTTTGGTATGGCACCGGCAAACTATCACGGCGGCTCTAATACCGCTGCGGGCGTCCCGCTTGATCCCAATTTCCTCGCGGAAGTTGACGTCACACGCGGCAGCAGTGCCGGTTCCCAGGGCGTTAACGCTTTGGCGGGCAGCGCGAATATGCGCACGATTGGCGTGGATGACGTGTTAAAAGAGGGACGCCAGACCGGCGTGCTGTCTCGATTCTCAGTGGGCGATAACGGGCTGGGGCGTACAGGCATGATCGCGGTGGCGGGTAAAACCGAAACCTTTGAAAATGGCGGCGGGGTTGGCGCGCTGGTGGGTATCAGCGGCACTCGTACCTATGCAACCTATAAAAACGGTGGTGGTCGCAGCAGTAAAGATTTCATTGGCGAAGACAATAAATATCTGCGTCAGGAACCGCAATCACAGCTTTATAAATTGAATTTCAATCTGGACCAATTCAATAAATTTGAATTCTCTGCCAGAAATTACAGCAATTCTTTCACTCGACGCGATATTACCAGCGACGATTATTATCTGCGTTATAACTACGCACCACTCAATGAACTGGTAGATTTAAACGTGCTGGCCAGCACTAGCCGCGGTAATCAGGATTACAAACCTGAGTCCATGTATAATTTCAACAGCTCATCGACGACGAATAAATCCAACGCCCTTGATATCAGCAATACCAGCCGGTTTACCTTCGCGGATGATTTTTACGCGACCTATCAGCTCGGCGGCAAATTAATGGATACCCGTTACAGTCGCAGTTTCGTGCAATCGACCGAAACCGACCGTAACGCGTTTGCCCCCGCAGGCACGCAAAAGATTTCGTCTTTATATACCGGATTGACGCTGAACAAAGATATTTATCAGCTGGATCTGAATCTAAATTATACCCGCAGCCAGGTTGAGGGCCATAAACCGGCCTGTTCCGCTAACGAAAAGTGTTTCCCACAGGGTGAAGCCAATCTCAACCTGGATGACAACGCTTTCAATCCGTCAGCCACGTTTTCTGCTCAGGTCACGCCGTGGTTACAACCTTTCGTGAGCTGGAGCCGCTCATCTCGCGCGCCAAACGTACAGGAAGTCTTTTTTGCTAACGAAGGCGGGGCCTCAATGAACCCGTTCCTCAAGCCTGAAAAAGCTGAAACCTGGGAAGCGGGCTTTAACATCAACAAAAAAGGTCTGCTGGTGGAGAAAGACAGTTTCCACATGAAGGCGCTCGCGTACCAGTCCCGCATTAAGGACTACATTACCAGCGAATCCTTCATGCTCTGCTATGACGGGCAATTGTGTCATGACTTCGACAACTCATTTGGTGGCTTTAACGCCAACGTGTATGTCAACACCACGTCGCCGGTCACCACCAAAGGCTATGAAATTGAAGCCGGATACGACATGGGCTTTGCCTACGCGAACATCTCGTGGAGCAAACAACACACGGATCAGCCAACCTCAATCGCCAGCACCGTTTACAGCTTTGCCTACAGCGATATCAGCGATTTGCCGGACAGCTACGCTACGTTAGATGTGGGTGGACGCCTGTTTGATCAGCGCCTGACCATCGGTAGCCTGGTGAAATTCACTGGCAAATCCAAACGTCTGAGTACCGAAGGGATCAGCACCGACAGCAACACCGTGCCGAAAGAGAAAATGCCGGATATTCCAACTGTTATCGATCTCTACAGCACCCTGCAGATGACTGACAGCGTGCTGCTGCGCTTTAGCGTTCAGAACGTGACTAATCGTGATTATTCCGAAGCGTTAAACCGCATGAACCAGAGTCTTGATTACGCCAAAGAAGGGTCAACGATTAATACCACCGCGCGTGGGCGCACTTATATTTTCGGTGGGGAAATACAATTTTAAGCCCTGGCAACACAAGGGGTATTTGTCCCCATGTATGACGTTGAAATTAATATGACTAGCAGGAATAAATCATGAATTGCCGAAACGTAACACAGCAGTTGGGATGCTTTTTCATCGCGACGTTATTCTCCACTGCCGCATTGGCCATTGACCCGCCACAGCGTGAACTCTCGCGCTTTGCGATGAAAACCAATTATCTTCAGGAAGCCAATGAAGGTATTTATGAAATGGCTTTCGATAATACCCATCATAAACTTTATGCTGCAGCGACTGATCGCGTAAATCGCGAAGCCAATAAAGGATTTTTATATACCTTTAACCCGGCATCGCTGAAAATCGAAAACCGGCTTGATATGCCGTACCGCGCGTTTTCGCTGGCGATGAATCAGGACCAGCAACAGCTCTATGTGGGGCATACGCAGTCGGCTTCCTTGCGCATCAGCGCTGTGAACACCCAGACCGGCAAGCTGACGAAAACCAGCGAGAAGTTGAGTTTTAAAGAGGCGAACGCCGCCGATTCACGCTTTGAACACCTGCGCCACATGGTTTACAACAAGTCAACCAACACGCTTTTTGTCAGCTACAGCAATATGCTGAAGACCGCCGAAGGTATGACGTCGGTGCATAAATTGTTGATGCTGGACGGCACCTCTCTGGCGATGAAAGGCGAGGTCAAAGGGGCGTATAACGGGACAGCCTATGGTCTAACCCAGGATGATAAAACGCAAAAGATTTACATCGGTGGTAAAGATTACGTCAATGAAATTGATGCGAAAAAACAAAAAGTATTACGCACCATCAGCCTGAAAGACGCTAAACCGCAAATCACCAGTGCGCAAAATCTGGCGGTGGACTCCGCCTCCAACCGCATATTTGTGGTGGTCTTTGATCATGAAGATCGCCGGGGCGAAAACGACGGTTTGTACGTATTTGATCTCCAGAGCGGCAAGCAACTCGGTTATGTTCACACCGGCGCTGGAACCAATGCGGTGAAATATAACCCGAAATATAACGAAGTTTACGTCACCAATTTTACCAGCGGGACGATAAGCGTTATTGATGCCACGCATTATGCGATAAAAAAACAATTCAGCGTGCCGGTCTACCCGAATCAGATGGTGCTGTCCCCGGACTTTGATACTCTTTTTATCGGCATCAAAGAAGGCTTCAACCGTGAATGGGATCCTGATGTGTTTGTGGAGGGCGCTAAAGAGCGCATTTTGCGCATTGATTTGACTCAATCGTAAGTTCCTCATTGAGTCTCTGCAAAGAGAGGGAATAAAGCGATTCCCTCTTTTTGTGCATTCGAATCAATCACGCTTATTAGCAGGCCTCATCGCGAGGCCTTTTTCTATGAGGACATCTTTAATTAACCGTGAAGGACCTGTTTTTTGCGAGCAGAAACGGGCGAAGATAGGCCACAGTATTGGACAGCGGAATGACATCGTCGGTGAGCTGAATGTTTAAAACCTGACGGATGTATTCGCGGCGAGCGATGATTCGCGCCCATAATTGTGGATAAACCTGCTGAATTTTCTGCTGCAGTTCTTCATCCGCAAGGGCAATACTTTCTTCAGCGCTGACGCCCGTATATCCCGGTACAGAGGGGATAATATCAATCTGCATAATCATGCCGCTTTTCAGTGTCTCAGCCGAATTTTTATAAATGGGGGACGACATCCACTCTTCATCAGCACTGAGATGACCTGGGTTCAGGTGCCAACCGTATTTTTCTTTGCTGAGGACATTCTCAATCAGATCGTACATTTCGCCACCGCGCATCCCTATTTTGATATTTTCAAGCCAGGTGGCGACAGCGCCAAAATAAGGTTTTGCGACTCTCTCAAGGTAGTCTTTTTGATTGTCAGGCAGTTCGCTTTCATCCGCGATAACAAACCCGGTACGGCTTGAAAGCCCGCCTTTAAAGCCGGTTGTCATCGACAGCGGTTGTCCGCGCTCCAGCGTTTTATAGGAAGGGTAAAAATTCGCCTTCTCGAAACGTTGGCCCGTCGCCGCGATAGTCACGACCGTCTGGTATTGACCTTCAGCAGCCAACAGAGCACCCAGCTCGGTTTCCCGCAGGCCGGGTTCAACGGCGTTCATCGCATCGAGGATACAATTCGAGGCCAGATTGGCACCATATTCATAGTGCGCAATTTCGTTTTCGTTATTGGTAATTCTTGCGCCACGATCGCCCCGGATGAAAAGATGCGCGGCATTTTCCAGCACAGTGTTCGAAGCAATACTGTTCTTCACGGCGTCGACAATAAACCAGGGAATGTCGAAAAGGTGTTTATTATTCGCCGTTGTCGATGTAAACATTTTCCAGCCGACCAAACCGATTTTGGATATCGTGTTAAGACCCGTTTCGATGAAAATCTCCTCGAGAGGGCGTTCGTGGTCCATCGGCTGGTTAGGCAGTGAGAAATGTGGGCAATGTTTTAACGCCGCCGGGATGCGGGAATAGTTCGCCATCTTGAGGTTTTCGTTACCCAGAATCAGTATCGCATCACCGGTTTTTTTGACTATCAGTAAACCCTCTTCGAAGCGCGGAACAAAACCCGTCAGGTACTCGAAATTCCCCCCATGCTCTTTATCCGCATAGATGATGAGCGCGTCATATCCTTCATCATTCATACGTGTCAGAACTTTATTTTTGCGCTCCAGCATTGTGGCGTCACTCAACGTTACGGGAGCGACATCGATAAATTTTTTCGGGGATTCAGTAACCTGTAACTGGATAGTTTTTGAAAACATCGTTTACCTCTCGAATGCGTGACCGTCAGAATAAGTTCACACCCTTCTTCAGCGTCTTAACAAACCCAGCTTGCCTCAAGGCGTAGACGCTGTATGTGCGATGCCTAAGGGCGTTGGGATTAACCGTTTCGTCAGCTTGCCACAAAACGACGATGAAAAGTCCCGTCGGTGGCGGATTTAACGAAAAAACGGTTAATGCGGGGTACAGATCGGATTGTGAAAGGAAATTGTGGATCAGCGATACGGTAAATCAATAGGTTAGTGGAGCAATAAACCCACATTCTGTGACCTCCTGGCTTTGCGCGTCCTGCCACAAAAAATGCGTGAAAATCATCACATTGGTCCCGAAGGTCTCTCATTACTATGTTGCCTGGAATGAATATTAATCTGGGATACTGCATGGAGCAGGAATAATAATGAAAGATCAACATTTCAAGAAAGCGTTACTGACACTCTCTATTTTATTTGCCTGCCAGGCGCATGCTCTCGAATTAAAAACCTCTTATGGGTCTATTAATGCGGGTTATGCCAACTGGAATACGGGATTTGAAAATACGCACCGAGGGGAAGTCTGGAAAGCAACCGCTGACTTTGGTGCGATATTTGATAAAGGAGAATTTTACTCATTTTATGAAAGTAACGTATTAAATCATGCCGTTGAAGGTCGAAACCATGTGCTTTCTGCACAGACCCATATTCGGTTATTCGATTCTGATTTCAGTTTTATGGGAAAACTCTACGGTCAGTTTGAAAATACGTGGGGTGATGAACTGAATATGATGTACGGATTAGGTTATTTAGGCTGGTCCGGGCCATCTGGTTTTTTTAAGCCCTATGTGGCATTGCATAATCTTTCAAATGACTATGTCTCCAGCAAATATGGTCAGGCCAGTGGTCTGAATGGATATGTTGTCGGCTGGACAAGCGCCTGGTTTTTCGATTTGTGGGGCGAAAAAATGGTGCTCTCCGACTGGAATGAATTTGAGTTGGATCGCAATGACGCATACGCCGAACAACAACACAGTAAAAACGGTATTAATGGCGGGTTGACCTTAACATGGAAATTTTACCCCCACTTTAAAGCCAGTGCTACATGGCGTTATTTCGATAACAAGTTAGGTTACGACGGTTTTGGCGACCAGTTGATTTATATGCTCGGTTACGATTTCTAAAATAAATAATAAGGAACGATAATGAGAAAGACAACGTTAGCAGTGTTTGTCAGCGCGGTCATTGGCATGACTGGGGGAATGGAAAATGTTCTGGCGGCAGAGCAATCAGCGAATCAATTAAATAAGCCTAACGTCGTGATTATTTTAGCCGACGACCTGGGCTATGGCGATTTAGGCATATATGGGCATCCTATCGTTAAAACCCCGAATATCGATAAACTCGCGCAGGAAGGGGTGAGGTTTTCGCAATATTACGCACCCGCGCCACTGTGTTCGCCTTCACGTGCAGGTTTACTGACCGGGCGCACCCCCTTCAGAACGGGGATTCGATCCTGGATCCCGACCAATAAAAATATCGCGCTGGGGCGTAACGAAAAGACCATAGCCAGTTACCTGAAAGACCAGGGTTACGACACGGCAATGATGGGTAAATGGCATCTTAATGCCGGTGTTGACCGCCACGATCAGCCCCAGGCTGAAGATGCTGGTTTCGACTATACGTTGGTCAATGCTGCTGGTTTTGTCACCAGCGATCTGGATAAGGCGAAAGAGCGTCCGCGTAATGGCGTGGTGTACCCGAATGGGTTTTATCGAAACGGTAAAGCGCTGGGGACCGTTAACCAAATCAGCGGTGAATTTGTCAGTCAGGAAGCCATTAACTGGCTAAACGATAAAAAAGATAACAAACCTTTCTTTATGTATGTGGCTTTCACAGAGGTCCATACGCCACTGGCGTCACCCAAAAAATATCTCGAAATTTATAAAAATTATATGAGCGAGTATGAAAAGCAGCATCCCGATATGTTTTATGCCGACTGGGCGGATAAGCCTTATCGTGGTCCGGGAGAATACTACGCCAATATCAGTTACATGGATGAACAGGTTGGTAAAGTCCTCGCAAAAATCAAATCAATGGGGCAGGAGGACAACACGATAGTCATCTTTACCAGCGATAACGGTCCTGTCACGCGCGAAGCGCGTAAATGGTACGAACTTAATATGGCGGGTGAAACGGATGGCTTACGGGGCCGCAAAGATAATTTGTGGGAGGGAGGAATACGCGTACCAGCGATCATTAAATATGGTCAGCATTTACACGCCGGCACGGTAACCGACACGCCTGTAAGCGGCCTGGATATATTACCCACTCTTGCAGAACTGACGCATTTTAACTTGCCGACCGACCGGATTATTGATGGAGAATCTATTGTGCCCGTACTTGAGGGACAAACGATGAACCGTCAGCAACCTTTGTTATTCGCGATTGATATGCCGTTCCAGGATGATCCGACGGATATGTGGGCACTACGCGACGGCGACTGGAAGATGATATTTGACCGCAATAGCAAACCTAAATATCTCTATAACCTCAAGCTGGATCGTGGCGAGACAATGAATCAACTGGGTAAACAACCCGTGCTGGAGCAAAAAATGATAGCCGCGTTAGCTCGTTATCAGTCCAGTATTGAAAATGATTCACTTATGAAGGCCAGGGGCGATAAACCGACACCAGTAGACTGGAACTAAAGGATTTTCATGGCCTTGTGATGAATTTCATGAGGCCATGATACAAGGGAGTTAAAATGAAAAGTTGCCATGTCATGGTCAAACCTACCGGTGCGACATGCAATCTTGCCTGCGATTACTGTTTTTATCTGGAAAAAGCACAGCTTTATCCAGAACGAAAAAACCGCACTATGAATGATGAAACACTGACGAGATTTATTAGCCAGCATATTGCTGCTCAGGAAACCGATGAGGTTATTTTCGCCTGGCAGGGCGGTGAACCGACGCTGGCGGGTTTAGCGTTTTTCCAACGTGCAGTGGCATTGCAAAAACAATTCTCGCAAGGTAAGACGATCCTGAACACCTTTCAGACCAACGGGCTTCTTCTGAATGATGATTGGTGTCGTTTCTTTTATCAGCACAATTTTCTGATTGGTATTTCGATAGATGGCGATGCGATTCTGCACGATGCTTTTCGTAAAACTGTTTCTGGGAAACCCACCCATCAGCGCGTTGTGGAAGCGGTCGATTTACTTAAAAAATACAAGGTGCAGTTTAATACACTGACGGTAGTTAATGCCCTAAATAGCCAGTATCCTATCCGGGTGTATGAATTTCTAAAAAGTTTAGGCAGCCATCATATGCAGTTTATTCCCCTGCTGGAAACCACCACCGAAGGGGTAAATAAACGCAGCGTGACGCCGTCGAGTTTTGGTATTTTTCTGAAAACGATATTTTATCACTGGATACGTCGCGATATTGGCGTAATAGAAATTCCCTTTTTTGAACATACGTTTGCCGCCTGGTGTGGTTTACCGCCGCTGACGTGCGTGTTTTCCCCGACGTGCGGCAACGCTTTTGCGCTGGAACAAAATGGTGATCTCTATCAGTGTGACCATTTCGTGAATAGCGCACATTTACTGGGTAACATTCAGCACAGCACGATTGGTGAAATGTTGGACAGCGATGCCAGCCGTCTATTTGGACAAAATAAACAACCGGCGGCACCCGAATGCCTGCACTGCAACGTTAAATTCGCGTGCCACGGGGGATGTCCAAAAGATCGTATTTCTCTCTCTTCACGAGGTATTGCTGAGCTCAATTATTTTTGTAGCAGCTACCAGACATTTTTTAGATATACCGAGCCTTATATGCTGATGATGAAATCTCTTCTCGATGAAGGATATTCGCCGTCAGATATTCGTCATACATTGTGTGAATAGAGAATAAATACAATGAATCAATGGGAACATGTCAATTGTTGCAAAAACGTAGAGTGTTCCCTTTTTGGTGTGTTTAACACGGTGCATTATCAATATATCGGGCAAAATGGATTATGCCCGGAATGTGGTGATATTTTCCCGATCATATCACCATCAGCGCTGAGTGCGTTTAATCAGCAAAGTAATAAATTCTATCCACAGGTATTACTACATTGCCCGACGTGTGGGCAGGGCGATGCGCTGATTCGTAACGGATGCGGACTCAGGGGCGCGCAACGCTGGCGTTGTCGCACCTGTAATAGCTCATTTACGGATGAATCAACCCTCATGAAGGATATTTCAGGACTTCAACCACTCGCAGAGTGCATTGCCGCCGGGGGAGATTTCACGTTATTAGGAGAAAAAAGTCAGACATTAAGTCGCCATTTTACGCGGCTGGCATTTTCAGCCAGAGTAGAACAAGTTTATCTGCCGACAGGCTCATTGAGCGGAGAATATTCAACCATCACATTTACCGTAGAATTTAATGACAGTCACAATAAACTTTTCGTTATTGCCACGGCTGACAATAAAACAGGATGTGTGATCGCGATTTCAACCAACTACGTGGCGCTCAAGAACGGTATTTCTCCGGAATGGTGGTATCCGTCAATGCCCGCCGAAAGCGGTGTTTCCCCCATTCTGGTGAGAAAAGTGTTTGATAAGGACAGAGTCATTAGTCGACGACCCTTTTTGTTTGATATTGCGTACGGTCCCGCTAATGTTCGGACGAATGACCCTGGCACCATTGTCAAACCGGTTCTTGCCGCTTATCGCCATTTTGCACTGGTACATGCATTGACCGATCATCGTTTGCTGTCGGTACATCACTGGCTGGAGCACGAGTGCTTTATTTACGGGGCGTGCTTAATGGCCAATCGTGTGGATATCGCACAGCAGCGCTGCGGCATTAGTTTTGTCTATGAGGAGGGGGCCTTAGATGCAACACAACGCCTGCGCAGTGAGACGGTGAGATCGGATATTGTCTGGCGTGATACATGGAATTGTTATTCGCAGAGAAATTACAATCTTGCTGTCTGTCATCTTACCGGGAAAACAAACCGGTCGTCATTTCGCCAGGCGACACTCAAGCCCGCACGCGCATTTCAGGAATATCTTTTCAGACACCCTATTTGGCCGCAGTTAACCCGGCTCGCACCGCGTAACATTGTGCATCTGCTGGAATATCTGGCGGCAGAATATAACCGGGGACGGTAATAAATACACTCAGGATCCGGTTAGTACGTCCAGCTCTATAAATCATATATTAATAAGGAAATAAATTATGACGCTCTCTCATGTCAATGCTGCGCCCGCGCCCCGTCCGTCAATTGCTCAGGGGATTAATCCTGACGATCCTATTGTGGTGAGCCATAACCAGATTTACAGCGCTTTAATGGAACAAGTGACGACTTCGCATACCCAGGATAATGCCCTCGTATTTTTGGATCCCTTTACCACGTCACCGTTAAGTTTTTATATTGGCCTGTGGTCTGACGCCAGCGATACGGCCACCATTAGCGTATCTGACGCACAGGGTAAATTCCCTATATTGACGTTTACCCAACCCGTTGTGGCGGGTGCCAATTTAATTCCCGCTGCCGGATTACTGCCTGGCATTCAAAATAAGATTACGGTGATTTCTGCATCAGGCTCAACGCTTTTGCCGTTAATTGAAACCGCGCCTTTACCCCCGACCGATGCAGA
The DNA here is from genome assembly GCF_056490165.1 of Lelliottia sp. GFLA7. Lineage (NCBI taxonomy): Bacteria > Pseudomonadati > Pseudomonadota > Gammaproteobacteria > Enterobacterales > Enterobacteriaceae > Lelliottia > Lelliottia sp. GFLA7. The sequence continues at coordinate 469,794 of NZ_JBWLAQ010000001.1, read as the reverse complement.
AGTCAGCGATCCGACCGACCCCGCCAACTATAATTTATTCCCGCAGATTACGGTGAATTCACTCGCAACCGATGAATCACTCCTGGCCGACGGGCTTTATTTTATCTCGTATTTTGATCGTAATAATCTTGCGCTGGATAACAAAGGAAATGTGCGCTGGTATACGGTGAAATCGATGCCATCGAATAATTTATTGCGTCTGGCAAATGGGAATTTCGTCTCTTCCGCTGTCGCCCAAAGCAGTTATCTGAAGATGTATGAATTCGATATGGTTGGCCGCGTTCATGCCATGTACGATCTTGATAACGCCTGTCATCATTCGTTATATCAGCAGTCTTCCACATACGCCTATAAAGGCGTGAATAACTGTTTGGTTGCTGCATCGGAATATATGCCGGGCACGCGGCCTGACGGCGGATTAAGCATTGAGGATGGCGTATCCATCATCAGTCTCGAAACCGGTGAGGAGATTGATTACTACGATATGGTGCAGGTTTTAGGGTTGAGTCGCGCAACTCGTCCATCTAACCCACCGGATACGGCCGGTGGTACGCTTGACTGGCTGCACATTAACCAGGCGTATATCAACGAAACGAATAATATGTTGATCACATCCGGTCGTAATCAGAGTGCCGTCTTTGGCCTGAAAGTGGGGACATACGACCTGAGCTTCATTATGGGGACTCACGGTGACTGGCCTGAAGAACTGAGCCGTTATCTGCTGACACCTTTGAGAGCCGACGGGACGCCATACGACCTTACCGATCCTCAACAGGCGCAAGAAGCGGATGCCGTGTTCTGGAACTGGGGTCAACACAATGTACTGGAAATCCCCAATGCGACGCCGGGCATCATTGATATTTCGCTGTTCAATAACAGCAACTATCGCTCGCGATCTGACGCCAACAGCGTGTTGCCGCAGGACAATGAGAGCCGAATTGGCCACTACCGCATTAATCTGAATACCATGACGGTACAAATGCTGGCTGAGTACACCTCTGGCGCAGAGGGCTACAGCAGCTTGTGCGGCTGTAAGCAGGAAATGCCCAACGGGAATATCGTCGTCAGCTTCGGCGGCGCGCTGTTCGACAGCAACGGACTGCCGCTCACCTGCGATCCGGGCTACAGCGATGTGGCTTTAGAACCAGGAAACGGTGAAGTGGAAGGGCGGCTGCCGCTTCGTGAAATGAATGCAGAGGGCATAATTCTGCAGGATATTACGATCAGCTCAGGGCTTTATAGAAATATCGGAAATATTCCACCTTCACAGACCGGATTTTATCGCTATAACATCACGTGCTTCCGCATGTATAAACTGCCGCTATTTGGCTAATGCTTTGACGGGTCGTTATTGACCGTGGCAATGGAAAAGGGGAGTGATGCTCCCCTTTGATGACTACAAGCTCCCCGTGCCGCCATCGACCAGCAGGTCTGTGCCCACCGTATAACTCGATTCATCGGATGCCAGATAAAGCGCGGCTTTTGCCAGCTCGTTAGGCGTTCCCATCCGTCCCAATGGAACCAGATTGATGATGTCAGCCTGCATGGCTTTTTGCGCGTCTTCGCTCAGGCCAAGCTTGTTCATCGCCGGGGTTTCCACCGGACCTGGGCTTAAGCCGTTGACGCGAATTCCGCGCGGTAACAGTTCCGCCGACAGCGTGCGCGCAAGTGACAGTAAACCGGCTTTGCTGGCCGAGTAAACGCTACTGGTAGGCAGCCCAATCCTCGCGCTGACGGACCCGCACAGGATCACGGACGACGGATTATTCAGCAGCGGCAGCAGCGCCTGAATTAAAAAGAACGGGCCTTTAAGGTTGATGCCCATCAGGCGATCCCAGGCATCTTCACGCCACTCTTCGATGAGTCCATGCGTCACATCTCCGGCGTTGATAAACACCGCATCCAGCCGTGGCCAGCGGGCAGCTATCGTTTCTGCCAGCTGCTTTTGCGCCGCAATGTCGCCTGCATCAGCAGGGATCACCCAGGCGCTATCACCCAAAATTCGCTTCGCCTCGGCGAGCGTTTCCGGGTTGCGTCCTGTGACTGCAACGTGGGCCCCCTCGGCGATAAACTCCTGCGCTGTCGCCAGCCCAATCCCGGTGGTGCCACCGGTAATCAGGGTGTATTTACCTGCTAAACGACTCATGCTGTTCTCCTGAAATGTCACTGGAGAAAGCACTATAGAAACGTTAGTATCCAAAAGAAACCACGTACCATTTGGATACTAACGAGGCGAACGGTGTGCTATGGCGGAAACACTTGAACTGTGCTGTGAAAAAAAATCTGCGACCGAATCCTGCCCGATGACGCAGTTCGTCAGCCTGATCTCAGGAAAATGGGCGATACCCATTCTTTACCGACTGATTGTGCTCAACGCACCCGTGCGATTTGGCGAGTTGCTGCGCGCAGCAGCGCCGATAACGCAAAAAGAGCTGACCAAACAGCTGCGTTTATTTGAACAGCGCGGGCTGGTCTCACGCACGATATTCCCCGAGATCCCGCCGCGCGTGGAATATCAAATCACGCCGCTGGGGCTGACGCTTCAAGGGGCGCTTTCGCCGCTGGCCGCCTGGATGCAGGAATACGGCGGACAGCTGGAGCACTGATTAGCGTTTGAAATAACGTGGGGCCGGAACGCCTGTGCGGGCGCTGCTAAACAGCTCCAGTCGAGCCTGTTCATAACGTTCCCAGAGCTGCACATCATGCATAGGCGGAATCGTTATCAGCTCGCCCTGATCGAGCCCGGCAAGCGCTGCATCCACCATATTGTCGGTGGTCATGACCGAACCTTCCGGTAGATCGTTCATCGACACGCCGGAAATCTCCCAGATCTCCGTGGCGGTGGCGGCAGGTAACACGGCCTGAATGCGGATCTCGCTTTGGGCAAACTCTTCCTGCAAACCGCGGGTGAAATTCAGAACCCAGGCTTTCGTGGCGCTATACAGCGCGCTGCCAGCACGGGCGTGCAGAGACAACACCGACGCAATGTTGATCAGCGTACCGCGATTATTTTGTGCCAGACGCGGCAAAATGGCGTAAGTCAGACGCATCAGCGCGGTGGTATTGAGAGTGTTGATTGTCTGATGTTGTGCAATATCGCCCGCCAGGAATGGGGCCATCTGCGCGGTACCTGCGTTGTTGACGAGGGTGCCGATCGCCGCGTTGCTCTGAAGCACCTCTTCTACGGCGCGGATGCCTGCGTCTTCGGTCAGGTCCGCGACCAGTATTTCGACCGCGACGCTATAGCGTTCGCGCAACTGGGCTGCCAGCGTTTGTAACCGCGATTCGCGACGGGCGACCAACACTAAATCATAACCGCGAGCGGCAAGACGATCGGCGTAAACGGCGCCAATCCCGGATGAAGCGCCTGTAATCAATGCGGTAGCGTGTTGGGTCGTCATGATGTGTAGCCTCGAAGCAGAGTAGATTGATTGGTTTCAATATGAAACTGAATTAAGATTGTGTTAATTGGTTTTATAATGCAACCAATTTGCGCGAAATATTTTCCTTCTGCTTCACGAGGTGACACTAACTGTTTGAAACAGTGCGATTAAGGCAGTTTTGTCACCACATCGTCGGGGGACAATTCGCGTCCGTCGTTCGACACGATGGTCAGCCTGCGCAGCGGCCGGCGATTTTGCGCATCCACCAGAACACTGCCAAACTCATTGTCAGCAAACAGGAAATCATTTCCCCATTGCGACAGCGCAACCAGCACGGTTTGCAGGGCGCGGCCTTTTTCGGTCAGAACATATTCCTGCCAGGCGCTGCCGTCGGAGGCGGGTTGCAGGACGAGAATGCCTTCTTCAACCAGCTGTTTGAGGCGGGAGGCGAGCATATTTTTTGCAATCCCAAGGCTTTTTTGGAATTCACCGAAGCGTTTGAGACCGCGCAGCGCGTCGCGAACAATCAGCAACGACCACCAGTCGCCGATGATATCCAGCGAGCGGGCGACAGGGCAGGTGCTTTCTTCAAGACGGGTTCGTTTCACAGTGGCTCCTTCATTGTTAGTTTTATTATAAAACCATTTTGCGTCGCCGTAAAAAGCGTTTTCTATCAGTTTGAGAAATGGTTCCCGGAAATATGTCATAAATCTGTCACACTAAAATCGACCATAACAAGACGTGAGGAAGTAGGGATGAGAAAAGCACTACTGGCAATCGCAGTGGCAGGATCGGTGATGATGACTTCTGGTGTACAGGCGCAAACCGCCCCGGAAGGCTATCAGCTGCAACAGGTCTTGATCATGAGCCGCCACAATCTGCGCGCACCGCTGGGCAACAACGGCAGCGTTCTTGAACAGTCAACACCCAAAAAATGGCCGGAATGGGAAGTGCCGGGCGGACAACTAACCACTAAGGGCGGCGTGCTCGAAGTGTATATGGGTCATTACATGCGTGAATGGTTGGCAGAGCAGGGGATGGTGACGACGGGGGAATGTCCACCGGCCAACGCGGTCTATACCTATGCCAACAGCCTGCAGCGCACCGTTGCTACCGCGCAGTTCTTTATCACCGGCGCGTTCCCTGGCTGTGATGTCCCGGTCCATCATCAGGAAAAAATGGGCACTATGGACCCGACCTTTAACCCGGTGATTACCGATAACTCGCCTGAATTCCGCGAAAAAGCATTAAAAGCGATGGAAACTGAGCGGCAGGGCATGAAGCTTGATGAAAGCTACAAGCTGCTGGAGCAGATGACGAATTTTGCCAACTCTCCGTCCTGCAAAGAGAAAAAAGTCTGCTCTCTGACCGAGGCGAAAGACACATTTAGCGCGGAATATGAAAAAGAGCCGGGCGTTTCTGGTCCGCTGAAAGTGGGCAATTCGCTGGTGGATGCTTTTACTCTGCAATATTACGAAGGCTTCCCGCTGGACCAGGTGGCCTGGGGTGAAATTAAAACCGATCAGCAGTGGCGCGTATTGTCACAGCTGAAAAATGGCTATCAGGATTCGCTGTTCACCTCGACTGAAGTCGCGCGTAACGTCGCTAAACCGCTGGTAAAATACATTGATAACGCGCTGGTGACCGATCAGGCAAAAGCACCCAAAATTACGGTGCTGGTGGGGCATGATTCCAATATCGCCTCGTTGCTGACTGCGCTGGATTTCAAGCCGTATCAACTTCATGACCAGCACGAGCGCACGCCGATTGGCGGGAAAATCGTCTTCCAGCGCTGGCATGACAAGAACGCAAATCGCGAACTGATGAAAATTGAGTATGTGTATCAAAGCTCGGAGCAGTTACGTAATGCCGATGTGCTGTCCCTGAAATCACCCGCCCAGCGCGTGACGCTTGAGCTGAAGGGGTGCCCAATCGATGCCAACGGCTTCTGTCCGATTGATCAATTCAATACGCTCATGAACGACGCGGCAAAATAAGAGTAAACCCCCCGCCCAGGCGGGGGGAACGATCAGACGTTTTTACGTTCGATGGTTTGCTCGCCCCAGAACAGCGAGTCTTTGTCCGTTTTTTCGAAGGCGCGCACCAGCACTTCATCATTACCTTCTTCCCAAATTTTCTCCGCCAGTTTTTCGTCGTATTCCGCGACTTCAAAGATGGCCTCAGCAATTTCTGGAGAGGTATTCCGTAGACTTGCCCACTCACCGACGTGATGAGCTTTAGATTGTTGAGTTGGCATGCATGTCCTCCTGTTGGGGTTAACCGTTCAGTTTTTTGGCAAGACCCGCGACGTGTTCACCCTGGAAACGCGCAATAGCCAGCTCTTCCTGGCTCGGCTGACGCGAACCGTCACCGCCTGCAATCGTCGTTGCGCCGTAAGGCGTGCCGCCGCGAACCGCCGAAACATCAAACAACTCTTGTGCCCCGTAGCCAATCGGCACAATCACCATCCCGTGATGCGCAAGCGTCGTCCAGGTTGAGGTGATGGTCTGTTCCTGGCCGCCACCGGTGCCGGTTGAGCTAAAGACGCTGGCGAGTTTGCCGTACAGCGCGCCCGATGCCCACAGGCCGCCGGTTTGATCGAGGAACGTCCGCATTTGACCAGACATATTGCCGAAACGGGTTGGCGTACCAAAAATAATCGCATCATAGTCAGCCAGCTCTTGTGGCGTCGCTTGCGGGGCATTCTGCGTTTTACCGCCAGCTTTCAGGAACGCTTCCGCATTCATGGTTTCAGGAACGCGCTTTATCACCACCTCAACGCCATCAACTTTATTCGCACCTTCCGCAATGGCGTGAGCCATGGTTTCGATGTGTCCGTACATGGAATAATAGAGCACCAGAACTTTAGCCATCTTGCACTACTCCTCGTTTAGGGTTGCTGGCAGCGAATCGCTGCGTTCATTTAAAGATATGACGTCACAGGCAGACTGCAAATCTGAAAGCCATTTCTTTGATTTATAACAATATATTTAAGATTTTTCTTTGTCGCAAAATGAAACATTTTTACGGGATCGTCTTTTATGAATGATAAGAGAAACTTATGGATGTGGCCCCCGAAATCTCACCCGAATGGCTGATATCATGTTGCAGAATATTACCGTTCACTGGCTGGCCTGGTGCATTCCGCTAAGCTTAGTTTCACGCGGCGCAGACAGATGAAAAGGTGCTGGCCTACGCCGCCAGGTGAAAGAATTCTCTTTTACTGAATGCAGTATGATGTCTAATGTTTACACTCTGGAGGTTAGAGATGGCAAACCATCGTGGTGGGTCAGGTAATTTCGCTGAAGACCGTGACAGAGCATCAGAAGCAGGTCGTAAAGGTGGCCAGCAGAGCGGGGGGAACTTCAAAAATGATCCTCAGCGCGCATCCGAAGCTGGCAAAAAAGGGGGTAAAAATAGTCATGGGAGTAACAAAAGTTAGCGCGTTGTCTCCCCATTTCAGTGCCCGATAACCTGAAATACCCCCCTGCCGCCGGGTCTCCCGGCGGTTTTTTATTGCCGCGATGTTGAACAAAAAGCCAGGGCAACGCACACTACCGGATTGACTCGTGCTTTTCATTCTTGCTGCTGGTGCCTGATGTCCCTCTCTCGTTACGCCTTTTCTATCAAACCGCAGGAAGCGATCCTGATTTTAATCACCATGTTCTGGGGTGGAACCTTCCTCGCGGTACAGTATGCGGTGACGCTGAGTGACCCGTTTTTCTTTGTCGGTCTGCGGTTTGCGACGGCAGCCATCGCGGTCGCGCTGATATCGCTTAAAACCTTACGTGGGCTGACGTTAGTCGAGCTGAAAGCGGGCGTGGTAATTGGCATTTCGATTGCGATGGGCTATAGCCTGCAAACCTGGGGCCTCCAGACCATCCCCAGCAGCAAATCGGCATTCATCACCGCCATGTATGTTCCGCTGGTTCCGTTGTTGCAGTGGTTATGTCTGGGCAGAATGCCTGGGCTGATGTCCTGCATCGGCATCGTGCTGGCGTTTATTGGACTGATCCTGCTCGCGGGACCGGGCGACAGCCTGCTGGTCATGGGGCCGGGCGAAATCATTACCCTGATTGGCGCAGTGGCGATTGCGGCGGAAATTATCCTGATCAGCGCCTGGGCTGGGAAAGTAGACGTCAAGCGCGTTACCGTTGTGCAACTGGCGACGGCGTCGCTGGTGGCGTTTATCGCGATGGTCCCAGCGGGGGAATCTGTTCCGCCGATGTCCCCGGGGCTAGTAATTGTCGCGCTGGGACTGGGCATTTTCAGCGCCATTATTCAGGTCACGATGAACTGGGCGCAGCGCAGCGTTTCACCCACGCGCGCGACGGTTATCTACACCGGTGAACCGGTTTGGGCAGGGATTTTTGGCCGTCTTGCCGGCGAACGCCTGCCGATGCTGGCGCTGCTCGGTGCGGCCTTTATCATCCTGGGCGTGCTGGTCAGTGAGTTAAAGCTGAAAAGAAAGAAAAGGGCGCTGGCGGAAGCCGACAGCGCCACGGCTAATCAAGAATCCTGATGAACGGCATCAGTCTGCGGTAAACCCGCTCCTCGGCGACTTAACAACGCATTCAGTAATATTGCGCCGAAGGTAGCCGTGCCGATCCCGCCCAGCGTAAAACCGCCGATGGTGAGGGCGAAATCTCCCGCCCCCAGGACCAGCGTGACGGCGACCATAATCAAATTACCGTTCTGGCTGAGATCGACATGATGCTGCACCCAGATACGCGCTCCGGCAACGGCAATCAGGCCAAACACCACAATTGATGCGCCGCCGATGACTGGGGCCGGAATGGTGTGGATCAGCGCGCCGAATTTTGGCGAGAAACCGAGCAGTAGCGCAATCACCGCCGCAGCGACAAACACCAGCGTAGAGTAAACCTTGGTCACGGCCATCACGCCGATGTTCTCGGCATACGTGGTCACGCCGCTGCCGCCGACCGAGCCGGAGAGCATAGTGGCCAGCCCGTCGCCAACGAACGCCCGGCCCATGTACGGGTCCATATTGCGCCCTGTCATCCCTGCGACCGCTTTCAGATGGCCTAAGTTTTCTGCGACCAGTATCACCGCCACCGGGGCGATAAGCATGATTGCCTGCCCGTTAAAGGTCGGCGAAGTGAAGTGCGGCAGGCCAAACCAGGCGGCGTTTTGCATCAGCGTAAAATCCACCGGCGTTCCGACGGCAAATACGCTGGTCACCAGCGCATAGACCAGACAGGCAACGATCAGCCCGACCAGAATCAGCAGGCGCTGGATCATTCCGCGCGTGAAGACGGCAACCAGTCCAATGCACAGCACCGTCATCACTGCCATCCAGCTGTCAAACGATGAGCCCGAAACGCCTTTCACCGCAATCGGCGCGAGATTCAGGCCAATCGCCATCACCACCGCGCCCGTCACCACCGGCGGCATCAGCCGTTCGATCCAGCGGGTGCCGACCTTCATCACTACCAGCCCGATAAGGGTATAGATGAATCCGCAGGCGATAATCCCCCCGAGCGCCACGCTAATGTTGGGGTTGATGCCCTGGCCGTTAAAGCCCGTTGCGGCAATCACCACCCCCACAAATGCGGCGCTTGACCCGAGATAGCTCGGCACACGTCCACCGGTTATCAGGAAGAACAGCAGCGTGCCGACGCCCGACATCAGAATCGACAGGTTAGGATCCAGCCCCATCAAGATGGGCATCAGTACCGTCGCGCCAAACATGGCGACCGCGTGCTGCACCCCCATGACGGCGGTTTGGGCAAAGGGAAGCCGTTCATCCGGCGCGACCACGCCGTGTTCAGTAGAGGTCGATTTCAACTGCCAGTGGGGAAAACCGAACATTGCCATGAGCTATCTCCTTAAGGAGGGTTAACAGGCGGGTCGCAACAGTGCGTGATAGCCGCGGTCGAACCACACCAGGCCTTGCGGCGCAGGGTGGCGGGTAATGGACTCGATGGTGCAAAACAGAATGTCGTGCGTGCCTACGCTCACCACCTGGCTGATGCGGCAGTCGAACGAGGCGAGCGCGTCTTCCAGCCTCGGACAGCCCGTCTCGCCGGTTTGCCAGCGTGCGGCAGCGAAGCGTTCAGCCATGGGCGTTTTGCCGCCAAACAGATTGGAAAGCGGCTCCTGTCCGGCGCTGAGCGTGTTCACGCACAGGGTACGGTTTTCGTTGAACGTCGGCCAGACGGAGGCCCCGCGGTTCAAACACACCAGCAGGGTTGGGGGCGAATCGGTCACGCTGCACACGGCGCTGGCGGTAAAACCGGCCTGCCCGGCAGGGCCATCGGTGGTAATAATATTGACCGCTGCGCCCACGCAGGCCATCGCATCGCGAAAGGTTTGTACGTCCAGAGTGCTCATGTTCGCTCCTTATACCAGCCCACAGGCGTCTTCAAAGGAGAGCCGCGGCAGGCGGCCATACACTTTGCTGACGTCGCCGTAGCCAATGTTGATCAACAGATTGCTTTTCAGCGTGGTGCCGGTGAAAAAGGCCTCGTCTACCTTTTGCCGATCGAAACCGGACATCGGGCCGGTATCCAGCCCCAGCGCCCGACAGGCAAAAATCAGGTACGCCGCCTGCATGGCGCTGTTGCGAAAGGCGGTCTCTTCGGCAAGCGCCGGGCTTGAGGTAAACCAGCTGCGCGCATCGCCGTGCGGGAACAGCTCCGGCAGACGCTCGTAAAACTCACTGTCCCAGGCAATGATGGCGGTCACAGGCGCGGCCAGCGTTTTCGCCAGGTTGCCGCTCGAGAGTGACGGACGCAGCTTCTCTTTGCCCTCAGGCGTGCGGACAAACACTATTCGCGCGGGGGAGCAGTTGGCGGAGGTAGGACCCCATTTCATCAGGTCGTAAATCTCGCGCAGCGTCTCGTCGCTGACCGGCATTTCTTGCCAGCCGTTGTGCGTCCTGGCCTCGGTAAACAGCGTCTTCATTGCCGTCGGGGTGATGGCTTCGCTCATTGAGACTCCTTAAAAACCGGTTCTGGGTTGTGCATCAGGCTGGCGAGCCCGTTGAGCAACAACGCGTTAAACGTATCGGGATCGGTCACGTTGCAGGCGTGTCCGCCCTGGCGCATGACCGTCTTATGGCTGCCGGGTAAGGCGGCGTGTAGCTCAGTCGAGCAGACGGAGGGCACCAGCAGATCGTCGGTGGAGCAGATAATCTGCACCGGGCAGCGAACGTGCTTGGCCTGAGCGCGAAAGTCCGCCTGTTTCAGGGCCTGCAGCCTGCGTTGGAGATTATTGGTTCCCTGAAAATGGGCGAGCGCCAGCGCCTCTTCGGCCTCCATGCGCGGGGCGCGCGCCGCCATCCAGTCCGCCGGATAAAGAAACAGCGGTTGGGCCTCGACCCACGCCTGCTCACCTCCTGCGTGGAGCAGGCGTTCGCGGATCTGGAAGCAGCGGCGGGTATGGGCGTTCAGCGACAGCCAGCCGTTTACGCACACCAGCGCGCGCACGGCGTCGGGATGCGCAATAGCCAGCTGCAATCCGACCAATGCCCCCAGCGCGTGACCGATCACGGTGAATCGCGGGATGCCAGCGTTAAGCAAAGCCTGATACAGTTCGTCGGCCATATTTCCCAGCGTGTAGCCGTGGGGGAGTTCCCCGGCGTTATTGCCGGTGCCGCGTTGGTCGTAGCACACCACCTGATATTCCTGCTCCAGCGCGGCGAGCTGTGGCAGCCAGTAGCTGCCGTTCCCGCCGAGTCCGGCAATCAGAACCACCACGGGCGCGTCGGCAAAAGGGGGCGGCGAGAGAGATATTTTCATGGCAGCCTCACTTTGCGATGTGTGCAACGCTGGCGATTTCAACCAACGCTTCTGGCTTTACCAGCCCGCACTGGATGCAAAAACGCGCCGGTTTATCGCCGGGGAAAAATTCCGCGTAGATTTCATTAATCGCGGCGTAGTTTTTCCAGTCGGTGATAAAGATGCTGTTGAAGGTCACGTCCTCCATCGTGCCACCCGCCGTCTCGATAACGCGCCTGATAGTCTCGAGCACGTGGCGGGTTTGCGCCTTTGGGTCATCGGGATAGACCACGTTGTTAAACTCATCGAACGGCAGCGTGCCCGAAACGTACACCACGCCGTCGGCGAGAGTGCCTGGAACAAACGGGGCAATGGGCGTGCTGGTGCCCGCGGGAATAATCACGGATTTCGGCATAGTGTTGCTCCTCAGGCGATGCGGGCTAATGAAGGCGGCGAGACGGCATCGCAAAAATCGGCGACAGTGCTGACCCAGCCAAAGAAGGTTTCGATATTGAATAACGCGGCTTTCTGCGCAAACTCCGGCCCGGCCTGATGGGTCGCGTCCTCCAGCACCACGCCGAAATATTCCAGGAAAAAGCCGTCGCGCAGTGTTGATTCCACACAGACGTTGGTGGCGATCCCGGTGAAGATCAGATGGCGAATGCCGCGGCTGCGCAGCAGGCTATCGAGCGGGGTGTTGAAAAATCCACTGTAGCGCGGTTTGGGCAGCACGATGTCGCCCGGCTCCGGGACAAGTTCATCCACCAGTTGATAATCCCAGCCGCCTTTTGCCAGCAGCGTGCCCTGCAGTTCTGGGCGGTTGCGCATGGTTTTCAGTGCGTTTGATTTATGAAAATTGGGTGAACCTGGGCCACCTGCCTCAACGTATTGATCGTCCCAGCCGTTTTGAAACCAGATGATCAGGATGCCTGCGGCGCGTGCGGCGGCCACGGCGGTTTTGATGTTGGCGATAACCGGTTGGGTGGCCGAAACGTCAAAGCCCGCCAGATCCAGATAACCGCCCTGGCTGGCGTAGGCGTTTTGCATATCGACCACAATCAGCGCGCTGTGTTGCGGTGCAAAGGTAATGGCTTCCGGACGTGCGGGTAAGGTCGTCATCACGCTACCTCCCGGGTCACGGCTGGGATGTGCGAGCGGCACTGCATCAGCGGCTGAATGCGCTCCCCAAAGGTTTCAACACCTTGAAGGAAATCATCAAAGGTCAGCAGGACGCCTTCAGCACCCGGCACGCTGGCAACCTCATCGAGCATTTTCGCCACGCTGGCATAGGACCCGACCAGCGTGCCCATGTTGATGTTGACGGCGGAAGTGGGGTCTGCCATCTGGCGCACGTTGGTGTCCGCGCCGGAACGGGTGTCTTTTTGGCTCTGTTCAGTCAGCCAGCTCAGGGCGTCTTCGTCGGCCCCGGCTTTGTAGTGTTCCCATTTGGCGCGCGCGGCCTCATCGGTTTCATCGGCGATGACCATAAACAGGACGTACGATCCCACGTCGCGACCGGTTTTTTCGGCGGCATCTTTCATGCGTGCTGCGGTTGGGGCGAAGGCAGCAGGCGTGTTGACGCCTTTGCCGAAGCAGAAGTTAAAGTCAGCGTGCTGGGCGGAAAACGCCATCCCCGCGTCACTCTGTCCGGCGCAAATCACCTTCATCGGCGTGGAAGGCTGCGGGCTGACGCGGCAGTCGTTCATGGTGAAGTAGTCGCCCTTGAAGTCGCTTTTGCCCGTGCCCCACAGATCGCGCAGGACCTGCACGTACTCGGTGAGGTAGTCGTAGCGGCGCGAGAAATATTCATCGCCCGGCCAGATCCCCATCTGGTCATACTCCGGTTTTTGCCAGCCGGTGACGAGGTTGACGCCAAAACGCCCGCCAGAGATGGAATCAATTGTAGATGCCATGCGCGCGACAATCGCCGGGGGCAGGGTGAGCGTGGCGGCGGTGGCGTAAATCTGGATACGTGAGGTGACCGCCGCGAGGCCTGCCATTAGGGTGAACGACTCCAGGTTGTGATCCCAGAACTCGGTTTTGCCGCCAAAGCCGCGCAGCTTGATCATCGAGAGTGCAAAATCGAAATGATAGTGCTCGGCTTTCTGCACGATAGCTTTGTTCAGCTCAAAGGTCGGCATGTACTGCGGAGCCGTCGTGGAGATCAACCAGCCGTTGTTGCCAATGGGGACGAATACGCCAATTTTCATCACGAACCTCTCTACATCTCAATGTGGGTGAAAGTCAGACGTGGCGCTGCATCCTGCATTTCCTGTTCAGCCTCGTGAGAATGATTTTGCAAAGGTGATGCCAGTTTTTAAATTGCTAGTGTTATTAATGTGTTAACTCTTAGTTGATGAATTGAGTGCTAAAAAAGTGGACTGAATGGTCAAAAGAGATGCACGCAAAACAGGCAGTTATGCGCGATGGCGGTGCAGGATGCGTTAAGGCGATGTGCATTGGGCCATCAGTCCGACCGATCGCCCCCTGTGGCTCTCACTATATTGAAGCTTTAAATGTCAACAAACTTGCCGATCTGAAAGAAGATATTTGGATTGCTGATGCGGCAAATAATTTTTGGATCTATCGGGCATGGTTCAACAAGTCATGGAGCCTGGAGCGCGAGTGCAGAATATGGTCGTGAGTTTTCAGCAGAGAATGGCAATTTCAGCGAACCACAAGGACAACTGGTATACACGCATATTAATAACGCCAACTACACCACAAGTAGTGGGTTAAAGGTAAATCAAGACGATGTTAACAGTGTTATTGGTCGCGTCGGAGTACGGGTAGGACATCGGTTTGAGGAAAATAGCAACAATGACATTTATCTGAAAGCAGACTTCCTACACGAGTTTGCTGGCGATCGTAATATTACTGTTCGAGGCAAAGACACTGTTTTGGGTGACGAAAGAGATGGGAAAGATAGCTGGATAAACTACGGTATTGGTACCAATGTTCAGTTATCAGAAGACAACAACTCTCGCTTCTATCTCGATCTTGAGAAATCTTCAGGCGGTGATATTAATACGAACTGGCAAGTCAATGCTGGTTTGCGTTGGGAGTGGTAATTCCCGCTAGTAAAACCGGGCCTTTAAGCCCGGTTTTGTACTTCTCAGAGACGTCTTCAGAATGAAAAGCCTGGCGATACTGCAGTGAGAGTGTGTAAGTGAATCAGTAATATGCTATGGATCTTATAAACATGATAATGGTATCCATAGCATCTCATGATTGAAACCCGACTTCTTACCCAGTTCATAGCCGTTGCAGAAGAGCTGCACTTCAACCGGGCCGCACAGCGTCTTCATATGGCACAGCCTCCCTTGAGCCAGGCCATTCGTAGACTTGAGCAGGAGATAGGTGTTTCGCTGTTTGAACGCACAAATCGCAGCGTGTCGCTGACGCCTGCGGGGGTGACTTTTCTCGACTCAGCGCGAGACGTGTTACGTCTTCTCGATGAGGGCGTTGAAAAAACCCGGCGCGTGTCACAGGGGATTGAAGGTCATTTGACCCTGACCTTTATCAGCCTTGCTGGTTATGTCCCTCTGTTACGCGCCCTGAAAAATTTTCGCGCAGCCTACCCGGCGGTTTCCTTCACAATGGAAGAGGCCACGACCCAGGAACAGATTGATGCCCTCGAACAGGGACGGGCAGATCTTGGATTTATGCGACCGCCAGGCAGGACCTCGCCAGGCCTGCGTTTTGACGCCATATTGCGTGAGCCTGTTGTGATCGCTCTGCCTGCCGCACACCGTTTAGCAGATAGTGGAACCGTTAAACTCGCAGCACTTCAAAATGACCACTTTGTTTCGCCACCACGCCACCTGGGGCAGGGGTTTCACGACCAGCTGATTCAGCTCTGCGAAGCTGCAGGATTCAGACCTCACATTTCACAACAAGCCCGACAACTGCAGACACTCGTTACGCTGGTTGCCAGCGGCTTCGGCGTCGCGCTGTTACCCGCCTCACTGGCGCATGAGGTGCGGGAAGACGTGGTATTCAGGCCACTCGAGGTCGATGCTCCGGATGAACTGAAACATGTGGAACTCTTAATGGGGTGGAATGCGCACTCGACGTCGATAATCCGGGATAAATTAATCGAAGAGATACGTAGGGTTATGACACTCAAGGTGGATTGAGACGTTCCAGATCTCATTACCCTATAAATAATATATTTTACCGGCTGCGTGTGCCATTCCATCATCGTGACATTCTTGTTCACGGAGATTCAGCATGAGCCATAAATACCCTCTTACCGATATGCTTTTGCAACACAAGGTCGCGATCATTACCGGCGCAGGGCAGGGACAGGCATACGCGCAGTCGCTATTAGATCAAGGAGCGTGCGTTGTTATCAGCGACCTTGGCACCAACCGGTCTGGAGAAGGTGCTACTGAGGATGTGATCGCAGAAGCCTGTCGCGCCCTGCGTTTCGACAGCGGGCAGTTGATCTCACATAGCGGACGCCTGGATAACGAGACGGGCTGCAGGGAACTCATTGAACTGGCTATCACGCGGTTCGGTAAACTGGACATCCTGATCCACAACGCAGGCTGGGTAGACTATCAACTTATCGAAGATCTGGATGCGGATTTCCTGGAGCGTGCCATCGATATCAACCTGCGAGCGCCGATCTGGTTGAGTCAATATGCCTGGCCATACCTTAAGGACTCTTCTTCGCCGCGCATTGTGTTGACTACGTCCGATCGCGCCATGTATCAGCGTTATGCCCAGTCGGGCCTTGTGGCTTATGCTGCAGGCAAGATGGCTCAGGTCGGTATCATGAATGCCCTGAGCCTGGAAGGCGAACAGCATGGCATTCTTGTGAACGCCATCTCTCCGGTTGCCAGAACGCGCATGTGGGGAAGTTCGCAGCCTCCCGCTGACCTCAAACCAGAGTGGGTCGCGCCGGGAGTTCTGTACCTGGCGAGTCCGTTGTGTCAGGACACGGGTTACATCCTCCGAGCCAGCAATGGTCAGTTTACCGCAACACGTTTTTGTGAGAACCCCGGCGTGGTCTATCCAACAGACCTGAAGCGAATTGAATGCGAAAACGTGGCGGACGTTGCCGCCCAATGGCAACAGATAAAAGAGACCTGAAATGGCTAATAACGATCTGCGTCATGTTGCCAGAATCGGCGCTGAGCTTGGCGAAAGCCCGGTCTGGGATGATGAGAACGGTGTGCTGTATTTCGTGGATATCACTCGCGGAAAGATCAAGGTGCTGCTGCCCCATGGAAAGGTTGAAATCGTTCATGAGTCGGCGGTACACATTGGGGCATTGGCGCTCACGGATAAAGGCAATCTACTCTTCACGGAAAAAGCAAGTGTTGCCATGCTTGATATCCGGACCGGAGACGTGAGCCACATCCATGCCGGAATTCATGATAGCGCAGGTTATCGTTTTAACGACGGAGCCTGCGATCCACAGGGACGCTTTATTACTGGGCTCATGCATGAGGGGCCGGATCGCAAATCCGGCGCTCTGTACCGGTTTGATAGCCTCGGTAACGTCCATTCAATCCAGCAGGGAATCGCGCTGCCTAATGGGCTTGCCTGGTCGGAAGATGGGAATACCCTCTTTTTTGTCGATTCGATTGCATGTTCGATTTTTCAGGCGACCTATACCGCTCACGGTATGCCAGAAGATGTCAGATTATTTATAAAAACGCCTACCGAACTGGGGCGTCCTGATGGTATCGCGCTGGATAAGGAGGGGGGCTTATGGGTCTGTCAGTTCAATGGCGGATGTTTGTTACGCTATGACCGCTACGGACACCTGAGCGATCGTGTGCTAATGCCGGTTCCGCGGCCTACCAGTTGCTGCTTCGGAGGCAAGGGGTTGGGGACGTTATTCATTACGACTGCTCGTTTCGCGATGACGCCCCAAGAGTTGATTACATACCCAAACGCCGGAGATCTGTATGCCATCATTCCCAAAATATCGGGCAATCCACGATATCTGTTCAAAGCGTGACGGAAAGGCAGGAGGATCTCGTGTTGTGTTAGCGATGAAAATGGCTGAAGCAGCCTTTCGAAAGGTAGCAGCAGCAAACATAATGGAACAAAGTTTCTCGATGCGCATCCACGGTTGGTCGTGAGCGAAGAGCTGACATTATATTAAGCGCAAAGCCGTAGGAAGTTTCATTGCTTCTATTCAGGCCAGCCATCGGGTTCTGCTGGCCATTATTTAAAGCGGGGTCATATTCGAAACGATCAGGTCATCGCGACCTTCACTTTCAGTCCAATAACAAGTGTGGCAAGAAACATTATACAACCAGCCGTAATGAAAACTCCTGTTACCCCGCTGATACTAAAGAGTAAACCTCCCAACGCAGCACCAGCAGCAATTGAAGACTGAACTGCTGCGACCACCATACCCCCTGCGGTTTCAGCCTGATCCGGAACGGAACGTGCTACCCAGTTTGACCACGCCACGGGTACGCCACCAAAGGCCATGCCCCACAACGCAACGAACAATATCAATCCGTTTTCTTCCAGTGGCAATAAAATCATGCCCAGTGCTGCCAGACCGACAAGTGCCGGCATCAGTATCAGGGTTAAACGCAGACTTCTTTCCATCAGCCAACCGGCCAGCAGCGTCCCGATAAAATTAGCCACGCCGAATCCAAGCAGTATTAAAGATAAATGGTCTACATCAAGGTGAGTAATGTTTTCAAGAGCCGGACGAATATAGGTAAACAGCGCATACTGGCCAGTATGAGCAACAACGCATCCTGTCATTCCAATCGCTATGCCTGGGCGACGAAGCACATCCATCACAGACGCCGTTAACATCATCTTGCGCGGAGCCATAGCAGGAAGCGTAAACAGCTGGAAAATTAGTGTCAGCACACCTACTGCGGTTGCAGCGATAAAAGCGCTTCGCCAGCCGTAAAGCCCACCTAAATAGCTCCCCAGTGGAATCGAAACGACGGTGCCGACGGCGATACCGCTAAAAATAATGGAGAGTGCACGCGGAACGCTTTTAGCAGGGACCAGCCGCATAGCGACGGCGGCGGCCATACTCCAGAAACCTCCCAGCGCGATACCCAGCAGAATGCGCATCACTAGCACGATTGACAGGCTCGATGAAAGTGCCACAAGCAGATTGGAAGCAATCATTAGCACGGTAAAACCAAGCAAGACATTTCGGCGATCGTAATTACGTGTCAGGCGTGGAACCATAAGGCCAGCAAACAGTGCCACCACTGCTGTAACCGTCACAGCCTGACCAGCCAGGGCTTCGGTCACACCAAGATCGGCGGCCATAGGTGTCAGCAGGCTGGCAGGAAGATATTCTGCAGTCAGCAACCCAAACACACCCATGGTTAGGGAAGTAACAGCCATCCATGCTGATTCTTTGGGTTCAGAACTATGCAGACTCGCGGATACAGCTTCAGTTGCTTCATTTCTCATAACACACTCTTTTCAGGAAAAATTCAGGTTCCAAGTCTAGAGTTGAGAGGCCGGACGATCTATGATGCTACATCCTGATTATTTACCCGAAACGCCGGAAGTACATGTGAATAAACATTTTGCTCTGTCATCCGAACTCATCAGTGAACTGCTACTTGAAATGCGCCTGCGTGGCGTGCAGTACCGCCGTTTACAGACTGGATCTGAGTTTGGTATCGGTTTTAGCAATAGACAGGGCCATGCCTATTTTCATTACATTGCTGTGGGAACGGCGCTGCTTCGTACAAACGATGGTGCGCTTCATGAGCTGAAAGCCGGAAGCATGGTATTTATGCCCCAGGGTGAGGAGCATCAGCTTATATCGGATGTTGGCTGTGCAATTCATCATATCGATACGTTAGGCTCTGCGCCTTTAGGCGAGGCCGTCAGCGGAATCAATACCTGCCCCAGTACGCATCCGACTCCCAGCACAGTTCTGTTTTATGGCTGTATGGAGTTCGATCTAGGTGGAATGCAGGGCCTGGGTAAACTGATGCCGCAAGCCATAGTGGTTGAGGCAAACGAAAAGATATATCCGGGGCTGGTTCCCATTTTAGGCGCCATGAAATTTGAAATCTGTTCCGGACGCGCTGGCTTCGCGGGCATTCTGGCACGCCTTGCCGAAGTGGCTGCTGCCATGATCGTGCGTGGATGGATCGAAAACGGCAGCGAGAAAGCCGCTGGCCTTATCGCTGCGCTACGTGATCCGCGGCTTGCCCGTGCGATTCTGACCATCCATCGTGATACCAGTCGGGAGTGGTCTGTTGCTGAGCTTGCTGCCCAGTCTCATGTGTCACGTTCTGTTTTTGCTGAACGTTTTACATCAATCATTGGGATACCCCCCCAGCGCTATGCAAGGGAAGTACGAATGCGCCTCGCTGGTCACTGGATCATTCACGATAAGATCTCAATCGACACGGTAGCTTTACGTCTTGGCTATGCCTCACAGGCAGCATTTAGCAGAGCTTTTAAGCGCATAAATGGATATCCGCCGGGCGCTATGCGGCAACGTTCAGCGAAAAGCGTTAATAAATTAAATGAGTGAACGTTATATCTATCATTTTCTGTATTCGCTGCAGGGGCCGCGCTCAGCATTAAAATTGAGTGGAAACGTCTTTTCATTACTCAAAATATCGCAATTTCCTTAATGTCCGCTTCTGGCAGTGAGTTCAACGGGTCGATGCAACGCTACTCTTAAAAATTCGTTCTCTATAAAAAATGGGCAGGGTCTTAATTCTTTGCTTAATTCATAAAAAATAGACTAACATCTGATATATAATTTACAATCAAAGGTTAAGAAATGAAAACAACAACCCTGGAATATACACCTGTTGACCTGTCTCGTTGGGCAAGAAAAGAGCATTTTGAGGTGTTTCAGTCGTTTGCTCAATCCACAATTAACCAAACAGTCCTGGTAGATATTACCGTGCTGCTAAAACATATAAAGGAATCCGGCTGGAAATTTTACCCGACTATTATTTTTCTGCTTTCTAAAATTGTAAATAGTCATGTGGAATTCCGTATGGCCATGAAGAATAATGAGCTTGTTATATGGAATGAAATTCATCCAAGCTATACCATTTTTCATAATGAAACGGAGACTTTTTCATCGTTATGGAGTCACTACGACGGCAATATCCATCATTTCCTGGACGTTTATTCAGAAGATGTTGCACGCTATGGGAATAATCTTTCTTATTGGCCAAAGGAAGAGTCTCGGGAAAACGTATTTTTCGTATCAGCTATTCCTTGGGTAAGTTTTACCAGTTTTAATATCAACGTGGCTAACATGCAGAACTTTTTTGCCCCGATGTTCACTATTGGAAAATATTACCAACAAGACGGAAAAGTATTGTTGCCTCTCGCTGTTCAGGTACATCATTCCGTGTGCGATGGATTCCATGTAGCCAGGCTGTTCAATGAGTTACAAGAGATGTGTGATGACATACTGCGCCTGTCAGAGGAATTCAATGCTTGATGCGTGGGAGGTCTTTAAACCTCCATTTACTGATAATGGGTAGCAAACAGAGCGGGTAACAGGTGTTTGCTACCCCTTTATTTTTCCCATCGCGTTAAGCACGGGTAGATTTTCCGGTGTAGGACCCGTCAGAAAAACCGTAACCTTGAATTCACCAACAGGAAGAACATTTTATATTCAACCGTTTCTGATTTTCCCATCTATATAAGGCTGAGGTTTACCAAACAGATAGCCTTGTATGAAATCGCAGCCCAGCGCCTGAAGGCTTTCCAGTTGCTCCTGTGTTTCAACCCCTTCTGCAACGGTCTTCATATTAAGCGATTTCGCCATGCCGGTGATGAGCCTGATGATATTAAGGGCGTCTTCCTGAGTCGATACCGAATTGACAAAGGACTTGTCAATTTTGATTTTATCGAAGGCAAGTCTGCTGAGGCGCGAAAGAGAAGAATAACCGGTACCAAAATCATCGATGGATATTTTCACCCCCAGAGCCCGCAGCCTGTTAAGCGTATTCATCGGCGTTTTGCTCTCAGTAAAAAGAGAGGATTCAGTCACTTCCAGTTCAAGACGTTCAGCGGAAAGTCCCGTTTCGTTCAGAATAGATACCACTATTCCGGCAAAGGCTTTGCTGCTTAATTGGACAGGAGAGACATTCACTGAAATTTTAGCCGGAATTACCCAGGAAGCGGCTTCCCGGCAGGCCATTTCAAGCATTGATTTCCCCATCTCGTTTATCATTCCTGTTTTTTCAGCCACAGGAATAAAGGTGTCCGGCGACAGGATGCCTTTTAGAGGGTGAATCCAACGAATAAGGGCTTCATAGCTGTAAATTTCCTGTGTGAAGGAATCAACAATAGGCTGATAATAAACCACGAATTCTTTATTCGCTAACGCCAGTGCCATATCATGCTCAAGGGTTCGGCTTTCTTGCAGCTTGTCTAACATCCATTGGCGGAAAACTTTTATCTTACCCGCGCCTTCATTTTTGGCTTCATAAAGGGCCAGATCGGCAAATTTATAGAGATAGTCCGAGCGGCGTTCAGTGTCTGAGATAACAATGCCGACACTGGTGGTTATATTGATAATCGTATTATAAATAGTGTAAGGCTGGTTGATCGCATCGCATATATTTTGGGCGAGTGAAACGGCACTGCTTTCCGTCAGGCCACTCGAAAGAAACGCAAATTCATCACCGCCTAAACGATACAGCGTATCGGACGTCAGGCCCATCGAAATCAGACGTTGTGATATCTGGCGTAATAACATATCACCGACATCATGACCATACGTATCATTGACAACCTTGAATCGATCTAAATCAAACAACATCACAGTCACAGTATTATTGCTTTTTACCGCGTTCTCGATGGTCTCATTTAAGTTGCCCCAAAAAAAATGGCGGTTATTCATCTCGGTCAGAGAGTCGTGGTAGACGTCATATTCCAGCTTTGTATTCTGGACCTGCAGTTTTTCTTTCGATTCCTGCAGTTCTTCAGCAAGATTTTTTACCTGAAGATGTGCCTTCTGGATATTTCTGTTTTGATAAAATATCAGCAAACCCAGGATTGCACTCATTATTATCAGCAATACAGACGTTGCTGAGTAAATATAGTACAGGGTTTTGATTTTGTGGTTGGCGTCATTAATTGAGTTAATATCTTTGTCTAACGCGCCGGACGACAGACGGCTCAGGGGGGCATCCAGCGTCTGCATTGTTTTCAGGTACGCCTGGAGCTCTGAGCGGTTCATCTTGTCAAGATGAATATCCAGATACTCAAGTTTCTTTTCAAGCTGTAGCGCAAGCGCATGATAGGCTTTATTACTTTCGATATAATTCCTCAGATCACCTTCTTTCATTAAATCGCTCTGGCTGAGCATAATGTCGAGACGCATGCGCACATCATCCAGCGTTATCGTCTCGTCACTAGTGTAAAGACCAAGCACCGATTCGAACCGGTAATATTCTGATACCATCTGTGCAGCAGACCACGCAGCGGCGTAGTGAGTCAGTTTCTGTAACTCTTGCTGCCTTTCATGCACAAGGAAAGAGATATACCCGGTAGATATAAAAAGGAAAAAAATGATGCCAGCCAGAATTCTGTTCATGATGGTCTTCTGACCCCTTACTCAATATTCATTTTACTGACCTGCCAGGCTGACCGTGAATAATAAATCTGATTATCCAGGTCAGGCATGCTGTCATAGGGGTAAACCACAAACAACGGGCCTTTATCACGGACACGCATATATTCTCCGTTGATTTTTAAAGCCAGTATCACGTTGTATTTCTTAAAGTCGCTAAGAGGGATTTCGGTGGTATAGTCATTGAGGGCAATGACCTTAACAACAGAACCTTTCGCCCCGACATAATCCATGAGCTTTTGCAGTGAAATACCCGTAAAGGTTGTGCGGCCATCATACCAGGGTGAAGTGGTCTGAAAACTGACCATACCCAGTTTTTCAAGGCTGGCGAGATCAAAAACGGCTTTTCCACCTTCATTGGTATTTTCGATATTACCGGACAGTGTTAAAAGGACTTTACCGGTAGGTCTGGAAAGCTCACCCGCCCAGACCTGTGTAGAGAGCACAAAGCTTAACAGCATGATAATTGAACGCATTCTGACCTCGTATATCGACCGGATGTTAAAGAATTATAATTTAGTTACAGTGCTATTTATATATGTGCCAAGGCTATTCTTGATGTCATCATTACACCCTATTTTAGTTCATTAAAATCAAATGGTTAAAAAATATTTTCTTTTTATATTCATTAAGCATGGTCGATACCATTATTTGTTTTACTCAAAACAGCATTGTACCTGTGCAAAAAAAAGCCATCTGTTTACTCCGCGCAAATAAACACACAGCGATATAAAGGTTTATTTGTTTGTGAGACGGGAGGGATTTTACGCGAGCTATGTCACCGCATCGGCTGAGGGCACTCATTTTGCCCGGGGCTGATTAGGCCGTGAAACACATTATTAAGCGAAAGTGTGTTGACGCAGGAGGGTGATAAAGGCGTCAGTCGTGGCAACTAAAATGGACGAGGAATCTTCCATAGGGTGACTCAATGACGAATTCATCGTAAAGGGAACCATACCAAACGGGTGGGCTGGTGATGAGAGTATAAAGCTGCGCATTCCCGGCCATTTCAGTGAGCCCATCCTGAAAATGGGCGAGCAGGTTCTGCTTGAGTGAGGAAGGCAGTCGCTGAGTATCCTGATGCTCAAAAAACCATGACGCGACCTTTTCCATAAACATTTTTTCATCGCAGGCTTTCAGTTGCGGGTGCCAGTATGCGGCAGGAAACTTATCTGTGATGGTCAAGTGATATATCGCAAGAGATGTCAGCATGCTGTCGCTCTCTTCAAGTTTCACCACGTAATAGTCAGACACGCGGTTTGCCGCATCATTCATACAGCCTACGGCATGCATAAATCCTGTAAGTCGTTCCGCGTACTTGTCCATTTTTCCTCTCCAGGCGCGCTGGGGTATCTGATTTCATCGCTTATGACTTCATAAACGTATGGTGTTCAGGGTATTACAACATGTTAGAAGAGATCAGCGTTAACCATCATGAGGCAAAGGGCAGGCTGACCTTCTCTCTATTGATAAGAAACAAACCGCTGCATGCCCACTGTGCTATTCGGTCTGAACAAGGGTCCCACTGCGAAGATATTAAATGTCTATGGAATGTACAGTGCTCAAGGGAATACGCGGCAAGGGGAGGATATAACTGCAAGGTCATATTTTTAATATGCTTGATAATGGAGAGAAAGAAAAAGCGTAAAGTCTCCTCGCAGTGCGCCGATAAAAATAGCGTCTTTTTTATTATAGGGATATTACATGCGTAAAATTATCTGCTCCATTGGGTTCATGCTGGGAATGACAGGGGTAACATTACCTCTTCACGCCAATACGTTGACGCAAAGCCTGACGCGCTGTGACACGACATTTTTCAGTGAGATTTATCATCAGCGAGCCAAACTCAGCCGCGTAGCACCTTTGACGGTCGACAAGCACTCTCAGGCCTGGTTCAAAGCGCCCGCTGACGGTAATGGCACCCTCTGGTTTGCCCAACCTCTACATGAATTAAATTTGACGCTATCAGGATATTTCCTGCAAACCAGCAACCTCAATGAAATCAATTACGGTAAGTACTATTACTGGGGGTTGGTTTTCAAAGAATCACAGGAAGAGGTCATGTCCAGGCTTGATCATTTAACCTGGACTAAGGCTGGAGATGATTATATTTCTCAGACGATGATTAAAGCAGACGCAAAAAGTGCCTGGGAACAAAATGCGCAGGCGGTGTCGGGTATTGCTCCGGCAGAACAAAGTGCCGAAAAGCTTCTGATGCTCAGCAAAGGCAAAGAAGGGACATTACTGCTCTGTTCAGTGCAGGGAAATGTAACGCCTGACATGCTAAAGACATTACGACCTGATTTATCAGGTGGGGCAGTAAAATGAAAAAGCTAACGTGGATGGTATTACTTATGCTGACGGGTTGTACTGGGACGACTAAACCCCAGCCGCAAACGCCAGCCAAAGCACCGGCTGGTCTCATAAAAATCCTTGAAGATGAGAGCATTACCTCGTATGTCGATTTCAGGGTGATTTCAACTTATCAGGGTAACAGCCACTTACGCCGGTTTTATTTCATCAATAACTACGCTGAGCGGACACTGATTATAAAAAATCCGCCCGTCTACGTTTCCAGCTCCCGGGCAATCGATGTGATTAACTGCGACAAAAACCAGCGTGCTGTTATGGGACGTTCGCTTTTTTCCAAACCGTTCGCGGAGGGCGATCTTGTCCATGCGGGACTGGATGTGGGGCAATGGGAAACTTACCCGAAAGACTCTCTTTTTGGGATAATCGCTGAAAGCATGTGCAGTATTCCCGTTGAAAAACTTAAGCCAGAGCCGGCGAAAGAAAACCGCAAACCGCTCCTGGATTAATTACCATTAATCGGATCTTGATGGTCCATGTTGAAGCAGATGGCCTGGATGAATAACGGGCCATCTGCAATAAATCAAAGAGTAGGGCGCTTGTCTGGTTCCTGCTTTGCGACAGCCCGATAACTCCTCACAGGCAAGGTCACAAAAGGCTGTGAGCTCTTCATCATGATTTCCAGAACCGGCTCAGGTCTGGCAAATCCAGACGTAATCGCCTAAAGAGCAACCCTCAATAATCCACCCACCCGCGTCCCTCCGATCATTTCTCTCGCTGCTAAAGTGCTTTCCTCTTTGCTACTACAAGTACATTGCGGTGCAAGAGGTCGTGAGTCATCGGCGGTTTTGCTATGCTGATGCAAACCAATAAGGAGAGCGCAGATGACACAAGGCGCAGTGCAAACCCCCGGTAAACGCTCGCGAGCGGTCAGTGCCAAGAAACAGGCTATTTTGAGTGCGGCGCTAGATACCTTTTCGCAATACGGTATTCATGGCACCCGTCTTGAACAGGTCGCCGAGCTGTCGGGCGTATCGAAAACCAATCTGCTCTATTACTACCCCTCGAAAGAAGCACTCTACGTGGCGGTGCTGCAACAAATTCTCGATATCTGGCTCGCACCGCTGAAGGCGTTTCGGGAAGAGTTCACGCCGCTGGTGGCGATAAAAGAGTACATTCGGCTCAAACTCGAGGTGTCCCGCGATTATCCGCAGGCTTCAAAGTTGTTTTGCATGGAGATGCTGCAGGGGGCACCGCTTTTACAGGCGGAGTTGAGCGGTGATTTAAAGCAATTGATCGACGAAAAGTCGGCGATTATTGCGGGATGGGTGGAGAGCGGCAAGCTGGCGGCGGTGGATCCGCATCACCTCATCTTTATGATTTGGGCCTCGACCCAGCACTACGCGGATTTTGGCAGTCAGGTCGAAGCGGTGACTGGAAAAACGCTCCAGGACGAAGCGTTTTTCCAGAGCGCGGTCGATAACGTCCAGCGCATGATTATCGAAGGCATTCGCCTGCGTTAATTGGCCGGCGGCAGCGGGCAGCTTAAATCGCCTTCTTCACACTGCATCATTGAGGCAAGGAACGCTTCACGGTCAGTGGTTTTTTCCGCCAGGCATTGATTCAGGATCATCGGCTGAACGCTGCCGCCCGCCGTGCCGGAGGCGGCGAAGGCGCAATCGGCATCACGCAGGGTGATCCACGCCTGCTGCGCTTTTTTGAGCAGATCGCGCTGAGGGACTGCGGCGCGCTTCATTGCATCCTGATACGTTTGATTCAGTTTTTTATCCGCCGCCTGATACTGCTGGGCAGCGCATATGTTCATCTCGGACTGCGTGTTGGCATTGGCGCAATCGTCTGCCAGCGCGCTGGCGCTAAACAGCAACGCTGCTGCGGTTATCATTAATCGTTTCATCATTTCACCCTAAAAAAAGGCCCCGTTTCCGGAGCCTTATTAGCACAGCGTTACCCGATTGTCATCAGGCTGGCGTTACCGCCCGCCGCCGCGGTGTTGACGCTGAGCGAGTGCTCCACGTACAGACGCTCCAGCAGCAGATTGGTTTCGCCACGGGCAAAGCCCTGAACCGAAACAATCGCACCGTCACGTGCCGCAACTTGCTCGCACAACTCACGTAGCTGGTCGGAATCACCGTGGTAAATCACCGCGTCAAAGGCCTGGGCAATCAGGACGTCGGGCTTCGCGTAGCGAATACGACCGGAAACCTCTTTCGGCAGCTGTTTTGCCAGGTCGCGGTGCAAACCGTCTTCCGGCCACAGCACTTCACAACCCGTCGCCATAGCGGCCGCCAGCTGCACCAGCGTATCCTGTTCATTATCAGCGACGCACAGCACGCGCTCGCGCGGCATCAGCGTCCAGGTGTTGCGCTCGCCGGTTGGACCAGGGAGCAGACGCTGCGTACCGGCCTGCGCCTGTTCGCCATACTGCTGACACAACGCGCGCAGTTCCGGGCGTTTTTCTGCCCATTTCGCCAGCGCGTCCAGCGGCTGCGAAATCAGGGCTTTCACTTGCGCATCGACCGGGCGCTCAGCATCCTGTCGCGCCAGCGTAATGCCCAACGCGTTCTCTGGACGGTTCGCCAGCAGACGGTACAGATACAGCGGACCACCGGCTTTCGGACCCGTTCCGGATAGCCCTTCACCGCCAAACGGTTGCACGCCGACCACTGCGCCAACCATATTGCGGTTGACGTACAGGTTCCCGACTTTCGCACTGCCGGTGACTTGCGCGATGGTTTCGTCGATTCGGGTGTGCACGCCGAGCGTCAAGCCGTAGCCGGAGGCGTTGATTTGTTCCACCAGCGCTTCAAGGTTGTTGCGGCTATAGCGCACCACGTGCAGCACCGGGCCGAAGACCTCTTTTTTCAGCTCGTCGAAGCTTGAAAGCTCAATCAACGTCGGGGCGATAAATGTCCCGGTGTTCCATTCGCGGGCGTCTTCGCTGTTTTCACGAACCGCCTGGAAGACTGGACGGCCTTTGGCGCGCATCGCCTGGATGTGCTGTTCGATATTGGCTTTGGCTTCGGCATCAATCACCGGACCGATATCGGTGGTCAGGCGTCCTGGATTCCCCATACGGCATTCGGCCATCGCACCACGCAGCATTTTCAGCGTGTGGTCAGCGATGTCATCCTGCAAGCACAGTACGCGCAGGGCAGAGCAGCGCTGTCCGGCACTGTCGAACGCCGAGGCCAGTACGTCCACCACCACCTGTTCGGTCAAGGCGGAAGAATCCACGATCATGGCGTTCATCCCGCCGGTTTCGGCGATCAGCGGTGTCGGGCGACCCTGCGGATCAAGGCGCGTCGCGATATTACGTTGCAGCAGCGTCGCCACTTCGGTCGAGCCGGTAAACATCACTCCGCGTACGCGGTTATCCAAGGTCAGCTTCGCGCCGACGGTTTCGCCACGGCCTGGCAGAAGTTGTACCACACCTGGCGGAACGCCTGCTTCCAGCAGGATGTTGATCCCTTGAGCGGCAATCAGCGGGGTTTGCTCGGCGGGTTTTGCCAGCACGCTGTTACCGGCGGCCAGCGCGGCCGCGATCTGTCCGGTGAAAATGGCCAGCGGGAAGTTCCACGGGCTGATACAGACCACTGGACCGAGCGGGCGGTGGGTTTCGTTATCGAAATCGTTGCGCACCTGGCCCGCATAGTAATGCAGGAAATCAACCGCCTCGCGCACTTCGGCAATCGCGTTGCTGAAGGTTTTACCCGCTTCGCGCACCAGAATGCCGATCAGTTGCTGCATCTGGCCTTCCATCAGGATCGCGGCGCGTTCCAGAATCGCCGCACGCTCCTGCGGTGGCGTGGCAAACCAGATAGGCGCGTTATTGACGGCATTTTCCAGCGCCAGTTCCACTTCACTTTCGGTTGCTTCGCGCACAAATCCGACGACATCTTTTGGTTCGGCTGGGTTAACAACCGGCTGCATTTCACCGGCGTCGACCGGTTGCTCAAGAATCGGTTTGGCCTGCCATTTTTGCAGCGCGCTGTTGAGCAGGGCGGAGGAGAGCGACGCCAGACGGTGTTCGTTCGCCAGATCCAAGCCCGCAGAGTTGACGCGATCTTTTCCGTATAGCTCGCGCGGCAGAGGGATTTTTGGGTGCGGGAGACCGATTTGGCCTTCCTGTGCGGCTAATTTTTCCACCGCCTGAACCGGATCCGCAACCAGCTCATCCAGCGGCAGCGTAGTGTCGGCGATGCGGTTCACGAACGAGGTGTTCGCGCCGTTCTCGAGCAGACGGCGCACCAGATACGCCAGCAGCGTTTCGTGCGTGCCGACCGGGGCATAAATGCGGCACGGACGGTTCAGTTTGCCATCCGCCACTTTGCCGGTGACCTGCTCGTACAGCGGCTCACCCATGCCGTGCAGGCATTGGAATTCGTACTGGCCCGGATAGTAGTTTTGTCCGGCCAGGCTGTAAATTGCCGCCAGCGTATGGGCGTTGTGGGTGGCGAACTGCGGGTAAATCAGGTTCGGCACGCCAAGCAGTTTTTTCGCACAGGCCAGATAAGAGACATCGGTGTAGACCTTGCGGGTGTAGACCGGATAGCCTTCCAGGCCGTCCATTTGCGCGCGTTTGATTTCGCTGTCCCAGTATGCGCCTTTCACCAGACGGATCATCAGACGGCGACGGCTGCGAGAAGCCAAATCAATCAGGTAATCAATGACAAACGGGCAGCGTTTCAGGTAGGCCTGGATGACAAAACCAATCCCGTTCCAGCCCGCCAGCTCTGGCTCGAAGCACAGCTTTTCCAGCATATCGAGAGAGATTTCCAGACGATCGGCTTCTTCGGCATCGATGTTAATGCCGATGTCGTACTGGCGCGCCAGCAGGGTTAATGACTTCAGGCGCGGATAGAGTTCGTCCATCACGCGGTCATACTGCGCACGGCTGTAGCGCGGGTGCAGGGCAGAAAGCTTGATCGAAATGCCCGGACCTTCGTAGATACCGCGGCCGTTAGAGGCTTTGCCAATCGCGTGGATCGCCTGTTGATAAGAGACCATATAAGCCTGCGCATCAGCGGCGGTGAGCGCCGCTTCACCCAGCATATCGTAGGAGTAGCGGAACCCTTTATCTTCGAGCTTGCGGGCGTTTGCCAACGCTTCGGAAATGGTTTCCCCGGTCACGAACTGTTCGCCCATCAGGCGCATCGCCATGTCCACGCCTTTGCGGATCAGCGGTTCGCCGCTTTTACCGATAATGCGGTTCAGGGAGCGCGAGAGATTGGCTTCGTTATGGGTCGACACCAGTTTGCCGGTAAACAACAGGCCCCAGGTCGCGGCGTTCACGAACAGCGACGGGCTGCGGCCAATGTGAGAATGCCAGTTGCCGTTGCTGATTTTGTCGCGGATCAGCGCATCGCGGGTGGCTTTATCCGGGATGCGCAGCAGCGCTTCGGCCAGACACATCAGCGCCACGCCTTCCAGCGAAGACAGTGAAAACTCCTGCAACAGGCCTTGCACCATTCCGGCGCGACCGGTCGCGGTTTTCTGGTTGCGGAGTTTGTCGGCAAGCTGATACGCCAGGCTGTGCGCCTGCGAGGCAATCGGCTCCGGCAGGCGTGCTTGCTCAAGCAGCATTGGGACGGCGTCGGTTTCGGCACGGCGATACGCGGCGGTGATGGCCGCGCGGCTAACGGACTGCGGCAGAATCTGTTCGGCAAAATCGAGGAAAGGTTGATGAATTTCTTCAACGGCTGGCGTCGTATCTTCGCTTTCGTTGGCCGCTCCGGCCAGCAGGGCAGGCAATTCCGGTAAACCGTCTTCACTTTCCAGACGTTCCAGATAATTAAAAATGGCCTGCTTAATTAACCAGTGCGGTGTGCGGTCAATTCGAGTGGCGGCGCTTTTAATCCGTTCGCGGGTCGCGTCATCCAGCTTAACCCCCATGGTGGTCATGCCCATGCCAAAACTCCTGTTGTGCTGTAGTAATGTTTTGTAGTTAGCGTGAAATATCCACCATGTTGCAACTTTGTGCAACCGCGTTAAATGTGACATGGTTTGCAAGCTGAAAAATGAATGAATTGTTAACAGAAGGTAAGCTGGAAAAAAGTGCTGGATTCTGCGTGTGAACCCTGTTTTTATGCGGCACTTAACACTTTTAAAAGGTGCAACCCGTAAAAGCGTGAGCGAGTGCAACCTCTGTAAAAGACGTATAAAACCAGGGATGAATTTGATGTAAATGCAGTGTTAAATCATTTGTGAAAGGGGAACGCTTACGGCAGGATACGCGCGCCCAACAGAAACACATACACGCGTCACTACGTTCCGGTGATGAAATAATAAGGCGGCCCGGAAGGCTGTCGCTCGACATTTTGGAGAATTTGAATGGCTATTAGCACACCGATGCTGGTGACATTTCTCGTTTATATTTTTGGCATGATCCTGATAGGGTTTTTGGCGTGGCGATCAACGAAGAACTTTGATGATTATATTCTGGGCGGGCGCAGTTTAGGGCCGATGGTCACCGCGCTGTCTGCGGGTGCATCCGACATGAGCGGCTGGCTGCTGATGGGCCTGCCGGGCGCGATTTTTATCTCGGGGATTTCTGAAAGCTGGATAGCGATTGGCCTGACGCTGGGCGCATGGGTCAACTGGAAGCTGGTGGCGGGGCGCCTGCGCGTTCACACCGAGTTAAACAACAATGCGCTGACGCTGCCGGATTACTTCACCGGGCGTTTCGAGGATAAAAGCCGCATTCTGCGCATTATCTCCGCGCTGGTCATTTTGCTGTTCTTCACCATCTATTGTGCCTCTGGCATTGTGGCGGGTGCGCGTCTGTTCGAAAGCACCTTCGGGATGAGCTACGAAACGGCGCTGTGGGCCGGTGCTGCCGCAACTATTATTTATACCTTTGTTGGCGGTTTCCTGGCGGTGAGCTGGACCGATACCGTGCAGGCGAGTCTGATGATTTTCGCGCTGATTCTGACCCCGGTGATTGTGATTATCACGGTTGGCGGCTTTGGTGATTCGCTGGAAGTGATCAAACAGAAGAGCATTGAAAACGTCGATATGCTGAAAGGGCTTAACTTCGTGGCCATTGTTTCGCTGATGGGCTGGGGCCTGGGCTACTTTGGTCAGCCGCATATTCTGGCGCGTTTCATGGCCGCCGATTCCCACCACACCATCGTTCATGCCCGTCGTATCAGTATGACGTGGATGATCCTGTGTCTGGCCGGTGCGTGTGCCGTCGGCTTCTTCGGTATCGCCTACTTCACCAACAACCCGGCGCTGGCGGGAGCGGTCAATCAGAACGCCGAGCGCGTGTTTATCGAGCTGGCGCAGATTCTGTTTAACCCGTGGATTGCCGGTATTCTGCTGTCTGCCATTCTGGCGGCGGTGATGTCGACGCTGAGCTGCCAGCTGCTGGTGTGTTCCAGTGCGATTACGGAAGATCTGTACAAAGCCTTCCTGCGCAAGGGCGCGAGCCAGAAAGAGCTGGTGTGGGTCGGGCGCTTTATGGTGCTGGTGGTAGCGCTTGTGTCTATCGCACTGGCCGCTAACCCGGAGAACCGCGTGTTAGGTCTGGTGAGCTACGCGTGGGCAGGCTTTGGGGCTGCGTTTGGCCCGGTGGTGCTGTTCTCCGTGCTGTGGTCACGTATGACGCGTAATGGTGCGCTAGCCGGGATGATTATCGGTGCGGTGACGGTTATCGTCTGGAAGCAGTTCGCGTGGCTGGGCCTGTACGAAATCATTCCAGGCTTTATCTTCGGTAGTATCGGTATCGTGGTGTTCAGCCTGCTGGGCAAAGCACCGTCGGCGTCGATGCAACAACGCTTTGCCGAAGCGGATGCGCAGTACCATACGGCACCGCCGTCTAAGTTGCAGGCCGAGTGATGTGATTCCTCTCCCGCCTGGGCGTTTTTACTCCCTCTCCCAAACGGGAGAGGGAAACCCTCAATCCCTCTTGCTAAATCCCGCCATTTACGCTCATATCGCTGTGCTTATAACAATGAGGATAGCGAAGAATGACAATCAAAACAGGGCTGATGGCCGCCGCGCTCTTGATGCTGGCAGGCTGCAATGCACCATCGCACAGCACCGCTGACGCCACCTGCAAAGCCGATAATCAGATGCAGCAGACCACGCTTTATTTCGGGCTGAACCGTCCGGCAGGGGAACAGATCACCGGTAAGGAGTGGCAGC
This sequence comes from Lelliottia sp. GFLA7, assembly GCF_056490165.1. Taxonomy (NCBI): domain Bacteria; kingdom Pseudomonadati; phylum Pseudomonadota; class Gammaproteobacteria; order Enterobacterales; family Enterobacteriaceae; genus Lelliottia; species Lelliottia sp. GFLA7. Next base: position 436,612 of record NZ_JBWLAQ010000001.1, on the reverse strand, counting down.
AGTTTGTCGATCAGGACGTGACGCCGCGTTTTCGTGATGGCTTAACGGTGTTTGATGCGCGCGGCCAGTGGCTGGGTAATGACGGCAAAGTGGCGCGTGAGCCAAGCAAAGCGTTGATGCTGATCCACGGCAAAGATGCCCAGAGCGAGAAGAATATTGAAGCCTTGCGCGGGGTGTATAAATCACGGTTTGCACAGGAATCGGTGATGCGCGTTGATCAGCCGGTCTGCGTTCAGTTCTAAGAAAACGGCGGGAAATCCCGCCGTTATTTTTTACAATACTAATCCGGCGAAGCTTGCCGACAGCAGGCTCACCAGCGTCGCGCCGTAGACCAGACGCAAACCAAAGCGAGAAACCACGTTTCCTTGCTGCTCATTCAGGCCTTTAATCGCACCCGCGATAATCCCGATGGACGCAAAGTTGGCAAAGGAGACCAGGAAGACCGACAGAATGCCCAGGCCGCGCGGCGTCATTTGACCGGCTATTTTTTGCAGCTCAATCATCGCCACAAATTCATTCGCCACCAGTTTCGTCGCCATAATACTGCCCGCATTTAACGCATCGCTCAGCGGAATGCCCACCAGCCATGCCAGCGGATAAAATACGTAGCCGAGAATTTGCTGGAAACTTATGCCAAATACGCTGGAGAAAAGAGCGTTGATGGCGCTAATAATGGCAATAAAGCCGATCAGCATCGCCATAATAATCATCGCCACTTTAAAACCAGCCAGAATATACTCGCCCAGCATCTCAAAGAAACTCTGAGATTCATGCAGTTTTTCCAGTTTGATTTCGGGTTCGGCTTCTGGTCGCGCCGGGTTAATGACCGACAAAATAATAAAGGTGCTGAACATATTCAGAATTAACGCAGCGACCACAAATTTGGCATCAAGCATGGTCATATATGCGCCGACAATCGATAGCGAAACTGTCGACATCGCGGTAGCAGACATGGTGAACAGGCGGCGAGAGGAGAGATCGCCCAGCACACCTTTATATGCAATAAAGTTTTCCGACTGACCCAAAATCAGGGAGCTGACGGCGTTAAACGATTCCAGTTTTCCCATGCCGTTCAGTTTGGACAGCAGCGTGCCGATAACGCGAATAAAAATCGGCAGAATTCGCCAGTGCTGGAGAATACCAATCAGCGCAGAGATGAAAATAATCGGGCACAGAACGCCGAGGAAAATGAACGCCAGTCCTTTTTCACCCATCCCACCAAAGACAAAGTTTGTTCCTTCTGCTGCGAATTTCAGCAGGGATTCAAAGAATCCGGAGACATATTTAATCACGAAGAGTCCGCTTTCCGCGTGCAGGAAAAAGAAAGCTAGTGCAATTTCAATGACAATAAGCTGTAAAACGTAGCGAATACGAATTTTTCGGCGGTCGAAACTCACCAGCCAGGCGAGCGCAAGAATAATCACCAGCGCCAGCAGGAAATGGACAAAGTTATACATTTTAGATTTTCAGCAGGTTATCGAAGCGCTTATTTAGCCATAGTGACGGGTAAGCGTAAATGGGCATTTACGTTATAAGTTATACACATAACGATAACGAATGAAATTATTAACAGGCGAGCGATTTACATCTCGTCATCAAAACCCCGCATATTTCGCTTGTGTTTATTCGTGCCGTAATGATAATCACTATCACAAGAATTTACCTTTCTTTGCATCAGTTGACCGCGATAAACATTTAAGGTGTCGGCATGTTTGTTCCATTTCTCATTATGTTACGTGAAGGTCTTGAAGCGGCCTTGATTGTCAGCTTGATCGCCAGCTATCTCAAGCGAACCCAACGAGGGCGCTGGATCGGGGTGATGTGGATTGGCGTTTTCCTCGCCGTCGCGCTCTGCCTGGGTCTGGGTATTCTGATCAACGAAACCACCGGTGAATTCCCGCAAAAAGAGCAGGAACTGTTCGAAGGCATCGTTGCGGCGATCGCCGTGGTGATCCTCACCTGGATGGTGTTCTGGATGCGTAAAGTGTCGCGCAACGTCAAAGTTCAACTGGAGCAGGCGGTCGATAACGCGCTGCAAAAAAGCAACAGCCACGGTTGGGCGCTGATCCTGATGGTCTTTTTCGCCGTGGCGCGCGAAGGGCTGGAGTCGGTCTTCTTCCTGTTGGCGGCGTTCCAGCAGGATGTGGGTATCTGGCCGCCAATCGGTGCGATGCTGGGCCTGGCAACCGCCGTGGTGCTGGGCTTTATGCTTTATTGGGGCGGCATTCGCCTGAATCTGGGCGCGTTCTTTAAGTGGACCAGCCTGTTTATTCTGCTGGTGGCCGCGGGTCTGGCGGCGGGTGCGATTCGTGCTTTCCATGAGGCGGGCCTGTGGAACCATTTCCAGGACGTCGCGTTCGATCTCAGCAATATTCTCTCCACCCATTCGCTGACCGGGACGCTGCTCGAAGGTATTTTTGGCTATCAGGAAACCCCGAGCGTCAGCGAAGTGGCGATGTATTTCATCTATCTGATTCCGGCGCTGGTGCTGTTCTTTATGCCATCACGCCCCAGCACTCAGCCGTCGCGTTCTGCGCCCTGATGTGCACAGTGCGTACACGAGTAGTTACAACATACTTTTAATAGGGAAGGGTCATGGCAATTCAATTTCGTCGTAGTGCGTTACAGGTTGGTGTGGCAGCGCTGTTTGCGTATGCGTTTTCTGCTCAGGCGGCTGATGTTCCTCAGGTGAAAGTCACCGTGAACGATAAACAGTGTGAGCCGATGACGATCACCGTCAATAGCGGTAAAACGCAATTTATTATTCAAAACCATAGCCAGAAGGCGCTGGAGTGGGAAATCCTCAAAGGCGTGATGGTTGTGGAAGAGCGTGAAAACATCGCTCCCGGTTTTAGCCAGAAAATGACCGCGAACCTGCAACCGGGCGAATACGACATGACCTGCGGTCTGTTGACTAACCCGAAAGGCAAGCTGATCGTCAAAGGTGAAGCGACAGCTGATGCGGCAAAAGGCGAAGCGTTGCTGAGCCTGGGCACAGCGATCACGGCGTATAAAGAGTACGTCACGAAAGAGACCGCCGACCTGGTCACTGGCACCAAAGCCTTTACCGACGCGGTGAAAGCGGGCGATATCGAAAAAGCGAAATCCCTGTATGCACCAACCCGTCAGCATTACGAGCGTATCGAGCCGATCGCCGAACTGTTCTCTGACCTCGACGGCAGCATTGACGCCCGTGAAGACGACTATGAGCAAAAGGCCGCCGATCCGAAATTCACCGGTTTCCACCGTCTTGAGAAAGCGCTGTTTGGCGACAACTCCACCAAAGGCATGGAAAAATACGCTGAGCAGCTCAATACCGACGTACTGGATCTGCAAAAACGCATCAGCGAGCTGGCCTTCCCGCCATCAAAAGTGGTGGGTGGCGCGGCGGGTCTGATTGAAGAAGTGGCCGCCAGCAAAATCAGCGGCGAAGAAGATCGCTATAGCCACACTGACCTGTGGGACTTCCAGGCCAACGTAGATGGCGCGCAGAAAATTGTCGATCTCCTGCGTCCACAGCTGCAAAAAGATAACAGCGCGCTGTTGGCTAAAGTGGATGCAAACTTCAAAAAAGTGAACACTATTCTGGCGAAATACCGCACGAAAGACGGGTATGAAACCTACGACAAGTTAACCGATGCAGATCGCAACGCATTGAAAGGACCCATCACCACGCTGGCAGAAGATCTGGCTCAGCTGCGTGGCGTGCTGGGTCTGGACTAAGCATCATGAACGAGAAAGAAGAGTACGGCGTCGCGGAACCTTCCCGACGTCGATTGCTGAAAGGCGTGGGGGCACTGGGAGGTGCGCTCGCGCTGGCTGGCGGCTGCCCGGTAGCGCATGCGGCAAAACCGCAGAGCGCGCCGGGTACGCTCTCCCCCAATGCGCGGATGGAAACGCAGCCGTTTTACGGCGAGCATCAGTGTGGGATTTTGACGCCACAGCAGGCGGCCATGATGGTGGTCGCCTTTGACTCGCTGGCCAGCGACAAAGCGGACCTGGAACGTCTGTTCCGCGTGCTGACGAAACGCATCGCGTTTCTGACGGCAGGCGGCCCGGCACCCGAAACGCCTAACCCGCGCATGCCGCCGATGGATTCTGGCATTCTCGGGCCGTTTATCGCCCCAGATAATCTGACCGTAACGGTTTCGGTCGGCGACTCGCTCTTTGACGCTCGCTATGGGCTGGAGAAGCACAAGCCGAAAACGCTGCAGAAGATGACGCGCTTTCCAAATGATTCTCTGGATGCGGCGCTGTGTCATGGCGATCTGCTGATCCAGATTTGCGCCAACACGCAGGATACGGTGATCCATGCCCTGCGCGACATCATCAAGCACACGCCGGATTTACTCAGCGTGCGCTGGAAGCGTGAAGGATTTATCTCCGATCACGCGGCGCGAAGCCAGGGGAAAGAGACGCCAGTTAACTTGCTTGGTTTTAAAGACGGCACGGCGAATCCGGATAGCACTGACGCGGCGTTGATGAAAAGCGTGGTGTGGACGACGGCGGACCAGAGCGAACCTGCATGGGCCGTTGGTGGGAGCTATCAGGCGGTGCGGATTATCCAGTTCCATGTTGAGTTTTGGGATCGTACGCCGCTCAAAGAGCAGCAGACGATTTTTGGTCGTGACAAACAAAGCGGTGCGCCGCTGGGCATGAAAAACGAGCATGACGTGCCGGATTATGCGCGCGACCCTGATGGCGATACCATTGCGCTGGACAGCCATATTCGTCTGGCCAACCCGCGTACGCCGGAAACCCAGTCGAACCTGATGATGCGCCGTGGATACAGCTATTCTCTGGGCGTCACCAACTCCGGCCAGCTGGACATGGGGCTGCTGTTTGTCTGCTATCAGCACGATCTGGAAAAAGGCTTCTTAACGGTGCAGAAACGCTTAAACGGCGAAGCGCTGGAAGAGTACATAAAACCTATCGGCGGCGGCTATTTCTTTGCCCTGCCAGGCGTTCGCGGTGAAAGTGCATACCTCGCCCAAGGCCTGATCGAAGCGTAAATTTATCCCCGTGATACTTCGCGGGGATATTATTTTTTCGTATGTCTATCCCTCTGTTATATTTCTGTAATATTCCTGTAAGAGACTCATCTCAACTGCAGGAGTGGTCTTTAGGTTGCATCCAGGTAAAATAAATGTTGCATTTATGATAAATCCTGATGTACTTATTACAAGACGGCGGTAGTTCCCGGCAGTGATATCGAATCACTATGGAGATCGCGAATGGTTGGGTCCTGTACTGGACATAAGCAACATCACAACCGCACCACACAGCGCGGAGGCCCTGACTCCGGCAGCGATTTCTTCACCACAAAATTCTCCTCCCCAACGCATCACCCTGACTTTTCCGACATACAGCGCGGTGCGCATAGCCGTACGTGTGTGTCATCCAAAAAGGCAAGCAATGGCTTACAAGGAAGCCAAACTTCAGATGTTCGTTCGCCTGATCGCGTCGCCAACGGCGATGCGTGTGATGAATACCAACAACTCAAGGTGCTATCCATGGGAAGACAAAAAGCAGTGATCAAAGCTCGTCGCGAAGCAAAACGTGTGCTGAGACGGGATTCACGTAGCCATAAACAGCGTGAAGAAGAATCGGTCACCTCGCTTGTGCAGATGAGTGGCGTAGAAGCAATTGGCATGGCGCGGGACAGCCGCGATCATTCACCTATTGAAGCGCGTAATGAAGCTCAGGCGCACTACCTGAATGCTATCGAGAGTAAACAGCTGATCTTCGCCACCGGTGAAGCCGGATGCGGGAAAACCTGGATTAGTGCTGCTAAGGCGGCGGAGGCTCTGATTCATAAGGATGTGGACAGAATTATCGTCACCCGTCCGGTATTGCAGGCCGATGAAGATCTCGGTTTCTTGCCCGGCGATATATCAGAGAAGTTTGCCCCGTATTTCCGACCCGTCTATGACGTGCTGGTGAAACGACTGGGTGCCTCTTTTATGCAGTACTGCCTGCGACCAGAGATTGGCAAGGTGGAAATCGCGCCGTTCGCCTATATGCGCGGACGTACATTTGAAAATGCGGTCGTGATTCTTGACGAGGCTCAGAACGTGACTGCTGCGCAAATGAAGATGTTTTTAACGCGCCTCGGGGAAAATGTGACGGTAATCGTCAATGGCGATATCACCCAATGCGATTTGCCGTCGGGCGTGAAGTCTGGCCTGAGCGACGCAATGTCACGTTTTGTTGAAGACGATATGGTGGGCGTGGTGCGTTTTACCAAAGACGACTGCGTGCGCTCGGCGCTCTGCCAGCATACCTTAAACGCCTATTATTGAGTGTGCGATTGCTCTCAAGGCCCGGGAAACCGGGCTTTGTTTTTTGTGGGCAAGGTGTTGTGGCAAACTCATTCTGACAAACAACAGACGAAAAAAAGCCCGCATTTTCATGCGGGCTCTTCTTTAAATATGGCGGTGAGAGAGGGGTTCGAACCCTCGATACGTTGCCGTATACACACTTTCCAGGCGTGCTCCTTCAGCCACTCGGACACCTCACCGTATTGTTCTGCTGCCTTACCGCGAGGGGGCAACGGGGCGCTACTATAGGGAGTTGCGCGAAAACGGTCAAGCTTATTTTGCGCATGGGCGGCTGTTCGGTTAAGCAATAATCACTCTCACGAATAGGTTAGCGTCAATTAAGGAGAATGTGGGCCAGGGGCGCGTGAAACAGGGTTTCGACAGACGAAAAAAAAAGCCCGCATTTTTATGCGAGCTTTTCTTCAAATATGGCGGTGAGAGAGGGGTTCGAACCCTCGATACGTTGCCGTATACACACTTTCCAGGCGTGCTCCTTCAGCCACTCGGACACCTCACCGTATTGTCATCCCGTTGCTGCTGGGACGGGCGCTAATGTAAGGAAAAGCCGAACTGCCGTCAATCAACTTTTTCAGTTAATTAGCGTGTTGAGACAAACTTTAAGCAACATGATTCCTGAATGTGCTGAAAGCGTCTCTTTTATCAGCAACGCAGTTTCCAGATAAATTTGTTATGCTGGCAATCCAGTTGAAAATGCACATAAAACAGCGAAATAAAAGGCAGGAGTCATTATGGATATCATCTTTTATCACCCGACGTTTGATACCCCTTACTGGATCAACGCGATGACGGCAGCCCTGCCTGGCGCACGCGTTCGTGAGTGGAAGCGCGGCGATAATGAACATGCCGATTACGCGTTAGTCTGGCATCCGCCAGTCGAGATGTTGCAGGGGCGCGACCTGAAAGCAGTGTTTGCCCTTGGGGCGGGTGTCGATTCGATTCTGAGTAAACTGAAAGCCCATCCGGAAATGCTGCCAGAACATATTCCCCTGTTCCGACTCGAAGACACCGGTATGGGTCAGCAAATGCAGGAATATGCCGTCAGCCAGGTGCTGCACTGGTTCCGCCGTTTTGATGATTATCAGGCGCTCAAACAGAAATCACACTGGGAGCCGCTGGCTGATTATCAGCGTGAAGATTTTACCATCGGTATTTTGGGTGCCGGGGTGCTGGGCTCGAAGGTCGCTGAAGCGCTCGCACCGTGGGGATTTCCGCTGCGTTGCTGGAGCCGCAGCCGCAAAACGTATCCTGGTGTGCAAAGTTTCGCTGGGGCGGACGAACTTCCGGCTTTTTTAAAGGGTACGCGCGTGCTGATTAACCTGCTGCCGAACACGGCAGAAACCGTGGGAATTATCAATAAAGGGCTGCTCAATCAGCTGGCGGATGAAAGCTATTTGATGAACCTGGCGCGCGGCGTTCATGTGATTGAGGAGGATCTTATTGATACCCTGAATACGGGCAAGCTCAAGGGCGCTATGCTGGATGTCTACAGCCGTGAGCCGTTGCCGGTCGAAAGCCCGCTGTGGGCGCACCCGCGCGTGGCAATGACCCCGCATATCGCGGCAGTGACGCGTCCAGCAGAAGCCGTGGCGTATATTGCCCGCACCATTGAGCATCTGGAGCAGGGGAAAGCGGCCACCGGGCAGGTCAACAGACAGCTCGGCTACTGATTCCGGCGTGAGTCAAACCCGGCACTGGCCGGGTTTTTGCTAATATTCACCCCCCATTCCTGCTATCCTTTGGTAAAACATCAGAGGAGAGACCGATGTATCCCGTTGACCTGCATATGCACACCGTCGCCAGTACCCATGCTTACAGCACCCTCCATGACTACATCGCGCAAGCCCGGTTGAAAGGTATTAAACTTTTCGCCATTACGGATCACGGTCCTGATATGGCTGATGCGCCGCACTACTGGCATTTTGTGAATATGCGGATCTGGCCACGTCTGGTTGATGGCGTTGGGATACTGCGTGGTATCGAGGCCAATATTAAAAATACGGACGGTGAAATCGACTGTACTGGCCCGATGCTGACGTCTCTGGATATGATTATCGCCGGTTTTCATGAGCCGGTGTTCCCGCCGCAGGATAAGGACACCCATACTCAGGCAATGATTGCGACGATTGCCAGCGGCAACGTGCACATTATTAGCCATCCCGGTAACCCTAAATTCCCTATCGACATTCAGGCCGTGGCGCAAGCGGCGGCCAAACACCGTGTGGCATTGGAAATCAACAACTCCTCCTTTACGCACTCCCGAATGGGGAGTGAAGCGAACTGTCGTGCCGTCGCAGCGGCAGTACGCGATGCAGGCGGAATGGTTGCGCTGGGTTCTGATTCCCACACGGCGTTTACGCTGGGTGAGTTTACCGAGTGTCGGAAAGTGCTGGATGAGGTGGGGTTCCCGGAAGAGAGAATTCTTAACGTCACGCCGCGCCGCATGCTCGATTTCCTTGAGTCGCGCGGTATGCCTCATATCCCTGAATTTGCAGACCTTTAATATTGTAATGGAAAAATGAAATGAACGAGTTTTCAATCCTTTGCCGCGTACTGGGCACCTTGTACTACCGTCAGCCGCAGGATCCGCTGCTGGTGCCGCTCTTTACGCTGATTCGCGAAGGCAAGCTCGCGGAAAACTGGCCTCTGGAGCAGGATGAGCAGCTAGAGCGTCTGCAAAAAAGCTGTGATATGCAGCAGATCGCGGCGGACTACAACGCCCTGTTTGTTGGCGAAGAGTGTCGCGTATCGCCGTATCGTTCCGCATGGGAAGAGGGCGCAACGGAAGCTGAAGTGCGCGCGTTTCTGTCCGAGCGTGGAATGCCGCTGACGGATGCGCCTGCCGATCATATTGGCACCCTGTTGTTGGCCGCGTCCTGGATTGAAGATCACGCCGGGGAAGATGAAAGCGAAGCACTTGAAACGCTGTTCGCTGATTATCTGCTGCCATGGTGCGGCGCTTTCCTGGGCAAAATCGAAGCGCATGCCACGTCGCCTTTCTGGCGGACGATGGCCCCATTGACCCGCGATGCCGTGTCGGCCATGTGGGATGAATTACAGGAAGAGAATGAAGAGTGACACTCGTCACATTTCAAATGTAACAGTACATTTTGGTTTGCATAAAATGTGCTCATGATCCCATTTCGTGGCCGCGTATCTGATAAGATGCGCGCCATGAACATACTCCTTTCTATCGCAATCACGACAGGCATTCTCTCCGGACTCTGGGGATGGGTGGCTGTGTCCCTTGGCTTACTCAGTTGGGCGGGATTCCTCGGCTGTACGGCCTATTTCGCTTGCCCACAGGGCGGGCTTAAAGGGCTGTTTATCTCCGGATCTACCATGACGAGCGGCGTGGTGTGGGCACTCATTATCATGAAGGGCAGCGCACTGGCACCGCATCTTGAGATCGTGGGCTATATGATGACGGGCGCGGTGGCATTTTTGATGTGCATCCAGGCGAAGCACCTGTTGCTGTCATTCGTTCCTGGAACCTTTATTGGCGCATGCGCGACGTTTGCCGGTCAGGGCGACTGGAAAATGATTGTCCCGTCTTTGCTACTGGGCTTGGTGTTTGGTTACGCCATGAAGAACAGCGGGCTTTGGCTGGCTGCGCGACGAGAAAGGGCGCAAAACGTCACCGTATTAAGCAAATAAAAAAGCGAGACTCTCGGGTCTCGCTTTTCTTTTGCGCTTCTGAATCAGGAATCAAGATTCAGGAGGCACGGACATTTCGCGGTATTTCACCAGAATGTCATTTTTCACTTCATTTTTATTCTGCAGGTCCCACAAGCCGCGATCGATACCGTCATTAATCAGGAAAATAACCCCTGTTTCGATGGCCGACATCAGGCACATCATGACCGGTTCGTTCGAGGTGTAGCCAATTTCACCTTCCAGCAGTCGTTGATAGTCGATGAAGCGGAACACACCAGCCTGAACCTCATACGAGAGAATGGTTTTGCTGGTGGTCACCGATGACAACACCTCACCCGTGCTCACGTTGACCACACGCAGGTTGACGGCAATCTGGTCGAGTTGGTATTGCGTGTCAGCACCGATACCAAAATAACGTGCCCCGACACCGCCCGATTTCACATTACTTTCATACCCGATAATGGACCCTTCAACCATCACGTTAGCCGCCACGAGCGATTGCAATGGCGTGCGGTTATTCACGCCTGCGGTCCCATTTTCCTGGGCTGCGCGAATGATTTTGCGTTCATTCAGCAGGTTTTGCAGTCCCTGGCGTTCCAGAGGAATAAACCAGCGTGAGTCCTTAAGCGCAGTGACCAGCATCGCGGTGGCACTTTGCGGTACAGCGGTGGAGAAGTTACTTGCCGGATACGGTTTAAACTGACCGGTTTCATCCTGAATGTTATATACCGAGACAAAGATCTTGCCTGTTGGCATCGGCAAATGCGTTAAATCACGATAACTTTGGGCCCGAGGCATTAATGTTGGTTTCGCGGCTTCTTTGGGCGGAGCAGTTAAACAACCGCTCAATAAGCACACTGCAACAAGAATCAGAAAGCGCTGCATGAGTATTGTCCTTATTTCGATGTTGTTTAAAAGTCAGCTGAATTATTGGCCAGACCGGAAACCTGGATTGTGGATGTTTTACCCGTTTTCCGGTCGGTGACATTCAACTGCAGTTGCCCATCTTTATTTGCGATATCGACGATAAAATCATTGGTCACCATCCGACCTGGTTTACCGGTATTAATATTCGTTAATAAGCCGCCTAATATTTGCGACTGAATAGCCTGAGTAAAGTTATCCAGTGCAGAAGGCGTTTCGATGCCGAAATCGTCTTTAAAACTGGGATCTTTATAGGAGTTTTGAGCCTGGGCTTCATTCAGCATGAATGCCCCGTTATTCGGATTGCCGCCAAAGTTAGGGTTGCGGAACTGGAAAGTCATACTCCCGGCCCAGCTCAGTGGAGCAATCAGCATTAATGAAATCACTGTGTGTGCGAGACGCATTACAGCCTCCGGATATTATTCGTCGTCAGAATTCATCTTTTGCTAAATCGCCAGTGCTCAGAAGAGCCTTGTCGATTTGCAGGCGATTTACCGCATCTTCGGTCTGTGCCAGTGCAAAACTTACGTTTTGATCAAAGTCTCGTTTCGTCGGGAATAAAAAGGTCTGGTAAATAACGTCCTGATTAATCGTTATTGTGATCCAGCTTCCCCATCGAGCACTGGGACGCTCATTGATTGTTAAGTTGCCTGGATAATCACTTTCCCATTTGTCGCTAAACGCTCGGTAAAAATCGTGGCCGATAGATGAGACGGTGTGGTCAGTTAACAATCCGGGAACTTCCACTTCAACAGCGTGAAGATTCCCCGCAGCAAGCAGAAAACCCGCCGCCGCTACCCAACTCAACGTGCGTTTCATGTTATTAACGCCTGAGGTTATCGTTTGCCCATGAAACAGCCTGAGTCCTATTTTTAACAGCTATCTTCTTGAAAAGATTATAGAGATGCGTCTTAACGGTATTTTCGCTGATAAATAAAGAACGGGCGATTTCAATATTTGAAGAACCGATGCGTAATTTATTCAGGATCTCTTTTTCACGGTGCGTGAGCAGCGCGGATTCTGAACTGTTATAGCGATAATTTCCGGAGTGGGTAATGAGATAGCTGGCAAGCTTTTGGGAAAAGTAGCACTCTCCACGCAAAATACCCTGCAGCCCTTCTACCACACGCGTCTCGTCTTCAGTGACGTAAAAGACGCCATTAATATGCGGCCAGCTTTCAATATCCCGGAAAGGATATTCATCAGGGGTATTCAATAATAGCGCGCGGATATTATTGTTTTTCCTGCTTAAGTTATCTTGCCAGTAATGAATCAGCTTTTTATCGGCTTCCATCATGTCGAAAAGAATGATGCTGCCAGGAACAATATCATCGAAAGAACGTTGAATATTATGCAGTTTCCCATTCAAGCACAGAGATTGCTTCAAATGCTGTAATAACGCTGTCGCTTGTAAGGAAGGCTTGGTGATCAACAATAATGTATGACCTTGTAAACTATGGACTTCATTAAACATGATGAAACCCCACTTTTTATAACACCTGGCACCCGTCCCCTTGAAATAGGTAAGGGGACACCAGAGGTACTGACAGATGTTGCACTGCTGTGTGTAGAATCTGAACATAACCTCAAGAGAGAGGTAAATATTAAAAAATACTCCGTACTGCTGATTTCAATCTAGCTATTACGATTTTTAAATCAAGTGTTAATGGTGTAACAGGATGTAAAAATCAATATTAAATTGTGAATTTAAGGCCTGAAAAATGTTTCGATATGATAAAAAAGTTGTACATGTTAATTCTTCTGCACATATTTTAAAAATCATACAAATTATTATATCTTATTGATTTATAGATATATTAGTTATTAATATTGCTGACTTTTCAGGTATGAGTTTGTGAGAAAGTCTACGACTTCCTTTGTGATCGGAATGCTCTTAAGAAATCGAGTGAGTTGTGACGAGTGAGTCATGTGACATCCTTCCGTAAGGACGAGAGCCGATGATGCGAGGCGGGGAAAGCTCCTGAAGTGTACGCAAGTATTTTACCCGAATATTTATAAAAAATACTAAGTCACGCTGGCGTCAGCATATTTCAGCATTAATTAATACTTTGAGGTGACCCTTTAAATAAAAATAACACTCGCGGGTGAGATATTTAAATTGTTTCGAAAGACATACTCTTCATCGTAACGCGGCGTTAACAAAAAACGAATCGCGTTAACACCGAGGTGTTTATTTAGCCAGGTCCAGGTGACAACATGAAAAACAGAACGTTATTTATGATGTTTACATTACTGGGTGCGCCTGGGTTATCAATCGCGGCAGGTCCGGATTTGGCAAATTCGGAATACAACTTCGCGGTTAATGAAATAAGTAAGTCTTCATATAATCAGGCAGCCATTATTGGTCAACAAGGCGTGGGTAATAACGCAGAAGTTCGTCAGGGCGGTTCAAAATTACTGTCCGTTGTTTCTCAGGAAGGGGGGAGCAATAGAGCGAAAGTTGATCAATCAGGGACTTATAACCTTGCTTATATTGATCAGACCGGCAACGGGAATGATGCAAGTATTCAGCAGGGTGCTTTTGGTAATACCGCGATGATTATTCAGAAAGGTTCGGGTAACAGAGCGAGTATTACGCAGTATGGTACGCAAAAAACAGCAGTTGTTGTTCAGAGACAGTCGCAAATGGCTATTCGCGTTATTCAACGCTAACTATTTCGACGACTTAAATCAATCCGATGGGGGTTTACCATGAAACTTTTCAAAGTGGCAGCAATCGCAGCAATCGTAGTTTCTGGCAGTGCTCTGGCTGGTGCAATTCCACAATACGGCCACGGTGGTGGTTGGGGTGGCGGTAATAGCGGTCCTAACTCAACTCTGAGCATTTACCAGACCGGTGGCGGCAACTCAGCTGTTGCTCTGCAATCTAATGCTAAAGATTCTGTACTGTCTATTTCTCAGCACGGTGGCGGTAACGGTGCTGATGTTGGCCAAGGTTCTGATGACAGCTCCATTGAACTGGTGCAGCATGGCTTCGGTAACAGCGCAACCCTCGATCAGTGGAATGGCAAAGATTCTACTATGACTGTTAAACAGTTCGGCGGCGGCAACGGCGCAGCAGTAGACCAGACCGCATCTGGCTCAACTGTGTCTGTTACTCAGGTTGGTTTCGGCAACAACGCCACTGCGCATCAGTACTAATACGCACTCTGTGCTACAAAAAAACAGGGCCTTTGCCCTGTTTTTTTTCGGGAGTTAATCATGCATACCCTTCTGATCCTCGCTGCGCTCTCCAGCCAAATTACATTTAAAACCACACAAAATGGGGACATGACGACCATTATTCCCCAGGTGACGTTGTCCGAGCCTTGTGTCTGTCAGGTTCAAATCACCTCTTCCCGACAAGGGGGAGGAGGGCAGAGTACTTCAAGTCAGCGAAATACGCTTTCTCTTCCGGCTAATCAAGCCATTGATTTGTCCCGTCTCAGTTTAAATATCTCCCCTCAGGACTCGGTCAAAATTGTTGTTACCGTTTCTGATGGGAAATCGCTGCATTTATCGCAACAGTGGCCGACGTCTGAATGAAATATTCACGAAATCAATACATTGGATAATTTGGCGGTTCCTAATGAATCTCTCTATGCTGTTAATAAGGAATGCACGACACCCTCAAGGATGATTTCTCATTGAGGAACCAATCCATGGTCGCGTTCAGCGTAAAAATGATGTTAGGTGTGGGGATGATGCTTTCATCTGCTCTAATACCGGCATTTTCGGCAAGTCTCGTTAACGGCGGTGTTATTCATTTCCGTGGGATGATTGTCGAGAATCCGTGTGAAATCACACCGCAAAAGCAGCAGTTTGCGCTTTCCTGTCCTAAAGACGGGCAGATGCAAACGACTCAAGTGAGCTATCAGGATGCCATTAGCGGTCGCAACGTGAATCCAGATACCGCCAGAGTCAGCATGAAATATATCAATCCAGAAAAGTCATTGGCCGTTGTGCAAATTGACTATCGCTAAGCCAAAGCCCTCCGTCCCGTGGCGGGGGCTTTTCTGATCAATTCCTTTTTCGCCACATTCCCGTGCTATACACTGACTAAAAGACGGGTAGTCGAGGAATGGATATGAAGCCGCAAATCGAAGTTGTTGTTGGGGATATCACTACGATGGATGTTGACGTCATCGTCAATGCAGCCAATCCATCATTAATGGGTGGCGGTGGGGTCGACGGTGCCATTCATCGCGCGGCCGGACCGCAACTGTTAGAAGCCTGCAAAACGGTGCGCCAGCAACAGGGCGAATGTGCGCCAGGACATGCGGTCATTACAATCGCGGGCGATCTTCCTGCCAAAGCGATCATTCATGCGGTTGGGCCTGTCTGGCAAGGGGGCGAAAACCACGAAGCAAGGACGTTACAGGATGCCTATCTTAACTGCCTGCGTCTGGCTGCCGCGAATGGGTATAAAACGCTGGCCTTCCCGGCCATCAGCACTGGCGTTTACGGATATCCCAAAGCGGCTGCGGCAGAAATAGCGGTGGATACAGTTTCAGAATTCCTCACCCGCAAGCCTCTGCCGGAGCGGGTATACTTTGTCTGTTATGATGAAGAAAATGCCCAGCTTTACCAGCGACTCCTTATCCAACGAGGACTTACCCCCGACGCATAAAACGCGGCTCGGGCGTGCTATCGCGCCTGTCAGCGCGGAACACCCGGGGCTATGTGGTCTTCTCCCCCTGGACGACAGCCTGGACGCTTTCGCTTGCCGCTACCGGCTGGCGGAAATGGCGGAAAAAACCTTAGATGTGCAGTATTACATCTGGGAAGACGACATGTCCGGGCGGCTGTTGTTTTCCGTCTTGCTGTCGGCGGCGACGCGTGGGGTGCGCGTCCGGCTTCTGCTTGACGATAACAATACCCAAGGGCTGGACGCCATTTTACGTCTGCTCGATTCGCATCAAAATATTGATGTACGGCTATTCAATCCCTTCTCTTTCAGGACGCTCCGCTCGCTGGGGTATCTCACCGACTTCGCGCGACTCAACCGCCGTATGCACAATAAAAGTTTCACCGTCGATGGTGAAGTCACTATTATTGGCGGCCGAAATGTTGGCGATGCCTACTTCGGGGCAGGGGACGCGCCGCTCTTTTCCGATCTGGATGTGATGGCGGTGGGGCCGGTTGTGGCGGATGTTTCCGATGACTTTGAACGTTACTGGGACAGCGCGTGCGTTTCCACCCTAAAGCAGGTTCTGGAACTGTCGGAAGCGGAAATTGAAGCACGGATCCAGCCACCGAACGAATGGTATCAGAACGAGATAACCCAACGTTATTTGAATAAGCTGGAGTCCAGCCAGTTCATCACCCAGCTTGAGGCGCGTGATTTGCCGCTGATTTGGGCAAAAACCCGTTTACTCAGCGACGATCCGCGTAAAGGGCTGGGACGAGCAAAGCGTCACTCCCTTCTGCCGCAGCGTTTACTGGATGTGATGGGTTCGCCGGTCGAACAAATTGATATTATCTCCTCTTATTTTGTCCCCACTCGGGCAGGCGTTGCGCTGCTGCTGCAAATGGTGCGTAAAGGTGTCAAGGTCGCGATCCTCACAAATTCGCTGGCGGCCAACGATGTAGCCGTGGTTCATGCGGGCTATGCGCGCTGGCGAAAAAAACTGCTGCGACACGGTATTGAGTTGTATGAACTCAAACCGACTCAGGATTTCGTGCCGGGACTACACGATCGCGGATTGACGGGGAACTCCGGTTCCAGTCTCCATGCCAAAACGTTCAGTATTGATGGTCAGAAAGTGTTTATTGGTTCGCTGAATTTTGACCCGCGATCCACCATGCTCAATACCGAAATGGGATTTGTGATTGAAAGCGAAACGCTGGCGCAGATTATCCATCGACGCTTCCTGAAAACCCGGATGCAGGAGGCATGGCAAATTCGGCTTGATAACACGGGGCGCTTGAACTGGATTGAGCACAAAGACGGACAGGAGATTGTGTTGAAGAAAGAGCCATCAACCCGATTCTGGCAGCGCGTTTTGGTGCGTCTGGCCTGGTGGTTACCCGTTGAGTGGCTGCTGTAAGCGCGCCGAAGACCCGGCGCGCAGAGAATTATTGCGTGGCGTTGAGGTTTTCCGCTTTGTTCTGCGGTTTGCCTGAAAACAGGAAACGCAGCAGCGGGATCCGCAGATGAATTTCATACAGCACAATGGCGATGCCCACCACAAACACCAGGCCGGTGAAGAATCCCAGCGTGTTTGAGGCGATATGCGGCGTGATGTATGCACCAAAAAAGAGCGTCAGCGGATGGTGGACCACATAGATAAACAGAGACGCGTTAACGAAATAGGTCACGCGTTTCGATTTGAAATTCAGCAGACGATGGCCGAGCGCAAACACCACGTTCACCATCCACAGCCCCAACAACATCGTAATCACGCTTTCGGTCTCATACATCCACGCATCGCCGCTGCCGTATTTTTGATTCAGCAAATACGCGGTGAAAGCCAGCGCAGAGCCGACGGTGCACCACGGTGATGGGGTGATGAACAGGGCTTTTAGCTTCGGCGAAATAAAGGCCAGCGCACCCAGCATAAAGAATGGAATGTAAAACAGGGTTTGCATCACCACAAAATTAAACAGCCCGTCGCTGAGAATAGGCGGATAAACCATAAACAGCGTGCGGCGTATCGCGCCGTAAGCAATTCCTAGCATCAGGAAGATAACGGAAAGCCTGGTAAAGGTGATGGTTGAGAAATGGTCTTCCGCGTGACGGCTTAACTGGCGGCGCAAGCGGCTGAAGATCCACAGGCTCACCGTGGTCATAACCACCAGCACTAGCAAGAACCAGAGATGTGAAATCAACTCCCAGGCCAGGGTGTTATATTTTTCGTACACGCTCAGATTCTGCCAGTTGTCCGCTTTGCCTTTTACATACTGCAGCATCATAAACTGAGGCAGCGTCAGCAGCGGAATGGCGGTGAGCAGGGGGATACCGACGCGCTCGACGCGCACTTTCCACCAGCGTTTCAGCGGATAACGCAGAAACAGCATGTAGGAAAAATAGCCCGATATCACGAAGAACACCTGCATTCGGAATGAGTGAATAAAATCGTTAAACAGTGTCAGCCACCATGAGGGCTCTATACTGTTTACATGCCAGGTGTGGCTCGAGTAAATCAGTGAAATGTGGAACGGGATCCCCAAAAGCATTAACCATGCCCGGATGGAGTCGAGGAAGTATTCACGTTGAGTGGGTGCAGTGATCATATAACGTTGCGCATTCTCAGACTTTTCGCCTTATCCATAAGACTAATAGTGGTTACATTCGAAGCCAACCCTACACCAAGACCGACACCTCTGTCTCCAGGATAAGCACGCAAAGTGGAACGAGGGTCTTCCACTTGCTTAATCCATGAGCCGGTGCGCTGAACAAAGCGGTGATAATGTTGTCGGATTGCCTGAATTTCCAGTAAAATGGATCGGATCGAATTAAGCACACAAAGGGGGAAGTGCTTACTTATTATGAAACATAAATCAAAAATGATGAAAATGCGTTGGTTGGGTGCGGCAGTGTTGTTGTCCCTGTATACCTCGTCAGCATGGTCTTTTTCCATCGACGACGTCGCAAAACAGGCTAAATCGATGGCTGATAAGGGCTACGAAGCGCCGAAAAGTAACCTGCCCTCCGTTTTCCGCGACATGAAATACGCGGACTATCAGCAGATCCAGTTTAATCACGATAAAGCGTACTGGAACAATATAAAAACCCCGTTCAAGCTTGAATTTTATCACCAGGGTATGTATTTCGACACGCCGGTTGCCATCAATGAAGTAACGGCAACCGCGGTACGTAAGATCAAATACAGCCCGGACTATTTTAATTTTGGCGATGTGAAGCACGATAAAGACACCGTGAAAGACCTGGGTTTCGCAGGCTTTAAAGTTCTTTATCCAATCAACAGCAAAGATAAAAACGACGAAATCGTCAGCATGCTGGGTGCCAGCTATTTCCGTGTGATTGGCTCCGGCCAGGTTTACGGTCTGTCTGCGCGCGGTCTGGCGATTGATACGGCTCTGCCATCTGGCGAAGAATTCCCGCGTTTCCGTGAGTTCTGGAT
Source organism: Lelliottia sp. GFLA7 (assembly GCF_056490165.1). NCBI lineage: Bacteria > Pseudomonadati > Pseudomonadota > Gammaproteobacteria > Enterobacterales > Enterobacteriaceae > Lelliottia > Lelliottia sp. GFLA7. Next base: position 417,606 of record NZ_JBWLAQ010000001.1, on the reverse strand, counting down.
CGAACGTCCAAAACCAACGGATAAACGCCTGACCATCTATGCACTGCTCGACTCCCCGCGTGCGACGGGCGCTTACCGCTTCGTCATTATGCCGGGCCGTGACTCCGTTATTGACGTGCAGTCGAAAGTCTACCTGCGTGACAAAGTGGGCAAACTGGGTGTTGCACCATTAACCAGCATGTTCCTGTTTGGGCCAAATCAGCCTTCTCCGGCAACGAATTTCCGCCCGGAACTGCATGATTCAAACGGTCTTTCTATTCTTGCCGGTAACGGCGAGTGGATTTGGCGTCCGCTGAACAACCCGAAACACCTGGCTGTCAGCAGCTTCGCAATGGAAAACCCGCAGGGCTTTGGTTTACTCCAGCGCGGCCGTCAGTTCTCCCGCTTTGAAGATCTCGACGATCGTTACGATCTGCGTCCAAGCGCGTGGGTCACGCCAAAAGGTGACTGGGGTAAAGGAAAAGTCGAGCTGGTTGAAATTCCAACCAACGACGAAACCAATGACAACATCGTCGCTTACTGGGCTCCGGATCAGCTTCCTGAGGCCGGCAAAGAGATGAACTTCAACTACACCATCACCTTTAGCCGCGATGAAGACAAATTGCATGCGCCGGACAACGCGTATGTGATGCAGACGCGTCGCTCTACGGGTGACGTGAAGCAGTCAAATCTTATTCGTCAACCTGATGGTACCGTCGCGTTTGTGGTGGACTTCACGGGTCAGGACATGAAAAAACTGGCGCCGGACACCCCTGTGACTGCGCAAACCAGCATTGGTGATAATGGCGAGATCGCGGAAAGCTCCGTACGTTATAACCCAGTAACCAAAGGGTGGCGCTTAACCCTGCGCGTGAAAGTGAAAGATCCAAAACAGACCACTGAAATGCGCGCTGCGCTGGTCAATGCCGATCAGCCGCTCAGCGAAACCTGGAGCTATCAGTTACCTGCTAATGAATAATACAACTGAATACATTGATGCCCTGCCGCTGACGGACATTGAGAAAGCGGCACTGCCTAAGAGCGACATCCGCGCGGTTCACACCGCGCTGGATGGCGAACATCATCCGTTTTCTCGTGATGATGATACGCCGCTGGGTTCAGTCAAAGCGCGTCTGGAGCAGGCATGGCCGGACTCGCTGGCAGAAGGCCAACTGATCAAGGACGATGAGGGACGCACGCAGCTTCAGGCTATGCCAAAAGCTACGCGTTCTTCGATGTTTCCGGATCCGTGGCGTACTAACCCGGTCGGTCGTTTTTGGGATCGTCTGCGCGGTCGCGAAGTCGCGCCGCGCTACCTGTCTCGTCTGACCAAAGAACAGCAGGCATCTGAGCAGAAATGGCGTACCGTCGGGACTATCCGCCGCTATACCTTGCTGCTGTTGACGCTGGCGCAGACCGTTGTCGCAACCTGGTACATGAAGACCATCCTGCCTTATCAGGGCTGGGCGCTGATCAATCCGGCCGATATGTTCGGGCAGGATGTATGGGTGTCGTTCATGCAACTGCTGCCGTACATTCTGCAAAGTGGAATTTTGCTGCTGTTCGCGGTTCTGTTCTGTTGGGTTTCGGCCGGTTTCTGGACCGCGCTGATGGGCTTCCTGCAACTGCTGATGGGGCGTGATAAATACAGTATTTCTGCGTCAACGGTGGGGGATGAAGCCTTAAACCCAGAGCACCGCACTGCGCTGATTATGCCTATTTGTAACGAAGACGTTGACCGCGTATTTGCGGGTTTGCGTGCGACCTGGGAGTCTGTAAAGGCGACCGGCAACGCGGCGCATTTTGACGTTTACATCCTGAGCGACAGCTACAACCCCGATATCTGCGTTGCTGAGCAAAAAGCGTGGATGGAACTTATCGCGGAAGTGCAGGGCGAAGGGCAGATTTTCTACCGTCGTCGTCGCCGTCGCGTTAAGCGCAAAAGCGGCAACATCGATGACTTCTGCCGTCGCTGGGGCAACCAGTATAGCTATATGGTGGTGCTGGATGCTGACTCCGTGATGACGGGTGAGTGTCTGACGGGTCTGGTGCGTCTGATGGAAGCGAACCCGAATGCGGGTATCATCCAGTCGTCGCCAAAAGCCTCGGGTATGGATACGCTTTATGCGCGCTGCCAGCAGTTTGCGACGCGCGTGTACGGTCCGCTGTTTACCGCCGGTCTGCACTTCTGGCAGTTGGGTGAGTCCCACTATTGGGGTCACAACGCGATTATCCGCGTTCAGCCGTTCATTGAACACTGTGCGCTCGCGCCGCTGCCGGGTGAGGGCTCATTCGCGGGCTCTATCCTGTCGCATGACTTCGTTGAAGCTGCGCTGATGCGTCGTGCGGGTTGGGGGGTGTGGATTGCTTACGATCTGCCGGGTTCTTATGAAGAGCTGCCGCCAAACTTGCTCGACGAGCTGAAACGCGACCGTCGCTGGTGTCACGGCAACCTGATGAACTTCCGTCTGTTCCTCGTGAAAGGGATGCACCCGGTTCACCGCGCGGTATTCCTGACGGGCGTGATGTCCTATCTGTCTGCGCCGCTGTGGTTTATGTTCCTGGCCTTATCGACCGCTTTACAGGTCGTGCATGCCTTGACTGAACCGCAGTACTTCCTGCAACCGCGCCAGCTGTTCCCGGTATGGCCGCAGTGGCGTCCGGAGTTGGCGATTGCTCTGTTTGCGTCAACGATGATCTTACTGTTCCTGCCGAAACTGCTGAGCATTATTCTCATCTGGTGCAAAGGGTCGAAAGAGTACGGTGGGTTCTGCCGCGTGACGCTTTCACTGCTGCTCGAAGTGCTGTTCTCCGTGCTGCTGGCGCCGGTGCGCATGCTGTTCCACACCGTATTTGTGGTCAGCGCGTTCCTCGGTTGGGAAGTGGTATGGAACTCACCGCAGCGTGATGATGACTCCACACCGTGGAGCGAAGCCTTTAAGCGTCATGGTTCGCAGATGTTGCTCGGTCTGGTGTGGGCCGCAGGGATGGCGTGGCTGGATTTACGCTTCCTGTTCTGGCTGGCACCGATTGTGTTCTCGCTGATTCTGTCGCCGTTTGTTTCCGTAATCTCCAGTCGCTCGACGATGGGATTACGCACCAAACGCTGGAAGCTGTTCCTCATTCCAGAAGAGTATTCGCCGCCGCAGGTGCTGGTGGATACCGACAAATATCTGGTGCTGAACCGCAGCCGCTCGTTGGATGATGGCTTTATTCATGCCGTGTTCAATCCATCGTTTAACGCCCTCGCAACGGCAATGGCAACCGCACGCCACCGTGCAAGCCAGGTGCTGGAGATCGCTCGCGATCGCCACGTTGAGCAAGCGCTGAACGAAACGCCGGAAAAACTGAACCGCGATCGTCGTCTGGTCCTGTTGAGCGATCCAATTACCATGGCGCGCTTGCACTACCGCGTCTGGTCAGCGCCTGAGAGATACTCGTCCTGGGTGAACTACTACTCGACGATAAAGCTGAATCCGCTGGCGATAAAGTCGAAGTAAGCCAAGCGAAATAAAAATACCGGCCGCGGCCGGTATTTTTTTATATGAGGTGTAAATGAGAATAGTCATTGTGGTCATAATGTCGCTGCTGCTCAGCGGGTGCGGCAGTATTATCAGTCGAACGATCCCCGGTCAGGGGCATGGAAATCAATACTATCCCGGCGTGAAATGGGATGTCCGCGATTCCGCATGGCGTTACTTGACGGTTCTCGATTTACCCTTTTCGCTGGTTTTTGACACGCTATTACTGCCCATCGATGCACAGCACGGACCTTATGAGTAACGCCTGATCACCGCTCGTCCCACTCATCCGCTGCGGTTTGTCCCTCTTCAGTGTCCAGCGGTGGTTCAAGCTGAAATTCGCCCTCATCCCACTCGTGAAGAGTGTTTTCTTCAAGCCATTCCTGACGCAGTTCGATCTCATCAAAATCATTGTCAAAAACGGCCTGTGCCGCTTCACCACTCAGCACCGGCAAACATTCGCCGTCGCTTCCCTCATCAGCGAAAAACTCTACCTGCCACATGATGTCCCCATCCTGAAGCACATACTTCTGAATGTTGAGTTGTTGCACATCTGCATCTTCCGCCTCAATACCAGGGTTGTTCGCGAGAAACTCTTCGCGAGCGGCATCAATAGCTTCTTCCAGCGTGGCGTACATAGTCATCGGTGTCTCCCTGTGATTCTCAATGGCATTCAGGGAAAGAATAGCTGATTCTCTGGTTTTGCAAGTATGAATGCGCCAATAAGTTGTCACGCGGATGTCTTATGCAGACGATGCCAGGCACCATGGTGGGTGCCCGGCTGTCTGTGTACGAAAATTTAGGCGGGGTAAAGCGGTCCTGCTCAGTAGCGAGAAGGCATCCCTTCAGGGCGGGTTTTGAAGCGGCGATGCAGCCACATGTATTGCTCCGGAGCGAGCATAATGCATTTCTCTATCACGCCATTCATCCACCTGGCGGTTGTTTCCGCATCGTCGATCGGCGGCGAATATTCTGGCTCAAGCATGATCAGCTCATAGCCTTTCCCGTCAGGTTTTCGCCGTGGGACGAAGGGAACCACCGCGGCTTTCGACATCTTCGCCAGCATCCAGGTTCCCGTTGTGGTCGCAGCCTGATCGACTGCGAAAAACGGAACAAAAACGCTGGAGCGGCGGCCGTAGTCGTGATCCGGCGCGTACCAGAGCACTTCGCCATTTTTGAGTGCTCTGATCATGCCCTTGAGATCTTTACGGTCGATCATTTGCTTATTGGAGCGCATACGCCCCCATGTTTGCAGCAGATCTATCACCGGATTGTCATTGGGGCGATAAACGCCGATACCCGGCGCCTGCATTCCAAACATGCGCGCGCCGATTTCAAGCGTCAGAAAGTGAATGCCAATCAGCAACACGCCCGTTTTTTGCGCCTGGAGTTGATGCACCGGCTCCATGCCTGTGCCCGCGACGTCGAACCAGCGCGCCATGCGTTTATCCGACCAAAACCAGGCCATCCCTGTTTCGATCAGGCCCATGCCGACGGATTCGAAATTCTTTTTGAGAAGCACCTGGCGCTCGGGCTCGCCCATTTCAGGAAAACACAGCTCCAGATTGCGATGCGTGATTCTAACGCGCCGCTTCATAAAACGGTGGGCGAAATGCCCCAGGCCGCATCCTAAACGGTAGAGCAGCGGGTAGGGCAGCTGAATCAGTAACCAGAGAAGACCGACGCCGAACCAGGTTAACCAGTATCGAGGATGCAGCAGTGCAGCAGAAAATTTGGGTAAGTGGGTCATATCACTCCTGTTTTACATCGTCCTTTGACCATTATTCTCGCATTTTTTAAATACATAACCAAAATGAATGGCCCAAAATGGGGGCGGAAGCAGCAAATGTTGCTGCTTTATAATTTGAATGAGAGAAATGTAGCGCAAAATGTGGGGATGTAAATTCGCATTGTTTGCTATATGATGCCGCCGATTTTCATTTCTTAACGATTGCAGGAACCGTACACCATGCCAGTGTTACACAACCGCATTTCGAATGAGACGTTAAAAGAACGCATGCTGGCCGAAACTGAGCCGCGTATAACGATCTCGTTCTATAAGTATTTTTCCATTGCTGAGCCTCAGGAAACCCGTGACGCGCTCTACAAAGCCTTTGAGTCGCTGAATGTGTTTGGGCGTGTTTATCTCGCTCATGAGGGCATCAACGCGCAGATCAGCGTGCCAGAAAGCAAAGTCAGTGCTTTCCGCGATTTTCTCTACAGTTTTGATCCGGCGTTGAACAACGTGCGTCTCAACATCGCGCTCGATGATGACGGTAAATCGTTCTGGGTACTGCGTATGAAAGTACGTGAGCGTATCGTGGCGGACGGCATTGACGATCCAACGTTCAATGCCAGCGATGTGGGCGAGTACCTCAAAGCGGCAGAAGTGAACGCCATGCTGGACGATCCTGACGCCGTGTTTATCGATATGCGAAATCACTACGAATACGAAGTGGGCCATTTCGAGAACGCGCTGGAAATCCCGGCTGATACGTTCCGTGAACAGTTGCCGAAAGCCGTCGAGATGATGCAGGAACATAAAGATAAAAAAATCATTATGTACTGCACCGGTGGGATCCGCTGTGAAAAAGCCAGTGCCTGGATGAAGCACAGTGGGTTCAATAAAGTCTGGCATATCGAAGGCGGGATCATCGAGTATGCGCGTCGTGCGCGCGAGCAAGGTCTACCGGTACGCTTTATTGGTAAGAACTTTGTCTTTGATGAGCGTATGGGTGAGCGTATTTCTGAGGATATTATCGCGCATTGCCATCAGTGCGGAACGCCGTGTGATACTCATACCAACTGCAAAAACGACGGCTGTCACCTGCTGTTTATTCAGTGCCCGACGTGTGCAGAAAAGTTCAGGGGTTGTTGCAGTGAGCTGTGCAGCGAGGAAAGCGTGTTGCCTGAAGAGGAACAACGCCGTCGTCGTGCTGGTCGCGAAAACGGGAATAAGATCTTCAATAAATCGCGCGGACGGCTGAATACCAAACTCGGTATTCCTGACCCGGAATAACGCGTTAACGTCCCGGTCGCAGCGTGCGACCGGGATTTTTCATTATGACTTTTGCTGCACGCCTTCCACAGAAATAATCAAATCCACTTCTTGCGATGCCGGACCTAAATCGGTCGTGATATTGAAGTCCTTCAGACGAATTTTGCCCGATGCTTCAAAGCCCGCACGTTTACCGCCCCATGGGTCATCACCCTGGCCGATTAACTTAGCTTCCAGAGTCACAGGTTTGGTGACGCCATTGAGCGTCAGGTTGCCGGTAATATCCAGGTCTTCACCGTCTTTTTTGACTTCCGTTGAGGCGAATGTCGCCTGCGGGAATTTAGCGACGTTCAGGAATTCAGCGCTGCGCAGATGTTTGTCGCGCTCAGCATGGTTGGTGTCCAGACTGTTGGTATTAATCGTGACATTCACTTTATCGGCGGCGGGATTTTTTTCGTCAAAGGTAAACGAACCATCAAAATCTTTAAACGTGCCATACAACCAGCTGTATCCGAGGTGCTGAATACGGAAATTGACGAAGGCATGCTGGCCCTCTTTATCAATTTTGTAATCGGCAGCAACGGCAGAACCGGTGGTGAATAACAGTGAACCCAATGCGATACCCAGCAGGCGTTTTTTCATTTTATGCTCCAGAGTCTACAGACGAGCGGCCAAGCATGCGCTTGAGCGTATCGTCTTTATCGATGAAATGGTGTTTGAGGGCCGCAAGGCCGTGAAGGGCGGATAAAATAACGACACACCAGGCAAGCCACAAATGTATCTGACCGGCTAGATCGGCCTGTGAACCGGCATCGCTCAGCGTGGCCGGGACGTCGAAAAGACCAAATACGCTGATGGGTTTGCCGTCCGCGGTAGAAATCAGGTATCCGCTGATGAAAATGGCAAACAGGATCGAATACAGCGCTATATGCGCTCCCGCCGCAGTCACCCGAGTCAGCGTGCTATGGCTTTTGGGTGCGGAAGGAGGACGCGAAATATGTCGCCAGATAACGCGAATCACGAGCGCCATCATCAGCAGAATACCGATGCTTTTATGCAGCTCGGGTGCCTGATGATACCAGCCGTCGTAATAGCTCAGCGTCACCATCCACAGGCCAAGACCAAACATCGCGTAAACCGCGAGTGCAATGCCCCAGTGCAGCAGCATGGAAATTAATCCGTAGCGTGCAGAAGAATTACGCAGTTGCATAATGACGACCATTATCTATTAAATGAAGGCTCAAAATGGCGTGTGGAAAACATTAATGCAACTGATATTTAGGAATAAGGATTTTAATTTATTGTATTTCAGTTTAATTGAATGGGTTTGCGGTAAGTAATTCAAAAGCTTCGTGTTAAATGGCACTTTGTGCTGATTTTATTGGTTGATGGTGTAGGTGTGGGTATTCAAATAATTTGCTTATAAATTCAGCTTTTATAGAGTATTGTCAATTAAGGTCAGCCAGTGTTTTCAAAAAAATACAATATAGATAATGTCTATGAGTGCCAGCAGAGACCAGAGCAATATATAGAGCATAAAATGCTCTCTAATATTGTTGATCAGATAATCAAAGATCCTGCGCATATTTCCCCGACAGCAGTCAAAAATAAAGGCCCCAATAACCGGAGCCTTAAGATGGATATTATCCGCGAAAACGTGTAAGCGAGAACGGCGTGAGATCAAACGGCGGAGTAATACCTTGGGCAAATTGGGCTGCAATCTCACCCAGCACGGAAGCGAATTTAAAGCCGTGTCCGCTCAAGCCTGTAATGAGGAGTGTGTTGTCGTGGCCCGGTAACGTGTCGATGATAAAATCCTCATCGGGGGTGTTATCGTAAGTACAGGCCGCGCCATACAGCAGACCGCCAATTCCCGGCAGGATATGGCGTAAGAAATTAAAGGCTTCAGAACCATCGCTCGGATAGTCGCCAAAGGGTTTGCGCTCATCCGGTGAGTGAATGATCTGCCCGCCGTTATGTTTGCCAATTTTGAGCGCATCTTTTTCCGATGGGAACCCGTAGAACTGATCGCCGTTCGGCAGCTCACCGGTGAATGCAGGGAATTTATTCTGCGTACTGAAACGGCCATCGGCCTGGAACCAGGAAAAGACCTTGCGCACCGGCTGGACAGGCAGATCGGGAATCAGCTTTGTCACCCACGTGCCCGCGCTTACCAGCAGGCGAGAAGCCGTATATTGGCCTTCCGGCGTATCGACCGATACGCCGTCATCATGGTGATGAACAGCGGTCACCGGGCAGTTGAACAATTGCGCGCAGCCCGCTTGTTCAGCAAGAGAAATCCAGGTTTTGATGGCGGTTTCGCAATGCAGCACGCCTGACTCTGCCTCAAACAGGCCGATATAATCCTCAGGAACCGCAATCTCTGGCCAGCGTTTCATGATGGCATTCGCGTCGAGACGTTCAACGTTCAGATTAAACTGTCGTGCGCTCTGTTCAACGTTGGCCAAAAATTCGGAATGGGCAGGTCCAAGATTAACGACACCGGTACGCTCAAAAATAGGCTCTTCATTGAGCGCAGCCAACTCATCCCAGAGCGTTTGAGCACGCAGCACCAGCGGAACATAGCGTTCCCCTTCGCCATAGGCGTGGCGAATGAGACGGGTATCACCATGATGGCTGCCTTCTTTGTGAGGAGGCATATGGGCATCGATCATCAACACGTTAAGGCCTGCTTGCGTAGCGTAATATCCCGCCGCAGAACCCACGGAGCCGCTGCCTAAAATAATCAAGTCGTATTTCATGAGGGTCTCTTAAACCAGTACTTTGGTTTGCAGAGTAATTAATATGGCAGGCTTATACAAGGGTGAAATAAATGAGGCACCACATGGGTGCCTGTTGAGTGAATGTTGGGCATATTTAATGCCGACGATACTCATTTTCCTGGTAATCGCCAGATTCTATTTTTGCAATGCCTGCTTCTAAAATAGAAATAAATTGACGTGCAACGTCCGTGGTGAGCCACAGCGTCTGTCCAATTTCCGCGTCGTCGCGGTCTGGTTGATTCGGGGTCTGGTAGTGCAAACGCAGCATCAGAGCATCATAGCTATCTACAGTGCTGATGTCCCAACCAACAAGTGGATGGGTCTGAATGACTTCATTATTCTTTTCCATCATAACCCCTTAATGCGTGTTTAAAGACAACGGCTGTGAGGTTCAATGCGTGTTTTTCTGAAGCAATTTCAGTATATCAATAAATACGGGTTATGCAGGTGAAATAAACAGGTCGCAACACATTTTTGCGTTTTTTAAGAATGTTTGAACATTAAAACGCCATCTTATTCACGAATTTTTAAGAAGATAGGCAATTAATTTGAACTTATTTAAATGAGATGAAAAAAAGCCGGGGCGACCCGGCAAAGAAAAACAATGAGGGAGCAATATTAATCTGTGATAAACCAGTCGTCGGCGCTTTCCCAGGTTTCCTGGAGAATCTCGGTAATGCGTTCTTTATCGTCTTTTGCCGCACCCATGACGGAGAGATTATTGGCTGTGGCGTAGCGCACGGTGACGGCTCCGCCCTGGTCGGGGAAATTGTCATTGATACGACGGGATAACTCACCCGCCAACGCATCGAGCGCGCCAGCAGGCAAAACGGTTGTTTTGGCGATGGTAACTTCAATACGCATAATTGCCCCCTGTGTAATGTACTGTTTATTTATACAGTCATATCGCAAAGGTTACAACAGGGGGCGATAAATATTTAGCGCTTAACCGTCCAGTGAACGGTTTCACCCGCCAGGAACGGGATCAGGGTGTCATCTGTTAGCGCGATAGATTCCTCAACCTGACTCTCTTTGCGTTCCAGTTCGATAAAGGTTTCGTTGAGCGGCAGGCCGTAGAAGCGTGGGCCATTGATGGAGGCGAAAGCTTCGAAATGTTCAAGCGCGCCCATCTCGTCAAAGACCGTGGCATAGCTTGCCAGTGCGGTAGGGGCGTTGAAACAGCCTGCACAGCCACAGCTAGCCTCTTTACGATGACGCGCATGCGGAGCCGAGTCCGTCCCCAGGAACGCACGGGTAAACCCACTGGCGACCAGCTCACGTAAGGCCTGTTGATGGATGTTACGCTTGAGGATCGGCAGGCAATACAGATGCGGACGCACACCGCCGACCAGCATGTGGTTGCGGTTAAACATCAGGTGCTGCGGGGTGATCGTCGCGGCGAGCAACTCATTACCGTCGCGCACGTATTCCGCGGCATCTTTGGTTGTAATATGCTCAAACACCACTTTCAGGCCTTGAAGGCGTTGACGAAGCGGTTCCATGACGGTTTCGATGAAACGCGCTTCGCGATCGAAAATATCAATTTCAGCATGCGTCACTTCGCCGTGAACCAGCAGCGGCATCCCCAGTTTTTCCATGCGTTCCAGCACAGGCATGATGGCATCAATACTGGTGACACCATGGCTGGAGTTGGTGGTGGCATTGGCGGGATACAGCTTAGCCGCTGTGAAGACACCTTCGTTGAATCCGCGTTTGACTTCATTCGGGTCGAGCGAGTCGGTAAGGTAGCAGGTCATCAGCGGGGTAAAATCGTGGTCCGCCGGAACCGCATCGAGGATGCGCTGGCGATAGGCAATAGCCGCATCGACGGTGGTGACTGGGGGAGCCAGGTTAGGCATGACAATCGCGCGGCCATAGAGTTCGCTGGTATAGGGCACGACGGTTTTAAGCATATCGCCATCGCGCAGATGGATATGCCAGTCGTCAGGGCGGCGGATTTTCAGAACCTGGGGTTGTGCAGTCATTGATATGCTCCGGCTTATCAGGAATCAGTCATAAGGATGGCTGTTTTTGCCGGACACAAATCATATGCGTAAACGTTTTCGTTTGCACACATTTCCGTAAAACAAGCGCGCAAAAAAAAGAGCGCCATCGGCGCTCTCAGAGATTAATTGGTGAACGGGATAATGATTTCGCCCGGTTTCACTTCAATGCCTTTGGCATATTTCCTGGCTAACGCTTCACCCTTGCTCTTGTCTTCGCTGAGAACATAGGCTGGCTGCTGGTTGAAATAATTACGCAGAGACTGGTTCAGATAGGGCATCAGCGTCTGGAGAACCGGCTTCATTTTTTCCGGCGTGACGTCGGCATCGACGATCTCCATCTCCTGCAGATAAATTGCCCCTTTTTCTTTATTGAAGACCGGCAATGCTTTGAGCTTCAGCTTGATATTCGCTTTCTGGCTGCCGAACAACGAGTTCATATCCAGTTTTGCATCACCTGACAGTGTCACCTTGTTGGGCTCTTCGCGTCCAATCTGGCTGACCAACTGATTCAGGACGATATGGGCATCGGCAACGCCGGGCACACCAATATCTTTCGAGAAGTTGTTATGTTTTTCCAGCGCCTGATTAATTTCCTGCTCGCTGACGGAGTACTGCGTAAGCTGGTTACAGCCCACCAGCAGGCCGCTGATAACAAACGCAGCAGCAATGACAATCTTTTTCATGGGGTTCCTCAACATGATTTCGGCGCTTCTGTCCTGACGCGTCAGTATGTCAGGGTGATATCCATGAGACCAGCAGAAAAAACTGATAATGGAAGAGGGCGGGAGAGGGTTCCCGCCCTGGGAACGTTATATCGCCTGCGACGAAAGCAGATTGATTTGCGTCTGCTTCGCCATATTGTCGCGGTAATCGGTTACGCGCGACGGCCAGCTAATTCCAGCCACCAGCGTCAAATTACGCAGCAATGGGAACAGGTGAATATCATCCTCTGACAGTTCGCCATTCACGGCATTCGGCTTCACGATTAGCTTATCCAGCGCGCGCAAATCGTCACTGATGTTTTTGATAAGCCCCGGCGAGTGGGAGAGGTGTTCGGCAAAATTACCGATGGCAGCCTCTTTTTTCTCGACGAAATAGGCTCGTGCCTGCGGCGTGGCAAATTCATCAAAAGCGCCAGTGGCAAAACGTGGAATGAGCAGGCGATTAACGTAGCCGTTCACTTTTCGTAGCCACTCCTCGATGGCCGGATTGCGTTTACCGGTGAGCAAGGGAGCACCATCAAGTTTGTCGACATAGTGGACGATGTCCATGCTTTCGGGGAGATAGCGGCTGTCGTCTTTTTGCAGGATCGGCGCCATTTTCTTGCCAATCATGCGGGTGGGCGTCTCTTCGTCATCGCTCAACAGCGTGACTAACTCGACCGGGAGATTCTTCAGGCCGAAAATCATTCGGGCTTTCAGACAGAACGGACAGTGATCGTAGATATAGAGCTTCACGTTTCTCCTCCATTTTGTGACCAACAGTTTTTATTATGGCCGAGAAAAAAGCATGTTTCAAATCAAGCCCCTGGCTCAAGCATACCGCTCGCGCTTCGCTTCGGGCTAAATTGCCACCACAGTGCAATGAGGGTAATAAAGCCCACGACGCCGAGCATTACCCAGGGTAATTCTGGTTGATTCATGGCCTTACCGGAATCAAATAACCAGCCGCCACCGGCATATCCAAGCGCGCCACCCAGCGCCAGACCGAGGCGGCTGAACCCCATATAGCTGCCACGCGCGCGTGGGTCTGCAAGCCCGGCACCGAGCGTTTCGCGGGCGGGTTCAGCAATGATTGAGCCGATATAAAAGGTACAAATCAGCACAAAGAGCTGTTGCACGCTGCTCACTAAACCGATGGGCATCATGCTAAGAGTCATGACCAGTAGGCCGGCCATGAGGCGATGTTCCAGACGAAAACGCTTTTCGCTCCAGCGAGCAATAGGGTAGAGCAGAGTAAGTGACAGGCAGGCTTCGATGGCATACATCCACTTCACGGCGGCAGGCGAGCCCGCAATGTCGTTCACCATAATCGGCAGCATCAGCATCACCTGTACGGCCAGCATGTAATAGCCCGTCAGCGTCAGCACATACGTGACAAAACGCTTATCGGCCATGACGCGGCCCAGCCCTTCCCGCACCGGCGCTTTGACCGTCGAGAGTTTCCAGGCCGGCAGCAGCCAGGCATTAAACGCAGCGCAAAGGATAAACAGCGCGGCACCCGTCGCACAGACCAGGCGGAAATCATACTGCAGCAGCCAGCTGCCCAGCAGCGCACCGATGACTGCGCCCGCGCTGTCCTGCATCATCAGCAACGAGAAAAAACGGCCGCGCTGTCGCGGACGAATTAATTTCACCACCAGTGCGGTTCGCGGTGGATCAAACAGCGTGCCGCCGAGACCGGAGAGAAAACAGGAAAACCACAGCAGCCAGGGATCGTGCGCAATACCCATGGTGGCAAAACCCGCCGCGCGCAGCAGCATACCGGTGACAATCATCGGTTTTGCGCCGAAGCGATCGGCAATCGCTCCACCAAAAACGCCAAGCCCCTGTTGCACAAATTGCCGCAACCCCAGCGCAATCCCGACCATTAACGCCGCCCAGCCCATTTGATCGACAAAACGAATGGATATCAGCGGGAACACGACGAAAAAGCCCAACACAACCAGCATGTTATCGACGAGCAGGAAATATTTACCGAGATTACGAGCCTGTGATACGCGGGACATTTTCCCTCCAGGGAAAAGTACACAGAGTCTTCAGGCTGCCGCTGCGTGAGCCACGCCGTGATGCAGTTTGAATAGGTCGGTGTAGAGAAAGGTGAGCACGCTAATATTCTGCGGTGTTGACGTGCGTTTTCCCACCCCTGCTTGCGACAATATTTTTTTATCAAAAGGGTGGTTTGATTCAGCTTTTTCATCGAATTTTGTGAATTCAACGAAAAATGGTATGTCACTGTTTTCACAGAAGGCACAGGCGCAGGTATAGTAAAGCTAACGGGTAATAGGGCTGAAGTGACGGGAAGGAGTGGTATCGATGTTTGGCTACCGTAGTAACGTGCCAAAAGTGCGCCTGACAACAGACCGATTGGTCGTTCGTCTGGTGCATGAGCGTGATGCCTGGCGTCTGGCGGATTATTACGCCGAAAATCGCCAGTTTTTAAAACCCTGGGAACCCGTAAGAGATGAAAGCCACTGCTTTCCTTCTGGCTGGCAGGCACGTCTGAATATGATTGCCGAGTTTCATAAGCAGGGAACGGCTTTTTATTTCGCGCTCCTGGACCCTGAAGAAAAAGAAATCATCGGGATCGCCAATTTTTCCAACGTGGTGCGCGGATCGTTCCACGCCTGCTATCTCGGCTATTCTATTGGTCAAAAATGGCAAGGGCAGGGACTGATGTTTGAAGCGCTAACCTCCGCCATTCGCTACATGCAGCGAACCCAGCATATTCATCGCATTATGGCCAATTACATGCCGCACAATCAGCGCAGCGGCGATCTGCTGGCGCGTCTGGGATTTGAAAAAGAAGGGTACGCAAAATCGTATTTGCTGATCGACGGCGAGTGGCGTGACCACGTGCTGACGGCGTTAACCACCAAAGAATGGACCGCAGGTCGATAAGGATAAAAGATGAAATATCAGTTAACTGCTACGGAAGCGCGCGTCATTGGCTGTCTGCTGGAAAAACAGGTGACGACACCGGAGCAATATCCGCTGTCGGTAAATGCCGTCACCCTGGCTTGTAATCAAAAATCCAACCGCGAGCCGGTGCTCAACCTGAGCGAACACGATGTCCAGGATCATCTGGATGCGCTGGTAAAACGCCATTATCTGCGCACCGTCAGCGGATTCGGCAATCGCGTCACCAAATACGAGCAGCGTTTTTGTAATTCCGAGTTTGGCGACCTCAAGTTCAGTTCCGCTGAAGTCGCGATCGTCACCACGTTACTGTTACGCGGCGCACAAACGCCGGGTGAATTGCGATCTCGCGCCTCGCGAATGCATGAATTTAGCGATATGCAGGAGGTGGAACAGACGCTGGAAAATCTCGCCTCGCGCGAAGACGGCCCGTTTGTCATGCGTCTGCCACGCGAGCCGGGTAAACGTGAAAGTCGCTTTATGCATTTATTTAGTGGCGATGTTGAAACGTTGATCAACGTGGCGGAAGCCGTGTCACCCGTAGAGGACGAATCGCTGGCCGCCCGCGTTGACGCGCTCGAAACGGAAGTCGCTGAGCTAAAACAGCGCCTGGATTCCTTGCTGGCACATTTAGGAGAATAACCATGACAAAACTACGCATTGGCGTTGTCGGGCTGGGCGGAATCGCGCAAAAAGCGTGGCTACCCGTTTTGGGTGCCGCATCGGACTGGACGCTGGCGGGAGCATGGTCTCCCACGCGGGTGAAAGCCCTGCAAATTTGTGAGACCTGGCGGATGCCCTACGCCGTTTCTCTGCTCGATCTGGCGCGCGAGTGCGATGCGGTGTTTGTCCACACCTCGACAGCTTCGCATTATCAGGTGGTCACTGCACTGTTAAACGCAGGCGTGCATGTTTGCGTGGATAAGCCACTGGCGGAAAATGTGTCGGACGCAGAGCGCCTCATTGAGCTGGCCGCGCGTAAAAACCTGACGCTCATGGTCGGGTTTAACCGTCGTTTCTCGCCGGTCTATCAGGATTTGAAAGCGCAGTTGGGCAGCGCTGCGTCGCTGCGTATGGATAAGCATCGCACCGACAGTATCGGTCCGAATGATATGCGCTTTACGCTGCTGGACGACTATCTTCATGTGATCGACACCGCGCTGTGGCTGGCGGGCGGTAACGCCCAACTCAACAGCGGCACGCTGCAAACCAACGGGCACGGTGCGATGGTTTATGCCGAACACCATTTTTCTGTTGACCATGTGCAGGTGACGACCAGCATGCATCGTCGCGCGGGCAGCCAGTGTGAATCGGTGCAGGCCGTAACGGATGGTGCGTTGTATGACATCACCGATATGCGGGAATGGCGTGAAGAAAAGGGCAGCGGCGTGATAACCCGTCCAACTGCCAGCTGGCAAAGTACGCTCGAGCAGCGCGGCTTCGCCGGATGTGCGCGTCACTTCATTGAGTGCGTACAAAATCAGACGGTTCCTGAAACCTCGGGTGAACAGGCGATCATGGCCCAGCGCATCATTGAAAAGCTCTGGCGCGAGGCAATGACCGAATGAAAACGGTTTAATCCCCGTCACATCTGCGGATAGTAATTCGCATAAATACGGGTAGACTAAGCGCTTCTTTTAACGCCTGCTTTGCAGGCGTTTTGCCGTGTGGTAGTGGAAATTCACGTTAATGAACTTATTAAAATCGCTGGCAGCCGTCAGCTCGATGACCATGTTTTCTCGCGTACTGGGTTTTGCCCGCGACGCGATAGTGGCAAGGGTCTTTGGTGCAGGCATGGCAACCGACGCCTTTTTTGTGGCATTCAAATTACCCAATCTTCTGCGCCGTATTTTCGCAGAAGGCGCATTTTCCCAGGCGTTTGTCCCGATCCTGGCAGAGTACAAAAGCAAGCAGGGTGAAGACGCCACTCGCGTGTTTGTCTCCTATGTTTCGGGCTTGCTGACGCTGGCGCTGGCGATCGTGACGGTCGTCGGGATGCTGGCTGCTCCGTGGGTCATCATGGTGACTGCGCCAGGCTTTGCCGACACGGCGGATAAATTTGCCCTGACCTCGCAACTGTTGCGCATCACCTTTCCTTATATTCTGCTGATTTCACTGGCCTCGCTGGTGGGAGCGATCCTCAACACCTGGAACCGATTTTCAGTCCCGGCGTTCGCGCCGACGTTTTTGAACGTCAGCATGATTGGTTTTGCCCTGTTTGCCGCACCGCACTTTAACCCTCCCGTGCTGGCGCTAGCGTGGGCGGTTACTGTCGGCGGTGTGCTGCAGCTGGCTTATCAACTTCCGCATCTGAAAAAAATCGGCATGCTGGTGCTGCCGCGCATTAACTTCCGCGATGCAGGTGCGATGCGCGTTATCAAGCAGATGGGACCGGCGATTCTCGGCGTTTCTGTGAGCCAGATTTCCCTGATTATCAACACCATTTTTGCCTCGTTCCTGGTGTCGGGTTCGGTGTCATGGATGTATTACGCCGACCGTCTGATGGAGTTTCCGTCTGGTGTGCTGGGCGTGGCGCTGGGAACCATTTTACTGCCGTCGCTTTCCCGAAGCTTTGCCAGCGGAAATCATGATGAGTATTGCCGCCTGATGGACTGGGGCTTACGCCTGTGCTTTTTGCTGGCGTTGCCCAGTGCGGTCGCGCTGGGCATCTTGGCAAAACCGCTGACCGTCTCATTATTCCAGTATGGGAAATTCAGCGCGTTTGATGCCCTGATGACCCAGCGCGCATTAGTGGCGTATTCCGTGGGTCTGATGGGGCTGATCGTCGTGAAAGTGTTAGCCCCGGGCTTCTACTCCCGTCAGGACATTAAAACGCCGGTCAAAATCGCCATCGTGACGCTTATCCTGACGCAGGTGATGAACCTGATCTTTATCGGTCCGCTGAAACACGCCGGTTTGTCGCTGTCGATTGGTCTTGGCGCATGCCTGAACGCAGGTTTGCTGTACTGGCAATTGCGTAAGCAAAACATCTTCACGCCGCAGCCGGGCTGGATGAGCTTCCTGATTCGTCTGGTGATTGCGGTTCTGGTGATGGCTGCAGCGCTAGTGGGGATGATGTACGTGATGCCTGAATGGTCAAATGGCACCATGCTGTTCCGTCTGCTGCGCCTGATGGCGGTGGTGGTGGTGGGAATGGCGGCCTATTTCGCCACGCTGGCGGTACTCGGTTTTAAAGTGAAAGAGTTCGCCCGCCGAACAGTATAAGCGACGAAAGGGGAGTCACCTGCTGGTGCTCCCCGTCGTCTGTCTAATCGCGATGGCGATTAAATCGAAATCTTTTTACCACCGCCGCGCGAGCTGGCCGTCTGGCCATTAGCGCCATACAGTCCAGGCTCCTGATGAGGTTTTAACACCTCGAGCGCCTGCTGATTGCGTTCAATCTGCCCCTCCAACAACCAGCCGTTATGCTGGTTGAGATCGCGAAGGTGCTGAGTTTTCTCAGTAATAGTCTGCCAGCGCTCAGCGATATCATCATTCGCGCTACGTCGCGGGTCTTGCTCCGCACGACGCTGTTGTTCCAGGTAATCCAGGGTGGCCAACAGCGAGCTTTTATCTTCAGTAATACGCTGCAAAGCGCTACCGGTAAAATGTCCCATGGACAGCTGCTGCTGTTCGGCATCCATTACCGTCTTCAGATCGTTCAGGACTACCGTCATCTGATCCAATATTTCTGACAGTCGACTCATACGGTTATTTACTCTGTAAGAAGCTCTGCGTTTCCTGAAGCAATGCATCAGCAATTTTGCTGGTGTCCATCTTCAATTCGCCGTTACGAATAGCCGCTTTCAGCGATTCGACACGTTCGACGTTGATATCATTTGTCGCAGGCTGCATCAGTTTTGACTGCCCATCACTCAGGGTGACGCTGGCGCTGGTGCTGCTCGCCGTGGACGATTTTTCGGCGCGTGCTTTCAGTACTGGCGCGTCATTCGTTTCACGAGGTTGTACAGTGCTAACCGGTTTCAGGGGCGATGTACGATCAATGCTCATAGTGTTGTCCTCATAGAGGTTCGCGGCGTTGGCGCCTGACATTATCATTTGTAAATTATTTATCGGCAGGTGCCGTGAAATCTTTAAAAAGATTATAGGTTAATCAGAATAATCCCATCAGATCCGACGGTTCCGCTTACAACCTGACCAGAGGACATCCTCACGCGAGCATTTTGAGCGACGGCTGCGTTGTTCAACGCCTGGCCTTCGCTGTTGACACTAAACCCGTCTCCGTTGGCGATCACCATGACGCGTTGTCCTGCTTTTACGCGCCATGCCTGACGCAACATCGACAGTTGTATCGCTTGTCCTGGCGCTAAATCGCGCAGGCTAACGGAGTCTTGCGCCTGATTAATATCAAGCATAGTGCGCGGCGGGAGCTGATCCAGTCGACCGCGTTTTAATTCCACGCTGGTCGTCTGCAACACGCTACCGCGGGCAATGGGCTGGGCGGCGACGACATAGTTGCCTGTCGCCTGCACGTTCACCTGTAAAAAGCGTTTTTCATTGTTACAGCGCGCCAGCACGTTCACATTGCCCCACAGTTTTGTGGTGCCACTGATGCTGAGTGCAGGCTGATCGCAGGAGGGCAGGAGATTGGGCTGCGTGCGGACGGTCACCGTTACCTCATCACTAAAGCCGGCCAGACGCTGGGCAAAAAACGCCGTTAACTGGGCATTCAGATCCTGAGCCTGCGTCAGAGGACTTAAAAGTAAGAGGGTCGCGGCTAAGCCACTTTTGAACGACAGCATCACACATTCCCACGGTTCCTGGATTTGAGACGATTCTACCCCGTACGCTTTTTCTTCAACGCGACAAATAGCGACGCATTTTGCGTGTATTCCGTCGATAAGGTGTACGGGTTGAGTTTTAAGCTACATGCTGAAATTTCGCCATCAGCGGAGAAGACATGCTCGATAAACTCGACGCCTCGTTACGTTTTCAACAGGAAGCGCTCAACCTGCGCGCTCAGCGGCAAGAAGTGTTGGCCAGCAACATCGCGAACGCGGATACCCCAGGGTATCAGGCGCGCGATATGGATTTTTCCAGTGAGCTTAAAAAAGTGATGGATCGTGGCCGCGCGGAAGGGACCGGTGTTGCCCTGGCATTGACGTCTTCGCGTCATATCCCCGCTCAGGCAATGACTGCCCCATCTACCGATTTACTTTACCGCATTCCCGATCAGCCATCCCTTGACGGCAACACCGTTGATATGGACCGGGAACGCACCCAGTTTGCCGATAACAGCCTGAAATATCAGACGGGCCTGACCGTTCTCGGCGGACAGATTAGAAGCATGCAGAGCGTTCTGCAGGGAGGCAACTAATTCATGGCCTTACTGAATATTTTTGATATCGCCGGTTCGGCGTTGACCGCCCAGTCCCAGCGTCTGAACGTTGCCGCCAGTAACATGGCGAACGCCGACAGCGTGACCGGACCAGATGGTCAGCCTTATCGTGCGAAACAGGTCGTCTTTCAGGTCGATGCTGCGCCGGGCGCGGCAACCGGTGGCGTGAAAGTCTCCAGTGTGGTTGAGAGTCAGGCACCGGACAAACTGGTGTATGAGCCGGGCAATCCGCTGGCTGATGCGAACGGTTACGTCAAAATGCCAAACGTCGACGTCGTCGGCGAGATGGTGAACACCATGTCCGCTTCCCGCAGCTATCAGGCGAACGTCGAAGTGCTCAATACCGTCAAGAGCATGATGCTCAAAACGCTCACTCTCGGCCAGTAAAGGAGACACGAATGTCCATTGCCGTCAACGTGAATGACCCGACTAACTCCGGCGTCGCAGGCACCAGCAGTACCAGCGGTTCTAAATCCCTGACGGGAAACAGCGCATCCGATCTGCAAGGCAGCTTTTTGACGCTGCTGGTTGCACAGCTGAAGAACCAGGATCCGACCAACCCGATGCAAAATAACGAACTGACCACGCAGCTTGCGCAGATCAGTACCGTGAGTGGTATCGAGAAGCTAAACACCACGCTCGGCTCAGTGTCGGGTCAGCTTAATGATAGCCAGTCACTGCAAGCCAGTAACCTGATTGGCCACGGTGTGATGATCCCAGGGACCACTATCCTGGCAGGGACCAGCACCACCGAAGGCAACAGCGTCACCACTACAACGCCGTTTGGCGTTGAGTTGCAGCAGACTGCCGATAAAGTCACCGCCACAATCACTAACAAAGATGGCGTCGCTGTTCGCGTCATCGATATCGGTGAGCTTAAAGCTGGCGTCCATACCTTTAGTTGGGATGGCAAATTGACTGACGGTACCACCGCGCCAAACGGTTCTTACAGCGTTGCCATTTCCGCCAGCAATGGTGCAAATCAGCTCGTGGCTCAGCCGCTCAAGTTCGCGCTGGTTCAGGGCGTGACGCGCGGCAGTGACGGCAACAAACTGGATTTGGGTACTTCTGGTACCACTACGCTCGACGAAGTTCGGCAGATTATTTAAGCCTTAATACTTATCAGGAGTAACTCATGGCCTTTTCACAAGCGGTCAGCGGCCTGAATGCCGCAGCCACCAACCTGGACGTCATTGGCAACAACATTGCCAACTCCGCGACCTATGGTTTCAAATCCGGTACTGCGTCTTTCGCCGATATGTTCGCCGGTTCCAAAGTCGGTCTGGGTGTAAAAGTTGCAGGTATCACCCAGGACTTTAACGACGGCACAACGACCAATACCGGTCGTGGACTGGACGTTGCCATCAGCCAGAACGGTTTCTTCCGTATGGTTGATGCCAACGGTTCTGTTTTTTACAGCCGTAACGGCCAGTTCAAGCTGGACGAAAACCGTAACATCGTCAACATGCAGGGCCTGCAGTTAACGGGCTATCCGGTTGCAGGTACGCCACCGACCATCCAGACCGGCGCAAACCCACAGGCAATTTCTATTCCGAATACGCTGATGGCGGCAAAGTCCACCACCACCGCTTCGCAGCAGATTAACCTGAACTCAACGGATGCCGCTCCGTCAAAAGCCTTTAATGTTGCAGATACCTCCGACCCGGATTCTTACAACAAGAAAGGCACCGTGACTGTCTATGATAGCCAGGGTAATGCGCACAACATGAATCTGTTCTATGTCAAAGACACTGCCGCGAACAGCTGGAAGGTTTACTCCCAGGATGCGAGCGTACCGGGTAGCGCAGCAACACTGGCAACCACGTTGACCTTCAATGCTAGCGGTGTGTTGACTGCAGGCGGTCAGATTAACGTGACAACGGGGACCATTCCAGGTGCCACCCCTGCGACATTTGCACTGAGCTTTGCTAACTCTATGCAGCAGAACACCGGTGCGAACAACATCGTGGCAACCAACCAGAACGGCTACAAGCCGGGCGATCTGGTGAGCTACCAGATCAACGATGACGGCACCGTGATGGGTAACTACTCTAACGAACAGAATCAGGTTCTGGGTCAGATCGTGCTGGCAAACTTCGCCAACAACGAAGGCCTGAAATCCGAAGGTGATAACGTCTGGACGGCAACGCAGTCTTCCGGCGTGGCGCTGCTGGGTACAGCAGGAACCGGTAACTTTGGTTCGTTGACCAACGGTGCACTGGAAGCGTCGAACGTGGATCTGAGTAAAGAACTGGTGAACATGATTGTCGCGCAGCGTAACTACCAGTCGAACGCGCAGACCATCAAAACCCAGGATCAGATCCTCAACACGCTGGTCAACCTGCGTTAATCGTCTAACGGGATGATGTAATGGATCACGCAATATATACCGCGATGGGCGCAGCCAGTCAGACGCTGAATCAGCAGGCTGTGACCGCCAGTAACCTGGCGAATGCCTCTACACCGGGCTTCCGTGCGCAGCTTAATGCGATGCGCGCGGTCCCGGTCGAAGGGCTGACGCTGCCAACGCGTACGTTGGTTATCGCCTCTACGCCGGGTGCCGATATGACGCCTGGCCAAATGGATTACACCTCACGGCCGCTGGACGTGGCGCTCCAGCAGGATGGTTGGCTGGCGGTGCAAGCGGCTGACGGTTCGGAAGGGTATACCCGTAACGGTAATATCCAGGTCGATTCCACCGGACAGTTGACGATTCAGGGTCACCCAGTCATTGGCGAGTCGGGTCCACTGACGGTGCCGGAAGGTTCGGAAATTACCATCGCGGCAGACGGGACCATTTCAGCCCTGAACCCAGGCGATCCGCCGAATACCGTGGCACCGGTTGGCAAACTGAAGCTGGTGAAAGCGGAAGGCAATGAAGTGACGCGCGGTGATGACGGACTGTTCCGTACCAGCGCTTCGGCACTGGCCGCACGTGGTGCGACATTGCAGCCCGATCCGAGCATCCGCATCATGTCTGGCGTTCTGGAAGGCAGTAACGTTAAACCGGTTGCCGCCATGACCGATATGATTGCCAGCGCGCGTCGTTTCGAAATGCAAATGAAGGTTATCACCAGCGTTGATGAAAACGCCGGACGTGCTAACCAACTGCTGTCTATGAGTTAACAGGATTTCTTATGATCAGCTCTTTATGGATCGCGAAAACGGGTCTTGATGCACAGCAAACCAACATGGATGTCATCGCCAACAACCTGGCGAACGTCAGCACCAATGGTTTCAAGCGTCAGCGTGCCGTGTTCGAAGATTTGCTTTATCAAACCATTCGTCAGCCGGGCGCGCAGTCGTCTGAGCAGACAACGCTGCCGTCAGGCCTGCAGATTGGTACAGGCGTGCGTCCGGTTGCGACCGAACGTCTGCACAGCCAGGGTAACCTCTCTCAGACCAACAACAGCAAAGACGTTGCCATTAAAGGCCAGGGTTTCTTCCAGGTGCAGTTGCCTGATGGCACCTCGGCGTATACGCGCGACGGTTCTTTCCAGGTCGATCAGAATGGTCAGCTGGTGACGGCGGGCGGCTTCCAGGTTCAGCCTGCGATCACCATTCCGGCTAACTCCCTGAGCATTACCATCGGACGTGATGGCGTGGTGAGCGTGACGCAACAGGGGCAGGCTGCGCCTGTTCAGGTTGGCCAGCTTAACCTGACGACCTTTATGAACGACACCGGTCTGGAAAGCATTGGTGAAAACCTCTACACAGAAACCCAGTCCTCGGGTGCACCTAACGAAAGTACGCCTGGCCTGAACGGCTCAGGTTTGCTGTATCAGGGTTATGTAGAAACGTCTAACGTCAACGTGGCGGAAGAGCTGGTGAATATGATCCAGGTTCAACGCGCGTATGAAATTAACAGTAAAGCAGTGTCGACGACCGACCAGATGCTGCAGAAACTGACGCAACTCTAAGGGGTAGTCCGGTGCGGTAAACGCTGCATCGGACCCCTGTTTTCGAAGATGAAGGTAATGCAAAAAAACGCGGCGTTTCGTTATCCAATAGTGACTGTTCTGGCCGTAACCCTCAGCGGTTGCGCCTTGATCCCGTCGAAACCTTTGGTGCAGGGTGCGACTACCGCCCAACCGATCCCAGGCCCTACGCCTGTGGTGAACGGTTCTATTTTCCAGACCGCACAGCCTATTAACTATGGCTACCAGCCGCTGTTTGAAGATCGCCGCCCACGTAACATTGGCGATACGTTGACAATCCAGCTGCAGGAAAACGTTAGTGCGAGCAAAAGCTCCTCGGCAAACGCCAGCCGCGATGGAAAAACCAATTTTGGCTTTGATACCGTTCCACGCTATCTGCAGGGCCTGTTTGGTAATGCCCGCGCCGATGTCGAAGCATCTGGCGGCAATAGCTTTAATGGTAAAGGTGGCGCAAATGCCAGCAATACCTTCAGCGGAACGCTGACTGTAACAGTTGACCAGGTTCTGGCTAACGGCAATTTACATGTTGTGGGTGAAAAACAGATCGCCATCAATCAGGGCACTGAGTTCATTCGCTTCTCCGGTGTGGTTAACCCTCGCACCATCAGTGGCAGCAACACCGTGCCGTCCACTCAGGTGGCGGATGCGCGTATTGAGTACGTCGGAAACGGCTATATCAATGAAGCGCAGAATATGGGCTGGCTGCAACGTTTCTTCCTTAATTTATCGCCGATGTAAGCAAGGTGACCTATGTTTAAATCCCTTTTCGGAATGGTGTTGGTACTCGTGGCGACGTTCGCCCAGGCCGACCGCATTCGCGATCTCACCAGTGTACAGGGCGTACGAGCAAACTCACTGATCGGCTACGGCCTGGTCGTCGGCCTGGACGGCACGGGCGATCAGACCACCCAGACGCCTTTCACCACGCAAAGTTTGAATAACATGCTTTCCCAGCTCGGTATTACGGTACCGACCGGGACAAACATGCAGCTGAAAAACGTAGCGGCCGTTATGATCACCGCCTCTTACCCGGCGTTTGCCCGACAGGGCCAAACCATCGATGTGGTGGTTTCCTCTATGGGTAACGCGAAAAGTCTGCGCGGCGGGACGTTGCTGATGACCCCTTTGAAAGGGGTCGATAGCCAGGTTTATGCACTGGCGCAGGGCAACATTCTTGTCGGCGGTGCGGGTGCATCAGCAGGCGGCAGCAGCGTGCAGGTCAACCAGCTGAACGGCGGTCGTATCACGAACGGTGCGATTATCGAACGTGAACTGCCGACCCAGTTTGGCGCAGGCGACACCATCAATCTTCAACTGAATAATGAAGACTTCACGATGGCGCAGCAGATTGCCGACACTATCAACCGCAGCCGTGGCTACGGCAGCGCGACGGCGCTGGATGCGCGTACCGTGCAGATCCGTACCTCCAGCGGCAGCAGCAATCAGGTGCGCATGCTGGCGGATATCCAGAATATGGAAGTTAACGTTCCGCTTCAGGATGCCAAAGTGATCATCAACTCGCGTACGGGTTCGGTGGTGATGAACCGCGAAGTGACGCTGGATAGCTGTGCCGTGGCGCAGGGTAACCTCTCCATCAGCGTGAACCGTTCGGCGCAAGTCAGCCAGCCGGATACGCCATTTGGTGGTGGACAGACTGTCGTCACGCCACAAACGCAGATTGATATGCGCCAGAGCGGTGGTTCACTGCAAACCGTGCGTTCGAGCGCCAATCTGAACAACGTTGTGCGTGCCCTGAATGCGCTGGGTGCGACACCGATGGATTTGATGTCGATTTTGCAGTCCATGCAAAGTGCGGGCTGTCTGCGCGCCAAACTGGAAATCATCTAATGCTGAGCGATAGCAAACTTATGGCAAGTGCGGCCTGGGATGCCCAGTCGCTCAACGAACTGAAAACCAAAGCAGGACAAGACCAGGCGGCTAACCTCCGCCCGGTAGCCCGCCAGGTGGAAGGGATGTTTGTGCAGATGATGTTGAAAAGCATGCGCGAAACGTTACCCAAAGACGGGATGTTCAGCAGCGATTCAACGCGCCTCTACACCAGCATGTATGACCAGCAGGTTGCTCAGCAAATGACGTCCGGGAAGGGGCTTGGCCTCGCCGATATGATTGTGAAACAGATGCAGGCGGCTCAGGGGATTCAACCCGAAGAGCAGGCGCAGCAGGTTCCGATGAAGTTTGACCTGGAAACGGTGACAACCTATCAGAACCAGGCGCTCACGCAGATGGTGCGTAAGGCGATGCCGAAGCCTGCAGAAAGTAACGATGAGGCGCTCTCCGGCGACAGTAAAGATTTCCTCGCCCAACTGTCGCTACCAGCGCGTCTGGCCAGTGAACAGAGTGGGGTTCCACATCACCTGATTCTGGCGCAGGCAGCGCTCGAATCCGGATGGGGCCAGCGACAGATTCGCCGCGAAAATGGCGAGCCGAGCTTTAACATTTTTGGTGTTAAAGCCTCTTCTGGCTGGAAAGGCCCGACGACAGAAATCACGACGACAGAATATGAAAACGGCGCGGCGGTTAAGATCAAAGCCAAATTCCGCGTCTACAGCTCTTATCTCGAAGCTTTATCAGATTATGTGAGTATGTTGAGCCGAAATCCGCGCTATGCGGCCGTCACCAACGCCGCAACGGCAGAGCAGGGCGCACAGGCATTGCAAAACGCAGGCTATGCGACCGATCCGCAATATGCCCATAAACTGACGAACATGATTCAACAGCTTAAATCCATGGGCGAGAAGGTCAGCAAAGCCTATAGCAACGATCTCGAAAATTTATTCTAAAGACTCAAGTTTGTGCTACGGCTGTCGATAATCCTTATCAGGACCCGTGTCTGAAAGTTTAAAAGGAACCTCAATGTCCAGTTTGATTAACAGCGCTATGAGTGGCCTCAGTGCGGCTCAGGCCTCACTGAATACAGTCAGTAATAACATTTCCAGCTATAACGTGGCAGGTTATACCCGTCAGACCACCGTGCTGGGTGCAGCAAACAGTACGTTGACGGGCGGCGGTTGGGTCGGTAATGGCGTGTACGTTAACGGCGTGCAGCGTGAATACGATGCGTTCATCACCAATCAGCTGCGCGCTGCGCAGAACCAAGGCAGCGGGTTGACCACGCGTTATCAGCAGATGTCAAAAATTGACGACGTGTTGTCTGATACCACGAACTCCCTTTCTGCGACGTTGCAGAGCTTCTTTACCAGCCTGCAAACGCTGGTCAGCAACGCAGAAGATCCCGCTGCGCGCCAGACTGTGCTTGGAAAAGCCGATGGTCTGGTCAATCAGTTTAAGGTGACCGATCAATATCTGCGCGACCAGGATAAGCAGGTTAACACTGCGATTGCGACCAGCGTTGATCAGATCAACTCCTACGCGACGCAGATTGCTAACCTCAACGACCAGATTTCACGTCTGACCGGTGTGGGCGCAGGGGCTTCTCCGAACAATCTGCTCGATCAGCGCGATCAACTGGTCAGCGAGCTGAACCAGATTGTTGGTGTTGAAGTCGCGGTGCAGGACAGTGGCACTTACAACGTTTCATTCGGTAACGGCTACACCCTGGTACAGGGTAGCGCGGCCAATAAGCTGGCGGCTATTCCATCAAGTGCCGATCCTTCACGCATGACCGTGGCGTATGTCGATCCCGCGGCAGGTAATGTTGAGATCCCTGATAAAGCGCTGAATACCGGCTCGTTGGGCGGCTTGATTACTTTCCGTAATGAAGATCTGGATAAGACGCGTAATAACCTTAATCAGATGGCGCTTGCGTTTGCCGATGCCATGAACCAGCAGCATGAGAAAGGGTTTGATGCCAATCATGATGCAGGCGGAAAACTGTTCAACTTCGGCTCGCCAGCCGTCATGGAAAATGCCAAAAACACCGGAAGTGCGGCCGTTACAGCCACCATTGATGACAGCTCCAAGGTTCAGGCGACCGACTACAAACTGGAATACAACGGTTCCAACTGGACCGTGACGCGTCTGTCAGACAAAACCACCTTCACCGCAACGCCAGATGGTAGCGGCGATATGACATTTGATGGCGTTAAAATTAACGTCAGCGGTGCAGCGGCTAATAAAGACAGCTTTGTGGTTAAGCCGGTCGTCGACACCATCGTCAATATGGAACTTCTGATCAAAGATGAATCCAAACTGGCTATGGCTTCTGACGCGACGGCGGGTGAGAGTGATAACCGTAACGGTAAGGCGCTGCTTGAACTGCAAAACAGCAAGACTGTTGGTGGGAATAAAAGCTTTAACGATGCCTATGCCTCGTTGGTCAGTACAGTGGGTAGCCAGACGGCTTCACTGAAGACCAGCAGCGCGACTAAAGCCAACGTGGTGACACAGCTTAGCAATCAACAGCAGTCGATTTCTGGCGTGAATCTTGATGAAGAGTACGGCAATTTGCAGCGTTTCCAGCAGTATTACCTGGCGAATGCCCAGGTTCTGCAAACGGCGAGCACGCTTTTCGACGCCATTATTAATATTCGCTAAGGCCGAGGTAAACAATGCGCATTAGCACCCAAATGATGTATCAGCAGAACATGCGTGGGATTACAGAATCCCAGAGCAAGTGGCTGAACTACGGTGAACAAATGTCCACCGGTAAACGCGTTAACCGTCCTTCGGACGATGCGATTGCCTCCTCGCAGGCCATCGTGCTTTCTCAGGCGCAATCGCAAAACGAACAGTACAAACTCGGACGTACCTTTGCGAAACAGAAGGTCTCCCTGGAAGATAACGTGTTAGGTCAGGTCAACACGGCGATCTCCAGTGCCCAGGAAAAAATCGTTTATGCCGGTAACGGTACGCTGAGCGATGATGACCGTCTTTCTTTGGCGGCCGATTTGCAGGGTATCCGCGACCAGCTGATGAACCTGGCTAACTCGACTGACGGTAACGGTCGTTTTATTTTCGCGGGCTACAAGACGGAAACTGCACCGTTCGACTCGGCGACGGGGATGTACACCGGCGGAACTGAATCCATCACACAGCAAGTGGATTCGG
This sequence comes from Lelliottia sp. GFLA7, assembly GCF_056490165.1. Classification (NCBI taxonomy): domain Bacteria; kingdom Pseudomonadati; phylum Pseudomonadota; class Gammaproteobacteria; order Enterobacterales; family Enterobacteriaceae; genus Lelliottia; species Lelliottia sp. GFLA7. The sequence continues at coordinate 388,356 of NZ_JBWLAQ010000001.1, read as the reverse complement.
CACGCACCATGGCTATCAGCCATACCGGTAATCAAATCTTCGAAAGCATCACCAGTAACGCGCAGGAAGTCCCGGGCGGCGGTTATGGTGAGCCAAATATGTTTAAAATTCTCGACAGCGCTATTGCCGCGTTGAAGGTGCCAGTTGACACGGATTCAGGTGCCGCTGCCACGCAGAAACTGGCGCTGGATACCGCCGCTGTCGGAATTAAAAACACCCAGAATAACGTGCTGACTGTCGTTGCAGACGTCGGAACGAAGCTAAATGAACTCGATACGCTGGATTCATTGGGTGTAGATCGTGCGCTGGGTCAGACGAAGCAGATGAGCGACCTGGTTGATGTTGACTGGAACGCGGCGATTTCGTCTTACACCATGCAGCAAGCGGCGCTCCAGGCTTCGTATAAAGCGTTTACGGATATGCAGGGAATGTCTCTGTTCCAGCTGAACAGATAACAAAATTGACCTCTTAGAACATGTCTTGAAACTGGACATGTTTTGTCTGCCCAACCCGGAACTCCGGATTGGGCTTTTTTTTATCTATTTTGTGCCTGAACAGCAACCACTCGCGCACTTTCAATCAAGCGGATCAGCAGTGCTACTGCGCCACACGCCGTTGCCAGTGCTACCACGCCGGGCCAGCCTACCATCGCGTACACTTTGCTTCCTAGCGCTGAGCCAAGCGCCATGCCGATAAAGATAACCGTGAACAACAGTGCATTGAGACGTCCACGGGCCTGCGGTTCGAGGCTGTAAACCAGATTCTGGTGTGCAACCAGGCTTGACTGCAGACCGAGATCAAAGCCTACGGCGGAGACCGCAATCAGGATTAACTGTCCGCTGGTACCCAGCGCTGGCATTAAAAACATCAGTGCGAAGGATACGGTCACCAGCGCCGCGCCCAGTTGCGTCACTTTGCCCGCACCGAGTCTGTCCGCCAGACCGCCCGCCAAGGGAGCGGCTAACGCACCTGCTGCGCCTGCAATCCCGTATCCACCGGCCACCGCGCTACCAAGGTGATAGCGATCTAACAGCATGACCGCCAGCGTTGACCAGAAAGCGCTAAAGGCAATCGACAAAAATCCTTGTGCAAGTGCGGCACGACGCAGGGCAGGATAGCGACGCCACAGATGTTCCATCGAACGCAGCAATGCCGGGTAGCTCAGCGTGGAATGAATCGCAAAGCGCGGTAAGACAGCCCACATCACTACGCCGATAATCGCGATGCTCCCTGCCGCCAGCTGATACATCACGCGCCAGCCGAACGCTTCACCAACCACACCGCTGACGGTACGAGACAGGAGAATGCCCAGGAGTAAACCGGTCATCACGGTACCGACAGTTTTACCCTGCTTCCCTTCCGGTGCGAGAATGGCTGCCGCAGGAACGATATCTTGCGCCATAGTCGCGGCCATGCCGATCAGCAAGCTGGTGAACAGTAACGAGTGAAGCTGTTCAGTCAGGCTGCATCCGAGAAGAAACAGCGTCAGCGCCGCACTTTTGAAAAGGATTAATGCGCGGCGGTCGTGTCTGTCGCCAAGGGGAAGCAGGAACAGAATACCCAGCGCGTAGCCCGCTTGCGTTAATGTGGGGACCAGCCCCATGCCAGCGATACTCAGATGGAGATCTGCCCCCATCAGAGGCAAAAGCGGTTGTGCATAGTAAATTGATGCGACGCTGAAACCTGCGCCGATGGCGAGGATAAAAATAGTCCAGCGGCTGGTCTGTGTAGCGATGGCTGCGTTCATTGGGTGTACCTCATTCATGGAATGAGGCTATTTTTGCGCAATCCCGCTTGAGGCGGTAGCCAGTAGGGTGGTAAAACATTTATACGTATAACGTATAGCCACGAACAAAATGAAAAGAACTGAGCGTATAGATAGAGTGGAGCTGATGCGTACATTTATTCGCATTGTGGAGTCGGGTTCGCTTTCGGCTGCGGCAAGACAGCTCGACACCACACAGGCGACCGTCAGTCGGCGCTTGCAGTCCCTGGAAACGCTGCTCGGCGTCCGCCTGTTGCTTCGCACCACCCACGCAATGAAATTAACCGACGACGGCGAGCGCTGCTATCACCATGCAAGGCGGGTGCTCGACAGCTGGCTGGCGCTGGAAGATGAAGTGGGTCAAGCCGAAGATGAGCCGGTGGGGGTTTTACGCGTACGCGCGCCGCATGCGTTTGGTCAGGAACAGCTGTTGCCACCGTTAATGCAGTTTTTGACCCGCTACCCACAGCTCTCAATCGAGTGGAAACTCAATGACAGATCGGTTGATTTTCTCAGCGATGATATCGACTGTGCGATTCGCGTGGGAGCCGAAGTCGATCCTGCCACGGTATCCGTCTTGCTAGCCGAAGTTCCCCGAAGCGTTGTTGTGTCTCCAGCGCTGCTGGCGCAGTTTGCTACGCCAGTGCATCCCGACGATCTCAGCGCGTTGCCGTGGGTGGCGCTCAGCACTTTTTATCATCAGCATATTGAGCTATTCAAAGGAGGGGTTATAGAGCCGACGCGCGTCGCTATTTCGCCTCGCCTGAGCACCGACAGCTTGTATGTCGCGCGAAACACTGCGCTGATGGGACTGGGTGTGGCAGCGGTGTCAAGCTGGACGGTGGAAGAGGATATTCGCCAGGGAAGGCTGGTTCATCTTTTGCCTGACTGGCAACCCGCCCCTTTGCCGGTGCACCTGGTTTATCCGTGGTCGCGTTATTATCCGGCACGATTAAGACGATTTCTGGAGATGATGCGAGAGGTCATGCCACAGATGGCGGGTATGCGAAAACCACTCGCTTAGCCGTTTCAGGCAATAAAAAAGCCGACCATGAGGTCGGCTTTTCATTAGGGCTGCGAATTACTCAGCAGACTGCGGACGCGTTGCCGGCGCCGTTGCCTGATGAGTAGCGCTATGGCCACCCGCAGAACCTTTACCTTCGAAATCGAACGCAGGACGCACCCAGTCACTCTGACGTGGCGCTTCTGGCTGATATTCCGGTGCCGGAGCACGCGTCATCGGCGCTGTCGCGTAGTGATTACCGACAACAGCAGGTGCAGCTGGCTGTGGCTTCACTTCAACAACAGACTGCTCTGCAACGACGGCAGGCGCAGGTTGTTCAGCTTCAGCGACAACATCTGCCACGGCTTCAGCTTCCACGTCTGCCACTACCTCTGCTTTCACTTCGGCAACAGCAGGCTGTTCCACAAACGTGTCAGTTGGCGTTGCAGGTTCAGCGGCTTCAGCGATTTGCTCAGCAACAGCAGTATCTTCTTGCGCGATAACCTGAGGTTGAGCATCAACCGGCGCTGCGATCACTTCCGGATGCGTGGTTTCAACTTCAACCGTTTCAACCGTCTGCGGCTCAGCCACGACGTGTTGCACTTCTTCAACTGCAACTGGCGCAGCGACCATTGGCTCAACGGTTTCAACTGCAGTCTGCTCTTCAAATTGCTGATCCTGAGGACGGGCAATCGGATAGCGGATCCACACTTTACCGGAAGCCATTTCTGGCGACACGCAGGCAACGGTCATTGGCATCGGTGACTGCGTCGGGTAACGCTCGTCACGATAGCGACGACGACGCTGACCGCTCACGCGCAGGTGGCGCGGAGAGCGACGGGAACGACGTGGCATACCATTGTTATCACGGGCTTCCGCACTATCGTCTTGCTCATGTGTTGGTTCAACGACAGCAGGAAGATCCAGTTTTGCCAGTTGCGTGTTCTGCGTTTCTTCAACAGCAGGTTCGCTCACAGCGGTCGTTGCAGCTTCAGTTTGTTCAGATTCGAAACGAACTTTCTGCGACAGTTGGCGCTGCTTACGACGCGGCATGACCTGGACGCGTTCTTCCTGCTCAGCTTCCTGGACAACTGGCTCTTCAAGAGTAACGGCTTTAACTTCCTGCTGCGCCTGGCGCTTATCGTCATTACGACGACGGTTACGCTCACGACGTGGCTGCTGCTCGTCACGCTGTCTGGATTTTTCAGACTCATCGCCCGCTGGCTGGCGGATTTCACGATCTTCCGCATTCTGTTGCGGTTTTTCGCGACGGTTGCGACGATTGTCTTCGCGCGCTTCACGACCTTCGTTGTTTTCAGAACGATTATCACGGTTGTCGCGGTTGTCGCGGTTATCACGATTATCGCGGTTGTCACGGCGGTCGTTACGATCGCGGCGATTGTTCTGACGCTTACGACGGTCCTGCTGCGGACGCTCTTGTTTCTCTTCTTTCGGAGCCGCTTTCGGCTCTTCAGGCTGAGCTTCTTCACCCGCGAACATTTTCTTCAGCGCGCTGAAGATACGACCCAGCAGACCCGGTTCTGAAGACGTCACGCGAGCTTCAGTTTCAGATTTCTGCACTGCAGGTTTAACGGTCGCTTCCTGCTCAGAAGGTGCCGGAGGTGCTTCCGGCATGATGAAGGTGGCCAATGCTGGCTGCTCAGGGAGTTTACGCTCCGCTGGCTCTTCATCAGAAGGCATCGCCATCTCTTCTTCGTGCAGTTTCGGCAGCAGGTAGCTCAGCGTCGATGTCTCTTCACCTTTGCGTACGCGAAGCACGGAGTAGTGTGGAGTTTGCATCTGATCGTTTGGAACGATGATGCAACGCACGCCAGCCTGGCGGGATTCAATGGCACTGACTGCTTCGCGTTTTTCGTTCAGCAGGTAAGAGGCCACAGGAACCGGAACAATAGCGTGAACTTCTTTGGTGTTCTCTTTCAGCGCTTCTTCTTCGATGAGACGCAGAATGGAGAGTGCAAGTGATTCGTTGTCACGCACGGTGCCTGTACCGCTACAGCGCGGGCAGACGTGGTGGCTTGATTCACCCAGCGAAGGACTCAGGCGCTGACGTGACATCTCCAGAAGACCAAAGCGAGAAATATGGCTGATCTGGATACGGGCGCGATCCTGACGAACCGCATCACGCAGACGGTTTTCTACAGCGCGTTGGTGGCGCACTGGCGTCATGTCGATGAAGTCGATAACGATCAGGCCACCGAGGTCGCGCAGACGAAGTTGACGTGCAATTTCATCTGCTGCTTCAAGGTTGGTGTTGAACGCGGTTTCTTCGATATCGCCGCCGCGAGTTGCGCGTGCGGAGTTGATATCGATAGCGGTCAGTGCTTCGGTCGAATCGATAACGATGGAACCGCCAGAAGGAAGGCGCACTTCACGCTGGAAGGCGGACTCAATCTGCGATTCGATCTGGTAGTGGCTGAACAGCGGGATTTCACCCGTGTACAGTTTGATTTTGCTGGTGAAATCTGGACGACCCAGTGCGGCGATGTGCTGGCGAGCCAGCTCAAGCACTTTCGGGTTATCAATCAGAATCTCACCGATGTCCTGACGCAGATAATCACGGAAAGCACGAACGATAACGTTACTTTCCTGGTGAATCAGGAACGGAGCCGGACGGCTTTCTGCAGCTTTCTGGATGGCTTCCCAGTGCTTCAGACGGAATCCTAAGTCCCACTGCAACGCTTCGGCAGATTTACCGACACCCGCAGTACGGACAATCAGACCCATGCCATCAGGCAATTCAAGACTGGCCAACGCTTCTTTCAGCTCGGTACGATCGTCGCCTTCAATACGGCGAGAGATACCACCCGCTCGCGGGTTGTTTGGCATCAGTACCAGATAACTACCCGCCAGACTGATAAAGGTTGTCAGCGCAGCACCTTTGTTGCCGCGTTCTTCTTTATCAATCTGAACAATGACTTCCTGGCCTTCGCGCAGCACATCTTTGATGTTCGGACGACCGTGGGAGTTATAGTTGGCAGGGAAATATTCGCGGGCAATTTCTTTCAGAGGAAGGAAACCGTGACGCTCAGCGCCGTAATCGACGAAAGCGGCCTCCAGGCTTGGTTCAATACGGGTGATTTTGCCTTTGTAAATGTTCGCTTTTTTCTGTTCGTGTCCAGGACTTTCGATATCCAGATCGTACAGGCGCTGCCCATCCACAAGGGCGACACGCAGCTCTTCTTGCTGAGTTGCGTTGATTAACATTCTTTTCATCGTAACTTACTCATTATTCTTACATTGACGACTAAGCTGCGGGCAAGGTGACGCTTTCCGGGGTATGAACCGATGGCCTCGTGACTGTGACGTCGCCAACCTCACGGTTGTCGCTCGTTTAAGAGGCGCAAAGTGTCGGTTGCCTGTTTTTCATAAGGAAATACAGCGCAATTATCAGGGGAACAGCCTGGGAGAACTCTCCAGAGAAGATTCCATTTACCGGTAAGTACTGCAACCCGCAGCCCGCTAACTGTCTGAAAGATCAATACGTCTTACGCCATTGCTGCGTTGATGATCGGTCAGACAAAATTGGTCATTCCGTCGTTATCCTTACAAAACCCGGATTTAACACGGAAAACGACTTCATTATTCCATTGCTAACCCAGTTATAGCAAGATGACTTTTACCAATTATCACCCGGTTACTCACAGTTTCTTCACTTCAAAGTGATGATTGGTTTAATAACCACCAAATCGATTGCGTCGAGAGAGAGCAGGCTGATTAAAAGTAAATATAAGCACATAAAAATGAGTGGCGCTAATGCCTGACGATATTTAGAATCGCCAACCATGAAAACAGAGACTCCATCCGTAAAAATGGTTGCTATCGCTGATGACGAAGCGGGGCAACGAATCGATAACTTTTTACGCACCCAGTTGAAAGGTGTGCCAAAGAGTATGATTTATCGCATCCTGCGCAAAGGCGAGGTGCGAGTGAACAAAAAACGCGTGAAGCCGGAATACAAACTGGAAGCCGGTGATGAAGTGCGTATCCCGCCAGTGCGTGTCGCTGAACGCGAAGAAGAAGCGGTATCGCCGCATCTCAATAAAGTGGCGGCGCTGACTAATGCCATTTTATATGAAGACGACCATATCCTGGTGCTGAACAAACCTTCGGGTACAGCGGTACACGGCGGTAGCGGGTTAAGCTTTGGCGTTATTGAAGGTTTGCGCGCGTTGCGACCGGAAGCCCGTTTCCTGGAACTGGTCCATCGCCTTGATCGCGATACATCTGGCGTGTTGCTGGTGGCGAAAAAACGTTCCGCGTTACGTTCGTTGCATGAGCAACTGCGTGAGAAAGGGATGCAAAAAGATTATCTGGCGCTGGTGCGTGGCCAATGGCAGTCCCATGTGAAAGTGGTGCAAGCGCCGCTGCTGAAAAATATTTTGCAAAGCGGTGAGCGTATCGTTCGCGTCAACAGCGAAGGCAAGCCCTCGGAAACACGTTTTAAAGTCGAAGAGCGTTACGAATTTTGCACTCTGGTACGCTGCAGTCCTGTCACGGGGCGTACGCACCAGATTCGCGTGCATACTCTTCATGCCGGTCATCCGATCGCGTTTGACGATCGTTATGGCGATCGTGAGTTTGATAAACAACTGGCTGGCACCGGATTATCGCGTTTGTTCCTTCACGCTGCCGCGTTGAAATTCACCCATCCAGGCACGGGCGAAGAGATGCGCGTAGAAGCGCCGCTTGACAATCAGCTCAAGCGTTGTCTAAAGATTCTGCGCGGGTAGTATCATGCCGGTGGCGCTACGCTGTTTTTCAAGTAACAGTGCAGCGCCACTTGCCCTATCACGCCATCAACGGGTTAGCATCCTCACGTCGCAGCATCTGGCAAAGCGCAATCAGCGGTAAGCCAATCAACGCATTCGGGTCGCGACCATCCAGTTTTTCAAATAGCGCAATCCCTAAGCCTTCACTTTTGAAACTCCCAGCGCAATTCAACGGGCGCTCTCTGCGGACATAATCCTCGATTTCTTGTTCGCTCAGATGGCGGAAATGCACATCGAAAGGTTCGCATTCTGTCTGCAGATGGCCGGTGGCAGAGTTGTAGAGTGCCAGGCCAGTATAAAAGGTGACAATAGTTCCGCGTGCTTTCATTAATTGCAGGCGGGCGTTTTCTTCGGTGTGGGGTTTACCGGTAATTTCACCGTCCAACACGCAAACCTGATCGGAACCTATAATCAGATGATTGGGATAGCGCATGGCGAGACTTTGCGCTTTTTCCTGCGCCAGACGCAAAACCAAATGGCGTGGCGATTCAGCAGGTTGTGGCGTTTCGTCAGTGACAGGCGCCGCACACTCGAAGGGAACACCCAGCTTTTCAAGCAGCGCACGTCGGTAAGGCGAAGTGGAAGCAAGTACGAGATTCTGCATATTTTTTTCACCAGATATAGCGTATCGATGCCAGCCATTTTAAACTACAGGCCGCAATGTGTGCGAATAATTGGCAAAAGGCAGCTGTGGTTGCCTTTTTCTTTGACTCTATGACGTTACAAAGTTAATATGCGCGCCCTATGCAAAAGGTAAAATTACCCCTGACTCTTGATCCGGTTCGTACGGCTCAAAAACGCCTCGATTACCAAGGTATTTATACCCCCGATCAGGCTGAGCGTATCGCCGAATCTGTGGTCAGTGTGGATACTGATGTAGAATGCTCCATGTCGTTCGATATCGATAACCAGCGCCTTGCCGTTTTAACCGGTGATGCAAAGGTAACGGTAACGCTCGAATGTCAGCGTTGCGGGAAACCGTTTATACGTCATGTTCACACAACGTATTGTTTCAGTCCGGTTCGTTCAGACGAACAGGCTGGAGCACTCCCGGAAGCGTATGAGCCGATTGAGGTTAACGAATTCGGTGAAATCGATCTGCTTGCATTGGTTGAAGATGAAATCATCCTCGCCTTGCCAGTAGTTCCGGTGCATGATTCTGAACACTGTGAAGTGTCCGAGGCGGACATGGTCTTTGGTGAATTGCCTGATGAAGCGCAAAAGCCAAACCCATTTGCCGTATTAGCCAGTTTAAAGCGTAAGTAATTAAGGAGTAAGGTCCATGGCCGTACAACAGAATAAACCAACCCGTTCCAAACGTGGCATGCGTCGTTCCCATGACGCGCTGACTGCAGTTACCAGCCTGTCTGTAGACCAGACTTCTGGTGAGAAACACCTGCGTCACCACATCACTGCTGACGGTTTCTACCGCGGCCGCAAGGTTATCACTAAGTAATCACGCGCAAGCGTGATGAAGCTTAGTGAGGATTTCCCCAGGAAACTGGGGAAACGCCAAACCGGGCAGCGATGATACCTTGACACGTCTAACCCTGGCGTTAGATGTCATGGGAGGAGATTTTGGGCCTTCCGTGACAGTGCCTGCAGCATTGCAGGCACTGAACTCTAATTCGCAACTCACACTTCTTTTAGTCGGTAATCCCGACACAATCACGCCATTACTTGCAAAAGCTGACTTTGAACAACGTTCACGTCTGCAGATTATTCCTGCGCAGTCAGTTATTGCCAGTGATGCTCGGCCATCGCATGCGATCCGCAACAGCCGCGGAACGTCAATGCGAATTGCGCTGGAGCTGGTAAAAGAAGGGCGGGCAGAAGCCTGTGTTAGCGCGGGTAACACCGGTGCGCTAATGGGGCTGGCGAAATTAATGCTCAAGCCCATTCAGGGGATTGAGCGTCCGGCGTTGGTGACGGTATTGCCCCACCAGCAAAAGGGCAAAACGGTGGTGCTCGATCTGGGTGCCAACGTCGATTGTGATAGTACAATGCTGGCCCAGTTTGCCATCATGGGGTCGGTATTAGCGGAAGAAGTTGTGGGGATTTCGAATCCCCGAGTCGCGTTGCTGAACATCGGTGAAGAAGAAACAAAAGGTCTGGATAGCATTCGTGAAGCCGCAGAATTGCTAAAATCCGCGCCGTCGATTAACTATATTGGCTATCTTGAAGCTAATGAATTATTGACGGGTAAGACCGATGTTCTGGTGTGTGATGGGTTCACTGGCAACGTGACGTTAAAAACGATGGAAGGGGTCGTGAGAATGTTCCTTTCCCTGCTCAAATCGCAGGGGGAGGGGAAAAAAACGGCCTGGTGGCTGATTTTATTGAAGCGTTGGTTACAAAAGAGTCTGACGCGGCGATTCAGTCACCTCAACCCCGACCAGTATAATGGCGCCTGTCTGTTAGGATTGCGCGGCACGGTGATTAAGAGCCACGGTGCGGCCAATCAGCGAGCGTTTACCGTCGCCATTGAACAGGCAGTGCAGGCGGTGCAGCGACAAGTCCCACAGCGGATTGCCGCTCGCCTGGAATCTGTATTAGCAAAAAGTGACTGAGCGTACATGTATACGAAGATTTTAGGTACCGGCAGTTTTCTGCCCAAACAAGTGCGAACTAACGCCGATCTGGAAAAAATGGTCGATACCTCTGACGAGTGGATTGTCACACGTACAGGTATCCGTGAACGCCGTATCGCCGCGCCTGATGAAACAGTTTCCACCATGGGCTATGAAGCTGGCCTTCGTGCGCTGGAAATGGCCGGCGTGGATAAAGAAGAGATCGGGTTGATCATTGTCGCGACCACCTCTTCGACTCACGCTTTCCCGAGCGCAGCGTGCCAGATTCAGGGCATGATGGGCATCAAGGGCTGCCCTGCGTTTGACGTGGCTGCCGCGTGTGCTGGCTTCACTTATGCACTCAGTATCGCCGATCAGTATGTGAAATCGGGGGCAGTAAAATATGCGTTAGTGATTGGCGCAGATGTGCTGGCGCGGACCTGCAACCCAGAAGATCGCGGCACGATTATTATTTTTGGCGATGGCGCGGGCGCAGTCCTGCTGGGTCAGTCAGAAGAGCAGGGCATTATCTCGACGCATTTACATGCTGACGGGAGTTATGGTGAGCTGCTGATGCTACCAAATGCCGATCGTGTTAACCCGGACAATTCGATCTTCCTGACGATGGCAGGCAATGAAGTGTTTAAGGTTGCCGTGACGGAACTGGCTCACATTGTCGATGAAACGCTGGCGGCGAACAATCTTGAACGTTCCGCGCTCGACTGGCTGGTTCCGCATCAGGCTAACCTGCGTATTATCAGTGCCACGGCCAAAAAGCTGGGCATGTCGATGGATAATGTTGTTGTGACGCTCGATCGCCACGGCAATACCTCTGCGGCGTCCGTACCTTGCGCATTTGACGAAGCGGTACGTGATGGACGAATTAAACGAGGCCAACTGGTCTTGCTTGAAGCTTTTGGTGGCGGTTTTACCTGGGGCTCCGCGCTGGTTCGTTTCTAATTAAGGATTAAAAATGACGCAATTTGCTTTTGTGTTCCCAGGCCAAGGTTCTCAGGCGGTTGGGATGTTGTCTGATTTAGCGGCAAGCAACCCTGTTATCGAAGAGACTTTTCGTGAAGCTTCTGATGCTCTGGGTTATGATCTTTGGGCGTTGACTCAACAAGGGCCAGCAGAAGAGCTGAATAAGACCTGGCAAACACAACCTGCGTTACTGACAGCGTCAGTGGCGTTATGGCGTGTATGGCAGCAGCAGGGCGGTAAAACCCCAGCGCTGTTAGCGGGTCATAGCTTGGGTGAATACTCCGCGCTGGTTTGTGCGGGTGTCATTGCGTTTGCTGATGCCGTACGTCTGGTCGAAATGCGTGGCAGATTCATGCAGGAAGCGGTGCCGGAAGGCACGGGCGCAATGTCAGCGATTATCGGTCTGGATGATGCTTCTATTGCTAAAGCGTGTGAAGAATCAGCAGAAGGTCAGGTTGTTTCACCGGTGAACTTTAACTCGCCGGGCCAGGTTGTGATCGCCGGGAATAAAGAAGCTGTTGAGCGCGCTGGCGCCGCTTGTAAAGCTGCGGGCGCTAAGCGTGCGTTGCCATTGCCTGTCAGCGTTCCGTCTCATTGCGCGTTGATGAAGCCAGCTGCCTTTAAGCTGGCGGCAGAACTCGAAAAAATAACGTTTAACGCACCTACTGTTCCTGTTGTGAACAATGTTGATGTGAAATGCGAAACAGCACCCGAAGCGATTCGCGATGCGCTTGTTCGCCAGCTTTATAGCCCAGTGCAGTGGACCAAAACTGTTGAGTTCATGGCCTCACAGGGCGTTGAGCATCTCTTTGAAGCTGGTCCAGGCAAAGTCCTGACCGGTCTGACAAAACGTATTGTTGATACAATGACTGCATCGGCTATTAACGAGCCGGAAGCGCTGTCAGCGGCACTCTCGCAATAAAAGAGGAACACCATGAGTTTTGAAGGAAAAATCGCGCTGGTAACGGGCGCAAGCCGCGGTATCGGACGTGCAATTGCTGAAACACTTGTCGCGCGTGGCGCGAAAGTCATTGGTACAGCCACCAGTGAAAATGGCGCTCAAGCCATCAGCGAATACTTAGGTGCAAATGGTAAAGGTCTGGTACTGAATGTGACCGATCCTGCATCTATCGAATCTGTTCTGGGAAATATTCGCGCAGAGTTTGGCGAAGTTGATATTCTGGTAAATAATGCCGGTATCACTCGTGACAACCTTCTGATGCGAATGAAAGATGATGAGTGGGACGATATTATCGAAACCAACCTGTCATCAGTATTCCGTCTGTCAAAAGCGGTAATGCGCGCTATGATGAAAAAGCGTTATGGTCGCATTATCACTATTGGTTCTGTGGTCGGTACCATGGGAAATGCTGGTCAGGCCAACTACGCTGCGGCGAAAGCGGGTCTGATTGGTTTCAGTAAGTCGTTGGCGCGCGAAATTGCGTCTCGCGGCATTACTGTTAACGTTGTTGCTCCGGGCTTTATTGAAACGGACATGACGCGTGCGCTGACTGATGATCAGCGTGCGGGTACGCTGGCGGCAGTTCCTGCGGGGCGTTTAGGCTCCCCAAATGAAATCGCCAGTGCGGTGGCATTTTTAGCCTCTGACGAAGCGGGTTACATCACTGGTGAAACCCTCCACGTCAACGGCGGGATGTACATGGTTTAACCGCGAGCTACACAAAATCATTCAGGTTGGATCAAGGCGGCAAGGCCGATAGGACCAAGTGCATAGATTACGATGTGACCGGGATTAGACGGCGCTGCCAACTAAGAGCCGGCCTGAATGAAGAAGTGTAGAAAAAAATTTGCGTTATTAGGGCGAAAGGCCGCAAAATAACGTAAAATCGTGGTAAGACCTGCCGGGATTTAGTTGCAAATTTTTCAACATTTTATACACTACGAAAACCATCGCGAAAGCGAGTTTTGATAGGAAATTTAAGAGTATGAGCACTATCGAAGAACGCGTTAAGAAAATTATCGGCGAGCAGCTGGGCGTTAAGCAGGAAGAAGTTGTGAACTCCGCTTCCTTTGTTGAAGACCTGGGCGCAGATTCTCTTGACACCGTTGAGCTGGTAATGGCTCTGGAAGAAGAGTTTGATACTGAGATTCCGGACGAAGAAGCTGAGAAAATCACCACCGTTCAGGCTGCCATTGATTACATCAACGGTCACCAGGCGTAAGTGAACATCTCCAGGCGGTCATTCGACCGCCTGAGTTTTATCTTTTTCATTCCCACCAATCTCTTTTTTTATCCCTCCCTGGAGGACATACGTGTCTAAGCGTCGTGTAGTTGTGACCGGACTTGGCATGTTGTCTCCTGTCGGCAATACCGTAGAGTCCACCTGGAAAGCTCTCCTTGCCGGTCAGAGCGGCATCAGCCTAATCGACCATTTCGATACTAGCGCCTACGCAACGAAATTTGCTGGCTTAGTAAAGGATTTTAACTGTGAAGAATTTATCTCGCGCAAAGAACAGCGCAAGATGGATGCCTTCATTCAATATGGAATTGTCGCTGGCGTTCAGGCCATGCAGGATTCTGGCCTTGAAATAACGGAAGAGAACGCTACCCGTATTGGTGCCGCTATTGGCTCCGGGATTGGCGGTCTTGGTCTGATCGAGGAAAACCATACCTCTTTGGTCAATGGTGGTCCACGTAAGATCAGCCCATTCTTCGTTCCGTCCACGATTGTTAACATGGTGGCTGGTCACCTGACCATCATGTTTGGCCTGCGTGGCCCAAGCATTTCTATCGCAACTGCCTGTACTTCTGGTGTGCATAACATCGGTCAGGCTGCGCGTATCATCGCTTACGGTGATGCCGACGCAATGGTTGCGGGTGGTGCTGAAAAAGCGAGTACCCCGCTGGGTGTGGGTGGTTTCGGTGCAGCGCGTGCGCTGTCTACCCGTAACGATAATCCTCAGGCGGCAAGTCGTCCATGGGACAAAGACCGTGATGGTTTTGTTCTGGGTGACGGTGCTGGCATGATCGTACTCGAAGAGTATGAACACGCGAAAAAGCGCGGCGCGAAAATTTATGCTGAGATCATTGGCTTCGGCATGAGCAGTGATGCTTATCACATGACCTCACCACCGGAAGATGGTGCAGGTGCTGCCCTGGCAATGGTTAATGCTATTCGCGATGCTGGTATCGAACCAGGCCAGATTGGCTATGTGAACGCTCACGGCACCTCGACACCTGCTGGCGATAAAGCCGAAACGCAGGCGGTTAAATCAGTCTTTGGTGAGGCAGCAAGTCGTATTATGGTGAGCTCAACCAAATCCATGACCGGTCACCTGTTGGGCGCAGCGGGTGCGGTAGAGTCAATCTACTCCATCCTGGCATTGCGCGATCAGGCTGTTCCGCCAACCATTAACCTGGATAATCCAGATGAAGGTTGCGACCTGGATTTCGTACCGCACGAAGCACGTCAGGTTACTGGCCTGGAGTATACGCTGTGTAACTCCTTCGGATTCGGCGGCACGAATGGCTCTCTGATCTTTAAAAAGATCTGAAGCCCGCTTCCCGATTGCGTTAAATGAAAAGGTCCGCTTGTCGGGCCTTTTTTATTCGGTTTTTTTCCCTTGTTCTGCATTATTCGTCCTGCCAAACTATTTGGTCATGCAAAAGGAGCGACCATGTTCTTCATTAATGGCCACAAGCAGGATTATCTTCCCGCAAACGACAGGGCGATCCAGTTTGGCGATGGCTGTTTTACGACAGCGCGCATTGTCAGCGGTGAGGTTTGTTTTCTGGCCGCGCATCTCCAGCGTTTGCAGAGCGCATGTGAAAAACTGCTGATCCCTTTCGAACAGTGGGCCGAACTCCAGCACGAAATACGTGAAATGGCCCTGGGAAATGAGCAGGGTGTTCTGAAAGTGATTATTAGCCGCGGCAGCGGGGGACGTGGATACAGCGGGGCCAGCTGTCATCAGCCGACGCGTATTCTCTCAGTTTCTGATTATCCTACACATTATGACGCCTGGCGCCGGGAAGGCATCACCTTAGCATTGAGTCCTGTGCGACTCGGTCGTAATCCCATGCTGGCGGGAATCAAGCATCTCAATCGGCTTGAGCAGGTCTTAATCCGTACTCATCTTGAACAGTCAGCGGCAGATGAAGCTCTGGTTCTTGACAGTGAAGGGTTCATTACGGAATGCTGTGCGGCCAATTTACTCTGGCGCAAAGGGAATGAGGTGCTGACGCCGAAGGTCGATCAGGCCGGCGTCAATGGCATCATGCGGCAGTATTGTATGCAGCAGCTGGCATATGCTGGCTTTCGCGTTGTCGAAATTAACGCAGGCGTAGAAGCACTTTTGGCCGCCGACGAGGTGGTCATTTGCAATGCGTTGATGCCCGTCGTACCCGTCCGTGGTTACGGTGAACGCTACTGGTCGTCGCGTGAGTTGTACTCATTCTTAGCCCCACTGTGTGAGCAAGTGAAATCGTCATGAAAAAAATGTTGCGCTTTGTCCTCCTGCTTATCGTTGTGCTGGGTATCGCAGGCGGGGTAGGGATGTGGAAGGTTCGTCAGATGGCGGACAGCAAAATCCTGATTAAAGAAGAGACGGTATTCACGTTGAAAGCGGGAACCGGGCGTTTGGCGCTGGGTGAGCAACTTTACAGCGACAAAGTGATTAACCGTCCGCGCGTATTCCAGTGGCTGCTGCGTATTGAGCCGGAGTTGTCACACTTTAAGGCCGGGACCTATCGCTTCACGCCGGGTATGACGGTCAGGGACATGCTGGAACTGCTGGAGAGTGGAAAAGAGGCGCAATTCCCGCTGCGATTCGTGGAAGGTATGCGTCTGAGTGACTACCTGAAACAGCTCCGCGACGCGCCCTATATCAGCCATACGCTGAAAGATGACAGCTACGCAACGGTTGCGGAGGTCCTCAAACTGGAACATCCAGAATGGGTTGAAGGCTGGTTCTGGCCCGACACCTGGATGTATACCGCCGGAACAACCGATGTGGCTATCCTGAAACGTGCGCACGCCAAAATGGTGACGGCCGTTGATAAAGCCTGGGAAGGGCGCGCGGAAGGGCTGCCATATCAGGATAAAAATCAGTTTGTGACCATGGCGTCAATCGTTGAAAAAGAGACCGCTGTCGCACGTGAACGCGATCAGGTCGCGTCGGTGTTTATCAATCGCCTGCGCATCGGCATGCGTCTGCAAACCGACCCGACGGTGATTTATGGTATGGGCGAAGACTATAAGGGCAAGATCTCGCGTAAGGATCTGGAGACGCCAACCGCGTATAATACTTACGTGATTAGCGGCTTACCGCCTGGGCCGATTGCCACGCCGAGCCAGGCATCTCTTGATGCAGCGGCGCATCCGGCAAAAACACCGTATCTCTACTTTGTGGCCGATGGAAAAGGTGGGCACACCTTTAACACCAACCTGGTGAGTCACAATCGCTCGGTTCAGGACTATCTGAAAGCACTTAAGGAAAAAAATGCGCAGTAATTACATCGTCATTGAGGGGCTGGAAGGCGCCGGGAAAACTACCGCACGTAATGTGGTGGTGGACACACTAAAAGAACTCGGCATCGAGCAGATGGTTTTCACCCGCGAACCGGGTGGCACTCAACTGGCCGAGAAGCTCAGAAGCCTGGTGCTGGATATCAAATCAGTTGGCGACGAAGTGATCGATGTGAAAGCCGAAGTGCTGATGTTTTACGCTGCGCGCGTACAGCTGGTTGAAACGGTGATTAAACCCGCGCTGGCGGAAGGGCAGTGGGTGATTGGGGATCGCCATGATTTATCCACGCAGGCTTATCAGGGCGGTGGACGGGGCATTGATCAACAGATGCTGGCGACACTGCGTAATGCCGTGCTGGGTGATTTCCGCCCAAACCTGACGCTTTATCTGGATGTGACCCCAGAAGTGGGTCTGAAGCGCGCCCGTGCACGCGGTGAGCTGGATCGTATCGAACAGGAGTCTTTGGACTTCTTTAATCGCACCCGTGCGCGCTATTTAGAATTGGCCGCGCAGGATGACTCGATTCGTACGATTGACGCCACGCAATCTCTTGAGGGTGTCACGCGCTCTATTCGAGAAACCATCACCGCATGGTTACAGGAGCAACAGGCATGAAATGGTATCCATGGTTGCGTCCGCACTTTGATCAGCTGATAAGCAGCTATCAGGCCGGTCGGGGGCATCATGCGCTACTGATTCAGGCGTTACCCGGTATGGGTGACGACGCCCTCATTTATGCGCTGACGCGTTTTTTAATGTGTCAGAAGCCAGAAGGGCATAAAAGCTGTGGGAAGTGCCGTGGCTGCCAGTTGATGCAGGCAGGCACGCATCCAGATTACTACACCCTGGAACCTGAAAAGGGTAAGAGTTCGCTGGGTATTGATGCCGTGCGTGAAGTCAGCGAGAAACTTTACGAGCACGCCAGGCTGAGCGGTGCGAAAGTCGTCTGGCTCAAAGATGCGGCTTTGCTGACCGAGGCGGCCGCAAACGCGTTGTTAAAAACGCTGGAAGAGCCGCCCGAAAAAACCTGGTTCTTTATGTCATGCCGCGAACCCGGTCGATTGCTGGCAACGCTTCGCAGTCGTTGCCGCCTGCATCACCTTGCCGCCCCCTCAGAATCATGGGCATTGACCTGGCTTGAGCGAGAAGTGACGGTGTCACAAGATGCCGCATTAACGGCGCTAAGATTGAGCAGTGGCGCACCCGCTGCGGCGTTAGAACTGCTGCAAAAAGAGAGCTGGGCCCAGCGTGAGCAACTCTGTAAAGCCTTCAGCCATGCTCTGGACACCCGTGACTGGCTAAGTCTCGCCAGTACCCTGAATCACGATCAAGCCACGGCGCGATTGCACTGGTTGGCATCCTTACTTCTGGACGCGCTAAAACTCCAGCAAAGCGCCTCACTTCTGAGCAACGCCGATGTCTGGCCGCTGGTGAACACGCTGGCAAATCAACTTCCTGGTGCGAAATTGCGCGCCATTCTTCATGACATTTGCGCGTGTCGCGAACAGCTGTTAACGGTCACAGGGCTCAATCGTGAATTGGTGCTCACCGATCTGTTACTGCGTATCGAACGTTACCTACAACCCGGCGCGCTGCTGCCTGCTTCCCATCTCTGAGAGAGACATTATGTTTTTAGTCGACTCACACTGCCATCTTGATGGCCTGGATTATCAATCGCTGCATAAAAACGTGGATGACGTGCTTGAAAAAGCCGCTGCTCGCGATGTGAAATTTTGTCTAGCGGTCGCCACCACGTTACCAGGATACCGCTCCATGCGCGATCTGGTCGGCGAGCGCGATAACGTTGTTTTCTCCTGCGGCGTGCATCCGTTGAATCAGGATGAAGAGTACGACGTAGAAGACTTGCGTCGTATGGCCGCGGAAGAGGGCGTGGTGGCGATGGGTGAAACCGGGCTGGATTATTTTTACACGCCCGAAACTAAACCGCGTCAGCAAGAGTCGTTTCGCCATCACATCCGCATCGGACGCGAGTTGAACAAACCGGTTATCGTGCATACCCGCGATGCGCGGGCAGACACACTGGCTATCCTTCAGGAAGAAAAAGTGACGGATTGCGGTGGCGTACTACACTGTTTCACAGAAGACAGAGAAACGGCGGGTAAGCTGCTTGATTTAGGTTTTTATATCTCGTTTTCGGGCATCGTGACGTTCCGTAACGCTGAGCAACTGCGTGATGCTGCGCGTTATGTGCCTCTCGACCGTATTCTGGTGGAAACAGACTCTCCATACCTGGCACCAGTGCCGCATCGCGGTAAAGAAAATCAGCCAGCCATGACGAGAGATGTGGCTGAGTATATGGCCGTACTGAAGGGTGTCAGCCTTGAAGAGCTGGCACGCACCACTACGGACAACTTTGCCAGCCTGTTCCACATCGACCCCGCCCGCCTGCAATCTCGTTGAAACACCTGTTTTTTTTAGGCTCGTAATTAATAAACAAAGCGAGTAAAGTTCACCGCCTTATTTGGGGCGGTGACAGTGTTTTTTGACATATCTGGACATGCTTTTTGTAAATAACTGCAAGTTTTTCGATCGTCATAAGCTGAAACGTGATAGCCGTCAAACAAAGTCGCAGGGATTTATTTTACCCTGTGTAATAAATAAAGGGCGCTTAGATGTCCTGTCCACGGCGCGGTTCTCCCCCCGTGTCCATGCGTGAAAGCGTAAAAAAAAGCACAAATACTCAGGAGCACTCTCAATATGTTTAAGAATGCATTTGCTAACCTGCAAAAGGTCGGTAAATCGCTGATGCTGCCAGTATCCGTACTGCCTATCGCAGGTATCCTGCTGGGCGTCGGTTCTGCAAACTTCAGCTGGCTGCCAGCCGTAGTCTCTCACGTGATGGCCGAAGCAGGCGGTTCTGTTTTTGCTAACATGCCGCTGATCTTCGCGATCGGTGTCGCTCTGGGCTTCACCAATAACGACGGTGTATCCGCTCTGGCCTCCGTTGTGGCTTACGGCATTATGGTGAAAACCATGGCTGTGGTTGCGCCGCTGGTACTGCATTTACCTGCTGAAGAAATCGCAGCGAAACACCTGGCTGATACCGGTGTTCTCGGCGGTATCATCTCGGGTGCCATTGCAGCCTATATGTTCAACCGTTTCTATCGCATCAAGCTGCCAGAATATCTGGGCTTCTTCGCGGGCAAGCGTTTCGTACCAATCATTTCTGGTCTGGCAGCGATTTTCACCGGTGTGATCCTGTCCTTCATCTGGCCACCGATTGGTTCCGCGATCCAGACCTTCTCTCAGTGGGCTGCATACCAGAACCCGGTTGTCGCGTTCGGTATCTACGGTTTCGTTGAGCGCTGCCTGGTGCCGTTTGGTCTGCACCACATCTGGAACGTTCCTTTCCAGATGCAGATTGGTGAATACACCAACGCTGCAGGTCAGGTATTCCACGGCGATATCCCACGTTATATGGCAGGTGACCCAACTGCAGGCAAACTGTCTGGCGGCTTCCTGTTTAAAATGTACGGTCTGCCGGCTGCTGCGATTGCTATCTGGCACTCTGCTAAACCAGAGAACCGTGCAAAAGTGGGCGGTATCATGATTTCCGCAGCGTTGACCTCGTTCCTGACCGGTATCACCGAGCCGATCGAGTTCTCCTTCATGTTCGTTGCGCCGATCCTGTACTTCATCCACGCGGTTCTGGCTGGCCTGGCGTTCCCAATCTGTATCCTGTTGGGTATGCGTGACGGTACCTCGTTCTCGCACGGTCTGATCGACTTCATCGTTCTGTCTGGTAACAGCAGCAAGCTGTGGCTGTTCCCTATCGTCGGTGCGTGCTACGCAGTGGCGTACTACACCATCTTCCGTGTGCTGATCAAAGCACTGGACCTGAAAACGCCAGGTCGTGAAGATGCGTCTGACGACGTGAAAGCGACTGCGACCGGCGAAATGGCTCCAGCACTCGTTGCGGCATTTGGCGGTAAAGAAAACATCACTAACCTTGACGCGTGTATCACTCGTCTGCGTGTCAGTGTTGCTGATATCGCTAAAGTCGACCAGCCTGGTCTCAAGAAATTGGGCGCAGCGGGCGTAGTTGTTGCAGGTTCTGGTGTTCAGGCAATCTTCGGGACTAAATCCGATAACCTGAAAACCGAAATGGATGAGTACATCCGCAGCAACTAAGTGGTGATTTGGGGAGACTAAGGCAGCCGAATGGCTGCCTTTTTTATTGCCCGAAATAAAAAGGGAGCCCATTGGCTCCCTTAGCATTCATTCTACAGATTAGAACTGATAGCTGGCCGTTACGCTAAAGTTGCGTGGCTCACCATACACAAGCGCACCTTCGACGTTAGTATCGTACGTTTTATCGAACAGGTTATTCAAATTACCCTGAACGGACAGGTTTTTCGTGACCTGGTAGCGGGTAAACAAATCCACCAGCGCGTAGCTGCCTTGCTCTGCACGCCATGTGCCATAAGGGGTTGCAACATCGCTGTACACACTGTTCTGCCAGTTGACTCCACCGCCAACGGTCAATGCAGGCAGTGCTGGCAGACGGTAGCTCGTGAAGAGTTTAACCGTCGTGCGCGGCAGATTCGGGTTAACAGCATTGCCATCGCTATCTTCTGCGACGTAACGCGTTGCACCAAAGGTCATCTGCCAGTTATCGGTCAGGGCACCGTTGATTTCAAATTCCACACCTTTACTGACGGTCCCATCAACGCCTTTATAAGCCGTATCGGTTGAACCCTGAATCATGCGGCCAGTGCTTTGCGCCACGTTATCTTGTTCAATGCGGAACACGGACAGGGTGGTGGTCAGACGGCTGTTCATCCAGTCAGATTTCAAACCGACTTCATAGTTATTACCGGTGATAGGTGCAAGGTATGTGCCCGAGCTGTCGCGGTAATTTTGTGGCTGGAAGATAGAGGTGTAGCTCGCGTAAGTCGACCAGTTATCGTCAATGTCGAAGACCAGACCAGCGTAAGGCGTGGTGTGATTTTTCTCCATGCCGTAGGTCATGGTATCGACACGCCAGTTGGTGTAGCGAGCGCCCAGGATCAAGTGCAGCGGGTCTGCCAGAGAGATACGGGTCGCGGCATACAGCGACTTCATGTACGTTTTATCATCCTGGGCGAGATTCTGTGATCCCCAGTTTGTCTCCGGGAAATTACCGTCGTAATCATAGAAACTCCCCAGCTCATCAGGGAAAACGTTCGCCCATGAGTTGGTGTAACGGTTGGTCTGACGGCTGTAGCTGCCGCCGAACATCACGGTGTGCTGACGGCTTAACAGCTCGTAACCACCATCTGCGAACAGATCCACAGCGTCAACTTTACGCTTGCCGCTGTTCCAGCCTGTACCGCCGACGTAAGCATAGTCTGGGCCGTAATTGACATAGGGACCCGCCAGCATGCCGGTACTTTTATCCACGTAGGCGTCAAGGTACATGGCTTTGCTGTCGAACTTCGCTTCGGTATGGGTCGCATTCAGCGTGGCTTGCCAGTTGTCTGCAAAGCGCTGCTTTACCGTCGCAAAGAATTTGTTGAATTCTTTATCGTTGTAAGCCCAGTCCGGTGCAGTGCTGTGCGCGCGATCGTAATGTCTGACGCTGCCATCGGTATTCCAGCGCGGCAAGCCGCCCCAGGTCTGGTTGTTGACGTCGATACGTTGATATTCATACCCTGCGGACAACGACGTTGTCTCGCCTAAATCAGCGTCAACAATTCCCGAGAAGAAGGTTTTCTTTTGATTGTATCGGTCAAGCCAGGAGTCGTTGTCCTGATAACCGGCCACGATACGCGCGCGAACATTGCCATCGTCGGTCAACGGGCTTTGCATATCCATGACATAGCGCTGTTTATTCCAGCTACCGTATTCTGCAGAAACGTTGCCTTTGAACTCACGGCTGGTGGCATGTTTACGCACCATGTTGATCGCCGCAGAAGGGTTACCGGTTCCGGTCATCAACCCATTCGCACCACGCACCACTTCGACGCGTTCAAAGAGCGCAGTATCAGAAAGGGCGTCGCCCAGGTTCCAACGCGATTCAAAATAGGTAGGAATGCCATCAACCATGTAGTTATCAATCTGGAAACCACGTGAGTAATAGCTGCTACGGTCGGAGTCAGCGGTGCTTTTGCTGATACCCATGGTGCTATCCATCACATCACCCAGCGTTTGTAATTGCTGATCTTCCATGCGCTGTTCGCTAACGATGGTGACAGACTGAGGAATATCGCGCTGCACCATCTGCATTTTGGTGCCAACGGTGGTCGTTTTTACGCTGTAATCCTGCTCGTCATTTGCGGAGCCAGACTGAGAGCCGTCCACAATGACCGTATCTTCAGTGTTTGGTGCGGCGAAACTGGCGGTAGGCATCAATGCCATAGCAATGCAGGCTGCCAGCAACGTAGGTGTTGCGACAGGCTGACGTTGCCCATCCCTGGAGTGATTAATGAAAGACATCATCAAACCCTTTCTGAGTGAAGTGTGAATTTACTGCCCCAGTCCCGATAACGGTCGGAGGTCATTTCTATGTTAAAAATGCGCATGAAAATGCAAATGCGAAATATACGCATTAGAATTCACCATGTAAACAGATGTAACTAATTCACTTGAAATTATGTTTCAGTCCTGCTGAAAGGCAGGAAAGGTCACTCGGCGAGCAGTAAATTCGCACTCAGGAAAGAAATCGAGGGATAAGGTTGAAAGGACAGGAGAAAGTCGCTCATACTCTTGTGTTGTGCCACAGAGCAACAGGTCGCCATAAGACTCTTGCCGGGGTTGCCACACCAGACTAAACACACAAGGAAAACGTCATGGCTGAAGAAACCATTTTCAGTAAAATTATCCGCCGCGAGATTCCGGCCGATATCGTGTATCAGGATGAACTGGTCACGGCTTTCCGCGACATTTCGCCACAGGCACCGACACACATCCTTATTATTCCCAATATTCTGATTCCGACCGTCAACGACGTGAAAACCGAGCATGAAGTGGCGTTAGGCCGTATGCTGACGGTAGCTGCGAAAATTGCTGAGCAGGAAGGCATTGCCGAAGACGGTTACCGTCTGATCATGAACTGTAATCGTCATGGCGGGCAGGAAGTTTATCATATTCACATGCATCTGCTGGGCGGTCGGCCGCTCGGATCGATGCTGGCGCATAAAGGTCTTTGACATGCAAAGAGGGCGTATTGCTGTTCTGGCATTGGCTATTGTGTTGGCGGGCTGTAGCTCGCGTCCCGCGATCCCGGTCAGCGATGAACAGACGCTGGTGATGGAGTCGTCGGTACTGGCTGCGGGAATCACCGCAGAATCTCCGTCGCTCACGCTCAGTGAAATCCAGCCGTCGGCGTCCTCCACGCTCTATAACGAAAGACGTGAGCCTGTCACCATCCACTACCGGTTTTTCTGGTATGACGTGAGAGGGCTGGAGATGCATCCGCTGGAAGCGCCGCGCATAGCCGTTATTCCGGCAAATTCCTCTGTTACACTTTATGGCAGCGCTAATTATCTGGGTGCGCATAAGGTCAGACTGTATCTTTATTTGTAAGGGGTAAACCTTGATTAAAAATTTGAGCCGTTACGCGCTCGTTACCGCTTTTGCACTCTTCCTGTCGGGCTGTATCACCCGCACAGAACAGCAACCCGCGCCGGTCGATGAAGCCAAACCGGGCACTGAGCAGCCCGCGCAACCGACGCAGCCGGTGCCGACCGTGCCGTCCGTACCGACAGTGCCTGCGCAGCCAGGCCCGATCGAACATCCTGATCAAACCTCGCAGCCTGCGCCACGCGTACGTCATTATGACTGGAACGGCGCAATGCAGCCGATGGTCGGCAAAATGTTGCAGGCGCAGGGTGTAACTGCAGGCAGCGTCTTGCTGGTGGACAGCGTGAATAACCGTACCAACGGCACGCTCAACGCGGGCGAAGCGACCGAAACCTTGCGCAATGCGCTGGCGAATAACGGCAAATTTACGCTGGTGTCCGCGCAGCAGCTGGCCGTCGCGAAGCAGCAGCTGGGCCTTTCACCACAGGACAGCCTGGGCTCGCGCAGCAAAGCAATAGGTATCGCGCGTAACGTTGGAGCTCAATATGTTCTGTATTCCAACGCAACTGGCAACGTGAATACGCCAGCGCTGCAAATGCAGCTGATGCTGGTTCAGACAGGTGAGATTATTTGGTCAGGTAAAGGTGCCGTTTCGCAACAATAACGTCACGCGCGAAGACCTCATTTTGCGCTATTTCCCGCCGTATCGCCTTATCGCGCCGCAAACCCACGCCGGGTTTAGCGGCGCGAGTTGCATTATCGAAGCGGGCGAAAACCGTCTGGTTTTGCGTCAGCATTATGATGTGGCAGCGCCCGCTTTTCAATTTCGTCGTCAATATCGTGCCCTGAAGCGGCTTCCCTCGGATGTCGTGCCGGAGCCATGCTTCTTCAAGCATGGCTGGATGGCCGTTGAGTATCTTGCGGGTGACATTAAATCAGCGCTTCCCGATGCACCAACGCTCGCGGGCATGCTGTATCATCTGCATCGTCAACCGCGCCTGGGCTGGCGTATATCGCTTTTGCCGCTGCTCGATTATTACTGGCAGCAGGCGGCGCCTGGCAGGCATTCACCTTTCTGGCTGGCAATGCTAAAGAGGTTGCGTAAGTGCGGCGAACCGCAGCCGTTACGGTTGACACCATTGCATATGGATGTTCACGCCGGAAATATCGTGCATACCCGAACGGGCGAAAGGTTGATTGACTGGGAGTATGCCGGTGACGGTGATGTGGCGCTGGAGCTGGCAGCGGTCTGGGCTCCCACGGAAGATGCCCGGCTGGCGCTGATTCGAGCCTATGCGCAAACAGCGAATATGCACGTCTCTGCGCTGGAGCAGCAGGTGAAACGCTGGCGGCCCTGGATACTGATGCTGATGGCGGGCTGGTACGAACTTCGCTTTAGCCAGTCGGGCGACAAACCATTTATTGCGCTGGCAGATGATGCCTGGCGACAGTTACAAACTAAAGGATAAGAGAGGTTCGTGTGGGTCCAGTAATGTTGGATGTCGAAGGGTATGAACTGGATGCGGAAGAGCGCGAGATTCTGGCGCATCCGCTGGTGGGTGGCTTGATTCTGTTTACCCGCAACTATCACGATCCAGAACAGTTGCGCGAACTAGTCCGCCAAATCCGCGCGGCATCGCGCAATCACCTTGTGGTGGCAGTAGATCAGGAAGGCGGTCGCGTGCAGCGTTTTCGTGACGGATTTACCCGCTTGCCTGCCGCGCAATCATTCGCTGCGTTGATGGGAATAGAAGAGGGCGGCAATCTGGCACAAGACGCGGGCTGGTTAATGGCGAGCGAAATGATTGCCATGGACATCGACATCAGCTTTGCGCCGGTGCTGGATGTGGGTCATATCAGCGCCGCGATTGGTGAGCGTTCATATCATGAAGATCCGAATATCGCTCTGGCGATGGCGACGCGCTTTATTGACGGCATGCATGATGCCGGGATGAAAACGACCGGGAAGCATTTCCCTGGGCACGGTGCGGTCACCGCAGATTCGCACAAAGAGACCCCGCGCGATCCGCGTCCGGAAGCGGAGATTCGCGCCAAAGATATGTCGGTGTTCCGATCCCTGATTACCGATAACAAACTCGATGCCATCATGCCAGCGCATGTGATTTACAGTGATGTCGATCCGCGCCCGGCCAGCGGTTCATCGCACTGGCTGCAAACGGTGCTGCGCAAAGAGCTGGGTTTTAACGGCGTGATCTTCTCTGACGATTTGTCGATGGAAGGGGCGGCAATCATGGGTAGCTACGCGGAGCGCGGACAAGCGTCGCTGGATGCAGGTTGCGATATGATCCTCGTCTGCAATAATCGTAAAGGTGCGGTGAGCGTGTTAGATAACCTGTCGCCGATCAATGCTGAACGTGTTACACAATTGTATCATAAAGGTTCATTTAGCCGTCAGGAGCTGATGAGCAGCGCTCGCTGGAAAGCGGTGAATGCGCAGCTCGAAGCACTCAATGAGCGCTGGCAGGCACACAAAGCGGGCCAATAACCATCCCGGAAGACGTAGTGTGGCGAGGAAACGATGATCATTTATTTGCACGGTTTTGACTCGAACAGTCCTGGTAACCATGAGAAAGTGCTGCAACTGCAGTTTATCGATCCGGACGTGCGGCTGATTAGCTACAGTACGCGCCATCCGAAGCATGACATGCAGCATTTGCTCAAAGAAGTGGACAAGATGCTGCAGCTCAACGTCGACGAGCGCCCGCTGATTTGTGGTGTCGGTCTCGGCGGCTATTGGGCAGAACGCATCGGTTTTCTCTGCGATATTCGCCAGGTCGTCTTCAATCCGAATCTGTTCCCTGAAGAGAACATGGAAGGTAAAATCGACCGCCCTGAAGAGTATGCGGATATCGCCACAAAATGCGTCAGTAATTTCCGCGAGAAAAACCGCGATCGCTGCCTTGCGATCCTCTCCCGACAGGATGAGGCGTTAAACAGCCATCGCGCGGCAGAGTTTTTGCACCATTATTATGAAATTGTGTGGGATGAAGAGCAGACCCACAAATTCAAAAACATCTCCCCGCATCTACAGCGTATCAAAGCCTTCAAGACTCTGGGTTAACCCTTTCTGAAGATTCTCTGGCCCGGCGGCGCAAGCTTGCCGGGCTTTGTCTTTGCTACAATTGTTCAAATTTAAACCGGCAAAACTTGATTCATATCAATTTTGGTATGACCAATGCGCCTTGCGTGTTATTCTCAATACCGATGAATGGTTTCAGTGCTGTAACCTGTTGTTAAATAAGAGTTATTTTTATAACTTTTAATTAACAATTGGTTAATAATTTGAGGGGGTCACATTGACTACGCCATTGAAAAAGATAGTGATTGTAGGCGGCGGCGCAGGTGGGCTGGAGCTGGCAACACAACTCGGTAAAAAGCTGGGTCGTGGTAAAAAAGCCAAAATTACGCTGGTCGATCGTAACCACAGCCATCTGTGGAAACCGCTGCTGCACGAAGTGGCAACCGGTTCACTGGATGAAGGTGTGGATGCCCTAAGCTATCTGGCGCACGCGCGTAATCATGATTTCCAGTTCCAATTGGGCTCGGTGATGGATATCAACCGTGAGAGCAAAACCATTACTCTAGCTGAGCTGCGTGATGAGAAAGGTGAACTGCTGGTGCCTGAGCGCAAACTGCCTTATGACACGCTGGTGATGGCGCTGGGCAGTACCTCTAACGACTTCAATACGCCGGGTGTGAAAGATCACTGCATCTTCCTGGACAACCCGCATCAGGCGCGTCGTTTCCACCAGGAAATGCTCAATCTGTTCCTGAAATACTCCAATAACCTTGGCGCGAATGGCAAAGTCAATATCGCCATTGTGGGCGGCGGGGCGACGGGCGTTGAACTGTCTGCTGAACTGCACAATGCGGTGAAACAGCTGCACAGCTATGGTTACAAAGGATTGACCAATGATGCGCTGAACGTCACGCTGGTCGAAGCTGGCGAACGTATTCTGCCTGCATTGCCACCGCGTATTTCGGGCGCTGCGCACAGCGAGTTGACCAAAATGGGCGTGCGTGTTCTGACGCAAACCATGGTCACCAGTGCTGACGCTGGCGGTCTGCACACCAAAGATGGTGAATACATTCAAGCGGATCTGATGGTTTGGGCTGCGGGTATCAAAGCGCCTGATTTTATGAAAGAGATTGGTGGCCTGGAAACGAACCGCATCAACCAGCTCGTCGTTGAACCGACGCTGCAAACCACGCGCGATCCGAACATCTTTGCGATTGGTGACTGCGCCTCTTGTGCCCGCCCTGAAGGTGGATTTGTACCGCCGCGTGCGCAGGCGGCTCACCAGATGGCAAGCCTGGCGCTGCATAACATCCTGGCGCAGACGAAGGGCAAAGCCATGAAGTCATACGTTTACAAAGACCATGGCTCGCTGGTTTCCCTGTCGAACTTCTCAACCGTGGGCAGCCTGATGGGTAACCTGATGCGCGGCTCCATGATGGTTGAAGGACGTATTGCGCGCTTCGTGTATATCTCGCTGTACCGCATGCATCAGGTCGCGCTGCACGGTTATTTCAAAACCGGCTTGATGATGCTGGTGGGCAGCATTAACCGCGTGATTCGCCCCCGTCTTAAGCTGCATTAATCTCACCCCCCTTCGGTCCCACCGGAGGGGGTTTTTAGCATATCGTCCTGTCATATCCCCCTGAGAGCCTAGGAGTTCTCTGAAACGTATTCCTGGTCGCTCAACCCCTCTGTTTTTGATCCTTATTCTGATTGGCGAAGTCTTTCTTTGATTGCAAAATTGTTACTAACAGCAACAAAGGAGGAAGTCCCGTGAATAAATCAATGTTGGCGGGTATAGGGATTGGCGTGGCTGCTGCGCTCGGCGTGGCGGCGGTTGCCAGTCTTAACGTGTTTGAGCGTGGCCCGCAGTACGCACAAGTTGTTTCAGCAACACCGATTAAAGAATCCGTAAAAACGCCTCGTCAAGAGTGCCGCAACGTGGCCGTTACTCATCGTCGTCCGGTACAGGATGAAAACCGCATCGCAGGTTCAGTTCTGGGAGCTGTTGCCGGTGGTGTGATTGGTCATCAGTTTGGCGGGGGACGCGGGAAAGATGTTGCCACGGTCGTCGGAGCATTAGGCGGCGGTTATGCAGGGAATCAAGTCCAGGGCGCGATGCAGGACGGAGATACCTACACCACCACGCAGCAGCGTTGTAAAACTGTCTACGATAAGTCAGAAAAAATGCTGGGTTACGATGTGACCTA
Source organism: Lelliottia sp. GFLA7 (assembly GCF_056490165.1). NCBI lineage: Bacteria > Pseudomonadati > Pseudomonadota > Gammaproteobacteria > Enterobacterales > Enterobacteriaceae > Lelliottia > Lelliottia sp. GFLA7. Next base: position 358,983 of record NZ_JBWLAQ010000001.1, on the reverse strand, counting down.
TAAGATTGGCGATCAGCAGGGCAAAATCCGAATGGATAAAGATCCCGGCACCCAAATTCCACTGGATGGCAATGGCCAGCTGGTTTTGAATAACAAGGTGTGAAAAAAGCAGTTCTTTGAATTTGGCTCCTCACGCGCTCAGGCTGAGGAGCCTTTTTTTGCTGTAAAAACAGTTGTTAAAGGTCAAATTCATGATGCTGGCGCAGAAGCAAAAATCCTGTAATCAGCACTGAGATAAATGCAAACAGCACTGAACCACCACATACAATCCACAGACCAAATAACAATGTAATTACTATTAGCACTTTGAATAATGGTAATAGCAAAATCATCTTTATTTTCCTTCCGCATGTGTACAGTCAGAAAGCGCCTTTGTCATAGACAAAAATAATGTGCCGCCGCATCGGCTGGGAAAGGGTATAGCTACGGTTATTAGCGTCTTCATGACGTGAACGACTCTCCATTTAATGGCCGCTAATCATTAGCAGCACAATAATCACCATTTAAGCGTAGCAAACGAGGCGTTTTTGGAGATAGATTTGACCTATTGTTCAACAGGCCAAATCTGATTTCTGACGATATATTCAGCTTTTGAGCAGCTCAGGCCAGAGCCGCAACGTGGTATGAGTGATTTTTTGCAGCTTTTCAATGTCCGCGCCTTCACGTGCGCTGATCGACATTCCCTGCAGAATACAGCTCAGGAATTGAGTCAATTCTGCCGTATCACAATGCGCGGGGATCTCGCCCCGCGCCTGACGTTGGCGTAAAAACGCACCCAGCGTCTCTTCCTGCATGGCATGGCGCGACTTCACGGTATTGGCGATCTCTTTCGAGGAGGCCGCGAGCGTGGCGGAAGTGTTGATCATAAAACAACCCGCTGGCGTATCTTTGCTGGTGAAGCATGCGGCCACCGTTGCGAAATAATCCTCTAAAGCCTGTTCAACCGTCTTCTCTTCGCAGAAAAGCTGTGCCTCATGTTTGGCCGCAAAACGGGTGATATAGCGATCCAGCACCGCACGGAACAGACCTTCTTTATTCGTAAATTCTGCGTACAGCGTAGGGGCTTTCGCGCCAGTGGCTTCGACCAGATCGGATAAAGACGTGGCTTCATAGCCGTGCTGCCAGAAAAGTGTCATGGCCTTATCAAGCGCCGCATCCCTGTCGAACACCTTCGGTCGGCCACGGCTTTTTTTAGCGCAACTCGTGATGTCGGTTGTCATAGCCGTTGTACCTCGGTTGGTTTATTGAATGACCATTATAAAAATAATAGCCAGTGGCGACCAGCACTGATTTGATAAAAATAAATTAATCATATGAATATGATTAATATGAGGTTTTAAATTAATTTAACGATCATTATAAAATAGTGTTGACGTGTGATGCAGATCACATCTATCATTTACCTATCGATCGTTAAGTAATTAACTTACGACCTCCTAATCATCTGCTAAAGGCTACTCATCATGAAAAACGTAAAAACCCTGATTGCTGCTGCTTTCTTAAGCTCACTCTCTTTCGCAAGCTTCGCGGCCGTTGAAGTGCAATCGACTCCAGTTGACCAGCAAAAAGTGGGCACTATTTCTGCTAACGCAGGGACCAACCTGGGTTCACTGGAAGACCAACTGGCGCAAAAAGCAGAAGAAATGGGTGCGAAATCTTTCCGCATCACGTCAGTGACTGGCCCGAACACCCTGCACGGTACTGCTGTTATTTATAAATAAGCCTGGCGAAACCCTCATATTTGCCACTGCAATAAAAAAGGCCCCGCATCACTGCGGGGCCTTTTTTTGTTCGCTCTTTAAAGCGATTGCTGAGTCATACCGGGATGTGGCGTCACATCCACCGGCATTCCTGAGCGAATCTCCATCGCTCTTTCCATCACCGCGCTATCGGCGCTGGCTTTGAACGTTTGCATAGCGGCGTTCAGCACAATCGGCAGCGTTTGCGGATCGTCACCGATATTTTTTGACAGCGGCTGGTGGATTTCAACCAGACGTTTTCCGCCCGGCTCTTCCGACACTTTAATCGGCGTGTTCAAAATATTGACCTTCGTCCCCGGCGTAATCACCCGGAAAAGGGTTTCGATATCGCCATCGCGCAGGCGAATACAGCCTGAGCTCACGCGCATCCCAATCCCAAAATCAGCATTGGTTCCGTGCAGCAAATAGACGCCGCCGTAGGCCGCCAGACGAATGGCATGATGGCCCATCGGATTGTCGGGGCCTGCTGGCACGACAGCGGGCAAATCAATCCCCTGTGCTTTATAGCGCGCACGGATATTCGCCGTCGGCGTCCAGGTTGGATTCGCGCGTTTATCCGACACCGTCGTCACCATGGTTGGCGTTAAGGTATCGCCGCCTAACTGACCGATGCCGATCGGGTAAACCGTCACCTCTTTTTTACCCGGCGGGTAATAGTAGAGGCGCAATTCCGCAAGGTTGATCACCAGCCCTTCACGCGGCGCGTCGGGCAAAAGCGTTTGCAGCGGAATCGTCAGCACGCTGCCTGCGCGCGGCACGTAAGGATCAACGCCTGGGTTTGCCTGCAGCAAAGCCAGAAAGCCGACGTTATATTTTTTCGCAATCGCTTCAAGCGATCCACCATCATTTTCCACGACGTGAAATTTATTCTCACCGACCAAACGGCTGCCGGCAGGCGGTAAAGGCCAGGTGTTGGCGCGAGCGGGAAGGGCAATCGCCACCGCCGCCGCCAGCGCAAAAAAGGTTATCCAGCGAGTTAAACGCAAGGTCATCATTATCACCAAAATCCATAGTAATAGTAGGGCTATTGTTGCGAAATAGTTAATTGATAATTATGGCGAATGCATGTGTCGGGAAACGCAGGGGGATTGCAAAGATTGTGTAAATATCAGGCCCCGATAACTGGCGTTACCGGGGCATAAACGTCACTACGCTACCGTGTTTTCTTCCAGTTGACGCATAAAGTTGCGCACCCATTCCATGCGGGTTTTCCGGTCGGCCAGTTCCTGCATAAACTTCAGACGCGTCGGGCCATCCAGGCGGAAATGCTGTGGTTGCTTCTGCAACAAACCGATCAGCCACATCGGATCGACATGGTTTTTCTCAGCAAATTCAACCGTCCCGCCTTTCTCATTCCCTTCAAGCTTGCGGATACCCAGCTTCTGCGCCTGCTGACGCAGTCGGGCGATGTCGAGCAGGTTACGCGCCGGATCCGGCAGCAAACCAAAGCGGTCAATGAGCTCAACCTTGATTTCTTCAAGCTCAGACTCTTTTTTGGCGCTGGCAATTCGCTTATAGAACGACAGGCGCGTGTTGACGTCCGGGATAAAATCGTCCGGCAACAGGGATGGCATGCGCAGTTCGACCTCCGTTTGCTGGCTCGTGAGATCCTCAAGCGACGGCTCGCGTCCGGCTTTCAACGCATCAACGGCATTTTCCAGCAGCTCCATGTACAACGAGAAACCGATGGTTTCCATGGATCCGCTCTGATCTTCACCCAGCAATTCGCCTGCGCCACGGATCTCGAGATCGTGTGTCGCCAGCGCGAAACCTGCTCCCAAATCTTCCAGCGAGGCGATGGCTTCAAGACGTTTTTGCGCATCGGTGGTCATCGCTTTCGGATGCGGGGTCATCAGCCATGCGTAGGCCTGATGATGCGAGCGCCCAACGCGACCGCGCAACTGATGAAGCTGCGCCAGACCGAAGTGATCCGCACGTTCAATAACGATGGTGTTCGCCGTCGGAATGTCGATGCCGGTTTCAATAATCGTGGTACACACCAGCACGTTAAAACGCTGGTGGTGGAAATCGTTCATCACCCGTTCCAGCTCGCGCTCGCGCATCTGCCCATGACCGATGGCAATGCGGGCCTCCGGCACCAGTTCAGCCAGTTTATCGGCGGTTTTCTGAATGTTTTCGACATCGTTAAAGAGATAATAAACCTGCCCGCCACGCAGCACTTCACGCAGAATAGCCTCGCGAACCACCAGGCTATCGTACTCGCGGACAAACGTTTTCACCGCCAGACGACGCGCCGGTGGCGTGGCGATAATCGACAGATCGCGCATGCCGCTCATCGCCATATTCAGGGTACGCGGGATCGGCGTCGCGGTGAGGGTCAGAATATCCACGTCCGCGCGCATCGCTTTGATGCGCTCTTTATGGCGCACGCCGAAGCGGTGTTCTTCATCGACGATCAGCAGGCCCAAATCTTTCCACTTCACGTCGCTTTGCAGCAGTTTATGGGTGCCGATCAGGATATCGATTTTGCCTTCGCGGGCCTGTTCCAGGATCTGTGTTTGCTCTTTGGCACTGCGAAAACGTGACAGCATCTCGATCCGCACCGGCCAGTTGGCGAAGCGATCGCGGAAGTTGTCGTAGTGCTGCTGGGCGAGCAGCGTGGTCGGCACCAGCACTGCGACCTGTTTGTTATTTTCGACCGCCAGGAAGGTGGCGCGCATCGCGACTTCGGTTTTCCCGAAGCCCACGTCGCCGCACACCAGACGATCCATCGCCAGCGGCTGGCACATATCACTCAGCACGGCGTTAATCGCCTGCGCTTGATCGGGCGTGGTTTCAAACGGGAAACTGTCGCAGAACAATTGATATTGTTCTTTATCGTGCTTGAACGCGTAGCCCGATTTCGCGGCACGCTGGGCGTAAATATCCAGTAATTCTGCTGCCACATCGCGGACTTTTTCGGCAGCTTTCTGACGCGCGCGCGCCCAGACATCACCGCCCAGTCTGTGCAGCGGGGCGTTCTCTTCTGCACCACCCGCATAACGGCTAATCAGATGCAGCGAAGACACCGGAACATAGAGTTTGGCATCGCCGGAATAGGTGAGCATCAGGTATTCGCCAGTAATGCCGCCCGTTTCCAGCGTGGTCATTCCCGCGTAACGCCCCACGCCGTGCTCGAGATGCACGATCGGCTGGCCCACGTGCAGCTCCGCCAGGTTGCGAATCAGCGTATCCGGGTTAATGGTGCGACGGCTGTCCTGACGACGGCGCGCCACGCGCTCGCCGAGCAGATCGCTTTCACAAATCAGCGCGCGATTATTCAGCGTGTCGATGAATCCATGCTCAGCCGCACCAATCATCAGGTAGCGCCCGGCATCGGTCGCTTCGTCGAGGCGTAAAATGCGTTTTGGCGACACTTTGATTCGCGCGAGCAGTTCGCCCAGCGCTTCACGGCGGCCTTCACTCTCGACCGAGAAAATCACCGGACCGGTGAAGGATTCCAGGAACTTGCGCAGATTATCCAGCGGCGATTTTTGCTGCGCCTGAACGGAAAGATCGGGCAGTTTCTCGAATCCGAGATTGGTATTGGCGGCTTTCTCAGGCAGATTTTCCGTTTTGAGCTGCACGCGCGGCCATTTTTTGAGTTCTGAAAACAGCGCGTCGGTGCGTAGCCAAAGCTGTTCCGGTGGCAGCAGGGGGCGCATCGGATCAACGCCACGGTTTTCGAATCGCGCACGGGTTTCGTTTTCAAAACGGGTTGCACTGGATTCCAGATCGCCGGTGTTCACAATCAGCGTTTTCGCCGGGAAATAGCTGAACAGCGCGGGAAGTGGCTCGCTAAAGAACAGCGGCTGCCAGTATTCAATCCCCGCAGGCAGCGTGCCTTTGCTCACCTGCTGGTAAATATGTTCGGCGTCGCGCTTCACATCAAACTTGTCGCGCCACTGGCTGCGGAACAGCTCGATGGCGGTTTTATCCGTTGGGAATTCATGCGCAGGCAGTAAATTGATGGCATCGACTTCCTCCAGCGTGCGCTGGGTATCGGCGTCAAACACGCGCAGACTGTCGATTTCATCGTCGAAGAAATCCAGGCGATACGGCTGGTCACTGCCCATCGGATACAGATCCAACAGCGCACCGCGCGTGGCGTATTCGCCGTGCTCCATCACCTGATCGACATGGCGATAACCGGCGCTATCCAGCTGCGAACGCAGGGCGTCGCGCGATAACCGTTCACCTTTTTTCATCACCAGCGCGTGACCGTGCAGATAGCTGTGCGGACACACGCGCTGCATCAACGTATTCACTGGGACAATTAATACGCCGCGCTGCATGGTAGGCAACTGATACAGCGTCGACAGACGCGAGGAGATGATCTCCTGGTGCGGGGAGAAGCTGTCGTAAGGCAGCGTTTCCCAGTCGGCCAGGTTAAAGACCAGACTGTCGGTAAACTGGCGAATTTCGTCGTGCAGACGCAATGCGTTTTGCATATCCGGGGCTACCAGGACCACCGGACCCGCATGGCGCTCAGCGATCTCCGCCACGAGCGTGGCGCAGGCTGCACCCGTCAGTTCACCTAGCTGACGTTGGTCGCCCGCTTTGCCGGGCAAGGAATAACGATATTGTTCAGGCATGGCTCTTTCAGGATCTCTTATGGATATACCAACAGTATTGGGGCATATCACTGATACGCAATGTCTTTATTATCCTTGATCGTTTTACATTAGCAAACTGGAACCGCACAGAGCGAAAATTTGCCCCCGATGAAGGGGGCAGAAGGGCGTTAGCGCGCGGGTTGCGCGGGGGCGAGACGTGCCGGAGGCGTGAAGAATACATCACCAAACAGCGCGCTGGAGGCTTTGCGCGCACCTAATCCAATCAGCGTACACACCAACAGGCTGATAAACGGATACACTAGAATAAGCGACAGCTCTGCCCACACCGGCCAGTACGCGGCGTTGAGTTCGGCAATCAGCACGAGGCTGAATATTTCAATCAGGATCCGATGCGTAGCGTAAATGGCAATCGTGTTTGAACCGACAACATTCAGCAGATTATTGGGATGCACGGCGTAACGCTGCTCAAGGCTGTAGAAAAGTTTCATGATCAGCAGAATCGACAGCAACGAAAGCAGCAGCGGAACGTTAGCAAACCATAGCACCACCGAAACGGCACCAAAGGCCATAATGGGCAGCCAGTAACGACGCATGGTCATGTCTTTCATCCACGCCATCAGCTGCGCGCCATACCATGCGCCCAGGCTGTAGTAGATCATATTGCGCACCACGCTGTTCATTCCCCACCACGGCAGCGGTAGGAAGTTAATCGCCACGCTTGCCAGCACCAGCAGGGCGAGCATCGGCAGCTTCCAGCGGCTCAGCATTTTACACAGCGTGAAGTAGACGATTAGCGCGTACAGATACCAAAGACTGGTGCTGGCGGTGAGCATGCCGCGAATAAAACCGGCGAACGAATCCGCGTAGGCGGCGTTGGACGACGTCGAGAGCTCGCGCTCCGGCGCCAGCCAGTCATTGATGTGGCTTATCGCCTGCCATTGCAATATCCCCCACAGGGCCAGCACCCAGACGATGCTCCAGATCCTTTTATCCAGGCTCGTGCGCCAGCCAACGTCATCGATATAGCGGCGAATTAAATAACCCGAAATAAAGAAAAACACCGGCATGCGAAACGGCGCGAGATAGAGATTGAAGTAGACCCAGCATTTGGCGAGCAGGCCGGAGAGCGGATGTTGCAGCCCGTCGAGATGAGGGTAAAAAGTGATGACCGAGTGGTAAATCACGACCAGACAGATGCACAATCCTTTTATCTGATTAATCCATAATGCTTTTTGTTTCATCGGTAACGGATACCTGTTTTGCCATAAACGAAACGTCGATCCTGGGCGAACGGGCAGGGGATGTAATCAGTAAGAGTCTGTATCCGGGTCATTTTCGGAAAAGGTGGAGGGTGAAGGTGATGGAATGATGTGCATATCTGCGAGTAGCGTTCTGATTTTTCTTGTTTTTTCGGAAAATTCATTACCAAAGCTTACGGTATCAGTCATTTACGCTTAACGGATTCGCTTATATACTCGTGGGTCTGCTATCAGCAACCAGACGGATTTCATGTATCAACCTGTCGCACTCTTCATAGGCTTACGTTACATGCGTGGGCGCGCCGCGGACCGCTTCGGTCGCTTTGTCTCCTGGCTTTCCACTATCGGCATTACGCTTGGCGTAATGGCGCTGGTGACGGTACTTTCCGTAATGAATGGCTTCGAGCGCGAGCTGCAAAACAACATCCTGGGGCTGATGCCACAGGCGGTTCTCTCTTCGACTAACGGATCGATTAATCCGCAACAGTTACCTGAAAGCGCGGTGAAACTGCAAGGCGTGAATCGTATTGCGCCGCTGACGACCGGCGATGTGGTGCTGCAAAGCGCGCGCAGCGTCTCGGTGGGCGTGATGCTGGGCATCGACCCGGCGCAAAAAGATCCGCTTACGCCGTATCTGGTGAACGTCAAACAGACCGATCTGGCACCGGGTCAATACAACGTGATTCTGGGCGAACAGCTTGCCGGGCAGCTTGGCGTCAACCGTGGCGACCAGCTGCGCGTGATGGTGCCGTCTGCCAGCCAGTTTACCCCGATGGGCCGCTTGCCAAGCCAACGCTTGTTCAACGTGATCGGCACGTTTGCCGCCAACAGCGAAGTCGATGGCTATCAGATGCTGGTCAACATTCAGGATGCGTCGCGCCTGATGCGTTATCCGCTGGGCAACATCACCGGCTGGCGTCTGTGGCTCAACGAACCGCTGAAAGTGGACGTGCTGAGCGAGCAAAAATTACCTGAAGGCACCAAATGGCAGGACTGGCGCGAGCGCAAAGGCGAGCTGTTCCAGGCTGTGCGCATGGAAAAGAACATGATGGGGCTACTGCTGAGCCTGATCGTCGCCGTCGCCGCGTTTAATATCATCACCTCGCTGGGTCTGATGGTGATGGAAAAACAGGGCGAAGTTGCGATTCTTCAAACGCAAGGGCTAACGCCGCGCCAGATTATGGCGGTGTTTATGGTCCAGGGGGCGAGTGCCGGGATTATCGGTGCGCTGCTCGGTGCGGTGCTCGGGACGCTGCTTGCCAGCCAGTTAAATAATTTGATGCCGATTATCGGAATTCTGCTCGACGGCGCGGCGCTGCCGGTCGCTATCGAGCCGTTGCAGGTCGTTGGTATCGCGCTGGTCGCTATGGCGATCGCGCTGCTTTCTACGCTTTATCCTTCATGGCGCGCTGCCGCCACTCAACCCGCTGAGGCTTTACGTTATGAATAAGATCCTGTTGCAATGCGACAACCTGTCCAAACGCTATCAGGAAGGCAACGTGCAGACGGACGTGCTGCATGAAGTCAGCTTCAGCGTGGGCGAAGGCGAGATGATGGCGATTGTTGGCAGCTCAGGCTCCGGCAAAAGTACGCTGCTGCACCTGCTTGGCGGGCTGGATACGCCGACGTCTGGCGATGTGATTTTCTCCGGTACGCCGTTGAGTTCGATGTCTTCGACGGCGAAAGCCGATCTGCGTAACCGTGAGCTGGGCTTTATCTATCAGTTCCACCATTTGCTACCAGACTTCACCGCGCTGGAAAACGTCGCGATGCCTTTGCTGATTGGCAAAAAGAAACCGGCTGAAATTAACACGCGCGCCAGCGACATGCTGAAAGCCGTGGGGCTTGCACACCGCGGGAATCACCGTCCTTCCGAGCTATCCGGCGGGGAACGTCAGCGCGTCGCCATTGCCCGTGCGCTGGTCAATAACCCGCGTCTGGTATTGGCCGATGAACCGACCGGTAACCTGGATGCGCGTAATGCTGACAGCATTTTCCAGCTGCTTGGCGAGCTGAACGCGTCGCAGGGCACCGCATTTCTGGTGGTGACGCACGACCTGCAACTGGCAGGGCGGATGAGTCGCCAGCTTGAGATGCGCGACGGACGTCTGACGACGGAAATGACCCTGATGGGAGCCGAGTAATGGCGTCGTCGTTATCCTTACTGATCGGTTTACGCTTTAGCCGAGGCCGTCGCGGTGGCATGGTGTCGTTGATTTCCGTGATTTCTACCGTGGGCATTGCCTTGGGCGTCGCGGTGCTTATCGTCGGTTTAAGCGCGATGAACGGCTTTGAGCGTGAGCTTAATAACCGCATTCTGGCCGTCGTTCCACACGGTGAAATCGAGCCGGTTAATCAGCCGTGGAATAACTGGAATGACGCGCTGACCAAAATTGAAAAAGTGCCGGGCATTGCCGCCGCTGCGCCTTACATCAACTTCACCGGACTGGTTGAGAGCGGGGCAAACCTGCGCGCTATTCAGGTCAAGGGCGTGAATCCGCAGCAGGAAGAGCGTCTGAGCGCGTTGCCGCAGTTTGTGCAAAACGGCGCATGGGCGGGCTTTAAGGCGGGCGATCAGCAAATCATTATCGGTAAAGGTGTTGCCGATGCGCTGAAGGTGAAGCAAGGCGACTGGGTGTCAATCATGATCCCGAACGCCAGCGCCGACCATAAGCTCCAGCAGCCCAAACGTGTGCGTTTGCATGTGACCGGTATTTTACAGTTGAGCGGTCAGCTCGATCACAGTTTCGCCATGGTGCCTCTGGATGACGCGCGTCAATATCTGGATATGGGCGACAGCGTGACGGGTATCGCCATCAAAGTGAATGATGTATTTAACGCTAATAAACTGGTGCGCGATGCCGGTGGCGTCACCAATAACTACGTTTACATCAAGAGCTGGATAGGCACTTACGGCTATATGTACCGCGATATCCAGATGATCCGCGCCATTATGTATCTGGCGATGGTGCTGGTGATTGGCGTTGCCTGCTTCAACATCGTGTCCACTCTGGTGATGGCGGTGAAAGACAAGAGCAGCGATATCGCAGTGCTGCGTACGCTGGGGGCAAAAGACGGTCTTATTCGCGCTATTTTCGTCTGGTACGGTCTGCTCGCGGGCCTGTTTGGTAGCCTTTGCGGCGTGGTGATTGGTGTGGTCGTTTCGCTACAGCTGACGCCGATTATCAACGGCATCGAAAAGCTGATCGGACACCAGTTCCTGTCAGGCGACATCTATTTTATTGACTTCCTGCCTTCTGAATTGCATTGGCTGGACGTTATTTATGTGCTGGTTACAGCACTTTTACTGAGTCTGCTGGCAAGCTGGTATCCGGCGCGTCGCGCAAGCCGAATTGATCCGGCGAGGGTATTAAGTGGCCAGTAATTTGTCATGATCGGGTGAGCTTTGCCGCCAGATCAAAAGAGGAATGCGTTATGTATTATGGATTTGATATTGGCGGCACCAAAATTGCGCTCGGCGTGTTTGATGAACATCTCAAATTGCAGTGGGAAACCCGCGTTCCCACACCGCGCGAAAGCTACGATGAATTTTTAACTGCCATTGCCACGCTGGTGGCGCAAGCGGATACCCGCTTTGGCGTGAAGGGCTCGGTTGGCATCGGCATTCCCGGTATGCCAGAAACCGATGACGGCACGCTTTATGCCGCCAACGTGCCTGCCGCCAGCGGTAAACCGCTGCGCGCCGACCTGTCTGCACTTCTCGATCGAGACGTCCGGCTCGACAACGACGCTAACTGTTTTGCCCTTTCAGAAGCCTGGGACGATGAGTTCCGCGCGTATCCATTGGTAATGGGATTGATCCTGGGCACGGGTGTGGGCGGTGGCATTATTGTTGATGGCAAACCGATTACTGGTCGCAGCTATATTACCGGCGAGTTTGGTCACATTCGCCTGCCGGTGGATGCGCTGGAAGTGGTGGGGCGCGATTTCCCGCTAACGCGCTGCGGTTGCGGGCAACACGGGTGTATCGAGAATTATCTTTCGGGCCGTGGGTTTGCATGGCTATATGAACACTTCTATCATCAGAAAATTGAGGCTCCTGAAATCATCACTCTGTGGGAGCAGGGGGATGAACAGGCGCGGGAACACGTTGAGCGCTATCTGGATCTGCTGGCGGTGTGTTTAGGCAATATTATGACGATTGTCGATCCCGATTTGCTGGTGATAGGCGGTGGATTATCCAACTTTTCGGCGATCACCGAGCAGCTGTCCGGGCGTTTGCCGCGGCATTTGTTGCCGGTGGCTCGTGTGCCACGTATTGAACGTGCGCGTCATGGCGACGCCGGGGGAATGCGCGGTGCGGCGTTCCTTCATCTCACCCGCTAGTTATACGAGGTTATTATGCTGTCGCGCCGGTCACATCGACTCACCCGTTTTCGCAAAACTAAACGTCGCTTGCGTGAGCGCTTACGCCAGCGAATTTTTTTCAGAGACAGAGTGATGCCTGAAGGAATGGAAAAACCAAGAGTGGTCGTGCTGACCGGCGCGGGTATCTCCGCTGAGTCCGGCATTCGTACTTTCCGTGCTGCAGACGGTTTGTGGGAAGAGCACCGCGTGGAAGACGTCGCGACGCCGGAAGGTTTCGCGCGCGACCCCGCGCTGGTGCAGGCGTTTTATAACGCTCGCCGCCGTCAGTTACAGTCGCCCGAGATTGCACCAAACGCGGCACATTTGGCGCTGGCAAAACTGGAGCAGGAGCTGGGCGATCGTTTTCTGTTGGTCACGCAGAATATCGACAACCTGCATGAGCGCGCCGGTAACCGCAACATTATCCATATGCACGGTGAACTGCTGAAAGTCCGCTGTGCGTGGAGCGGGCAGGTGCTTGACTGGACCGGTGATATCACGCCGGATGACAAGTGTCACTGCTGCCAGTTCCCGTCACCGCTGCGCCCGCATGTGGTGTGGTTCGGCGAAATGCCGTTGGGGATGGACGATATCTACAGTGCGCTGGCGATGGCCGATATTTTCATTGCCATCGGCACGTCCGGGCATGTCTATCCCGCGGCTGGGTTTGTGCATGAGGCGAAACTGCACGGGGCGCACACGGTTGAGCTTAATCTGGAACCGAGTCAGGTTGGCAGCGAATTTGAAGAAAAACAATACGGTCTGGCGAGCGCAGTGGTGCCCGATTTTGTAGAGAAGTTGCTGAAAGGGTTATGAACACGCAATTCCCTCTCCCGGTTGGGAGAGGGAAAATGTGGCTACCTCAGCGGCCCGCCTTCAGCTTCTGATAATAGTCTTCATAAAGGCGGCTCGCGTCGCCCACATCATTCTGCCATTCGCCTTTTTTGATAGTCACCGCGTCGGGATACAGTGACTTATCGTTTGCCACTTCCGGGCTAAGCAGTTTGCGAGCGGCAAGGTTTGGCGTCGGATAACCAATGGTTTCTGCCACCTGTTTTGCTACGTCCGGGCGCAGCAGGAAGTTAATTAACTTCATCGCCCCGTCGACGTTTTTAGCGTTTGCCGGAATCGACAAGCTGTCCATCCAGAAGATCCCGCCTTCTTTCGGCCACACCACCTGCAGCGGCGTCCCGGCTTGACGCGCAACGTACGCCGACCCGTTCCACACCATCCCCAGATTCACTTCGCCTTCCATGTACGGGTTTGCCGGGTTGTCGGAGTTAAACGCCGCCACGTTTGGCATCAGCTTTTTCAGCTCGTTATACGCCGCGTCGATCTCTTTCGGGTCAGTCGTATTACCGGAAAAACCCAGTTTACGCAGCGCCATCTGGAACACTTCGCGAGCGTCGTCGGTCAACAGCAGGCTGCCTTTGTATTCCGGTTTCCAGAGATCGGCCCAGCTTGTCACCGTTTTGGGGTCAATCTCATCGCTGTTCACGCCGATTGCCGTTGCACCCCAGATATACGGGATGGAGTAGTCATTGTTCGGGTCGAACGGTTTGTTGAGCATCTCCGGATCGAGGTTATTGAAGTTGGTGAGCTTCGTTTTATCGATCTTCTGGATCATGCCCTCTTTGCGCATTTTGTCGACGAAATAGGTCGACGGCACCACCAGATCGTAAGCGCCGTCTTTATAGGTTTTGAGCTTGGCATACATGGTTTCGTTCGATTCGTAGGTCGAATAGATAACCTTGATGCCGGTCTCTTTGGTGAACTGTTCCAGCAGACCTGGCGGCACGTATTCAGTCCAGTTATAGAAGTAGAGCGTTTTGCTGTCGTCCGCATGCGCAGCGCTCATGCTCATGGCAAGTGCGCCTGCCGCGAGCAGGTGGCGTGACCATTTCATCATTTAACGTCCCCTGAGTGGTGAGCCTTAAAGCTCCTGGTTTTATCACGAGCAATGAGCTGACTGGCGATGACCAGAACCAGCGATAACAGTAGCAGAATGGTTGCCAGCGCGTTCACCTCGGGCGAGACGCCGACTTTGACCATGGAATAGATTTTCAACGGCAGAATTTCATACCCCGGCCCGGTGACGAATGAAGAGACCACCACGTCGTCCATCGACAGGGTGAAGCTCAGCAGCCACCCGGCGGCCACCGCAGGCATTGCCAGCGGCAGAATGATTTTGCGCAGAATGGTGAGTTCGCTCGCGCCCAGATCTTTGGCCGCTTCGAGCATCCGCACATCAAAGCCTTTGAGCCGTGAGTACACCGTCACCACCACAAACGGCAGGCAAAAAGTGATGTGAGAAAACAGCAGCGACCAGAACCCAAGCTGGACGCCGAGCAGCATAAACAGCACCAGCAGTGAAATAGCCATGACGATATCGGGCGACATCATCACCACAAATAACATGCCGCTGACGAAAGGCTTGCCGCGAAAACGGTAGCGATACAGCGCCACGGCGGTAAGCGATCCGATCAGCGTCGCAAAGGTCGCGGAGACGATCGCCATCGTCAGGGAGTGTTGCGCCGCCTGCAACAGGCTGTCGTTGTTCATCAGCAGGCTGTACCATTTTGTCGTAAAGCCCTGCCAGTTAATGCCGAAACGCGAACTGTTAAATGAGTTAACGATCAAAATGATAATCGGGATGTAGAGATACGCGTAAATGACGGTCATAAAACCGCCGCGCAGCAGACGACTGGTCATTCAAGATCTCCCTTTTTGTTCAGCCAGCGGGACGCGCGCCAGTAAACCAGCAGCATAAGCCCCATCACCACCGTCAGCGTGATACTGGTGGCGGAACCGAACGGCCAGTCGCGAATATTCAGGAACTGGCTTTTTATCACGTTACCGATCAGCAGATTTTTCGCGCCACCCATCAGATCAGAAACATAAAACAGCCCCATCGCAGGCAGCATCACCAGCAAACAGCCCGCGATAATGCCCGGCATCGTCAGCGGAAGGATGATGCGAATAAATGTCTGAAACTTGTTGGCACCTAAATCTTTCGCAGCCTCCAGCAGCGGTCTGTCGAGTTTCTCAATGCTGGAATAGAGTGGCATAACCATGAACGGCAGCAAGATATAGACCAGGCCAATGATCACCGCGCTGGGCGTAAACATGATGCGAATCGGCGTATCAATCACGCCCAACCACAGCAAAAACTCGTTCAGATAGCCTTTGGTGCTCAGGAATATTTTCAGACCATAAATGCGGATCAGCGAGTTGGTCCAGAAGGGAACTATCAGCAAAAACAGCAGCAGCGGACGCACTTTTTGCGGTAAACGCGCCAGAAACCAGGCGAAGGGATAGCCCAGCGCCAGGCAGGCAAGCGTAGCAATGACCGCCATATTGAGCGAGTGGAGCAACACTTCAAAATAGAGTGGGTCCAGCAGGCGCGCGTAGTTATCCAGCGTAAAGACCAGTTTGACAAAATCGGTGTCGTCGCGGGTCAAAAAACTGGTGGCGATGATCATCAGGTTGGGCAGAAATACAAACAACACAAGCCAGCCCACGATCGTGGCGATCACCACATTCTGGAATTTACTTGTGTTCTTCATCAGCCAGTACGACCTCCCAGCTTTCTACCCAGTTCACGACCATTTTTTGATCGAGCGGGTGGTCAAAGTCCGGATCGTCTTCGTTGAAGAATTCACTGACGAACACCATTTTGCCGCTTTCCAGTTCAACCACCGATTCCAGCGTCATGCCTTTGTAGTTGCGCTCGCGGATATAACCGATAAGCCCTTCGACGTCAGTGCTGTCATGAATTTCATCTACGCGCAGATCTTCCGGGCGCAACATGACGTTCAGCTTCTGGCCTTTCTCCACCGGGAAGTTGACGGTGATATTGCACGCGAGGCCTTCTACGTTGGCGCGGACGCGTTGCTCATCCAGACGCTCAATGACGGTCGCATCAAAGATATTGATCTCACCAATAAAACTGGCGACAAACAGGTTTTTAGGCTCTTCGTAAATTTCACGCGGGGTGCCGTCCTGCTCGATTTTGCCGTCGCGCATCACCACGATCCGATCCGACATGGTCAGCGCTTCTTCCTGATCGTGCGTGACAAACACAAAGGTGATGCCAAGCTTGCGCTGTAGCGCTTTGAGTTCGTTTTGCATCTGTTTGCGCAGCTTGTAATCCAGCGCGGAGAGGGATTCATCCAGCAGCAGAAGACGTGGTTTATTCACCACCGCACGAGCGATAGCCACGCGCTGCTGCTGGCCGCCGGAGAGCTGATGGGGTTTGCGTTGGGCGAATTCGTCTAGCTGAACCATGCGCAGCGCATCGTTGACGCGTGGGGTAATCTGCTCGTTTGGCGTTTTTTGCATGCGCAGGCCGAACGCCACGTTTTCGAACACGGTCATGTGCGGGAAAAGGGCATAGCTCTGGAAGACGGTGTTAACGTGACGGTTTTCAGCAGGCACATCGGTGATGTCCTGATTTTCAAGATGAATTTGGCCGTTATCGACGCTTTCTAATCCTGCGATAAGGCGCAACACGGTCGTTTTGCCACAGCCGGAGGGGCCAAGCAGCGTAAGAAACTCACCGTTATTAATGCTCAGGTTAAGATCGTTGATGACGATTTTACCGTCGAAACTTTTGCTGATCCCCGATAAAAGCACCAGCGGCGACACCATACCCAGTTGTGTATTCAATTTTTGGCTCTGTCCCCTATAAGCGCTACGAATGGGTTTTCGTTAGCGGGATTTGTGTTCAACCACCCTGGTGACTCGCAATGAGGGCGGCCATTCTACGGCAAAGCATTGAAATCACCAATCCTTGTGACTGATTGATAAACTATATTTATTAACCAATAACGACATAAACGAATATATTCTCGTTTACGGGATAAAAGTGACCTGACGCAATATTTGGGTTTTGATGCTTAATGATAATGTTGTCACAAAAAGTGAGGGTGACTGCATGGATAAATTACTTGAGCGTTTTTTACAGTACGTATCGCTGGATACCCAATCTAAAGCGGGTGTCAGGCAGGTGCCGAGCACTGAGGGTCAATGGAAGCTGTTAAACCTGCTGAAGGAACAGCTGGAAGAGCTTGGCCTGGTCAATGTGACGTTAAGCGAGAAAGGTACGGTGATGGGGACGCTGCCAGCGAATGTCCAGGGTGACATTCCGGCCATTGGATTCATTTCCCACGTTGATACTTCACCCGATTTCAGCGGTAAGAACGTCAACCCGCAAATAGTCGAAAATTACCGTGGCGGCGATATCGCGCTGGGCATCGGCGACGAAGTCTTGTCCCCGGTCATGTTCCCGGTGCTGCATCAGCTGCTGGGACAAACGCTGATCACCACTGACGGCAAAACCTTGTTGGGCGCGGATGACAAAGCGGGCGTGGCCGAGATCATGACTGCGCTGGCCGTGCTGAAAGGCAAAAACGTGCCGCATGGCGATATTCGCGTGGCCTTTACGCCGGATGAAGAAGTCGGCAAGGGTGCAAAACATTTTGACGTCGCTGCGTTTAACGCGAAGTGGGCTTACACCGTCGATGGCGGTGGTGTGGGTGAACTGGAGTTCGAAAACTTTAACGCGGCGTCGATTACCATCAAGATCGTTGGCAACAACGTTCATCCTGGCTCGGCGAAAGGGGTGATGGTGAACGCACTGTCGCTGGCGTCGCGCATTCACGCGGAAGTACCGGCACAAGAGAGCCCTGAACAGACCGAAGGTTATGAAGGTTTTTATCATCTCACCAGTATTAAAGGCACGGTCGATAGCGCGCAGATGCATTACATCGTGCGTGATTTCGACCGTAAAGCCTTTGAAGCGCGTAAGCGTAAGATGATGGAGATCGCCAAAAAAGTGGGCAAAGGGCTGCACCCGGATTGCTACATTGAGCTGATCATTGAGGACAGCTATTACAACATGCGCGAGAAAGTAGTCGAGCATCCGCATATTCTGGATATCGCTCAGCAGGCGATGCGCGATTGCGATATCGAACCGCAGCTGAAACCGATCCGCGGTGGCACTGACGGCTCGCAGCTCTCCTTTATGGGACTGCCTTGCCCGAATCTGTTTACCGGCGGCTATAACTACCACGGCAAGCATGAGTTTGTGACGCTGGAAGGGATGGAAAAAGCGGTGAAAGTGATTGTGCGTATTGCCGAGATAACAGCAAAGCAGGCGTAAAATACTGCCCGGTCAGCGAAATAGCTGCCGGGCTTTATCTCTCTTAGTCTTCGAAGAACCAGTATCCGCTGTTGACCAGCGCGGCTAACATTGCCAGGAACGAGGGATCTTCCAGCGCGTCACCAAAGGTTTCAGCGTTCAAGACCATATGGCTTGCCAGAGCTTCGAGTGCTGGACGGTGCGGTGAATCGAGTTTTTCGCCGTTAACGAAAATGTCATCGCCAATACGCAGTACACGTAAGCCACCCAGACGCACCAAGGAATCTCCCTGCTGCAACGCATCGTAAATTTCATCCGGCTGATACGGCGGCTCTGCAGGCGCAACGTCCAGTTCATGACGGGACTGGCTGATAAATTCGCCAAACCACTGCTTGAAATGTTCCGGCTCGTTAATCAGGCCCAGCATCATCTCTCGCAGCTTATCTAACTCTTGCGGCAGAACGTCGGCCGGGTGTTCACGCGCAGGCACATCAGGGTCGCTGTAGCGATGACTGCCCAGCTCACGCTGCAGCACGTAATCGGCAAATCCGCTGATCATCTCACGCCCGCTTGGCGCGCGGAATCCCACGGAATAGTTCAGCGAGTTCTCCAGCGAATAGCCTTCGTGCGGGAATCCCGGCGGGATATACAGAATATCGCCTGGCTCAAGCTCTTCGTCGATAATGCCTTCAAACGGATCGACCTGAAGCAGATCGGGATGTGGACAGTGCTGTTTCATCGGCACTTTCTCGCCCACACGCCAGCGACGGCGGCCCGTACCCTGAATGATAAACACATCATATTGATCCAGATGGGGGCCAACGCCGCCACCGGGCACAGAGAAGGAGATCATCAGATCGTCCATGCGCCAGTCGGGCAGGGCACGGAACGGATGCATCAAGGCTGCGGTAGGTTCATGCCAGTGGTTGACGGCCTGAACCAGTAATGACCAGTTGTTTTCACCCAGATGATCGTAGCTTTCGAAAGGCCCGTGGCTCACCTGCCATTTACCGTCCTGATGACTCACCAGTCGGCTATCCACTTCGTTTTCCATCGCCAGTCCCGCCAGTTCGTCTGGCGAGATGGGGTCAACAAAATTGCTGATGCCGCGTTTCAGAACGACCGGGCGTTTCTGCCAGTAACGTTCGATAAAATCGGGCCAGTTTAGCGTTAAGTGATATTCCATATTATTTATTTCCGCAGGCTCTTATTGAGTCGGATTATAACGGAAGCTCACAAGGCTGCGTGCGTGAATCTCGCTTTTTTCACATTCCGCGCTAACTATCGTCGGAAGAGGGATGTTGGCGGCCAAAAATGGCCACCATCCGCGCGCCACCCAGCAGGCTATCGCCGGTTTCAATTTTGCCGTTGTACTGCTCGACAATCTCCTGGGCAACGGAAAGCCCGACGCCCTGTCCAGGGCGCAGCGTGTCTGCGCGTTGGCCACGATCGAAAACGACATCGCGTTTGTTTTTTGGGATCCCAGGCCCGTCATCTTCAATGATGATGTGCAACGCGTCATCCGTCTGCTGCGCGGACACTTCCACAAATTCCAGGCAATATTTGCAGGCGTTATCCAGCAGGTTTCCCATTACTTCGACAAAATCATTTTTCTCGCCGACAAAACTGATTTCAGGCGAAATATCGAGACTAATATTCACGCCTTTGCGTTGATACACTTTATTCAATGCGGAGGTCAAACTGTCGAGCAGCGGTGCGACGGGATGCAACTCGCGGCTTAACAGTGGGCTGCCCGAGCGCATGCTGGCGCGGTGCAGGTAGTAACCAATTTGCTGCGAGATACGACTGATCTGCTCCAGCATTACCGGCTCGGCATCATCCACGCTCAGTTTGGAACCGCGCATCGAACGCAGCGTACTTTGCATTACCGCGAGCGGAGTTTTAAGACTGTGCGTCAGATCGGTCAGCGTGGTGCGGTATTTATCATAGCGATCGCGTTCGCTTTTGAGCAACCGATTGAGGTTTCGCACCAGACTTGTCAGTTCTCGCGTGGTTTCTGGATTGAGTTTTTCGCGATTGTGTTCTTCAAGCTCGCGCACCTCTTTGGCCAGCGATTCGATAGGTCTCAGGCTCCACCAGGCCGCGATCCACAGTAGCGGGATCACCAGCAGCAGGTTTGCAGCCAGCACATACACGAACCAGCTCCAGACCATATAGGAGCGTTTTAACTCAACGGGAATCGTGTCGATGACCACAATCGTTAGCTGGGGCATATCTATCGTGGCGGGATAAAGATTGATGGCTACCGAGTGCGTCATCTCAGTGTCGTCGTCATCGTCCCGGATTTCGGCGAGTTTACGCTGCATGGACGCATCATTGTCGAGCAACCTGCTGGTGGCATTCACGTCAGCTTCAATTTCATGAAAACCATTCGTTTTGAGCCATTCCGGGCGAATACTTTTTTCCAGCCACGGAACATGGCGTTGTGCCCAGAGCAGCTTGCCTTTCTCGTCATAAATCAGCGCCATCGTCGGACTTTGCCGATCCAGATTCTCGGGCATGTCGACGCTGATGTGGTTGTTTTCCCATTTTGCCAGCGTGTAGAACAGATTGCTCTCCCCGCGCAGCAGACGAAAGGTCGTTTTATCAAAGCTAACGCTGTAACCCACGAGCGCCACCATGCCGTAGGCGAGCGAGAGGATCAGCACCACCGCTGCGGTGGCCAGCAAAAAACGGACCCGCAGTGAAAGGGGCAAAATATGACGAAGAAGTCTTTTCATTTAGCGTAATTCAAACAGGTATCCCTGACCCCTCACCGTCGTGATGACGTCATGCGGATGCTGCGCCTGGATTTTTTTGCGCAAACGTCCCATCAGCACATCAATCGTATGGCTCTCGCGCAGTTCGGCATCCGGGTAAAGCTGAAGCATTAATGAATCTTTGCTCACCACTTTGCCGCTGTTGCGGATCAGCGTTTCCATAATGGTGTATTCAAACGCCGTCAGTTTGATGACTTCATCGTTGATAGAAAATTCACGACGAGACAGATCGACCTGGAATGGTGGTAGCGAGATGACCTGAGAGGCCAGACCGCTGTTGCGGCGCATCAGGGCCTGAATACGGGCCGCGACTTCTTCGATGTGGAACGGTTTGGTGACGTAATCATCTGCGCCCGCGCTGAGCACTTCGACTTTGTCCTGCCAGCCTTCGCGAGCAGTCAAAACCAGTACGGGGAGAGAAACGTCATGGCTGCGCCAGCGGCGGATCAGCGACAGGCCGTCTTCATCCGGCAAGCCCAAATCGACGATGGCGATATCGGGCAGATGTTCATTGAGATAATAATCGGCTTCTTTTGCATCTTCTGCGTCATCAACCTGATGACCCATTTCCTGAAGCTGAACTTTCAGGTGATGACGTAGCAAAGCATTATCTTCAACAACCAATACGCGCATCATCTCTTCTCCCTAACATTAATGGTATGAATAGTTTAACGCTGATTATGTGGCTGTGGGGATAAACATTGAGTAAACGCTGTGGAAGGAACCCTCTTTCCGGGCGGAAAGAGGGCGGGGGCCTTATTTCAATTCATCAACCATGGTGATAGCACGGCCAATATAATTGGCTGGCGTCATCTCTTTCAGACGCGTTTTTTCGTCTTCCGGCAGTTCCAGGCTATCGATAAAGTGTTTCATGCCTTCAGCATCAACACGCTTGCCGCGCGTCAGCTCTTTCAGTTTTTCATACGGCTTTTCGATGCCATAGCGACGCATCACCGTCTGAATCGGCTCGGCCAGCACTTCCCAGTTGTGGTCCAGCTCGTCCAGCAGACGGTCACGGTTCACTTCCAGCTTGCTCACGCCTTTCAGAGTGGACTGGTAAGCAATCAGCGCGTAGCCAATACCCACGCCCAGGTTGCGCAGAACGGTGGAGTCGGTTAGATCGCGCTGCCAGCGGGAAACAGGCAGTTTGCTCGCCATGTGCTGCAGTAGAGCATTCGCCAGGCCCAGGTTGCCTTCGGAGTTTTCAAAGTCAATCGGGTTCACTTTATGCGGCATGGTGGACGAGCCAATTTCGCCAGCGATGGTTTTTTGCTTGAAGTGGTTCAGCGCAACATAGCCCCACACGTCACGATCAAAGTCGATCAGGATGGTGTTAAAACGGGCGATGCAGTCAAACAGCTCAGCAATATAGTCGTGCGGCTCGATCTGCGTGGTGTACGGGTTCCACTGGATGCCCAGAGAAGTCACGAACTCTTCGCTGAACTGGTGCCAGTCAACTTCCGGATAGGCGGCAATGTGCGCATTATAGTTGCCGACCGCACCGTTGATTTTGCCCAGAATTTCAACCTGTTCCAGCTGGCGGAACTGGCGCTCCATACGGTACGCCACGTTCGCCATCTCTTTGCCCATGGTCGATGGAGTCGCTGGCTGACCATGGGTGCGAGAAAGAAGCGGAATGTCGCGATACTGAACGGACAGGTCTTTGACCGCATCGATGATTTTGCGCCAGTAAGGCAGAATCACTTCCTGACGGGCGGTAGAGAGCATCAGCGCGTGAGAGAGGTTGTTGATATCTTCGGAAGTACACGCGAAGTGGATAAATTCAGACACCGCGTGCAGCGCAGGGATGCTTTCCACTTTCTCTTTCAGGAAGTATTCAACCGCTTTCACGTCGTGGTTGGTGGTGCGCTCGATCGTTTTGATACGTGCGGCATCTTCTTCATTGAATTCTGCCACCACTTTATCGAGGTAATCGTTTGCCTCGGCAGCAAAAGCAGGAACTTCCTTGATTGCTGCGTGCGCGGCCAGTTTTTGCAGCCAGCGTACTTCAACTTGTACACGGAATTTCAGCAGACCATATTCGCTGAAAATCCCGCGCAGCGCGCTGACTTTATCGCCGTAACGTCCATCAACAGGGGAAACGGCGGTCAGTGAGGATAATTCCATAATTCGCAACTCCGGGAGGTTAACAATGAGCAAGAATTTGTTTTGCCTGAGCGGTCAGGCGATTACGAGAAAACATTAATTGCAGTCGGCCACCGCCAACCTGATGCCACAAAACGGCGGCACGGATGCCAGCCAGAAGCGAGGCGCGGACCTTCGCCTGCACCTGCGAGCTTTGCAGCACGGCAGGGGAGCCGGTCACCTGAATACGTGGACCCAGCGGGCTGATGACGTCGACGTAAATGGCGGCCATCGCGCTCATTAGCGTTTCAGACTGCAGATCGAAGTGATCGAGCTGACGCTGTAATCCCGCGATGCGATCGCCGAGCGTATCCATCGCGCCTTTTGCACTGTTCAGCTTACGCTCCAGCACCATCAGGCTGAGCGTATAGCGCGTTAATTCCGCGTTCAACCCCTGACGATTGCTTGCATTCAGCACGCCGAGCAGCGTTTCGAGACCGAGACGAAGATTTGTTTCGCTGCCACCGAACACGCCCAGCGTTGAGCCAGGATTGAGGTCGATAACGCTGTTAAGCGAAACGTGCAGCGCGTCAGCATCGCAATGCCCCTGATGCGCCAGCTGTTGCACCAGACGAGCAGACTGGCAAATTCCTGCCAGTGCCAGGGTGATGTCATAATAATTCTTCGCCACACGGGCTCCTTTTAGTGTGCTCGTTTACACCGCTGCCAGAGGCAGGCGCTGTTCAATGATACCGCCGCCCAGACAGATTTCACCGCTATAGAAAACGGCTGACTGGCCTGGCGTCACGGCAGAAACCGGCTCGTCGAAACGAACCTCAACGCGTTCTTCATCCAGTGCCGTCACGGTGCAGGGAATATCGGTCTGGCGATAACGGGTTTTGACTGTGCAACGCAGCGTACCGGTAAACGGCTCGCGATCCACCCAGTGCAACTGCTGGGCGATAAGACCGACAGACATGAGGCGCGGATGTTCGTGACCCTGGGCAACGACGAGAATATTGTTCTCAACGTCTTTGTCGACAACGTACCATGGCTCTTCGCTGCCTTCTTTTGTACCGCCAATACCTAAACCTTTGCGCTGTCCGAGCGTGTGATACATCAGGCCCTGGTGTTCGCCCACATCATCGCCATCAACGGTGATGATTTTGCCCGGTTGAGCCGGCAGGTAACGCCCCAGGAATTCGCGGAATTTGCGCTCACCAATAAAGCAGATGCCGGTTGAGTCTTTTTTCTTCGCGGTAATCAGATCAAGGTCTTCGGCGATTTTGCGGACTTCAGGTTTTTCAAGTTCACCGACCGGGAACAGGCTTTGCGCAATTTGGTCATGGCCGAGCGTATAAAGGAAGTAACTCTGATCTTTGTTGCCGTCGAGGCCGCGCAGGAGTTGGCTTTTGCCATCAACGTCTGCACGACGCACGTAGTGACCGGTCGCGATAAAGTCAGCGCCCAGATCTTCCGCGGCGAACTCAAGGAAGGCTTTAAATTTGATCTCTTTGTTGCACAGAATATCCGGGTTCGGCGTGCGACCCGCTTTGTACTCTTCCAGGAACAGTTCAAAGACGTTGTCCCAGTATTCCGCCGCAAAGTTGACGGTGTGCAGTTCAATGCCGAGCTTATCGCACACGGCCTGCGCATCTGCGAGATCCGCAGCTGCTGTACAGTATTCCTCGCCGTCATCTTCTTCCCAGTTCTTCATGAACAGGCCTTCGACCTGATAGCCCTGTTGTTGCAACAGCCAGGCAGAAACGGAGGAGTCGACACCGCCGGACATGCCGACGATCACTTTTTTTGGGCTTGCTGACATAGGAATACTCACGACATTGAACTTAAAGGCGGCATATTCTATCACGCGCCCCCACCGTTGACACCCTCTGTAAACGGCCAGTTAAATTCGCTGATAACGTCAAGCGGCAAGCGGCTGCCCGTCTGATAGCAACGAATGCTTTCGGCAACCAGCGGCGAGCGCAGGTTTGGCGCGTTAAGGATTTCCTCGGCAGTGACCCACAGGCAGCGATCAATATCGTCATCATGCGGCTCAGTGGCGCACATTTCGTTAAGTTCGATGACGAATAAAAAGCGCAGGAACGGCGTGCGGTCGGGTGCAATCCACTGATGCAGACGGATGAAATGCTGTGGCTGCGCATCTATACCGGTCTCTTCCCATAGCTCGCGTTTGGCGGCCTGGACCAGCGTTTCGTCCGCTTCCAGATGCCCGGCGGGCTGATTCCACAGCGCTTTGCCGTTGATTGTCTCTTCAACGACTAAAAATTTGTCCTGCGCGTGAACCAGTGTGGCAACCGTAACATGAGGCTTGAACATGATTTCTCCTTATTCCGTCGCGTCGCGCCATTCCCCGTTGGCAAGGGAATCCAGCGTGTAATGACCCATGGCATAGCGGATAAGCCGCAGGGTAGGGTAACCAACGTGGGCCGTCATCCGGCGAACCTGCCGATTGCGACCTTCATACAGGGTGATTTTCAGCCAGGCGGTGGGAATGGATTTACGCTCGCGAATCGGTGGATTACGCGGCCACAGCCACTCCGGTTCGCTGACCCGCTCAACGCCAGCAGGCAGCGTTGGGCCGTCGTTTAACGCCACGCCGTGACGCAGTGCAGCCAGCGTTTCGTCCGTTGGTTCACCCTCAACCTGAACGTAATAGATTTTTCCGGTGCGTTTACCCGGCTGGGTCAGGCTTGCCTGCAATGCCCCATCGTTGGTTAACACCAGCAAACCTTCGCTATCGCGGTCCAAACGCCCCGCGGCGTATACGCCCTGAACAGGAATAAAATCTTTCAGGGTGCTGCGCCCGGCTTCGTCCGTGAACTGCGGCAAAACATCGTAGGGTTTATTGAACAAAATGACCCGTTTTGGCGGGTTTACGGCTGTTCTTCTGGTGGCTTGTTGTGAGCTGAATCGCTCAACCCGGTGATTTCTAAAAGAAGTTTTCTTCATGGTATTTTCAGCGTCGGTCAATTGCCGCATTATAGCCTAATAACGAATGCCTTTCATGGCGCCGGACATTCAGGTACTATCGGACGGCTCATTACAAATTATTAACATAAGATCAGTAACAACCAGAAGCGCTCGAAGGAGAGGTTAATGGAAAGCAAAGTAGTTGTTCCGGCGGAAGGTAAAAAGATCACCCTGCAAAACGGCAAAATTAACGTTCCACACAACCCGATTATTCCCTTCATTGAAGGTGATGGAATCGGTGTAGACGTTACTCCTGCAATGCTGAAAGTGGTTGATGCCGCTGTTGAGAAAGCCTACAAAGGCGAGCGTAAAATTTCCTGGATGGAAATTTACACCGGTGAAAAATCGACCCAAGTTTACGGCCAGGACGTTTGGCTGCCAGCAGAGACGCTGGACCTGATTCGCGAATACCGCGTGGCGATTAAAGGCCCACTGACCACCCCGGTCGGCGGCGGTATCCGTTCCCTGAACGTTGCTCTGCGTCAGGAACTCGATCTGTATGTTTGTCTGCGCCCAGTGCGTTACTACCAGGGTACACCGAGCCCGGTAAAACGTCCGGACCTGACCGACATGGTTATCTTCCGTGAAAACTCAGAAGACATCTACGCGGGTATCGAATGGAAAGCGGACTCTGCTGACGCAGAAAAAGTGATTAAATTCCTGCGCGAAGAGATGGGCGTGAAGAAAATTCGCTTCCCTGAGCATTGCGGTATCGGCATCAAGCCGTGCTCCGAAGACGGTACTAAACGTCTGGTGCGCGCAGCCATCGAATACGCAATCACCAACGATCGCGACTCTGTGACTATTGTTCACAAAGGCAACATCATGAAGTTCACCGAAGGCGCATTCAAAGACTGGGGTTACCAGTTGGCGACTGAAGAATTCGGCGGCGAACTGATCGACGGCGGTCCGTGGCAGAAAATTAAGAACCCAAACACCGGCAAAGAGATCATCATTAAAGATGTTATCGCCGATGCGTTCCTGCAGCAGATCCTTTTGCGTCCAGCTGAATACGACGTGATCGCGTGTATGAACCTGAACGGTGACTACATCTCTGACGCCCTGGCGGCGCAGGTTGGCGGTATCGGTATCGCGCCTGGTGCAAACATCGGTGACGAATGCGCACTGTTCGAAGCTACCCACGGTACGGCACCGAAGTACGCAGGCCAGGATAAAGTGAACCCAGGTTCAATCATCCTGTCCGCTGAAATGATGCTGCGCCATATGGAATGGTTCGAAGCCGCAGACCTTATCGTGAAAGGCATGGAAGGCGCGATTAACGCGAAAACCGTGACTTACGATTTTGAACGTCTGATGGACGACGCTAAGCTGCTGAAATGTTCAGAGTTTGGCGACGCGATTATCGCGAACATGTAATCAAGTTTCTGGGGTATGTTAGAACGGGAGCCGGATGGTTCCCGTTTTTTTTCGACAGAATTCCCCAAAACGTCATTTCTATTCCATTACCATCCAGGCATCGGCCTCGTCGAACATCTCTTCAAGCATGCGGTTCAATTTTTCACGATCGCTTTTGCTGGCATCGCTGTTCAAGCCGTTTGCCTGCATGGGTTTAACCTTTACAACCGCATCAGGGAAAATGCGATGCACGCGCTTGGTTAACTCATTCAGAATGATGTCATTCGCACCGACCAGACCCTGAACGTTGCGCTTGTCATAGACGAGTTCAACAAACATACTTACCTCAATAACTGTTTTTATATACAGCATTTTCACTGGTCACGCGGAAAGAGTCAAGAATGCTTCAGATAAATGAGGCTTAAAAATCATTCTGATAAATGCGTCTGATTTCATCTTAATTCAAAGCGAGCTAAAAATTAGCTCATTTCACAGCTGCGGCACCCAATTAGAAATGCGTTCCGCTTGAAAAGAAGTGTCACACTTAGGCGGTATAAAAATTCACCAAACCCTTTGCGGGCAGCTACGCTTAGAGAGGTAACAACCAGCGGGAGGGCTTATGCTGACTCATTCTGAAGCGAAACGATGGGCGTCCATAATGTTGAAATCAGCGTTGTGTGACGGCATGAAAACGGATGAGATTTCTCGGCAGGTGCATCTTATTTGCGACCACCACGGAAGAGAATGTCTTGAAGAGTTGATCGAAGAAATCTTAATTGAAGCAGGGCGGTTAGGACCCAAACACAGCGCCGGAGAGATCACTCAGCATTGAGTCTCTTCGTCTAACCGCTTTTGTGACAAGAATCCGGGAGCATGCTCGCTCCCGGACACATTGTTGATTCGCTTACAGCGTCATCAGAACGTCTGTTTGACTTTAAAGATCGACACAGATTGCGTCAGTAAGTTTGCCTGGCTATTCACACCTGATGCCGTCGTTGCCACTTCCTCAACTAACGCGGCGTTTTGCTGAGTTACGTGATCCATCTGGGTGATCGCCACGCGAATCTGCTCCACTCCACGACTTTGCTCTTGCGACGCTAAAGCAATGTTGTCCATCATCACGTTCACTTTACTGACTGCACTGCTGATATCCAGCATGGTCTTGCTGGTTTTGTTTGCAAGCTCCGCACCTTCCTGAATATACAGCGTGGATTCGTTGATAAGACCGGTGATCTCTTTTGCAGAATCGGTACAACGACGCGCCAGGTTTCTGACTTCACCGGCGACCACTGCAAATCCACGGCCAGATTGACCAGCTCGCGCAGCCTCAACCGCTGCATTCAGGGCCAGGATGTTGGTCTGGAAGGCAATGCTATCAATGACGCTGATAATATCGACCATCTTCTGTGCGCTCTGGCTGATGGCATCCATTTTTTGCATCATGTTCTGCATTTGTTCTTCGCCCGCGGTCGCAATACCAGCCGCGCTTTGCACCATATGCGAAGCCTGAAGCGCGTTGTCGGTGTTCATTTTCACCGTCGAGGTGATCTGCTCCATGCTGGCTGCGGTTTCTACAACGGCTGCGGCTTGTTCTTCAGTACGACGTGACAGATCGCTATTTCCTGCAGAAATTTCTTGTGTACCAATATTAATAGATTCCACGCCCTGACGAATAGTGACAACGGTAGAGTTAAGCTCTGCCTGCATGGTTTCTAATGACGCGAATAACAAGCCAATTTCATTAGTACTGGTAACATGAATATCCGCTGTTAAATTCCCTTTACCAATATGTTCGAAATGTTGAGCAACTTCACTGAGAGGGCGAATCAATGCATTTCGCATCCACAAATTGATGGAAATGAATAATACGATAGCGATGGCAAGTAGGCTGACCATTATAATCATTGCAAAATGATAAGATCGGTTGCTGTAATCAATAACGTTTGTCAGATTATGCTGAGTAGCATCAATATAGGACTGGTATTCGCTGTCCCATGCCTGCCGTGCCTTAAGCGTTGCGCTACGGTTTGCGGCATAGGCTGGCTTAAGATCCTCCGCACCTGTTGTATTAATAACAGTGTTGGTATTGTGATTAATTACGCTAACTTGTTGATCGTAGCTATCTTTCATTCTTTCACCCAGCTCTGGCTGGGTGGTGGAGAGACCCGGGATTTTAACAAATTGCTGATACTGTATATCGGCAGATTGCATTTCTTTCTCGATACTGGCTTTTACAGCAGGTTCGTCGATATCCTCGCCATGTATTTTTGCCTGCGTCGCCGTATCGATGATAATACGTGCCCGCAAAATTGCATCGCGCGCAGAATTAAGCGCTTTTTGTTCTGCGGCATTGTAGTTTAAGGTTTGAATGTCGCTGTTGCTGTGTGACAGGAAATAGAGCCCAAGACCGCTTGAGAGAAATAGCATCAATGTGAAAGATGCCAGAACAATTAACAGTCCCACCCTGATTTTAATATTTTTCAAAATACACTCCTTTATAACCTTTGCCGAGTAAACGTGAGTTGACGTGATTATCGGCAGCGGTGCGGGAGGCTTGATTCGGATAGACCACTAAATAAACCTAAATCCAAAATATGAAGTTTAATGTCTTATTCTGGTTTCTTATCGAGATGAAAAGTTGATGATCCGAACGCGTATAAATGGAGGGTGATGAATTTTTTGTTTTTTCTATGCAATTCAAAAGAATAGTATAATTCCATGAGTGTATATCAGGGCGATCAGAACGCCCTGGCAATCTTTACGATCCTGTTCGAGACCGAAACACGCGCGTTTAGTCAGGGTTTGTAGAGCAATACGCACGCATCGAGTTGATGGCCGTCGCGTGATACGCCGGCCACATTAGGCAAAAAAAAGCCCACTAAAAAGTGGGCAAGAAATACTGGAAGCAATGTGAGCAATGTCGTACTAAATACCTGAGCGTTTTACTCAACTATTCAGTAATGAGAAAGATAATTCTTCTCATCAAAAGATGCAACCCCATCTTTTGTGTGGCAGGTTATTTTTTTGTTGTCGATAAAATGCGCAACTAAACACTGTGATACCTATCACAAATTTCCTTTCTGAGATCCTGTGCTATCCTTTTTTGTGTTGTTGATTTAGTAACAAAAACCAAACAGAGAGGGAAGCTAGCTATGGGAATTTTATCCTGGATTATTTTTGGTCTTATTGCGGGGATTCTGGCGAAGTGGATCATGCCGGGCAAAGACGGCGGTGGGTTCTTCGTCACCGTAATTCTGGGTGTCATTGGTGCCGTGGTCGGTGGCTGGATCAGCACCTTGTTCGGTTTTGGTAAGGTCGATGGCTTCAACTTCGGCAGCTTTGCCGTCGCAGTCATTGGTGCGTTGGTCGTTCTGTTTATCTACAGAAAAATCAAAAGCTAAGCACTGAAATCGTCAAAAAAGGCTGCCGTCTGGCGGCCTTTTTCCGTTTGGATCACCACCAGCCGAGTTGGCTGCCCGCGACAGCCACGACGGCGATGATTAACATAATGATGGTTGTCTTTCTCACTTATGCCCCCGGAGCGGCGTAGCCGCCAACAAAAAACCACGTTAAAAACACCACTGCCGTTATAAAAATAACGACCGGGAAAACAATTCCAATCCGCATGACATTACCTTATGGGTTTATTTGCAGCCAGAGTTTACGGGGTTAATCCAGTGCGAGAAAGCGCGTTTTGCTTTTCTCTTTTTTATCGCGGTACATCGCCGCATCTGCGGCGCGTAATGCACCGTCAGCATCAATGTGTGAAGGGTCGACAGATACCACGCCTAAACTGGCACCAGGGTAGACAATATGCACATTTCCCAACACATATTCTCCCGCGATACAGGCGCTAACCTGCTTTCTGAGAATAGTAATTTGTGCGTTATCAGCGTCACTGTTGCCTTTACTCAGGCACGCCACTAGGAACTCATCACCGCCTAATCGGCCGACAATATCGTCCTCCGTTTGCCCCGTGGTTAACCGCTTACCGACCTCAACCAAAAATTGATCGCCGGTCTCATGGCCATAACGGTCATTGATCAGTTTGAAATCATCCAGATCGATATAGGCGATGATCGCATTGCGCTTGAGATGGCGTGCGAGCGAGAACAGGGTGGTGAGGTTTTCAAAAATCGCGCGGCGATTCGGTAGCCCGGTTAACGCATCGGTATACGAATGGGCGATCAGCGCTGCGTTTGCTTCGCGCAACTGCATGACCAGTGACTCTTTTTGAATGTAATGCGCGATAAGACCGGCAAACAGCTGTAGCACCTGCTCACCGCGATGGCTCAACGTTTTCTTTTCCGTGCTGGTAGCGCACAGCGTACCGTACAGCGAACCATCCGCCAGATGAATGGGAATACTCATGTAGGTGGTGATGCCCAGCGTTTTGGCTGCATCACAATCCGCCCAGTGTTTCGCAACATCATCACTGTAAAAACAACGGCTCTCAATAGCACGTTTGCATAACGTCTCACCCCAGGGAACGCTCAGCCCTTCGGGGATCTGCATTTGTTTGCTGTTGCGGGCATAAAGAATGTGCTGCAAACGCGCGTTGATATCGACTTTCGTGAGATAGGTCGATTCCATTTCGGTGACAATCTCAAGCATTTCCAGCAGTTGACGTACCAGGCTTTCGAGTGATTGTTCGGTTGCGAGAGTTTCTGAAACACGGGCAAGAATAATATCCGACATGACGTGGGTAGACTCCCATGCAGAAGACGTCAGTATCTGCATGCTATGCTGAATTTTTCGACTGTGGGGCGTAGTAAAACACGAATACAGAGAATTTAATATATCAGCAGAAGTGCCTGCTATTTTTGGTGGGAAAAAGGCCCCGCGGTTGAGGCGGGGCAAAGACATCTTGATTACGGAATGATGTTCTCTGGTCAAGGAGAACGCGCTCACTGTAGGGCGAAAAAGTGCAGAATTGATGGAGAAATCATGGAGAAAACTGTGCTCAGTCGTTACGCTTAGGCCTCTGTTTATCAAAAGGACACCGTTATGCGATATCTGTTGCTGGCAATGGCGCTGCCATTAGCCGCCTGTTCCACGCCCCCAGAAGCCCCTAAACCGCCGCAAATTGGCATGGCAAATCCAGCGGCCGTTTACTGCGTGAAGAAAGGCGGAGAGCGAGTTCCGGTGCAAAGTCTGCAGGGCATACGCACCGAATGTAAACTGCCTGGCGGTGAAGTGATCGATGAGTGGGATCTGTTCCGACGCGATCACCCGACGCCTGCCAGGTGACAGCCAAGGTTTGACTGCGATACAATTCTCTTTAGGAATTATCTTAGCCTGCGGGCTAGCACATCGCGAGAGAAGAATGTTTCAGTTAAAACCGGGTAGTCTGGCTATGATTATTGGCGCCCGCACGTCCGCAGGGCGTTGTAATATCGGCAAATCCGTTGAGCTTTTTGAACTTTGTCAGCCGGGTTTGCGCTTCCTGAATCCCGTCAACGGTGTGATGACGGAACTGCCTGCTACGGCGGACCGTGCACTTTGGCTGGTGACCGGTGATGTTTATGCCTTCGATAAGCAACACGGTTTTGCGTTTATCCGCCCTGAACATCTGATGCCGCTGACGCCTGACGAAGCCCCGCAAATCCTCGACGAACTCATGCTCAATTAAATTACCTGCGCCGCAGCCAGTCGGCCAACACTAATGCGTGGTTTTGCTCAGTATTTTTGGCTGCGTAAATCAGCGTCACGGTCTGGTTTTTCGCCAGCGCGGCGAGGCGTTGACCTTCGTCCTCATGCTGGGCCAACTCTTGCTGATAGGCTTGGCTGAAAGAGGTGAAATCAATCGTCTCGCTGTGAAACGCTTTGCGCAATGTGTTGGAAGGCGCAAGCGTTTTGCACCACTCGTCAAAGGCTAAGTCAGATTTTTTAATCCCTCGCGGCCAGAGTCGGTCGACCAGAATCCGATATCCGTCATCTTCGTTCGCGGCGTCATAGACGCGTTTACACTGAATCATTTTCTCTCTCCTCAACCCAGGCGATAAGCTCCATGAGTTGGTTATCGGAAAATACCTGAATACCGTGCTCGCGTAAGAGTGCTGCGGCGACGCCCATTCCGGCGCGCTTCTGCCCGGTAAAACTACCGTCGTAAATCAACTCGCTGCCACATGTGGGGCTGCCGTCCGTCAGCAACGCCGCGCTGCAATCTGACGCCAGTGCGGCGCGCAACGCCAGCCAGGCGGCCAGTTGATAATGCCCGGTGACGTCAGTGCCATCACTTTCCAGGATAGACGCGTGCCCCGCCATGACATCTTTTCCACTGCCTGCCACAATTTCGGCGGGTAAACGCGGAATCGACAGCCCTGCGGCCAGCTCCGGGCAGTGCGTTACCAGCCGGTTTTCCCGCTGCCAGCGCTGGAGCGTTTCGGAAATCTGCGCCTTTTCGCTGCCGTTATAGCGAACCTTGTGGCCCATCAGGCATGCGCTCACCAGAATTTTGGTTTTCATGGCGTTTAAGTCGGTCCAAAGAAGGGGTGAAAATACGCTAACACACTATAACACCACATTTTTCCCCCTCCAATTTAAGGTATTGTGATACGGGCAAAAGATCGGTAGGCTGAGGTTCCTTATGTTATCTGAATATTTTTCTGGCATATGGAACCTCTTATGGAACTCTCTCCGCTAAAAGATACGCTTCGCATTGCACTTGTTGGCGATTATAACCACGATGTTATTGCTCATCAGGCAATTCCCCTGGCCATTGACGATGCCGCCGCTGTGCTGGAAATAACAGCGGATTACGACTGGATCGCCACCACCGAGCTGCTCAGTCCTGAAGATTTAGTCGGCTATGACGCAATCTGGTTGGTTCCTGCAAGCCCCTATAAGAACGTTGATGGCGCCTTTATCGCGGCGCGTTATGCCCGTGAAAACAGCATTCCCTTCCTGGGGACCTGCGGTGGATTCCAGCACGCGTTAATTGAATATGCGCGCAATGCCCTGGGTTGGGATGATGCGGCACATGCTGAAACGGACAGTGAAGGCAGAATGGTGATCGCGCCGCTTGCCTGTTCGCTGGTCGAACAAACGGACACCATTGAACTGCGTGCGAATACGCTGATTGCGAAGGCTTATGGCAGACAAGAGATTGAAGAAGGGTATCACTGCAATTACGGTGTATCCCCTGAGTTCGCTAAAGAGCTTGAAAGCGGCGATATGCGCGTGACGGGCTGGGATGAACAGGGTGAAATTCGTGCGGTAGAGCTGGTCACGCATCCATTCTTTGTGGCAACGCTGTTCCAGCACGAACGCGGTGCGCTGGCCGGTCGACCTGTGCCTCTCGTTCAGGCAATGCTTTACGCCGCTCGCGGATAAAAGGCAGACTGTTCAGTCTGCCTTCATTGTGTTTAGTCGGGCGCGATCTCTCCGTCGCGTCCGGCAAGCACCCCACAAATAGCCATCACGACTGCCGCCAGTGCGCAAGCAATAAGCGGAATGCGCCAGTCTCCCGCCGTATCGTGAATTTTACCCATCAACGGTGGCCCGCATGCGGCCAGAAGATACCCGACCGATTGCGCCATTCCGGACAGCGCCGCCGCCTGATGTGCTGACCCGGCGCGAAGGCCGATAAAGGTGAGACCCAAAATCATCGTGGCCCCTGATCCAAATCCAAAAATAAGCGTCCAGAGAACCGCCTGACCCGGAACAAACCAGAACCCCGCTGCGCTAACCGCGCACAGTAAGGCCGAGAATCCAGCGATGCCGCGCTGGTCTTTGAGCCGGTGCAACACCAGCGGAACGGCAAGCCCGGGCGCAGCTGTCGCCAGTTGCAACAAACCATGCATGGAACCTGCCTGCGTTTCGCTGTAGCCATGGCTGAGTAAAATCGCCGGAAGCCAGCCGATAATCACATAATAAATCAGCGAGTTAATCCCCAGAAATAACGTCACCTGCCAGGCCAGGGGCGAACGCCAGATCCCACGGTTATGCAGCGCACGCGCGCCGCTTAACGAAGCGGTGTGTTTCTGACGCCACTGCGGCAGCCACAGAATCAGCGCGAGAAGCGGAAAAACCATCAGCGACAGTAGCGCGCCATGCCAGCCCGCGCCGCTCAGTGCCAGCGGCACAATCATCGCCGACCCCAACGCGGCTGACGCGCCCATCGTCAGGGAATACGCGCCCGTGATCTTTGCCACCTGACCCGGAAAATCGCGCTTAATCAGGCCGGGCAGCAGGACGTTTCCGAGTGCAATCCCGCAGCCGATCACCGCCGTTCCGGCAAACAACAGCGTGGACGAGGGTAGAGAGCGAATACCAATGCCTGCGCAGATCAGCAGCAGGGCGATAAACAGGCTGCGCTCCATACCAATACGACGCGCAACGCCTGCGGCCAGAGGCGAAATGAGGGCAAAAGCCAGCAGCGGCAGAGTGGTGAGCAGGCCTGTCTGGGCAGTGGTCAGGCCATAGTCGTGACGGATGGTGTCCAGCAGCGGAGCCGCACCGGTAAATGTCACGCGCAACGTCGTGGCGATCATCAGCATACCGGCGATCAGCAGCAGGCGATCTTTACCGGTGGAAGGGATGGCAGTAGTCATTGTTTTCTCTTACCTCTTAACGAGCGCACACATTACTCGTTTTCAGTGCTGTTTGAATCAAGCTAAAATGACAGTTTATCGCTCATATCGGACAACATTATGTTAGGTCTTGGACTCGACGGCTACGATCCGGACAGCCAGCATCATGCGGCAATGGCGTTTCATATTCGCGTCGTGGAAGACGAGCAACGCATTCCGCGGCATCAGCATCGTAAGGGGCAGCTGATCCTCGCTCTGCGAGGGGCGGTCACCTGTGAAGTGGACAACGCCATGTGGATGGTACCGCCGCAATACGCGGTGTGGATACCCGGCCAGATCCCGCACAGCAATAAGGCGACGCCGGGGGCACAGCTCTGTTTCCTGTTTATCGAACCCGGTGCGGTGACGCTGCCGGATCGCTGCTGCACGCTCAAAATCTCTCCGCTGGTGCGCGAATTAATCCTGACGCTGGCAAGCAAAACGGACGATCAGCTATCGCTCGCCGCGACGTCCAGGCTGACGGATGTGCTTTTTGATGAAATCCCACAGCAGCCGCAGGAACAGCTGCAACTGCCTGTCTCACCGCATCCCAAAATCCGCATGATGAGCAACACTATGGCAGAGCAGCCCGCCGAATGGCAGACGCTGGCGCAGTGGGCCAGCCACTTTGCGATGAGCGAGCGCAATCTTGCGCGGCTGGTGGTGAAAGAGACAGGGCTGAGCTTTCGCCGCTGGCGGCATCAGCTACAGCTGATCGTGGCGTTACAATTGCTGATTGGCGGCAAATCGGTCCAGCAGGTGGCGCAGTCACTCGGATATGACTCCACCACCGCGTTTATCACGATGTTCAGGAAAGGGTTGGGGCAAACGCCGGGGCGCTATATCGCCAGCCTGTCTACGACTTCCCGATAAACAGCGAAACCAGTCCGGCGGCAATCAGCGGGCCCACAGGGACACCGCGGAACAGCGCCACGCCCAGAACGGTCCCGACCAGTAAACCCGCTACCAGCGACGGCTGGGAACTCATTAACGTCACACCGCGCCCGCCGAGCCATGAGACGAATACGCCCACGGCGATGGCGATCAGCGATTTCCAGTTCACAAAGGAGTGCAAAAGTGTGGAGGCCGGTAATGTGCCGCTGGCGATAGGGGCCATTACGCCGATGGTCAGGATAATTATCCCAATAGTGAGGCCTTGTTTCTCTATCCATGGGAAGAAGGTATTCAGCGGTGTCACGCGCACGATAATCAACACCAGGATTGAAATCGCGACCGTGGTGTTATGGCTGATAAAGCCGAGCGCTGCCAGAGCCAGCAGAATCAGCAGGGTAGGGTCAAACATGAGGATTTCCTTGCCAAAAAAAAAGTAAGCCTGCTTACTTTACCCGCAAAGGCGTGATTAAACAGGCTTTTATCAAAAAATCCGTTTTATTTATGCAACTGCCAGAAGAGGAGTGATTCAACTTTTCGCCAGCGCACTTCCCGGGGCTTGAATTAAAAAAGAGTAATAACAGTTTCGATGTGGGCATCAGCGCTCGGGAACGCGTTGTCGCGAAGCAAGCGTAAAAAAGGGGATAACCGTTGAGGTAGCGGTGAAAAGGTTTTTTCCCAAACTGTAACAGCGACCATATTTTTCATCAGAATGACCTGATAGTGTCATGCCGCTGTCATTAAGGGACAGTAAAAAGGATATACATATCAAGAAAGGGGGGAATCAATATGCACGATCAAATGTTTATTGAGACGCTGATTATATCGTCCTCATTTTTTACCATTGCGATGATTATTGTGGCATCCGTGATGTTTCTTGAGAAACACGACTGACCCATGTGCCAGCCGTTGCAAGATTATCGACGAAAAGTCACCAGCTCAGGTTGAGCAATTCGCAGATAATCGGCGGTGTTCATAATCACTGATTTTTCGAGCAGCCCCGCATTAAACGCAATTTCGTCGAAACGTTCAAACAGCAACGGATCGGCAACCAGCGTCAACTGCGGATGAAAGCTGAACGGTGGAATTGCACCGAAGACGCAAGCGGTGAGGTCGTCTACTTCTGCTGGGCTGGCGAGCGAGGCTTTACTCCCACCAAAATGGCTGGCGAGTTGACTCAGATCGGCCTGCTGATCGGCAGCCAGAATCGCCAGAACGTGTCTGTTTACACCATGGCCTTTTACTTTGCAGACCAGCGCTTTTGCTCCCTGACCGAGATCGGTACCGCGAATTTCACTCACCGCTTCGCATTTCCCCACGGATTCGTGCTCCACAACCCGATATTGTGCACCCTGCTCAGTTAACAGTGCGATCAGTTGCTGGTGGGTTGTTGTGCCTTTAATCTTTTCCGACATGGCTGTATTGCCTGTGATATTTGAATACAGGGCTCATACGGTAGCACATCCTATTCATAAAAAAACCCATAATAAATATACCTGTTTTGACAAAACTAAAAATATATCTCGTTACTATTTGGCCGGTAATTAATTTGTTGCTGGAGGAGTAATGAACAGTAAATTCAAAAAAATTGATGCTACCGTTCGTGATTTGAATCATTCGACGGATGCACATTTCAAATGGCTGATAAATATACTGCGGTTTGTTGCCAGTCGTGATGTTTTACTCCCGGACCTGACTTGCGATGATGCGCATAATTTTTGTGATTTTGGCCATTGGTTAAATAGGCAATTACAAGATGACATAGCGGGCAGGAATTATCTTCTTGATATAAAGGATAAACATATTCACGTCCATAAGATGTGTCGCGAGCTTATAAAAGCCATTGAGCACGACGAGTGTAACAATGCACCTTTCGATGATTTCGAGACGGCGCTCCTGGCATTTACGGCATCAGTGTCTCGCTATAAAGCGCACTTGCTACAACTACGTACCAGCTATGATGCGTTGACAGGGCTGCCCTTGCGGCGAATCCTGGATGAGTCATATGACAGCATGAATAAAGCATTGGGCGATGAGGGATTATATTTGCTTCTGCTGGATGTCGATCATTTTAAAAAGATTAATGATAACTACGGACATTTAATCGGGGATGCCGTTTTACGGTCATTGGCCCTTAATCTGGAAAATAATATTCGGCGTGCAGAATCTGTTTATCGCTATGGCGGCGAAGAGTTTATTATTCTGCTCCAGGCCCACAGTGACAGAGAGGCCACTGAAGCCGCAGAACGTTTACGCCGGGTAATAGAGACGTCAGAGACTGTATCCGGAGATCACCGAGTGAAAATCACTTTTAGTTCAGGGCTGACGCGCGTCCATCGCGGTGAAACACTGCGAGAAGTTCTGGAAAGAGCGGATGTGGCACTTTATAAAGGCAAACAGAGTGGAAGAAATTGCACCATCCTGATTAATAAAAGTCTCGATTGTATTAATGTGACTTATTAAGAAAACAGCCAGCAATGAATGCTGGCTGTTGCGTTATGCGTTGCTGGTACTCGATTGTTTATGGAACAGTTCGCGGAAGACCGGGTAAATATCATCCTGATCGCGGATATGCTGCATGGCAAAGTTATCAAACATGGTTTGCAGATGTTCATACTCACGCCACAGCGTTTGATGCGCGCGGCGGGTGATTTCGATATAGCTGTAATAACGCACCACCGGCAGAATTTTCTTCGCGAGGATTTCGTGGCACAGCGGCGAATCGTCTGCCCAGTTATCTCCATCGGACGCTTGCGCAGCATAGATATTCCACTGCGCAGGGTCGTAGCGCTCTTTAACCACTTCATCCATCAGCTTCAGCGCGCTGGAGACAATCGTCCCGCCCGTTTCCTGCGAGTAGAAAAACTCATGCTCATCGACTTCTTTAGCCTGCGTGTGGTGGCGAATATACACAACATCAACGTTCTTATAGGTTCGACTCAGGAACAGATAGAGCAGAATATAAAAACGCTTCGCCATGTCTTTGGTGGCCTGATCCATTGAACCCGAAACGTCCATCAGACAAAACATCACCGCCTGGCTGGAGGGTTCCGCACGTTTCTCATAGTTCTTGTAACGCAGGTCGAACGTGTCAATAAACGGCACGCGTTCGATTTTTGCGCGCAGTTCAGCGATCTCTTTGCGCAGCCGTTCTTCTTCGAGCAGTTGCGCAGGTTCACTGTTCTCGACCGTTTTTAGCGTGACTTCCAGCTCGTTCAGCTCACGACGTTTCCCTGCCGTCATCGCTGTGCGTCGGGCCAGCGAGTTTTGCAGCGAACGCACCACGCTAATATTCGCCGGCACACCGTTGGCGGTATATCCCGCGCGGTGGGTTTTGTACTCGTTTAACTGACGATGCTGGTTTTTTTTCAGGTTTGGCAGCGCCAAATCTTCGAACAGCAGGTCGAGATACTCATCTTTTGAGATCTGGAAGACAAACTCGTCCTGGCCTTCGCCGTCCTGACCCGCTTGCCCCTGACCGCTTCCGGACCCGCCACCGCCACCCTGTGGGCGCTCGATGCGGTCGTTTTGCACGAAGTGATCGTTACCCGGATGGACGCGATGGCGCAGGCCGCCACGCCCCTGATGGAACATCGGTTCGCTAATATCGTCCGTCGGGATTGAGACGGACTCGCCGCTATCAACATCGGTGACTGAACGTTTGTTGATGGCCTCGGAGATCGACTGTTTAATTTGCGATTTATAACGGCGCAAGAAGCGCTGGCGGTTCACCGTGCTCTTGTTTTTACCGTTAAGACGCCGGTCAATAAACCAGGTCATAAGCCCCCCGTACTGCATTTGCCAACTTTATGCGGGTCCCGTAAGGCCGGAAAAACGGTGTTTATCCGGCTTACGGTTCACCTATTTTGTTCACCCGACAGCAGGGCTGCCGGGCGATTTTCTGGTCTGTTATGACGATTTACGCACGCGCAGATACCATTCGCACAGCAAGCGCACTTGTTTGCGGGTATAGCCTTTCTCCATCATGCGGTCGACAAAATCGTCGTGCTTTTTCTGCTCGTCGGTTGACGTTTTGGCATTAAAGGAAATGACCGGCAACAGCTCTTCGGTATTGGAGAACATTTTCTTCTCGATAACCGTGCGCAGTTTTTCGTAGCTGGTCCAGTTCGGATTACGTCCGCTGTTATGCGCTCTGGCACGCAGAACAAAGTTGACGATTTCGTTACGGAAGTCTTTCGGATTGCTGATCCCGGCAGGCTTCTCAATTTTTTCCAGCTCTGCGTTCAGGGATTCGCGGTCAAACAGCTGGCCGGTGTCCGGATCGCGATACTCCTGATCCTGAATCCAGAAATCCGCATAGGTGACGTAACGGTCGAATATGTTCTGCCCGTATTCGGAATAGGATTCCAGATAGGCGGTCTGGATCTCTTTGCCGATGAAC
The DNA here is from genome assembly GCF_056490165.1 of Lelliottia sp. GFLA7. NCBI lineage: Bacteria > Pseudomonadati > Pseudomonadota > Gammaproteobacteria > Enterobacterales > Enterobacteriaceae > Lelliottia > Lelliottia sp. GFLA7. The sequence continues at coordinate 317,796 of NZ_JBWLAQ010000001.1, read as the reverse complement.
TCGGCGTATTTCGGGATCAGATAGCCTTTGAGGAACTCCAGATAGCGTTCCGCCAGCTCTTGCGGGAACTGCTCACGTTCTATTTGCTGTTCGAGCACGTAGAACAGATGCACTGGGTTGGCCGCGACTTCAGCGTGATCGAAGTTGAACACGCGGGAGAGGATTTTAAACGCGAAACGCGTGGACAGTCCGTTCATCCCTTCGTCGACACCTGCGTAGTCGCGATATTCCTGGTAGGACTTCGCTTTCGGATCGGTGTCTTTCAGACTTTCACCGTCATAGACGCGCATTTTTGAATAAATGCTGGAGTTTTCTGGCTCTTTCAGACGCGACAGAATCGAGAACCGCGACAGGGTTTCCAGTGTGCCAGGCGCACAAGGTGCATGCACCAACTCGCTGTGGTTGAGCAGTTTTTCGTAAATCTTGATCTCTTCGGAGATGCGCAGGCAATAAGGCACTTTGACGATGTAAACACGGTCAAGGAACGCCTCGTTGTTCTTGTTGTTTCTGAAGGTCACCCATTCTGATTCGTTCGAGTGCGCCAGAATGATCCCGTTGAACGGCAGGGCGGAGATACCTTCTGTCCCGTTGTAGTTCCCTTCCTGCGTGGCGGTCAGCAGCGGGTGCAGCACCTTAATCGGCGCTTTGAACATCTCGACGAACTCCATCACGCCCTGGTTTGCCCGGCACAACGCGCCGGAATAGCCATAGGCATCTGGGTCGTTCTGCGCGTGGTGTTCCAGTTTACGAATATCGACTTTACCGACCAGCGCGGAGATGTCCTGATTGTTTTCATCACCAGGCTCCGTTTTTGCAATCGCAATCTGTTCCAGAATCGAAGGCCAGACTTTCACCACGCGGAACTTAGTGATATCACCGCCGAATTCGTGCAGACGTTTTGCCGCCCATGGCGACATGATGGTGCCCAAATAGCGGCGCGGAACGCCAAATTCTTTATCCAGAATCTGCGCATCTTCTTGCGGATTGAACAGGCATAGCGGGTGATCGTTGACCGGGCTGCGTTCGCCGTTGGCGCTCAACACATAAATCGGCACGCGCTGCATCAGCGCTTTCAGTCGTTCCGCCAGGGACGATTTACCGCCGCCCACCGGACCCAGTAAATAAAGGATCTGTTTCTTCTCTTCAAGGCCTTGAGCGGCGTGTTTCAGGTAAGAAACAATCTGCTCGATGGCATCTTCCATGCCGTAAAATTCTTCAAACGCGGGATAGCGCGCAACCACACGATTCGAAAAGAGACGGGAGAGCCGTGGTTCGAGCGCCGTGTCGACCATGTTAGGCTCACCAATAGCCATCAATAGCCTTTCTGCCGCATTAGCATAGGCACTGCGATCTTGCCGACAAATGGTAAGAAACTCCTGCAGTGTGAACTCTTCGTCCTTGGCAGCTTCATAGCGCTGGCGATAGTGATCGAATATATTCATGGCATGCCGTCCTTTCGTTTTTAGCACAGGAAAAGAGCCGTTCGTATGAATAGTGGAGGCTCCTGGAAGAGGAACCGTCGCATCTCACTGTCTAAGCAGCAACCCGTGTGCCAGGTCTGACGCTCATAACCGCAGGGTGTTCAGGCATTCATCTTCTTAAAATTAAGCGTAGATGGCATTTGCAAAACTTGCATGCCTGCAAAAACTAATTTCAATGACATATCAATAACTCATCCGAATAATTAGCCGATGAAATAAGCATAAAATGTCAGGTTTCATCCAGGCGTCACAGAATTGAAAGCAGTCAGCCATCTTAAACGATGAAAATAATCGGTTAATCAAACTCATTAGCAGGCAAAAAATTTTGGGATGTTTAGCAAGGGCGGTTACACTTCAAACGCTGATTATTTGACTACAGGAAAGAATGGATTGTGACCAAACTCAAACTTCTGGCATTGGGCATCCTTGCCGCCACGGCAGTAAACACCGTACATGCAGAGGATAAATTCTCTCTTGGTGCGGGTGTTGGTGTGATCAATAGCCCATACAAGCAGTATGACCGTGAGATCTATCCGGTTCCCGTTGTCACCTATGAAGGGGATAACTTCTGGTTCCGTGGTCTGGGTGGCGGTTACTATTTGTGGAACGATGAAGCCGATAAGCTCTCGATTATGGCTTACTACGATCCGACGCACTTTAAACCGGGCGACAGTGACAGCCACCAGATGCGCCAGCTGGATAAGCGTAAAGGCACCCTGATGGCGGGTCTTTCTTACGTGCATAACACGCAATACGGCTACCTGCGCGCTGCGCTGGCAGGCGATACTCTGGACAACAGCAATGGTTTCGTCGGTGATGTGGCGTGGCTCTACCGTTACACCAACGGCGGCCTGACGCTGACGCCGGGTATCGGTGTGGATTACAAAAGTGAAAACTACAACGACTACTATTACGGTGTATCACGTAATGAGTCGCGTCGTAGCGGTCTGAAGCAGTATCAGGCTGACGATGGCTGGAACCCGTACCTGGAATTGACGGCAAACTACAAGTTTGCAGCCGACTGGAGCGTCTACGCAACTGGCCGCTATCTGCGCCTGAGCGATGAAGTGAAAGACAGCCCGATGGTCGACAGATCCTGGGCCGGTATTTTCTCAACCGGTGTGACTTACAGTTTCTGATTGCGCACTGACACAGTGCATTCTATGCATCATAACGGGGCGCTTGCGCCCCGTTTGTTTTACGGTGGTGCAGCAAAACAGGAGAGACCAATGAGTGAAAAAACCGTGACCTTTACCGAAGGCTTGACCGTCCCCGCGATTGGGCAGGGAACCTGGTACATGGGAGAAAACGCCAGTCAGCGTCGCAACGAAGTTGATGCACTGCGAGCGGGCATTGACCTTGGTCTGACGCTGATTGATACCGCTGAGATGTACGCGGATGGCGCTGCGGAAGAGGTGGTGGGCGAGGCAATCAAAGGCCAGCGTGAGAAAGTGTATCTGGTGTCTAAGGTGTATCCGTGGAATGCGAGCGGCCAAAAAGGGATCGCCGCCTGCAATGCCAGCCTTCGTCGTCTCGGAACAGATCATATTGACCTGTACCTGCTGCACTGGCGTGGGAATATTGGACTTGATGAAACCGTCGAGCTGATGGAGACATTGCAGCAGCAGGGCAAAATTGGCCGCTGGGGTGTCTCGAATCTGGATTACGACGACATGCAGGAATTGTGGGGCGTGAAGGGCGGTATGGCCTGCGCAACAAACCAGGTGCTTTATCATCTGGCCTCACGCGGCATTGAATACGATCTGCTTCCGTGGTGCCAGCAGCAGAACATGCCGGTGATGGCATATTGCCCGCTTGCTCAGGCCGGGCGCTTACGTTCGGGCCTGATGAATCATCCGGTCGTGAACGATATTGCTCGCATCCATCAGGTAAGCGCTGCGCAAATTTTGCTGGCATGGGTGGTAAGCCATAAAGGCGTCATGGCGATTCCGAAAGCGGCAACCATTGAACATGTGACGGAAAATGCGGGAGCGTTGGCGATTGCGCTTTCAGCACAAGAGTTGCTCAAGCTGGATAATGCATTTCCAGCGCCAGACAACAAGACTGCGTTAGACGTGGTGTAAGAGTTTCCCCCTCACTTTGCGGGCGAGGGGGAGCGATCGTATTAACGTTTCACGATCTTAATCGTCTGACCAAGACGAGACGGTTTGTCGGCACTCGCTTTCTGCGGTGCAGTCACACATGCGGTTTCGACGCACACAAACGTTTTGTAGCCATCATCCGGCACGTCCGCCATGCTGACAGACAGCGCTGGACCAGGGTTCCAGCCCACCACGTTGCTGTGATGCTGGTGAATCACTTCAATTGCGCGGTTTAGCTTCGCATCGTGGATCACGCTGCACGCTTCTGGATTCAGATAAACGCGGTCAGTACGATCCGGGAAGGTCTGGACGCCATCGCTCAGTTTACCTTCTTTCGCGTTATCCACTTTGTCGATATAGGTATCGCCAAGGCCGCTGACTTTGACATCGGCAATGTTGCCGACGTTGAAATAGGTGTGCAGAGCAGAGGCGGTTTCAAACTCACCGTGAGCTTCCAGTTCGATTTCGCAGGTATTGCCCAGCTTGAAGCGAGCAAACAGCGTGAAGTCATGCGGCCATAGCGCACGGGTCTCGTCGTTACTTTGCAGTTCAAACGTCAGAACGGCGCCGTTATCATCTTCATTATGCGCTTTCAGCGTCCATTGCTGGTTACGGGCAAAACCGTGAGCGGGCAGACCCGGTTGAGCTGCAGGACCAAACCACGGCCAGCAAATCGGTACGCCACCGCGAATTGCCGCGCCTTTTTTGAAGGATGTCGCCGCGCTCAGCCACAGGCCTTCTTCTTCGCCTTCCGGTTTCCAGGAGAGCAAATGCGCACCGTTGAGCGCGACAGATGCCTTAACGCGCGGGTGGTCGACAACAATGATATCCGCTTCATCAATTTGGCGGCGGGAAAGTACAGGGGTAAGTTGTTCGACTACCGGAAGAGCAAAAATTTTGTGAATCATTACGCAATCCTCTGTCTTATCTGCAGAAATAAAAAAAGGCGACCGAAGTCGCCTTTTTGGATCAGATTCTCATCTCAACTTATTTAGAGATGTGAGCGATCAGGTCCAGTACTTTGTTAGAGTAACCAGTTTCGTTGTCGTACCAGGAAACCAGTTTCACGAAGTTGTCGTTCAGTGCGATACCCGCTTTAGCATCGAACACGGAAGTGCAAACTTCGCCGTTGAAATCGGTAGATACAACGTCGTCTTCGGTGTAACCCAGAACGCCTTTCATTGGGCCTTCAGCAGCCGCTTTGATTGCTTTCTTGATTTCTTCGTAAGACGCTGCTTTTTCCAGACGAACGGTCAGGTCAACAACAGACACGTTTGGAGTTGGAACGCGGAACGCCATACCAGTGATTTTACCGTTCAGCTCTGGCAGTACAACGCCTACAGCTTTAGCAGCACCGGTAGAAGAAGGGATGATGTTCTGAGCTGCGCCGCGGCCGCCGCGCCAGTCTTTGTGAGACGGGCCATCAACCGTTTTCTGAGTAGCGGTAGTTGCGTGAACAGTGGTCATCAGGCCTTCAACGATACCGAAGTTGTCGTTGATAACTTTAGCCAGTGGAGCCAGGCAGTTGGTGGTGCAAGATGCGTTAGAAACGATATCCTGGCCAGCATATTTCTCGAAGTTTGCGCCTTTAACGAACATCGGGGTGTTGTCTTTGGAAGGACCAGTCAGAACAACTTTCTTCGCACCCGCGGTGATGTGTTTACGCGCTGTTTCGTCGGTAAGGAACAGACCAGTCGCTTCAGCAACAACGTCAACGTTAACTTCGTTCCACTTCAGGTTAGCCGGGTCACGTTCTGCGGTAACACGGATAGTTTTGCCGTTAACAACCAGGTGGCCGTCTTTGACTTCTACAGTGCCGTTAAAACGACCATGAGTTGAGTCGTATTTCAGCATGTAAGCCATGTATTCAGCGTCTAACAGGTCGTTGATTGCAACGATCTCGATGTCAGAACGTTCCTGAGCAGCACGGAAAACAATACGGCCGATACGGCCAAAACCGTTGATACCTACTTTGATAGTCATATATTCCACCAGCTATTTGTTAGTGAATAAAAGGTTGCCTGTAAAATTACAAAAACCTTACGCAGCGTCAAGCGGAATCGTGTCAATCATTGCGACAAATCAATCCTGCGCATAACCTTTGTGCGACTGACCGCCTCACTTTCCTTTTGAGCTAGCAACCACATGGGGGCTGCGCGCGGGATTTTAAAGGGCCATCAGGATAAATATGTGAGAAAGATCACAATTGGCTGACTGCTAAACCGCAACGCATAAGTTTAGAACAAAAGTTCACACTTCAGTGTTAATGTTTTGTTAGAATTCTCGGTAAAACGTGTCTGTTTCAACAGCGAGATATGAGCTTATGTCGAATCAACATAACCCTGATGACCTGAAAAAAAATCTGACGGAAATGCAGTTCTACGTCACGCAGAATCACGGAACCGAGCCCCCATTTACCGGGCGTTTGCTGCACAATAAACGGGATGGTGTGTATCACTGTCTGGTGTGTGATGCGCCGCTGTTTAACTCGCAAACAAAATACGATTCTGGCTGCGGATGGCCAAGCTTTTACGAGCCTGTGAGCGATGAAGCAATCCGTTACCTTACCGACGCCAGCCACGGTATGCAACGCACTGAAATCCGCTGTGGGAACTGTGATGCGCATCTCGGGCATGTGTTCCCGGATGGCCCGCAGCCAACGGGCGAACGTTTCTGCGTCAATTCGGCTTCGATGAGCTTCTCGGATGATGAGAATGGCGACCAGACAAAGGGCTAAAGAAACGATTCAGCAAATTATTCCTTCAGAGCGGATTTTTCATGAATATCGATGACATGATCAACACGATGACGCCAGAGGTTTATCAGCGTCTGGTGACAGCAGTTGAATTAGGAAAATGGCCAGACGGTGTGGCGCTCACGCCAGAGCAAAAAGAGAACAGTTTGCAGCTGGTGATGTTATGGCAGGCGCGCAACAACACTGACGCTCAGCACATGACGATCGACACGCAAGGTCAGATGGTGATGAAAAGCAAACGCGAGCTGAAAGAAGATTTTGGCATTACGCCCAAGCCGATTGTGACATTTAAATCCTAATCTGTCGAACAAGCGCAGCAATCCCTCCTGAATGGTTTTCGACACATAACAGGAGGGATGGACAGTCTGCGTTATTTCTTGTCGATCATCGCTTTAAGATTGGCAAAGGGATTGTATTTCGCTTCACCCACGTCCTTCTGCGCATCTTCTCCCGCCACGACCGTTGAACCGTACAAATCCACTTCGGTGTATTTCGAGTGCTCATGATCGTGACAGTACAGGCACAACATCTCCCAGTTGCTGCCATCTTCCGGGTTATTGCTGTGATCGTGATCGATATGATGCACGGTCAACTCGCGCAAATTTGAATAGACGAATTCGCGTGAACAGCGCCCACAGACCCACGGAAAGAGTTTTAGCGCCTTTTCCCGATAACCGACTTCCAGCCGGGCGTAATTTTTTGGGATAAAAGCCATACGACGTACCTCATCTAAAAATGAAATAGCGGTGTCTCAATGCGACACCGCTGATTAAGCGTTAAGCCAGGGCCTCTTCCCAGTCTGCCAGCGTATAGAGCGTCGCGCCTGCCGTGGACATCTCCATAAACGCCAGCGCACTATCGTGCGCATCGAGATTCACGCCACGACAGCCATCGGTAATGACGCTCACCTGGTAACCCAGCTTAAGCGCATCCAGCACGGTATATTTCACACAGTAATCCGTCGCCAGCCCCATCACAATCAGCTCGTGAATCTCATGATGACGCAGCCATTCGTCCAGCGCAGTTTGCTGGCGATGTTCGTTATCAAAAAAGGCGCTGTAGCTGTCGATTAAGGGATTTTCACCTTTATGAAACACCGCATCAATGGCGTGCTGATTGAGCAGCGGGTGTAGCTGTGCGCCTTCCGTTTGCTGAACGCAATGATCCGGCCAGAGCGTCTGCGCTAGCCCGTCGAGTTCGCCTTGAGAAAAGGGTTCCGCATTGTGCTGACTGGCGAAACTGCCGTGATCCGCAGGATGCCAGTCCTGGCTTGCAACCACCGCTTCACCGCGCGCTTTACACCAGGCGATCAGCGCGTTAGCCACATCAACGGTACTGTCGCCTTCCGCAACCGCCAGTGCGCCGCCCGCGCAAAAATCATTTTGCAGATCGACCAGCAGCAGAGCTCGTTGTTTCATCAAAAACTCCTTATTCGTCCGGCGTCAGTTCGCCACGCAGGTTTTGCATCATGGCGTTGCGCATCGCATCCACGTCCAGATCCTGACTGAGTAAATAGTGAAGTTTAGTCAGCGTGGCTTCTACCGTCATATCGAAGCCGCTAATGACACCGGCCTGAGCCAGCGCGTTGCCAGTGGCGTAACCGCCCATATTGACCTTGCCAGACATACATTGCGTCAGGTTAATCACCAGGATGCCGCGCGCGCTCGCTTCCTGAAGCTCTTTCAGGAATTCACCGTTCTGCGGCGCATTGCCCACACCGTAGGAGCGCAGGATCAGCGCTTTAACCGGCTGGCGCAGGAAGTTGCGCACCACGTCAGCTGAAATTCCAGGATAAATCGTCACCACGCCAATCGGCTGCGGTGTGATCGGGTGGACAATCAGCTCGCCCGCAGTGTGTGGGGCAGGCGGGGTGCCAAGACGACGAATATGAATGCCTGCTTCCAGCAGCGGTTGCAGATTTGGTGAAGCAAACGCATCGAACCCGTCGGCGTGGGCTTTGGTGGTGCGATTCCCGCGATACAGACGATTGTTGAAAAACAGCGTCACTTCGTTAATCGGATAATTTGCCGCCACGTACAGGGAGTTCAGCAAGTTGATCTGCCCGTCGGAGCGCAGTTCTGCCAGCGGGATTTGTGACCCCGTGACGATCACCGGTTTGCCCAAATTCTCCAGCATGAAGGAGAGCGCGGACGCGGTAAACGCCATGGTGTCGGTGCCATGCAGAATCACGAAACCGTCGTAATCGTCATAATGCGCTTTGATATCGTCCGCAATATGCTGCCAGTCTTCTGGCGTCATATCGGATGAGTCCATTAGCGGATCGTATTCGTGGATGGTGAAGTCAGGCATCTCCGGGCGATGGAACTCTGGCATCAGCGCGAGCTGGCGCTGGAGGTGACCGGAAACAGGGATATAGCCATTTTCTGAGCGCTGCATACCGATTGTACCGCCGGTATACGCCACATAAATCGATTTCTTCTGCATCATTTTGTGTTCTTAGGCTTCAAAGAAAAATCCCCCCTTCGCGAGAAGAGGGGACGAGGTTAGCGTACGTTCGCGCAGGTCAGGCAAAATGCGTAACGGTTTTGCGGATCGTTAAAGGCGGCGAGTTTATCGCTTTCACCTTTCACAACGCTCGCAGCCGTCGCCACGGGCGCTGGCAGATACGCCTGAATGGCGGCTGGGAGCATGGCGCGTACGGAGACGGACATCCCGTTCATGACCATATCAATAAACGTGGGTTCATCCTGATAATACGCAATGTGCCACTGTTTCAGCTTCGCCAGTTCGGCGGCCTTCGCGACGGCGTCATCAAAATCACCCAGGCTGTCGACCAGACCGTTGTTCTTCGCATCCTGACCGGTCCAGACGTGGCCCTGAGCAATTTTATCGATCTGCTCTGGCGTTGACTTACGTGATTCCGCCACCAGCGTGATAAAGCGCTTGTAGCCGTTCTCGATGGTCAACTGCATCATCTGCGACACTTCCGGCGGCAGCGATTTGGTCACGGACACATCGGCCAGTGGTGACGTCGCAACGCCATCCGTATGCACCCCCAGATAATCCAGGCTGTTTTCTACGGTGTTGATCACCCCGAAGATGCCGATAGAACCGGTCAGCGTGCTTGGGTTTGCCACAATATAGTTGGCTGGCGTGGAGATCCAGTATCCGCCGGATGCCGCCATACCGCCCATCGAGACCACGACCGGTTTGCCCGCTGCACGCGCTGCCGCAAGCTCAGCGCGAATCACTTCAGATGCACTCACGCTGCCGCCAGGGCTGTTGACGCGCAGGACAATCGCTTTCACTTTCGGGTCGAGACGCGCGTCGCGGATTTGCGATGCCGTCGTGTCACCCCCCACGTTGCCCGGCGTCTCTTCACCGTCCATGATCGCGCCATTGGCGAAGACCACGGCGACGCTATCACCTGTTTCACTCGGTTTCTTCGTGGTGTAGTCATACAGACTCACCGCGCTGTAATTCTTCTCTTCTTTGCTCCAGCCAAATTGCTTGGTCAGCGCTTTTTCGATATCCGCGCTGGATCCGAGCGTATCGACCAGTTTGTTGTCCAGAGCATATTTTGCCGTATCGCCATCCACCTTTTGCAGTCCATCCAGCATCGCTTGCGCGCCCGGGAAGATTTGCTCAGGGGTGACCTGACGGTTAGCGGCAACGGTGGTCAGATAGTTATTCCACAGCTCGCCAATCCAGCGGCTGTCGGCTTCACGCGCGGCAGGAGACATATCGTCGCGAATAAACGGTTCAACGGCGGATTTATAGGTCCCGACGCGGAAGACATGCGTGGTCACTTTCAGCTTCTCGAGCAGCGATTTGTAATACAGGCCGTTCGTCGCAAACCCGTGCAGATCAACCGTACCCTGTGGGGAAAGCCAAATTTTGTTGGCAAAGCTCGCCAGATAATATTGCCCCTGGCTGTAGCTATCGCCCACAGCAATCACCGGTTTACCGCTGTCGCGGAATTCGCGCAGGGCTTTACCGATGTATTGCATCGAGGGCTGGTCGGCACCGGCAAAGTTTTTCAGATCCAGAACGATCCCGGTGATGTTGCGATCGTCTTTGGCCTGACGAATCGCCTCAACGATATCAAACAGGGAGTTTTCCTGCAGGCGATCGGACGTCGCGCCAAACAGCTGGCGGCCAATCACCCCCAGGCGATTACTGGCGGACGGTTTGTCGACAATTACGCCGGTGATATCCAGCAACAGCGCGCCACGCCCGGAATTCTGTGCTTGGTTGCTGCTGCTGATGTGCATCCAGACGCCCACACAGACCAGAATCAGGAAGATGAAAAACACGTTCATCACCAGTTCGCGGACAAAATTGAGCAGCCGCCACGTCCATTTAAAGAAACCGGCAAAAATTCGCCAAAGGGTTCGCATGTGTACTCCCTAACCAGAAAATGACTGTTCCGTCGCGACTGGACGGCAATGTGGGCTTATCGTAATGACCCAACCGCCACTTGTCAGCAGGAATCGCCCACTACGCTGTAACAAAATCTGCTGTCGTGTTAATTTTGTGAGCAATTTTGAAGACAGGAGTTAACCAATGGACGCACTAGAACTGCTTGTTAACCGTCGTAGCGCTTCACGCCTGGCCGAACCCGCCCCTGCGGGTCAGCAACTGGACAGCATTTTGCAGGCCGGGATGCGCGCGCCGGACCACGGTACGCTGCAGCCGTGGCATTTCTTTATTATCGAAGGTGAAGGGCGTGAGCGCTTCAGCGCTTTACTGGAGAAAGGGGCGATCGCCGCGAGTCAGGACGACAAGGCTATCGATAAAGCCCGCAGCGCGCCGTTCCGAGCGCCAATGATTATCGCCGTGGTGGCAAAATGCCAGGCCGGGCATAAAGTGCCCGTTTGGGAACAAGAGATGTCAGCGGGTTGCGCAGTCATGGCCATGCAAATGGCGGCGGTCGCGCAGGGCTTTAATGGCATCTGGCGCACCGGCCCGTTGACCGACAGCCCGGTTGTTCGCGAGGGATTATCCTGCGGCGAACACGATAAAATCGTCGGTTTCCTCTATCTCGGAACGCCACAACTGAAAGCGTCCACTACCGTTTCCGTGCCCGACGCCACGCCGTTCGTTACCCATTTCTGATAAGCACACTAAACTGTCTGGATTCTGCGCATCCGCGCCAGAATTCAGACAGTCAGACTTACCTCTTTAAGGAATGAGCGCTACCATAGCGCCACAGCAATGACAGGAGATGTCCATGAGCGAGCAAACCATTCGTCTAACGCAATACAGCCACGGAGCAGGTTGCGGTTGTAAAATTTCCCCTAAGGTGCTGGAGACCATTCTGCACAGCGAACAGGCGAAGTTTGTCGACCCGAACCTGCTTGTCGGTAATGAAACGCGTGACGATGCGGCGGTTTATGATTTAGGCAACGGGACCAGCGTTATCAGCACCACCGATTTCTTTATGCCTATCGTCGATAATCCGTTTGATTTTGGACGCATCGCGGCCACCAATGCGATCAGCGATATTTTCGCGATGGGCGGTAAACCGATTATGGCGATTGCCATTCTCGGCTGGCCAATTAACACCCTTGCGCCGGAAATTGCCCGCGAAGTCATTGAGGGCGGGCGCTTTGCCTGTCAACAGGCGGGGATCGCGCTGGCGGGGGGCCATTCTATCGACGCGCCGGAGCCGATTTTTGGTCTGGCCGTCACCGGCATCGTCCCGACGGAACGCGTCAAGCGTAACAGCACCGCGCAGCCGGGTTGCAAACTGTTCCTGACTAAACCGCTCGGTATTGGCGTGCTCACCACCGCCGAGAAAAAATCGCTGCTCAAACCAGAACACATTGGCCTTGCGACAGAAGTCATGTGCCAGATGAACCTCGCGGGTGCCGCGTTCGCGAATATTGACGGCGTGAAAGCGATGACCGACGTCACCGGTTTTGGGCTGCTCGGTCACCTGAGCGAAGTCTGTCAGGGCGCAGGTGTGCAGGCGCAAATCGTGTATCAGGAGATTCCAAAACTGCCGGGCGTTGAAGAGTACATCGCGCAAGGCGCGGTCCCTGGCGGCACGCAGCGTAACTTTGCCAGCTACGGACATCTGATGGGCGAAATGCCTGTCGAATGGCGCGATCTGCTGTGCGACCCGCAAACGTCCGGCGGCCTTCTGCTGGCGGTGACGCCAGAGTCGGAAACCGAAGTCAAAGCCACGGCCGCTGAATTCGGTATCACCCTGACCGCCATCGGTGAGCTGGTCACCGCCCGCAGCGGCCGACCGATGATTGAGATTCGTTAATTCGATGCGGCTGTATATTGCGGAAAAGCCAAGCCTGGCCCGAGCCATTGCAGATGTGCTGCCAAAGCCACATCGCAAGGGCGACGGCTTTATTGAGTGCGGAAACGGGCAGGTGGTCACCTGGTGTATCGGGCACCTGCTTGAGCAGGCGCAGCCGGACGTCTATGACAGCCGCTACGCCCGCTGGAACCTGAACGACCTGCCTATTGTGCCGGAAAAGTGGCGTTTGCAGCCGCGACCGTCGGTCACAAAACAGCTCAACGTGATTAAGCGTTTCCTGCACGACGCGGCTGAAATCGTCCATGCGGGTGACCCGGATCGCGAAGGGCAACTGCTGGTGGACGAAGTGCTCGATTATCTTGAGCTGGCGCCAGAAAAACGCAAACAGGTGCAGCGCTGTCTGATAAACGATCTCAACCCGCAGGCCGTTGAGCGGGCGATTTCTCGTCTGCGCTCTAACAACGAATTTATCCCGCTGTGCGTCTCCGCGCTGGCGCGTGCGCGTGCCGACTGGCTGTACGGCATCAACATGACCCGCGCGTATACGATTTTAGGGCGCAACGCGGGCTATCAGGGTGTGCTCTCCGTTGGACGGGTGCAAACGCCTGTTTTAGGGCTGGTGGTACGCCGTGACGAAGAGATCGAGAACTTCGTAGCGAAAGACTTCTTTGAGGTGAAGGCGCATATCGTAACGCCGAAGGACGAGCGTTTCGTCGCCGTCTGGCAACCCAGCGAAGCCTGCGAGCCATATCAGGATGAAGAAGGGCGTTTATTGCATCGTCCGCTGGCGGAGCACGTCGTTAACCGCATTGCCGGTCAACCGGCCATCGTCACCAGCTATAACGATAAACGGGAATCAGAACCCGCGCCGCTGCCGTTTTCGCTGTCGGCATTACAGATTGAAGCGGGCAAACGCTACGGCATGAGCGCGCAAAACGTCCTGGATATTTGCCAGAAGCTTTATGAAACGCACAAGCTGATTACCTATCCGCGTTCGGATAGCCGTTATTTGCCGGAAGAACATTTTGCCGGGCGTCATGCGGTGCTGAATGCGATTGGCGTCCACGCGCCGGATCTGCTCCCGCAGCCTGCCGTCAATCTGGAGACGCGCAACCGCTGCTGGGATGATAAAAAAGTCGATGCCCACCATGCGATTATTCCGACGGCGCGCGCCAGCAACGTTAATTTGACCGAAAATGAGTCGAAGGTTTATCAGCTGGTGGCTCGTCAATATCTGATGCAGTTCTGCGCTGACGCGATGTTCCGCAAATGCGTTATCGAACTGGAGATTGCCAAAGCGAAGTTTGTCGCGAAAGCGCGTTTCCTGGCCGAAGCTGGCTGGCGTACGCTGCTGGGCAATAAAGAGCGCGACGAAGAAAACGACGGCACACCGCTACCGGTGGTCGCGAAAAACGACGAACTCCTGTGCGAGAAAGGCGAAGTAATTGAGCGTCAGACGCAGCCGCCGCGACACTTCACCGATGCCACGTTGCTCTCTGCCATGACCGGGATCGCCCGTTTTGTGCAGGATAAAGATTTGAAAAAGATCCTGCGCGCGACGGACGGATTGGGCACTGAGGCCACACGCGCTGGGATTATCGAACTGCTGTTTAAGCGCGGTTTTCTTATCAAAAAAGGCCGCTACATCCAGTCAACGGATCCGGGCCGCGCGCTGATTCACTCCCTGCCGGAACTGGCCGCACGACCGGATATGACCGCGCACTGGGAATCGATCCTGACAAAAATCAGTGAAAAAGAGTGCCGCTACCAGGACTTCATGCAGCCGCTGGTGGGAACATTATTTGATCTGATTAATCAGGCGCGAACGACGCCAGTGAAAAATTTCAGAGGAATGGTTGCGCCAGGCGGCGCGAAAAAACCGTTCAAAAAGAAAAAGAGCGCAGCCTGATGTCGCTGTTACAGCGCAATCTCTGTGGGTGACCGCTGAGCGAGAGCAAGCACAAGGCATAAGTAAAACGGCAACTTCGGTTGCCATTTTGAGTGTTTGCTCCTCTCCCTGTGGGAGGCTTGGGGTGAAGGCTTCAGACCGCATAAGACAAAAGCAAAACGGCAACCTCGGTTGCCGTTTTTAGTGTTTGCTCCCTTTCCTCGTGGAAGAGGGTTGGGGGTGAGTGCACCAGACCGCACAAGACAAAAGTAAAACGGCAACCTCGGCTGCCGTTTTTAGTATTTGCTCCCTCTCCCGTGGGAGAGGGTTGGGGTGAGGGCACCAGACCGCACAAGACAAAAGCAAAACGGCAACCTCGGCTGCCGTTTTTAGTATTTGCTCCCTCTCCCGTGGGAGAGGGTTGGGGTGAGGGCACCAGACAGTACCCTAAACATCTTAAATCACACCTTGCCCAATCATCGCATCGGCGACTTTCACGAAGCCGGCGATATTCGCGCCGCGCACATAGTTGGTCTGCTTATCTTCACCACCATACTCGACGCAGGCGTGGTGAATATCCAGCATGATGTGATGCAGGCGCGCATCCACTTTCTCGGCTTTCCAGCCCATACGCGCCGCGTTCTGCGCCATTTCCAGACCTGAAGTCGCCACGCCACCCGCGTTTGCCGCTTTGCCTGGCGCAAACAGCACGCCCGCTTGCATGAACAGGTCGGTCGCTTCGATGGTCGTCGGCATGTTCGCGCCTTCAGCTACAGCTTTCACGCCATTCGCGATCAGTTGCTGCGCCGCGTCGACGTCCAGCTCGTTTTGCGTTGCGCACGGCAGGGCGATATCCACCGGCACCGACCACGGCTGTTTGCCTTCCAGATAGGTCAGGCCAAACTCACGCGCATAATCGGCCACGCGGCCGTCACGGCTGGCTTTGATTTCACACAGACGCGCCAGTTTCTCCGTGGTGAAACCGGCTTCATCCACCACCGTACCGCTGGAGTCAGAGGCGGTAATCACGCGTGCGCCAAACTGCATCGCTTTTTCAATCGCGTACTGCGCCACGTTTCCGGACCCGGAAACCGCTACGCGCATGCCTTCAAAGCCCAAACCGTGGCGTTTTAACATCGCCTCGGTGAAATAGACCAGACCATAGCCTGTCGCTTCTGGACGGATCAAACTCCCGCCGAAAGAGAGTCCTTTGCCAGTGAACACGCAGGCGCTGTTGTTAGACAGCTTCTTCATCATCCCGGCCATAAAGCCAACTTCACGCCCGCCCACGCCGATATCGCCCGCAGGCACGTCGGTATCAGGCCCAAGGTGGCGATACAGTTCGGTCATCAGCGCCTGACAGAAACGCATCACTTCACCTTCGCTTTTGCCTTTCGGATCAAAATCGCTGCCGCCTTTCCCGCCGCCCATCGGCAAGGTGGTGAGCGCATTTTTGAACGTCTGTTCAAAGCCCAGGAACTTCAGAATCGATAAATTCACGGAAGGGTGGAAACGCATCCCGCCCTTAAACGGGCCGATAGCGGAGTTAAACTGGACGCGCCATGCGCGGTTAACCTGCACCTGATTACGATCGTCAACCCACACCACGCGGAACTGAATGACACGCTCCGGCTCAACCAGACGCTCAAGCAAGGACATCTGACGATAACGCGGGTTTTCTTCAAGAAACGGCCACAACGTGGTCATGACTTCGCGAACGGCCTGCGCGAACTCGCTCTGATGCGGGTCGCGGCTTTGAACATGGGTAAGAAACGATTCCAGAGTGCGTGTCTGATCCATTGATATAAGAACCTCTTATGATGATTTTTTATATTTTGTGTGTTGTGCGGGTGATTTTTGGTCGTTTTCGACTATACCACCCGTACCGCTTTGCGAGGCAAGCGAAAATTCGTGACGAAAGGGAAATTAATTATTGGGCGCGAGTCATAACGAAAAACGATGGCTGACAAATTAAAGGTTCGACCACGAATAACCGTTATAGTCATTACAAGGACACAACAGGAACCGACGTCTATGAACCGTTACCTTATTCCCGCGCTGTTTGCGCTCTTATCGGCAGGCGCTCAGGCCGACCGCTTTCGCCCGGATGTTGACGTCAACGTGCCGGCAGAAGTCTTTAGCTCCGGCGGTCAGCGTGCACAGCCGTGCAATCAATGCTGCATCTATCAGGATCAGAACTATTCGGAAGGGGCGGTCGTGAAAGCCGACGGCGTGCTGTTGCAGTGTCAGCGTGATGAACGCACCATCAGCACGAACCCGCTGGTCTGGCGGCGCGTAAAAGAATAAACGCTTCCAGCAAGGGGATATCGGCAGGCGCTAGCGTATAGGTTAGCGCCTCTTCGGGCGTACACCACACCAGCTCGCTGTGATAATGAGCCGTCAGCTCGCCGCTGAATGTCGGGACGTGCCACGCGTGCAGCGCGATGAGCCGCTGCGACACTTCGCGCTGATGGCTGGCGACATACTGCGCAGGCTACGCCTCAATGCCCAGCTCCTCACGCAGCTCACGAATCAGCGCGTCGGGCTGCGTTTCGCCTGCTTCGACTTTCCCTCCGGCAAACTCCCACATTCCGGGCTGATCGGCATGAGGTGGGCGCTGCGCCAGTAAAATTTTGCCGTCCTGTTCCAGGATCGCGGCAACGACATCGAGAGTTTTCAGCATGGTCATCAATAATTGAAGGTGAAAAACGACATATTATCGTCGCCTTTCAAAGAGTCCAGCCATCAGGAGAGTTCGGTGAAAGAAACTACCGCCTGGGTACACCCCGTCAAATCCATTCCCATCAGCCTAAAACCCATCGCGGCGATGCAGAAAAAGCATTTCGGCACGGTGCTCAATCCAACCCGCTGTTGGGGGCGAATGCCACGGTTGTTCTGGCTGGTGGCGCTGTTTGTCGGTTTTCTTGAGCGCCGTCATGCGCTTCTCAGTCCGACGCTGCGATCGCTGCTGATGACCCGCGTCTCGCAGCTTTGCCACTGCGCGTTTTGTATCGATGCCAACAGCCTGCGTCTGGCCGAGCGCTGCGGCGCGCTGGATAAAGTGCAGGCCGTCAGCCATTGGCGCGATTCGACGTTATTCAGCGCGGATGAACGTGCCGCGCTGGCCTATGCCGAGGCGACAACGGCCACGCCGCCGCAGATCGGTGACGACGTAAAAACAGAGCTAAAGCGCTTTTACAGCGACGCTGCGATAACAGAAATGACGGCGCTGATTGCGTTTCAGAATCTCTCGGCGCGTTTTAACGCTGCACTCGACATCCCGGCGCAGGGGCTCTGCGACGCCTTCAAAGGAAAACCGCATGCTTGACAGACATGTGCATCCACGCCTGAAACCGGCACTTAACCGTCTGGTAGAAAAGCTTGATAAGCCGACTATCACCGCCGATGGCTTAACGCTTCTGGGATTTGCCATCGGTGTGCTGGCGTTGCCTTTTCTGGCGCTGGGCTGGTATCTGGCGGCGCTGACGGCCATCGTGTTGAACCGTTTGCTCGATGGGCTGGACGGCGCGCTGGCGCGGCGGCGCGGCATAACCGATGCCGGTGGCTTTCTCGATATTGCGCTCGATTTCCTGTTCTACGCTCTGGTGCCGTTCGGCTTTGCGCTCGCCGCTCCGGCTGAAAACGCGCTGGCGGCGGCGTGGTTGCTGTTTGCATTTATGGGTACGGGAAGCAGTTTTCTGGCGTTTGCAGCGCTGGCAGCAAAACACGATATTGATAACCCTGGCTACGCGCACAAGTCGTTTTATTATTTGGGGGGATTGACGGAAGGGACGGAAACGATTCTCTTGTTCGCGCTGTGCTGTTTGTTCCCGATGCACTTTGCGCTGTTCGCCTGGATCTTTGGCGCGTTGTGCTGGCTTACCACCACAACGCGCATCTGGAGCGGATATCAAACGCTTAAAGCACTCGCCCGTTAAAGCGTACTTTCAGGCGTCAGCGGCCCGGTCGTGAAAGGGTTTTGCGGGTGAGCGCTCCATTCGTACCAGCCGCCGTCGTACACGGCGACGTTTTGCCAGCCCATCGCCCGTGCGTACATAAAGGTTTCTGACGCGCGCCAGCCTGTGCCGCAATAAAACGCCACCTGCTGATCGGGCAGAATATGCCACTGTTTCCACATCGCGGCGATATCATCAGCGCTGCGCATGGTGCCATCGGGATTGTGGAAGTCTTCCATATGGGTGGCGTCGCTGCCCGCGTGACCCCAGCGGGCCCCGGCGATTTCGCCTTTGGGTTTGATGTAGGTGTACCCGCTGGTTTCACCGATAAATTCTGGCCACGAGCGAATGCTGACCAGCGAGGCATCCTTGCGATGCAGCAGTTCGCGCGCCTGTTCCATATCCACCATCAGCTGCGGCTGCCCGGGAATGGGGGCGCCGAAATCGTTCGCCGGTTTGACTTTTGCGGGTGTTCCGCGCCCGACCGGCAGATTCGCGTCGGACCAGGCCTTCCAGCCACCGTCCAGAATGCGTAAGTCCTTCACACCGGCGTACAGCATGATTTGCGCCACGCGTGCCGCAGCATACACGTCGCGGCCATACAAAATTACGGTGGTGTCGTGACGAATGCCGTGCTTCGCCAGCATGGCTTTCAGTTTGTCATCTGACACTTTATTCCACAGTGGTTCGCTTTCGACTTCATTGGTATCAATGTAATCCGCGCCGGGAATGTGATTTAGCAGGTAAAATTTGGGCGCACCCCAGGCGGCTTCGATAATTTTAAAATCACCCGTCGGCGCAGCCGCCACTTTTTTGCCTTGCTGCAGCTGATGGATCCACTGCGGATAAACCAGTTGCTCAAAATGAGGCAGACGTTGCAGGCGGGTAGGGGTTTGCAGCGCGTCGCCTAAGGTTGAAACCGTTGAATATCCGGCTTTTTTTAAGCGCGCGTTGACGGCCTGATTGTCGGCGTCGCTGCCGTACAGGGCAATCACGGAGGCAGGCGTTAGGTTGTGCTGTTTTGCCCAGCCTGCGAGCTGTTCGTCACTCATCGCGTTAAGCCAGTTGGCGGAGAGATTCAGCGCGGCAGGCTCATGCCCGGACGGGCCAGACAGCGTCTGCGGCCAGCCGTTATAAAACGCGCTGGCGCGGGTGTCGATAACCGTACCCTGCTGCTGTTGCAATTGCGCAAGCGTAAGTGATTGCGCCATATCAGCGGCAACGGAGGAAAAAGAGGCAAGACCCAGGATCATGGCGAGCGTGGACAGGTGAGAAACACGTTTCATCGAAAAGTCTGATATCAGGTAAAAGGTGCGTCATTTTCGTCTCCCACTCGCCAGAGTTCTTTGCGTTAGCACATAGATTATTGCCACATGGACAGCTGAAGCACGCGACCCTGTGCCGGAATATCGTCTTCATCATGTGTGACCAGCACCACGGGAATATTGAGTGCGCGAACCTGCGCGAACACCCATTCCCGGAACGAGACGCGCAACGCCTTGTCCAGACGACTAAACGGTTCATCCAGCAGCAGCGCGTGAGGCTGCGCCAAAAGCGCGCGCAGCAGGCTGACTCTGGCACGCTCTCCGCCGGAGAGCGTGGCCGGATCGCTTGCGTAAAACCCATCAAGCCCCGCACTTTTTAGCGCATGCTCAACCTGATCACGACGCGAGGGTCCTTTTATGTGCTCAGGGAGCGCCAGCAGCAGATTTTGCCCCACGCTAAAGTGGTCGAACAGCAGCGCGTCCTGGAACAAAATACCGATCTCACGTTTCTCGACGGGCAGCGCGTCGCATTGTCTGTCGTTCAGCCACAGCTCGCCGCACGCTTTAAAATCCGTAGGGAGTGCACCCACCATCCAAGCGAACAGCGTAGATTTTCCGCTGCCGGACGGGCCCATCAGCGTGACGATTTCGCCCTTATTCACGCTGAAGTTCACGTGGCGGAAAAGCGGCTCAAGCGTAAGATTTTTGACGATCAGCATTAACGCAGTCCTTGTCGGTAGCGGCCCACTAGCCGTGATAAACCGGCGGCGAGACCAAAAGCAGCAGCCGTCAGCGCCAGCAACCACAGCGCGCGACCCGCAAGAATGGCCGTGCTGCCGCCGCTGCTGAGCGCGACCGCCTCGGTGGTCAGGGTCGGAAATCGTCCCGCGCCGAGCCACAGCGTCGGCAAGTATTGCGCCATGCTGACGGAAAAGCCCGTGGCAAACGCGGTAAGCAGAGGGCGGATCAGCAACGGACATTTGATCAGCCAGAATATTTTGCTGCGCCGCATGCCGAGCGTTCTCGCGATTAATATTGCGCGCGGATCCAGCCTGCGCCACGCGGGTTGCAGCACCAGCAGCATCCACGGCAACACCCACAGCAGATGCCCCCACAGGACGGCGAGATACGATCCGTCGATGCCCGTGAAGAGCGCGAAACGGTACTGCCCGGCGACCAGCGGCAGGGCGGGAAGTGCCAGCGGAAGCCAGATCCAGAGCGTTCCGCGAGACGGCCCCCATTCAAGCCAGAGTAAAATAATCGCCAGGGCGATCAGGCCAGAAAACAGCGCCAACGAGAGACTGACGCGAAACGGCACCAAATCAAAACTGTCTTCGCCTGCCAGCAAAATCAGCGCAGCTGCACACATAACTCCGCAAAGCGGCAGTAGCCCTCCCAGCGTTGTGCCAATCACGGGCGCGCCCAAATGCTGCCGAACGCCAGACGCGGCGGGAACCGGGCGGTGCCAGCGTCTCCAGATGATAAAACCGACGGCGGCAAACAGCGCCAGCAGCAGAAGTAACATCAGACACAGCAAGGTCCCTTTGGTCTGCTGCTGAGCATCGCCCTGACTCAACCACTGCCACGCCAACACCGCCAGCGTCGGCGGATTACCAGGACCAAGGATAATCGCGACATCCACCACCGACAGCGACCAGGCGACCACCGCCAGCATCACCGCGCCGAGCGCAGGCGAGATGGCGGGCAGCACCAGCCAGAAAAGTCCTTGAACGCGCGAATAACCGAGCGTTCGCAGCACCACCATCTGTTGCGCCAGCGTCTTTTCGGGCAGAACCGCATACATCGCCCACAGCACAAACGCGCTCTCTTTCACCGCCAGCGTCAGCCCCAGGCCAATGCCGTAGCGATCGATCAGGGGAGAACAGGCGCTGCACCATTGATAAAACGCGCCGCCTTCTGCAAACATCAGCAGCACGCTGGTGGCAAAGGCGACATGCGGTACGGCCAGCAGCCACGGCAGTCGGGTATGTAAACGCCGCCAGCGGTCGCCGGGCCACAGCGCCGCGACCACGCAAAGGGCAATCAAAAGCGAACCTGCGGTGGCGATAAGCGTTGAAACCAGCGTGGCGGTAAACGCCTGCGGCAGCTGCGGATCGCTCAACAACGCCTGCCATCCGGCAAGCGACAAGGCCGGAGCCATCAACATCCCTGCGGCAGGGATCAGCGGCGCATAGATGACGGCTACCGCTATCCAGACCAGCCAGCCTAGC
This sequence comes from Lelliottia sp. GFLA7, assembly GCF_056490165.1. Taxonomy (NCBI): domain Bacteria; kingdom Pseudomonadati; phylum Pseudomonadota; class Gammaproteobacteria; order Enterobacterales; family Enterobacteriaceae; genus Lelliottia; species Lelliottia sp. GFLA7. Next base: position 295,880 of record NZ_JBWLAQ010000001.1, on the reverse strand, counting down.
GGGTGCCGTAGCGACGCAACCATTCTTGCTCCAGCGCGTTAACCCACGCCGCATGCGGTTCCGGCAAGGTTTTCGGTAACCCGTCAGGGATGAATTTTTTAAGTTGCGCGGTCTGTTTCGACGGCAGTTTTTGCGGGGTTAACACGCTCGGATCGCCCCAAATTTTAGGGTCGGCTTTGTGAATTTGCGCCTCGGGCGACAGCAGGAAATTGGCAACTACTTTGGCACCCGCGCTGGCGCTGCTGTTCGCCGGGATCGCCACGAAATGCACATTGCCAATCATCCCGTCGTGAAAGCCAAAACTGTAGCTGTCGGCGGGCAGTTCGCCGCTGGCCACTTTTTGCTGCGCGTGCGCCGGGTTAAGGGTGACAGACATATTCAGATTGCCGCTGGCGAGCAGGGCATCCATTCGTGCAGGGCTGGGCGGAAAGTCTTTTCCTTCTCGCCAGAGCAGCGGGTGCAGTTTATCGAGATAATCCCACAGCGGAGCCGTCACTGCGTTGAACGTGTGTGAATCAGGCGGGACTTTCAGCGCATCAGAATTTGCCGTCAGCGTCAGCAGCAGCTGTTCCAGCCACGCCGTGCCGGTGAAATCCGGCGGACGCGGATAAGTGATTTTACCGGGATTTTTTTGCGCATAGCTGAGCAGTGCTTCGGGATCGGAGAGCGGAACTGGCAGGCTCTGTTTGCGGGCAATAAACGTCAATTGTGCGCCGCCCCACGGGGATTCTGCGCCGTCGGTTGGAATGGCAAAATCGTCGTTGACCGGTTTATCGGTATCGACATAGCGCCAGTTCGGCAGCGTTTGCGCCCAGCCGGTTTGCAGCAAACCGGCTTCTTTCAGCGTGCGGAAATTCTCCCCGTTGACCCACAGTAAATCGACAGAACCGTGGGTTTTTCGACCGGCGGCGGATTCTGTCTGGATGCGTTTGACCGCATCGGCAGCGTCCGCCAGATGTACGATTTTGAGGGTGATCGCGTAATGGGTTTTCATCTCGCCGCTTACCCAGTCGAGATAGCGATTGACGGCCTGATCGCCGCCCCAGGCATTAAACCAGACGGTCTGGCCTTTGGCGTCGTTTTGCACGGTTTGCCAATTGGCATCAGCCATTGCGGGGGCTGCCAGCAGCAGTCCGGTCAGAAATACGCAGCCACGCACACGGCGCATAATGCCTCCCTGTTAATGAGAAGAATGGAAATAGCGAGAAAACAGCCAGCGCGTCACCAGCGGCAATAACCCTAAGAGTGTAAGGGCGAAAAGCATGCCCGGCGACAGAATATCGCGCAGCGATGTCAGCTTGCCCAGTTCGCGTCCGGCATTCAGGAAAATCACCGTGGCAGGCAGCATCGCCAGCTGGCTAATCCACCAGTAACGACGCACGCCAAGGGCGGTTAATCCGGCGAGTAAATTGACCAGAAAGAACGGAAAAAGCGGCATCAGGCGCAGGGCGAAAAGATAAAATGCGCCGTTGCTGTCTATCCCCTCATTCACCGTTTTCAGTTGGCGGCTGAACCGGCGCTGGATCCCGTCGCGCAAAATATAACGGCTGGTAAGCATCGCGAGCGTCGCGCCAAGCGTTGAGGCAAACGACACCAGCAGGACGCCCTGCCAAAGCGGGAACAGCGTGCCGCCGAGCAGGGTGAACAATGCCGCCCCTGGAATCGACAGGGCAGAGATCACCACGTAAACCGCAAAATAGAGTGCGGCACTACCTGTGGGGGCCTGCTGCACATATTCCTGGAGCGCGCGTTGATGCGTTTTGAGGGATTCGAGCGACAGAAAATCGGGGGGCAGCAGGGTACGAATCATGAAAAATGCGCCCATGAGGGCGCATATCAACAGAATTTTTTGCAGTTTCACCGGCGATTACAGTTTGAACTTAGCCCAGACTGGCGCGTGGTCGGACGGCTTTTCCATGCCGCGAATATCGTAATCGATACCGGTTTCGATGCAGCGTTCCGCCAGCGGTGCGCTGGCCAGCAGCAGGTCGATGCGCAGGCCACGGTTGTCATCAAAGCCTTTTGAGCGGTAGTCAAACCACGAGAAACGGTCCTGCGTATCCGGGTTTGCGGCACGGAAGGTATCCACCAGACCCCAACTTTGCAGACGCTGCATCCACTCGCGTTCTTCCGGCAGGAATGAGCATTTCCCGGTTCGCAGCCAGCGCTTGCGGCTGTCTTCGCCGATGCCGATATCCAGATCCGTTGGGCTGATGTTCACATCACCCATGATCAGTACCGGATTCTCTTTGTTCAGTTCCGTCGTCAGATAATCCTGCAGATCCTGATAGAACTTGGCTTTGGCCGGGAATTTGGTCGGGTGGTCGCGGCTTTCGCCCTGCGGGAAATACCCATTGATGACGGTGATGTTTCCAAGTGGAGACGGAATTTCCGCCATGATAATGCGGCGCTGCGCTTCACCGTCGTCGCCAGGGAAGCCACGACGAACGGAAACCGGCGTCTGTTTGGTCAGCAGCGCCACGCCATAGTGGCCTTTCTGCCCGTGATAAAAGACGTTGTAGCCGAGTTTTGCGACGTCTTCGAGGGGGAACATGTCGTCGTGAACTTTTGTCTCCTGCAGGCCGATCACGTCTGGCTGATGTTGCTCAACGATGGCTTCCAGCTGGTGAGGACGGGCGCGCAGGCCGTTGATATTAAAAGAGACAAATTTCATAGTCGCTGCCAATGCAAGGTGAATAGTGCATGGATGTTAGCAGAATTTGCGCCGCCTGTTATCGGGTTCAGCCAATAACTGCAACAGAAAATCCCGACGGTGCAATATTTGCACCATTTCGACGCGCCTTGCCCTCAAACAGGGCGTAAACGGCCAGTAAATTTCGCGAGCGATCACAAATCCAGAATTATATTTGGCCTGTGAATAATATTTCTGTTTTTCCTGCGGCAAACCGCCGCTTGCTGTAAAAATATTCACTTATTATGCATTAACAGTGAATAGCGGTAGGGCGTAACCTATTGATATTCCGTCCTCCTAAGCCGTTTATGCAATTTTATCGCTGGCTGGCACGAACTCTGCAATCTACATTCACAGTGCAAACACTCAATTATTTAACATTTGAATAACTTTTAATTTACCGGATGAGGTCGCTATGTCTCTGTCAATTACGCGTGAAAATTTCGATGAATGGATGATGCCGGTTTACGCCCCGGCGGCTTTTATTCCGGTAAGGGGTGAAGGCTCACGCCTGTGGGACCAGCAGGGAAAAGAGTACATCGACTTTGCGGGCGGGATTGCGGTAAATGCCCTGGGCCACGCGCATCCGGCGCTGCGGCAGGCGTTGAACGATCAGGCGGCGAAATTCTGGCATACCGGCAACGGCTATACCAACGAGCCTGCGCTGCGCCTGGCTAAAAAATTGATCGACGCGACCTTTGCCGAAAAAATCTTTTTCTGTAACTCCGGCGCAGAGGCCAACGAAGCGGCACTCAAGCTGGCACGTAAATACGCCCACGATCATTTTGGTGCGCAAAAAAGCGGAATTGTGGCGTTCAAAAACGCCTTCCACGGCCGCACCCTGTTTACCGTGAGCGCGGGCGGTCAGCCCGCCTATTCACAAGATTTTGCTCCGCTGCCGCCGGACATTCGTCACGCCATCTATAACGATCTGCAATCCGCCGCCGCGCTGATTAATGACGATACCTGCGCGGTGATCGTCGAGCCGATGCAAGGCGAGGGCGGCGTGGTGCCTGCCGATAAAGCGTTCCTGCAAGGACTGCGCGAACTGTGCGATCGCCACAACGCGCTGCTGATTTTTGATGAAGTCCAGACCGGCGTTGGCCGTACCGGCGAGCTGTATGCGTACATGCACTACGGCGTGACGCCGGATGTGCTATCGACGGCCAAAGCCCTCGGCGGTGGATTCCCAATCGGTGCCATTCTGACGACCAACAAATGTGCCAGCGTGATGGTTGTGGGCACGCACGGCACGACTTACGGCGGTAACCCGTTGGCGTCGGCGGTGGCAGGACAGGTACTGGATATTATCAATACGCCAGAGGTGTTAAAGGGCGTGAAGCAGCGCCACGACTGGTTTGTGGAGCGTCTTAACGCCATTAACAGCAAAACCGGTATGTTCAAAGAAATTCGTGGTCTGGGGTTGCTAATTGGCTGCGAACTGACGGCTGAATTTGCCGGAAAAGCTAAACTTATTTCACAGGAAGCGGCAAAAGCGGGCGTGATGGTGCTGATCGCGGGGGCTAACGTAGTGCGTTTTGCACCGGCGTTAATCGTCAGCGAAGAAGAGGTCGCCACCGGTTTAGACCGTTTTGCGCTGGCCTGTGAACAGGTGAAATCAGGGGTGTCATCATGATGGTCATCCGTCCCGTTGAGCGCGGCGATCTCGCCGGACTCATGCAGCTTGCCGGTAAGACGGGGGGCGGGCTGACCTCGCTTCCTGCCGATGAAAAAACGCTGTCGTCTCGCATCGACCGCGCCCTGCAAACCTGGCAAGGGACGCTGCCAAAAAGTGAACAAGGCTACGTCTTTGTTCTGGAGGAGTCTGACACCGGGACCGTGGTAGGGATCTGCGCCATCGAGGTGGCGGTGGGCCTTAATGACCCGTGGTACAACTACCGCGTTGGTACGCTGGTTCACGCATCGAAAGAGCTGAATGTCTATAACGCGCTGCCGACGCTTTTCCTCAGCAACGATCACACCGGCAGCAGCGAACTCTGCACTTTATTTCTTGACCCCGACTGGCGCAAAGAGGGCAACGGCTATCTGCTCTCGAAATCCCGCTTTATGTTTATGGCCGCATTTCGCGATCGCTTTAACGAAAAAGTGGTGGCGGAAATGCGCGGCGTTATCGATGAAACGGGCTACTCCCCGTTCTGGGAAAGCCTGGGTGAACGCTTCTTCTCGATGGAATTTAGCCGCGCCGACTATTTGTGCGGGACAGGGCAGAAAGCGTTTATCGCCGAATTGATGCCGAAACATCCCATCTACACCGACTTTTTAAGTCCGCAAGCGCAGGCGGTAATTGGCCAGGTTCATCCGCAGACCGCTCCCGCTCGCGCGGTGCTGGAGAAAGAAGGTTTCCGCTACCATAACTATGTCGATATTTTTGACGGCGGCCCGACGCTGGAGTGCGACGTCGACCGCGTGCGAGCCATCCGTAAAAGCCGTCTGGTGACGGTGGCAGACGGCCAGCCAGCGCCGGGTGAATGGCCCGCTTGTCTGGTGGCGAACGAGCAGTACGACCAGTTTCGCGCGATGCTTATCCACACCAACCCCACCTGTGAACGTCTGGTGCTGACCGCAGCCCAACTGGATGTCCTGAAATGTAACGCAGGCGATACCGTTCGTCTGGTGCGACTTTGCCCCGAGGAGAAAACAGCATGAGTTTATGGATCAATGGTTACTGGGTCACGGGCGAAGGCGAACGACGCGTGAAGACCAATCCGGTCGGCAACGAGGCGCTCTGGCAGGGTTTTGATGCCAGTCCGGCTCAGGTCGAGCAGGCGTGCCAGGCGGCCAGAAAAGCCTTTCCGGCGTGGGCAAAACTGCCGTTTACGGCCCGTCAGGCGATTGTCGAAAAATTTGCGACGCTGCTCGAAGCCAATAAAGCAGAACTGACCCGCGTTATCGCCCGCGAAACCGGCAAGCCGCGCTGGGAAGCGACGACCGAAATTACAGCGATGATCAATAAAATCACCATTTCGGTTAAGGCCTATCATACCCGCACCGGCGAACAGCATACCGCTATGGCGGACGGTGCGGCGACGCTGCGCCACCGTCCACACGGCGTGCTGGCAGTATTCGGGCCGTACAATTTCCCGGGACATCTGCCTAACGGCCATATTGTGCCTGCGCTGCTGGCAGGGAATACGGTGATTTTCAAGCCAAGCGAGCTGACGCCGTGGAGCGGTGAAGCGGTTGTGAAACTCTGGGAACAGGCAGGTTTGCCGCCGGGCGTGCTGAATCTGGTTCAGGGCGGGCGTGAAACCGGTCAGGCGCTGAGCGCGTTAAGCTGTCTCGACGGCCTGCTGTTTACCGGCAGTGCCGGAACGGGATATCAGCTGCATCGTCAGCTGGCAGGTCAGCCGGAGAAAATTCTGGCGCTGGAAATGGGCGGCAATAATCCCCTGATTGTTGAAGATCCTGATGATATTGACGCCGCTGTGCATCTGGCGATCCAGTCGGCGTTTGTCACCGCCGGACAGCGCTGCACCTGCGCACGTCGTCTGCTGGTGAAAAACGGCGCACAGGGCGATGCATTTTTAGCGCGTCTCATTGAGGTGACCGCGCGTCTGGTGCCTGATGCATGGGACGCCGAGCCGCAACCGTTTATCGGCGGGCTGATTTCCGAACAGGCTGCGAATCACGTCATTCATGCCTGGCGCGAACACGTGGCGCGGGGCGCAAAAACGCTGCTGGAGCCAAAGCTTGTGCAGCCAGGAACGTCACTGTTAACGCCGGGCATCATTGATATGTCGGATGCACGGGACATCCCGGATGAAGAGGTCTTTGGGCCGCTGCTGTGCGTTTGGCGTTACGATGATTTCGACAGCGCGATCGCGATGGCCAACAATACCCGCTATGGCCTGTCGAGCGGGCTGATTTCACCCGATCGCGAGAAGTTTGATCAGCTGCTGATTGAAGCACGTGCGGGCATCGTGAACTGGAACAAACCGCTAACTGGAGCGGCGAGCACCGCGCCGTTTGGTGGTGTGGGTGCATCCGGTAATCATCGTGCCAGCGCGTGGTATGCCGCCGATTACTGTGCGTGGCCGATGGCCAGTCTGGAAACGCCCGCTCTGACGTTGCCGGAGGCGCTCAACCCAGGACTCGACTTTACCCAGGGGAATGGTCATGAAAGCGCGTGAAGTCAACTTTGACGGGCTGGTGGGGCTGACCCACCATTACGCTGGATTGTCGTTTGGCAACGAAGCGTCGACGAAACACCGATTCCAGGTCTCGAATCCAAAGCTGGCGGCCAAGCAGGGGCTGCAGAAAATGAAAGCGCTGGCGGATGCTGGTTTTGTGCAGGCAGTGATCCCGCCGCAGGAGCGTCCAAACGTTGACGTGTTGCGCCAGCTCGGCTTTAGCGGCAGCGATGAGCTGGTCGTCGAAAAAGCCGGAACCCAAGCACCGCATCTGCTTTCGGCAGCCAGTTCGGCATCGTCAATGTGGGTGGCCAATGCCGCCACCGTCGCGCCATCGGCCGATACGCTCGACGGAAAAGTGCATCTGACCGTGGCGAACCTCAACAATAAATTCCATCGCGCGACTGAAGCGGTCACCACCGAGCGCGTGCTGCGCGCCATCTTTAAAGATGATGCGCGGTTTAGCGTGCACGAAGCGCTGCCGCAGGTGGCGATGTTTGGTGATGAAGGGGCAGCGAACCATAACCGTCTGGGCGGTGATTACGGTGATCCCTCCACGCAGCTGTTCATTTATGGCCGCGATGACAGTGGACACGTCGCGCCGTCCCGTTATCCGGCGCGCCAGACGCTTGCCGCGAGTCAGGCCGTTGCGCGCCTGAATCAGGTCAATCCGGGACAGGTGGTGTTTGCGCAGCAAAACCCACAGGTTATCGATCAGGGCGTGTTTCATAACGACGTGATTGCGGTTTCTAATCGTCAGGTGCTGTTTTGCCATGAGCAGGCGTTTGCCCAGCAGGAGAAATTACTGGCAACCCTGGCCGAGCGCGTGCCGGGTTTTATGCCGATTCAGGTGCCGACACGTGCCGTCAGCGTGCAGGACGCGGTGCAAACCTATCTGTTTAACAGCCAGTTGCTGAGCCGCGAGGATGGCAGCATGCTGCTGGTCCTCCCGCAGGAGTCGCAAAATCATCAGGGCGTGTGGCGCTATCTCAGCGAACTGGTCAAGGGCGATAACCCCATCAGCGAACTGAAGGTGTTCGATCTGCGCGAAAGCATGGCGAACGGCGGGGGGCCGGCGTGTTTGCGCCTGCGGGTGGTGCTGACGCAGGACGAAATCCGCGCCGTCAATCCGGCGGTACTGATGAACGATGCGTTGTTTAATACGCTCAACGATTGGGTCGATCGTTATTATCGCGATCGCTTAACCCAGGCTGATTTGGTCGATCCGCAACTGCTGCGAGAAGGGCGCGAGGCGCTGGATGCCTTAACGAAGATCCTGCATCTGGGATCGGTTTACCCGTTCCAGCGCTAAGGAGAGGTTATGCAGAATTTATTGGCGCTGACGCTGGCGGATGAAAAGCCAGCTGCGCGGCAAGGCGAGGGGCCGACGTTTCACTGGAAATGGTCCGGGCGCGGGTTACTTGAACTGATCCCTTTTGAGACCAGTGAACGGTCTCTGGTGCTTTCCGCGGGTATTCACGGCAATGAAACCGCACCGGTTGAAATTGTCGATTTACTGCTCAAGGCACTGTTTACCGGTGACATATCTTTGCGCTGCCGTGTGCTGGTGGTGCTGGGGAATCCTCCGGCGCTGGCGCAAAACAAGCGCTATCTGGAAAGCGATATCAACCGGATGTTTGGCGGACGCGGGGCGCAGTTTCCGCAGGGCGACGAGACCGCGCGGGCACTCCAGCTTGAAAACAGCGTGCGCGAGTTTTTTGCCACGGCGGGGCCTGACCGCTGGCATCTCGATCTGCATACCGCCATTCGTGCGTCTTACCACGTGCGTTTTGGCGTCATGCCGCAGCGCAACCAGCCGTGGGATGAGTCTTTCCTTGGCTGGCTCGGGGATGCGGGCCTTGAGGCGCTGGTTTTCCATCAGTCACCTGGCGGGACATTTACCCATTTTACCTGCGAGAATTTTGGTGCGCTGGCCTGTACGCTTGAGCTGGGCAAAGCGTTGCCGTTCGGGCAGAACGATCTTTCACGCTTTACCCCGACGCATCTTGCGCTGCGTGCGCTGTTATCCGGAAACAAGCCTGAACATTATTCAGGAACCGTTGAGCGCTATCGGGTCGTGCAGCAGATCACCCGCCGCAGCGAGGCATTCCAGCTACACATGGCGGCGCATACGTTGAACTTCACCCCTTTCCGGCATGGTGTGGTGTTGGCGCAAGACGGCGACGAACGCTACGAAGTGCAGAAAACGACAGAATACGTGTTGTTCCCCAATCCCTCGGTTGCCTTTGGTTTGCGGGCGGGATTGATGCTTGAGAAATTAACCTGATGCTATTTCCTCTCTTTGAGGAGAGAGGAATATCAATTTTATTTTCTTATCGATTAAGGCGTTTGCCGTTATTTGCAGATTTATCCTGGTGTATTGCTTTATTATTAATCCACAGAGCGGTATACTTCTTCATAATCTCTTTAAATTCAGCTATTTGCCTATTTTTGTTTCAACTCTCCACGTTTTTTCCTTAATTCCTCCACATTTGGCTATAAATTGTTTTTTACACTTTCATTGTTTTACCGTTGCTCTGACTTATTGACGATAAACCCCGTAAAGTTAATCTCGTCAACACGGCATAGCGCCGAAGAATAACTGAAAGAAAGGACAAAAAATTATGCGTAAATTAACTGCACTGTTTGTTGCTTCTACCCTGGCTCTGGGCGCTACCAGCATGGCGTTCGCCGCAGATACCGCGACAACAACTGCCGCGCCCGCTGATAGCAAGATGATGCACCATAAAGGCAAGCCGGGTATGCATCATGACATGATGTTTAAAGACCTGAACCTGACGGATGCGCAGAAACAGCAGGTTCGCGAGATCATGAAAAGCCAGCGTGACCAGATGAAACGTCCTCCGCTGGAAGAGCGCCGCGCAATGCACGATATCATTGCCAGCAATACGTTTGATAAGGCCAAAGCGGAAGCGCAAATCGATAAGATGGCTGAGCAGCACAAAGCCGGCATGCTGGCCCGCATGGAAACGCAGAATAAGATTTACAACATTCTGACTCCGGAACAGAAAAAACAATTCAATGCCAATTTTGAGAAGCGTCTGACAGAACGTCCTGCGCCAGAAGGTAAAATGGCTCCGCCAGCTGAATAATCAGCTCAACACATATAAGACCGCCGGAATCCTGTTCACAAAAGCGTAATCGCGGTGGACAGGTCCGGCGGTTTTTTCTTTCTCACCCTCTTGTCACGCGCCACCAGCACGGTATGCTCCTGTAAGCGGTTCAGATAATGTTAAGAGAGTCAGGGCGTTAGTGTTTTTTTCAACGCCATACTAAGGCCTTATTGCATTGCTGCCGATAATGCATCTGTAATGACCCAACGATAACAATCAAGATAGCAACACTGATTCAGTGTCGCCCTGGTGCGAGTTGCGCCTTTCAGGAGTGGTGATGGATTTTTTTGATATCCGCAAAATGCCGGTTAATCTCTGGCGAAACGGGGCTGGCGAGACGCGCGAGATTTGCTGTTTTCCTTCTGCGACGCGTGATTTTCACTGGCGTGCCAGTATTGCTTCTATCGCCAGCAACGGCGAATTCTCTCTTTTTCCAGGTGTCGATCGGGTTATCACCCTTCTTGAGGGTGGCGAAGTGACGCTGGATGCGGGGCATGCGTTCTGCCATACCCTAAAACGACATCAGCCGTTTAGTTTTGCGGGTGACCATCCGGTGAAGGCGAATCTCACCGAAGGGCGTATGTCGATGGATTTCAATATTATGACGAAGCGCGACTGTTGCCGGGCAAAAGTGCGCGTGGCCGATCGCACCTTTACCACGTTTGCCTCACGCGGGGGTGTGGCGTTTGTGCTGAGTGGCGCGTGGCAGTTAGGGGACAAACTCCTGACCGCCGATCAGGGCGCAAGCTGGCATGACGGAACGCACACGCTACGTTTACTGGAATCTGAAGGAACGCTGTTGTTCAGTGAAATTACCTGGCTTCCGGGACACTGAGCTCAATAATTTCATACCCACCGGCGAGCAACGGTTTGCACAGAATTTTATAACCGTCGTGATCAAAACCGGCTGGCGCGCGCAGGAGTGCCGTCGCATCGTCTAGCGTATCGACGGCACCCAGCCAGAACCAGTTATGAATGATGTGATAATGCGTCATTTCGTCGCGGGTTTCTTTTAACGCAATGGCGCCTTGCCATGGCCAGCAGGTGACGCTCAGCGCCGCCAGACCTTCTTTTAATCTCGCATCATGTTCTTCAATGCTTTCTTTACCGCAGCACGCACCTGCACATCGCTTTAGTGCAAAGCGGAAACAGGCGCGTCCGCGGGTGAGTGATTCCAGCCCCAGCACGCCATAGCAAAGTTGCTGCGCATCGGCGAGCGTTTGCAGGGCTTGCAACGCCGCACGGCGATTGGCAAACAGACCGTGCAGGCCCGGTGCGTGCGAGAAATCAACGTCTCGGGCATAAACTACCTGCGGTTTTCCACCAGTGATTTGCAAGGAACACAGCTGACGATTGCGACGAAGGCGTTTATTGAACAGCGGCTGCTGCTCTTTAATCAGACGCGCTTCAAGTAACAATGCACCCAGTTCGCCAGCGGTTTGCATCCAGGTAATCCGCCGCGACTGGCGCAGCATGGCGGCCTCGTCAGGCGTACGCAGATGCGATAACACCCGACTGCGGATATTGACACTTTTGCCGATATACAACGGCATGGCGTCACTCTCGCCATGAAAGAAATAGACACCGGGCTGTTTTGGAAGCGCCTCAAGCCAGGGGCGAAGATGTTCTGGGTATTCGTAGATGGCCGCCGCTTCAAATTCAAGACGCGGGGCAGATTGACGCCTGCTCACAAAAAACTCCGTATACTGTTCAGGTATACAGTGTAGCAGGTTGCGAATGGTTAAAAAAGAGGCGGTAATGACCGCCCCTTACGCGTTTAGCGTTTCCAGAAGTCGTCGAATACCGTAATCGGCGGGCGACGCTTATGCTCAGTTTTCAGATACCAGCCTTCAATGGTGCGGGCGATGGTGTCATCCAACGTTTTCCCTTCCAGATAATCATCGATATTTTCGTAAGTGACACCCAGCGCGGCTTCATCCGGAAGAGAAGGGCGATCGTCTTCCAGATCGGCGGTTGGTGCTTTCAGGTACAGGTGTTCCGGGCAGCCCAGAGCGGCCAGTAACTGTTTTCCCTGGCGCTTATTGAGGCGGAAAAGCGGGTTGATGTCGGTGCCGCCGTCGCCATACTTGGTGAAGAATCCTGTCACGGCTTCCGCGGCATGATCGGTACCGACCACCACACCGTTGGTCATCCCGGCGATGCTGTATTGCGCTTTCATACGCTCGCGCGCTTTTTCATTGCCGCGCACAAAATCGCTGAGTTCAAGACCCGCCTCGCGCAGCGCTTGTTCGCTGGCCAGCACGGAACCTTTAATGTTCACGGTCAGCACGCGATCCGGCTGAATAAAAGCAATGGCGTCCTGACAGTCCTGCTCATCGGCCTGGACACCGTAAGGCAGTCGCACGGCGATAAACTGCAGCGACTCATCACCCGTTTCCTGGCGCAATTCCGAGATTGCCTGCTGGCAAAGTTTACCGGCAAGCGTAGAGTCCTGACCGCCGCTGATGCCTAACACCAGCGTTTTCAGAAACGAGTTTGTTTTTAAATAGGATTTCAAAAAATCAATGCTGCGACGAATTTCCTCGTTGGCATCGATGGATGGCTTGACGCCAAGCGCCTGAATAATCTCTTGTTGCAGAGCCATTACGCCCTCCATTAGCAAAAACAAAGCACAATGTGTGATGTGTTAAAACTAACCCTTTGGGCGGAAAACGACAAGGATCACAGTTTCGAGACGGGCAAATTAAGACGATTTAGTCGCTTATCGTTGTTTTATTAGAATTTTCCGAAAAACCTGCTGCTTCGCCCTTAAAGTTGATGAATAGACATTTTTATCCCATGCTTAGATAACACGCTGATTAACAAGCGCTGATAAACAAGAGGAAGGAATATGAACAAGAATGTAGCGGGAATTTTAGGTGCAGCGGCGGTATTGACTATGCTGGCGGGTTGTACAGCTTATGATCGTACCTCCGATCAGTTTACGCAGCCGGTAGTTAAAGATGTGAAGAAAGGCATGAGCCGCGCGCAAGTGTTGCAGGTAGCGGGTAAACCTTCTTCAGAAGTGACTATGATCCATGCTCGTGGGACTTGCCAGACTTACATTCTGGGTCAACGAGACGGTAAAGCAGAAACCTATTTTGTCGCGTTGGACGATACAGGACACGTGATCAACTCGGGTTATCAGACCTGTGCTGAGTATGATACCGACCCACAGGCACCGAAAGTTAAATAACGTTTTTGCCTGAGCACCTGAACAAACCGGCCAACTGGCCGGTTTTTTTATGCATTGACGAATCTTATTTATTTGCGCGAATTATTTACATAAACTGTGAGGGCAGTCAAAACGACAGGTCAAGGAGAGACAATTTTGATTAACCGCGAATTATCACCTCATCCCGCCTTGCCGTATACTCGATTTCAATGACAAACAAGTGTAACACCCGCAGGCGTCAATCTGGTGATAGTGGGTGGTCATACTAGAGGGAAGTGGCTATGGAAAAGAAACATATCTATCTGTTTTGCTCTGCGGGCATGTCAACGTCGTTACTGGTGTCAAAAATGCGCGCACAAGCGGAAAAGTACGACGTGCCTGTGGTGATTGAAGCGTTTCCTGAAACGCTGGCAGGTGAAAAAGGCCCGGCGGCGGATGTCGTATTACTGGGACCACAAATTGCCTACATGCTGCCAGAAATTCAGCGTCTATTGCCGAATAAACCGGTTGAAGTGATCGATTCTGCGCTGTACGGCAAAATCGATGGTTTGGGTGTGCTTAAAGCTGCAGTTGCATCGATTAAAAAAGCTGCCGCTAATTAGAATATTTTATTTTTCCCGTCAAAGAGTTATTTCACACACTTACGCCGCAATATTCGTTGCGGCATTTAAGGGTCATTTCCTATGAGTAGAGTCATCAATTCACTTGAAAAGGTTCTCCTTCCTTTTGCTGTTAAAATAGGAAAGCAGCCGCATGTAAATGCCATCAAAAACGGTTTTATTAAAGTTATGCCGTTGACGTTGGCTGGGGCCATGTTCGTTTTAATTAATAACGTTTTTCTGAGTTTCGGTGAAGGTTCTTTCTTCTATTCATTGGGTATTCGCTTAGACGCTTCAACCATTGAAACCCTCAATGGCTTTAAAGCCATCGGCGGCAACGTATACAACGGTACGTTGGGTATTATGTCGCTGATGGCACCTTTTTTCATTGGGATGGCGCTGGCTGAAGAACGAAAAGTCGATCCTCTGGCGGCAGGTTTATTATCCGTCGCTGCCTTTATGACCGTCACACCTTATAGCGTGGGCGAAGCCTATGCCGTGGGTGCAAATTGGCTAGGGGGCGCAAATATTATTTCCGGTATTGTTATCGGATTGGTCGTGGCGGAAATGTTTACTTTTATCGTTCGCCGAAACTGGGTGATTCGTTTACCGGATAGCGTGCCAGAATCCGTATCGCGTTCATTCTCCGCGTTAATTCCTGGCTTTATTATTCTCTCCATCATGGGAATTATTGCCTGGGCACTGACTCACTGGGGCACCAACTTCCACCAGATTATTATGGACACCATTTCTACGCCGCTGGCGTCGATGGGTGGCGTGGTAGGCTGGGCGTACGTGATTTTCACCTCGCTACTGTGGTTCTTTGGGGTACACGGTTCTCTGGCGCTGGCTGCGCTGGACAGCGGAATCATGACGCCGTGGGCGCTGGAAAACGTGCAGTTGTATCAGCAGTACGGTTCGGTCGATGCGGCTCTGGCAGCAGGTAAAACCTTCCATGTGTGGGCGAAACCAATGCTGGATTCGTACATCTTCCTGGGCGGTACGGGGGCAACGCTGGGTCTGATCATTGCCATCTTTATCACTTCGCGTCGCGCCGACCATCGTCAGGTGGCAAAGCTGGCGCTGCCGTCAGGCATCTTCCAGATTAACGAGCCGATCCTGTTTGGTTTGCCAATCATCATGAACCCGGTGCTGTTTATCCCGTTCATCCTTATTCAGCCCCTGCTGGCCGCGATTACGTTGACCGCGTATTACCTGGGCATTATCCCGCCAATCACCAACATTGCACCCTGGACGATGCCGGCGGGTCTGGGCGCATTCTTCAACACCAACGGTAGCGTGGCCGCTTTCTTACTGGCGATATTCAACTTAGGTGTTGCAACGCTGCTCTACATGCCTTTCGTGGCGATCGCCAACAAAGCGCAAACCACTATAGATGAAGAAGAGAGCGAAGAAGATATCGCCCTCGCACTGAAATTCTAAGATTGTCAGGCCGCGGGGCAACCCGCGGCAGTAAAAGGAGATGAAGATGTTTGATTTGGATACTATCGTGGCGGAAGACGCCGCCGAAAACGATCTCGAAGAAGTGGTGATGGGGCTCATCATCAATTCTGGACAAGCACGCAGCCTGGCTTACGGTGCGCTTAAGCAGGCGAAACAGGGCGATTTCGAGGCCGCGAAAACCATGATGGCGCAGTCCCGCACCGCGCTGAACGAAGCTCATCTGGTACAAACTAAGCTGATTGAAAGCGACCAGGGTGAAGGTAAAATGAAGGTCAGTCTGGTGTTAGTTCACGCCCAGGATCACCTCATGACTTCGATGCTGGCACGCGAGCTTGTCGCAGAGTTGATCGAGCTTCACGAGAAGATCCACTAAGTCTGTCCGCAGGAGGTAAACACGATGGAAATTAAAACCGCACTTGAGCAGCAGTTGTTTAATGGCAAGAATTTTCACGTGGTTATCTACAATAAAACGGAAAGCGTCAGCGGCCTGCACCAGCACGATTACTACGAATTCACCATTGTCCTGACCGGTCGCTACTATCAGGAAATCAACGGCAAGCGGGTTCTGCTGGAGCGGGGGGACTTTGTTTTCCTGCCGATGGGATCGTATCACCAGAGTTTTTATGAGTTTGGGGCCACGCGTATTCTCAACGTGGGCGTGAGCCGACGCTTCTTCGAAAAACATTATTTACCGCTGGTGCCATTCTGTTTTGTGGCATCGCAGGTTTATCGCATCAAAAATGAATTCCTGACCTGGATCGAAACGGTGATTGCATCACTGAATTTTCGTGACAACGAATTTGATGAATTTATCGAGACGGTGACCTTTTATGTGATGAACCGATTGCGCCATCATCGCGACGAGCAGCAGATTATCGATGATATTCCACTGTGGCTTCGCGGTACCGTTGAATCAATGCATGACAAAATGCAATTTGGCGATAACGCGCTGGAAAATATGATTGCGCTGTCGGGTAAATCGCAAGAGTATCTTACGCGCGCCACGCAGCGTTATTATCAAAAAACACCGGTGCAAATTATTAACGGCATCCGCATTAATTTTGCTAAAAAACAGCTCGAAATTACCAACTATTCCATCACCGATATCGCTTACGAGTCGGGATATAGCAGCCCGAGCCTGTTTATTAAAACCTTTAAAAAATTCACCTCTTTTACACCGAGCAGTTATCGTAAAAGTCTAACGGTCATAAATTAATTTTGGCGGTGTTATCCGCCATCGATATTGACGTAATTGCTTGCCCACATAATAGCGGAAATGCCACGCTATACTTTGCAGGCAGTTATCCTGATTACGCTAAGGGAGATATTATGCAACAGAAATTAAAAGTCGTAACGATTGGCGGCGGCAGCAGTTATACCCCAGAATTGCTCGAAGGTTTTCTGAAACGTTATCACGAGTTGCCTGTGAGTGAATTATGGCTGGTGGACGTTGAAGAAGGGCAGGAGAAACTCGATATTATTTTCGACCTGTGCCAGCGCATGGTGAAAAAAGCCGGCGTTCCGTTAACCGTGCATAAAACACTCGATCGCCGCCTGGCATTAAAAGATGCTGATTTTGTCACAACCCAGCTGCGCGTTGGTCAGCTTAAAGCGCGTGAACTCGACGAGCGTATCCCGCTGAGTCACGGTTACTTAGGTCAGGAAACCAACGGCGCGGGCGGTCTGTTTAAAGGTCTGCGCACCATTCCGGTGATTTTCGACATCATTAAAGATGTGGAAGAGATTTGCCCGCAGGCGTGGGTCATTAACTTTACCAACCCAGCCGGGATGGTGACGGAAGCGGTGTATCGCCATACCGGTTTTAAACGTTTTATCGGCGTGTGCAACATTCCGATCGGCATGAAAATGTTTATTCGCGATGTGCTGGTGCTGTCCGACAGTGACGATCTTTCCATCGAGCTGTTTGGTCTCAACCACATGGTGTTTATCAAAGACGTGCTGGTCAACGGTGAGTCGCGCTTCGCTGAGCTGCTGGACGGCGTTGCATCGGGTCGTCTGACGGCCGGTTCAGTGAAAAATATCTTCGATCTGCCGTTCAGTGAAGGGCTGATTCGTTCTCTGAATCTGCTGCCGTGCTCTTACTTGCTCTATTACTTCAAGCAGAAAGAGATGCTGGCGATTGAAATGGGTGAGTACTACAAAGGCGGCGCGCGTGCGCAGGTGGTGCAGAAGGTCGAAAAACAGCTGTTTGATTTGTATAAAGATCCAGAGTTGAACATCAAACCTAAAGAGCTTGAGCTGCGCGGTGGGGCGTACTATTCCGACGCGGCCTGCGAAGTGATCAACGCGATTTACAATGATAAGCAAGTTGAACACTACGTGAACGTGCCGCATCACGGCCATATCGACAATATCCCGGCAGACTGGGCGGTTGAAATGACCTGTATTCTGGGACGCGACGGCGCGACGCCACACGCGCGTATCACCCATTTTGACGAGAAAGTGATGGGCTTGATCCACACCATCAAAGGTTTCGAAGTAGCGGCCAGCCATGCGGCGCTGAGCGGCGAGTTCAATGATGTCCTGTTGGCGCTGAATCTGAGTCCGCTGGTGCATTCTGACCGGGATGCGGAATTGCTGGCACGCGAAATGATCCTGGCGCATGAAAAATGGCTGCCTAATTTTGCGGCGACGATAGAGAAACTCAAACGCGAACAACGTTAAGAGGGCAAAAATGGACAAGCTGCTGATCGTAAACGCCGATGATTTTGGTCTGTCGAAGGGGCAAAACTACGGCATCGTTGAAGCCTGTCGCCACGGGGTGGTGACGTCCACCACCGCGATGGTCAATGGCGAAGCGGTCGAACATGCCGCCGCGCTAAGTCGTGAGTTGCCGGGCCTGGGCGTGGGGATGCATTTTGTATTAACGCTCGGGATACCGCTATCGCCGATGCCCGGACTGACGCGCACCGGGCAACTGGGGAAGTGGATTTGGCAGATGGCGGAGCAGGGGACGCTACCGCTCGATGAAATTGCGCGTGAACTGGATTGTCAGTT
Organism: Lelliottia sp. GFLA7; assembly: GCF_056490165.1. Classification (NCBI taxonomy): domain Bacteria; kingdom Pseudomonadati; phylum Pseudomonadota; class Gammaproteobacteria; order Enterobacterales; family Enterobacteriaceae; genus Lelliottia; species Lelliottia sp. GFLA7. The sequence continues at coordinate 277,647 of NZ_JBWLAQ010000001.1, read as the reverse complement.
TAATCGTTTTGTCGATCTCTTCGGGCGCGAACCGACGCATATCGACAGCCACCATCATGTGCATATGATCCCGGCTATTTTCCCGCTGGTTGCCGAGTTTGCGGCGCGAAAGGGTGTCGCGATGCGTGTGGACCGTCAGGTGCAAGCCTCTCACGATTTGACGCTGAGTCGTGCGCCAACCACCCAGGGATACAGCAGCGATTTTTATGGCGATGAGATCAGCGAAACGCTGTTCTTGCAGGTGCTGGATGCGTCTGCTGCGCGCGGCGAACAGTCGTTTGAGATGATGGCCCATCCCGCTTTTGTCGATAATACGGTGCGTAAAAGTGCCTATTGCTGGCCGCGCCTGGCGGAACTGGACGTGCTGACGTCGCCCTCGCTGAAATACGCGATTGCAGAACGTGGGTATCGTCTGGGGTCGTTCCTGGATTTATGACCTAAAATATCGCCGGGTAGTGTGTACCCGGCGATGTGTTTACGCCGGAATACTGGCGATTTTACTGCTCCTGGACCACACACGGTGTGCGGCCATTTGGTCGAACAGCTGATCCATAAACTGACCGTCAGCACCGTCACCTTCCACAATGCCTTCCTCGCCCTGATCGGCCACTTTCAACAGCGACTTGAACTGTCGCGCCTCACCCGCCAGTGCGATCGGTTTTAGGTGTTTGTACGCCTCAAGCAGATAATAGGCGGCGTCACCGTTGCCGAGCAGGCTTTGAATATCACCGCACGGCACAATAACGGCATCAACAGTCAGCGACGGCGCACCGGCGAATGTCCCTGCAATCGGCAGAATGGAGCCGTCATCGGTCGTCACTTCGCCCATTCGGGAATAGAGCAATTTGGCGTGTACGCCCTTGGTTTTGAGCGCCTGCAGGATCGCCAGTACGTCGCTGGAGCGGGTTTTATCATTCAACAGTACCGCGACAACACGACCTTTTATCGTGCCGCCAGGCACAGCGTAAAGGCTCAGCGACGCGTCTTTTTTCAGTCCGTTAACGTCTTTTGGCGGCGCAAGATGACGCTGCTCGTCGGTGAGCGTAATGCCCAGATTATCGGCAACGCCTTGCGCCAGCTGGATGTCGATATGCGCCAGCTGATCAACGACGCGCTCGCGAATGTAGGTGCGTACCACTTTGCTTAATTCAAAGCTGAAGGCACCAATAATATGCTGCTGCTCAACCGGCGTCTGGCTTTGCCAGAACAGGCGAGGGTGGGCGTAATATTCGCCGAACGACGGGCTACGCTCGCGGATTTTTGTCCCTTCGACCCGCTCCTGATAGGACTCAAATCCCCCACGTTTAGCGGCAGGCGGCGTTTCACGCGGCCAGTTGTCGTTGATGGAGTTGGGCTCATAATTCGCCGGATTGGTGTCAATATCCTGTCTGTGCATCCCGTCGCGCTGGAAATTATGGTACGGACAGGTTGGGCGATTGATCGGGATTTCGTGGAAGTTTGGCCCGCCGAGACGGCTGATTTGCGTATCGGTATAGGAGAACAGACGCCCCTGCAGTAGCGGATCGTTGGTGAAGTCCAGCCCCGGAACAATATGACCCGGATGGAACGCCACCTGTTCGTTTTCGGCAAAAAAATTATCGGGGTTGCGGTTGAGTACCATTTTGCCAACCAGCTGTACCGGGACCAGCTCTTCAGGGATGAGCTTGGTGGGATCGAGCAGGTCAAAATCAAATTTGAACTCATCCTCCTGCGCAACCAGCTGCAACCCAAGCTCGTATTCCGGATAATCGCCCGCCTCGATCGCCTCCCATAGCTCACGACGATGGAAATCAGGGTCGCGTCCGGTCAGCTTTTGCGCTTCATCCCACACCAGCGAGGCTTTACCCGCCACCGGTTTCCAGTGGAAGCGGACGAACGTTGCTTTCCCTTGCGCATTGATCATGCGGAACGTGTGAATACCAAACCCTTCCATCGTACGGTAGCTGCGAGGAATGCCGCGATCGGACATGGCCCAGATGACGTTATGCAGCGTCTCTGGCTGGAGAGAAATATAGTCCCAGAAGGTGTCGTGTGCGCTTTGTCCCTGCGGAATTGCCCAGTGCGGCTCCGGTTTGACGGCATGGACAAAGTCAGGGAATTTATGCGCATCCTGAATAAAGAATACCGGTGTGTTATTGCCGACGAGATCAAAAATCCCTTCATCGGTGTAGAACTTGGTGGCAAAACCACGGATATCACGCACGGTGTCAGCAGAGCCTGCGCCGCCCTGAACGGTAGAAAAACGCACGAATACGGGCGTGATTTTGTCGGGGTCGGAAAGGAAGTCGGCTTTGGTAATGTCGCTGAGATTTTTATACGGCTGGAAATAACCGTGTGCGGCAGAACCGCGCGCATGAACGATCCGTTCCGGAATGCGCTCGTGGTCAAAATGGGTAATTTTTTCGCGCAGAATAAAGTCTTCAAGCAGCGTCGGGCCACGATTCCCGGCGCGAAGCGAATTCTGGTCGTCGGCGATGCGCACGCCTTGATTGGTCGTCAGCGCATAATTTTCGCCACCCTTGCGGTGAGGTTCCAGCGACTGAAGTTTATCGTTGCCGGTATCCGGTGATTTCACGCTGCCCGGTGCGGTCGGTTGCTCGCCAGGGGCTGAAGGTTCAGGCGTCGGTTTATGCGAACCGTCTTCAGGCGCCAGCGAATCCATGCCCGGTTTTGACTCTTCTGTCCCGTGGATGGGCGATGGTTGAGGTTGATGTGTCTTATCATTATTCGACATTGCACTCGTCTCCTTTTTCATTGCTGAAGTGGGTCGTTGTTGCGAAAAACCCTGTTAACTATAGAACAATGTGGTTTGTTGACGGGCAAACTGAGATTTTTCAGACTGGGCGTTTAGCGAAAGGAGGCATGCGGCGCATGCCGGGCGCGACGCACGGGGTGGGAATCGGCTATGATAGGAATTTCCTGTTTCCAGAATTTGTTTTAGTGAACCAGCTGCTTATGAAATCATTTCGTCAACAAAACCGTCCTGTCATTAGCTACGTGCCTCGCGTCGAACCCGCGCCGCCCGCTCACGCCCTGAAGGTGGATGGCTTTCGCGATGTCTGGCAGTTACGGGGAAAATATGTGGCGTTTGTCCTGATGAGTGAACATTTCCGCCGTTCTCCCGCTTTTAGTGAGCCGGAAGCAGCCCAGCGTTGGGCGATGCAAATCCGTCAGGATGAAGATATTCAGGACTAACAGACATAAAAAAACCGCCCGAGGGCGGTTTTTTGTTTTGGCAGGATTAACGGTGCGCCAGTTCGGCGTTTTCTTCGCTATCCAGTATTTCTTTGTCGGTCTGCTTCAGCCACTGGCTGGTCAGCGTCCCGGCGGTCATGGAACCGCTGACGTTCAGCGCGGTACGACCCATGTCGATCAGCGGCTCAACGGAAATCAGCAGTGCAACCAGCGTTACCGGAAGACCCATCGCAGGCAGTACGATCAGCGCTGCAAACGTCGCACCGCCACCCACACCTGCAACACCGGCGGAGCTGACGGTCACGATGCCGACCAGCGTCGCGATCCATACTGGATCAAGCGGGTTGATGCCGACGGTTGGCGCAACCATAACCGCCAACATGGCCGGATACAGACCCGCACAGCCGTTCTGACCGATGGTTGCACCGAAAGAGGCTGAGAAGCTGGCGATGGATTCCGGCACACCCAGACGACGGGTTTGCGCTTCAACGTTCAAAGGAATAGACGCCGCGCTGGAGCGGCTGGTGAACGCGAACGTCAGCACCGGCCAGACCTTACGGAAGTATTTCAGCGGGCTGACGCCGTTCACACCCAGCAGGATGCCGTGAACAACAAACATGATGCCCAGACCGAGGTAAGAGGCAATCACGAAGCTGCCCAGCTTGATGATGTCCTGCAGGTTAGAACCCGCGACGACCTTGGTCATCAGTGCCAGAACGCCGTATGGCGTCAATTGCATGACCAGACGAACCAGTTTCATCACCCAGCTTTGCAACGTGTCGATGGCTGTCAGAACGCGCTGGCCTTTCGGCGCATCGTCTTTCAGCAGTTTCAGAGCCGCGACACCCAGGAAGGCCGCAAAAATTACCACGCTAATAATAGACGTTGGGTTTGCGCCAGTCAGATCGGCAAACGGATTTTTCGGCACGAATGAGAGCAGCAACTGTGGGACGCTCAGGTCCGCCACTTTGCCTGCATAGTTGGTTTCGATCGCGGTCAGACGCGCGGTTTCCGCGGTGCCCTGGACCAGACCTTCAGCGGTCAGGCCAAACACATTGGTCACCAGCACACCGACCAGCGCCGAGATCAGCGTGGTGAAAAGCAGAGTGCCAATGGTCAGGAAGCTGATTTTACCGAGCTGTGAAGCGTTATGCAGACGGGCCACGGCGCTCAGAATAGAGGCGAAGACCAGCGGCATGACGATCATTTGCAGCAGTTGGACGTAGCCGTTACCGACAACGTTAAACCACTGAATGGAATCTTTCAGAACTGGGTTATCGGAGCCGTAAATCGCCTGCAATGCCAGACCAAATACCACACCCATGACCAGACCTACGAGTACCTTTTTCGCCAGGCTCCACTGCTTGTGACGCGTCTGCGCCAGCAGCAATAGCAAGACAACGAACACCACGATGTTCGCGATTAGTGGAAAATTCATCCCCGTTCTCCTGATTTATAATCCGATCGGTATATTCCGATCATGTTGGCGCAAGATTATCAGAAGTGTGATGTGGCGCTTATATCCAAATGGAATGGGTTATGACAAATGTGATTATTTTGTTGGTTTAATGTTCAATCTGATGGTTAATAAAACGATTGAATTGAAATTGCAGCGTATTGATCATTTGCGACGACCAGCGTACTGCACCATTTTCGGGCAGGGTCTGTGGCATCCAGACGGCGTAAGCGAACAGCGCCATGCACAACACGCGTTCCAACTGGTTGCCTTTTTGCGGGGCCAGAATAGGAAAGCGGAAACGCCAGCGACACGGCCAGAGCAGCGGGACACCGGCGGGCGTGAGCATATCAGCAAGGATATGGCTTAAATAGCCGAGCACCATTCCCTGAATAGCATCTGCAGGGACAATCCAGGTTTCGGGAATTTTAAGGTAAAAGCAGGTCAGCAGAATAAATACCGCCAGCAGGCTGTGCGTGAATCCGCGATGACCAAAGGCACGGGCGATAGGCTTGGCTATCCATTTTAACCGTTGCCCCAAAAATGACTTCGGATGATCAATATCCGGTAGCAAGCAGGTGAGAACCGCAGACGGAACGATATGCCACCAGTCGCCCTGCGCCAGTACAGGGGTCAGCTCAGCGTTTTTGGCAAACACTGCGCAGGCAATTGAAAAAAGGAGGTGGCCTTCCGCCGTCATGATAAAACCCACTAAACTGTCAATTCATACAGTATAGGGTTTTTGTACAGTAGGCGGAAGAGGTTACGGTGTAACTCTTTGTCACAAAACGACGCTATCGCGCCAGCCAACCCCCATCAACGGCAAGGGTATAGCCGCTGATATAATCCGACGCGGCTGAAGCGAGGAACACGACTGGGCCTTGCAGATCGTCAGGCGTACCCCAACGTGCGGCCGGGATGCGGTCCAGAATCTCTTTACTGCGCTGCTCGTCATCGCGCAACTGCTGGGTGTTGTTAGTCGCCATATAACCGGGCGCAATGGCGTTGACGTTAATCTTGTGCGTTGCCCACTCGTTCGCCAGCAGGCGCGTGATACCTAATACACCGCTTTTGGACGCCGTATAGGAGGGCACGCGAATCCCGCCCTGGAAGGAGAGCATTGAGGCGATATTAATGATTTTGCCGCCTTCGCCTTGCGCAATGAACTGGCGCGCCACGGCCTGGGACAGGAAGAAAACTGATTTGAGATTCAGGTTCATCACGTCATCCCAGTTTTTTTCACTGAAGGTCAGCGCGTCTTCCCGGCGAATAGTACCTGCGTTATTCACCAGAATATCGACACGACCCATCTCAGCGACGGTTTTGCGCACGATGTCATCAATAGCGTCTTGCTTGCTGAGATCTGCCTGTATCGCCATAAAACGTCGGCCTAAGGCGATGACTTTGGCTGCCGTCTCTTCGGGGATTTTGCGGTTTACACCCACAATATCGCATCCCGCTTGCGCGAGCCCAAGCGTCATTCCCTGGCCTAAGCCTGTGTCGCATCCCGTCACGATGGCGACTTTTCCCGAAAGATTAAAGGCATCCAGTATCATATGTACCTCAGAGTGTAGGGTTATTGTCGTTCTGGAGGTAAGAATAGAAGCCGTTGAGGGGAAATACAAATTAAAATGAAATGATGTTTTAAAAATATTATGGCGGTCATGTTTTCGGGCAACCGCACGTTGCCCGAAAAGCGATTTACTGGCCGAAAAGATGAGCGGATGTTAAATCGACGAGTGACGTCAGTTTGGCATTTGCCAGCGCAAAGCGAGGATCGTGCTGGCCTTCTTCGGCGGGAACGACAATCGAACGCATGCGTGCCGCTTTAGATGCGACCATGCCGTTCACGGAATCTTCCAGCGCCACACAGGCGAGTGGATCAACACCCAGTTTCGCGGCACAGTCCATATACACCTGTGGATGCGGCTTGCTGTACGGCAGCTTTTCTGCCGAGGCCAAACCGTCAAAGCTGTCGCGCAGACCAAACATCTCCAGCACTTTTTCCAGCATATGCAGCGGCGAGGCGGAGGCCAGACCGACTTTTAACCCCTGAGCTTTGCACAGCGCAATGGCTTCGCGGGCGCCAGGCAATAGCGGACGTTTTTCTTCGACGAGGGCGATGGCTCGGCTAATCACGCGGGCGGTGACCTCCTCACGGCTCGGACCGCTCCACGGTTGATGCGCAAACCAAAGCTCGACGACCATATCAATGCGCAGGCCTAGCGTATCGGGAAGCTCTCCGCGGCGGCTGATGTCCACCCCGAGGCTTGCCATCACATCCAGTTCAGCCCGATCCCACAGAGGTTCAGAATCGATCAGTAATCCATCCATATCGAAAATGGCAGCAACAATTTGGTGCGGGGTCGACATGACAACATCTCCTTTCGTAGGGATACAGCGGAAGGTTTAATCAGGTACTCAGAGCAATTTACCATATCGCTTTTAAAGATCAGGCGAAATTCGCCACCTGAGGGTAAACTTAGGCTCAAACAGAGCGTCTTTATCAAGGGGAACTGATGACGTATCAACAAGCTGGACGCATAGCAGTGTTAAAACGCGTGGCCGGATGGGTAATTTTCATCCCAGCGGTGATTTCTACGCTGATTTCCGTGCTGAAATTCATGTATGACCACAGCGAAAAACAGGCGGGTATTAATGCGGTTATGCTTGATTTTGCACATGTTATGATTGAGATGATGCGCTTTAATACGCCTTTTTTGAATTTCTTCTGGTACAACTCTCCCACGCCTGATTTTCAGCACCAACTGAACATTGTGTTCTGGATAATCTTTGCGCTGATCTTTATCGCGCTAGCGCTGCAAGCGTCGGGCGCACGCATGAGTCGCCAGACCCGTTTTCTGCGCGAAGGCGTTGAAGATCAACTGATTCTCGAACAAGCGAAGGGTGTGGATGGCTTAACGCGCGAGCAGATTGAATCACGCATTGTGGTGCCGCATCACACCATTTTCCTGCAGATATTCCCGCTGTACGTTTTGCCGGTGATTATTATCGTCGGTGGATATTTCTTCTTTTCATTGCTGGGTTTTCTGTAAAGCAAAACGGGTGGTTTTGACCACCCGTTTTCATATCTATTTTCCCACGCCTATGCCGCTAAAACCCTGTCCAACGCGCGTTGGGCATTCACCAAATGCTCCCCTCCAAACAAAATCGCCCGGTTAAACAGCGTGTAGAGCTGATAGATCGGTTGTCGGTCAAGAAAATCGGGGGACAGTGGTGAAACGGCCTGATAGCCGTCATAGATTTGCGGCGGCTGTTCAGGATGCAGTGGTAGCATCGCCAGGTCGCATTCCCGGTCGCCCCAATAGCAGGCAGGGTCAAAAATATACGGTCCGTTTGGACCTAACGCACAGTTTTCAGACCACAAATCACCGTGAAGTAACGACGGTTGCGGCTGGTGCGATGCGAGTCGCTGATGAACGTGGTCTACGATCGCATCGATGTTGCCAAACGCGAGACCTTTTTCCGCAGCGAGCTCTAACTGCCAGCCGATGCGTTGTTCCGCAAAGAAGGTGGACCAGCGGCGCTGCCAGGCGTTGGGCTGCGGTGTGGTCGAAAGATCGTTATCAAAATCCAAACCAAACTGCGGTTGATCGCTCCACTGATGCAGGCGAGCGATCTGCTGGCCCAACAAAAAGGCGTTGTGTGCGTCCAGTGGACGGGCAGGGAGATAATCCATCACCAGGAAACTGTAGTCACGATCGCTACCCAGCGCCCAGACTTTTGGCACTGAGACGGTTTGGCTACGCGACAATAACTCAAGCTGATCGGCTTCGGCGGTGAAGATAGGGAGAAGCTCCCGCTCATCACATTTCACGAAGAGATCGCGTCCCGCAAACCGCAGGTGCCATGCGGCGTGGATCTCTCCGCCCGGCAACTCGTTACGCAGTTCAATGTCCCCTTCGCCCAGCTGTTCATTTAACAGATGACTGATAGCCTGCCACATGATGATTCTCCCATGTTGTCCGCCAGATCATAAAGTTAGCGCAGAACCGCCGTTAAATAATACGAGCTAACGCACACCTGAGCCGTTTGGATGTATACAGGGCACTTATTGTTCGCTTTTTTGCCACTCTTCCCAGGTATTTACCTGAATGGCGGCTTCTTTGCCTGTCGCGCTTTGGACCAAGCCACTGGCCAGCGTTTTCACTTCATCGGCGCTGAGGGCGCTGATCAGGCCAAAGGTATTGATGCCCAGGTCGTGAATGTTTCCTTCCTCATCCGTCATCGTGAGCAAAAAACCGCTTCGCGAAAGATGATTAGTGATTTCGTTGAGCTCGGTCAGCGAATCTTCATGAATTTTTACGATTACCACGTAGCGGGTGATATCACCACTGCTCATATTTCACCTCGTTGTTATCATGAAAGTTTTTTTAGCATAGTCGATTGCGCCATTTTGGCGACTTTATGCACACTTCCCCCTGGGATAAGGGGGGAAGCTGGGGTTACTGTTGAGTGAGATAGTTGACGATTTTCTGCGTATCAGCGAGGGAACAGAGCCGTGTCCCTTTATTGATAGTGGCGGCGCTACCAGCCGCGACGCCATGACGCGTCATCTCCAGCAAGGATGCACCTTGTGCAAGTTTTAGCGTCATCGCGCCGACCATGCTGTCGCCCGCACCCACGGTGCTCTGGCTTTTCATCGGTGGGGGAACGACCTGAACGTATCCTGACTCGTCAACGGCGAGCGCCCCCTGCGGCCCAAGTGAAACCACCACGCGGCGTGATTTCCCGCTGCGTACCAGTTCCTGAGCTGCGTCACGCACATCGTCTGGCTGCGTTAATGCGCGATTCACCAGCGCACTCAACTCTTTTTGGTTTGGCTTAATGAGCTCCAGATTGCCGGATTCCAGCGCTGCCGTCAGTGCATCCCCGGAGCTATCCACGACGCAGCGCAGGCCCTGTTTTTGAGCCGCGTGGATCAATTGCGTGAGTTTTTCGGTTTTGACGCCTGGCGGCAGACTACCGCTGATCACCAGTAGGGACCCGCTTTCAATCGCCATAACCTTTTCTTCCAGCTGACGAAATTCATCGTCCGTCAGCATGGCGCCGGGCATCACGAAACGATACTGCTCACCGCTGGATTCGACGTGAACGTGCAAATTCTGCCGCGTCCAGTCTTTGGCCTGAACGGTGTCTACGGCCACTCGTTCGTCTGCCAGCAACGCGACCAGATGCTCACCGGTTGCGCCTCCGGCTGGAAATATGGCAGTGGCTTGACCGCCAAGCTGAGTAATCGCGCGTGCGACGTTGATGCCTCCGCCGCCGGGTTCAAAGACGGGAGCGCTGCAGCGGAGTTTGCCCTCAGGGTAGATCTGAGGTGTTAGGGTGGCACTGTCGAGAGAAGGGGAGAGCGTCAAAGTGTAAATATGTACCATTGTGACCTCCTTTTAGCATGGGCTTCGTTAAGCCTGGCACCCATTGGGCAGAAAAGAAAGTAAATAACAGTATGATTTTTAATATAAATGTCTAAGGCAATAGCGGCTTTTTATTATGAAATAAAAGTCGGTTTAAGATCGCTCTTATTCAAAAAATGAAATAAGAAATCATTGCTATGTTATATGAGCCTTTTTATAATTTGTTACCTTTCTACGGATGCCTTCTCATTGATCCTCAAGAAAGTTTCCGAGACCGTGATGGTCTCTTTTTTTGTTGTACGGACTCCCTTAAAAATGAAGCTTTTGAAGACAGTACCCGCTGCAATGATGCTGGCGGGAGGCGTGTTTGCCTCGATGTATGCAGCCGCTGATGACACCGTTTTTACTGTCATGGATGACCCTTCCACTGCGCAGAAACCGTTTGAAGGCAACCTTAACGCTGGTTATCTGGCGCAATCGGGTAACACTAAAAGCTCTTCCCTGACGGCTGATACCACCATGACCTGGTATGGCGAAAGTACAGCCTGGTCACTGTGGGGTAATGCGAGTAATACTTCCTCTAACGACGAGCGTTCTTCTGAGAAGTATGCGGTAGGTGGTCGTAGCCGTTATAACATGACCGACACGGATTATCTCTTCGGACAGGCAAGCTGGTTAACAGACCGCTATAACGGCTACCGTCAGCGTGATGTGTTCACTGCGGGTTATGGTCGTCAGTTCCTGAACGGACCGGTACACAGTTTCCGTTTCGAATTCGGTCCTGGTGTACGTTATGACGAATACACAGATGGCGAAACCAAAACACAGCCGCTGGGTTATGCGTCTGGCACCTATGCGTGGCAGTTCACTGATAACGCCAAATTCACGCAGGGTGTCTCCGTATTTGGTGCGGATGATACGACACTGAACTCAGAGACTGCGCTGAATGTGGCGATTAACGCACACTTTGGTTTGAAGGTTGCTTACAACGTTACCTGGAACTCTGAACCACCGGCTTCTGCTCCGGAACACACAGACCGCAGAACCACGATTTCCTTAGGTTACAAAATGTAATTCTCTCGGGCCGAAATATTATCGGCCCATTTTTATTTTAACAAAGCGTGCTATTAAAACGTAAACAGCGTTTTAAATAATGTATTAATTCTCTATCTCCATAATTTCTTCATAATTGTCTCTCTTGATAAAACTTCAGATTATTTGACACCTTTTGATAAATAAATTGACTATGCAAAAGTGTGATCCAGATCTACACTATCAACACAGGCATTTATTAGCCTCAAATTGTTCTGCATTAATTGAGAAAGAGAAAAACATTATGAATAAATTCAAAACCGCTGCAGCAGCAATGGTGCTTTCAGCACTTTCATTTGGCGTATTTGCTGCTGATTCTGCTACACAGTCTGCCAGTGACGCCTCAACCCAAATCGGTATTACTCGCGCTTCTGATGTTGAAGCGGGTTCAAACATCGCACCGGGCTCACAGTCCACAGGGCAGTCAATGAATGATGCATTTGATGTGCACAAACTTGTGGCGGGTGAATGGTCTTAACCTTAATGGGTGATTCTATTGCGTAATATTATTGGAATCATTTACCCCTGTAAAAACCGGATTCTGACGTACCGGTTTTTAACATGGGATTAGATGTAAATTTATTCAAAGATTTACGAGTCAGTGTATTAGCTGTGTAAGAGTTAAATCACCTGTTTGTATTATACCTAATACATTTTGTATTAAAGCACGTAATGTTAAAGTGTTTCTCTAGCCCCATAACATTGCCGCCCAGCGTAATAATAACATCGCTGCGCAGATAGCGATTAATACCACCACCATTTTCCAGTGTTTTTTCGCAAAGCGTTTTGATGGCATAGTTCTTCCTTGTGATTTGCTTACATCTCTTTATGAATATACAGGATGTATAGCCTACCCGCAGAGTCAAAACCAGTTAAACTTGCTCGCGAGTAGCATGACTAGTCCCGCGGCAGAGAGAATATTCAGTACAACAACCGTTCTGCTGGAAACATTCATAGTATGCCCTGCCTTTGTTTTAAGACCTTGTAACAGCGTAGCCCAGCAAAAGAAGATCGCGAGCGCCGCAATGCAAAACTTACTCAACTCATACGTAAGTTGTAGATGCAGTAATCTCAGTGCAGGGAGTGCATTCCCCCTTTTGTTAGTGTTACCATCTGAGGACTGATCGTAAATCAGGGTTTGTCTGATTACGGTTATGTGTCGGATGGCGAGCCAATTTGACGATTGTTGGTCAGATGGTGTCGTAATCCATTGTCAAAACACGATTATTTTCTTTGTATATGCTCTTATGTGTGGGGCATCACTGCAAATAAGGATATAAAATGCCTGTAATTACTCTTCCTGATGGCAGTCAACGCCAGTTTGACCGTGCCGTAAGCCCGATGGACGTAGCCCTGGACATTGGTCCTGGCCTGGCAAAAGCCACCATCGCTGGGCGTGTAAACGGTGAGTTGGTTGATGCTTCCGATCTGATTGAAAACGACGCACAGCTTTCCATCATTACCGCCAAGGATGCCGAAGGTCTTGAGATCATTCGTCACTCCTGCGCGCACCTGTTGGGCCATGCTATTAAGCAGCTGTGGCCGAATACCAAAATGGCGATTGGCCCGGTTATTGATAACGGCTTCTACTATGACGTTGATCTTGACCATACGCTGACTCAGGAAGACATCGACGCGCTCGAAAAACGTATGCACGAGCTCGCCGAAACGAACTACGATGTCATCAAGAAGAATGTCAGCTGGCATGAAGCGCGTGAAACCTTTGTGAAGCGTGGCGAAAACTATAAAGTTTCTATTCTTGACGAGAACATCTCGCATGATGACAAGCCTGGCTTGTATCATCACGAAGAATATGTCGACATGTGTCGTGGACCGCACGTACCGAACATGCGTTTCTGTCATCACTTCAAATTGATGAAAATTGCTGGTGCGTACTGGCGTGGCGACAGCAACAATAAGATGTTGCAGCGTATTTATGGTACCGCTTGGGCAGATAAAAAAGCCCTGACTGCTTATCTGGTTCGTCTGGAAGAAGCGGCAAAGCGTGACCACCGTAAAATCGGTAAACAACTCGACCTGTATCATATGCAGGAAGAAGCGCCGGGTATGGTCTTCTGGCATAACGACGGCTGGACTATCTTCCGCGAACTGGAAACTTTCGTACGCTCTAAGCTGAAAGAATATCAGTATCAGGAAGTGAAAGGCCCGTTCATGATGGACCGTGTGCTGTGGGAAAAAACCGGCCACTGGGACAACTATAAAGATGCAATGTTTACGACGTCTTCAGAGAACCGTGAATACTGCATCAAGCCGATGAACTGTCCTGGCCACGTTCAGATCTTCAACCAGGGTCTGAAATCTTACCGTGACCTGCCGCTGCGTATGGCGGAGTTCGGTAGCTGTCATCGTAATGAACCATCAGGTGCGTTGCATGGTCTGATGCGTGTACGCGGCTTTACTCAGGATGACGCGCATATCTTCTGTACTGAAGGGCAGGTGCGTGATGAAGTTAACGCCTGTATTCGTATGGTCTACGATATGTATAGCACTTTTGGCTTCGAGAAAATCGTGGTCAAACTCTCAACTCGTCCGGAAAAACGTATCGGCAGTGACGAGACCTGGGATCGTGCTGAGGCGGATCTGGCAGTTGCGCTTGAAGAAAACAACATTCCGTTTGAATATCAACTGGGTGAAGGCGCATTCTACGGTCCGAAAATTGAATTTACACTGTATGACTGTCTCGACCGCGCCTGGCAGTGCGGTACGGTTCAGCTGGACTTCTCTCTGCCGCAGCGTTTAAGCGCCTCTTATGTAGGTGAAGACAACGAGCGTCAGATTCCGGTTATGATTCACCGTGCGATTCTGGGTTCTATTGAACGCTTTATCGGTATTCTTACCGAAGAATTCGCGGGCTTCTTCCCAACCTGGCTTGCGCCAGTGCAGGTTGTAGTGATGAACATTACCGATTCTCAGGCTGATTACGTTAAAGAATTGACGCAAAAACTACAAAATGCGGGCATTCGCGTAAAAGCGGACTTGAGAAATGAGAAGATTGGCTTTAAAATCCGTGAGCACACATTACGTCGTGTCCCATACATGTTGGTCTGCGGTGATAAAGAGGTGGAATCAGGCAAAGTTGCCGTTCGCACCCGCCGTGGTAAAGACTTGGGCAGCTTGGACGTAAATGAAGTGATTGAGAAGCTGCGACTAGAGATTCGCAGCCGCAGTCTTCAACAACTGGAGGTATAAGGTATTAAAGGCGGAAAACGAGTTCAAACGGCGCGCCCGAATCGTATTAATAGCGAAATTCGCGCGCAAGAAGTTCGCTTAACAGGTCTGGAAGGCGAGCAGCTTGGTATTGTGAGTCTGAGAGAAGCTCTGGAAAAAGCAGAAGAGTCCGGAGTAGACTTAGTCGAAATCAGCCCTAACGCCGAGCCGCCAGTTTGTCGTATCATGGATTACGGCAAGTTCCTCTATGAAAAGAGCAAGTCTTCTAAGGAACAGAAGAAAAAGCAAAAAGTTATTCAGGTTAAGGAAATCAAATTCCGACCTGGCACCGACGATGGCGATTACCAGGTAAAACTCCGCAGCCTGGTACGCTTTCTGGAAGAGGGTGATAAAGCTAAGATCACACTGCGTTTCCGCGGTCGTGAGATGGCTCACCAGCAGATCGGTATGGAAGTGCTTAATCGCGTCCGTGACGATCTGAGTGAACTGGCAGTGGTCGAATCCTTCCCATCGAAGATCGAAGGCCGCCAGATGATCATGGTGCTCGCTCCTAAGAAGAAACAGTAAGGCCTTCAAGTAGCAAGATCTGTGGAGCCTACGGGCTTCACAGGCTTTGTTCGCCTATGTTTCGTTTATTAACAATGCGAAGTGGAAGTTATTAAAATGCCAAAAATTAAGACCGTACGCGGTGCTGCTAAGCGTTTTAAAAAAACCGGTAAAGGTGGATTTAAACACAAGCGTGCTAACCTGCGTCACATTCTGACTAAAAAAGCTACCAAGCGTAAACGTCACCTGCGTCCAAAAGCCATGGTTTCTAAAGGCGATTTGGGTCTGGTTATCGCGTGCCTGCCGTACGCATAAGTCGTTAACGTTTTTTTAACTTTTTAATTAGAATAGATACAGGAGAGCACATATGGCTCGCGTAAAACGTGGTGTAGTTGCCCGTGCACGTCACAAGAAAATTTTGAAACAAGCCAAAGGCTACTACGGTGCGCGTTCACGCGTATACCGCGTTGCCTTCCAGGCTGTTATCAAAGCTGGTCAGTATGCTTACCGTGACCGTCGTCAACGTAAGCGTCAGTTCCGTCAACTGTGGATTGCGCGTATCAACGCAGCAGCACGTCAGAACGGTATTTCTTACAGCAAATTCATCAACGGCCTGAAAAAAGCCTCTGTTGAAATCGATCGTAAGATTCTGGCTGACATCGCAGTATTCGACAAATTAGCGTTCACCGCTCTGGTCGAAAAAGCGAAAGCAGCACTGGCATAAGCCAGTTGAAAGAGGGGGCTTTGCTCCCTCTTTTGTTTCACAGGGCCATCAAGTAATTGACAATTCCCCGTCTAGCCTTTCCAATAAGGCCTTACGGCATGTACCACATAAGGTAACGCAAGCATGAATGCTGCTATTTTCCGCTTCTTCTTTTACTTTAGCACCTGATTTCAGGAGGCTAGCGCATGAAAGATGAAACGAAAAACAGCGCCAGAAAGCCTCCTGATGGAGGCTTTTTTTGTTTCTACTGCTGATGAATATCGCCACATAACGAGGAAAAACATGTCACATCTCGCAGAGCTGGTTGCCAATGCAACGGCCGCCATTAATCAAGCCTCAGATGTTGCCGCATTAGACAATGTCCGCGTCGAATATCTGGGTAAAAAAGGGCATTTGACCCTTCAAATGACCACGCTGCGGGAGCTGCCGCCTGAAGAGCGCCCGGCTGCAGGTGCGGTCATCAACGAAGCTAAAGAACAGGTTCAGCAAGCGTTAAACGCGCGTAAATCTGACCTGGAAAGCGCCGCATTGAACGCGCGTCTGGCTGAAGAAACGATTGATGTTTCCTTGCCGGGGCGTCGTATCGAGAATGGCGGCCTGCATCCGGTGACTCGTACCATCGATCGCATTGAAAGTTTCTTCGGTGAGCTCGGCTTTACCGTGGCGACAGGCCCGGAAATCGAAGACGACTACCATAACTTCGATGCACTGAATATTCCTGGCCATCATCCGGCACGCGCTGACCACGACACTTTCTGGTTTGATGCTACGCGTTTGCTGCGTACCCAGACCTCTGGCGTGCAGATCCGTACCATGAAGGAACAAGCACCGCCGATCCGTATTATCGCGCCGGGTCGCGTATATCGTAACGACTACGATCAGACCCACACGCCAATGTTCCATCAGATGGAAGGCTTGATTGTCGATAAAAACATCAGCTTTACCAACTTGAAAGGCACACTTCACGACTTCCTGAACAACTTCTTTGAAGAAGATCTGCAGGTTCGTTTTCGTCCATCCTATTTCCCGTTCACTGAACCGTCTGCGGAAGTTGATGTGATGGGTAAAAACGGCAAATGGCTCGAAGTTCTGGGCTGCGGCATGGTTCACCCTAATGTTCTGCGCAACGTGGGTATTGATCCGGAAATCTATTCCGGCTTTGCCTTCGGTATGGGCATGGAGCGTCTGACGATGCTGCGTTATGGCGTAACCGATTTGCGCGCATTCTTCGAAAACGATCTGCGTTTCCTCAAACAGTTTAAATAAGACAGGACAGAACAATGAAATTCAGTGAACTGTGGTTACGCGAATGGGTAAACATGACTCTTGACAGCGAAGCGCTTTCTAATCAAATCACCATGGCCGGTCTGGAAGTGGATGGCGTTGAGCCGGTTTCCGGCGCTTTTAACGGCGTAGTTGTCGGTGAAGTGGTCGAATGCGGCCAGCACCCAAATGCTGACAAGCTGCGTGTGACAAAAGTGAACGTTGGCGGCGAACGCCTGTTGGATATCGTCTGTGGCGCGCCAAATTGCCGTAAAGGACTGAAAGTAGCCGTGGCTACTGTGGGCGCGGTTCTGCCGGGCGATTTCAAAATCAAAGCCGCCAAACTGCGTGGCGAGCCGTCAGAAGGGATGCTGTGCTCCTTCTCTGAGCTCGGGATTTCCGACGACCATAACGGCATCATCGAACTTCCTGTCGATGCGCCGATTGGCAGCGATATTCGCGAATTCCTTAAGCTCGATGACAACACGATTGAAATCAGCGTCACCCCGAACCGTGCCGACTGCTTAGGCATTATCGGCGTGGCTCGCGATGTGGCCGTACTGAATCAAACCGATCTGAACGCGCCAGAAATCGCGCCAGTGGCGGCAACTATTACCGACACGCTGCCGATTCAGGTTGAGGCCGCTGATGCGTGCCCGCGTTATCTGGGTCGCGTAGTGAAAGGCATCAACGTTAAGGCGCCAACGCCGCTGTGGATGAAAGAGAAACTGCGTCGCTGTGGCATTCGTTCTATCGACGCGGTTGTTGACGTGACCAACTTCGTGCTGCTCGAACTGGGCCAGCCGATGCATGCTTTCGATAAAGATCGTATCGACGGCGGCATTGTGGTGCGTATGGCGAAAGAGGGTGAAACCCTGGTTCTGCTCGACGGTAGCGAAGCGAAACTCAACGCAGACACCTTAGTTATTGCTGATCACAACAAAGTGCTGGCTATGGGCGGCATCTTTGGTGGTGAACATTCAGGCGTGAATGACGAAACCCAGAACGTTCTGCTGGAATGCGCATTCTTCAGCCCGCTGTCTATCACCGGTCGCGCACGTCGTCATGGTTTGCATACCGATGCATCTCACCGTTATGAGCGCGGTGTTGATCCAGCGCTTCAGCATATAGCGATGGAGCGTGCGACTCGCCTGCTGATCGACATTTGCGGCGGTGAAGCAGGTCCTGTCATTGATGTGACCAACGAAGCAACGCTGCCAAAACGTGCAACCATCACGCTGCGCCGCTCTAAACTTGATCGTCTGATTGGCCATCATATTGCCGATGCGCAGGTCAGCGACATTCTGCGTCGCCTGGGCTGTGAAGTCACTGACGGTCAGGATCAGTGGCAGGCCATTGCGCCGAGCTGGCGTTTTGATATGGAAATCGAAGAAGATCTGGTGGAAGAAGTGGCGCGTGTATACGGCTACAACAATATTCCCGATGAGCCGGTACAAGCAGGTCTGATCATGGGCACGCACCGCGAAGCCGATCTGTCGTTAAAGCGTGTGAAAACCATGCTTAATGACAAAGGTTATCAGGAAGTGATTACCTACAGCTTCGTTGATCCAAAACTGCAGCAGCTGGTGCATCCGGGTCACGAAGCCCTGATTCTGCCGAACCCGATCTCCAGCGAAATGTCTGCAATGCGTCTTTCCCTGTTGACTGGTCTGCTCGGCACCATCGTTTATAACCAGAACCGTCAGCAGAGCCGCGTCCGTATCTTCGAAACCGGTCTGCGTTTTGTTCCTGATACGCAGGCTAACCTGGGCATTCGCCAGGATCTGATGCTGGCAGGTGCCATCTGTGGCAATCGCTACGAAGAGCATTGGGATCTGACGAAAAACAGCGTTGATTTCTACGATGTGAAAGGCGATCTGGAATCTGTTCTCGATCTGACCGGTAAATTATCTGAAATCGAATTCCGTGCTGAAGCCTGCCAGGGCCTGCATCCGGGTCAAAGTGCTGCCATTTATTTACACGATGAACGCATTGGTTTCATTGGTGTTGTTCACCCAGAGCTTGAGCGCAAACTGGATCTCAATGGCCGTACGATGGTGTTTGAGCTGGAGTGGAACAAGGTCGCAGACCGCGTCATTCCTCAGGCTCAGGACGTTTCTCGCTTCCCGGCGAACCGTCGTGATATCGCCGTTGTGGTGGCTGAAAATGTGCCCGCAGCAGATATTTTGGCCGAATGTAAGAAAGTTGGCGTAAATCAGGTAGTTGGCGTAAACTTATTTGACGTGTACCGCGGCAAGGGCGTAGCAGAAGGTTTTAAGAGCCTCGCTATTAGCCTTATCCTTCAGGATACCAGCCGTACACTCGAAGAAGAGGAGATTGCCGCTACCGTCGCCAAATGTGTAGAGGCATTAAAAGAGCGATTCCAGGCATCATTGAGGGATTGAACCTATGGCGCTTACAAAAGCTGAAATGTCAGAATATCTGTTTGATAAGCTTGGGCTTAGCAAACGGGATGCCAAAGAACTGGTAGAGCTGTTTTTCGAAGAGATCCGTCGTGCTCTGGAAAACGGTGAGCAGGTTAAACTGTCCGGTTTTGGCAATTTTGATTTGCGAGACAAAAACCAACGTCCGGGCCGTAACCCGAAGACGGGGGAAGATATTCCCATTACAGCCCGCCGCGTGGTGACCTTCAGACCCGGACAGAAGTTAAAAAGCCGTGTCGAAAACGCAACGCCCAAAGCAGAGTAATTGAACTAACTAAAAAGGCCGCTCATGCGGCCTTTTTTCTTTGCTCTCTCGTGTACCCGCCGTAAAATCAATGACATCTCCCACATGAAAACAAAACCTATGCATGATTATGCCTATCGTCAACATCGCTCCGATCTGCGCGGGTTGCTCGTGCTGGTGGTATTACTTGTCGTCGCGGTGACGGTCAGTCTGTGTGCGGGCGACCAGTGGATTGGGCCAGAAAACTGGCTGAGCGATCAGGGCCAGCTCTTTGTGTGGCAAATCCGTTTGCCGCGCACAGTGGCGGTGATACTGGTGGGCGCCGCGCTCGCCTTGTGCGGGACGATGATGCAGGCGTTATTTGAGAACCCACTGGCAGAGCCAGGTTTGCTTGGCGTCTCGAATGGCGCAGGCGTTGGGCTTATCGCGGCCGTGATGTTAGGCCAAGGGGCGCTGTCAGGCTGGAGCGTCAGCGTCTGTGCTATCGCTGGGGCATTGCTGATCACGGTGATTTTGCTTCGCTTTGCCAGACGGAATCTATCAACCAGCCGATTGTTACTGGCCGGTGTGGCGCTAGGGATTATCTGTAGCGCCCTGATGACATGGGCGGTGTATTTCTCAACATCATTTGATCTGCGCCAACTGATGTACTGGATGATGGGAGGATTCGGTGGCGTAGACTGGCGTCAGGGCTGGTTAATGCTGCTGCTGGTTCCCATCATTATCTGGGCCTCCTGTCAGTCAGCGCCACTGAACATGCTGGCCTTAGGCGAAACCTCGGCCCGCCAACTCGGTTTGTCGATCGACATATGGCGCAAAATACTTGTCGTCGCGATTGGCTGGATGGTAGGCGTGAGCGTCGCTCTCGCGGGGGCGATTGGATTTATCGGCCTTGTCATCCCGCATATGCTGCGCCTCGGCGGAATGACCGATCACCGTACATTATTGCCCGCATCCGCTGTTGCCGGTGCCGCGACGCTGCTCATCGCCGACATTGTTGCCCGTCTGGCCCTCACCGCGGCAGAGTTACCCATCGGCGTCGTGACAGCTACGCTGGGCGCACCTGTGTTTATCTGGCTACTATTAAAGGCCGGACGTTAGATCCGACATTGTAAACCAACTAAGGGGACGCTATGCAGCACGACATTCTGAACACCGAAGTTACAACCATTGATGGCGAAACAACAACGCTGGAAGGCTACAAAGGTAAAGTGTTGTTAATCGTGAACGTTGCGTCGAAATGCGGTTTGACGCCGCAGTATGAACAGTTGGAAAACATCCAGAAAGCCTGGGAGAAGGATGGGCTGGTGGTTCTCGGTTTCCCGTGCAATCAGTTCCTGGGTCAGGAGCCGGGTAGCGAAGAGGAGATCAAAACGTTTTGCAGCACCACCTATGGCATCACGTTCCCGATGTTCAGCAAAATTGATGTGAACGGTGAAAATCGCCATCCCCTCTATCAAAAGCTGATCGCCGCCGCTCCAACAGCCGTCGCGCCAGAACAAAGCGGATTCTACGAACGTATGGCGAGCAAAGGACGTGCGCCGCTATACCCGGATGATATTTTATGGAATTTCGAAAAATTCCTGATTGGCCGGGACGGGCAGGTTGTACAACGCTTTTCCCCGGATATGACGCCAGAAGATCCTATTGTGATGGAATCTATTAAGCTGGCGCTGGCGAAGTAATGACCGTGCTGATGCAGTTGTCTGGCGTGGCGCAGAAGGGAAGGCTAGAGCCGATAAACGCGGAGGTTCGCTCGGGCGAGATCGTGCATCTTGTGGGTCCCAACGGTGCTGGTAAAAGTACGTTGCTGGCCCGTATGGCTGGGCTGACCATGGGTGAGGGAGAAATCACATTGCTGGGACGCTCACTTCGCGAGTGGTCTCCCGTCTCGCTGGCTCATCGACGCAGCTACCTTATCCAGCAACAGATGCCACCTTTTGCCATGCCCGTCTGGCACTATCTGGCACTGCATCAGCATGATAAAACCCATTCCGCATTGCTTGAGGATGTCACAGGCGCTCTAGGGTTGGAAGATAAACTCGCACGCAACGCCAGCCAACTCTCCGGTGGCGAGTGGCAGCGCGTGCGCTTGGCTGCCGCGATCCTGCAAATCCATCCGGCGGGGAATCCCCACGGGAACGTATTGTTATTGGATGAGCCGATGAGCGGTCTGGACGTGGCTCAGCAGGCCGCGCTGGACAAGTTATTAAGTCTGCTTTCTGGCAAAGGCATCGCCATCGTGATGAGCAGTCACGATTTGAATCACACGCTGCGCCACGCCCACCGGGTGTGGCTATTAGCGCGCGGGACGTTGTTAGCCAGCGGCGCGCGCGACAGTGTACTGACGCCGCCCAATCTTGCGCGGGCTTACGGTATGCCTTTTCGTCGCCTGGATATTGAAGGGCACAGAATGCTTATTTCGACCGTTCAGGAATAGCGTTTCTTGCAAGGTTCCGTAATCACAGGCTAAATTACGGAAAGGATAAAAAAGCAGAGGATTCGTCTGGAAATGCGATTCTGGTTAATCATTGTGGGCATGTTATTACTTGCAGGATGCAGCAGTCATCGTGCACCCCCCCCTAATCCGCGGTTATCGGACTCTATTACCGTGATCGCTAACCTTAACGACCAGTTGCAACACTGGCGCGGGGCACCGTATCGCTATGGTGGAATGAGCCGGGGTGGCGTGGATTGTTCAGGCTTCGTGCTTATGACTTTCCGCGACAAGTTCGATCTGCAACTCCCACGCGAAACGCGAATGCAGGCTGAAATCGGTACAAAAATAGATAAAGACGATTTATTGCCGGGCGATCTGGTGTTTTTTAAAACGGGCTCAGGTGAAAGTGGCCTCCATGTTGGCATTTATGATACCGACAACCAGTTTATTCATGCCTCAACCAGTCGCGGTGTGATGCGATCATCTCTGGATAATGTCTACTGGCGGAAAAACTTCTGGCAGGCTCGACGTATATAGCAGGTCGTTTCTGTTTCCTTCTGGCGCGGTCATCTGAACCGCGCGCATTTTTAAGTTATCCAGTTTGAGTTAAATCTATATGTAATTAATTATGTCGATAAGTGGCTGTTTTCGCTAAAACTGGCTATTACACCATAACCAGGATAAAATTATTTTAGATTGAAGGAAAAATCTTAAAAATAAAAAGGAAACAATGAAATTAATCTTTTTAAAATCAATAAAGTTGAATTATTTTAGCAATTGCTCCAGGATGCTCGTTATCTACTTAAACGCGGGGCCGGCGCAATGATTGTCACCCTGAATAATCCTTATCACTCTGAACTATTATTACTTCCTGCTCGCAATTGCGCGGGGGAGCTAAAAGGTTTAGAAATCTTTGCTCACTTTGTTGGCGTGGGAACTGACGTCCGTATTCCAACGGAACTGGTCACCCCGCATCTCAGTGCGGTAGACGAGTTAGCGCTGTTTCACGAAAAGCTGGAATTGCTGGATTCCTGTAAACTGTTTTTTATTCAGCATCACCTTATTGCCTGGATAAATATAACACCGGCTATTGTTGAGTATCTATTGGCAGACGGGAATGCCACAACAATATTAGAACGCTATCCATTTCTCGAGTTTACGGTTAATGAGAGTTTTCCCGGTTTAAATAATGGAAAAGACGATCCTGTGCTTGCGAGAATGGCAATCCATTTCCCGATGGTGTTAGCTGACTTTGGGGCGGGAACCGCATCTAACAAAGCCGTTTTTGATGGATTGTTTAAACGGATTGCACTGGATAAAGGATTTATCCATGCGCGTGTTGCCGAGTTTTCGTTTGAACCCTTTATGCGGGCGATTCTGGCGCAAATTACGCCCTATTGCCAGGGCGTGATCGCCGCGGGCGTTGACGATGAAGACATCTTGCGACGTATGCTGCCGTTCAACTTCAGCGCCATGCAAGGCAATTTGTGGTCAGCGGTGACTGCTGAGCAAGTCACGACCCTCGTTCAACGATAACCCTTCATTTCGCCCGTGTTTAAGTGCGGGTAAACCCTCTACACTTAAGGCAGGAGGACCTATGACCCTGTCTTTTACTGCTCACTGGCATGACGAACTACCCGGCTTTTACACTGCGCTCAATCCCACTCCGCTGAAGAATGCCCGTTTGATCTGGCACAACGCCAGTCTGGCGAATGATTTAGGCGTTCCTGCATCATTATTCCAGCCTGAGACCGGCGCCGGAGTATGGGGCGGAGAAACGCTGCTTCCCGGCATGCATCCGCTGGCACAGGTCTACAGCGGCCACCAGTTTGGCGTGTGGGCAGGACAGCTCGGGGATGGGCGTGGCATCTTGCTGGGCGAACAACAGCTCGAGAACGGACACACCGTCGACTGGCATCTGAAAGGCGCTGGCTTGACGCCGTATTCGCGTATGGGCGACGGACGCGCAGTGCTTCGCTCAACCATCCGCGAAAGCCTGGCGTCAGAAGCGATGCATGCCCTGGGAATCCCCACCTCGCGCGCGTTATCCATTGTCACCAGCGATACGCAGGTTGCCCGCGAATCGATGGAGCAGGGCGCAATGCTAATGCGTATTGCACAAAGCCACGTTCGATTCGGCCATTTTGAACATTTTTACTATCGCCGGGAACCAGAAAAGGTCTGCCAGCTCGCTGACTTTGTCATTGAGCATCACTGGCCGCAATGGCAGAACGACGCTGATAAATATGTTCTTTGGTTCCAGGATGTAGTGGCGCGTACGGCATCGCTGATGGCCTGCTGGCAAACCGTGGGCTTCGCGCACGGGGTGATGAACACCGACAACATGTCTATTCTCGGGCTGACCATTGACTACGGCCCGTACGGCTTCCTCGATGACTATCAGCCCGATTTCATCTGCAACCACTCTGATTATCAGGGGCGCTACAGTTTTGAAAATCAGCCTGCGGTTGGGCTGTGGAACTTACAGCGTCTGGCACAATCTCTTTCGCCCTTTATTGCTGTCGAGGCCCTGAATGAGGCGCTGGATCGGTATCAGGAAGTGCTGATGCAGGAATACGGCAAACTCATGCGCCGCAAGTTGGGGCTGATGACGCAGGAGAAAGGGGATAACGATATCCTCAACGCGTTGTTTGCGCTCATGGCGCGTGAAGGCAGCGATTATACACGCACGTTCCGCATGCTCGGGCAGACCGAAAAGCACAGCGCCGCTTCGCCATTACGCGATGAGTTTATCGATCGTCAGGGCTTTGACAGCTGGTTTGCGACCTATCGCGAGCGTCTGCAGCGTGAGGAAACGCCAGATGACGCCCGCAACGCGCACATGAATGCGGTCAACCCGGCTATGGTCTTGCGCAACTGGCTGGCGCAGAGGGCGATAGATCAGGCCGAGCAGGGCGATTATGCTGAGTTGCATCGATTGCACGACGCCTTACGCACGTCGTTTAACGACAGAGATGATGACTACGTCAGCCGCCCGCCGGACTGGGGCAAACGGCTGGAAGTCAGCTGTTCCAGCTAGGGTGCGAGAAAGACCTGCGGAGTGGCGCTGGTCGGATGCAGGCCAACGTGAACCTGGGCGCCATACCAGCGCGCCAGGTCGTCGGCCTGTAAAACCACGTTGGACGCGCCTTGCGAGACGATTTTCCCTTCATGCAGCAGCACGATCCGATCGGCCCACAGCGCGGCCAGATTGAGATCGTGCAGCACCACACAAATGTGTAGATTTCCTTTTACGGTTAAGGATTTCAACAGCCGCAGCAGATGTTGCTGGTGGTAAAGATCTAACGCCGACGTCGGTTCATCAAGGAATAGCCAGCCGCGCGGTGCCCCGTCGCACCAGAGTTGAGCCAGAGCCCGGGCAAGCTGAACGCGCTGCTGTTCGCCCCCCGACAAGGCCGCATATTTTCGTCCTGCCAGCGGCGTACAGCCCGTTATCTGCATCACATGTGCAATAACGGCATCTTCCGGTTGCGGGGTCCACGGCGATCTGCCCATTCCAATAACGGCCTCAATGGGCCAGTCAAATCCGAGCTGTGTCTGCTGGCGCATCACTGCGCGATGACGCGACAGCGTCTGCGTGCTCCACCTTTCCAGCGGTTTTCCAGCCAGATGACAGCTGCCAGACGTCGGTGAAAGATAGCCCGTTAACAGGCGCAACAGCGTGGATTTACCCGCACCGTTGGGACCGATCAGCGCCATCATTTCCCCTTGATTCAGCGAAAGCGAGACGTCGTGAAGCACGGTTTTATCCGCGATACGGTAGGTCAGAGCCTGGGCCAGAAATTGTTCAGCCAATGTGTCCTCCTCGACGGAAAATGAGCCACAAAAACCATGGCGCGCCGAGCAGACTGGTCAGCAATCCCACGGGCATTTCTGCGGGTGCGACGACGGTGCGCGCGAGGGTATCGGCGATCAATAGCAAAACAGCGCCCGCCAGCACTGAGCCTGGGATAACTGCCCGGTGATCCGCGCCCAGCCACATCCGCATTAAATGCGGAACCACTAAACCGATAAAGCCAATCACACCGCTCACCGCCACCGCGGACGCCACCAGCAACGCGCTGCACAGCAGTAAAACACGCTGCACGGCGCGGACGTCGACACCCAGATAATGCGCCTCTTCATCACCCAACTGCAGCAGATTCAGTGCACCG
Source organism: Lelliottia sp. GFLA7 (assembly GCF_056490165.1). Taxonomy (NCBI): domain Bacteria; kingdom Pseudomonadati; phylum Pseudomonadota; class Gammaproteobacteria; order Enterobacterales; family Enterobacteriaceae; genus Lelliottia; species Lelliottia sp. GFLA7. The sequence goes on along the minus strand of NZ_JBWLAQ010000001.1, from coordinate 251,501 downwards.
GACAAGCGCCAGATAATCATTACGGTGGGGATCATCAGTGAGGCAGCGGCCAATAATGTTGACCACTGTGCAGACCCAAGACTGCCCATGCCCCACAGCGAAAGCTGACGCAGTTGCGCGTCATTGCTGACCCATGACATCACCCCCACAATCGCACCGCACAGCGCATTTATCGCAATTCCCACCAGCAGCAGGCGCGACAGGGAGCTGTCCCGCTGTTGGCTAAGCAAGAAAATCACCAGTGTGGCTGCCAGAGCGCCAACGAAAGCCGCCAGCATCGGCGCATAGAGCATCAGCAATGCCGGGAGTGAAAAGGGCAACACCACCCACAGCGCGACGGCGCAGGCTGCGCCGCTGCTGATTCCTAGTAATCCAGGATCGGCCAGCGGATTGCGAAACAGACCCTGCATGACGCAGCCCGCCAGCGCCAGCGAACCGCCAATCACCACCGCCAGCAATACGCGCGGGAGGCGAATAGTCAGCCAGATCTGGCGCAGGGCTTCATCGTGACCGCTCCATAGCAGAGTGACCGGCAGGCGCAACGCGCCAAAACCGGTCGCCAGCAGCGTCATTAACGCCAGCGAAAACGCCAGCATCCATAGTGACAGCACGATGCGGCGAGCCATCAGGGTAACTGCTCCGCTTTGTCGCGCAGTTGCTGAATGGCGTGCGGCGTGCGGACGCTAAACCCGAGCAGCGCCATGTCGTCTATCTGCAGGATCTGTTTGTTCCGTCCCGCAGGCGTTTGCGACAGACCTGGCAGCTTCCACAGATTTGCTTCCCCGCCGATGGCCTGTACGCCGGCCTGCGAAATCACCACCAGATCGGGCTGGCTGGCGATCACGCCTTCCTGTGACAGGGGCTGGTAGCGAGAAAATCCCTGCATGGCATTATGCAAACCAGCGGCGCGAATCGCCGTATCCGCCGCGGTTTGTTGCCCGGCGGCCATCGCGCTCATCCCGCCGTGACTGAGAATAAACAGCACACGTTTATTGAGTGGTGATGTCGGTAACGCGGCCAGTTCCTGTTGCACGGTTTTGCGCAGAGCATCTCCCTGCACGACGCGATGGGTTGCTTGCGCAATCACGCGGATCTTCTCATCGATCGCGCTCAAATTGTTACCGCCCGGCACCGTCACCACGTTCACGTTGCTTTGCTCGACCTGTTTAAGCGCTAACGAAGGCTGCGCCTGCGCACTCGCCAGCACCAGCGTCGTGCGCATCGCCAGAATGCCTTCGGCGTTAAGCTGGCGCAGATAACCGACATCCGGCAACGACGTGACCTGCTGCGGCCACTGGCTGGTGCTGTCGCGTGCCACGAGAGAAGATTCGGCGCCCAGCGCATAGATAATCTCCGTGACGTCCCCGCCAAGCGCGACAATTTTCTCCTGCGGCGCAGCGAAAGCCGCCAGCGGGAGCGTGACAATCAGGGCAAACCATTTTTTCATGCAGCGAGCCCTTTTGGTGTCAGGGCGTCGATCTGCGCGCGCCACTGCGTTTGCTCCGGTTCGCCTTCGGTACGTTGGCCATAGAGTTGCGCAATCTGCGTGCCGTCTGCGGCGAACAGTTCGAGGCTGGTGACGTGGCCGTCGGTGGTTGGTTTACGCGTAATCCACGTTTCCGCGATCGTCTCTTCCAGTAAGTGCAGGGCAAACGTCGGATTGAAAATGTTCAGCCAGCCCTTCACCGGCACCACTTTTTCCACTGCGCCGGTAAAGATCTGCACGCAGCCACGGTTGCCCACGAAGACCATAATTTCGTTTCCGCTTTGATGCGCCGCATCCAGCAGTTGCGCCAACGCGGTATTGTCCACTTTGCAAGCCAGGTCATCACCCACCAGACGGAACGCCTGCTGACGGCTCAGACTGTGGCGCTTCAGGAGGCTAAAAAACTGATGCACGTCGGTCATGGATCGCCATTCTGCATCCACTTTTTCAGCATCGGGCGACGTGCTGTTGACCGGCTCATCGGCCGCTTTCAGTTCCAGCGGAGGATTATCGGCAATGATAAAACGGGTCAAAACATCGCCCCATGCACCAGCGTCGGTGTTATCGGTGGTATAAACCTTGAGCAGCGCATCGCCCTGATGGTCAAAGAATTGAATGCTCTGGCGTTCACCGCGTGCGGTGGCTTCGTTGATGTGAAACACGCTTGCCCATTGGCTCAGGAACAGGCGCAGATCCAGCGCGCGCGGGTTCAGCACCAGCCCGGCATGACCGTTAAGGTGTTGATGGGTGAATGTGCCGACTTGTTCGTGTACGGCGTATTCGTTGCGGCAGATGCATTTTGTTTCACCGACGGTTTCCAGTGCGCCGAGGATGGCACGGATGTCTTCATGCAAACGCCGGGCATCGTGGCCCACGCGGGCGAACGTCAGTTCGGCTTCGCTGATGTTCATCAGCCCGGCGATGTCACGCGCGTATTTTCCTGGGTTTTCTTCTTTTAGCTCAAGCCAGCGGGTGTAGTGATTCATTGTCTCTTCCTTTCGGATAAGGCCCCGGCGAACCGGGGCAAGGGGGATTACCACTGATAACTGACGAAAATTTTACCGTTGCGTCCATCCTGCGGAATGCCCTGCGGTGACCAGTACTCTTTGTCGAAGGCGTTGCCCAGCACCAGCGTAGTGGTCACGCCTTTGAGTGCCTGTTGCCCCTGATAGCTCACGTAAAAGTCATTCACCGCGTAGCCCGGCTGTTGGCTGTATTCACTGCTAACGTGCGTTGAGCGATCGGTAAAGGTGCCAATCCAGCCAACCGAGAAGCCGCTTTGTGCCACCGGAACGTTCAGTTTACTGGTCACGGTGTCCGGGTTAATCGTCGAGATGTATTCGCCCGTATCGGTGTCTTTCCCGCGCGTGCGGTTATACGCCACATCAAGGCTGAACAGGTCCGCCGTGTATTTCGCCATCACGTCCCAGCCCCAGATTTTGGCGTTTGGGACGTTATAGGACATCGTGGTGGCGGCAGCAAAATCGACGGCAGTAGAGATATAGTCTTTCGCGTTGGTGTCGAAGTAGCTGGCTTTGAACTCCAGCTCATCATTGGCCAGCATCAGGTCGTCAAAGCGTAGACCAAAGCCGTACTCTTGCGTTTCGTTGGTTTCCGGGCGCAGATTCGGGTTTGGCACCCAGTAGTTAGTGTAGAAATTGCCGATGGAGAAGTGTTTAGAATCGTTATACATCTCACCCATCATTGGCGAGCGGAATGCCTGCGCGTAGGAGCCGAACAGCATCAGCCAGTCGGCGGGCGTAACGGTGATACCCGCGCGGGATGACCACTTATCCGCATCGACATCGTCATACCCCTCGCTGCTGCCACGGTAGTTATCATAGCGTGTGCCGCCTAACAGCGTGACCGGCAGGTCGCGCAGGGTGATTTCGTCCTGCAACCAGCCGGAGCTAAAGTCGATTTTTGCCTCCGGGAAACCGCTGGTTGAGCCGCCTGGATTTTGCTCCTGACGATAATATTCACCGCCGTAGGTGAGCAGGTGTGAGGCGAAGGAGTCGGTAAACAGATGCGTACGGTTCTCCACTTTTCCGCCTTTGGTGGTTTGTTTGCGGAATTCAGCAGTGCTGTCGACGTTTTGCGCATTGATCCGCGCTTCAGACCAGTACACCTTTGCCTGGGCGTTCAGCCAGTCGTTGCCGTCTGGCGCAAGGTTGTAGGTCACTTGCGCGTCACGCTGAATCGTGGATCGATCGGTCATCGGGTTGCTGCTCTCCGACGGCTCAATCGTTTGCGGATTTTTTGGCTCCTGCGCTGCATTGTTGTAATAACGCAGCGAGCCGCCCAGCGTCTGAGCGCTGTCGATTTTCCAGCTGCCTTTCGCCAGCATATTATTGATGGACTCATCGTTTGGCGCGGTGGTGCCGTCGCTTTGGCGTAAATCGCCGCGATCGCGGCTGGACCATGCAACAACGCCATCCAGCACGTCGGTACGACCAAACGCGCTGGCACCCATCCCGATACTGTGATCGCCCGTTGCACCGGTCCCAAACACGCGGAAGCCGCTGTTTTTCCCGGCGTCCAGCAAGTCTTTTGCCTCTACCGTGTCATAGGAAATCACGCCGCCCATCGCGCCGCTGCCGTACAGCAGGGCAGAAGGACCCCGCACCACTTCGATTCGCTTGATCAGCGCCGGATCGAGAAACGTGCTGTTGAGGTGTCCGGTATCCGTTCCCTGACGCACGCCGTCGACTAAAATCAGCACGCCGCGTCTGTCGTAACCGCGCAGATTCACGTCCTGACCGTTGGTACGGCCCGTGCCGTCCAAAGTGATTCCCGGCACGGTGCGCAGCAGATCGGCGGCAGAACTGGCGGTTTGATTTTCAGGGGCAGTGGCGTCGATAACGCTCACCATCATTGGCGCTTCAAAAGTGCTGCGGGCGTTACCCGTCGCGGTGACGGTCATCTCATCAGAGGCCGCAAAAGCAGCGCCCGGAAGGGCACTGAAAACGGCCAGCGCCAGCAGCGATGGGCGCAACGACGCGGAATTCAGGTATGGCATAGCAACTCTCCATTAGGAAATCGAAAGCGCTGGCTGCCTGGGGATCACCTGGGTGGCTGGCGAATAGTATGTCTAGGTTTATTTAGTGAGAATCAGTTTTCCGGCATGGGTCTGGCGCAGCAGATAGTGCTGGCCGTCATGCTCAATAATCACCCGTCCTTCATCGCCAAGCAGACTTTTACTGTCTATCCGACGCTCCGGGGAAGCGGGTGTAGGCTGTGTGCGATCTTTCGCGTGTGTGGCTGCCGTGTTATCCGTACGTGACATAATGTTTAAAAATAATAATCAAAGTAACAATGATAATCATTATCAACAAAGTGAAATTTCACGGCAAGCCTTTTTGTGAAAAAAATGTGACTGGATCAATTTTGCTGCGAAGGGTTTGAAAAGTGACGGATTATAAATAAAAACCCCGCCAGGGCGGCGGGGGTAGGTAATTAAAAACGGCTATCGACGGCGGAGGCTAATTTTTCCAGCAACAGTTCGCTGTCTTCCCAGCCCAGACACGGATCGGTGATCGACTGACCATAGGTAATCGGTTGTCCTGCCACGACCTTTTGCGTGCCTTCCTTCAGGAAACTTTCCGCCATGATGCCGGCGATGGCGGTAGAACCGCTGCGGATTTGCTGACAAATTTCATCGCACACTTCCAGTTGACGACGATGTTGCTTCTGGCAGTTGCCATGGCTGAAATCGACCACCAGATGTTCCGGGAGATCAAACTCGTGCAGCGTGTCGCACGCCGCGGCGATATCTTCTGCATGGTAGTTGGGCTTTTTGCCCCCACGCATAATGATGTGGCCGTACGGGTTACCGCTGGTCTGGTAAATGGTCATCTGACCGTTTTTGTCCGGCGAGAGGAACATATGGCTGGCACGCGAGGCGCGGATCGCATCGACCGCGATGTGCGTATTCCCATCCGTACCGTTTTTAAAGCCCACCGGGCAAGAAAGCGCGGAGGCCATCTCGCGATGGATCTGGCTTTCGGTGGTACGCGCGCCAATCGCGCCCCAGCTAATCAAGTCGGCGATAAACTGTCCGATCACCATATCGAGAAATTCAGTGGCTGTCGGCACGCCGAGTTCATTCACCTGGAGCAGTAATTTACGCGCCAGTTCGATACCGTGATTGACGCGATAGCTACCGTTCAGATCCGGATCGGAAATCAACCCTTTCCAGCCCACCACGGTACGCGGTTTCTCAAAATAGGTGCGCATCACGACTTCAAGGCGATCCTGGTGCTTATCGCGCAGCACTTTCAGGCGCTTGGCATAATCCAGTGCCGCATCAAGATCGTGAATCGAGCAAGGACCAATAACCACCAGCAAACGGCGATCTTCACCGTTCAGTATTTTTTCGATGCGTCGGCGCGACGCAGTAACATGTTCCGCAACGCTTGCGGAAACGGGGTGGCGCTGTGCCAGTTCTGCGGGCGTCACCAGACTTTCAATACGCGCTGTGCGAAGTTCGTCGGTTTTATTCATGGAATGTCTCAGAAATATTTGCTTCATCGGCAGACTACCGGGAAGTGATGGGCATCACCTTAAACCAATCCCTGCTGATTTCAAGTTCGGGGCATTACGGCCCCGAGAGTGAAAGCGATCATAACTGAAATGAAAATAATGCACTAGTATATTAGTACATGCGGCGATTCAGACCCATGATGTCGAGGATTTTTGTGGCTATTTCTTCTACCGAATAGTTGGTGCTGTTCAGCCATGGGATCTGGTTTTTACGGTACAGCGCTTCGACTTCTGACACTTCCATGCGGCATTGACGCATCGACGCGTAACGGCTGTTCTCACGGCGTTCTTCGCGGATCGCAGCAAGGCGTTCTGGATTAATGGTCAGACCAAAAAGCTTATGCTGCAGCGGTTTCAGCGCAGGAGGCAGCACCAGGTTATCCATATCGTCAGCAATAAAAGGGTAATTCGCGGCACGAATGCCAAACTGCATCGCCAGATACAGGCTGGTGGGGGTTTTGCCACAGCGCGACACGCCAAGCAAAATGACCTGCGCCTGATCGAGATTACGCATCGAGATCCCGTCGTCGTGCGCCAGGGTGTAATCAATCGCGGCGATACGCGCGTCATATTTGATCAGGTTACCTGGATTGAGGCCGTGGGTACGATGGGCAATTGGCGTCGGGTCGAGCTTTAACTCACCTTGTAATGGCGCGACCAGTGCCTGAACAATATCCTGACAAAAACCTTCACTTTGCAGAATAATGTCGCGAATTTCGGGAATAACAATGGAGTAAAACACTAACGGCCGAGTGCCAGTTTGCTGGAAAATCGCATCGATTTGCTCTTTCACCGCTTTGGCGCGGCTTTCATTTTCGACAAACGGCAGCGTGATGCTGTTGATAGCCACCGGGAATTGTGACATCACCGCATGGCCCAAGACCTCGGCGGTGATGGCCGTACCATCAGAAATATAAAAAACGTGGCGATCGACAGCATTATCCATTTTACTCACCCAGAATAGCGAACCTAATTGACTGAAAGCATAAATTAAAAAAGTAAAATACACAGCAAAGAACGTTTTTAAATTATAAATGAAATGGTGTTTTTAATTTTAATGAAAAGTGGATTTCATTTTTCAAATAGGCGTCTTAGTTTCATGGTCTTTGGATGAATCTTTAGGAATCATAAAGTTAGGCATTGATGGGAAAGTATCCGAAAAAGAGAAAAATAAAAGTGCTTACACGATTCACCGTTTTTTTGTCGGGGATAAATATGTAAGTATAAATACGAAGTCAGACGTTTCTTACTCCGCTTAAATATCACAAAAGGATTGTTTCGATGTCCAACAATGGCTCGTCACCGCTGGTGCTTTGGTATAACCAACTCGGCATGAATGATGTAGACAGAGTTGGAGGCAAAAATGCCTCCCTGGGTGAAATGATTACAAACCTGTCCGGTATGGGTGTTTCCGTACCGAATGGCTTTGCGACTACCGCCGATGCGTTTAACTATTTTCTCGATCAGAGCGGTGTAAACCAGCGCATTTACGACCTGCTGGACAAAACGGATATTGATGATGTGACCGAGCTTTCTAAAGCAGGTTCACAAATCCGCCAGTGGATCATCGACACACCTTTCCAGCCTGAACTGGAACACGCCATTCATGAGGCATATAACCAATTGTCTGCTGACGACGCGCAGGCCTCGTTTGCCGTGCGCTCCTCTGCCACCGCAGAAGATATGCCAGACGCCTCATTTGCCGGTCAGCAGGAAACGTTCCTCAACGTGCAGGGGTATGATGCCGTGCTGGTCGCGGTGAAACACGTTTTTGCTTCGCTGTTTAATGACCGCGCCATCTCCTATCGCGTGCATCAGGGCTACGACCACCGTGGCGTCGCGCTCTCTGCGGGCGTGCAACGCATGGTGCGCTCCGATGTTGGCTCTTCCGGCGTGATGTTCTCGATCGATACTGAATCCGGTTTCGATCAGGTGGTCTTTATCACTTCCGCCTGGGGACTGGGTGAGATGGTGGTGCAGGGCGCGGTTAACCCTGACGAATTCTACGTCCACAAACCGACGCTGGCTGCGAATCGTCCGTCTATCGTTCGTCGTACGATGGGTTCCAAAAAGATCCGCATGATTTATGCCCCGAATCTTGAACATGGTAAACAGGTTGAGATTGAAGACGTACCACAGGAGCAGCGTGACCGTTTCTCTCTGACCGATGACGACGTGCAGGAGTTGGCGAAACAAGCGGTGCAAATTGAGAAGCACTATGGCCGTCCGATGGATATCGAATGGGCGAAAGACGGGCACACCGGCAAGCTGTTTATCGTGCAGGCGCGTCCAGAAACCGTGCGTTCTCGCGGCCAGGTCATGGAGCGTTACACGCTGCATGCACAGGGTAAAATCGTCGCTGAAGGGCGTGCGATTGGCCACCGCATTGGCGCAGGCCCGGTCAAAGTGATTCACGATATCAGCGAAATGCACCTGGTTCAGCCCGGCGATGTGCTGGTGACGGACATGACCGACCCGGACTGGGAACCGATCATGAAAAAAGCCGCGGCTATCGTCACCAACCGGGGGGGGCGCACCTGTCACGCCGCAATCATCGCGCGTGAGCTGGGCATCCCGGCCGTCGTGGGCTGTGGTGACGCCACCGAGCGCATGAAAGATGACGAAAAAGTCACCGTCTCCTGCGCCGAAGGCGATACCGGCTACGTGTATGCCGATATTCTGGACTTCAGCGTGAAAAGCTCAAGCGTCGATACCATGCCGGATCTGCCGCTAAAAATCATGATGAACGTCGGTAACCCCGATCGTGCCTTTGATTTTGCCTGTCTGCCCAACGAAGGCGTGGGCCTGGCGCGTCTGGAATTTATTATCAACCGCATGATCGGGGTGCATCCGCGCGCGCTGCTGGAGTTTGACGACCAGGACGCCGCGCTGCAAAACGAAATTCGCGAGATGATGAAAGGCTACGACTCACCAAAAGAGTTCTATGTAGGCCGTCTGACCGAAGGGATCGCCACACTCGGGGCGGCGTTCTATCCGAAGCGGGTGATTGTGCGTCTGTCAGACTTTAAGTCTAACGAATACGCTAATCTGGTTGGCGGTGAACGCTACGAACCAGAAGAAGAGAACCCAATGCTGGGCTTCCGTGGCGCTGGCCGTTACGTGTCTGACAGTTTCCGCGACTGTTTTGCCCTGGAATGCGACGCGGTAAAACGCGTGCGTAATGAAATGGGTCTCACCAACGTCGAAATCATGGTGCCGTTTGTGCGTACCGTAGAGCAGGCGAAAGCGGTAGTGGAAGAGTTAGCGCGTCAGGGACTCAAGCGCGGCGAGAACGGGCTGAAGATCATCATGATGTGCGAAATTCCGTCCAATGCCCTGCTGGCAGAGCAATTCCTGGAACATTTCGACGGCTTCTCAATCGGCTCCAACGATATGACGCAGCTGGCGCTGGGTCTGGACCGCGATTCTGGCGTGGTGTCAGAACTGTTCGACGAGCGCAATGACGCGGTGAAAGCGTTGCTGTCGATGGCGATTCGCGCGGCGAAGAAACAGGGCAAATACGTCGGGATTTGTGGTCAGGGTCCTTCCGATCACGAAGATTTTGCCGCATGGCTGATGGAGGAGGGGATCGATAGTCTGTCCCTGAACCCAGATACGGTGGTGCAAACCTGGCTGAGTCTGGCTGAACTGAAAAAGTAATCTCATCCTGAATAAGCCCGGCGGCGTCATGCTTGCCGGGCTTTTTTTATGTCCTGGCGCGCACTCGCCAAAAAAAGCATAAAAAAAAGCCCATCGTGGGAGATGGGCAAAGACTACACACAGCAATTCGTTGTTTCACTCAGGGGATTTCCATGCTTATAAATCAAGGTGTTGATTTATAACCGTGAGCTAATAGTAGGCATGCTACGTTTTTGCGTCGATCAGATTCGTCTCAATAGTTTAAGAGGCGTGAAGATTTTGCGAGGGGAATGACGCAGTTAGGCGTGACGCAGCGGGTCAGACTCGTTTTGTGTATCAAAATTGATTAGTTTGGCTTATGTGTCAGGCGGGTTGCCCCGCCTGTAGAGAATTACTGCTTGTTTTTATCTTCCAGCGTTTCGAGTTCGTGCAGCACCACATCCGGGTCGGTGGCCGGCGGCGGAATTTCATGCACCCATGCGGAGAACAAACGCCAGGTCACGGCCAGCAGAACCGGACCGATAAACAGACCAATCATGCCGAAAGCAATCAAACCACCAATCACGCCGGAAAGAATCAGAATCAGCGGCAGATCGGCACCCATGCGAATCAGCATCGGTCGGATAACGTTATCCATCGTGCCGACCACGCAACTCCACACCAGAAGCACCGTGCCCCAGGTGGTATCGCCGCTCCAGTAAAGCCAGATAATGCAGGGGATCAGCACCAGCAGAGGCCCAAGCTGCACCAGACAGGTGAGGATCATGATGACCGTGAAAATGGTCGCATAAGGAACGCCCGAAATCGCCAGACCAATGCCACCGAGAACCGCTTGCACCAGCGCAGTCACTACCACACCCAGCGCCACGGCGCGTACCGCCTGCCCTGCCAGTAACACGGCCGCATCACCGCGCTGTCCTGCCAGACGCGTGGCGAAATGACGCACGCCGAGTGCCACCTGTTCGCCACGCCAGTAAAGCAGGGCGCTGAAGACCAGCATCAGTGCGCAATGCATCACGAAGCGCCCAACATGCGCCGCCTGACCCACAAACCAGGTGGTTGTGGTGCCGATATAAGGCCGGACCTTGGTCATGATCGCGCTGCCGCCCATCTCCAGCAGGCTATGCCAGCCGCTGTAAAGCTTGGCGCCAATCACCGGCACACTGTTCAGCCAGGCGAGATCCGGAATGGTCATTTCACCGCTGGTCACCGAGCGAATCACCGGCCCGCTGGTATCGACCAGACTGTTGACCAGCAGCGCAATCGGAATAATGAACACCAGGAAAACAAACAGCGTCATCACCACAACCGCCAGTGAGCGACGACCAAACAGCAGTTTTTGCAGACGAATAAACAGGGGCCAGGTGGCGATAACGACCGTTCCGGCCCACGCAAAACCCAGCACAAACGGGCGTACAATCCATAGGCACGCAATAATGATGATGGCTAAAAACAGCACCGACAGCAGAATTTGCGCAACGTCCCTGGGCTGACGAAGATTGACCATATATAAAATTTACCTTTAATGAACACCAGCCGCGCTGGCGGAAACATAAAACGCGTCACTCTAATCATTAGTGATTTCAGCGGTTTTTGACAGTCGGATTCTGCCCGTAATTCTGCTGAGCGTATAAGAAAAAAATGTGATACAACCATTCAGACACAACGCAAACGATTATCTCCCGTCATATTTCATGCTGTAGATGCGTTGGTTGGGTGCGTTTATCCCCGTTAAAGCATTAGCTCTACGCCAGGGTCCACGCCGTTACCAGCCGCAATCAGTGCGAACTATCCAGGGAGTTCACCACTTAATAATTAGGGTCGACAGTAATGATCCCATTGATTTCTCAGGCACCCGGCGTCGTTCAGCTGGTACTGAATTATTTGCAAGCACTGGAGCAACAGGGTTTTACAGGTGATACCGCCACGAGTTACGCCGACAGGCTAACGATGGCGACTGACAACAGTATCTATCAGTTACTTCCCGATGCCGTCGTTTTTCCTCGTTCTACCGCAGATGTGGCGCTGATTTCGCGTCTGGCAGCGCAGGAACGTTTCGCGTCGCTGGTCTTTACCCCACGCGGCGGCGGAACCGGCACCAATGGTCAGGCTCTGAATCAGGGCATCATCATTGATATGTCGCGCTACATGAACCGTATTATTGAGATCAATCCCGAAGAGGGTTGGGTGCGTGTTGAAGCGGGCGTGATAAAAGACCAGCTCAACCAGTTCCTGAAACCTTACGGTTTTTTCTTTGCGCCGGAGCTTTCGACCAGCAACCGCGCCACCATTGGCGGCATGATTAACACTGATGCCTCCGGGCAGGGGTCGCTGGTTTACGGGAAAACATCCGATCACATTCTGGGCGTCCGTGCGGTGCTGCTGGGCGGCGATATTCTCGATACCCAGGCGATGCCGGTTGAACTGGCTGAAACGCTCGGGAAAGACAACACCGCGGTCGGGCGAATTTACCGTACCGTGCTGGATAGCTGTCGCGATAACCGTCAGCTTATTATCGATAAATTCCCGAAACTCAACCGCTTCCTGACCGGTTACGATCTGCGTCATGTCTTCAATGACGATCTCAGTGAATTCGATTTAACCCGCATTCTGACCGGGTCCGAAGGCACGCTGGCGTTTATCACTGAAGCGCGTCTGGACATCACCCGGCTGCCGAAGGTGCGCCGTCTGGTCAACGTCAAATATAACTCTTTCGATTCCGCACTGCGCAATGCGCCGTTTATGGTCGATGCGCGTGCACTGTCGGTGGAAACCGTTGACTCTAAAGTGCTCAACCTGGCGCGGGAAGATATTGTCTGGCATTCGGTCAGCGAGCTGATTACCGACGTGCCGGATAAAGAGATGCTCGGGCTGAACATCGTTGAATTTGCGGGCGATGACGCGGATCTGATTGAAAGTCAGGTATCGACGCTATGCAACCGTCTTGATGAGCTGATCGCCACGGGCGAAGGCGGCGTGATTGGCTGGCAGCTGTGCAACGATCTCTCGGGCATCGAGCGCATCTACGCGATGCGTAAAAAAGCGGTCGGTCTGCTGGGCAACGCCAAAGGGGCGGCCAAGCCGATTCCGTTTGCGGAAGACACCTGTGTACCGCCGGAGCATTTGGCGGATTACATCGTTGAGTTTCGCGCGCTGCTCGACGGCCATGGCCTGAGCTACGGCATGTTTGGCCATGTGGATGCGGGCGTGCTGCACGTCCGTCCGGCGCTGGATATGTGTGATCCTCAGCAGGAGATGCTGATGAAGCGCATCTCTGACGAGGTCGTCGCGCTCACGGCGAAATACGGTGGTCTGCTGTGGGGTGAGCACGGTAAAGGGTTCCGCGCAGAGTACAGTCCGGCGTTTTTCGGCGAGCAACTGTATGGTGAACTGCGCAAAGTGAAAGCGGCGTTTGACCCGGATAACCGCCTCAATCCGGGCAAGATTTGCCCGCCTGCGGGCGTTGACGATCCGATGATGCAGGTTGACGCCGTGAAGCGCGGCACCTTCGACCGTCAGATCCCGATTGCGGTGCGTTCATCCTGGCGCGGCGCGATGGAGTGTAACGGCAACGGTTTGTGCTTTAACTTCGATGTGAAAAGCCCGATGTGCCCGTCGATGAAAATCACCAGCAACCGCATTCACTCCCCGAAAGGGCGCGCGACGCTGGTGCGTGAGTGGCTGCGTCTGCTGGCGGATCGCGGTGTCGATCCGCTAAAGCTCGAAAACGCGCTGCCGGAAAAACGCGCCAGCCTGCGCACGCTGATTGAGCGTTCCCGAAATAGCTGGCATGCCAGTAAAGGTGAGTACGATTTCTCGCACGAAGTGAAAGAGGCGATGTCCGGTTGTCTGGCCTGTAAAGCCTGCTCGACGCAATGCCCGATCAAAATTGATGTGCCGGAGTTCCGCTCGCGCTTCCTGCAGCTTTATTACTCCCGCTATTTGCGCCCGATGCGCGATCATCTGGTGGCGACGGTTGAAATCTACGCTCCGCTGATGGCGCGCGCGCCGAAAACCTTCAACTTCTTTATCAATCAGCCGCTGGTGCGCAAGCTGTCCGAAAAGCACATCGGCATGGTTGATCTGCCGCTGCTCTCCACGCCGTCTCTGCAACGCGAGCTGGTCGGACACCGTTCGGCCAATATGACGCTGGAACAGCTGGAAACCCTGAGCGGCGAGCAAAAAGCCAAAACCGTGCTGGTGGTGCAGGATCCATTTACCAGCTATTACGATGCACAGGTGGTCGCCGATTTTGTGCGCTTAGTGGAACGCGTGGGTTATCAGCCGGTGGTCCTGCCGTTCTCACCGAATGGCAAAGCGCAGCATATTAAGGGTTTCCTGAATCGGTTTGCCAAAACGGCGCAGAAAACGTCTGACTTCCTGAATCGCGTTGCGCAGCTTGGGATGCCGATGGTGGGCGTCGATCCGGCGCTGGTGCTGTGTTATCGCGATGAATACAAACAAACGCTCGGCGATAAGCGCGGCGATTTTAACGTCATGCTGGTACACGAATGGCTGCCAGCAGCGCTGCAACATGTTGCGACGCAGGAGACCAGCGGCGAATCCTGGTACCTGTTTGGCCACTGTACCGAAGTGACCGCGCTGCCTGCTGCGCCTGCGCAGTGGGCGTCTATCTTCGCCCGCTTTGGGGCGAAGCTGGAAAACGTCAGCGTTGGCTGCTGCGGCATGGCCGGGACGTATGGGCATGAAGTGAAAAATCACGCCAATTCCCTCGGGATTTACGAATTGTCGTGGCATCAGGCGATGCAGCGTTTGCCGCGTAACCGCTGTCTGGCGACGGGATATTCCTGTCGCAGCCAGGTGAAACGCGTCGAAGGTAGCGGGGTTCGCCATCCGTTGCAGGCTTTACTGGAGATTATGGGATGATCTGGAAACGCGAAGTCACGCTACACGCGCTCAACGCCATGGGTGAAGGCAACATGGTCGGGCTGCTCGATATTCAGTTTACGCGTATCGGCGCAAACGACATTGAGGCCACTATGCCCGTGGATCACCGCACGCATCAGCCATTTGGTTTGCTGCACGGCGGGGCGTCAGTGGTCCTCGCCGAAACGCTGGGTTCGGTTGCGGGATATCTCTGTACCGAGGGCGAGCAAAAAGCCGTCGGGCTTGAGGTGAACGCCAATCACATCCGGTCTGTGCGCAGTGGACGCGTGCGGGGTGTGTGCCGGGCTTTGCATGCGGGAGGCCGTCATCAGGTGTGGCAAATTGACATCTTCGATGAGCAGGATCGTCTGTGCTGCTCTTCACGACTGACGACCACCGTGGTTTAAGTAACGGTAAACATCTGCAACAAATTGTCTCTGGTCAAAAAGTGGGCAGTGAAAAGTGTTATACTGGTCAGGTTTTGTACACAAGAGAGGATGTTATGGATACCGAATTGAACCCAGCCATACTGGCAGTAGAATTTTTACGTCGCGATAAGAGCAACTTGTCTCCGGCACAGTACCTGAAAAAGCTCAAACAGCTTGAACTGGAATTTGCCGACTTGCTCGCGCTCTCTTCGAATGAATTAAAAGAAGAGATCTATTTTGCCTGGCGGTTGGGCGTTCACGTCCATTAATGTTCGATACCTGATAAAAAGGTCGCTGAGGCGGCCTTTTTTGTTTTTTACTCCTATGTGATCTCACCTCTTATAACCACAAATGGATAATGGTTTATCCAGCTTAATAACCCTATAATCTCCGTCCCTTTTCCCGTCTTAAGTTTTAAGCTGGAGGATACATGGAGTTTAGCCGGAGGCAGTTCTTTAAGATCTGCGCGGGCGGTATGGCAGGAACAACTGTTGCATCTCTCGGATTTTTATCATCTTTTTCCGCGATCGCGGAAACACGTCAATACAAACTCTTAAAAGCAAAAGAGACGCGTAATAACTGTACATACTGCTCAGTGGGCTGCGGCATGATCATGTATAGCCTCGGCGACGATGCCAAAAACGTCAAAGAAAGTATCTATCACGTCGAAGGCGACTCGGATCACCCGGTCAGCCGTGGGTCGCTTTGCCCGAAAGGGGCAGGGGTACTGGATTACATTCACAGTGATACTCGCCTGCTGTATCCCGAATACCGCGCGCCGGGGTCTGATAAATGGCAGCGTATTTCATGGGATGACGCCATTGAGCGTATCGCCCGCCTGATGAAAGCGGATCGTGATGCCAATTTTATCGAGAAGAACGCCCAAGGGCTGACGGTCAACCGCTGGACGACTACGGGCATGCTCTGCTCGTCGGCGGCCAGCAATGAAACCGGTATTCTCGACGGAAAATTTGCCCGCGCGCTGGGCATGGTGGCGATCGACTGTCAGGCGCGTTTGTGCCACGGTCCAACCGTTGCTGCGCTGGCACCGACCTTCGGGCGCGGGGCGATGACCAATAACTGGGTTGATATTAAAAACGCCAACGTGGTGTTGATCATGGGCGGCAACGCGGCGGAAGCCCATCCGGTCGGCTTTAAATGGGTTGTTGAAGCGCAGACCAAAAACGACGCCACGGTGGTGGTGGTCGATCCGCGCTTTAACCGCAGCGCGGCGGTGGCCGATCTGTATGCGCCGATTCGCGCCGGGTCTGACACTGCGTTTCTGCTGGGGGCCATTCGCTATTTGATCGCGCATGACGCCATCCAGCACGAATACGTCCGCGCCTACACTAACGCCAGCCTGATTATCCGCGACGACTATGCGTTCGATGACGGTCTGTTCAGCGGCTACGACGCCGAAAAGCGTCAGTACGATAAATCGAGCTGGTTCTATCAACTGGACGAGCAGGGCCACGTGCAGCGTGACGATACGCTCAGCCACCCGCGCTGCGTCTGGAATCTGCTTAAAGCGCACGTCGATCGCTATACGCCGGAGATGGTGAACCGCTTGTGCGGCACGTCGATTGATGATTTCAACCGCATTTGCGCGATCCTCGCCAGCACCAGCGTACCGGACCGTACCGCGACAATCTTGTACGCACTGGGCTGGACGCACCACTCGGCGGGCGCACAGATAATACGTGCGGCGGGAATGTTGCAACTGCTGCTGGGCAATATCGGTATGGCAGGCGGCGGCGTCAACGCCCTGCGCGGTCACTCCAATATTCAGGGCTACACCGATCTGGGGTTGCTCTCAACCAATCTGCCGGGCTACATGCCGCTGCCGTCCGAAAAACAGCCGGATTATCAGACCTATATCTCGCAGATCACGCCGCCGTCGCTGGGGCTGAACGAAGTGAACTACTGGCAAAACACGCCGAAGTTCTTTATCAGCATGATGAAAAGCTTCTGGGGCGAGCATGCCACGGCGGACAACAACTGGGGCTACGACTGGCTCCCGAAATGGGATCGTTTGTATGACGTGATGACCCAGGCCAAGCTGATGCTCGACGGCAAAATCAACGGTTACATCGTTCAGGGCTTTAACCCGCTGGCGGCGTTCCCGGATAAAAACAAATCGTCCCGCGCGCTCTCGAAGCTCAAATACATGGTGGTTATCGATCCGCTGGTCACCGAGTCGTCGACCTTCTGGCAGCATCACGGTGAGATGAACGACGTGAATCCGGCAGATATTCAGACCGAAGTCTTCCGCCTGCCATCGTCCTGTTTTGCGGAAGAAGACGGCTCGATTGCCAACTCTGGCCGCTGGCTGCAATGGCACTGGGCGGCCGCTGAGCCACCGGGTGAAGCGATGCACGACGGCAAAATCCTTGGCCGTCTGTTTACGCGCCTGCGTGAACTCTATCAGGTCGAAGGCGGGGCAAACCCGGCGCCGGTGCTGAACATGTCCTGGGATTACAAAAATCCCCGCGATCCGCATCCGGAAGAGATTGCCCGCGAAGCCAACGGCATGGCGCTGGTGGATTTGTTTGATGACAAAGGCCAACTGGTGGCGAAAAAAGGCCAGCAGCTCAGCAGTTTTGCGCAGTTACGCGATGACGGCACCACCAGCAGCTTCTGCTGGGTGTACTGCGGAAGCTGGACCGAGCAGGGCAATCAGATGGCGAACCGCGATAACAGCGATCCGTACGGGCTGGGCTGTACGCCAGGCTGGGCGTGGTCGTGGCCGGCGAACCGTCGCATTCTGTACAACCGCGCCTCTGCCGATGCGGCCGGGAAACCCTGGGACGCCAAACGTGCCTTGCTGCACTGGGATGGCAAAAAATGGACCGGTCAGGACGTGGCGGATTACAACGCCTCGGCACCGGGTAGCAACGTCGGGCCGTTTATCATGAATCCAGAAGGGGTGGCGCGCCTGTTCTCCATCGACAAGATGAACGACGGCCCGTTCCCGGAACATTACGAACCGATTGAATCGCCGATTGGCACCAACCCGCTGCATCCGAATGTCATCTCCAGCCCCGTTGCGCGCATCTTCAAAGAAGACCTGCCGAATATGGGCAAAGCGGATGACTTCCCGTATGTCGCCACGACCTATTCGATCACCGAGCTGTTCCGTCACTGGACTAAGCATGCGCGGCTCAACGCAATTGCACAGCCGGATCAGTTTGTCGAAATTGGCGAAGCGCTGGCGCAAGAGAAGGGCATTGTTGCCGGGGATGAAGTGAAAGTGATGTCGAAACGAGGCTTTATCAAAGCAAAAGCGGTGGTCACTAAACGCCTGCAAACCCTGACCATTGACGGTCGTAAGGTCAACACCGTGGGCATTCCGTGTCACTGGGGCTTTGAGGGGGCAACGCGTAAAGGGTTCCTGGCCAATACGTTGACGCCATCCGTGGGCGACGCCAACTCGCAGACGCCGGAGTACAAGGCGTTTTTAGTCGACATCGAGAAGGCGTAAGGGAGGCCACGTATGTCCATGCAATCACAAGATATTATCAAGCGCTCGGCCACTAACGCCTTCACGCCTCCGCCTCAGGCGCGGGACTTCAAAACCGAAGTCGCGAAGCTTATCGATGTGTCGACCTGCATCGGCTGTAAAGGCTGTCAGGTCGCCTGTTCCGAATGGAACGATATTCGCGACGAAGTGGGGGTGTGCGAAGGCGTCTACGACAACCCAATGGATTTGACCGCCAAATCCTGGACGGTGATGCGGTTTAGCGAAACCACGCAAAACAACAAGCTGGAGTGGCTGATCCGCAAGGACGGCTGCATGCACTGCGCGGACCCAGGCTGTCTTAAGGCCTGCCCGTCTGCCGGAGCGATTATCCAGTACGCCAACGGGATCGTGGATTTTCAGTCCGATCACTGCATCGGGTGCGGATACTGCATCGCCGGGTGTCCGTTCAACATTCCCCGTCTGAATCCTGACGATAACCGCGTCTACAAATGTACGCTGTGCGTGGATCGCGTGAGCGTCGGCCAGGAACCGGCATGCGTCAAAACCTGTCCGACAGGCGCGATTCATTTCGGCACCAAAAAAGAGATGCTGGAGATGGGGGAGACGCGCGTGGCGCAGCTCAAAAAGCGCGGCTATACGAATGCGGGTGTCTATAACCCGCAGGGCGTCGGCGGTACGCATGTAATGTACGTTCTGCACCATGCCGACCAGCCGGAGCTGTATCACAATCTGCCCAACGATCCGAAAATCGACGTCCCGGTCAACCTGTGGAAAGGCATTCTCAAGCCGCTCTCCGCAGCCGGATTTGTCGCTACGTTTGCCGGGCTGATTTACCACTATATCGGTGTGGGGCCAAACAAAGAGACGGACGACGATGAAGAGGAGAACGATCATGAGTAAGAGCAAAATGATCCTGCGCACCAAGTTTATCGATCGCGCCTGTCACTGGACGGTGGTGATCTGCTTCTTCCTGGTCTCGCTCTCTGGGATTGCACTCTTTTTCCCGACGCTCCAGTGGCTCACTCAGACCTTCGGCACACCGCAAATGGGGCGTATTCTGCACCCGTTTTTTGGCGTGCTGATTTTCTTCGCGCTGATGTTTATGTTTGTGCGTTTCGTGCACCACAACATCCCGGATAAACAGGATCTGCCCTGGATCAAAGGGATTGTTGAAGTGCTGAAAGGCAACGAACACAAAGTGGCGGACGTCGGCAAATATAACGCCGGGCAGAAAATGATGTTCTGGAGCATTATGAGCATGATTTTTGTGCTGCTGGCGACGGGCGTGATTATCTGGCGTCCCTATTTTGCCCATTACTTCCCAATGACGGTGGTACGCTGGAGTTTGTTAATCCACGCCACGGCGGCGATTATTTTGATCCATGCCATCCTTATCCATATGTATATGGCGTTCTGGGTGAAAGGGTCGGTCAAGGGGATGATTGAAGGGAAGGTGAGTCGTCGTTGGGCGAAGAAACACCATCCGCGCTGGTATCGCGAAGTTGAAGCGAAAGAGCAAAACAAAGAGTAAGCGATAAAAAAGAGGCTCGCACTGGCGAGCCTCTTTGCTGTTCATTCCCGTGAATTCTCTGCTAAACGTTTACCGCACTGATTAACCGAGATTTCATCGATTGATAGGCCGACGCGGCATAATCTTCCGCCCAACGCTGATCGTCGATCGCCTCAAGTTTAACCGCACAGTATTTGGTTTCGGGCGTTTTGGAAATCGGATCGAGATTATCCTGGGTCAGTTCATTGCACGCCCCAATCCACCACTGATAGGTCATGTAGACCGCACCGGCGTTGATACGCTCGCTGACACTGGCACGGGTAATCACTTTCCCACGACGCGAACGCACCCACACCAGTTGTCCATCCGCAATGCCCAACGCGTCTGCATCCGCCGGGTGAATCTGCACGCGCCCCGGCTCATCGGCGAGACTTTGCAACGCCGCGCAGTTACCGGTCATCGAACGGCAGGAGTAATGACCGACTTCACGCACGGTGCAGAGTACCAGCGGATAATCCGGGTCCGGCACTTCGGCAGGCGCACGCCACGGGGCTGCGAACAGCTGACCTTTGCCGCTCGGCGTATCGAACTGATTATCTTTGTACAGGTACGGCGTACCCGGGTGATCCAGCGTCGGGCACGGCCACTGAATATGCCCCATCTCGCCCATTTTTTCGTAGGTGACGCCGTAAAACAGCGGGCACAGCTCACGCATTTCGTCCCAGATTTGCTGGTTGGAATCGTAGTGCATCGGATAGCCCATTTCGCTGGCCAGCAGGCTGATGATCTCCCAGTCGCGTTTGACGTTGCCAGTGGCATCGATCGCTTTGCCAAAACGCTGGAATCCGCGGTCGGCGCAGGTGAATACCCCGCCGTGCTCACCCCAGGACGTCGCAGGCAGCAGCACGTCCGCCACTTCCGCCGTTTTGGTCATGAAGATATCTTGCACCACAACGAAATCGAGGGCCTCGAACCCGCTGCGCACCAGGCCCAAATCGGCTTCGGTCTGGAGCGGATCTTCACCCATGATGTAATAGGCTTTCACTTTGCCTTCCAGCGCCAGATGCGGGACTTCGGTGATGCGCACGCCTACCTGATCGTCCATTTTGTTGGCGTCGATTCCCCACGCGTCAGCAAATTTCTGCCGCATTTCGGGATCGGTGACATCCTGATAGCCCGGGAACATGTTGGGCAGCACGCCCATATCACACGCACCCTGCACGTTGTTTTGGCCGCGAACCGGGCCGACGCCAACGGCAGGGCGACCGAGATTTCCGGTCAGCAGCGCCAGGCTGGAAAGCCCTTTTACCACATCCACCGCTTGTCCAAACTGCGTCACGCCCATGCCCCACATCACCGTGGCTGACGGTGCAGCCGCAAAGGTGCGCATCGCCTGACGTACGTCCCGCGCGGGAATGCCGGTCAGATGCTCAACCTTTTCAGGAGCATAATCTTTGACGGTCTCACGATAGGCATCGAGACCCTCAGCAAAGCGTGCGACGTAGGTTTTGTCGTACAACTCCTCTTCCAGTAGCACGTAGCCGAACGCATTGACCAGCGCCATATTGCTGCCGTTTTTAAGCGGTAAATGTTGATCGGCGATGCGGGCGGTTTCGATGCGACGCGGATCGCAAACGATGATTTTCGCGCCGTTCTGGCGCGCTTTCAGCACGCGGCGCGCCACGATAGGGTGAGAATCTGCACAGTTATAGCCAAACACCAGCAGGCATTTTGAGTTCTCGATATCGTTAATGGAGTTGCTCATCGCCCCGTTACCGAGCGTTTGCTGCAAACCGGCAACAGACGGGCCGTGACATACTCGCGCGCAGCAATCCACATTGTTGGTGTTCAGTACGGCGCGAGCAAATTTCTGCATCACATAGTTGGTTTCGTTACCCGTTCCGCGCGACGAACCGGTGGTCATAATAGATCGTGGGCCGTGTTGTTCTTTGATCGTTTTGAGTTTGCTGGCGGTGTAACGAATCGCCTCTTCCCAGGTGACAGGCGTAAAGGCGTCACCTTTGTTGTAGCGGATCATCGGTTGGGTCAGGCGGGGGGTAAGGAGTCGGGTATCGTTGAGGAAATCCCAGCCGTAAAAACCTTTCAGGCACAGCGTACCCTGGTTAGTGACGCCATCGGCGGCTTCGGCGCGGATAATACGATTGTTTTCGACAACGAGATTTAATTTACAGCCTGCACCGCAGTAAGGGCAGACGCTTGCGACTTTTTTCATCAATAACAGACCTGTTAAGAAATGAAGAGAGGTTCACCAGGACACACTCTCGAAAGCAGGACATAAGCAGAATCCATGCCATCTATTCATTGCTTTGATATATCAGGGTTTATTGATGGGTTTGTTGCTAACAATAGCGTGTCATCGTCATGATGCTCGACACATATGACGATGACACGTTAACAGGGAGTAAGTTGCGGGCCTTAAATATCATCCATGGTGTAGCCAACAACGATTTCCAGCGTTTTGCGAATCACATCGGCGCGGACCACATCGCTGGTCGATTCGAGCGCATGAATCAGCCATAAAATGAGTCCTTTGTTAGTGACATGCCCATCACTGGCAAGAACGCCACGCACCGCAGCGGAAAAAACAGCAGCCTCATCGGCAAACCGATCGCCTGCGGTACGAAAATATTCTGCAACTGCACTGTCGAAGCTTGCTGTCGTAAATTCGGGCTGAACCTGAATATTCTGTCTCATTTATTCTCACCGTATGGTTAAGTGGCGGTTGGCAGTCAATGTATTTTCTTTGGATCAGCAGGCTTTCCATTGCTAAATAAAGGAACAACATTGTTATTATTGATCCTTTGAGATCCCTCTCGATTCGCTTGGTTTTGCACGGCTTTGTAATGTTTAAACGCCACATCACTGCCGCTTATTTCCGCAATAACCTCTGCTATGGCTTCCCGCCGCTCAGGATCCTTTTCATGAGCTTTCATGCTCCGTAATCTTTGCGTTAATGCATGCGTATTGATGGGGCCGTTCTCCTTTAACAGCGAAAGAACGGCTTCACCAATAAGCTCGTCAACCATTTTGTCTACATGACGTCTATTCATAACAGCATCTCTGATCGCCTGGTCTTTGTTAGCCTTCAGCGCTCCCTCATCCCGATGACTGACAAACCAGGAAATCTGTTAATTGTTTTGCGAACTTCAGCGATCAAACAGTAATCCGATAAGGGTTTGATAATGTTTTTCTTCTTCCAAATCCGATGCATCTTCAAGACGGCATAGCAGCTTGGCACACAGCGTTTTACGATTCAGGCTACGCCCGTCACGCAGGATTTCGACAACCACCTGTCCGAGTGTCTCCTGCTGGGTAGGCAGGGCGGCCTTGTCAAAGTACTGTGCAATGGCAGTGGCGGCATCGGGTTGATATCCGTTCTGGCGCATGTTTCGATCCTGTAAAAATGAGTAATCAGTAACGTTACAAATAAGGTATACACTTTTCTTAAATCTGTACATTAAAAATGTACAGATTTTTCATAATTTTTCACTTTTAGTTACAGATTATAAAAAAATCAATAAGTTATGAATGTCAACATTGCAGAGTTATGCAAAGGATATATTGTACAACGTGTATTGCGGAACAAAGTTGTACAGGCTAAAAATCACGAGAAAAAAAACCGCTAAATCCTTGAGCTGTAAATTATTTGTTAAGCAATTAATGTGGTATAACACGCAATAGCCACATGATTTGCATGTGCGGCCCACCCGATAAACACCCTGGAAAAACATGCTCACAACCATTATTTACCGCAGTCATCTCTGCGCGAACGTTCCAGTTAAATCTCTGGAAAAAATGGTCGAAGCAGCCGCCGATAAGAATCGGCACTCGGACGTCACAGGGATTTTATTATTCAACGGAATGCACTTTTTCCAGCTGCTCGAAGGGCCGGAAGAGAGCGTCAAGCGTATCTACGAGCATATTTGCAACGACCCCCGGCACTACAATCTGGTGGAGTTGCTTTATGACTACGGCCCGTCAAGGCGATTTGGTCATGCAGGCATGGAACTCTTTGATCTGCGGCGCTACGACAGGGAAGAAGTGCTTCAGCAGGTGCTGAATAAAGGGACAACTCGCTATCAGCTCACGTACAACGATCGTGCGCTACAGTTTTTCCGCACCTTTGTCGAAGCCACTGAAAAAGAAAACTATTTCGAAATCCCACCGGGCGATACCTGGGAATTTATCCCCGAAGAGGATGCTTTATCGCGCCAGCCCCCGGTGATTGCCAAAGGGGCAGACTGTAGCTTTGCGTTTCAGCCCATTGTTGATCCGCTGACGCAACAGGTTGTCTCCTGGGAAGCGCTGCTGCGTACGCCGTCTGGTGGTTCACCGGCCGTCTATTTTGAGTCGCTGACCGGGAATGCGATTTACGAGTCGGATCTCAAAAGTAAGCAGGTCGCGCTGTCGATGGCGAGTGCGCTGGGCCTTGAAGGGCAGACATTATCCCTGAATTTGCTGCCGATGACGCTGGTCAATGTGCCTGATGCTGTCGATTTCCTGCTGAAAGAAATCGCCGCCAATGGTCTGGTGCCCGAGCAAATCATTATCGAATTCACCGAAAGTGAAGTCATTTCGCGACTCACCGAATTCAAAGGGGCGGTCCGGCAGCTCAAGAGCGCCGGGATCAGCGTGGCGATCGATCACTTTGGTGCCGGCTTCGCGGGTTTGCTGCTGCTGGCGCAATTCCAGCCTGACCGAATCAAAATCAATCGCGAGCTGGTTGCGGATGTGCATAAAAGCGGTCCGCGCCAGGCGATTGTTCAGGCCATTATCAAATGCTGTGCCTCACTGGAAATTCAGTTTTGCGCCGTGGGTGTTGAGAAGGCGGAGGAGTGGATGTGGCTTGAATCCGCTGGGATTTCCGAGTTTCAGGGGCATCTTTTTGCCAGTCCGAAACTGGGAGGCATTCCGCCGATTGCCTGGCCAGAAAAGAAATTCGATATCTAATGTGCGGTAAACCTCTCTCACGCTGAATGATACGAGTCGTAAAGTTTGTACAACAATGCGTAAACCTAATTCTGGTAGGCTTGACAAGCACTTGCTGCTAACCGGATTCTTAGTTATACATTTCATTTGTACAATCTGATAAGGTTAGTTAGTTTTAGTATGGAAGTATTGAGCGTGAGGGAGCTAATGGCCTATTACAGTATCGGTGAAGTCGCCGAACGATGCGGAATCAACCCAGTAACGCTGCGCGCATGGCAGCGTCGCTATGGTTTGTTGAAACCCCAGCGCAGCGAAGGCGGCCATCGCCAGTTCGATGAAGAAGATATTCTGCGCATCGAAGAAATCAAACGCCTGATGAAAAGCGGCGTTTCGGTTGGTAAGGTCAAAGCCCTTTTGGGTGCGCAGGAACTGGTCACTGAGAGTAGCTGGACGGCATATCAGGAAGAGATGATGCTGGTTTTACGCTACGCCAGCCCGGCAAAATTGCGCGCCAAACTCACTGACTTCCGTCGCGAACATTCCGTTGAAGCCCTTATCGATAATATTCTTGTTCCCGTCCGCCAACGCATGAGCCACGATCAAAATACGGTTCGCCACATGGCAAGTCTGTTAGACGGTGTGCTCATTGAGGTTGCGGCGGCTTCCCTGGCGGAATCACGTAAAAAGTCAGGAAAAGACGCGCTGTTAATCGGTTGGGAATGTGAAGACCGCACGCGTTTGTGGCTTGAGGCTGCCCGGCTTTCTCATAAGGGCTGGCATATTGACGTGTTAGCAGAGCCGATTGATTCCCCACGTCCGGAACTGTTCCCGGGGCAAAAGATTTTTGTCTGGACGGGTAAAGCCGCTACAGCACGTCAGCAGGAGCAGCTGGATCACTGGCGAGAGCAGGGTTTTGCGGTGTCGTTCCACGAAGCAGGATTGTAAAAAAGGCCCTTGCGGGCCAGAGTGAATGTCTTATTTACGCCCCACCAACAGGCCAATAATCAGGCCAATGGCACCTGCGGCCATCAATCCGGTCAACGGATTATCACGCACTCTTTCAGACACATCATCTGCAACATCCGACGCTTTGGCGGCATATTTTCGTGCTGCACCTTTAAGCTGATGTTTAGGTGAGTCAACCGCAGCGCCAAACTGGGATTGTGCTTCTCCAGCAAGTTCGTCAGCTTTGTTAAAGGCTTTATTCGCCAAGCGATCGGCTTCATTCTCAAAATCATGTGATGACATAGGTAATCTCCTTTTGGTGTCTCCTAAAGTCTAGCGTCTGACGGCCAATTCGCTCGCGCAGCGCGCCATTTTCGCCCTGTTTCAGTATTTTCCTGGAAATTCTGCGCTGTCTATTTTAAAAATAGGCATTATCTATACATCTTCTACGGCGTAACCCGTTGCACCGATTAGCTTTTGCTAATCCATTATTTATCAATGTATTGGATTATTTTAACCAACGCTCCTGCCTGGCGCGGCAGGGTCTATGCTTAAGTAAAGTAGCCAAAAAGGGCGATTAAGCCGAAAGCCCCTGCTGTCAGGGGGTTGAAGTGATAATCGTTATCACTAACATGGTGTTATGCCCGTAGTGGCTCAATAGATGAGGTGGACCTATGGAACTGCATTCAGAAACCTTTAACCCTGCTGATTTCGCCTGGCGTGGATTGACGCTGACGCCAACAGCAGCGGCGCAGATTCACGAATTAATCGATAAAAAACCGGAAATAGTGGGTTTGCGTTTAGGCGTGAAACAGACCGGCTGCGCGGGCTTTGGCTACGTGCTAGGGACGGTCACCGAGCCTGAGAAAGACGATCTGGTGTTCGAAACGGACGGCGCGAAGCTGTTTGTCGCCCTCCAGGCCATGCCGTTTATCGACGGAACAGAAGTCGATTACGTGCGCGAAGGCTTAAACCAGTTATTCAAATTTAATAACCCGAAAGCCCAGAACGAATGCGGCTGCGGCGAAAGCTTTGGGGTATAGGCGGTACTATGTCTCGTAATACTGAAGCAACTGACGATGTTAACACCTGGAGCGGCGGGCACCTCAATTACAAAGAGGGGTTCTTCACTCAGCTACAAACTGATGAGCTCGCAAAAGGCATTAACGAAGATGTCGTGCGGGCGATCTCGGCAAAGCGTAACGAGCCAGAGTGGATGCTCGAGTTTCGCCTGAACGCATTTCGCGCATGGCTGGAGATGGAAGAGCCGCACTGGCTGAAGGCGCACTATAAACATCTGGACTATCAGGATTACAGCTATTACTCCGCACCGTCCTGCGGGAGCTGTGATGATACCTGCGCCTCGCAGCCAGGCGCTGTGCAGCAGACCGGGGAAAACAGCTATCTGAGTAAAGAGGTGGAAGAGGCGTTCGAACAGCTCGGCGTGCCGGTCCGCGAAGGACGTGAAGTGGCGGTCGATGCGATTTTTGACTCGGTGTCTGTCGCCACCACCTATCGCGGCAAGCTGGCGGAACAGGGCATCATCTTCTGTTCATTCGGCGAAGCGATCCACGATCACCCGGATCTGGTGAAAAAGTACATCGGCACCGTTGTGCCGAGTAACGATAATTTCTTTGCCGCGCTTAATGCCGCCGTGGCCTCTGACGGGACGTTTATTTACATCCCGAAAGGCGTGCGTTGCCCAATGGAGTTGTCGACCTATTTCCGTATTAACGCCGAAAAAACTGGACAGTTCGAACGTACCATTCTGGTGGCCGACGAAGGCAGTTATGTCAGTTACATCGAAGGGTGTTCTGCGCCCGTGCGCGACAGCTACCAGCTGCACGCAGCCGTCGTAGAAGTGATCATCCATAAAGATGCGGAAGTAAAATATTCGACCGTGCAGAACTGGTTCCCTGGCGATGGCAATACCGGCGGTATTTTGAATTTCGTCACCAAACGCGCCCTGTGCGAAGGTGAAAACAGCAAGATGTCCTGGACGCAGTCGGAAACCGGCTCAGCCATTACCTGGAAATACCCGAGCTGCATTTTGCGCGGCGATAACTCCATCGGCGAGTTCTACTCCGTGGCGCTGACCAGCGGCCATCAGCAGGCCGACACTGGCACCAAGATGATTCACATCGGCAAAAACACCAAATCGACGATCATCTCTAAAGGGATCTCCGCCGGGCACAGCCAGAACAGCTATCGCGGCCTGGTGAAAATTATGCCGACGGCCACCAACGCACGCAATTTCACACAATGCGACTCGATGCTGATTGGCACCGACTGCGGCGCGCACACCTTCCCGTATGTGGAATGCCGGAACAATACGGCTCAGCTTGAACATGAAGCCACCACCTCGCGCATCGGGGAAGATCAGCTCTTTTACTGCCTGCAACGTGGGATCAGCGAAGAAGACGCCATTTCGATGATTGTGAACGGCTTCTGTAAGGACGTGTTCTCTGAACTGCCGCTGGAGTTCGCCGTGGAAGCCCAAAAACTGTTGGCAATCAGCCTCGAACACAGCGTCGGTTAAGGATTAAGGAAAGCACATGTTAAGCATTAAAGATTTACAGGTCAGTGTGGAAGATAAAGCTATCCTGCGCGGGCTGAATATCGAGGTTCGCCCAGGAGAAGTGCATGCCATTATGGGCCCGAATGGTTCCGGTAAAAGCACGCTGTCGGCCACGCTGGCCGGACGTGAAGACTATGAAGTCGTCGGCGGAACGGTTGAATTCAAAGGCAAAGACTTGCTGGAGCTGTCACCGGAAGACCGCGCAGGCGAAGGCATTTTTATGGCTTTCCAGTACCCGGTTGAAATCCCTGGCGTCAGCAACCAGTTCTTCCTGCAAACCTCTCTTAATGCGGTGCGAAAATACCGCGGCGAAGAAGAACTGGATCGTTTTGATTTTCAGGATCTGATGGAAGAGAAGATCAAACTGCTGAAAATGCCGGAAGATCTGTTGACCCGCTCAGTGAACGTCGGTTTCTCCGGCGGTGAGAAAAAACGTAACGATATCCTGCAGATGGCGGTGCTTGAACCTGAGCTGTGCATTCTGGATGAAACCGACTCCGGGCTGGACATTGATGCGCTAAAAATTGTCGCTGACGGCGTGAATTCGCTGCGCGACGGCAAACGCTCGTTCATTATCGTCACCCACTACCAGCGCATTCTGGACTATATCCAACCGGATCACGTCCATGTGCTGTACCAGGGGCGTATTGTGAAATCCGGTGATTTTACTCTGGTCAAACAACTGGAGGAGCAGGGCTATGGCTGGCTTACCGAACAGCAATAACGCGCTGCAACAGTGGCATCGCCTGTTTGAAGAGCAGGGCGACACGCGCTCTGAATATGCGCAGCAGCATCTGCAACATATGCTGCGTCTGGGCCTGCCGACGCGTAAACACGAAAACTGGAAATACACCCCGCTGGACGGCTTGCTGAACAGCCAGTTTGTCACGCGGCTGGCGGATGTCAGCCCGGCTCAGCGCGATGCGCTGGCGCTGAACATTGACGCCGTGCGTCTGGTGTTTGTCGATGGACGCTATAACGCCGATCTCAGCGACAGCATCGAAGACAGCGGTTTTGACGTCGAGATTAACGACAATCGTCAGGCCTTGCCCGCACCCGTGCAGCCGGATGTGTTCCTGCATCTGACCGAAAGCCTTTCTCAGAGCGTGACGCACATTCGCATCAAGCGTAATCAGCGTCCGGCAAAACCGTTGCTGTTGCTGCATATCACGCAAGGGCTTGAGGGCGACGAGGTCAACACCGCGCATTACCGTCACCACGTTGAATTGGCCGAAGGGGCCGACGCGACGGTTATTGAGCATTACGTTAGCCTTAATGAGACCGCACATTTCACCGGGGCGCGAGTGACGATGAACGTGGCGGCGAATGCGCAACTGCATCACATCAAGCTGGCGTTCGAAAACCCGGCGTGTCATCACTTTGCCCATAACGATCTGTTTATGGCGGCCGATGCGGCGGCGTTTAGCCACAGCTTCCTGCTTGGCGGGTCGGTGCTGCGTCATAACACCAGCACTCAGCTCAACGGCGAAAATACGACGCTGCGCATTAACAGCCTGGCGATGCCGGTGAAATCTGAAGTGTGCGATACGCGTACCTGGGTTGAGCACAACAAGGGCTACTGCAACAGCCGTCAGATGCACAAAATTATCGTCAACGATAAAGGCCGTGCGGTGTTTAACGGCATGATCAACGTTGCGCAACACGCCATCAAAACTGATGGGCAGATGACCAACAACAATTTGCTGCTGGGGCGTTTGTCTGAGGTGGATACCAAGCCGCAGCTGGAAATTTACGCCGATGACGTGAAGTGCAGCCATGGCGCGACGGTCGGTCGTATCGACGACGAACAGATGTTCTATCTCCGTTCGCGTGGGATCGATAAACAGGCCGCGCAGAAAATGATCATCTACGCGTTTGCCGCGGAGCTGACGGAAGCGCTCGGCGATGAAGAACTCAAACAGCAGGTGTTGGCGCGTATTGGTCAGCGTCTGCCTGGAGGCAAAGCATGAGTTTCCCGGTAGAGAAAGTGCGGGCGGATTTCCCTGTCCTGACCCGTGAAGTCAACGGTTTGCCGCTTGCCTATCTCGACAGCGCCGCCAGCGCGCAAAAGCCGAATCAGGTGATTGACGCCGAGATGGAATTTTACCGCCACGGTTATGCAGCCGTGCATCGCGGGATCCATACCCTGAGCGCAGAAGCCACTCAGCGCATGGAAAATGTCCGCACGCAGGTAGCGGCATTCCTGAACGCTCATTCGCCGGAAGAGCTGGTGTTTGTGCGCGGCACAACCGAGGGGATCAATCTGGTCGCCAATAGCTGGGGCAATGCGCAGGTGCATGCGGGCGATAATATCGTGATCACCCAGATGGAGCACCACGCCAATATCGTGCCGTGGCAGATGCTCTGTGAGCGCTCAGGCGCACAGTTGCGCGTCATCCCACTTAACGTGGACGGCACGTTACAGCTGGAACAGCTCGACGCGTTGCTTGACGCGCGTACGAGACTGGTGGCGATTACGCAGATCTCTAACGTTCTTGGCACCGCGAATCCGGTCGCAGAAATCATTGCGAAAGCGCATCAGGCTGGCGCAAAAGTGCTGGTGGATGGCGCACAGGCCGTTATGCATCACACGATTGACGTGCAGGCGCTGGACTGTGATTTTTACGTGTTTTCCGGTCACAAGCTGTATGGCCCAACCGGAATCGGTGTGCTGTATGTGAAAGAAGATATTTTGCAGGCGATGCCGCCGTGGGAAGGGGGCGGATCGATGATTGCGACCGTCAGCCTGACGCAAGGCACGACCTACGCCAAAGCCCCGTGGCGCTTTGAAGCGGGTACACCGAATACGGGCGGGATCATCGGGCTGGGTGCGGCAATCGACTACGTTTCCACACTCGGTTTGGATGCTATCGCCGAGTATGAAGCGTCGCTGATGCGCTATGCGCTGGCGGAACTGGCCAGCGTCCCGGATCTCACGCTGTACGGCCCTGACGCGCGTAAAGGCGTTATTGCCTTTAATCTGGGCAAACATCATGCTTACGACGTGGGCAGTTTCCTTGATAATTATGGCGTGGCGGTACGAACGGGTCACCACTGCGCAATGCCGCTGATGGCGTTTTACCAGGTCCCGGCAATGTGCCGCGCGTCGCTGGTGATGTATAACACGACGGAAGAGGTCGACAGGCTGGTGACGGGGCTCAAACGCATCCATCATCTCCTGGGATAAGAGAGAGGCAAGACATGGCCGCGTTGCCGGACAGAGATAAGCTGTTGCGTAACTTTACCCGTTGCGCCAACTGGGAAGAAAAGTACCTGTACATTATTGAGCTGGGCCAGCGACTGCCGGTTCTCAGCGAAGAGGCGCATAACCCGGAGAATATTATTCAGGGCTGCCAGAGCCAGGTATGGATTGTGATGCGCCAGAACGACGATGGCGTGATCGAACTGCAGGGCGATAGCGATGCGGCGATTGTCAAAGGGCTGGTGGCCGTCGTTTTCATTCTGTATCACCAGATGTCCGCGCAGGATATTGTCGCCTTCGATATTCGCCCGTGGTTCGAACAAATAGCCCTGACCCAGCATTTAACCCCCTCCCGTTCTCAGGGGCTGGAAGCGATGATCCGCGCAATCCGCTCCAAAGCCGCTAACATTAGCTAAACTAACAAAACAGCATTCATTCATGTTTCGCGAGGTGGTTCCCATCTCGCGGGTTTTTCAGCTTTCTGGCGTCCTGTCAGTGAATAAGGAATCTCAGCATGAAGCGCGCATCTCTTATTACTCTTTTACTGATTAGCTCTTTCGGTGGCCTTCATTCTGCCAGCGCGATGGATTACCCGTTGCCGCCAGCGGGAAGCCGTCTTATTGGTCAAAATCAAACCTATTCCATCCAGGAAGGGGACAAAAACTTGCAGGCCATTGCCCGACGATTTAATACGGCGGCGCAGCTGATCCTCGAAACCAATAATACGATTGCGCCAGTTTATCCAGCGCCGGGGACGGTGATTACTATCCCATCGCAAATGCTGCTGCCCGATACGCCACGCGAGGGCATTGTGGTGAACCTGGCGGAACTGCGGCTCTATTATTTCCCGCCGGGTGAAAATATCGTCCAGGTCTATCCGCTAGGGATAGGGCAATTAGGGCTGGAGACGCCGGTCAGCACCACGCGCGTTAGCCAGAAGATCCCTAATCCTACGTGGACGCCTACAGCGGGCATCAGAGCGCGCTCACTGGCTCAGGGCATCAAATTGCCGCCGGTAGTACCGGCAGGGCCTAATAACCCGTTAGGGCGCTTTGCGTTGCGTCTGGGGATAGGTAATGGGGAATATCTTATCCACGGCACCAGTGCGCCGGATAGCGTCGGGCTGCGTGTCAGTTCCGGGTGTATGCGAATGAACGCGCCTGATATTAAAGCGCTGTTTGCACAGGCTCGCGTGGGGACGCGCGTGCAGATCATCAATGAACCCGTGAAGTTCTCGGTAGAACCTGATGGCAGACATTACATTGAGGTGCACCGTCCTCTGGCTCAGATTGAGGGCGAGAACCCGCAAACCACGCCAATCATCCACAACGCGGACTTTGCGTCGTTTGCGTCTCAGGAAGGGAATGACAAGGCGCTGATCGACAAAGCGTTAACGCGTCGCGCGGGGATCCCGGTCGCGGTGTCGGCCGGTAATGGCCCTTCTGCGAACAGTGCGGTGTTGTCGGTACAGAACAATCGTGTTTCAGCGGCAGTCACTGAAGGCGAGCAGGACGTGGTGATGCAGTAGGTGTTTGCGGATAACAGGCAAAAAAAATGGCGCACAATGTGCGCCATTTTATTAACAGGTACTATTACTTACGGTATTTAGTAGCCTGGTTGTCCAGACGCTGGTTAGCGCGTGCTGCGTCGTCTTTAGCAGCCTGAACGTCAGAACGCATTGCGTTCACGTCGTTGCTCAGCTGGTCAACTTTAGCGTTCAGAGTCTGAACGTCAGAAGACAGTTGGTCGATTTTAGCATTGCTAGAACAACCAGCCAGCATAGTAGAAGCCAGGATTACCGCGCCCAGTACCAGTTTAGTACGATTCATTATTAATACCCTCTAGATTGAGTTAATCTCCATGTAGCGTTACAAGTATTACACAAAGTTTTTTAGGTTGAGAATATTTTTTTGATGGGAATACACCTATTTTTGATCGTTCGCTCAAAGAAGCAACGAATCTGGGCAATTCTTTAAAAAAGCTATGTAAAAAAAGAGAATTTTCATCGGATTCATCTTAGATAAATCGCTCTTAAATAGAAAAACCCGATTTGCTTTTTAAATAATTATGTTATTGCCACAAATAAAAAAGCGCCCCGAGGGGCGCTTTTTGCGAAAACGATTCGTTTGTTAATGATTACAGCACGTGAACAGATGCCGTATTGGTGGTGCCGCTTGGAACCAGTGCACCAGAAACCATCACAACAACGTCGCCTTTACGTGCCAGACCACGATCAACTAACTGCAGAGCAACTTCTTTACCCAGACGGTAGAAATCGTCGGTAGACGCGATCTCTTTCACCAGGTGTGGAATCACGCCTTTGCTCAGAACCAGCTGACGCGCAGTGGTTTCGTTGGTGGTCAGCGCCAGGATGGTCGCGCTTGGGAAGTATTTACGCACGGCTTTCGCAGATTTACCGCCCTGGGTCGCCACAACGATCAGTGGAGCGTCCAGTTTTTCAGCAGTTTCTACAGCGCCACGGCAAACGGCTTCGGTGATGCGCATCTTACGGCTGTCGTTATTGCTGTCCAGACGGCTGGTCATTACGCGGTCAGTACGCTCGCAGATGGTTGCCATGATGGTCACAGCTTCCAGCGGGTATTTACCCTTCGCGGATTCACCGGACAGCATTACTGCGTCGGTACCATCGATGATGGCGTTTGCGACATCGCCGGCTTCAGCACGGGTAGGACGCGGGTTTTTGATCATAGAATCAAGCATCTGTGTCGCGGTGATAACCACTTTACGCGCACGAACACATTTCTCGATCATCATCTTCTGCGCAAAGATAACTTCTTCAACCGGGATCTCAACGCCCAGGTCGCCACGTGCAACCATGATGCCGTCTGACGCTTCGAGGATTTCGTCGAAGTTGTTCAGGCCTTCCTGGTTTTCAATCTTGGAGATGATCTGGATGTTCTCGCCACCGTGGGCTTTCAGGTGTTCACGGATTTCGACAACGTCAGAACGCTTACGGATGAAGGAAGCCGCAACAAAGTCAACGCCTTGTTCGCAACCAAAGATCAGGTCCTGTTTGTCTTTTTCAGCCAGCGCTGGCAGAGCGATAGAAACGCCTGGCAGGTTAACGCCTTTGTTTTCGCCCAGGTCGCCGTTGTTCAGCACTTTACAAACAACGTTTTTGCCTTCGATCGCGGTAACTTCCATACCGATCAGACCATCGTCTACCAGTACGGTGTTGCCAACAGACAGATCGCTGGTGAAGCCTTCGTAAGTCACAGCCACGATGTCGCTGTTACCCACAACGGTTTTATCCGTGGTGAAAGTGAAGGTCTGGCCAGCTTTCAGGGAGACGTCGTTGCCGCCTTCCAGTTTGATGGTACGGATTTCTGGACCTTTGGTATCCAGCAGGATGGCTGCTTTTTTACCAGACTTGCTCATCACGTTGCGCAAGTTCTGAATACGCTGACCGTGTTCAGCATAGTCGCCGTGAGAGAAGTTCAGACGCATTACGTTCATGCCGGCGTCCAGCATTTTGCTCAGCATCTCTTCAGATTCGGTTTTCGGGCCGATGGTGCAAACAATTTTCGTCTTTTTCATGACAGTCTTAGTCTTTTAAGTTGGGAAGGATATGGGAATCTCGCTCCGGGGGCGCACTGCCGCGGAGTCAAACCTGTGTTGCGAAATTTTAAATGGCACGCACTAAGGATAGGTGACATCAAATGAGCGTGCAGAAGAAAGTGTGCCTGAGTATCAGCCCAACGAAGGAGAGGAGAAATTTTACGTTGTTTTTTGTATTCCAAGGGCTGAAACCATTCACCAGGGATTAGGCGCGCATTATACGCTGATTTTCAGACAAAAGGAAAATGGAAACGGCGTTTCAAAAATAATCTGTGCAGATTCACATAAGATTGTTATCAACGCGTTAAGGTGCAAGAGCAGGTTGTTGCGGCAGATTAGCGTTCTGCCGCGAAATGCTTAAATTGTCAGCGCCTGCTCCAGGTCGGCAATCAGGTCGCTCGCATCCTCTATTCCGACAGACAGGCGAATCAGTTGCGGAACAATACCGTTTGCCAGCCGCTGTTCGAGGGGAATGGACGCGTGCGTCATGCTGTAAGGCTGGCTAACAAGGCTTTCTACGCCGCCCAGGCTTTCGGCTAGCGTAAACAGCTTCAGCTTGCGGATGATGTCCGTTGCCCGTTGCGCATTGCCTTTCACCACCACCGAAATCATCCCGCCGGGCAGCGCCATCTGGGTGCGGGCCAGCTGATAATGGGGATGAGATTCCAGCCACGGGAACCAGACTTTTTCAATTTGTGGATGCTGCTCCAGTCGTTGCGCAATCGCCAGCGCATTCGCACTGTGCTTTTCCACGCGCAACGCGAGAGTACGAATCCCGCGTAAGGTCAGGAAACTGCTGAACGGATCGAGGACGCCGCCAATCGCGTTTTGCAAATAGCCCAGCTTTTCTGCCAGGCCGCTATTACTGCCGACCACCGCCAGCCCTGCGACTACGTCCGAGTGGCCGTTGAGGTATTTCGTCGCGGAATGCACCACGATATCAAAACCAAACTCCAGCGGACGATGAATAACCGGCGAAGCAAAGGTGTTATCCGCGACGCTAATAATGTTATGGCGACGGGCGAGAGCAGCGATCCCCGCGAGGTCGGCCAGTTTCAGCAGGGGGTTGGTCGGCGTTTCCACCCAAATCATTTTGGTCTCGGGGCGGATGGCCGCGTCCAGCGCGGCAAGATCGCCGGGCTTCACCCAGCTCACCTGTAACCCTGTACTGCGTTTGCGCACATTTTCGATCAGGCGATACGTTCCGCCGTATATGTCGTCAATCGCGACGATATGGCTGTCTTTATCCAGCAGCTCCAGCACGGTGGCGATGGCCGCCAGTCCTGATGCAAACGCAAATCCGCGTGTACCGCTCTCCAGTTCAGCGATGGCGGTTTCCAGCGCATGACGAGTCGGATTACCGCTGCGGGAATATTCGTATCCGGTATGCTCGCCGGGCGAGGGTTGCGCAAACGTCGAGGTGGCATAAATCGGCGGCATCACCGCGCCGTGCTGATCGTGAAACTCGCCGCTGTGGACGCTTAACGTGGCCAGTGTTTTCATGGTGTTCTCCTTATTGTTGTAGACGGTTGCGCCAGACGGTGAGGACATCGCTGCGCGTAATCAGGCCGAGAAAACGGTCGCTGTCATGAATGACTGCCACTAGGCCGCGATCGAAAATCGGTTTCAGCTCGCTCTCTGGCGCATGTTTATCCAGTACTTCAACGTGACGGGTCATGGCCTGCGTGACGGGCAGGGCGAAACGCGCTTCATCGCCCGCGATATGGCTGACCAGATCCCATTCGTCGACGATGCCGACGACCTTGCCGTTCTCCAGCACCGGCAGTTGTGAAATGTCATACAGGCGCATTCGCGCCAGAACGGTGGCGAGCGTGTCATCCGGCGCGGCGGTCACGGTGGCACCTTCGTCATGACGCAGCGCAATGTAGTCAGACAAATCGCCCGATCGTGGGCGCGCGATCAGCCCTTGCTGGCGCATCCAGTCGTCATTAAACATTTTTGAGAGGTATTTGTTGCCGCTGTCGCAGGCAAACGTCACGACGCGTTTGGGCGTGGTTTGTGCCTGGCAATAGCGCAGCGCGGCCGCCAGCAGCGTGCCGCTCGACGAACCGGCCAGAATACCTTCGGTTTTGAGCAGTTCGCGCGCGGTGGCAAAGGCTTCCCGGTCGGTTACGCGATATGCCTGTTGCACCCCTTCGATGTGAGCCAGCGGCGGAATAAAATCTTCGCCGATGCCTTCCACCAGCCACGAACCCGCCTCCTGATAACGACCCGACTCCACCTGGTCGGCCAACACCGAACCGGCCGGGTCGGCGAGGACAAATTCAGTGTGTGGCGAGTGTTCGGCAAACCACGCCTGCAATCCGCCCAGCGTTCCACCCGATCCCACGCCAACGACAATGGCGTCGATTTTGCCGTCAAGCTGTTCAAACAGCTCCGGCGCGGTGGACGTGCGATGGGCCAGCGGATTTGCCTCGTTATTGAACTGGTCAATATAAAAGGCGCCAGGCGTCTCATCTGCCAGCCGCTGGGCGTAATCCTGGTAATAGGCTGGATGACCTTTATTCACATCAGACCGCGTCAGGACAACTTGCGCACCCAGCGCCCGCAAATGGAAAATTTTCTCGCGGCTCATTTTGTCGGGCACCACCAGAATCAAGGCATAACCTTTTTGCGCGGCAATCAGCGCCAGCCCGAGCCCGGTATTTCCGGCGGTGGCTTCAATAATGGTACCGCCCGGTGTGAGCAGCCCTTTGCGCTCGGCTTCGTTAATCATCGACAGCGCCACACGGTCTTTGATGGAACCGCCTGGATTCTGGTTTTCAAGTTTCAAAAAGAGTGAGCACGGTCCGGTATTCAGCTTATGCAGCTGAATCATCGGCGTGCGGCCAATCAGTTCGGTAACGGAGTGATAAATCGCCATGGTCTTTTCCTGAAAGGGAACATGGCTGGATGATAGGACTATGAAATTTTCTCAATAAAGAACCTTTCACTGCCTTTTAGAACGGAAAGTAATATAAATGACGTTTTCGGCGGTAAGGACTGCAAGCCGTTAAGCTGGCTGGATGGGAGGATGTCTATCCAAGGGCAAAATGCTGCAAAAATGCGCATTTTTACGTCAGCCACGCCGTCATATATGCATCTGGTAGATAATCATTGCTGAAAATAAGCTAATCCCTCTGCGCCCAGTTGCCACGCCACATATTCCCGTAGGTTATAAGAAAGACTATTTTGTTCATTTAAAACATGATAACGTCTGATTATTATCGTTTGGACATCCATACTGCTAAACCGCTATATGCGTAACGGATAAGTAAAATAATGATTGTTCTCAGGAATATTTCGAAGGTTTTTGACAACGGGAAAGTGTCACTCACCGCTGTTGATAACGTCAATTTGACGGTTGAGCAGGGACAGATTTACGGAATTATTGGCTATAGCGGTGCCGGAAAAAGTACGCTGATTCGCCTGCTGAACGGCCTGGAAAAACCGACGTCTGGCAACGTGACCATTAACGGCCATGACATCTCATCTGCGAAGGGAGAAGCATTGCGCCAGGCGCGTCTGAAAATCAGCATGGTTTTCCAGCACTTTAACCTGCTGTGGTCGCGAACCGTCAGCGAGAACATTGCTTTTTCCATGCAAATCGCGGGCGTACCGAAAAACAAAATTACGGCGCGCGTAGCGGAACTGGTGGAACTGGTGGGCCTGACGGGTCGCGAAAATGCCTTTCCGTCCCAGTTGAGCGGTGGGCAAAAGCAGCGCGTCGGCATTGCCCGTGCGCTGGCCAATAACCCCGATGTTTTGCTGTGCGATGAGGCAACCTCTGCGCTCGACCCGCAGACGACCGATCAGATCCTTGACCTGCTGCTCGATATTAACCGTCGCTTCAAGCTGACGATCGTGCTGATTACGCACGAAATGCACGTTGTGCGCAAAATCTGCGACCGCGTGGCGGTGATGGAAAACGGTCAGGTGGTAGAAGAGGGCGACGTCCTGAGCGTCTTCACGCATCCGCAAAAACCGATTACCCAGCAGTTCGTTCGTCAGGTGAGTCAGTATCATGAGGAGGACGCGTTCAACCCGGAACTGGCAAATGAACTTGAAGGCACCGTCATCAAGCTGACGTTCACCGGGCACAGCACGCACAAGCCGATTGTCGGTGAGCTAACGCTGCGTTACGGCCTGCCGTTTAACATCCTGCACGGCAAAATGACGCAAACCGCTCACGGTGTGTTTGGCCAGCTCTGGCTACACGTGGTGGCGACAGAAGAACAATTGAACAATATCCTCGCCGACCTGAAGCACAGCGATATTGACGGTGAGGTAATTAAGCATGGCTGAGACTCTTTTCCCGCACCTGAAATGGGATCAACTCTGGGCGGCGACGCTCGAAACGTTGTACATGACCGCGCTGTCTGGGGTAGCGACTTTTGTGCTCGGCATTGCGCTGGGTCTGGCACTGTTCTTAACCGCGCGCGGCGGGTTGTTCCAGAACCGTACTCTGTATAGCGTGATTTCGATTGTGGTGAACGTGTTCCGCTCCATCCCGTTCATCATCCTGATCGTTTTGTTGATTCCCTTCACCAAAACGATTGTCGGCACCATTCTTGGCGCGAACGCCGCACTGCCTGCACTGATTGTCGGCGCGGCCCCGTTCTATGCGCGTCTGGTCGAGATCGCCCTGCGTGAAGTGGACAAAGGGGTTATCGAAGCGACGCGTTCGATGGGCGCACGCCTGAGTACCTTAATTTTTCGGGTTTTATTGCCGGAATCATCCCCTGCGCTGGTATCCGGCATCACGGTGACGCTGATTGCCCTGGTGAGCTACAGCGCCATGGCCGGGGTGATTGGGGCTGGCGGTTTGGGAAATCTGGCTTATCTGGAAGGATTCCAGCGCAACCACGGTGACGTCACGCTAGTGGCAACGGTGACCATTTTAATCATCGTTTTCATTATCCAGTATTGCGGCGATGTCATGACTTCTTTGCTCGATAAACGCTGAAAACACACATACTAAAAACACACAGGAACCGACATCATGAAAAAAACACTGACACTGATTGCCGCTGCAACCCTGAGCGCCCTGAGCTTTGCGTCCTGGGCGGACACCTTGACCGTAGGGGCATCCAACACGCCACACGCCGAAATTCTGGAGCAGGCCAAACCGATTCTGGCAAAACAGGGTATCGATCTGGAAATTAAACCATTCCAGGACTACATCCTGCCGAACACCGCGCTAGCGGGCCGTGACATCGACGCGAACTATTTCCAGCACATTCCTTATCTGAACAGCGTGCTGAAAGATCATGCTGGCGATAAAGATTACGATTTCGTCAGTGCGGGCGCGATCCACATCGAGCCAATCGGCATTTACTCGAAAAAATACAAGTCGCTGAAAGACCTGCCGGAAGGCGGCAAAATCATCATGCGTGATGCGGTGTCAGAAGAAGGCCGTATTCTTTCCATCTTCGAGAAAGAAGGCGTTATCAAGCTGAAACCGGGCATCGATAAAGTGACGGCGCGCATCAGCGATATCGTTGAAAACCCGAAAAAACTGAAATTCACCCCGAACGTCGAAGCCGCTCTGCTGCCGCAGATGTATAACAATGACGAAGGTGATGCGGTAGTGATTAACGCCAACTACGCCATCGACGCGGGTCTGGACCCGGTTCACGATCCTATCGCCGTAGAGAGCGGTGAAAATAACCCGTACGCCAACATCATTACGGTGCATCGTGGCGATGAGAAGAAGAAAGATATCGTGGCGCTGGTGAACGTACTGCATTCAAAAGAAATTCAGGATTGGATCCGCACCAAATATAAAGGCGCGGTTATTCCTGTAAACAATTAAACATTTATTTTTTATTAAAGCCCGGCACATTCTGCCGGGCTTTTTCTTTGTATAGATTCAGCGAATCCTTTAAGCTAGGCGAAAAGGCCAATGGAGTGAGCAAAATGGGCAATATCACCAAAGACGAAGCGCTGTATCAGGAGATGTGCCGGGTTGTCGGTAAAGTGGTTCTTGAAATGCGCGATTTAGGCCAGGAGCCAAAACACATTGTTATTGCAGGCGTATTGCGCACTTCGCTGGCAAACCAGCGCATTAAGCGCAGCGAGTTAACCACTCAGGCGATGGAAACCGTCATCAAATCGCTGGCGGGATAATCCCGGCAGCGTTTCTGGTTTGCAATAATAATACCCAGGGTTATTTATTTTCAGATGTCACGTCTGAAAATCAACATTAAAAATGAAGCGCGCATAATGTTTACATTTAAATAAAATGCGCGAGTCATAGTTCAGCAAATCAAAAATGTTTTAATCGACAGCGTTGTGAAATCCAAAAATTATCTAATACTTTAGTCGTATTCACGACTTTGGCTTTTTTTATGTTTTGCGCGATCTTTATTTGATTAAGGAGTGTTGGTTTGAAAAAGGTAACGAGTTTTTTAATGATCGGCGGTGTGGTGAGCGGGTTCGGGATACTTGCCTCTCCCGCCGCGTTGGCGGCCTGTACGACGGCAGGGACCACCATCACGTGTAATGGGACAACGGTGGGCGGACAGCACTTCAATGAAACCGGGCAGAACATTACTATTCTGTCCGGCGCTCAGGTGAGTACTTCTGCTGATAACACGGTATCGACGATCGACTTTTCAAGTGAACAAGGTTTACTGACCAATGCCGGAACCGTGAGTTCATTCGGTAATAACACCCATGGCGTGCTGGTTCGCTCGATAGATGCCAGAAAAATGATAAACAGCGGCACCGTTTCCACGACCGGCGATGGGTCGCATGCGGTGAAACTCAGCGAACTGGGTGGAAGCACCGTGGAAAACACTGGGCTGCTGGTGACCTCCGGCACCGGAAGCCACGGTGTTAATGCCACAGAAGGTTCACAGCGCAACACCGTCAGCAACGCGGGCAGGATCGTGACCACTGGCGCGGGTTCTCACGGGATGTCCGCTGATAACAGTCATAACAATACGCTGATCAACAGCGGGAACATTGCCGTGAGCGGCAGCGGGAGCAGCGGTATTTTCGTTGGGCAATATGCGAACGATTACCGGATCGAAAACCAGGCTGGCGGGGTGATCAACGCCACTGCAGGTAATGGTATTTCGGTCACTGGCAACAGCACTGTCACTAGTATCACCAATAACGGTATTGTCGAAGGTGAGAACAACGGTCTTTATCTGAGCGACACCGCGCAGGTTGGCAGCATTATTAACAGTGGTTTTATTGTCGGTAACAGCGCGGGCGTGGTGTTTGCTGATAACAGTAATACCAATCTGTTTCTTAACCGCGGTGTAATCGGTTCAATTAATGGCGATGCCATTCGCGCCGAAAACAACATTAATATCACGAACGGTATTAACAACCAGGGTGTGATTATCGGTCGCGTCAACGCGCCTGGCAGTAATATGAGCAACAGCGGTATCTTTGATCTGCTCAATAATAATGCCCCCTCGTCGGTGAATAACTACGCGCAAAGCTCTTCGGGGGTTCTGGCGTTGCAGGCCGATGACACCAGCAATTACGGTAAACTCCAGGTGGCTGGTGATGCTTCGCTTAAAGGGCGTACGATTGTCGTCACTAACGGCAGCACCAACTTTAAAGAGGGCGATTATCTGCGCGGTGTGGTCACCGCGAGCAATATTTCGGGTACACCCTACGCGGTGCTTGATGACTCCCTGCGCTATCAGTTTGTGCAAGAGCAAACCAGCACCAGCTACTCGCTAAAAATTGTCGAAACCAAGCTGACAACGGTGACAAATGCGGTCAGCACAGTCAGTAATAATACGTCGTTAACCGCGCTGGGGGGGACAATCGACACCCTCATCATTTCCAATAACAACAATAATCCTAACAATCCTAACAATCCTGACAATCCTTCGACCACCCCGACGACGCTTAACTGTAACGGCGCGCTCGCCAGCACCGTTTGTGCGGTCACATCGTCCAGCACTGCCGCACAGGTGCATAAAAATGTGGTGCAGCTCTCGCCGCTGATGGATGGCAGCATGCCGTATATTGAGCTGAACAATCTGCGCGCATTTGGCAACATTGTGGGCGATCGTCAGGAATCCGTGCGTGGACAAGGCTACGACAGCGAGTTTAACCCGGAAAAATATCTTTGGATCCGCCCGGTTGGCCGCTGGGATAACCAGTCGAGCCGCGGTGATTACACCGGCTATAACGCAGACACGCGCGGGATTGCGATCGGGGCTGACGGATTGATCATCGATCAGACGCGACTCGGCCTGGCGCTCGGTATGAGCCGCACAGACGTGAATGACACTTCCAGCGAGATTCGCCACGATGCCCGCGTAGAAAGCTGGAACGCGCTGGCTTACGGTGGGTACGACTTCACGCCGGATACCAGCCTGACCTGGCAAACAGGTTTTGGGCGTAACACCACCCAAGGCAATCGCTACCTGAATATCGAAAACCCAGCGGATGGTAGCACGGCGTTCAGGGGCACCGCGCATTCAGACTATGACAGCCATACTTTCCAGGCGGGACTGGGGTTGCAAAGCACCTTCCATCCGGCCGAAAACTGGACGCTGACGCCTGTCCTGCGCAGCGACTACTACCGCGTGAAAAACAAAGGTTACAAAGAGTCGGGAGCCGACGATGTGGGTCTGGATGTTGACGGCGCAACGACAGAAGCCTGGGTCTTCTCCGGCAAAGCCAAAGCGGGACTGCAACTCTCTGAAATTGTGGATGTGCACGGCTATCTTGGTGCTGGCTATGACGTGAAAAACGATCCGACGCAAACCACTGCAGCGTTTATCGGCAGCCAAACCACACCATTCACGTACAAGGGCATGAACGAAAGCCCGTGGATCGCGATGGCCGGTGTGGGTGTGACGGCGAAATTCAGTGACGTGCTGGACGGCACCGTGCAATACGATGCCGAACAGCGCACGAAATTCACCAGCCAGAGCGTGAGTATGAAAGTGCGCTACGCATTCTAATCACGCACATCCTCAAAACGCTGGTCGGGTCACCCGCCAGCGTTTTGCTATCTGCTCCAGGGCGCAGCAAAGCAGGTAATACACCACGCCGGTGAAGATAAAGATCGCTGCCGGGTAAATCTGCACCCGGTTATTGACCTGTCCGGCCACGGTCGTTAGCTCCGGAACGTTCACAATAAACGCCAGCGACGTGTCCTTTAGCAGACTGATAAATATCCCCAAAAGCGACGGCAAAATGGTGCGTAAGACCTGCGGGAGCAAGATCAGCCACAGCGTTTGCTGCGTGCCAAAACCTTGTGTTAGCGCCGCTTCGTACTGCCCCGTCGGCAGGGCACGAAGGCCCGCTAACACCGAGTGCATCACCGCCGCCGCGGTAAACCATGCCAGCGCCAGGGTCACAGTGACGGCACCGGGTAAATCTCCACCGGTTAACAGCGGCAGCAAATACCACATCCAGAAAATCACAAAAATAAGCGTAATACCGCGAATCACTTCTGCCCATACATAAAGCATCTTGCGCACCATGCCGGGAAAACGCCAGGCGAGGCTCGCCAGGATAATACCCGTAGGCAGAGCCAGAA
Source organism: Lelliottia sp. GFLA7 (assembly GCF_056490165.1). Lineage (NCBI taxonomy): Bacteria > Pseudomonadati > Pseudomonadota > Gammaproteobacteria > Enterobacterales > Enterobacteriaceae > Lelliottia > Lelliottia sp. GFLA7. Next base: position 206,751 of record NZ_JBWLAQ010000001.1, on the reverse strand, counting down.
CCGCTGCGCCCAACGCCATCAGCAACGTCAACAACACGCCGCCGGGCTGGCCTGCGGACAGACGTCCCCACAGCAAGTAATCCAGGTTATCGGTTATCACAGCCAGTCCGGCGATCATGCGTTTTCACTCCCTGTGGCAATCGTGATTTTTTGTGCGCGCTGAATACGTTTTGCGGGAGAGGAGCCGAGTTTGCCCAGCAGCAGACCCATCAACACGCCGGTCAGCAGGTAAAACACCGTACCGACGGTAAAGGCTTCCAGCGCATGCGCGTTATAACTTTCAATTTGCCGCACCTGATAGGTCAGCTCGGCAAAGCCAATGCCGCTGGCAAGCGAGGAGAGTTTCAATAAGTTCAGGTACTGGCCAACAACCGGCTGCCACGCATGCGCCAGACCTTGTGGGAGCAAGATAAAGCGGAAGAGCTGCCATGAGGAAAATCCTTGCGCCAGCGCTGCCTGCCGCTGCCCGCGCGAGACGGCCTGTAACCCGGATTCAATCTCTTCAACCAGAAACGCAGAGGTGAATACGCCAAGCCCCCAGGCGGAACATAAAAACTCAGGTGTGAACCACCAGACGTCCCCCGGCAAAATCGTCCATGTGTGTTCGCCATTGATGTAATCGCGAAGCGTAAACGGTAGCCAGTTCCACGCCGCAAAATACCAGAACAGAAGTTGCACCAGTAACGGCGTATTGCGAAACAGCGAAACCCAGACGGAAACAACGGCTCTGCCCGTTTTACCGCCCGCCGTGCGCAACAACAGAAACAGAATCGCCAGGACGTTGGCGATGACCATCCCCGCCAACGTCACCCACAGCGTGGTCAGGAAGCCGGATAAAAGCCACTGCGCAGGTTGTCCGGTCAACACACCTTGCCAGTCGAGAGCGGGCATTACGGCTGCTCCTGATGAAGCGGGTTTAACACTTTTTGCAGGAAACGGCGGGTGCGAGGATGTTCCGGATGCTGGAAAAATTGCGCCGGTGGGGCGGTTTCGAGGATCTCGCCGCCGTCAATAAACACCACCCGGTCGGCAATCTCACGCGCGAACTGCATCTCATGCGTCACCACAATCATGGTGATCCCGCTGTGGGCGAGTGATTTCATGACCTGCAATACCTCGCCGATCATCTCGGGATCGAGCGCGGATGTCGGCTCATCAAACAGGATAATTTGAGGTGATGACGCCAGGGCGCGCGCAATTGCCACGCGCTGCTGCTGTCCACCAGAAAGTTCCGCCGGGTAATGGTGCGCTTTTTCCGCCATGCCGACTTGTTCGAGCAGGGCCAGTGCGCGCGCCTGAGCCTGCGGCGGCGTCCAGCCGTGCACTTTTTCAAGCGCCAGACTGATGTTCTGAGCGGCGCTGAGATGGGCGTACAGATTGAATTGCTGGAACACAAATCCCACGCGGCTTCGGAGTTGGCGAAGGGCCGTGCCGGTCAGCGCACGGGTGGGTTTATTATCAATCAGTATTTCGCCACCGTTCAGGGACTCAAGCTGATTAATGAGACGGATCAGGGTGGATTTACCGGAACCCGAGGGGCCGAGGATGGCCACCACTTCGCCGGGTGCGACGGTGAAATTTATCCCGTTAAGCACCTGATGATCGCCGTAGCGTTTGACCACATTTCGGAACTCAACGCTGGCATGTTCCAGATGTGAAAAATCCGCGGCACGAGCCGCGGAGCGTGAGAATAGACCTGAGAGCATTTTACTGGGCTTCTATTTTAAAGGCGCGGGGCTGCGGTGACTGGGTTTGCGGCCCGAACCAAACGTCATAGATTTTGGCCGCTTCACCGTTTTTCTCAAGGTTAACCAGCTCGGTGTTGACGACGTTGAGCAGGGCGGTTTCGCCTTTTTTCACGCCGACGCCGATCTCTTCTTTACTGAGCAGGTCCGGCAGAATTTTGAAGTTGGCTTTATCGGGGGCCTGCGAAAGTAAGCCCGCCAGAATGGTGCTGTCCTGCGTAATCGCCTGGACGTTACCGTTACGCAGCGCGGTCAGCGCCAGCGGAATATCATCATAGGAAAGCACGCGGGATTGCGGGAAACGCTGATGCAACGCCTGTTCCCCAGTGGTGCCTTTGACCGCGCCAATGCGCGCTTTGCTGTAATCGTCGAGTTTATCCGCAGATTTTACCGGAACCAGGAATTGCTGACCGGTCACGAAATAGGGCGTTGAGAAATCAATGACCTGAGCACGTTCCGGGGTGATGGTAATGTCCGCGACAATAAGATCGGCTTTGCCAGATTGCAGCAAAGGGATGCGGTTGGCGGGATTCGTCGCCACCAATTCCAGCTTAACGCCCAGGGTTTTGGCGAGCGCTTTCGCAAAATCAACGTCATATCCGACGATGTCATGGGTTTTCGCATCGATGGAGCCGAACGGCGGATTCGCGTCAAAAGTGGCGACTTTCACCACCCCTGCGGCTTTGATATCCGCGAGCTGATCGGCCTGAGCCTGTGTCGATAAAATGCCGCCTGTCGTCAATAAACCAAGTGCCAGCACGATCTGCTGATAATGTTTTTTCTGCGTTGCCATAGATTCCTCTGCTTTCCCGTTGTTTTTGTTTTGTCCCGTTACGCTCCCATAAGCGTTCGCTATCGCCAAATAAGAAATCGTTCTTTGCTATATGCAAAAAGGCATTAGTGAACAAGGTGTTATCGACAAGTAGCGGAAATGAATGCTTTTGCAGATAGCGCAAATCGTCTGCCGATATTGGTATTTCCATTGCGGCGAAAACGGGTGTTTAACTGAGGTCAGACAAAACGGTGAGGAGTCAGAATCATGCAAAACTGGGTGAATACGTTACGGCGGTTCTTTGCAACCCCATCCGAGAGCGCGGAGAACAGTGCGCAACGTGTTATCGAGTCGGTACTTCCGATTGCCAGTCTTTACGGCGTCGATGTCGCGAACATCGATCCGGAGTGGTTCCATGACAAAACATCACGCTGAGTTACGCCAGACGCGCGTGACTTACTGGAACGAGCTGTGCAACTGCTACCTTAACGTATCAACGCATCTGCTGTGGCGTAACCGCATGGGTTACCGATGAAAGAGAAAGAGGGTGTGAAGGGGGGATGGGTTTCGCCAGCGCGCAACCTGCGAGCGATTGCCTGAATAAATGTTCAAAAAAAAGCACCGGAACCTGTCCGGTGCTTTGATATTGAGAGATTAGATTTTGCAGGCGTCGCCGCAATCATCGTCAGCCACAACCGCCTGCGCTTTTTTGTCCGCGTCTTCCAGACGTTCAGCGTTGCGCTCTTCAGCTTCATCCAGGCCGTTAAACACCAGATTATCGAGATCAATTTCCATCATTTACCTGCTTTGTTCGTTTTTGTTCCTGGAACATTATAAGGCAAAAATGGACGATGAAGTACATCACCGCACGTAAGGCCAATCCCTGCCATACTCTTTCCCTGATGACATAACGGGAGAGCCCATGATTATTCTCTGCAAAACCTGTGGGACGTCTTATGACGCATCACAGGCGACGGTTGAGCAGTGCAAAATTTGTGACGACGAGCGCCAGTATGTTCCGGTGAGCGGCCAGGCCTGGGTCGATTTTGACACCGTAGCGACGACGCACAGCAATAAATGGCAGCAGTTGGAACCGCATCTTCTGAGCCTTAAAACGGTGCCCAAATTCGCGATTAATCAACGTGCTTTTCTGCTGAGAACCCCGCAGGGCAACGTGCTGTGGGACTGCATTGCAAACCTGGATGCCGCAACCCAAACGCTGATGACCGCGCTTGGTGGGATCAGCGCTATCGCAATTTCTCATCCTCATTACTACACGACCATGCAGGACTGGGCCGCGGCGTTCGACGCGCCGGTGTATCTCCACGCCAGCGACCGCGAATGGGTGATGCGAGACAGCCCGGCACTGCATTTCTGGGACGGGGATTTTCTGGATATTCTGCCGTCCGTGAGGCTAATGCGGCTGGGAGGGCATTTTGCGGGTGGGACGGTGTTGCACTGGCACGAGGGTGATGGCGTGCTGCTCGCCGGTGATATTTTGCAGGTAACGCCAGGTGCGGATCGTGTCTCGTTTATGTGGAGCTATCCGAATATGCTGCCGCTGCCAGGCGCAGTGGTTGAGGATATCGCGCGCAGCCTGAGCCTCGTCAAATTTGACCGCCTGTACGGCGCGTTTGAAGGCCAGAACATCAACGCGAACGCACATGAAATCGTGATGCATTCGAGTCAGAAATATATTTCTTGTCTCAAGTGAAGCGCGGTGGGTAAACTTCAGGAGCGTGATCCAGATCATGCCTAAACTAAAACAGATAAAAGAGACATTGCTATGCAACATATTATTGAAGGTTTTCTCAGCTTTCAAAAAGAGGTTTTCCCGCAACGTAAAGAACTCTTCCGCAGTTTAGCGTCCAGCCAGAATCCCAAAGCGCTTTTCATCTCCTGCTCGGATAGCCGCCTGGTTCCCGAACTGGTCACCCAGCAGGAACCCGGACAGCTCTTTGTCATTCGTAATGCGGGAAATATCGTACCGTCGTTCGGGCCAGAGCCGGGTGGCGTGTCAGCCACTATTGAGTACGCCGTCGTGGCGCTGGGTGTGACCGACATCGTGATTTGTGGTCACTCCAACTGCGGTGCGATGAAAGCCATTGCTGACAACGCGAATCTTGATCCTATGCCGGCTGTTTCCCACTGGTTGCGCTATTCCGACGCCGCGAAAGCGGTCGTCGACCAGAAAACCTGGGACAATCCAACGGATAAAGTGAACGCAATGGTTCAGGAAAACGTCATCGCTCAGCTGAATAACGTCAAAACGCACCCGTCGGTCGCTGTTGGCTTGCGTAACAATGCCATCCGCCTGCACGGCTGGGTTTATGATATTGAAAGCGGCGATATTCGTGCGCTGGATAAAGACAGCAAAAGCTTTGTGTCGCTGTCTGATAATCCGCAGGTTTACTTCGAGTAAGTGAGCGTCGTTTCAGGGTGGGGAATTATCCCACCCTGAGTTTCATTCCCTTTCGCTGCGTTCTGTTGTCGCCTCAACCCATATACGCGTGTTGAAACAAGCACTCCAGGACGACCTCACTGAAATCAGAGCGCTTTACATCTCAATAAACGGCAGCCGTTTTCGCGTTTTTGATGTCTGGCGATCGACCGCCCTGGCGATGGCATCTCCGATTTCAGCACTGACCACCAGGCCTTGTACGAAAGGCTGATCATGCATGAGATAGGGCAATGCGCCAAACGCGATTTTCCCACAAACATATTCAGGCTCAAGTAACGTGTAATCATCGCCAACGTCAGGAATCGCATCGCCCGTAGCCTGAATCTGTTTGCGCAACGTCGGGAACGGAAGATCTTTTGTCTTCAGCGGTTTTTGCCCACGGGCATCGATAAATACGTCGAATTCATACGTTTTATCTTCTGTCCGAATCACCGTCAGATTCTCTTTTACCTCCATGTCGTAATCCGCGCCCAGCGCCACAACGCTGATGATACCTGCCTCGCGTAACGCCAGCAGCCTTCGAATCGACTCAGACGGGATGGCCGCATAATTGTCGATGAAAATGCGTGCGAGACCCGCGTCAAAACGCTTTCTGTCCTTTTCGTTCAGATGCGGGACAATGTCCTGTACAACTTCATGCAGCCTTAGAATCGTGTAGCGCCACGGCACCGTGCGTTTGTCGCGTTTATTGCGTTCGACCTCTTCGAGGTTGGACGCAGCCCAGCGGAACGGATCGTGCCTGTGCCGCTCGGCAAACCAGGCATCGTGGAAACTGTCGGCATTCAGTGTGTTGAGTGCGATGGTTTGGCTCCAGTGCGGATCGGCATGTTCAAGTTCCTTAACCATAAGGGCAAACACACGATCCAGGAGGCCTTCTGCGCCCGCTGCAATTTCCTTTTCAATGGCCTGTTCGGTCGCGAAGGTTAACGGCTCATAGGGGATAGGGCAGTAGAAATCGGCTTCTGGCAGGATACCTGAGCGAGAGGCCAGGACGATGTTAAGCGACTCGCTCCCTTCATCCAGGCGGAAAGTCACAGACTGATTATCCGTTTCAGTGAATGTACCATGCTGAATGACGACGGCCATCGCGGCATCGAGCCCACTGAGCGAGGTGCCTAAAATACCGACATTACAGGGGCTAATATCCGCCGCCATCAGTCCAGACCACGGGCTGGGAAAGAAGGCGCGCGTAGCGGTGTCATCTTCGGGCCAGACGTGTCCGGTGGCGATAACCGCGAGATCGAAAACCTCAGGGCGGGATTGGTTTTCAGCCCAAATTGTGACGCCGTCTGGCAACGCCTCCAGGTCAGTCACCTGGCATGACTCGATCACATTGACCTCAAAACCACTTTTCCGGGCCTGCTGAACAAGTTTCAGGAACTGGTCGCGGAAATACTCGCCGAGCAAAATACGCGGCAGGAACTGCCGGACATGAAGGGACGCTTTCTCCACGCCGTAGCGGGCGAGATGCGCGGTATCCTGGGTCCGCAACCAGTCAATGTAAGTGGAGAAAAGGGGTGGGATTTCTATGCTGGCGATATTCGCCAACATCATCCGGGAATTATCTTCATCGCTGTACGGCATCCCGACACCGGCTTCTTCGGCTTGCTCGTAGATCGTCACGGAATGTGGCGTCTTGTGTTTGAGCAGAGAGAAAAACGTGTAGATACCTGTCGGCCCGGCTCCAATTATCGCAATTTTCTTCATCGTGACTTACCTGTTTTATTGTACCGACTCCATGGGAAATAACGGCCATGCAGAATAATTGTGGTAGAAAACGGGTAATGAGCAAATCAAGCGACAGGAGGAATTTAGCAGACGAATGAATTAGGACTGAAAAGAGGAGATGTGCACCATTTCAGAGTTGAAATGGTGCGTCCGAGTGGACTCGAACCACCGACCCCCACCATGTCAAGGTGGTGCTCTAACCAACTGAGCTACGGACGCAAAATGGTGCGTTCAATTGGACTCGAACCAACGACCCCCACCATGTCAAGGTGGTGCTCTAACCAACTGAGCTATGAACGCAACGTGTTGTCTGGGACAACGGGGACGAATATTAGCGGCACCGGGGAGATCAGGCAAGAGGGAAATCGCAATTTTCTTTCGTATTTCACGCGATTGCGGAATTACCGCGCAAAGTGAAGAGAAAGTAGCCGCCCGCAGGCGGCCATCTGTGATTCAGCGCGCCGCGCGTTGCAAAATGACGCTGGACGGCTGGCGTTGCAGGAAGCGCATCCGCAGCATCATCAGGATAGCAGCGGACGTCAAACCAATGATAAAGCCCATCCAGAATCCGGCCGGTCCCATGCGATCAACGACCAGATCCGTGAGCGCCAGAATATAACCGGTTGGCAAGCCCAATACCCAGTAAGCAGTGAATGTAATAAAGAAGATCGAACGCGTATCTTTATAACCACGCAGGATGCCGCTACCGATAACCTGAATGGAATCAGAGAGTTGATATATCGCAGCTAACAGCATGAGCTGCGATGCAAGGGTAATCACTTCCGGATTGTCATTATAGAGCAGGGCGATTTGCTCGCGCAGCGTGACGGTAAAGAGCGCCGTGCAGAACGCCATACAAACCCCCACACCCAACCCCGTGCGTGCGGCAGTTTGGGCATCGAGCGTTGAACCTTGTCCCAGGCGGTAGCCCACGCGAATAGTCACCGCAGCGGCCAGCGACATGGGCAGAACGAACATCAGGGAGCTGAAATTCAGTGCGATCTGGTGGCCTGCAACATCCACAATTCCCAGCGGTGAAACCAGCAGAGCGACCACGGCAAACAGCGTCACCTCGAAAAAGAGCGCCAGGGCGATAGGTAAACCCAACTGTGCCAGGCGTTTCAGAACATCCATATCTGGTTTGCTGAAACGTTGTTCATTACGAATGTCACGCATGGAACGCGCGCGCTTCACATAGGAAATCATGCTGAAGAACATAACCCAGTAAACAGCAGCCGTTGCCACGCCGCAGCCCACGCCGCCCAGTTCTGGCATGCCGAAATGACCATAGATAAAGATGTAGTTGACGGGGATGTTGACCAGCAGGCCGATAAAACCCATCACCATACCGGGTTTGGTTTTGGCCAACCCTTCGCACTGATTTCGCGCGACCTGGAAGAACAAATAGCCCGGTGCACCCCAGAGCAGGGCGCGTAAGTAGCCGACGGCTTTATCCGCCAGCGCGGGATCGATGTTATCCATGGAGCGAATGATATAGCCCGCATTCCACAGCACAACCATGATCAGAATGGAGACAAAACCGGCGAGCCAGAAACCTTGACGCACCTGATGCGCGATACGCTCGCGACGTCCTGAACCATTCAGCTGCGCAATAACGGGCGTCAGCGCGAGCAGCAGTCCGTGGCCAAAAAGAATCGCGGGGAGCCAGATAGAGGTACCGATCGCCACGGCAGCCATGTCGGTGGCGCTGTACCCACCGGCCATCACCGTATCCACGAATCCCATTGAGGTTTGAGCGACTTGCGCGATGATCACTGGTATTGCCAGTGCCAATAACTGACGCGCTTCAAGCATGTACTTCTGCACGTGAACACCTTTTATATTGTTGTTATTTGAAAGACTACAAAACCCGCCATAACTGGCAGCAAGAAGAAAATGCAGGGGGGATGCCAGCTATTGTAGCGGGGTTTATTCATTTATCTAGTGAAAAAATCGTCAGGAAATGCGCTCTGCTGGCAACCTGTTTTTCCACCTGTTATTGTGATGCGATTAAACGGTGTCAAAGCCGCGCGGATAAAAAAGGAGTGATAAGCATGTTTACTGGTATCGTGCAGGGCACAGCAAAACTGGTGTCTATTGATGAGAAACCCAATTTCCGTACCCATGTTGTGGAGCTGCCGGATCATATGCTCGACGGGCTGGAAACAGGGGCATCGGTTGCGCACAACGGTTGCTGTCTGACGGTAACGGAGATTAACGGTAATCGTATTAGCTTTGATCTGATGAAAGAGACGCTGCGTATTACCAATTTGGGTGAACTGGTCGAGGGCGATACGGTAAATGTTGAACGCGCGGCAAAATTTAGCGATGAAATTGGCGGTCATTTAATGTCGGGTCATATTATGACCACTGCTGAGATTTCAAAAATCCTCACCTCTGAAAACAACCGTCAGATCTGGTTTAAGCTCCAGGATCCCACTCTGATGAAATACATTTTGTACAAGGGATTTATCGGCGTAGATGGGATTAGCCTGACGGTTGGCGAAGTTACCCCAACGCGTTTCTGTGTGCATTTGATTCCAGAAACACTGCAGCGCACCACGCTTGGCAACAAAAAGCTCGGTCATCGCATCAATATCGAAATTGATCCGCAAACTCAAGCGGTAGTCGACACCGTCGAGCGCGTGCTGGCAGCTAAACAAGCGGCAAGTCAATTCAGCGCAGAAGAATAACTCAGTACTTTTATCTGTAGTGCCGGGCGTTTAGTTATTTGGGACGCCTGCATGATTCATCCGGAAATGGTCATCGTTTCCGGATTTTTTATGCGTGCAACTCAGCGATACGCTCCATTTTGCCTCAACGTTTATCAGCGCAGCCTGAGTGGTCTCAACGCTTTTTTTAACCTAATCCGTCTCATGCGCATCAAATCTATTTTTTGAAAAAACTTTCGCCACAAAAAACACAATCTCGCTTGACTAGAATGGCAGTTACAAAATCATAACGCTATTCCTTGGTTTGGAAACTTATCCATAACAATTAAAATGAAACATTATTTTAATTTAAAGTTAACTGCGTTTCTTTTGTGATTTACTTATCAGTTAACCCGTTGGGAGTAGTGCTAGTATGCTGGCGATTTGAGTTTCTTATAAAACGCTCGCCATGAGCATAAAATATCTGACTGGGATACAATAATGGATATACTATTAGGGTTAGTGAAAACGCCCGCCGTAATAATAGCGATTGTGGCATTTCTTGGTTTGTTATTCCAAAAGGCATCGGTATCGAGACTGATAACCGGGACGGCGCTTTCTTTTATTGGCTTTACAATGATAAAAGTGGGCGGCAGCATTTTAATGAAAGTGCTCACAGCGTTCAGTTCACTTTTCTCAAAAGCTTTTGATATCGTGGGTGTGGTTCCGAGCAATGAAGCGATTATGGCCGCAACAATTGATAAATTAGGGGCGACAGCGGCGCTTATTCTTCTGTTTTCGATGATTCTTAATATTATTTTGGCACGGTTTACACGCTTCAAGTTTATTTACCTTTCCCTTCATCTCGTCTTATTTATGGCCTTCGCGCTCACTGCAGTATTAATGCAATTTGGATTTAGTAATTACCAAATGGTAATTATATGTTCAGGGCTGATCGGGACTTACATGGCGGTGTCACCCTTTATCCTTAACCGCTTTAGCCGTGAAATTATCGGTTCGGATGAGTATGCCATTTCCCATGCGGCCATCTCATCTTATATTATTGGCTCATACATGGGGAAATGGTTTGGTAATAAAAGTACTGATACTGAACATCTGAAAATCAGTAATAAATTTGATTTTATTCGTGAGCCGAATATCGCCACGCTATTAACCATGCTGGTTTTACTGCTTATCTCTTGTTTATTTGCGACCCAACCTCAAGTCAAAGACGCAATGACGATGGTTTATGGCCCAGGCGCAGGCGATAAAAACGTTGTTATTTTCATTCTTGAGCAATCCGCTATTTTTGCCTGCGGTCTCTATCTGGCTAAAGCGGGTGTGAATCTGTTTACTGCCGAAATTGTTCCCGCCTTTAAAGGCTTTGCTCGCGTGTTCGCCCCAGGTGCTGTGCCTGCCGTTGATGTCATGGTGCTGTTTACCAAAGCGCCAAACGCAACGTTAATCGGTTTCCTGATAAGCTTTATTGTTGAACTGGTTTGTATCTTAATTTTCCCGGTCATTGGTCTTCCTATTATTGTACCAGGCATCATGGCAAGCTTTATTACGGGGGGCGCGGCGGCTATCTTTGGTAACGCAACTGGTGGTTTCCGAGGGGCAGTGATTGCCAGCGGAATTAACGGCTTGCTGTTATGCGTTTTGCCCGCGCTGACACTGCCGATTTTCTCTCAATTGGGCGCTCACGGTGTCACATTTGCTGACCCGGACTTCACCATTCCATCCCTTATTTTGGATTATATTTTACGCCTCTTCAGCTAATGCTTTTATGACTGGTCGGTTAAAGTCTTGTTGGCCGGTATGAACGGCTGAGGGGCAATAATCTGACCGTTCATATGGCGAAAAAAAATCCGGAAATGGTCATCGTTTCCGGATTTTTTATTGTGCTTTATGACGCGTAATAACTATCGCGGTACGCGCAGGCCGTGCTCCACACCTCTGCTAAATACCACCTGCCACAGCTGGATATCGCGGGCGCGAAATGCCCCTGCACAAGCGTTCAGATAATAACTAAACATACGTTTAAAACGTTCTGAATAGTTATCGGCAATGTCAGGCCACGAGGCCTGGAAACGCGTATGCCAGGCCATCAAGGTGGTATCGTAATCTGCGCCAAAATTATGCCAGTCTTCCATCACGTAAAAAGGCTCGCTGGCTTTCGCAATCTGGCGGACCGAAGGGAGACAGCCATTCGGGAAAATGTACTTATTGATCCATGGGTCAACTGTATGGTCTGTTTTTTTGGAACCGATTGTGTGGAGTAGGAAAACGCCGTCTGGCTTGAGATTGCGATCGGTGACGCTGAAATAGGTATCGTAATTCTTGGGTCCGACGTGTTCAAACATCCCAACAGAGACGATGCGATCAAACTGGTCGTGGAGGTCTCGGTAATCTTGCAACAAAATAGTGACATCCAGACCCTCGCAGCGGTCCTGAGCCATCTTTTGCTGTTCGGCGGAAATGGTCACGCCCACCACGCTGACACCGTAATTTTTGGCCATGTAATACGCCAGTCCCCCCCAGCCGCAGCCAATATCCAGCACGCGCATGCCAGGCTGTAGCTGTAATTTCTCGCAGATAAGGTGGAGTTTGGCCAACTGAGCCTCCTCGAGCGTTGAGGCGTCTTTCCAGTAAGCGCAAGAATACTGCATCAAGGGGTCCAGCATACGCGTGAACAGGTCATTGCCGAGGTCGTAATGTTCCTTCCCGACAATCCACGCGCGCTTTTTATTTTGCAAATTAAACAGGCGCGCGGAGGCGATGCGTAAAGTGTCTCTCAGGTGATGGGGGAGCTGATTATCAAGGCCGGCGCGCAGGATGTTGTTGAAAAAAACATCCAGACGCTCACATTCCCACCAGCCGTCCATAAAGCTTTCGCCCAATCCGAGGGAGCCCTCCTGTAACACGCGCTTAAAAAAATCGGGATGTTTGACCTGGATATCAGAAGGGGCGGGCCCGTTGACGGTAATGCCCGCACGACTCAGTAACTCTCTGACTATTCGGGACCAATTGTCGTCCCGAAGGCTGACTTCTTCTATGCACGATGAACTCATAGCTTCTCCATCACCTGATGTGATCAGAACCTTCAAACAGCGTAGCCGCTTTTTATGGTTTGTGAGAAGTCTCACGGAATTATCCGTAAGGCTAGTATCCGACGTAGAACAGAGGAAGGGAGATAACCCTTGCCGAAAAGCCTTCCATGGTAAAACGGGAGCACTCCGGCTCCCGTTAACAGAGAGTATTTATCGTATTTATATGAACCAAATTTAGTATAGGCTTCAAAAATCACGCATTCAACTGAAAGTTGTTAGCAGCCTAATCACTCGTAAATCACATAATTACGTTCACGACTATGCTTGCGACGATTCTACCGGCGTTCCATTTTGCGTGTTTTCAGTTGCCGAAACTTGCATGCGATAACCGAGTGCGGCAAGCGCGACCGTCACCAGCATTACGCTGGTGGTCGTCATCAGCGGCGTGGCAATCAACGCCGAAACAATCAGGCTTGAGAGGAAACATAGACCCAGTTGCAGCGTGTTTTGTAACGCCGCAGCACGACCTGTCGCATGAGGGAACGGACGCAACGCCTGGGCAACCACGATCGGATAGATTGCGCCGTTAGCGACGGCCATTACGCAGAACGGGATTAAGATTTCAGCCAGGCCGACGTTTGGAATAAACCCGACAGCCCAGGTGCCGATGACGCTCAGGGCGTACAGCACCAGCAGCCAGGGCAGCATCTGTTGACCCTGCCATTTTTGTAGCGCTGCGCGACAGCCATAACCACCGACCAGGAAAGCGATGGTCTGCGGCACGTAGCTCAGGCCAATCACTGCAGGGGTGTAACCCATGTCGTGCAAAATGAACGGTGACCCGGTGAGCCAGGCAAAGAAGCTGGCGGAACAGGCCGCGTAAATCAGCACATTTCCGCGATAAGCGCGGGAACGGAGCAGTGACATAAAGGTGACGCGAGCCGCATTGTTCTCGACTGGTTTGGCTTGAGCGGGTTTGAGCGCAAAAGCGGGCAGCATCAGAACCAGGGTGATGATAAACAGCGTGGCAAAGATCGCCTGCCAGTCAAAATGCACCAGAATCCAGCTCCCGAGCAGCGGAGCCAGGGCTGGCGAAAGCCCCACGAGCGGCATGATGGTCGCAAAAATACGGTTAACGCGCGATGCGGGATAATAGTCGGTGACCAGCGCCTGCCAGGTCACCGCGGCAGCACACACGCCAAACGCCTGCACAAAGCGCAATACCAGCAGCCAGGTTGCATCGCGCACCCACAGCATGCCCAGACAACCCAGCGCAAAAATAGTTAAGCCAAGAAGAAGAATAGGCTTGCGGCCATAACGGTCAGAGAGCGGTCCCCACAGCAGTTGTGCAAGCGCAAAACCGGCCAGGAATACGCTGAGGCTGGCGCTGATCGCGGCAGCAGGTGTCTGCAAATCTTGCTGCATCGCGGCAAACGCCGGCAGATACATGTCGGTAGCCAAAAAGCCCAGCACGCTCAAACCGCCGAGCCAGACTAAGAATCCTTTGTTGGGTTGCATTGTTATTTCCTAATGAAAGCAGGTGTACATTGGCGCAGAGTGTAGGGAGTGCAATCTGGCTTGTGAAACGCTAATATTTGGCGGTTGCGTTCAAAAATTTTGCAGGCAAAAAATGTGGTCTGAATATTCTTTAGAAGTCGTGGATGCTGTCGCCCGGAATGGCAGCTTTAGTGGAGCCGCGCAGGAACTGCATCGCGTACCTTCTGCCGTCAGCTATACGGTACGTCAGATGGAGGAGTGGCTGGCGGTACCGCTGTTCGAACGCCGTCATCGCGACGTCGTTCTGACCCCCGCTGGCGTATGGTTTTTGAAAGAAGGCCGATCTGTTATCAAAAAAATGATGATCACACGTGAACAGTGCCAGCAGATTGCCAATGGCTGGCGCGGTCATCTTTCGATTGCGGTGGATAACATCGTAAAACCTGAACGGACGCGGCAGATGGTGGTTGATTTCTACCGCCATTTCTCGGATGTGGAACTTCGCGTCTCCCAGGAAGTGTTTAATGGCGTATGGGATGCGCTATCGGACGGCAGGGTGGAGATGGCGATCGGCGCGACGCAGGCCATTCCCGTCGGGGGGCGTTACGCCTTTAGGGATATGGGAACGCTGAGCTGGAGTTGCGTGGTGGCAAGCGATCATCCTCTGGCTGCGATGGACGGCCCGCTGAGTGACGACGTGTTGCGCAACTGGCCGTCGCTGGTGATGGAGGATACGTCGCGCTCGCTGCCAAAACGCATCACCTGGCTGCTTGATAACCAGCGGCGGGTCGTCGCGCCAGACTGGGAATCATCGGCAACCTGTTTGTCGGCGGGGCTGTGTGTGGGGATGGTGCCCGTGCATTTCGCACGCCCACGGATTGATCGCGGAGAATGGGTGGCGCTTGAGCTTGAAAATCCGTTCCCGGATGCGGCTTGCTGCCTGACATGGCAGCAAAACGATATGTCGCCTGCGCTGGCCTGGCTGCTGGATTATTTGGGTGATAGCGAAACGCTGAACAGAGAGTGGCTACGGGGGCCGGAATAACCGGCCCCGTAGAAACGATTAACGACGGTAATCGCGGAACGGACCGTCAGCGACGGAGCGACGTTCAATCAGGCGCGGATGGACTTCAATTGACTGAGACTCTTCACGTTTGCTGACGATACGATCCATCAGCATGTTGAATGCCGTTTCACCCAAAGAGTCTTTCGGCTGATGAATCGTCGTCAGCGCGGGAGTAAAGTAGCGAGCGTTGCGCACGTTATCATACCCGATCACGGAAATATCCTGCGGGACGCGCAAACCCAGCTCATCGGCTGCGCAAAGCGCGCCCATTGCCATAATATCACCGCCACAGAATACGGCAGTCGGACGATGCGGCTGCGAAACGATCTGCTGCATTGCGCGGTAGCCTGATTCGGGTTCAAAGTCGCCCTGGACAATCCAGTTTTCCGGAACGGTAATCAGCGCTTCTTCCATGGCTTTCATAAAGCCCGCCAGGCGGCCTGCACCGGTATTACGCTCGAGCGGACCGGGGATGACACCAATCTCGCGATGACCGCGTTCAATCAGATAACGGCCAGCCATGTAACCGCCTTCAAAGGCGTTATCGTTGACAGAATCGGTAAAATCAGCGCGTGTATCGCCCCAATCCATCACCACCATCGGGATATGACGGTACTCTTCCAGCATCGACAGCACGGATTCCGGGTATTCAGAACACATGACCAACAGGCCATCGACGCGCTTTTGCGCCATCATCGACAGGTAAGCGCGCTGTTTTTCCTGGCTGTTCCAGGCATTTCCCAGAATCAGGGTATAGCCTTTCTGGAAGCAGTTTTTTTCTACTGCCTCGATAATTTCGGCGAAATAGGCGGCTTCGCTGCTGGTCGCCAGCAGACCAATCGACTTGGTGTGATTTACTTTCAAGCTGCGAGCCACGGCGCTAGGGGAGTAGTGCAATTCTTTGATTGCAGCCCAAACGGCGTTGCGCGTCTCTTCCGCCACGAAACGGGTTTTGTTAATTACATGTGATACAGTTGTAGTGGAAACGTTTGCGCGTTTCGCTACATCTTTAATTGTTGCCATTAGCTGTCACTCCAGACCATATCCTAAGCTCCTGATAAATTGAGAGGTAAACGTTTGCCTTCTCTCACCCTAATCTCGCAAATTGAATTGCGATACGCCGGGAAAACGACACAGGACGTCAGGAGGGGGTCAGTGGCCGGTACGCTTATAAATTTAGCGTGGAATTTTGTCCTATCTTGATGAAAAGGGGAAGCGCAAAAACGGTTATGAGCCTAAATCCAGGAAGATTTTTGAGCGAAACTGTGTAAAAATGAGCAAGCTCACTTTTCATGTGGGGATTAAAAGGAGAAAAATTGATGAATACCGATCTTAAGTTTTCGTTAACGACCACAATTATCGTGCTGGGTTTGATTGTTGCGGCAAGTTTTACGGCTATTCTGCACTGATTCAGGCGGGGGAGAGCCTTCTCCCTCGTTTTCTTCCTTCTATTGTTACTCTCCCGACAATAATCTTTTGCCAATTTGTTAACTTCTCATTTTTTGTGATTGCTGTCATGCTTTCGACATATTTTTTCTGTGTCGCGTAATGACACGGTTCCCGGAGTTAATGAATGAAAATCAATTTTCCACTGCTGGCCCTCGCGATTGGCGCATTTGGGATCGGCACCACCGAGTTCTCCCCCATGGGGCTGCTACCGGTTATCGCTAAAGGGGTGTATGTTTCTATTCCTGCGGCGGGCATGCTGATCAGCGCTTATGCCATTGGCGTGATGATCGGCGCGCCTTTGATGACATTACTGCTTTCGCATCGTGCGCGTCGAAATGCGCTTATTTTCCTGATGGCCATTTTCACAGTGGGAAATGTGCTTTCGGCACTCTCTCCGGACTACACCACCCTCCTGTTGTCGCGCATTTTGACCAGCCTCAATCATGGCGCATTCTTTGGCCTGGGGTCGGTGGTGGCCGCGAGCGTAGTACCTAAGCACAAGCAGGCCAGCGCGGTCGCCACGATGTTTATGGGGCTCACGATAGCGAATATTGGCGGCGTGCCAGCGGCGACCTGGCTGGGTGAAGTCATCGGCTGGCGTATGTCGTTCCTCGCCACAGCGATGTTGGGTGTCGTGGCGATGATCGCGCTGTTCTTCTCGTTGCCGAAAGGCGGGGCGGGCGAGCGTCCGGACGTGCGCAAAGAGCTGTCGGTTCTGCTCCGCCCGCAGGTGCTGTCAGCGCTGTTGACGACGGTGCTGGGCGCTGGAGCCATGTTTACGCTCTATACCTATATTTCGCCCGTGCTGCACGATATCACGCATGCCACACCGTTCTTTGTGACGGCAATGTTGGTGTTGATTGGTGTGGGCTTCACCATCGGCAACTATCTTGGCGGCAAGTTGGCCGACCGTTCGGTGAGCGGCACGTTGAAAGGATTTTTAACCTTGCTGATCGTCATCATGGTCGCCATTCCATGGTTAGCACGTAATGAGTTCGGAGCCGCTATCGCCATGGTGGTTTGGGGCGCAGCCACGTTTGCGGTGGTACCGCCGTTGCAGATGCGAGTGATGCGCGTGGCGCACGAAGCACCAGGGCTTTCGTCTTCAGTGAATATTGGGGCGTTTAACCTGGGTAATGCGCTTGGCGCAGCGGCGGGGGGCGCGGTGATCTCCGCGGGGCTGGGTTACAGCTTTGTTCCGGTTATGGGGGCGATCATTGCCGGGCTGGGTCTGCTGTTGGTGCTGTTGTCCGGGCGCAAACAACCGCAACCGGCTTGCGCAACCGAGTGATAAAAACGCAGAAGGGTTACCCCTTCTGCGAGTCTTTTACGCCGCAAAGTTCTTCGCAACAAATTCCCAGTTAACCAGCGCCCAGAAATGTTCCAGATAGTTTGGGCGAGCGTTACGGTAATCAATATAGTAAGCGTGTTCCCACACATCGACGGTCATCAGTGGTGTGGCAGCAGTGGTCAACGGTGTTCCTGCGTTTGACGTTGACACGATTGCCAGTTTGCCATCCGCCTCTTTGACCAGCCAGGTCCAGCCTGCACCAAAGTTTTTAACCGCCGCATCCGTAAACTTCGCTTTAAAGTCTGCAAAGCCACCGAAAGCGTTATTGATGGCAGTTGCCAGCTCGCCAGTCGGTTCTCCGCCTGCGTTTGGCGCCAGACAGTTCCAGTAGAACGTGTGATTCCAGACCTGCGCGGCGTTGTTGAAGACACCGCCCTCTGAGCTGCGTACGATCTCTTCCAGGGTTTTCCCTTCAAAGGCCGTATCTTTGATCAGATTGTTCAGGTTGGTGACATAGGTCTGATGATGTTTGCCGTAATGGTACTCCAGGGTTTCCACGGAAATATGGGGGACCAGGGCGTCTTTTGCATACGGTAATGCAGGTAATTCGAACGACATTGCTTCTCTCCTTATTATTTTATGCACACCCAATAACCCTATTGAGTGTAAGGGTAGAGTAGCAAATTGAAGGGATCGGCAAAAGAGGAACTTACCCTGCCGACAGCGCGGCAGGGCAGGGATTAGCGTATGGTTTTCGGCGTCATGACACGGCGTGCGCCAACGTAGTGGCGGACCCAATAGTCTTCGCTAAGGGAGGTTATCTGAATATCCTGGCCGCTGCGCGGGGACTGAATGAATTTGCCGTTGCCCACATAAACGCCAACGTGATCGGCGGTACCGCGACCCTGAGTGCGGAAGAACACCAAATCGCCGCTCTCCAGTTCGCCACGATTGACGGATGCCGCATCACGCAGGTGGTACATCTCATTCGCGGTACGTGGGATGCGGAATTTCACTAAATCTTTGTAGGCGTAATAAACCAGGCCGCTGCAATCAAAACCGGTACGCGGCGAGGTGCCACCCCAACGGTAAGGCTTGCCGATTTGTCCCATCAGTTTATTCATGGCCGTTTTTTGTGCCTTCTGCACACGGACTTTATGCACTTCTGACAGTTTCGCCGTTTTCCCCACTTTCAGACAGTTTGATTTATGCCCTTTACGCACGGTGCATTTTTCAGTGACGAGAGTTGAGGCAGTACGGGAGGTTTTGCGGGTTTTCTTGGCGGCAGGCTTGCTGGTCTTGTTGGAAACGGTTTGCTGCTTGTGAGTCGCTGTTTTTTTCTTTTCGTTTTTGGTAGTGGTTTTTTTCTTACGTTCTGTGCTTTTCGCCAGATGCGTTTTTTGTACGGCCGAATGCCGCGCCTGCTCAGAGGCGTTAGCCATCGGCGTGAATGAAAGTGTTGTAAACAGTAAAGCACAGAGCGTGATCGAAATTTTATTTATCCGCGCCACTGGGCATTCCCCTGGTTATAGCAGGTCATCAATAATACCTGCGTGTGATTTACAAAGCCCGTCGATTCTAATCTATATAAAGCCAATTCGTTAAGTCTCTTTTTAGATCTAAAATCGCGTTTCGCTAGCAAGTGCAAATATTTTCGCCAAACTGAAGCGCTTTTGCTCACACTATGAGCAAGGCCACAGACAACGCAGGGGTAAACTATATTGCGAATGCAACTTCTGCAGACACACGTTAAGATATATAAACGTGACAAAAATGTTATTTTCCGATATTGGTCTGAACCGCTACAATGTCAGACGATTGCCGTAACAGAAGTATAAGGAAGCAAGAAATGACCACAACTATTGAAAAAATTCAGCGCCAGGTCGCTGAAAACCCGATCCTGCTGTACATGAAAGGTTCTCCAAAGCTGCCAAGCTGCGGCTTCTCTGCGCAAGCGGTACAGGCGCTTTCAGCGTGTGGCGAGCGTTTTGCTTACGTTGATATCCTGCAAAACCCGGATATCCGTGCTGAAATGCCGAAATACGCTAACTGGCCGACCTTCCCGCAGCTGTGGGTTGATGGTGAGCTGGTTGGCGGTTGCGACATCCTGATCGAAATGTATCAGCGTGGCGAACTGCAGCAGTTGATTAAAGAAACTGCGGCGAAGTACAAAACCGAAGAACCTGACGCAGAGTAAATTTTTGCATCAGGCATAAAAAAGCGACCCTACGGTCGCTTTTTTTATTCCTCGCTATCGCTGTCGCTTTCAGCCATCGGCAGCGGCCAGCCGCCAAGACGTTTCCAGCGGTTCACTATTTCACAGAATAATTCCGCCGTGCGTTCCGTATCGTACAGCGCGGAGTGCGCCTGCGTGCCGTCAAAATCAATGCCCGCCGTGATACAGGCTTTAGACAGCACCGTTTGTCCCAATGCCAGGCCGCTCAGCGCGGCGGTGTCGAAGGTCACAAACGGGTGGAACGGGTTGCGTTTCAATGACGCGCGTTCAGAGGCCGCCATCATAAAGCTGTGATCGAACGTGGCGTTATGCGCCACCATGATCGCGCGATTGCAATTGCTGTCCTTCATCCCTTTGCGCACCATTTTATAGATGGCGTGCAACGCGTCATATTCGCTTACCGCGCCGCGCAAGGGGTTATGCGGATCGATGCCATTAAAAGCCAGCGCTTCGGGTTGAAGGTTGGCGCCTTCGAAAGGATCAACATGGAAATGCAGCGTGGTGTCCGGTGTAAGCCAGCCCTGTTCATCCATTTTCAGAGTGATGGCAGCAATCTCGAGCAGCGCATCGGTTTTAGCGTTAAATCCAGCTGTTTCAACATCAATAACAACAGGATAAAAACCACGAAAACGGTCGCACAGACCGGTAAGTTGAGCGTTATCGGACATCAGGGTCTCTTACAAGGGGAAAAAAAGCAGTGCGTATTATGGCAAATTTTGAGAGGGGATGCAGTAAAACAACGGGCGCAAAACGCGCCCGGAGGGATTAATTGCCCAGACCGCGACCGGCGTCTTTGGCTTCGATCAGTTCGATTTTATAACCGTCTGGATCTTCAACGAAGGCGATGACGGTGGTGCCGCCTTTTACCGGACCGGCTTCGCGAGTCACGTTACCCCCGTTGCTGCGGATGCGTTCGCAGGCTTCAGCGGCGTTATCCACTTCCAGCGCGATATGACCGTAGGCGGTGCCCAGCTCATAGCTGTCGACATCCCAGTTATAGGTCAGCTCAATAACGGCTTCATCGCTTTCTGGGCCGTAGCCCACAAACGCCAGTGAATATTTATATTCCGGGTTTTCGCTGGTGCGCAGCAGTTGCATACCCAAAACGTTTGTGTAGAAATCGATAGAACGTTGCAGGTTGCCAACGCGCAACATCGTGTGAAGTAGGCGCATAATTTCCTCTTAACCAACTCAATGGCTTATCTTTTTGAACAGAAACGATGTTTTAGTATAGCGGCGAATCATCGCCGCTATCAATGGACAGCAGAGGGATTATAAAGAAGGGTAGTCAGTGTAGCCTTCAGCGCCGCCACCGTAGAAGCTCTCAGGGCGCTGCGGGTTCAATTCCACTTTACGCTCAAGACGTGCCACCAGGTCAGGGTTTGCAATGTAATCACGACCAAAGGCCACCGCGTCGATCAACCCTTGGGTAATCAAATCTTCTGCTTTCTCTGGCGTATAAGCGCCAGCACCGATAATCACGCCGTGGAAACGTGCGCGGACTTTTTCACGGAAGGCATCAGAGTACGGTTCGCCGCCTGCCCAGTCCGGCTCGGACATATGCAGATACGCGATCCCGCGTTTCGCCAGCTCTTCAATCAGGTACAGCGCGTCAGCTTCTTCGTTTGGACCATTATCCACATTCTGGAACGAACCAATTGGAGAAACACGAATACCGATGCGATCCGGGTTCCATTCCTGACACACGGCGTCAACCACTTCAAGAACCAGGCGAGCACGGTTTTCAACGCTCCCGCCGTACTGATCGGTACGCTGGTTAGATGACGGTGACAGGAACTGGTGCAACAGATAACCGTGCGCAGAGTGCAGTTCCACTAAATCAAAGCCTGCTTCGCGCGCATTCGCCACCGCCTGACGGAAATCATTAACGATGCCTGGGATTTCGTCGAGTTCAAGTGCGCGCGGCGTAGAGGTATCGACACGAATGGCCTGGCCATTTTCATCACGCAGAGAAGTGCGCGTGCCTGCGTTTAGCGCGGACGCTGAAACAGGGGCTTCGCCGCCAGGTTGAATGCTGCTATGTGAGATACGACCGGTGTGCCACAGCTGAACGGCGATACGGCCATCTTCAGCGTGAACGCCCGCGGTGATTTTTTTCCACGCTGCGATTTGCTCTGGGCTGTGCAGACCCGGAGCACCGGCATAACCTTTCGCTTGTGCGGAGATCTGCGTTGCTTCGGAGATGATCAGACCGGAGCTGGCGCGCTGGCGATAATATTCACCCATCAGCGGGGTAGGAATATCACCCGGCTCAATACTGCGCAGACGGGTGAGTGGGGCCATAAATACGCGATTCGGCGCAGTGACCGCGCCCACTTTCAGTGGGGTGAATAATTTTTCTGCTGACATCGTGACTCCTGAGTAGACCGGTCGTCTAGTGATTAAATAAATAAAAACGCCTGTTAAACGACAGGCGTCGTAATGCAGTTTTCCACATGTGCCAGCGCGCTTTCGAGCGGCACGGCGCTGCGGGAAATTTTAGCTTGCAGGTTTGCGCCCAACCACAGGGCATACAGCACCTGAGCCTGGGTCAGGGCGTCGCCGGTAAAGTTCAGCGTTTTTTCATCGCGACCTTTTTCCAGCGCCTGGGCCAGCAGGGCGATAACACCGCTGGCACCCTTGTCCATCGCCGTGCGCATATCTTCAGAAAGATCGCACACTTCGGCAGACAGTTTGACGGTCAGACAACCACTGATAATGCCTTTCTGGCAAAACTGTCTCAGTGTTTCCTGATAATAGTTAAGAACACGATCCCGATAGCTGCCTTCGCCACTCGCAAAGTGGGTGGCGAGTCGCTGATGGTAACAGGCATAGTGCCGTTCCAGCATCGCGACGCCAAACGCCTCTTTCGAGCGGAAGTAGTGATAAAACGAACCTTTAGGAACCTCAGCGGTTTTGAGTAACTCGCTAAGGCCCATACCCGTAAACCCGCGATGCATACAAAGTTGCTCGCCGGTTGCCAGTAAATGTTCGCGGGTATCGTGTTCAGTATTTCTGCTCATGTCGCCACTGTAATAGACCGTTCGGTCTAATGCAAGCGTTATGAGGTACGGCACGGTGTCAGAATGTCCATCTGCGGCTGATAAACCGATGATTTTATGTTCATCATACCCAGCGCCGTCGAGAATAGATTATCCTGCGATACGGTCTCTTTTGCCGCCTGATCGCGCAGGCATGTCTCATTGACGCCAAAGTTCTTAACGTAATCCGGGGAGAGCCAGAACATAAAGGGAATATGTGTTTGTTGCTCAGGCGCTAGCATATACGGCGTACCGTGCAGGTACACGCCATTTTCACCCAGTGATTCACCGTGATCGGACAGATAAATCAGTGCGGTGTTCATCGTCGTCTGACGTGCTTTCAAGGTATCAATCGCTTTCCCGAGCACGCTATCCGTATAAAGAATGGTGTTGTCGTAGGTGTTGATCAGCGCCTGGTGATCGCAATCCTGGATTTGGTTGGTGTCACAGGTCGGGGTGAAGCGACGGTAAGCCTGCGGGTAGCGCTGATAGTAGGCGGGTCCGTGGCTACCCATCAGGTGGATCACCAGTACGGTGTCCTGCTTAAGGCCGTCCAACACGTTATCGAGCCGATTGAAGTTCACGTCGTCAATGCAGGATTTGTCTTTGCAAAACTGATCCAGTTTCCACTGCGTCATATCGGTATGCGGCACGCGATTACACGCGCCTTTGCAGCCGCCATCATTTTCACGCCAGAGAACATTGACGCCAGCATGTGCCAGTACGTCCAGTAATCCTTCCTGATGATGCGCCAAATCGGCATCATATTTCTTACGCGGCATACCCGAGAACATACAAGGAACGGAAACCGCCGTTTCTGTGCCGCACGATGAGGCATGCGGAAAGTTAATGACGTTTTGTTGCTTCAGTTGTGGATTGGTCTCGCGTTCATATCCGTTCAGGGAATAGTTCGCTGCGCGAGACGCTTCGCCAACCACCAGGATCAGTACGGTCTTTTTCTTCTGGGCAAGGATTGCCGGGCCTTTATGGGCGTCTTGTCCGATGCGCACCAGCGTTTGGTCGCCCGCAAACCAGCGTTCCTGGCTGTACTTCATCATTGCACTGACGTAATTGGCAGGGGTAACCATTTTGACAATGCTTTTGTTGTTGCGAAACAGCGAGGCGTAATCCTTATAAAAAACGGAGGCCACCAAAAAGATCACCATTAATGCGCCAAGCAGCGCGGCAAAACGCATCAGTAGCGCGTACCACCATTTACCGGAGCGAACACGAATAAACAGTAACGCGATGGAGGGGAGTAGCCCAATGCCTGCAATCCACAGCAGCATCTGCGGTGTCACCAGCGCGGTGGCTTCCTGCGAGTTAGTTTCGAAGACATTCACCATCATGTTCTTATCGATAACCGCACCGTAGGTGTGCATGAAGTAGGTCGAACCGGCGCATCCCAGCGTCAACAAAATCAGCAAAGGCTTACGGATAAAAGGGAGACTTATCATGCTAAAAACGATCACCCAGCCGCAAAACAGCACCAGCGGCACCGATGCCGCGAATAACAGGTCGTGCAAATGTGCAGGAGCGATAATGCTCCAACTGCGGCTGATAAACATCGCATTGAGAAGGGTAAAAAATAGGGCACTGCCCAGGGTGAAGGTTAAATCGCTACACTGTAACTTTTTCACTGACCACATCATTGAGAAACCGACTGTTTTATTGATGAGGCGAGTATAAGGCATGAAGATTAGTGAAACCTTAATGCCACATTTCTACGTAAATCTCTTGCGGACGAGGCGTTTAGCGGCTTCACTGTAGATGAGAATGGTTTCAGGAGGTGTGTGTGGCAGAGCAACTGGAGTTTTTCCCCGTCCAGAGCCCATGCCGGGGCATTTGTCAGTCAGACGAGCGCGGTTTTTGCCGAGGCTGCATGCGCAGCCGTGACGAGCGTTTTAACTGGCAAACAATGAGCGATGCGCAGAAGCAGGACGTGATCCGCCTGTGCCGTCAGCGTTTGTTGCGTAAATTACGCGCAAACAAACCTTCCGAAACCGAAGAACCCCAGCAACCTTCACTTTTTTAGCGGCGCAAATGCGTATACTCATAACATTACTTCCTTGAGGAAATTGTTATGGTTCAGCGTATTGCCCTTGCCCCGCAGGGCCCGGAATTTTCACGTTTTGTTATGGGTTACTGGCGTTTGATGGACTGGAATATGTCCCCGCGCCAGCTGGTGAGTTTCATTGAGGAGCATCTCGACCTTGGGATCACCACCGTCGATCATGCTGATATTTATGGCGGTTATCTCTGTGAGGCTGCATTTGGCGAGGCGATGAAGTTAGCCCCTGCGCTACGTGAACGTATGGAGATTGTCACTAAATGCGGCATCGCCACCACGGCGAATCCTGACCATGCGCTGGGTCATTACATCACTGATAGCGATCACATCATTAAAAGTGCCGAGCAGTCTCTGGTGAATCTGGCGACTGACCGCCTTGATCTGCTGCTGATCCACCGCCCGGACCCGCTGATGGATGCGGATGAAGTTGCCGCTGCGTTCCTCAACCTGCACCAGAGCGGTAAAGTGCGTCACTTTGGCGTATCGAACTTTACCCCTGCGCAATTCTCGCTGCTTCAGTCCCGTCTGCCGTTTACGCTTGCGACCAACCAGGTTGAAATCTCCCCGGTACACCAGCCGCTGCTGCTCGATGGCACGCTCGATCAACTGCAACAGCTGCGTATTCGTCCTATGGCATGGTCTTGTCTCGGCGGTGGACGTCTGTTCAATGACGACGCTTTCCAGCCGCTACGTGATGAACTCCAAACCGTTGCACGTGAACTCAATGCCGAAAGTATCGAGCAAGTCGTGTACGCCTGGATAATGCGCTTACCTTCGCAGCCGCTGCCGATTATCGGCTCGGGCAAAATTGAGCGCGTGCGTTCGGCAATTGCAGCTGAAGAACTGCAGATGACGCGTCAGCAATGGTTCCGAATTCGTAAAGCTGCGCTGGGTTACGACGTCCCTTAATAACGTTTATTGGCGACTTTCCGGTGAAAATGCTGCCCCTGATATAAACTTAAGGGGCAAAAAATAACCCGTGGAGGTCTCATGAAGCATTTTGCTCTGGCAGCGATCGCGCTGGTTGTGTGTGCAGGCGCGCAGGCAGCCAGCGATAAAGTTGAAATAAATCTCGTCACCTCTCAGGGGATAGGCCAGTCGATCGGGACAGTGAACATTACTGAAACCGACAAAGGGCTGAAATTTACCCCCGATCTTAAAGCCCTCCCTCCCGGTGAACATGGTTTTCATGTTCATGCCAAAGGCAGCTGTCAGCCTGCTCTTAAAGACGGAAAAGCGTCTGCGGCTGAAGCGGCTGGTGGCCATTTAGATCCTCACCAAACCGCTAAACACGAAGGGCCAGAAGGCATGGGTCATACCGGCGATCTCCCGGTATTAGTGGTTAATAATGACGGTAAAGCGACAGAGTCTGTTGTTGCGCCGCGGCTGAAAAAACTCGATGACGTAAAAGGCAAAGCGCTGATGATCCACGTGGGCGGCGATAACATGTCAGAACAGCCTAAACCCCTGGGCGGCGGCGGGGCGCGTTATGCGTGCGGCGTGATTTGATCAGCAATGGTGCCGGGCGGCGGTGCTTGTTCCAGCTGTGAAAGCGAGCAGTGTAACCGCCAGATAATTGACGCCAGATCGCGCGCTGCCGGCTGATGGTGGCGCGCGAGAGTCTCGCAAATTCGCTGTAATTCGTTAAGCGTCACCGCCAGCGGACGCTGCTGAACACCGCGTTCACTCATGACATCCCGCAGCAATGCAATGCACACATCACGCACCTGCGAAAGCGGGTCTGAACGCGTTTCCCATGAGCGCAACTGCCACACCACATGTGAGCAATTCAGCAGCACGACGCCCCAGCGCAGTAGCCAGCGCCGAGATAATTCATCCTGACTGCTGTTTAACTGGCTAACGTGATGGTAAACCAATGATTCATATTCATTTTCGCGAAGATGCGGCTTGCGGCTGAGTTGGTCAACAAAACCCCGTCGTAATTCACGGATATGTCGTCGACTTTTACGCGCATCAGAGCCTGGTCGCAGTACCGCAAACGCCAGCCATGCCAGCCCAACACCCAGAATTTTCGCCAGATTATCATTCAGAAAATCTGCAAAGTCATAGACTGGCGGGTTCGTCACTGCGATAAATGACCCCATAAAAACGATCAGCTGTCCCCATAATCCTGCAAATTTCGGCATCTGCAGCTTCAGGAGTTGCATTGTGGTGAGCAGCGGAAACAGGAATAACAGAAACTGCCATAGGTCAGTTATCTGCACCATCAAGCCAAATTTCACCACAAAGCTGAAGAGCGAAAGCAACACCAGCGTGCGTAGCAGCAGGGTGAGAGAGTTAAAGGGGGAGGCGGCGACGGAGTAAAGCACGCAACTGATCGCCGCCAGCGTCAGTGCAGCGCTACCCGATTCCCACTGGGTGGCGATACTCCAGCTACCCACCAACATAAGCGCGCAGAAAGTGCGAAAACCGCTCCAGAGTGCCTCAAGATTGTCGGTATGTCTTGTCAGCGAGGGGCTAGCGGGAACGGAAAATTCAGTCACGGGCGTCGCGTCTTCAAGGGTTTTTATCCAGCGACTGCTGCGTAAATAAAGGCGACAAAAATACTGAAGCCGCGACCAGAAAGCGCGGTGTCGATAATCATACTCATCGACTGGCGCGAGTGGCGCAATAATGCGTGCCACTGTGTACATATCGGCATTGGGATGAGCCAGCGCCATTAAAACATGTTCAATGATTTGACGCGTATTTTCTGGCGGATTGGGCCAATTCAACAGCATTCTGCGCAAGCTGGAAATGGCGCTGGTCATTCTGAGCTGCTGGTGGAGCAAATAATTCAGTAACCTGTTCTGACGTCGGAAGCGGTAGTGACTCCAGAAAGCCTGAATGCGCAGCAGATTCATGGTCAGGATCTGTCCGATGACTTTTTCATGAGCAAGCCGGATGGTGTCGTTGGTGTCGGGTTGCCAGAGCAAACTCGCGTGTTCGAGCAGCCGCGTGTGCAGGGTTTTTAGCGCGGAGATAAGCGTCGTACCATCAGAGGTACTCGGCAGAATCATCATCATGACGCCGCCACACAGAATACCGATGATGACTTCACACACGCGAGCCTGGGCGATATCCCACAGTTCGGTCGTGTCCAGAATATTAACGACCGGGAAAGCAATAATGGCCGCCGTGTATCCCGCAAGCTGGAATGCGTAGGCAACATTATTGGTGAAATGCGCGCAGGCCCAGGTACACAGCCCCAGCCAGGCAGCCATGCTCAGTAAAAAGAGCCAGGGATCGTTAAGCGTATGCCCGGCAATCATCAGTGCCGCCGTGGCACCCAATAAACTGCCCGCCACACGACCCAGACTTTTGCTTATCACGCCGCCTACGGTCGGAAAGCTGACGACCGCCGCAGACGTCATTGCCCAGTAAGGTTCATCAAGATTCAGATAATAGGCAACGGAAAGCGCAAGGCACATGGCAATGCCGTTGCGCAGTGCGTATCGCCACTGCGGGCGCGTGGCGTTGAACCATGGCAAATGACGCCATGAGAGCGCGGCCAGTTTCATTAATGCTTCCTGATGGACACGGTACACGTCGTCCCGGACACCAGCGTCACGTCTTTGGGGAGAGCAGTGAATTCAACGCGAACTGGAACGCGCTGGGCGAGGCGTACCCATGGCACGTTAGGTTTGATATCGGGAACCAAACCCGAATCGGTCTCAACGCTTTGATCGTAGATCGCGCGGCCTACGCTGGCTACGTGACCCTGTAACGTCAAGGCGCTACTGTATAATGTGATTTGCGCCGGAGCGCCTTCGCGGATGTGGCGGAGTTTGGTCTCCTCGAAATACCCGATAACGTAAAACGAGTGGCTGTCCACCAGCGCAAATACCGGTTTGCCCTGTGTGGCATAATCGCCCACACGGGTTGATAGATTCGTTATCCATCCATCGACCGGCGCTTTGACCACGGTTTGCGTCAGTTGCCATTGGGCTTGCTTCAGCGTCGCTTCAGCCACTTGCACACTCGCCTGCATCGCCTTGACGTTAATATTCGCTGTATCGAGATCTTCAGCGGAGATGTAATTCTGTGAAAGATGACGGCGGCGACTGGCTTCGTTATTGGCTTTAGCCAGATCTGATTGCGCTTTTGTAAGCTGTGCCTCGGCGTTCAGCACCGCGATATGGAACGGTGTCTCATCAATTCGAAATAAAACGTCACCTTGTTTTACGTACTGATTATCTTTAATGAGAAGCGTGGTGATACTGCCGGAAACTTGAGGCGTAATGCTGACCTGCTCGGCACGAATTTTTCCATCGCGCGTCCAGGGTGACTGCATGTAAAAATTCCACAGCCACCAACCCGCAACGAGTGCCAGCGCAAGAACAAGGAGAGTAGAAAAGTATTTTAGCGTTTTCAGAGACATATTCACCACGCAATCAGTAAAGCCAGACCCAGAGAGACGGAAAGGGCGAAGAGCGAAAGATCCATGAGCATCGGATGCCAGATCTCGCCGGAATACATCCAGTCACGAAGCACTCTGTGCGCGATAAGCCAGATAAGAAAGCCCAGCATCACCGCTTTAAAAAGGGGAGGAAAATAGACAGAAGCACCAACAATCAGGTCCTGTAGGGGTAATCCCGCAGAGCTAAATGAGAACTTCACAAGCAGAGATCCTTTGCAGTGGAAAGTGGCCTGAGGGACTTAACACGATGAACAGCCTTCATTAAGGTTAAATTATATGTCCAAAGTGGAGGAATGCAGTATTGCATTTGTTTTGGCAATATAATTGCTGCACACTATTCTAAAATCAGTATAATAACTTAGCAAGCTAATTATAAGGAGATGAAATTGGAATCGCCATTAGGTTCTGATCTGGCCAGGTTGGTACGCATCTGGCGTGCTCTGATTGACCATCGCCTGAAACCTCTGGAATTGACGCAGACGCATTGGGTTACGCTGCATAACATCCATCAGTTGCCGCCTGAGCAGTCGCAAATTCAACTGGCAAAAGCGATAGGAATTGAACAGCCGTCTCTGGTGCGAACGCTCGATCAACTGGAGGAGAAGGGGTTAATTTCCCGGCAAACCTGCGCCAGCGATCGTCGTGCCAAACGTATCAAACTGACTGACAAAGCGGCACCTATCATCACCGAGATGGAAGCCGTCATCAGTAAAACACGTGGGGAAATTCTGTCGGGTATTTCGCCTGCGGAACTGGAACAACTCATCGGAATGATTGCTCGTCTTGAGCAAAACATTAACGAGTTGCAAACCCGCGACTAACGTCATGAAAAGCCTTGCCTCGCAAGGCTTTATTTTCCTGATATACCACCACTCGATTTCGACCCGTCTCTTTTGCCTCATACATCGCCTTATCCGCACGCTCTACACACTCCTCAGCGGTAACCGGTAACGTGGTTGCGGTGTAAATTCCCATACTGATGGTAACCGATTCCGGCAGCATTCCTTCCGTTGTGATCCGATCAAAGCTGCTTAAGCTGAGGCGAATACGCTCTGCTACGAGCCTGGCGGCCTCGGAATGTGTGTTACTCAGCAACAACACAAACTCTTCTCCCCCAATGCGTGCGGTAATATCTTGCGGACGTACTGAATCCATCAACAAATTAGCGACGAACTGCAGCACTTTATCGCCTTGCAGATGGCCATAGTTGTCGTTAATCCGTTTGAAATAGTCGAGATCGCACACAATAACGGAAACCGGATGACTGTCCGTTATCTTACCGAGCGCCTGATTCAGGCTCTCGTAAAAGTAACTGCGATTGTAGAGTCGCGTTAGCGCATCTCGAATTGAATTCTGATAAGACTGCTGGTATTTGATGTGGGAATTTCGATAAAGACTGAAGACATCATGCAGTAGGGTTAAAATGATCAGCAATGACGCGGTGGTTTCAAACAAACGCGCGCTATACCAGACGGAACCCCCAATGAAATCGGAGGGCAATAAGGTGATTAATATAATCACGTAGCAAGTACATAAGAACGTCCCACTTGCCCAGAATAGATTGCGCAATCGGGTAATGATTAACAGCGTCGTGAGCGCAATAAGCCATAATATAATCAACGCCCCATTAATTATCTGCTTCCATAACGCCGTGAATTGTCGAGTCGTATTGTTGATAAGATCGAGCGGGAACAGCTCGCTATGACCTGAATAAAACCATGCCACGGTCACCATCGTCAGCGTAAAAACCAATAACCCAGCAAAGATCAGGTGACGCATCAGGCGTGTTAGAGGGGAGTGGCGGAAAATAAACAGCACGCCGGCAAGCGTAAACAAAACGGCCATCATAACGTTGCGCATCATGAAGAAAATCATCGCGCCGCTGTAATTGACGTGTGGCATGCCGGGTTGCATCAGCCAGACGGGAAAACACGTGAGTGTAGCGAGTAACAGTACGGTTGAGCCTGTAAAGGCGAACGCGATCGCGAGATGATAAATGCGCTTTTTGTCACACCAATATTTCATCACCATAAAACAGGCAATGAATAAATGAAAAACCGCCAGGAAACTGGTTAATAGCGGAAAGAGTAACGGCGAGAAGGCGGGTGCGAAGTTCAGCAGTTTTATGGCAAGAAAGTGTAATGCCACAAAGAAAAACAAACAGAAAAAGGTAAAGGCAACATATCTGTTTCTCAGTCGTGGACTTTTCATAATCATAGGTGTTTCTTAAGTGTGAGAAATCAGTTTAATGCAGAAAGAGTAAAAAAAGAGAGTATCGGTTTTCGACGGAATTACTTTGCGCTGGGACAATATAAAAGGAGGTGCGTAAATTAAACATTTTGCATGCTTAATATTATGTAACGAATGAATAATAGATATTAGAGAATGTGGTCCGAAGACCACATTCTGATGATATTAGCGTGGAGAAACAGTCACCTGGCCGCCATTGCTTGCCAGCACGACACGCTGGCCGTTGGCAAACTGAGTTTTGCCTTGTTTCTGAACCACCATAATGGTGTTGCCGTCATCTTTACGGATTTCCAGTTCAACACCCTGCGTTTTGTTCATTGAGCCTTGAACGCCCTGGCCTGCGACGCCACCCGCAACAGCACCCGCAGCGGTTGCCAGTGAACGTCCGGTACCGCCACCCACGGTGTTACCCAGGAATCCACCCAGCACTGCACCACCGATTGCGCCAATAACGTTATTGTCATCGCCACCCTGAATCTGAACCGGGCGAACGTTTACAACAGTACCGTAAGTCACGTTTTGAACTTGTTTAGCTTCAGAAGCGGTATAAACATCGCCAGAAAGCGAGTCGTTGTTTACACAACCTGCAAGAGTTAATCCAATCAGCGAAACGCCCAGTACACGTAAAATCATTTGAATCTCCTGTTCACCCAAAACGCTCAAATTGAGCATCCGTTATGGCTAAATTATATGGCATTGGGAGCCATAGATCATATCTTTGCACTAACAATAGGAAAATTGTACTTGAATTTGACTTAACGAGACATAAACGAAGCGCGGCCGCTGCTCTGCCTCTGACATTGTTAAAAAATATTAACCCGTCGTAGAAATGCCCATCTGTTTATGGTGGAGTGAGGCAATTAGCCCACGCAATTTAAGGAAAGCGCATGAAATCGGGTCGCTATATAGGCGTTATGTCGGGCACGAGCCTGGACGGTGTCGATGTTGTCCTTGCCGCAATTGATGAAAATATGGTGGCGCAGCAGGCCAGCCTGACCTGGCCGATTCCCGTTGCGTTAAAAGAAGCGATTCTGAGCATTTGCCAGGGGCAACAACTCACGCTTTCGCAACTGGGGCAGTTGGACGTCAAGCTCGGGGCACTGTTTGGCGAAGCGGTGCTTGCGCTCATGCATCAGGAAAATCTGCATCCTCAGGATATCGTAGCGATTGGGTGTCATGGACAAACCGTGTGGCATGAGCCGACGGGGGATGCGCCGCATTCGCTGCAAATTGGCGACAATAATCAGATCGTGGCGAAAACCGGTGTGACCGTTGTTGGGGATTTCCGCCGCCGTGATATTGCGCTGGGTGGACAGGGCGCGCCATTGGTTCCTGCTTTTCATGAGGCGTTGCTGGCACACCCGGTTGAACGCCGTATGGTGTTGAATATTGGCGGGATTGCTAATTTATCCATGCTCATTCCGGGCCAACCGGTGCGCGGTTACGATACGGGCCCCGGGAATATGTTAATGGATGCCTGGATCTGGCGTCAGTGCCGTAAGGCTTACGATAAAGACGCACAATGGGCGCGTGAAGGGAAAGTCATTATCCCGCTGCTGCAAATGTTTTTAAGCGAACCCTATTTTGCTGCCCCTGCGCCAAAAAGCACCGGGCGTGAGTATTTCAATTACGGCTGGCTCGAGCGTCAGTTGGCACAATTCCCCGGCCTCGCTGCGCAGGATGTTCAGGCCACGCTGGTTGAACTCACGGCGGTATCGATTTCTGAACAGGTGCTGTTGAGCGGTGGCTGTGAACGACTGCTTGTCTGCGGCGGCGGAAGCCGAAATCCGCTGGTCATGGCGCGCCTCGCCGGACTGTTGCCAGGGACAGAAGTCACCACGACTGATGAAGCCGGTATCAGCGGGGATGACATGGAGGCGCTGGCGTTTGCCTGGCTTGCCTGGCGCACGGTAGCTGGGCTGCCGGGCAATTTACCGTCCGTGACGGGCGCACGTGAAGCCAGCGTATTGGGGGCCATTTATCCGGCAAATCCTCGTCATAATCAGAGTTAACTTAATTTCAGCACGCACCGTTGGCGGTAAAATAGAGAGGAATACAGGAGGGTGAATTCGCCCTCCATAGACCTGGATAGTCTTCGGAACCCGCCCATGAAAAAACTGCTCGTTGCTTTTGCCCCTCTTTTACTGGCCAGTTGTAGCTACTACAACCAGTTTGTCGAACGTATGCACACCGATTCTCTGGAATACCGCTGCGACGAAAAACCGTTGAGCGTCAAGCTGAACAATACGCGCCAGGAAGCCAGTTTTGTTTACGACAATACGTTGCTGAACTTAAAGCAAGGCATGTCAGCGTCTGGCACGCGTTACACCGATGGAATCTATGTGTTCTGGTCTAAAGGCGACAGCGCGACAGTCTACAAACGTGACCGCGTAGTACTGAACAACTGCGAGCTTCAAAATCCGAAGCGTTGAGATTTTTCCAGGGGCGGCGCACAATAGCGCCACCTAATTCTCATTTCAGCTAACGCCATGTCCGATAACGATGAATTGCAGCAAATTGCGCATTTGCGCCGTGAGTACACTAAAGGCGGTCTCCGTCGTCAGGATCTTCCCGCTGAGCCTCTGGACTTGTTTGAGCGCTGGCTGAAACAAGCCTGCGAAGCCAAACTGGCCGATCCTACGGCCATGGTGGTGGCAACGGTCGATGAAAACGGTCAACCGTATCAGCGCATCGTCCTGCTTAAACATTACGACGAAAAAGGGCTGGTGTTTTACACCAATCTCGGTAGCCGTAAAGCGCATCATCTTGAGAATAATCCTCGTATCAGCCTGCTGTTCCCGTGGCACATGCTGGAGCGTCAAGTCATGGTGACGGGCAAAGCGGAACGACTCTCTACGCTGGAAGTGCTGAAGTATTTCCACAGTCGTCCGCGCGACAGCCAAATTGGTGCCTGGGTGTCAAAACAGTCGAGCCGCATTTCTGCTCGTGGCGTGCTGGAGAGCAAATTCCTTGAGCTGAAGCAGAAGTTTCAGCAGGGCGAAGTCCCTTTGCCGAGCTTCTGGGGCGGGTTCCGTGTTTCTGTCGAGCAGATGGAGTTCTGGCAGGGCGGTGAACATCGTCTTCATGACCGCTTTTTATACCAGCGCGACAACGCCGCGTGGAAAATCGACCGTCTGGCCCCGTAATCCCCGAAATTTGTTGTGTTAAGCGCTGGCGCTACAGGTGTCAGCGCTTTATTCTATGTACCTTTCGCACCAGGCGAAAAGTCGTGTACCGACAGAGGTGCAGTCGTTTATACATGGAGAATTTGATGGCAAGCAGTAACTTGATTAAACAATTGCAAGAGCGGGGCCTCGTGGCTCAGGTGACGGACGAAGAAGCGTTAGCAGAGCGACTGGCGCAAGGCCCGATCGCGCTCTATTGCGGCTTCGATCCCACCGCTGACAGCTTGCATTTGGGGCATCTTGTTCCATTGTTATGCCTGAAACGCTTCCAGGAGATGGGCCATAAGCCTGTTGCACTGGTCGGTGGCGCAACCGGTCTGATTGGTGACCCGAGCTTTAAAGCCGCCGAGCGTAAACTGAATACGGAAGACACCGTACAGGAGTGGGTGGACAAAATTCGCAAGCAGGTTGCGCCGTTCCTCGACTTCGATTGCGGTGAAAACTCAGCGATTGCCGCGAATAACTATGACTGGTTTGGCAACATGAACGTGCTGACCTTCCTGCGTGACATCGGCAAGCACTTCTCCGTCAATCAGATGATCAACAAAGAAGCGGTCAAACAGCGTCTGAACCGCGACGATCAGGGCATCTCCTTTACCGAATTCTCTTACAACCTGTTGCAGGGTTATGACTTTGCCTGTCTGAATGAGCTGCATGGCGTTGCGCTGCAGATCGGCGGCTCCGATCAGTGGGGTAATATCACCTCTGGTATTGACCTGACCCGTCGTCTGCATCAGAACCAGGTGTTCGGCCTGACCGTTCCGCTGATTACCAAAGCGGATGGCACGAAATTTGGTAAAACTGAAGGTGGCGCGGTATGGCTTGATCCTAAAAAGACCAGCCCGTACAAATTCTACCAGTTCTGGATTAACACCGCAGATGCGGACGTTTATCGCTTCCTGAAATTCTTCACCTTCATGGACATTGAAGAGATTAATGCGCTTGAAGAAGAAGATAAAAACAGCGGTAAAGCCCCACGTGCACAGTATGTGCTGGCCGATCTGGTCACCCGCCTTGTTCACGGTGAAGACGGTCTGGCGGGAGCAAAACGCATCACTGCAAGCCTGTTTAACGGAACTCTGAGCGATCTGAGCGAAGCGGATTTTGAACAGCTGGCGCAAGATGGCGTGCCAATGGTTGAGATGGAAAAGGGCGCGGACCTGATGCAGGCGCTGGTGGATTCCGAGCTGCAACCGTCGCGCGGACAGGCGCGTAAAACTATTGCCTCTAATGCCATCACCATTAATGGCGAGAAGCAGGCGGACCCGGAATACACGTTCGTCGATGGCGACCGCCTGTATGGTCGTTACACGCTGCTGCGTCGCGGCAAGAAAAATTACTGCCTGATTTGCTGGAAGTAATTGTCAGGACATAAGGGGCGTGGGAAACCACGCCCCTTTATTTTTAGGGTTGTAATAACAAAAATGAATAACATCCTCGCCATTCAGTCCCACGTTGTTTTTGGACATGCCGGCAACAGCGCCGCGGAATTCCCGATGCGCCGTCTTGGGGCCAACGTCTGGCCGCTTAATACCGTACAGTTTTCTAACCATACGCAATATGGCAAATGGACGGGCTGTGTCATGCCGCCAGCGCATTTGACTGACATTGTGCAGGGGATTGCGGATATCGGTAAGCTCAAGCGCTGCGACGCCGTGTTAAGCGGGTATTTGGGGTCTGCGGAGCAGGGTGAGCATATTCTTGGCATCGTTCGTCAGGTAAAAGCTGCGAACCCCTCGGCGAAGTATTTTTGCGATCCGGTGATGGGGCATCCTGAAAAAGGGTGCATCGTTGCGCCGGGCGTCGCTGAATTTCATGTTCGTCATGCGCTTCCCGCGAGCGACATTATTGCGCCCAACCTGTTAGAACTCGAAATCCTCTGTGAACATCCCGTCAATAACGTTGAAGACGCGGTCGCCGCATCACGCGAACTCATTGCGCAGGGACCCGAGATTGTGTTGGTTAAACACCTGGCTCGCGCTGGTTTGAGCGTGGATCGGTTTGAAATGCTGCTGGTGACAAAAGAAGAGGCCTGGCATATCAGTCGACCGCTGGTGGATTTTGGATTTCGTCAGCCGGTGGGTGTGGGAGATGTGACCAGCGGTTTGCTGTTGGTGAAACTGCTGCAAGGCGCAGCGCTGCGTGAGGCGCTAGAACATGTCACCGCAGCGGTTTATGAAATCATGATCGCCACGAAAAATATGCAGGAGTATGAATTGCAGGTTGTGGCGGCACAGGATCGGATCGCAAAGCCAGAGCATTATTTCAGCGTCACTGAGTTGTAAATTTTGACTGGCCGGGTAAGGCGTAACCCTTACCCGGCACAGCAATAAACGTTAAATCAATTCAACCCTTCAGCTTTCAGCGCTGCGGATACCGCAGGACGCTCTGCAACACGCGCCATATAGCTATCAATATGATTCAATCCTTCCATATTGAGCTTCACGGCACGCGCCCAACGCAAGACCGTAAACAGATACGCATCTGCGATGGTAAAGCGCTGGCCGCTGATCCACTGATCATCCTTCAGCGACTCGTTAATGTATTGCAGCTTTTTCTCAAGCAAAGCGCGTACGGTAGGTTTGTACTCTTCTGGCGTATCTGGGCGGAACAGCGGCGTGAAGCCTTTGTGCAGTTCTGTAGCGATGTAATTCAACCATTCCAGCGTTTTATAGCGTGATGCGCTGCCGGTCTGTGCCAGCAACTGGCGGTCGGGAACCGTGTCTGCCAGGTACTGCATGATAGCCACACCCTCAGTGAGCAGCGTACCGTCGTCCAGAACAAGAGCCGGAACCTGTCCCTTCGGGTTGATTGCGAAAAAGTCTTCGCCATTTTCCAGACGCTTTTTCATCAGGTCTACGCTATCAAGCGTAAAATCTTTCCCGCTCTCGCGCAGGGTTATATGGCAGGCAAGAGAGCAGGCGCCCGGTTTATAGAACAGTTTCATCGGTAACTCCTTTTTGCTGAGGTTATAATGATGTTAACGCCAGGTAGAATAAAAAAAAAGCCGCTAACGCACAGTTAGCGGCTTCTCTTCAGTCGTTTCCCGATGGCAATTATGCAGTCGCGGTATCTGTCGCTTTTGCAGCCTTGTCGTCTTCCAGCGTCATACGATTCAGCTTCGGTGCAGTCAACAGCATCAGAACAGCAATAACCGCTGTCGCAATACCGATCTGCATGAATACGCGACCGTAGACTTCCAGTGAGACCAGAGGGTCAGTCACGTTTTCTGGAACGGCCATCAGGTTCGCGATTTTACCTGCAATCAGTGCGGCACCGGCGGTCGTCAGGAACCAGCTACCCATGATGAAGCCCATCAGACGCTGCGGAACCAGCTGTGCAACCATCGCCAGACCCAGACCTGAAATCATCAGCTCACCAATAGACTGCAGCGCATAGCTCAGAATCAGCCAGTTCACAGACACGATACCTGCGTCAGTCGCAAATTTGGTGCCCAGCGGCAGCACGAGGAATGCACCTGAACACAGCACCATACCGATCGCAAATTTGTGTGGCATTGGCAGACGATCGCCCATTTTGTTATAGATAGCGGCCAGAATCGGGCTACCAATCATGATCCAGAATGGGTTCAGTGCCTGGAACTGTTCCGGTTCGAACGCGATACTCAGAATCGAGTGTTCAACGTTACGAATCGCGAAGAAGTTCAAAGACGTTGGCATCTGGCTGTAAAGCACGAAGAATACAACCGCCTGCAGCATCAGGATGAAGGCCACAATCATCTTACGACGTGCAGCGCCCTGCATGGCGAATGCTTCTTTAGCAAAGATGCAGATAATACCCAGTGCCACCACGCCCAGTACCGCACGCGCCACGCCCTGGTTATGCAGCAGCCAGGTAGCAATCGTTGCCAGAATGACTACACCGACTATTGTTGCCAGCAGTTTACCGATATGAACCGGTTCGAAATCGGGTTTTGAACCGTAGTCTTTCACCCAGCTGCGGCAGAACAGGAAGTTCACCACGGTGATCAGCATACCCACAAAGCTCAGCGCAAATGCCACACTCCAGCCGAATTTAGCCGCGAGCCATGGGGTTGCCAGCATTGAGAAGAATGACCCGATGTTGATGGACATGTAGTACATGGTGAATGCACCGTCCAGACGTGGGTCATCTTTGTTGTAGCAGGTAGAGAGCAGGGAAGACGGGTTGGCCTTGAACAGGCCGTTACCGACGGCGATAGTCGCCATACCCATGTAGACCACTGCTGCATCGTGACCAGACCACGCAACCAGACCATAACCGATCGCCAGAACAACGGCGCCCAGCATGATAACGCGTTTGGTGCCGAGGACTTTATCGCCCAACCAGCCGCCAACGGCAACCAGACCGTAGACCAACGCACTAAAAGAAGAGAACAGTGTGATCGAATCCGCTTCGGACATACCCAGTTGTTTGACCAGGTAGACAGCCATAATCCCTTGCAGGCCGTAAAAACCAAAACGTTCCCATAATTCGATAGAGAAGATGAGATAAAACGCTTTAGGTTGTTTGAAGGCGTTTAAGCTAACGCTTTCATCTGTTGGTTTATTGTTTGCAGTAGACACTTATACCTCTTTTTTTACATCCCATATTAACGGGGGTGTTCACGGCGTAATGACCGAAGTTCATTCGCCTTATAGTTATATTGGGAGGGGGAAACGGCGGGTAATGTTCACTATCTTGGCGCGTCTGGCAATACATTTGCAATATTCTGTTACATATAACGATGGCGGCATAATGCAGTGGTCAGGTAAATGTTATTCAGCGTTAAATCTTTCATCATCTGAAATGACGGTTTTTTTCACTACTAAATCCCCGGTGATGATGCGGTAAGGCGATATGTTCTGCTGATAAGCTATTCATCCAGTGATATAGCCCATAATCTGAAAAATGAATGGTTTAATCTTTTGTTAATGAAGGGCTGGGGCCTGTCTGGACAAAGGCTTGGGGCGCATTTTTAAACAAAATTTCAACATCGCGTTATCAGGGTGATCGCGATCACAAATGTATAGAAATTTTCGCTCACGAAAAAACAATTAACCTGCATGAGTGTTAATGAACCGGATCATTGACAGGTTAAGAAGGCAGGGCGGCGGATAATTGTTCGGAAAATGAGGGGAATGCGGTTAGGCCTGGCCTACGTAAGAAAGCGCAGACAGCAAAATCAGGCCCGCGCCTTCTCTATCAGGAATAGACTTTCTCTTTGAACTCGCACAAATCTTCAATAATGCAGCTGCCGCAGCGCGGTTTCCGCGCAATACAGGTGTAACGCCCATGCAGAATCAGCCAGTGGTGGCAGTCGACTTTAAATTCAGCAGGAACGACCTTAAGCAACTTCTCTTCAACCTGTTCGACGTTTTTCCCCGGCGCAAAATTTGTGCGATTGCAGACGCGGAAGATATGGGTGTCGACGGCAATTGTCGGCCAGCCAAACGCGGTGTTGAGCACCACGTTCGCGGTTTTACGCCCCACGCCTGGCAGGGCTTCCAGTGCAGCCCTGTCTTCGGGAACTTCGCCTCCATGCTGTTCCAGTAAGATACGACACGTCTTGATGACGTTCTCCGCCTTGCTGTTAAACAGGCCGATGGTTTTGATATAGGATTTCACGCCCTCGACGCCCAGCTCAAGAATGGCCTGTGGCGTGTTAGCAACGGGATAAAGCTTCGCCGTCGCTTTATTGACGCTGACGTCGGTCGCCTGCGCGGAAAGAAGGACTGAAATCAGCAGCTCGAAAGGTGAGTTGAAGTTCAGTTCTGTCGTCGGATGAGGGTTCTCATTGCGCAGACGCGTCAAAATCGTGAGGCGTTTCTCTTTATTCATGACGCTTTCTCTGGCATCCCTTCCTGCACGCTACGTTCAGCGGCGCGGCGTTTACGTTTTTCATCGATCAGGTATTTTAACGCCAGCATCATGCCAAGGCCAATAAAGGCACCGGGCGGCAGCATTGCTAACAGGAACGGTGTGTCGGTATGGAACACTTCGATACGCAGTGATTTTGCCCAGCTGCCCAACAGCGCGTCCGCGCCATCAAACAGCGTTCCGTTCCCCAAAATTTCACGCATCGATCCGAGGACGAACATCGCGCAGGTCGCGCCCATCCCAATCGCGAAACCGTCGAGAGCAGAGATCAGCGGATCGTTTTTGACTGCGAAGGCTTCGGCACGGCCCACCACGATACAGTTGGTGACGATGAGCGGGATAAAAATTCCCAGCGACTGGTACAGGCCAAACGCGTAGGCGTTAATCAGCATCTGCACGATGCTGACGACAGACGCGATGATCATGACGTAAATCGGGATACGAATTTCCGACGGCGTCCAACGACGCAGCGCCGATATTGATAAGTTGGTGAGCGTCAGCACCAGCGTCGTCGCCAGGCCCAGCCCAAGGGCATTGGTGGCGGTGGACGTCACGGCCAGCAGCGGGCACATTCCCAGTAGCTGGACCAGCGCGGAATTGTTCTTCCAAAGACCCTGGACGATAACGTCTTTAACCTGGCTCATTGTTATTCCTCACACGCTGGAAGTTGATTGAGTTGCGACGGGAGCGTCTCGGCATACAGTCCGGCGCGCTTCACGGCGTTCACGACTGCACGTGGAGTGATCGTGGCACCGGTAAACTGATCAAACTCACCGCCATCCTTTTTCACCGCAAAGGCAGCGTCATTTTCGCCGTGAATGATTTTCCCGGCAAAGTGCAAAATCCAGTCACTTAAACGCACTTCGATTTTATCACCCAGGCCCGGCGTTTCGTGATGCTCTGTCACGCGCGTACCCAGAACCGTACCAGAAAAATCAGTGCCCACCAGCAGCTGGATCGCGCCGGAATACCCATCTGGGGCAGTGGTTTCCATCACCGCGCCTACGGCTTTATCACCTTTACGGGCGATAAACACGCGATGGTTACCTTTGCCCAGTTGTGGAGCCTGAACGATAAAACAGCTTTCCTGCAAATTATTGTCATAGAAATCAGAGGGAATCACCTGATCGAATAACGCTTTTTGCTGCTTCGCGGCCTGTTCGTCAATGGTGGTTTTAGTCAGCTCGTTGACCAGGGCAGTCAATCCGGTCAGGACTGCCGCGAAAATGGCCAGCGTCATGCCGTGTTTTTGCATTGTCTTCAGCATGGCAATTCCTTAACGGTGGCCGTACACGCGAGGACGCGTGTAGTAATCGATTAACGGCACGGTAATGTTGGCCAGCAAAACAGCAAACGCAACGCCATCCGGATACCCCCCGAAACTGCGAATCAACCAGACCAGCAGGCCCGCCAGCACGCCAAAGATGAGACGCCCACGGTTAGTGGTGGAGGCGGTGACAGGGTCGGTCAAAATAAAGAATGCGCCCAGCATCGTCGCACCAGAGAGCAGATGAATCTCCGGGCTTGCCATTGATTCAGGCGAAAAGAGCCAACCCAGCGTTGAGCAGAACGCCAGTGTCGCCAGGAAGCTCACCGGAATATGCCAGCGAATCGCTTTGTTCCACAGGAGGAATACCCCGCCGAGCAGATACGCCAGGTTGACCCACTGCCAGCCCGCTCCGGCTAGAACGCCGCTATAGATAGGGTATTGCATGATCTGATCGACGCTGTGACCGGCATGCAGCGACGTTTTAAAGGTGTCGAGCGGCGTGGCCTGGCTGATACCGTCTACGCCCATTCTCAGCGTGGCCATGTCACCCCCCGTGGCGGTGTGCCCGGTAAAGATCACCTGCAGCGCATCCATCAAGCCAGGCACGGTCGCGGCAATCTCCTGCGGCGGTAACCAACTGGTCATTTGCACCGGGAAAGAGATAAGTAGCACCACATACCCGATCATGGCAGGGTTGAACGGGTTATGCCCAAGACCACCGTACAACTGTTTTGCGATGATGACGGCAAAGACCGTACCCAGGACCACCATCCACCACGGTGCGAAGGGCGGAATGCTGATCGCCAGCAACAGGCCAGTCAGCAATGCTGAGTTGTCCGCAAGAATGCGCGAAACCGGCATTTTGCGCAGCTTCAGAACAAGCGCTTCCGCCCCAAGTGCACTGACACAACCGAGGATAATTTGAAACAGCGTCCCCCAGCCAAAAAACCAGAACTGAACGGCAATGCCTGGCAATGCGGCCAGGCAGACCAGCATCATGATGCGTGATGTCTGGCGCTGGTTATGGGTGTAGGGGGAGCTTGCGATTCTGAAAACCATTTAATCCTCGTTTACTGCCTGCTGTGCGGCTTTCTTAGCCTGAACGCGTGCAATCGCGGCGGCGACTGCGGCTTTGCGTGGGTCGTCATTTGCTGCGGGTTCCGCTTCTTGTGCCGCAGCTTTACGCGCTTTAGCACGTGCGATAGCCGCTTCAACCGCAGCTTTGCGCGGATCGACAGGCGCGTCTTTCACGTCTGATTTTTCTGGTGCGCCAGCTTTACGCGCTTTGGCGCGCGCAATAGCGGCTTCAACCGCAGCTTTGCGCGGATCGACAGGCGCGTCTTTCACGTCTGATTCTTCTGGTGCGTCAGCTTTACGTGCTTTAGCACGTGCAATAGCCGCTTCAACCGCAGCTTTACGCGGATCGACAGGCGTGTCTTGCGCGACTGACTCTTCGGATGCGCCAGCTTTACGTGCTTTGGCACGCGCGATAGCCGCTTCAACCGCAGCTTTACGCGGATCGACAGGCGTGTCTTGCGCGACTGACTCTTCGGATGCGCCAGCTTTACGTGCTTTAGCACGTGCAATAGCCGCTTCAACCGCAGCTTTACGCGGATCGACAGGCGTGTCTTGCGCGGCTGACTCTTCGGATGCGCCAGCTTTACGTGCTTTAGCACGCGCGATAGCCGCTTCAACCGCAGCTTTACGCG
This sequence comes from Lelliottia sp. GFLA7, assembly GCF_056490165.1. NCBI lineage: Bacteria > Pseudomonadati > Pseudomonadota > Gammaproteobacteria > Enterobacterales > Enterobacteriaceae > Lelliottia > Lelliottia sp. GFLA7. The sequence continues at coordinate 163,000 of NZ_JBWLAQ010000001.1, read as the reverse complement.
GATCGACATTTGCATCCGTCGCTAAAGTTTGTGCTTTTTCTGCCTGATGCGCTCGCGCCTGTGCTTTACGTGCTTCACGTGCGGCGATCACTTCACGGTTGTCCGGTTTCTCACCAGCAGGAATAACCACAACCTCTGCGGCGGTCGCTTTTTTCTCACGAACACGGGCCAGCGCGGCGTTAATCGCTTCCTGATCTTTCTCGGCAGGCTGAACGGCCGCTTTCTTGTGACGTTCCTGACGGGCGATTTTGTCGCGTTCAAGGCGTGCCTGGCGCGCTTCAAAGCGTGCTTTTGCTTCGGCTGCGCGTTTATCTTCCAGCGAAATGGCGTAGATCTCGGCCTTTTCCTGACGGAAGTATTGCACCAGCGGAATGCTGCTCGGACACACCCACGCGCAAGCGCCACACTCGATGCAGTCGGCCAGGTTGTGGGCCTTTGCTTTATCGTGGAGCTGACCTTTGCTGAACCAGTACAACTGCTGCGGCAGTAAATCCGCCGGGCAGGCATCTGCGCACGCGCTGCAACGAATACAGCCTTTTTCTTCCTGCTCTTCGCCCATCTCGCTGGCCGATGGAGCCAGCAGACAGTTGGTAATTTTAACCACCGGAACGTCCAGCCACGGCAGGGTAAAGCCCATCAGCGGACCGCCCATAATGACCATTTGCTCGCTGCCCGGCGAGAATCCTGCGTTTTCCAGCAGATGGCGAACCGGTGTACCCAGGCGTGCCCAGACGTTACCGGGCTGAGAAACAGCCTCACCGGTGAGCGTCACCACGCGTTCGGTTAGAGGTTCACCGTCGATAATCGCGCGTTTTACCGCATACGCCGTACCGACGTTTTGCATCAGCACGCCAATATCGGAGGAGCGTCCGCCATGCGGAACCTGTTTTCCGGTCAAGATTTGTGTGAGCTGTTTCGCACCGCCCGACGGGTATTTGGTTGGAATGACGCGCAGGCCAATATCGTGACTGCCAGCCAGCACTGCACGGAGCATGGAAATGGCTTGCGGTTTGTTATCTTCAATACCGATCAGTACTTCGCGGGGTTGCAAAATATGCGCGAGAATGCGGATGCCTTCTACGACCTGTGCTGCGCAATCCTGCATCAGACGGTCGTCGGCGGTAATATAAGGCTCACATTCTGCGGCATTGATAATGAGCGTCTGGATCTTGTCGCCACCGCCGCGCAGCTTTGTTCCGGTCGGGAAGCCAGCACCGCCCAAACCCGCAACGCCAAACTGATGAATGCGTTCAATCAACGCCTCGCGGCTTGGCGCGCGATAATCATTCCAGCCTTCACGATCGATCCAACGGTCTTCGCCGTCAGGCTCAATCATGACGCTCAATTCCGCCAGTGCAGAAGGGTGAGCCACCGTATGGGGCGCGATCGCCACCACCGTTCCGGACGTTGGGGCGTGAACCGGGAGCATGCGTCCGCGACCAAAGGTAAGCTGTTGACCACGGAGAACAGTATCGCCCACGTTGACGCACAGTTCTCCCTCAGCGCCGATGTGCTGTTTTAGCGGCATAACAAAACGGTTCGCCAGCGGAATCTGGCGCAGCGGTGCGCCGCTGGACTGGGATTTCATCTCTGGCGGATGAACGCCGCCATCAAAATCCCAAATCTTCTCTTTTCTGAAAGCAGAAAATAACTTAAGCATGGTGTTCCACAGGAATTATGCGAACTGGAATGGTTTGAAGATCCCACTTCCAGCTTTCGGTAGTCGTTTCGACCGGACGCAGGTCAATACATTGCGTCGGGCAGGGGGCAACGCAGAGGTTACAGCCCGTACACAAATCCGCGATAACGGTGTGCATAGCGCGCGTTGCGCCGACGATCGCATCAACAGGGCAGGCCTGGATGCACTTCGTACAGCCAATACAGTTGGCTTCGTCAATAACGGCCAGCAGACGTGCTGGCTCTTGTGCGCTTTCATCGCCATCAACAGGCTGAGGGTCAACATTAAGCAGCGTGGCTATTTTCAGCATCACGGCTTCGCCACCCGGCGCACAACGGTTAATTTTTTCGCCCTGACTGCCCACCGCCTCAGCGTAGGGGCGACAGCCAGGGTAACCGCATTGCCCACACTGGCTTTGCGGTAACAGTTCATCGATTTTTTCGACGACCGGATCTCCCTCGACCGCAAAACGGCGCGACGCGTAACCCAAAATGATGCCAAAAAATAGCCCCAGAATGCTGATGGCGATGACGGCAATCCAGATAGCGTTCATTACAACTTCACCAAACCACTAAAGCCCATAAAGGCCAGAGACATCAAACCGGCAGTCACGAGTGCGATGGCGTTACCTTTAAAAGGAGCCGGAATATCGGCGGCGGCCATCCGTTCGCGAATGGAGGCAAACAGCACCATCACCAAGGAAAATCCGACCGCGGCGGAAAAACCGTATAACGCGGATTGCAGGAAATTATGCCCAAGGTTGATGTTCAGAAGTGCAACGCCGAGAACGGCGCAGTTTGTCGTGATCAGCGGCAAGAAGATACCGAGCAGACGGTACAGCGCAGGGCTGGTTTTACGTACCACCATTTCGGTAAATTGCACCACAAATGCGATAACCAGAATAAACGCGAGCGTTCTCAAATAGATCAAGCCCAGCGGGATCAATATCCAGGTATCAATCCACCAGGCGCAAATAGAGGCCAGCGTCATCACAAAGGTGGTTGCCAGGCCCATTCCCATAGCGGTTTCCAGCTTTTTGGAAACCCCCATAAACGGACACAGGCCAAGGAACTTCACCAGCACGAAGTTGTTAACCAGCACCGTTCCGACGAAGAGCAGTAAGTAATCTGTCATTATTCAGCCTGAAATAAAAAAGCCGCCTATTATCGGATAAACCACACCAGGCGACAACAGGATAACTGTAAGGTTATTACGGATTCACAAAGGTCTTCTTCACGCGAGCAGAGCGCCTGAAGTAAGGGGCAAACAGTGAGGCTGCCAGCAGCGGAAACAGCAATTGGCGCACCGCTAATCCGTCTGAAACAGGCGAAAAGGCAAAGGCTTTTAACGCCAGCAGCACAGAAATCAGCAGCCAGATAATATAGTGTTTAGGCACTTTCTGACGTCGCTTAAAGAAAGCAATGGTCAGCCAGAGGGTGTAGTACCACATCGCAATCGCAAAGCCGAAAGAAATAAACCACATGGCGATATTCATTGTGCTTTGTGAGGTTAAATTTTTGAGTGCGTAGGGTGTAACGAGCGCGGTGGAATAAAGCAGCAACGCCAGCGAGGCGCTTAATAATGCAACCAGCAACCAGGCAAGCGGAGCGAATAACCAGCCTCCGATTTTCTCTCCAGGCAATGTGGCCATGTTATCTCCCAAAATTCTGCGCGAAATGAAACCCTGCAAATTTGCCGGGGCGTGAGTATATAACATTTCGCGCGGATGGGTATCTTCTTAGAGCACGTAGCGCCAAACGGTTTTCGGAACCTCGCCGACATTGAACAGGCGTCCGCCAGAAACCAGTTCTGCGCGACGGTGATCGGCTGCACGGTACATATTGATGATTTCCTGATTGTCGGTCAGCGTATAGTTCAGATGGTCAAACAGTTTTTCCAGGCTCTCGAGAGAACTGATTTTACGAAATTTTAATAAATAGTCCTGAACTGTCATATTAATAAGTTTCCATTTTAAAGTAAGTCGTACCGCATACCTGTAGGGTAATTCGCACGAATAATAAACGGATAAAGAAAGGCGTAAATGGCCCATTCAAATGTTGAGGCTAAATTAGGAGTTTTCTTTGGAGAAAACAGGCGTCGGACGACACCTGGAAAAGAAGGTTAACCCTGATTAACATCCCAGGCAATATGCAACTGACAACATGTGTCACTCTTTTGGCGGAGGAGGTTACTTCGCCTGCGAGGCTGCAACGGGTTCAGGTGGTTGGTAGTTATCAATATGACTCGCTACGCCGAGAAGAACGACGGAAACACCCAGGACAACCCATCCTGCTAACTCAATGATTCGATTGATTATTGACGCCATGATTCGAGTTTGTAATTTATCCATAAATACAGAGCGTGAATGTTACAGCGTGACTTTCTGCATCGCAAGTATTTTGAAGACGGTTTACCTCCAGCAATTCAGTGAGTTATCTGAATAAGTCTGGCTCATGAGTGGAAGCATGCTATTTTTGTTTATGTAATCCATTACAAAATGATTGTGACGCCATTGTTGATAGTGTGAAAATGCGCGTACGACAAGACAAGAGGCAACGACATGAGTGACAAAATTCGCGTTGGATTAATTGGTTACGGATACGCCAGTAAGACCTTTCATGCGCCGCTGATTGCGGGTACGCCCGGGATGGAATTGGCCGTCGTATCAAGTAGCGATGCGTCAAAAGTGCATGCGGACTGGCCAACCGTCGCCGTAGTTTCTGAACCTAAAAAACTCTTTGACGATCCCAATATCGACTTGATTGTTATTCCTACCCCAAATGATACCCATTTCCCGCTGGCGAAAGCGGCGCTCGAAGCGGGCAAGCATGTGGTGGTTGATAAACCGTTCACGGTAACGTTGTCGCAGGCGCGTGAGCTGGATGCGCTGGCAAAAAGCCTGGGGCGCTTGCTGTCTGTTTTCCATAACCGTCGCTGGGACAGTGATTTCCTCACGGTCAAAACGCTAATCGGCGAAGGAACATTGGGCGAGGTGGCTTACTTCGAATCCCACTTTGACCGTTTCCGCCCTCAGGTGCGTAACCGCTGGCGTGAGCAGGCTGGTCCGGGCAGCGGAATTTGGTACGATTTGGCTCCCCATCTGCTTGACCAGGCGGTAAATCTGTTTGGTTTGCCGGTCAGCATGACGGTCGATCTGGCGCAACTGCGTCCAGGCGCCCAGGCCACTGACTATTTCCACGCCATTCTGAGCTATCCGCAGCGTCGCGTGGTACTTCACGGCACCATGCTGGCTGCGGCAGAATCTGCGCGCTATATCGTTCACGGCACGCGCGGCAGTTACGTTAAGTTTGGTTTAGATCCGCAGGAAGACCGACTCAAAAACGGTGAGCGTTTGCCGCAGGAAGACTGGGGATATGACATGCGCGACGGCGTGTTGACGCGCGTGGAGGGCGAAGAGCAGGTACAGGAAACCTGGCTGACGCTACCGGGCAACTATCCGGCCTATTATGCGGGTATCCGCGATGCGCTTAACGGCACGGGCGAAAACCCGGTGCCAGCTAGTCAGGCCATTCAGATTATGGAGCTGATTGAACTGGGGATTGAATCCGCCAAGCATCGCTCGACGCTCTGCCTGGCATAAAAAAGAAGGCCGATGTAATGCCGGCCTTTTTAAATCATCCTGCGACTAATTCGCGCAGCGCTTGTTTCTCCGATGGCGTTAAGAACGCAATTTCCAGCCCGTTAATCTGCGCCTGACGAATCTGTTCACGGCTCAGACCCGCCTGCGGTGCCGCAACATTATACTCGTGAATAATATCGACACCCTGTACTGCCGGATCGTCAGTGTTCAGCGTGGCCAGAACGCCATGTTCGAGGAACGTTTTTAGCGGATGTTGCGCCAGAGAAGCGACGGTGCTGGTCTGGATATTGGACGTCAGGCAGGATTCAATGCCAATACGTTGTTCCGCCAGGAAATCCATCAATGCGCGATCTTCAACGGCTTTCACACCATGGCCGATACGCTCTGCGCCCAGCTCCCGAATAGCCTGCCAGATGCTTTCCGGGCCCGCCGCTTCCCCGGCATGAACCGTAATATGCCAGCCTGCGTCGCGTGCACGGTTGAAGTGAGAGAGGAACAGACTGCCCGGGAAGCCCAGCTCATCGCCAGCCAGATCGACAGCCGTAATATGGTCACGATGGGCCAGCAAACCCTCCAGCTCCTGCAGACATGCCGACTCACCGAAGGTGCGGCTCATTATTCCGATTAAACGCGCCTGAACGTTAAAGGCTTTGCAGCCTTCGCGAACGCCTTCGATCACTGCTTCGACAACGCCTTCTACCGGCAGGTTGTGAGTCATGGCCATATAGCCTGGGGAAAAACGTAATTCGACGTAATGCAGGCCGTTACGCGCGGCGTCTTCGATATTCTCAAACGCCACACGGCGACAGGCATCCAGAGACGCCAGCACTTTCACACCCCAGTCGAGTTTACTCAGAAAACTCACGAGGTCCGGTTCGTTAGCGGTCACCTGTACATGGGGAATTAATGACTCAAGAGTTGCTGCGGGAAGTGACAAATTAAACTGGCGGCCAAGGTCGAGAATAGTCTGGGCGCGAATGTTGCCGTCAAGATGACGGTGAATGTCCGTTAAAGGTAGGCGTGTATCGATCATGGTCGCACTCTTTTTCTGGTTAAAGTGCGGCTCATTATAAAAACAAAACGGGGTAAAAAGCTATTTGCGCAACGGAATATTCTATTGCGCAATGTGATTACAGCAGGGCGTTGATCCCAGCAATGAGTCGTTGGACACCTAGCTCAAGCTTGCTGCGCGGGCAACCCGCATTCAGGCGTAAAAATCCGTTCCCTTCCGCACCGTAAGTAAATCCGGGCATGATGGCGACTTTTTGCTGCGCGATCAGTACTTTTTGCAGCGCGTTATCATCAATGTTTAATGGACGAAGATCGATCCACGCCAGATAGGTGGCTTCTGGCGGCTGCCAGTGAAGATTCGGAAAAGTGCTGTTTAATTTTTCAGCGATATAGCGAAGATTACTTGCCAGATAGTCTCGCAGCGCATCCAGCCACGGCTCGCCTTGCTGATACGCCGCGATATGTGCCGTCAGTGCCAGAACAGAAGGGGAAGAAAGTCCATCGCGCCCCTTTAATGCACTCAGATAGGCGTTACGGCTTGCGTCATCGCCAATCAAACCATACGCGCCGGTCAGCGCCGGAATATTAAAACTTTTCGACCCCGAGGTCAGGAGCGCCCATTTGCTGCGCGCCACTTCATTCCACGGCGTATGACGATGATTTCTCCAGACCATATCCATGTGAATTTCATCGCTGATGACCGCAACGTCATAGCGTTCGCACAGTTCAGCCATCGTCTGAAGCTCGTCGCGCGTCCAGACTTTACCGGTCGGGTTTTGCGGACTGCAAAGCAATAAGATTGTGTTTGAAGGCTGAGAGAGCGCCGCTTCGAGTTTGGCCATATCGCATTGCCAGCCTGAAGCCTGCTTTTCCATCGCCACGGGCACCACATGACGCTCATTGCCTTCAATAGCCTTGTAAAAGGCATCATAAGCGGGCGTGTGAACCACGATTCCTTCACCGGGTGTTGACCAGAGGCGGATCAGTTCGGAAACCATGTAGATAACAGACGGCCCATACACCATCGTGTTGGTATCGATGCGACTGTTAAAGCGTTGCTGGAACCAGTGCGCGACGGCGGCCAGAAATTCGTCATTTTTCCAGCGGCTGTAACCTAATACGCCGTGGTTGATACGCTGGTGCAATGCCTCTGTGATACAGGGCGCGGTGGCGAAATCCATATCGGAGATGGTAAACGGCAGCAGGTCGGCAGCACCAAAACGGTCGGCCACATAATCCCATTGCGTACACCAGGTGCCGTGCCGATCGACCACCGTTGAAAAATCAAACATATTTCTCGTCCTTTAAGTAAAAACCCCCTTCAGCGAAGGGGGCGAGACGTCAGGCTTCTACCGTTCTCATCAGGGTTGATAGCTCATCTTTAACCGATTGCACCTGCGGGCCAATGACCACCTGCAGATTATGCTGATTGAGCTGGACCACGCCGATGGCGCGATTGGCTTTCAGCGCGTTGGTATCGACTTTCGACATATCGCTAACTGACAGACGTAAACGGGTGATGCAGTTATCCAGCGAGGTAATATTATCCGCGCCACCGAGTGCCGCCAGAATAGCCGGGGTGTTATAGCCTGATTTCCCTACCGTGCCCACGATAGCCGTTTCAACGCTGCTGGCGGTATCCGTATCGCGGCCCGGAGTTTTTAGGTTAAAGCGCGTGATCGCGAAGCGGAAGATCCCGTAGTACACAGCGAACCAAATTGCCGCGACCACCGGCACCAGATACCACTTGGTTGACAGGCCATGCAGAATGCCAAACACCACGAAATCGATCACGTTACCGTCGGTGTTGCCGATGGTGACACCCAGAACTGCCATGGTGGTAAAGCCCAGACCCGTCAGCACGGCGTGAATGAGATACAGAACCGGGGCCACGAACAGGAACAGGAACTCGATCGGCTCCGTCGTTCCGCCGACGACGCACGCGATCACGCCAGAGATCAGCAGACCCTTAATCTTATGACGGTTTTCAGGGCGGGCACAGTGGTACATCGCCAGCGCCGCACCCGGTAAACCGCCCAGGAAGGCTGGCATTTTACCTTGTGACAGGAAGCGCGTAGCGCTCTCGGAGAAACCATGCGTGGTTGGGCAGCTCAGCTGTGCCTGGAAGATAGTCAGCGCGCCGCTCACATCGTGGCCGCAGACGTCCATTGTGCCGCCTGCTTCGGTAAAGCGGATCAGCGCCACCAGAATATGCTGCAAACCAAACGGCAGCAGCAGGCGTTCACCGGTACCAAAAATCATCGGCCCAAAATCGCCCGCGCTATTGATGATATGACCAATACCGGTGATGCCCAGGGCAAAGACCGGCCAGACCAGCGGGATCACCAGACCAAACAGGCCCATCACCACCGTGGTAATGATCGGCACAAAACGGGTTCCGCCGAAGAAGGCCAACGCATCCGGCAGACGAATATTATGAAAACGCTCATGCAGCATCCAAATAATCACCCCGGCGATAACCGCGCCGAGAATACCGGTGTCGATCGACTGAATACCAATCACGTTCTGGATGTTGTTGGCTTTAAGAATCGCCGCGTCAGTGGTGGGCAGAATCCCCTTCGCCGTTAGCCAGAAGTTCACCGCCAGATTCATAACGGCGTAACCGACGAAACCGGCAAACGCCGCGACGCCTTTGTTCTCACGCGCCAGACCCAGCGGGATAGCGATACAGAACATCACGGGCAGGAAGCTAAACGCGAAGGAGCCAACTTTGCTCATCCAGACAAAGATCGCCTGCAGCACGGGATTGCCCAGGAACGGAATCAGCGTCACGACATCGTGGCTACTCAGTGAACTGCCGATCCCCAGCATGATCCCGCAAAAAGAGAGGAGCGCCACGGGTAACATAAAGGTTTTACCCAGTTGCTGGAAAAACTCCCACAGCGATATTTTTTGTGCTGCTTTCGCCGTCATAAAACGACTCCTTTATTGTTAAAATAAATGTTACGTCTTCATTGCAGCGAAAGATAAAACGTTTTACCAAAGTTTAGTGCGCTCTGAATCACATTCTCATGCTTTAATTCGCAGTATAAAGATAACGTATTGATAAAACGTTTTACCGATCTGAACATCAGGGAGCTATGCGTTCACATGTCTGTTGCGAAAAAAATCACCATTAATGACGTTGCGCTGGCGGCAGGGGTGTCGGTCAGCACCGTGTCGCTTGTCTTGAGTGGAAAGGGGCGAATTTCTGCCGCCACGGGCCAGCGCGTCAACGATGCGGTTGAGCAACTCGGGTTTGTGCGTAACCGTCAGGCGGCATCACTGCGTGGGGGGCAAAGTGGCGTGATCGGCCTGATTGTCCGTGACCTGACGTCCCCATTTTATGCAGAACTGACCGCGGGGCTGACCGAAGCGCTGGAAGCGCAGGGGCGAATGGTTTTTCTAATGCACGGGGGCCGCGAGCCGGAACAGCTTCTCTCTCGCCTTGATATGTTGCTCACTCAGGGTGTGGACGGCGTGATTATCGCCGGTGCTTCTGGCGCGGGGAGCGAACTTTGCGCACGCGCCGCCGACAAAGGCATTCCGCTGGTGTTTGCTTCACGCGCCAGCTATCTCGATGAGGCCGACACGCTGCGTCCCGACAACATGCAGGCGGCGCAAATGCTGACCGAACATCTTATTCGTCGCGGTCATCAGCGTATTGCATGGCTAGGCGGAAAAAGTTCTTCGCTGACCCGCGCTGAGCGCGTCGGCGGTTACTGCGCCACGCTGATTAAATACGGTTTGCCTTTTCACAGCGAATGGGTTGTCGAATGCGAGTCCAGTCAAAAGAAAGCGGCGGAAGCGATGGGGGCATTACTCAGCAGCAACCCAACCATCAGCGCGGTCATTTGTTATAACGACATTATTGCGATGGGGGCATGGTTCGGTTTGATTCGTGCGGGCCGTCAGACGGGTGAGGGCGGGGTTGAGGCGTTCTTCGATCATCAGGTGGCGCTGGGGGCATTCGCAGACGTGGGAGAAAACGCGCTGGATGATTTACCCATCGTCTGGGCGACGACCCCAGCACGCGAGATGGGCTATACGCTGGCGGATCGCATTATGCAGCGGATTGATAAATCGGAAGTGCAGGCTGGGCATCAGATTGTATCGGCGCGGTTGGTGACGGTGAAATAGCGGGATGTTTCTGAGCGAAGGGCGTTTCGGGCAAATAAAAAGCCCCTCAACAGAGGGGCTTTAACATTACTGCTGCGGTACGGCAGGCATTGCGGGTGGTGCCGGTTCGGCAGGTGCAGCCTGGCCCGGCAAGCCGAGGGTCGGCATACCGAACATGCCGACAAAATCTTCCAGTGGCATTTTCTGACCGTTAAGTGTGACCTGGCCATTGGCATACTGCAGGCTGGTCCCGATCACGTTGTCTTCAAGCGTAGTGATACGGAACATCTGGCCCATAGCCGCCATGCCTTTCACCTGCTGGCTCGCCAGTTTTGCAGCGTCCGCTTCGTTATACCCTTCCAGCTTCGCAATCTGCGTCATGAACTCAGTCGCCATATCCACAGGAATGGTCAGCTTGCTTTCAAGCGATTTCACGCTGCGATCCACTTCCTGCGCCAGCGTTTGAGCTTCGCCAGTTGCGGTCGCCGGATCTTTCAGGAACAACGACAGGTTAAAGTTGGTTTCGCCTTTGCTGTTTTTCCAGCTCAGCGGCCCAATCGTAATAACCGGTTCGCCTTTTAACAGGATCGGCAAATTACTGACGAGTGCATCCATCGCTTTCTGCTGGTACAGCTCAGGATTGTTGGTCATCAGCTCTTTATCCGCGAGCAAAGCCTGACTCTGTGCACGATACTGCTGGCTAAACTGGTGCCACGCCTGGCCATCGATATTGCCCACTTTCGCGGTCAGTTTGCCGGAACCCAGATCCTGACCCTGCACCTTCAGGCTTTTCAGGGTGTAATCCAGTTGGCTGTCGATATTCTTGCCATCTTTAGAGATCTCAGATTTGCCGTTGAGATCCATATCTTCCAGCACGGCCATCTCTTTCCCTTCAACGCCGATTGCCAGCTTACCGAGGGAGATTTTCTGATCGCCAATACGCTCGTCAAAGCTGGTGAGGCGGCTATTACCGTCAGTTTTCAGATTATTAAAGGTCAGCTGAACCTTCTGGCCGTATTCATTCACCGCGTTAACCAGTCCGCTTTCTGCGCTACCCGTCAGTGAGAATTCGTTACCTTCGCGATCGGCATTAAGCTGGAAATTACCGCCGCTGAAGGCCACTTTCTCATCGCCTTTTTCGTAGTTCAGGGCTTTAAGGGCGATATCCGAGCGGGTATCACCGGCATAGCTAATACGCGTATCAATAACAAACGGTGGCTCGTTCTTCGCCAGATCGAACAGTGGCTTAGACGCTTCGTTGTTCACCAGCGTGGTTTTCACCGACGCCATGGAAGGGATCAGGTTGAAATGCTTCAGCTGTGCAAATGGGAACGGACCGTGATCGATGATTTCATCCAGCACAACGCTTTGCCCAGCTTTCAGCCAGGTATTTTCTGTCCCGGCGACGGGCTTCACGACCAGTTGCATATGGCTGGTAAACACGCCGCGCTGATAATCCTGATAGCTCAGTTCCAGCCCGGCTTCCGGGGCGGTGCGTTTCATTTCGCTGTTGGCCTGCGCCACCATCTCTGCCAGACGGTTTTCCAGTTGCTTACCGGTGAACCAGGACGCGCCTGTCCAGACCACACCTAGCGCCACTACAACCCCAACCGCTATAACCGATTTTTTCATCGTCATTATCCCTAAAATGAAACCAGGCGGAGTTAACCGCCTGGCAATGTAAGAAGTCTCTGTCTAGCTTAGCAAGAGTTGTTAAAAACGTCAGTAAGTTGCTAGAACTTATTGAAAACTCTGGCCAGACGGCCTATGCCACTTATCGCAATCGGTGATTCATTCGCCGCAATAAAGGCTGACTCGCCCGGTTTAAGCACCAGACGTTGTTCACCTTTTTTCAGCACTGCTTCACCGTCGACGCAGAATAGGATCGCTGCGCTCTCCTGAGCAACGGTCGTTTCTGTGTGGCTGAGGTCGTGCAAGGCGAATGCGAAATCCTCGACCGGGATCGGGAAATCCAGTTCCGCGCCGTTTTTCACCGGCTGGGTCAGTAGTTCTGCCGCCGGTTTGGCCACAAATTTGACGTTAGCGACCAGTTCAGGAATATCGATATATTTCGGCGTCAGGCCCGCACGCAGTACGTTGTCTGAGTTCGCCATCACTTCCAGCGCCACGCCCTGTAAATAGGCGTGTGGCGTTTCGGCGAACAGGAACATGGCTTCGCCAGGATTGAGCTTCACCACGTTTAACAGCAGCGGGGAGAACAGGCCGCTGTCGTCCGGATAAAATTCAGAAATCACGCGGATAGTCTGCCAGGGTTCACCTTGCTGGCTGTCCAGGGCGGTTTTTAAAATCGCCAGCGCGTGGGATTTTTCTTCACCCTGCATATTCAACAGGCTGGCAAAAAGCTGACTCAGGCTTGCAGCGTCAGGATTTTCGAGGAAATGCGCGATCGCTTTATGCGCGCCGGCCACCGGCTGTAATAAAGAGACAATCTCAGAAAACTCGCGGAAGGCGTTCATTGCCAGGAAGGGCGTCAGTGCGAAAACCAGCTCCGGCTTATGGTTCGGATCTTTGTAATTACGTTCGGCTGCATCGAGTGGAATGCCCGCTGCGTTCTCTTTCGCAAAGCCCAGCTCAGACGCCTTCTTGTTCGGGTGAACCTGAATCGACAGCGGCTGATCGGCGCACAGCACTTTAAAGAGGAAGGGCAGTTCGCCGAAACGGTCAGCAACCGCGTTACCCAGCAGCGCGTTTTTATCCGCATCGATCACATCGCGCAGCGAGCGCACATTGCCGCTGGCATCTTCAATTTTTGAGCTGCTCTTCGGATGCGCGCCCATCCACAGTTCTGCCATCGGCAGATTATCTGGATTGGCGATCCCGTAGAGATCCGTTAACGCAGTTTGACTTCCCCAGGCGTAGTTCTGCACTGAGTTGATGAGTTTTTGCATTATCAAGCCCTGTTTCAAATGTGGAATTATCTGCCTGTATTAAAGCAATAAACCGCATAGAAGTAACCTGTGCGCACAAAAAGTCGTACTAGTCTCAGTTTTTGTTAAAAATTTGTGTAGGATAAGCCAACGCGTTTTTAAGCAGGGTAGACGAAGATCTGCCTGGATCAGAATGTGCAATGTCGTCAGTGAGAGCCAAATGTCGAACAAACCCTTTCATTACCAAAATCCTTTCCCGTTAAGTCAGGATCAGACCGAATACTATCTGTTAACCCGCGACCACGTTTCTGTCTCTGAATTTGAGGGGCAGGAGATCCTCAAAGTTGAGCCACAGGCGCTGACGCTTCTGGCACAGCAGGCGTTTCATGATGCCTCATTTATGCTGCGCCCCGCGCACCAACAGCAGGTCGCCGATATCCTGAGCGATCCGCAGGCCAGCGAAAACGACAAATATGTGGCCCTGCAATTCCTGCGCAACTCTGATATCGCCGCGAAAGGCATTTTGCCGACCTGTCAGGACACCGGCACGGCCATCATCACCGGTAAAAAAGGCCAGCGCGTCTGGACGGGCGGCGGTGATGAGGCGGCCCTGGCGCACGGCGTGTACAACACCTATATCGAAGATAACCTGCGCTATTCACAAAACGCCGCGCTGGATATGTATAAAGAGGTCAATACTGGCACCAACCTGCCTGCACAAATCGACCTCTACAGCGTGGACGGCGACGAGTACAAATTCCTCTGTATCGCCAAAGGCGGCGGTTCGGCGAACAAAACCTATTTGTATCAGGAAACCAAAGCGCTGCTTTCACCGGGTAAACTCAAAAATTATCTGGTTGAGAAAATGCGTTCCCTTGGCACGGCAGCTTGTCCGCCGTATCACATTGCGTTTGTGATCGGTGGAACGTCTGCTGAAAGCACCCTGAAAACGGTCAAACTGGCCTCGACCAAATATTACGACGGGCTACCGACCGAAGGGAACGAACACGGTCAGGCGTTCCGCGATATTCAGCTCGAACAGGAACTGCTAGTCGAAGCGCAAAATCTTGGGCTTGGCGCGCAGTTTGGCGGCAAATATTTTGCCCACGATGTCCGCGTGATTCGCCTGCCGCGTCACGGTGCATCGTGCCCGGTTGGCATGGGCGTGTCTTGCTCCGCCGATCGCAATATCAAAGCCAAAATCAACCGCGACGGTATCTGGATCGAGAAGCTTGAAAACAACCCAGGGAGATACATCCCTGAAGCACTGCGCAAGGCAGGTGAGGGCGAAGCGGTTCATGTCGATCTCAACCGTCCGATGAAAGAAATTCTGGCTCAGCTGTCGCAGTATCCGGTTTCAACGCGTCTTTCGCTGAATGGCACCATTATCGTCGGGCGTGATATTGCCCATGCAAAACTGCAGGAGCGTCTGGAAAACGGCGAAGGACTACCGCAGTATGTGAAAGACCACCCGATTTACTACGCAGGACCGGCCAAAACGCCGGAAGGATACGCCTCGGGTTCACTCGGGCCAACCACCGCAGGGCGCATGGACTCCTACGTCGATCAGCTGCAGGCCAACGGCGGCAGCATGATCATGCTGGCGAAAGGCAACCGCAGCCAGCAGGTGACCGACGCCTGTCACAAACACGGCGGCTTCTACCTCGGCAGTATCGGCGGTCCTGCCGCGGTTCTGGCGCAGGGAAGTATCAAGAGCCTGGAGTGTGTGGAGTATCCGGAGCTGGGAATGGAAGCTATCTGGAAAATCGAAGTAGAAGACTTCCCGGCGTTTATCCTGGTGGATGATAAAGGCAACGACTTCTTCAAACAGATCCAGTCGTCCCAGTGCTCAGCCTGCGTAAAGTAAGTTAATCGCGATGCCCGGTCACGCCGGGCATCGATAAGAGCGCACAAAGCGCCATGCAGCAAATTGATAGCCAACAATACTTATCCTGAATGACATGTGAGCAATGTCGCCAACTTCATTGGTATCAAGGAGAAAGTAATGACAACGCATCGCAGTGAGAAAGATTCCATGGGCGCTATCGACGTCCCCGCTGACAAACTCTGGGGCGCGCAAACCCAGCGTTCGTTAGAGCACTTCCGCATCTCGACCGAGAAAATGCCCGTCTCGCTGATCCACGCGCTGGCGCTCACCAAACGCGCCGCGGCGAAAGTTAACCAGGATTTAGGCCTGCTTCCCGTCGAAAAAGCGACGGCGATTATTCGTGCCGCTGACGAAGTGCTGGCCGATAAACATGTCGACGAATTTCCGCTCGCTATCTGGCAAACCGGCTCTGGCACCCAAAGCAACATGAACATGAATGAAGTGCTGGCAAACCGCGCGAGCGAACTGCTGGGCGGCGTGCGCGGTATGGAACGTAAAATTCACCCGAACGACGACGTGAACAAAAGCCAAAGTTCCAACGACGTGTTCCCGACGGCGATGCATGTGGCGGCGATCGTGGCCCTTCGCGAACATCTTATTCCGCAGCTGAATGTGTTGAAAAAAACGCTCGCCGATAAATCACAGGCGTTCAGCGATATCGTCAAAATTGGCCGTACGCATCTGCAGGACGCCACACCGCTGACGCTCGGGCAGGAGATTTCCGGCTGGGTGGCGATGCTGGAACATAATCTCAGACACATCGAAAACAGTCTTCCGCATCTTGCCGAGCTGGCATTAGGCGGGACGGCGGTGGGCACCGGTCTAAACACCCATCCGGAGTATGCTGTGCGCGTCGCCAAAGAGCTGGCGGAGATAACCCATCAGCCGTTTGTCACGGCGCCAAACAAATTTGAAGCGCTCGGCACCTGCGATGCCCTGGTTCACGCCCATGGCGCACTGAAAGGGCTGGCGGCATCCTTGATGAAAATCGCCAATGACGTGCGCTGGCTGGCATCGGGTCCGCGCTGCGGCATCGGTGAAATCAGCATTCCTGAAAACGAACCTGGCAGCTCCATCATGCCGGGGAAAGTGAACCCAACGCAGTGCGAAGCGCTGACCATGCTGTGCTGTCAGGTGATGGGCAACGACGTGGCGGTGAATATGGGCGGGGCGTCCGGTAACTTCGAGCTGAACGTTTATCGCCCGATGGTGATCCATAACTTCCTGCAGTCGGTACGCCTGCTGGCGGATGGCATGGAGAGTTTCACTGCGCATTGCGCCGTCGGCATTGAGCCAAATCGTGAACGAATCAGTCAGCTGCTGAATGAATCGCTGATGCTGGTGACGGCGTTGAATACGCATATCGGTTACGATAAAGCAGCCGAAATTGCCAAGAAAGCGCATAAAGAGGGGCTGACCCTAAAAGCGTCTGCGCTGGCGTTGGGCTATCTTACCGACGCAGAATTCGATGCCTGGGTGCGTCCTGAAGAGATGGTCGGCAGTCTGAAATAATCACTCCGCCACATACAGGTGCAGCCGCGGAATAATCAACCGCAGCGGCTGCGCCTGAGGCTTATAACGATGCTGAATATTATCAGCATCGTAATTCAACAGTTCCCCAATATCGGGCACCATCGCACCTTGCTCCGCATCAAACAGCGCAATCATTGGCGTCGGGCAGGCATACTGCACCTGCTTTTGCTGACCGGCATACCAGACGCGGGCGATCGGCTGGACCTTCACCGGGCGTTTGATTTTGAGACGGGTTTCTGCCGGTAGGGCGGCGATATTTTCGTACTCCTCCTCAAGCCGCTCAATCCACTGTTCGCGAGACCATGGCGTCACGGTGCGCGGCGATTTTAGGCTTTTTTCCAGCAGCGAAAGCACGTCGTCGCGGGTGAAATTCTTAATAATATGTTTGTTCGCCCAGCCAAATCGCAGGGTTGCCGGTTGACGCAGCACCGTCAGCGAGCGATAGGCGTTCAGCGTGATAAGCCCTGGCAATTGGCGATGGACCCATTCGAAACGCGCGGCGGGAGGCAAGCCGGACTCCTCGGTGATGATTTTTTCAAACGCCATCTTGAGCGTATTAATATGCGCTATCTGAGTTTCAATCTCCTCGCGCAACGCGCCATCGCATTGCAGGCAAATCACCCCCGGCAAACGCACGGCGGCTTTGCTGCTGCGTTTCTCCGACTGCTGGTGGATAAACAGATGACGGTAGTGGGCAAGCGTCAACGCCACGGCCTCTTGCCCGATATGCTGTTCCACTTCAATGGTGTTCAGCTCGTCGTGCTCTGCACCTTTGGCAACGTCCGGCAATGTAAAAACGCGCGCGGCCAGCAGCCGACAGCCCTTTAATCGTTCAGTAAGTGTGACCAGCTCTAGTTCAATCTGGCGAAAAGTGGAATTCAACCGTTCGATAAGATCGTAAGTCGCCATAAGACACTCTCATTAGTTACAACATACTTTTTTATAGCACAGCACGCCGGGTCAGGCAAAAGTGCGGTTGGTGCCCAGCAGGGCAAGGAAAAGCTTATTGATTGCTGATGAATCATACGGTTTTTGTATATTTAGCGACACGTGCGGCCCCTCAGTTGATCCAGAGCAGGTTAAAAGTATGATGAATTATTAGAATCGTCACACGTTTTTCCTACTCCTTAGTGATGAGAGGCAACTATTTTGTCCAGACCTGGCCGAATCGTCTGTGCGCTGCTGGCAGGTGCGTCCTTCTTCTCGCAGGCCTCCGCACCTGATGAAATTACCACGGCATGGCCCGTCAACGTTGGACCGCTCAATCCGCATCTTTACACGCCCAATCAGATGTTTGCCCAAAGCATGGTGTATGAGCCGCTGGTGAAGTACCAAGCTGACGGAACGGTTACGCCGTGGCTGGCGAAAAGCTGGAAAACCTCGGCGGATGGGAAGGTATGGATATTCACTCTGCGTGACGGTGTCACATTTTCCAACGGTGAAGCGTTTACGGCGCAGGCCGCAGCGGAGAATTTTCGCGCCGTGCTGGACAACCGTAAGCGCCACGCCTGGCTTGAGCTGACCAACCAAATCACCGACGTTGAGGCCCTGAGTCAGAATGAGCTGCAAATCACGTTAAAAAGCGCCTATTACCCTTTCTTACAAGAACTCTCGCTGCCACGCCCTTTCCGGTTCATTGCTCCGTCGCAGTTTAGAAATAATGAAACCCTGAACGGAATAAAAGCGCCGATTGGAACCGGGCCGTGGGTGTTGAAAGCGTCAAAACTGAATCAGTACGACGTGCTGGTGCGTAACGAGCATTACTGGGGCGAAAAGCCACAGATTCGTCAGGTGACGGTTAACGTGATTCCCGATCCCACCACGCGCGCCGTGGCCTTTGAAACGGGCGATATCGATCTGCTGTATGGCAACGAAGGGCTGCTTCCGCTCGATACCTTCGCGCGCTTTAGCCAAAATCCGGCCATTCGCACCCAGCTTTCGCAGCCTATTGAAACGGTGATGCTGGCGCTCAATTCCACTCACGCGCCGACCGATGAACTCGCCGTGCGTGAGGCACTTAATTATGCGGTGAATAAAAAATCACTGATCGAAAATGCCCTGTACGGCTCGCAACAGGTAGCGGACACGCTCTTCGCCCCGACGGTTCCGTACGCCAATATCGGCCTTAAGCTGCGTCAGTACGATCCGCAGCAGGCAAAATTGTTGCTCGACAAAGCGGGCTGGGCAGTCCCTCAAGGCCAACAAATCCGCGAGAAAAACGGCAAACCACTCCGAATTGAGCTGGCCTTTATTGGCACCGATGCGCTCAGTAAATCGATGGCGGAAATTATTCAGGCCGATATGCGTCAGGTTGGCATCGATGTGGCGCTGGTTGGGGAAGAAGAGAGCAGTATTTATGCGCGGCAGCGTGACGGGCGTTTTGGCATGATTTTCAACCGCACCTGGGGCGCACCTTACGATCCTCATGCCTTTATGAGCTCTATGCGCGTGCCGTCGCACGCCGATTATCAGGCTCAGCGTGGCCTGGCGGACAAAGCGGTGATCGATAAAGAGATCGGCGAAGTGCTTTCCACCACAGACCAAACACAGCGCCAGTCGCTGTACCGCGATATTCTCACGCGGCTGCACAATGACGCCGTCTACCTGCCCATCAGCTATGTGTCGATGATGGTGGTGGCGAAACCTGAATTGGGCGTAATCCCGTTCGCCCCAATTGCGTCAGAGATTCCCTTCGAGCACATAAAGCCGGTGAAACGCTGATGATCCGTTACATCTTGCGGCGTATCGTGCTGCTGATCCCGATGGTGCTGGCGGCCTCGGTCATTATCTTTCTGATGCTGCGCCTGGGAACAGGCGACCCGGCGCTGGACTATCTACGGCTGTCGAACTTACCGCCGACGCCGGAAATGGTCGCTTCAACTCGCGTGATGCTGGGGCTGGATCAACCAATCGTCGTCCAGTACGGCACCTGGCTTTGGAAAGCACTGCATCTGGATTTCGGCATCTCGTATGCCACCCAGCGTCCGGTGCTGGATGATGTGCTACATTTTCTGCCCGCAACGTTGCTGCTGGCGGGTGCGGCGCTGGTGTTGATTCTGCTGACGTCCGTGCCGCTAGGCATTTGGGCCGCGCGTTATCGCGATCGTTTGCCGGATTTCATCGTACGTGCGATTTCGTTTCTCGGCGTGTCGATGCCTAATTTCTGGCTCGCTTTTTTGCTGGTGATGTTCTTCTCAGTGCATCTCAAATGGCTACCCGCGATGGGCTACGGCGACTGGCAGCATCTGATTTTGCCTGCCGTGTCGATTGCGTTTATGTCGCTGGCGATTAACGCCCGTCTGCTGCGCGCCAGCATGTTGGATATCGCTGGACAGCGCCATGTCACCTGGGCACGTCTGCGCGGATTAAGCGACAAACAGACCGAGCGCCGCCACATTTTGCGCAATGCCTCGCTGCCGATGATTACCGCGGTCGGAATGCATATCGGCGAGCTGATTGGCGGAACAATGATTATCGAGAATATTTTTGCCTGGCCGGGTGTGGGGCGCTACGCCGTGTCGGCCATTTTTAACCGTGACTATCCGGTGATTCAGTGCTTTACGTTGATCATGGTGGTGGTGTTTGTCATCTGTAATCTGACGGTGGACGTGCTTAACGCGGCGCTTGACCCGCGTATTCGTCGTCATGAAGGAGCGCACTCGTGAGTTTCTTGCGCACGGCGCGCTGGCCGGTTCGTCTGGCGATGATCATCATCGTGTTGCTCGCGGCTATCGCACTCACCAGCCAGTGGTGGTTGCCGTACGATCCGCTCGCCATTAATTTACCCGCGCGTTTGCTATCGCCCGACAGCCAGCACTGGCTGGGGACCGATCATCTCGGGCGCGACATTTTCTCCCGTCTGCTCGCGGCAACACGCGTATCGCTGGGATCGGTGATGGCCTGTCTGTTGCTGGTGCTGGTGTTGGGTCTGACGATAGGAGGCGCGGCAGGGCTGTTGGGCGGGCGAGTCGATCAGTTGACCATGCGTGTGGCCGATATGTTTATGACCTTTCCGACCTCCATTCTGTCGTTCTTCCTGGTGGGCGTTCTGGGAACGGGTCTGACCAACGTCATTATCGCTATCGCGCTGTCGCACTGGGCCTGGTATGCGCGCATGGTCCGCAGTCTGGTTATTTCACTGCGGCAGCGGGAATTTGTGCTGGCGTCGCGTCTTTCTGGGGCGGGGCACGTGCGCGTCTTTATCGATCATCTGACGGGTGCTGCGCTGCCGTCGCTGCTGGTGCTGGCGACGCTGGATATCGGACACATGATGTTGCACGTCGCCGGGATGTCGTTTTTAGGGCTGGGCGTGACGGCGCCTACCGCGGAATGGGGCGTCATGATTAACGACGCGCGCCAGTATATCTGGACTCAGCCGCTGCAAATGTTCTGGCCCGGTCTGGCGCTGTTCATCAGCGTGATGGCCTTTAATCTGGTGGGTGACGCTCTGCGCGATCACCTTGATCCACATCTTGAGACGGAGCATGCCCACTGATGCCGCAGCAGATCGAATTACGCAATATAGTAATTGATGCGGACAAACCGCTGGTAAAGGGCGTATCGCTCACGCTTACGCGAGGGCGCGTGCTGGCGCTGGTGGGCGGCAGCGGCTGCGGTAAATCACTGACCTGCGCCGCCGCGCTCGGCGTGTTGCCTGCGGGCGTTCGCCAGACGTCAGGACAACTGCTGGCTGACGGTTCACGGATTTCCCCCCAATCGCTGAGAGGGAAAACGGTCGCCACGATTATGCAAAATCCGCGCAGCGCGTTTAATCCGCTGCATTCCATGGCGACTCATGCGCGCGAGACGTGTCTGGCAGTCGGCCAGCCCGCTGATGACAACGCACTTCTCGCCGCTTTACGCGCGGTCGGGCTGGAAGAGGTGCATCGCGTTTTAAAACTTTACCCTTTCGAAATGAGCGGCGGGATGTTGCAGCGAATGATGATCGCGATGGCCTTGCTGTGCGATGCCCCGTTTATTGTCGCTGATGAACCGACCACCGATCTGGATGCCGTCGCTCAGGCCCGGATCCTGGATTTGCTGGGTTCAATCATGCAAACGCGCGCCCCTGGAATGCTGCTAGTCACACATGATATGGGCGTTGTGGCGCGTCTGGCGGATGACGTCGCGGTCATGGACAACGGTGTGATTGTGGAGCAGGGCGACGTTGAGGCGGTGTTTCATACGCCGCAGCATCGCGTCACGCGTAATCTGGTGGCCGCACATCTGGCGCTTTATGGCATGGAGTTGGCATCATGACGTTACTTTCTGTCTCCGCGCTTTCACACGCGTATTCGCCGTCACAGACGGTATTACGCGACGTGTCGATGAGCCTGACATCCGGTGAAACCGTTGCGTTGCTTGGGCGCAGTGGATGTGGGAAAAGCACGCTGGCGCGTTTACTGGTGGGGCTGGAATCACCCCGTCAGGGCGAAGTGTTCTGGCAAGGGGAGTCCCTCGCGCGCCTCAGCCGGGCACAACAGAAAGCCTTTCGCCGCGATGTGCAGATGGTTTTCCAGGATTCAATCAGCGCCGTGAATCCGCGTAAAACGGTGTGCGACATTCTGCGTGAACCGATGCGTCATCTTCTGACGTTATCTAAAGCCGAACAACTGGCGCGCGCCAGGTCGCTGTTACAGGCGGTGGATTTGGACGACAGTCTGTTGTCTAAACGCCCGCCGCAGCTCAGCGGGGGGCAGTTGCAGCGCGTTTGCCTGGCACGTGTGCTCGCCGTTGAACCCAAACTGTTGATCCTTGATGAAGCCGTTTCTAATCTCGATCTGGTGCTTCAGGCGGGGGTGATTAGTCTGCTCAAAAAACTCCAGCAGCAGTTTGGCACCGCCTGCCTGTTTATTACCCATGATTTACGGCTAGTGGAGCGTTTTTGTCACCGCGTGATGGTCATGGATCAGGGGCAAATCGTTGAAACACAAGTCGTGGGTGAGGCACTCACGTTTTCATCCGTTGCGGGAAGAATGCTGCAGAACGCGGTGCTTCCCGCTTATCCCGTGCGCCGTCGCGCGCCTCAAGAGACTGAAACCCGATGCAACGTGTCACTATAACGCTTGATGATGATCTCCTGGAGACGCTGGATAGCCTGAGCCAGCGCCGCGGATACAACAACCGCTCGGAAGCGATTCGCGATATTTTGCGCGGAGCGCTGGCGCAGGAAACCGCTCAGCAACACGGCACGCAAGGGTTTGCGGTGCTGTCTTACGTCTACGAACATGAAAAGCGCGATTTGGCACGGCGTCTGGTGTCGACCCAACATCACCACCACGATTTGTCCGTCGCGACGCTGCACGTTCACGTCAGTCATGAAGATTGTCTGGAAATCGCGGTGTTAAAAGGCGATATGGGCGATATCCAGCATTTTGCTGATGATGTTATCGCCCAGCGCGGTGTGCGCCACGGTCACCTGCAGTGTCTGCCTGACGACGAATAGCCGGCATCAAACCGCCGCAGGCAGAGCAATGTGGTGATAGACCGGCCAGTTAAAGCAGAATTTCGCGCCGCCCAGATCGCTGACTTCGCAGCTAACGTGCCCGCCCATGGCCTGAGAGATCGAGTGAACAATCGCCAAACCCAGCCCGCAGCCGCCAGTGGCACGGTCACGACTCGGGTCGAGACGCACGAAGGGTTCAAATACGCGATGGCGCTCTTCGGCCGCGATCCCGGGTCCATCGTCCTCGACCGATAAACTCGCCTCGCTGCCGTTCAGCTGTAAACGTATTCGCAGTCGGTTCTCGCTATAGCGCAGGGCGTTATTCACCAGATTGTCCAGCACGCGTTCCATCAGGCGCATATCCAGCGCGCCATAATCGCCGGTGTGATTGTCCAGTAACAGCTCACGCTGCGGATTGACGCTCTGCACGTCCTCAACATAGCTGCTTATCCACGCCGAAAAATCCGGTGTGCTGAGTTTGAGTTCATTTTGCGGACGATCCAGACGGGCGTAGGTCAGTAGCTCTTCGATCAGCGCTTCGAGCTGGCCGATATCGCGATTAAGCGCCACCAACTCAGCAGCGGTAAGGTTTTCGCTCATCTCCAGACGATAGCGCAGGCGCACCAGCGGCGTACGTAGCTCATGCGCGATGCCGTCGATCAGCGCCTTTTTACTGGCAATGAGGGCGTTGATATTATCCGCCATCTGGTTGAAGGCGACGCCCAGCCGTTCAAAGCTGGAGGCGCTGTCGAAATGTATACGTTCCGTCAGATGCCCCTCGCCAAAGCGCTGCGCGGCAGCCTCCAGCCGCAGCATGTCCTGCCAGTGCGGACGCATCCAGATAAACACCGGAAAGGCCAGCGAAATGGCGATAAAAGCCATCAGCGCCATGTCCAGCAGTCGCATCTGATGTAAAAAATAGAGATACGGAACTGGGCCGACAGCCAGCACGTAATGGCTGCGCGGGATTCGCTGGATAAAGGTGTACTGGTCGTCCAGCGCCACGATGTCGCCTTCGCGCAAGCGCTGCGCGGTGGGGGCATCCAGACTGTAGTTTTTGAGCGGCTCGATGCGCATATTAAACGACAGATTCAGATCCAGCTCTTTCAGCGTCCGCGCCCAGTCGTGCGGCGGGATTTCACGTAATTCGCTGCGCATCAAATAGAGCGAGCTTTTCATCAGGTCATCCAGAGACTGTCTTCCTGCGCGCTCGGCGGTGAATTTATAGACCAGCCCGACCAGCATGGTCATCACCAGAAAACAGACAAACAGCAAAAGATAAAACTGCACAAACAGCTTTTTCATGAAATCACACCATTAATACAATGAGTTAGCTAAACTTCTTTACGACCGGAGGCACCATGGGGGCAGTGGTGTATTCGTCTGTGCGCTTGTTGAGGAACGCAGTATTATCGCCGTCCAGAGCATGTATCCAGGCAGAGTAAAGGGTATAAACCCTCTGCGTGTGTTCATGTGCCATTTGAATTGCTATGAAAGCAGGGTTTGCCTCGGCTGACAACAACCAACATGCAAACGTATGACGCGTTTGATAAGGGCGGCGGCGTCGGATGTTCGGTATACGAACGGCAAGGTTCCAGATCGCGTTAATCGAACTCACACAATAAGGTGCATTATGAGCACCTTCGCCGTATCACGTCTGCATTGAATTGCGTGGTCGCAGAACTAAAGGACGCCTTCAGGTAGGCTCAGGGCGGAGTAAGAGCGTATGAAGATGGTTTATCATCCGTGTTACAGAATAATCGAGAAGTGTGAATAAGATAGCACTAACCGACTGAATTAGATGATAAAATACCTATTTAAACGGAGGGGTTATGTACATCAAAACCATTTTACTATCCTTTGCACTTATACTGTCGAATATGGCCCTCGCGGATAAGGGAGACTTTGAATTCTCCGTGAATGGCAAGTCGATATTGTTCGTCCCAGAGAGTATTAAATCTATTAGCTACATTAAAAGTAAAACGGATTACGAGCAGAATCATCTTGCATTAAATTTCACAGATAAGGGGGCAGAAAACCTTTTTTCGCTCACCCGTGAAAATATCGGAAAACTAATGGAAATTTCCTATAAAGGTAATGTTATTTCGATAGCAAATATTGTTCAGCCACTTAGGAGTGGTATGAAAATTCCTGTCTATAATACACCAACAATAGTGCTTAAGCAGATCATTGATGATTATTCTGCTCGTGAAGAATGAGTCTAATCAAGCTGGGGTGTTGCCGTTTGTATTTATAATATTCTTACTGTTACATCTTATGGGATTAATACGGGATGTAGATTGTGAGTGCCATCTTATTGATGGTAATGCACTCTGAGGAAACAGTTAACAGGAAAGAAAAGAACTGATTTTCCTTTCTGAATAGAGGGGTTATGAATAAAAATTTCAATTTCTTTGTCGCCAGCTCAGCGTTTTCTCTGCTAGGGATCGAAATATATCATATTGCATTACCTCTGATTGCACTAAGCCAGGCGTTGAACCCTGTACAGATAAGTTGGTGCGTTTTTGCCTTTTACTGCCCGGTTGTTTTAATCAAAATTGTTTCTTCAACTTTTATCGAGAAAAGAAACAAAATTCAGACACTTAAAGTCAGTGAGTTTGGTAGGATAATTTGCACAGTATTATTTATTTTTTTCAGTGAATCTGCTTCATAACTACGGGTTGCTCGCGATACTGGCGATCTCTTTTCTCTTTTCTCTTTTCTCTTTTCTCTTTTCTGTTTGGTATTTTTACGGTTTTTACGGAAGTTGCAGAACCTGTCGTTATCAAAAAAGATGTCGGTCATGCTCTGCGATGGCTATCTAACAACCGCTTATTTTCATTAATGGTCCTGCTGACCGCCATGAATAACTTTCTGCATCCTGTTCTGTATCTCACCGTTATCGGGGAACTAAGGGGGCAGAGCAATGCATTTTAAAGTGGACGAGAATCTTTAGAGCATTCGGCGCAGTAGCAACGCGCTGCTACTGCGCCTGAAATGATACCACTCCGCACTCAGGCCCAACGTTCTGCTTTATTTTGTTTGCATCAGCCCTGTGATCAGCGAGGCGAAGGCTGTAACGGCTTCTGTTTCTTCCAGCCGCCCACGAGTAAGCGCCACGGATAATGCTTCTCCTGCACCGACCAGGCCAATGCAGCACTGCTGTAACGCCTGTGCTGACATATTTACATGCGGCGTTAAGACGGACACAAACATGGCGACGCAATTATCCAGAAGTTCCTGGAAAACCATCGCCTTCTCTTCACTGCCTGCCAGCGCCGCACCTACTGCGTGAAATTCATCAGTTTTATCCGCAGCGCAGTGGATATAGGCGCTCGCCAGCACCTGTACAGTTTCCTGTTGGCTTCGGGGGGCCGCGCTCATGGCATCAGTAAACGTCCTGACCCGTTCCATATCGATCCACCGATACAGCTGAATCAGCAACGCTGAACGAGTTTCGAAGTGATCGTAAACCACAGGTTTTGAGACGCCTGCACGTACAGCCAGATGTCCAAGGGTCAGCTTATCCGCATTTTCCTCCCGTACGATCAGAAGTGCAGTGTCGAGAAGTTGTTGTCGTCTTTCCGCTTTCGACAGTCTTCGGGCAGGCGACCTGGCTGCCGGGGGATTGTGTTCTTTCATTATATCCTTCCTACGAAACCTACTAAAAGTAGCTTTCGGTCAAATACGATGCTACTGTTCCTACTTTTGGTAGCTTATCACGTTAATAAGGAATCATGCTTATGTCATTTGATCCTGTTTTACTGCTGGGTGGCACCGGCGCTATTGGTCGCCAGACTGCCCGGGCAATTCGTGCAACGTATCCCAATCTCCCTTTGCTGATAGGGGGGCGTAACTTATCCAGGGCGCAGAGCGCGGCGGCAAAAATGGGAATTGCGGAGGGTGTAGAGATCGACACTACCTGCGCAGACCTGGGGCTTGGCGATCGAAAAGTCAGTGCGGTGGTCGTTCTCTATAAAGACCATACGCTTGCCGCACTGCGCTTTGCTCAGTCACGAGGCGTACCCCATCTGAGTATATCTTCCGGTGTATTCGAGATTGCTCAAGAAATCGCAAGCTTTATGAATGCCCCGGGTGCGTCGGCAGTGCTACTGGGCTATGAGTGGTTGGTCGGTGCCACGACAGTGCCTGCGCTTCATCTTAGCAAGTCATTTAGCGAGGTACATGAAATCCGTATCGGTGCTCTGGTTGATGAGCAGGATGTTGGCGGTCCTGCGGTCGCTGCTGATTTCGAGTATCTGCATCACCTGATGCCCGCAGCGCTCACCCGTCGCGATGGCGTTTATCTATGGCGCGAAGGAAATGACGCGAAGGCCACATTCCAGGCGCTCGACGGTACCGAAATCGAGGCCACAGGCTTCTCGTCGATCGACGTGGCTGGACTGGCAACTGCGACAGGCGCGCAGAGCGTGCAGTTTGATCTGGGTATGGGTGTTAGTTCGAGTCGACGTGCAGGCGAAACGTTCTCGACCGAAATCATTATCGATATTTCGGGTCTCGACCAGTCTGGACAGACTCTTCGTACCCGAAGCGGAGTCGTTCATCCCGGTGGAACAGCGCCCCTGACGGGCATGGGAATTGCCCTGCTTCTTGAACGACTGATCGGGCTGGATGGAAAGCCACCGGTTGCACCGGGACTTTATTTTCCTTATCAGATTCTGGATGCGGACCATTACCTGACGCGACTTGCGGAGGAGGAAGGGCAACTTCTGCCACTCCCGCTGTCGTAAATATCCGCAGAAAATCAAAACCGGCAAACGTCCAGTGCGTACGAGTTTCTTTGATACTGACCCGCGGGCTGACAACGCAGTGTCATTCTGCCCAAAAGTAGAGAGGAAAATCTCACCTTAAGAATGAGCAAGTCTCTCAAGGTGCCAACAATCTTAGAGAGGCTTTATACTGCCCGGTGCAGGATTTCGCCGGGCAGACCCTCAAAATCCCTAAACTCCCGCGTGATAAAACTATTATTCGTCAGGATCTTTTTTGATGGCAGATTGGCAGGATCGATAATCGCAATCAGCGAAGATATTTCAGGATTTGTACGGGCCTGCTCAATCAGTATTGCGGTAACCTGGCTTGCAATACCCAGCCCCCAATACTCCGGCAGCAGCATATAGCCAACTTCGGCGGTGTTTGGTTGGTCAGCCACAGAGGCTAGCTTGGCGAGGCCGATAAAATTATCC
Source organism: Lelliottia sp. GFLA7 (assembly GCF_056490165.1). Classification (NCBI taxonomy): domain Bacteria; kingdom Pseudomonadati; phylum Pseudomonadota; class Gammaproteobacteria; order Enterobacterales; family Enterobacteriaceae; genus Lelliottia; species Lelliottia sp. GFLA7. The sequence continues at coordinate 134,633 of NZ_JBWLAQ010000001.1, read as the reverse complement.
TGCTTATCACCCGTGATTCTGTAATAGCCCAAATCAGAATAGCGAGCATTGTCGTCGAGTATGAGCTTGAAATCACGGGCAGCCTCATCACAGGGGATGGTGCGCTCTGTGATCATCGCCATAACGTCTCTATTGCTGACGAGTTTTAAATAGTCCGAAAAATGTATTTCAGAAAACTTTTCTAATAACAAATCCATTTATTACCTCATAAAACTATTAGCGACCAACGCAAGGGGTACGTTATTTATCGACATGAAGAACATGTATTGTCATTATTTCAACATGAATGCAAATCGAATATTGATGTAGCAGAGCAAGCATTTTTTCAGAAATGTCCGCTCCTGCACAAAATGAACGTTAAATTCGTCAGCAAGTGCACCGTTATGCATTCAGGGGATCGGCATAAACGTTTTTTGCCTATCCACAAAACTCTCCTTTTTAGCCTCACACCCTCTAAAAGATGCAAAACGGCTCTGAAATAGTGCTAAAAAACACGCTGAAAAGCACTTTCGCAAACTTTCCTTGATCTCGCGCATTGCTGTATACATTAACGAAAAATAATGTCTACCCGCCAATTTCGGCTAAGGATCATAAAGGCAGTAGGTGTTTGTGAAAAAGTTGATGGTTTTATGCGTTATGTTGGCGGCGTTTGGGCTAACCGGATGTGCCACCATTGTGGGCGACAGTACGCAAACGGTGCAGGTTAATAGTAATCCGCAGGGCGCTAAGTTTGAAATTAAAGATGAACAAGGCATGATCGTGACTTCCGGTACCACGCCGCAGAGCGTCGTTCTGGATAAATCTGACGGCAGTTATTTTGGGGGTAAAGATTACCAGATTACCTTCACCAAAGAGGGATACGCGCCGAATACGTTGCCTGTGAGGCACTCTGCGAATGGCTGGTACATTGGTGGGAATCTAGTATTTGGCGGACTGATTGGTTACCTGCTTGTGGACCCTTTCAACGGCGGCATGTACACACTCAAACCTAAAGCACCAAATGTCACGCTGGCGGCGGCTCGATAAATAAAGGTGTTGTTGATAGCACTCTAAAAAAGTCCAAGCCCCGTCTGAGGCTTGGATATCATGATGAAGGTATCAGGTTTCCCAGGCGTGCGGAGCGAACAGATAACCTTTGTTGCGCACGGTTTTGATGCGGTAGGGTTCGGTGGCGTTATCCAGCAATTTTTTACGCAGCCGCGAAATAGCGACGTCAACGCTGCGATCCATCCCATCGTAGCTTACGCCGCGCAGGTTTTTCAGCAGCGCGTCGCGATCCATAATCTGACCGGCATGCGTGGCCAGTTCCCACAGCAGGTCGAAATCGGCAGTCGAAAGGGCGACATCCGTGCCCGACAGTAGAACCTGTCGATTCACCGGGTCAATCGATAGCGTGCCGAAGCGCATGGCTTTGTACGGCGTAAGAGCCGGGGACGGCGTCTGGTTTTCAGCGGCGACACGCTGGCGTAAATGAAGACGCAGACGTGCCAGCAGAACAGCAGGCGGCGTAGTTTTAAGAATGTAATCGTTCGCCCCCATTTCCAGTGACAGTATGTGGTTCATATCGCTATCAAGCGAGGTGAGCAAAACGATAGGGCCGTCCCAATGCGCGCGCAAATCGCGACACACGGTCATACCGTCTTTGCCTGGTAGCATGATATCCAGCAGGACCAAATCGGGTTTTTCACGCAGCACGACCTCTTCAGCGCGGTCACCGCGAGGCTCAACGACAACGTCCATATCGTGTTTTCCGAGGTAGGCGGCGATAAGCTGGCCAACTTCGGGTTCATCCTCAACAAAAACGATCTTATTCATAAAACGTCTGTATCGCGAAAAATGTCAACATACACCGCGTAACCTTAACCTTCCATTAATCTTTCATAATTATCATCAGTTCCGCTATTCTGGCCGTTATTGTTATTTGATTGTTAAGGGAAAAGGATGGCGCTTTTGTTGAAGGCGGCGCTGGGTGCGCTGGTGGCGGTATTGATTGGCCTGCTGGCGAAAACGAAGAATTATTATATTGCGGGCCTGATTCCATTATTTCCGACGTTTGCGCTGATCGCTCACTACATTGTGGCGTCTGAGCGTGGAATTGAAGCGTTGCGGACCACCATCGTGTTTGGCATGTGGTCCATAATTCCCTATTTTATTTATCTGCTGTCGCTGTGGTATTTCACGGCGATGATGCGTTTACCGCTGGCGCTGTGCGGGGCCGTGGTGTGCTGGAGCCTCAGCGCCTGGGTGTTAATCTTCTTCTGGAGCCGTTTTCACTAATTCAGTGGACGACCGCCGTCGACGCCAAACGAACGCCCCGTGACGTAGCAACTTGTCAGTAAATAATCGATCAGGTCGATCACTTCTTTTTCGCCCGGCACAATTTTCATCAGCGATTTATTCAGCGCTTTCTGGCGGTATTCCGCATCGTCTTCTTCGTTAAACAGAATTAACGAAGGTGCGATGGCGTTGACCTTTACCTCCGGCGCTAACTTGCGCGCAAAAGAGCGAGTCATGTTGTCCAGCGCCGCTTTGCTTGCCGCATAGGCAATGTGCTTATCGCTGCCGCGTTCGACGACGTAATCGGTAAAATGAATAATGTCGCCAGCGGCATGGCCGTGGCCGCGAAGCAACTCTTCGAGCGCATGATTCAACAGATAAGGCGCATGAACGTGGATCTGCATCATGCAGGCGAGCGTTTCGCTGAGCGGTGTGCAAGGTTTTTCAGCCTGCCATGCGCTGGCATTATGAATGATGGCGCGCAATCCGCGGGTGTTGGACTTCACCGTTTCGGCAAATCTCAGAATCCCTTCGTCAGTAGAAAAATCGGCCTGAATGCAGGTGGCACCTGCCTGGCGTAATCCTTCTATCGAGGGATATTCGTTGCGATAGCTCACGATAACCGGCTGGCGGAGAGTGAGAAAGTGGTGGGCAAGGGCGAGGCCGATACGTCGGCCTCCACCCGTAATCAGAATGGGGCGTTGTGGCGCGTTTCCCATCGTTTTCTCCTTTTCAGTTCGACAATGGGAAAGTGTGCGCTTATCCCATTAACATCCACGTTGCCGGTACGGATGCAACCAGTAACAGACCAATCAATGCCAGTTCGCGCCGTTTCAGAGCATGGCTAAGCTGATGCGTGCGGCGGGCATAAATAAACACCAGCAGACCCGGCGCGTAAAGTACCACGGAAAGCAGGAGATGCATCGGGCCGGAAGCATACAATAACCATAACCCATAGAGACAAGCACCGACACCCACCACGTAATGCACGGGACGGGTGGCTATTTTTAGCAAATAGGCGCCAACAAGGAAATAGGGTACCAGAATCATCTCTGAGGCAATGGTGAGCAGAGTGTTATAGTCCGAACCTGTGAGCCAGATCAGCACCAGACATACCTGCACGCTGATGTTGGTCAGCCACAGAGACGCAGAGGGCGCGCTGTTCTGATTCTGACGCGCAAACAAGCGCGGGAACGCCTTGTGCGTGGCTGCAAGGAAGGGTACTTCTGCCGCCATAATCGTCCAGCTCAGGTAGGCACCGCAAACCGAAACAATCAGCCCCGCAGCAATCACCACATCGCCCCAGGAACCCATCATTTTGACCATCAGGCCGGCCATAGAAGGGTTACGCATTTGCGCCAGTTCTGGACGGGCAACCACACCAATAGACAGCAACGTGACCAGCAGATAGACGCTTAACGCAGCCAAAACGGCCAGCAGCGTGGCACGGCCGACATCGCGTTTGTTGCGTGCCCTTGCCGAAACCACCACTGCGCCTTCTACCCCAATAAACACCCACAGCGTGATGAGCATGGTGTTTTTGACTTGTTCCCAGACGGGGACGCCCAGCGCCACGCCGCTGAAATCAAGGGTGAAGACGTCGAGACGAAACGCGACAAATGCCAGGACGATAAACAGGCCCAGCGGGACCAGTTTTGCCAGCGTCGCCACCAGATTGATGCTTGCCGCCGTCTGCACGCCGCGCAGGACCAGAAAATGGACGAGCCACAGCAGAACCGACGCGCCGACAATAGATTGCCAGGTGTTGCCATCACCGAAGAAGCGCAGTTCAGGGGTATCAGTAAAGAAACTCAAGGCGGAGAACACAATTACCAGATAGGAGACGTTGGCGATCACCGCGCACAACCAGTAACCCCAGGCGGAACAGAAGCCGATTAACTCGCCAAATCCTGCACGCGCATAAGTGAATATCCCGCCATCTAAATCCGGGCGGATACGCGTTAGCAATAACATGGCAAACGCCAGCAGGAGGATCCCCACGCCGGTGATGGCCCAACCGATGAGCAATGCCGCCGGGCTGGCGACTTCGGCCATATTCTGCGGCAAACTGAAGACGCCTGCGCCCAGCATGGAGCTTAAAACAAGCGCAGTTAATGCGCTCAGGCCAAGTTTCTTTTCCATTGGCTTCCTGTTATGAAAGGTCCAAATCCAGAATAATTATTTCGCACAGGCGCATAAAAATGGTGGATCACACTAAGGCGCGGGATTTTACGGAGTGTCTTGCTGGCATGCAATGATGTGAGGCAGAATTTCGATCAAATTAAGAAAAAAGGCGGCATTGCGCCGCCTTTTTAGACCCGTGGTGTTACTTGTACAGGTCGGCGCTGATGGTGATGTTATTACCACGTTCCTGCCACTGGCGGGTGATGTGATAATACTTAGCCCCTTTCTTCTGCGCGCGTTTAGCGACCTGGTACGAAATTTCCGTCATGTTGCCGTAGTTGCCGGTGAACTTCACGCTGTCGAACGGAACCATCTGCGCTGCGGCAGTTTTGTTCAGCTCTTCAATCTTAGTGCCGTCCGGCAGGGTTACGGTATAGCGACCCCCTTTAGAGGATTGCGTTTCAAAGAAACGGCCCACATCAGAACTTGGTGCAGCAGAGGTTGCCACGCCTGGAATCTCAACGGCCTTAGCCGCTGCGCCGCCGGTCGCCAGCGCTGCACGTCCAGCTTCTGAATCCGCTGGAATCGCATCCGGGCTCTGCAGAACACGTTTTTTCGCATCAGCTTTATAAATGTAAGCAGTGATACGCTGATTGCCGCCCTGGTTAGCATCCACCTGGCGCACGATATAGAAAGAGGCTGCCCCTTTCGCTTTCGCGGCTTTGGTGATGGCGTCGTTCACTTCTGGCTGGCTGCGATAGAAACCCTGAACGGTGACGGTGTCAAAAGGCTCAAGCGCAATCGCCTGGTCTTTTGGCAGTTCCGTTACGCCGTTGATCACACGATTTTTTGGCGCGTCAGCTTTGGGTGCATCGTTTTTATAAAGAGCGACCGTAACGCGTTGGTTACCGCTGTTGCCATGATCGGAAGAATCAATCACGTAGAATGAGTCTGCACCGACTTTATCGGCCAGTTTTGATGCGGCAGCTACGGCTTCGCTAATAGTGTTATAACGACCCACAATGGAAGTCTGATCGAAAGGTTTTAACGCTGATGCTTGCTCCGGCGTTAATTCTGTCGCCGCGTTAGCGGACAAGGCGGTCGCAGAAAGAAGTACGGACGCCAGGAGAGTGTTCTTAAGCTTCATAAAAATAATCCTTCGCCATGCGCAAACCAGGTGCTGGTGTTGTTGTTAATTTGAAATCGTCGCCGATTATGGCATTTAAAACCTGTCGCTGTCTGCGCCATTTTTCGCAGCCGGTGCTGAGGTCAGGATTAAGTTCGATAACATTTAGTGATATGTTGAATAAACAGGCGTTTGAACAGTAAAACTGATTAGGCATATGACTTTCACGAGTTAATTTAATGTTAATGGGTTGTTCTAATGTGGGGCTATATCATGTTTTTACCGCTTCGCTTGACCTATTTATCGGGCCTGGCGCTGAAAATAAGGTAAATATGTCGGTCAGAGACCGTGATCACTTATTTTTCACAGATAAAGTCAGAAATAGTGTTTTCTTGCGGTGGATCACAAGCGTTATTTTCAGTAGGTTATAGAAAGTTTGTTACTGTTTTATTTTCCGTGGTTATACATTCGTCAGGTCGTGATCGGGCGACAGCAAATGCGAACCGCGGTCATTTATCGACAAACCATCATCAAGAACCGATGGAAGGGAAAACTATGCGTATTGGGGTACCAAAAGAACGGTTTGCCAATGAAACCCGCGTAGCTGCAACGCCGAAAACGGTCGAGCAGCTGCTTAAACTGGGTTTTACCGTCGCGGTCGAAAGCGGCGCGGGCAAACTGGCGAGCTTCGATGACGAGGCATTTATTCAGGCTGGCGCCGAAATCGTCGACGGCGCTGAGATTTGGCAATCGCCGGTGATTCTGAAGGTGAACGCACCTGAAGAGAACGAAATTTCTTTACTGAATCCAGGCACGACGCTGGTGAGCTTTATCTGGCCGGCGCAAAATCCAGAACTCATCGAGAAGCTGGCCGCACGCGGTGTCACGGTAATGGCAATGGATTCTGTGCCACGTATTTCTCGCGCGCAGTCGCTGGATGCGTTGAGTTCAATGGCTAACATTGCGGGCTATCGTGCCATTGTTGAAGCGGCGCATGAATTTGGGCGTTTCTTCACCGGGCAGATTACCGCTGCAGGTAAAGTGCCCCCTGCGAAGGTGATGGTGATCGGTGCGGGTGTGGCCGGTCTGGCAGCGATTGGTGCGGCGAACAGCCTCGGCGCAATTGTTCGCGCATTTGATACCCGTCCGGAAGTGAAAGAACAGGTGCAGAGTATGGGTGCCGAGTTCCTTGAGCTGGATTTCGAAGAGGAAGCGGGTAGCGGCGACGGTTACGCGAAAGTGATGTCTGAGGCGTTTATTAAGGCCGAGATGGCGCTCTTTGCCGCGCAGGCAAAAGACGTCGACATCATCGTGACCACCGCCCTGATCCCAGGCAAACCGGCGCCGAAGCTGATCACGCGTGAAATGGTTGATTCCATGAAAGCGGGTAGTGTAGTTGTCGACCTGGCTTCGCAAAACGGCGGTAACTGCGAATACACCGTTCCGAACGAAATCTTCACCACGGCGAACGGCGTGAAGATCATTGGTTATACCGACCTGCCGGGACGTCTGCCGACACAGTCCTCTCAGCTGTATGGTACGAACCTCGTCAACTTGCTGAAGCTGCTGTGCAAAGAAAAAGACGGCAACGTGACCGTTGATTTTGATGATGTCGTCGTACGCGGTGTGACCGTGGTTCGCGATGGCGAAGTCACCTGGCCCGCTCCGCCAATTCAGGTTTCTGCTCAGCCTAAGGCCGCGCCAAAAGCGGCTCCTGCGCCGAAAGAACCGGCTGAACCGGTTTCCCCTTGGCGTAAATATGCGCTGATGGCGCTGGTGATTATTCTGTTCGGTTGGCTGGCAGACGTCGCGCCGAAAGAGTTCCTCGGTCACTTCACCGTCTTTGCGCTCTCCTGTGTCGTCGGTTACTACGTGGTGTGGAACGTTTCTCACGCACTGCATACGCCGCTGATGTCGGTGACAAACGCTATTTCCGGGATCATCGTGGTCGGGGCGTTGCTGCAAATTGGGCATGGCGGCTGGATCAGCTTCCTGAGCTTTATCGCGGTGCTTATCGCCAGTATCAATATTTTCGGTGGTTTCACCGTGACTCAGCGCATGCTGAAAATGTTTCGTAAAGGCTAAGGGGTAGCATATGTCTGGAGGATTAGTTACAGCTGCATACATTGTTGCTGCGATCCTGTTTATTTGCAGTCTGGCGGGACTTTCCAAGCACGAAACGTCGCAACGGGGTAACAACTTTGGTATCGCCGGGATGGCGATCGCGCTGATCGCGACGATCTTCGGGCCGGATACCGGCAACGTGGCATGGATTCTGGTGGCGATGATCATCGGTGGCGCGATTGGTATTCGTCTGGCAAAACGCGTTGAAATGACCGAGATGCCAGAGCTGGTGGCGATTCTGCACAGCTTTGTGGGTCTGGCGGCGGTGCTGGTTGGCTTTAACAGCTACCTGTATCACGAACCGGGTATGGAGCCGATTTTGGTCAATATTCATCTGACCGAAGTCTTCCTTGGCATCTTCATCGGTGCGGTGACATTCACAGGTTCTATCGTTGCGTTTGGAAAATTGCGCGGCAAGATCTCCTCTAAGCCGCTGATGTTGCCAAACCGCCACAAGATGAACCTTGCGGCGCTGGTGGTCTCTTTCCTGCTGCTGGTCGTGTTTGTGCGTACCGAAAGCGTGGGCATGCAAGTGCTGGCGCTGCTGGTGATGACCATTATCGCGCTGGCATTTGGCTGGCATCTGGTGGCGTCTATCGGCGGTGCGGATATGCCGGTTGTGGTGTCGATGCTGAACTCCTACTCAGGCTGGGCGGCAGCGGCGGCGGGCTTTATGCTCAGCAACGACCTGCTGATCGTCACCGGTGCGCTGGTGGGTTCTTCGGGTGCAATCCTGTCTTACATTATGTGTAAGGCGATGAACCGCTCCTTCTTTAGCGTGATTGCAGGTGGATTTGGTACCGACGGTGCCACGTCTACGGGCGATGAAGAGGTGGGTGAGCACCGCGAAATTACTGCTGAAGACACCGCTGATATGCTGAAAAACTCGCATACGGTAATCATCACCCCAGGCTATGGCATGGCGGTGGCGCAGGCGCAGTATCCGGTGGCAGAAATTACCGAGAGATTGCGTGCTCGCGGCATCAAAGTGCGTTTTGGTATTCACCCTGTTGCGGGTCGTCTGCCGGGGCACATGAACGTTCTGCTGGCAGAAGCGAAAGTGCCATACGATATCGTGCTGGAGATGGATGAGATCAATGATGATTTCACCGACACCGATACGGTTCTGGTCATCGGCGCGAACGACACGGTTAACCCTGCGGCGCAGGACGATCCGGGTAGCCCAATTGCCGGTATGCCTGTTCTGGAAGTGTGGAAGGCGCAGAACGTTATCGTCTTCAAACGCTCAATGAACACTGGCTATGCAGGCGTACAGAACCCGCTGTTCTTCAAAGAGAACACCCACATGCTGTTTGGCGATGCTAAAGCCAGCGTGGATGCAATTCTGAAATCGCTTTAAGACGTAAAATGTGAAAAAGCCGCCAGAGATGGCGGCTTTTTTTATGGCGGTGAAGCCGGTTTTAATCGTCTTCTTCGTCGTCCAGTTCCACAGGCGTTTGATACTGATCCGGTTTAATCACCAACAGGTCGCAGCGTAAATGGTCAATGACCTGTTCAGCCGTGTTGCCCAGGAAGGCTGCGGAAATACCGGTTCGCCCGACGGTTCCCAGCACCACAATACCTGCCTGCAAATGCTCCGATAAATCAGGAATCACCTCTTCAGGCAGACCTTTTTCAACGTGGGTCATTTTCTCGTCGATGCCAAATTTCTGGCGGAGGGCTTTCATTGCCAGCAGATGCTGACCGCGAATCGCATCGTTATACACGCTTGGATCAAATTCAGGCAGTTCGATGGCAATATTAATCGGCGTGACCGGATAAGCACCAATTAAATGCACTTCGGTATGATTGACCTGCTCGGCGAGATGTATCGTCTCTTTGACCAGTTTTTCATTCAGAGAATTATGATAATCCTCTTCACTGGCGAGGTTCACGGCGACCAGTGCTTTTCCGCCTTCTGGCCATGGCTGGTCTTTGACCATCCACACCGGACACGGACATTTACGCAGCAAGTGCCAGTCGGTCGGGGTGAAAATCACCGACTCCAGTTTGTCGTGCTGATGGGCCATTTTGAGCAGCAGGTCGTGTTTCTCGGCAATCACTTCCTGGATGATGGCCTCAAAGGGACGGTTATGCCACACCACTTTGATATCAATGGGAATGCCCGCATCGATGTAATATTTTGCCTGCTCGCGGATCCACGCGGTACGCTGGCTGATCACTCCCTGACGCATCGCCGTGCGTTCGTCAGGCGACAGAAGGGTGGTCATTTCGTATGAGAAGTCATAGATGGGCAAAAACGCTTTGATTTTGCCACCAATCCGTTGATGTAAATAGACAGCTCGACGTAATGCGGGTTGATCGTCCTGATTAGGATCGATGGCCACCAGCATGTTTTGATACTTTGCCATACAGGTCTCCTTACTACTGTCACCACAGTCTGTAATTAAAAGAGTAACCTATATATGTTGAATGAAACAGGGGAGAAGTTTTACCAGATCAATAAATCGTGAGAATTTATTGATGAACGCCTTTATATGTTGATTCCCGTAAATTTTTCCAGGATTAAGCCGATCTTTTGGCCATCACAGGAAGCCACCTGTCAGCTTGAGACGCTGAAGCGTAGTGTCTGCTGGCGGAACATGTTGAGTGTTTGCCGGGTGGTGCTACTCTTTTTGAGGGTTTAAAGGAGCAAATCGATGAAGAATAAAGATGAACAGACGGGGTTGGTGGGGCTGGCAATCGGCGCGGCAGTGATTGGCCTGGTCTCCGCGCAGAAACCCATCAATCGGGACAGTGTTGTCGGTGAACTGGTTAGACTCGGTAGGCAGAAGGGTGATGGCGTGGAGGATGAGGTTTTTCTACAGGCTGCGGCGCTTGTGCGCAAAGGCGTATGAGAAACTGACACGGTGACCGGGTTAACGCCATAGACACGCAATGAGTTCTGAAACGTGAATGGCTCATTTGATATTTGCCAGCGACGAGAGACATGCGCACAACCCTGGCAGTCATGGATTATAAAAGAAGGCGATTGTGGTAAAAAAATTGGTGACAGGGCAGTTAAGCTTGCCGATGACGTTCTGGGGATGGGGATTTTGCGGGGGGTTATTGATCGGTCTGATGGGGCTAGCTGGCATACATACAGGTTATGCGATGCTAGTGCCGCTGAGTTACATCGTTAAAACAATTCTGTTTAGTGCTGTACTGTCAGGTATCACGTTCATTCTTCGTAGAAAAATCACCGTGCTTGGTGTTCTTGCTTTTTTTGTTGCCTTAATCCAGGTGATTATGGGCATGGTTATGTTTGTCGGGCTTTCTTCATTACTCTTTAAATAATTGAAGTGCTGGAGTCACATGCAAGCCGAATAAGAGTGGGATGAGTATTTAACGCGTTGAAGAAGGGGGAGTTTTAATACCGGGCCAAAAAATCGTTGACCCGGTAAAGAGAAAAGTGCGTTATGCGACGTTGCGCGAGTGACCCGCAAGAACCGCCAGCGCTTCACCATTCTCGATGGTGATGTATTTGCCTTTTACCGCCAGCATGCCGCTTTTCTGGAAACGACCCAGCAGACGACTGATGGTTTCAACGGTCAGACCCAGATAGTTACCGATATCCCCACGCGTCATGGTCAGACGGAATTCGCGAGGAGAGAAGCCCCGTTCCGCGAAACGGCGTGACAGATTGTAGATAAAGGCTGCCAGACGCTCTTCAGCATTCTTTTTGGAAAGCAGCAGGATCATGTCTTGATCGCCTTTGATCTCACCGCTCATCAGACGCATCATCTGCTGACGCAGATTAGGCATTTTGCCTGACAGATCATCCAGCGTTTCGAATGGGATTTCGCACACCATTGAGGTTTCAAGCGCCTGAGCAAAGCTCGGGTGATGAGCTGTCCCGATGGCGTCAAAACCGACCAAATCGCCAGCAAGATGGAAGCCAGTGATCTGCTCGTCGCCTTGCTCGGTGATGGTATAGCTCTTGATGGTGCCAGAACGGATTGCATAGAGCGATTTCAGTTCGTCCCCCGCTTTGAACAGCGTCTGCCCTTTCTGAATAGGCTTCTTGCGCTCGATGATGTTATCAAGCTGATCAAGTTCATGCTCGTTCAGGGTAAACGGGATACAGAGCTGGCTAATGCTGCAATCCTGACAATGGATAGCACAACCGCCAGACTGAATGCGTCGTATAATTCGCTTTTCCGGGATCATAGGTCTGCTCAAGCTTTAATTGATATTGGTCAATTTTAACATCTTTTTAGTGGAGACGTAAGCCTGGTAAACCATCAATACAGACAAGTGGCGACATTGTGTCGCCATCTTCTTGAAATTCCACAGCTTGACTGTGGGATTTGGTGCTAACTGGAAGAAAATTAAGCACTAAAAGCCTGGTTTCTACAGCAACAAATAGCCTTCATGACGCAAAAGCCACTCTTTTCGTTGCACACCACCCGCGTAACCCGTCATCGTTCCATTGCGACCAATCACGCGATGGCAGGGCACCACAATACTCACCGGATTGGAACCGTTCGCTGCACCTACCGCGCGAGCCGCTCCGGCGCGTCCGAGCTGTTCGGCAAGCTGACCGTAGTGCATCACTTGCCCGCAGGGAATGGCGCGCAATGCCTGCCACACCTCGCGCTGGAAGGGCGTGCCCGCTGTTGCGGTAGGCAATGTATCAATAATGCTGAGATCGCCTTCAAAGTAGTTTGCCAGCTTCTCGCTCAGACCGCCCGGATTGGTAGCACCGATGCGTTCATAACCGGTGCGGTAATGAATATCCAGCAGTTCAACCATGCGATTGCTGTATTCTTCCCACTCCACCGCGCGCAGATTGAACTGCTCGTCGGCGATCACCCATAGGGGCCCCAGCGGCGTGGCAATCTTATCTTCGAGTAATCTCAGCATCCTTTTTCCCTTAATTCAGCCGTGGGTAAATCCCCGGTCCAATTGGCAGTCCGACAAGATACCACGCCACTAACATCACCAGCCATACCCCTAAAAAGATAAGCGGATACGTAAGACCAGCGAATAGTAGGTACCCAGTTTGGCATCCGGTTTATAGCGCTGAAGGCGCTCACAGAATGCGGCGAGAGCTTTTATCAACATGCAAATTTGATTCTCGAAGAACGGCGTGCGGAGCAGGACGATATCCATCAGCGTCAAGGTCTGCTGGGCGGTCAAATTAACATTGGCACGGGGGAAGTATCGCCCGTAAGTTAATGCCTGCGGTGATTACGCGCTTTCATGAACAGCACCCGCTGGTGAAAGTACGAATTATGGAAGGGCAACGGGTATCGATGATTAACGAATTACGTCAGGGCGAACTTGATTTTACGATAAATACCTATTAGCAGGGACCATTCGACCACGAATTTACCGTTGAAAAACGCTTCGAAAAACCGTTTGCGGTATTTTGTCGGAAAGGGCATCCGGGGTAGGGGCTAAATCCATCAATGCGCTTCTGCATTATAACTGGAGCATGCTGACGCCTCGTGAGAGTTATTATAAGCAGCTGGAGGACATGTTTAAATATCGCTCAAAAATACCGCGCATTGACGTTGTATGCGAAACATTCTCATCCTGTATCAGCCTTGTTGCGCAAAGCGATTTCTTGAGTACCTTACCGCAAGAACTGGGCTGTGATCCGCTCCTGATGCACCATCTGGCGATGTTGCCGATCGAAGAAACCTTACCCAAAGCCGCTTATGATTTAATTCAAAGACGTGATTCCCTACAAACGCCGCTGACGTTGTCGTTAATTACGCAATTCAGAAGACATACCCGCGGAATATTAAGCGGCGACGAACAATAAAAAAATAGAGTCTGCCGACATCGGACAGACCCTACAGTACACACAGCAGTTCATCCTATTGCAAATCCCGCTTCATTATTCCGTTCTGCAGGTTTATTTAGTTATAACAGGTTTCACTTAAAAATAAAGTGATGGCACCTCGAAATTCACATATTTTTAACTCAAATTGGTAAATTAATTAACAGTTAAATTGTGGTTAAGGTTGATTTAATCATTCATATTAGCCATGTTAATTCTTTTCATGTGGTTATTACTTTTGATTGTGTCGTCATCGCTTCTGAAGTGATGTGGCTGGAGCATTGAGACCCCCGTCCGGCGCGGGTATAGTACCCCTTCAGATGTAGCCGGAGAATTTCCATGAAGCCAGACGACAAATCAATTTTTCTTGACGCCATGGAAGATGTCCAGCCCCTGAAACGTGCCACGGATGTCAACTGGCAGCCTAATCGTAACTCGCGCACCCGTCAGAATGTTGATGTTACTCAGCTTGATAACTTTTTGACGCTGGGGTTTCTCGACGTAGTGCCTCTCGCCGAACCGCTGGCGTTTCAGCGTGAGGGTGTCCAGCAGGGCGTAATTGAAAAATTACGTCACGGAAAATATCCCCGACAGGCCAGTCTGAATCTTTTACGCCAGCCGATTGAGCCGTGTCGCCAGATGCTGTTTAGCTTTATTCGGCAGGCGCATCACGATGGTTTGCGCAACCTGATCATCGTTCACGGAAAGGGCCGGGAAGATAATTCGCATCCGAATATTGTGCGCAGTTATCTGGCTCGCTGGTTAACACAATTTGATGAAGTGCAGGCCTTCTGCGTAGCGCTGCCGCATCACGGTGGTGATGGCGCATGCTATGTTGCGCTGCAAAAATCCGAAGCCGCTAAACTGGAAAACTGGGAACGACACGCAAAACGGAGTCGATAAGCAGGTTTTGCTTTTAGTGCCAGAAAAGCAATGCGGGCGATAATTCACCCGCATTTCAAAAGATGACTGTCAGAAGGTTTCCCAGTTTCCGTCTGAGGCAGAGGCCGCAGCCGGACGCAATACCTGCGGTGTTTTAAGATTCGACGGTCGCGGCGCGCTGTTTTGCGCTTGTGCATTCAAGCGGAACGCGGCAACGGCCTGGCGCAACTGCTCGGCCTGATCTTCCAGCGCCGCCGCCGCCGTGGCGGATTCCTGCACCAGCGCGGCGTTCTGCTGCGTCACGCTGTCCATCTGAGAAACGGCCAGACTGACCTGCTCAATCCCGCGGCTCTGCTCATCGGATGCCGACGCGATTTCGCCCATGATATCGGTCACGCGCGTCACCGCCGCAACAATCTCTTTCATGGTTTTGCCTGCTTCGCTGACCTGCCCGGAGCCGGTATTCACGCGGCTGACGGAGTTTTCAATCAATCCTTTGATCTCTTTCGCGGCCTGCGCGCTGCGGCTTGCCAGCGTGCGGACTTCACCGGCAACGACGGCAAATCCACGGCCTTGCTCACCGGCACGAGCCGCTTCCACAGCGGCGTTCAGCGCCAGAATATTGGTCTGGAAAGCGATGCTGTCGATAACGCTGGTGATGTGGGCAATTTGCTGTGAACTGTCGGCAATCTCGGTCATGGTACGAATGACGTTATCGACCACCATTCCACCCCGATCGGCGGTTTCTGAGGCATTTTTTGCCAGCAGAGTCGCCTGGCGGGCGTTGTCGGAGTTTTGTTTGACCGTGGCGGTCAGCTCTTCCATGCTTGCAGCGGTCTCTTCCAGGGAAGAGGCTTGCTGTTCAGTACGTGCAGACAAATCGTTGCTGCCCGTCGCGATTTCGCCCGCGCCGGTGTAGATGGAATCGGTGCTGCCACGTACCGCGCTGACGGTTGTCACCAGCGATTGCTGCATTTCATGCAGACCCGCAGCCAGTTGACCCATTTCATTACGACTGTCGATAGAAATGGTGTGCGTCAGGTCGCCGCTGGCGATGGTGCGAATATGGTTCATCACGCTGCGCAGTGGTCTCAGCAGGAGATGCTGCAAACCCATCCAGAACACAATCAGTACGCCGATGACCACCAGCAAAATGGTGCCCAACGTCCACTGCATGCTGGTAAAGCTGTTTTGGTTTTCCAGAGCAGCCGCCTTCAGCAGGGTGTTGTTTTCTGCACGCCAGCGCGTGTAGACGGCTTCCATCTTGTCCTGAGCCTCTTGGGCATCCAGATCGCCGTACGCCTGATAGTTATCAGCGCTCAGATATTCGATCGACAGTCGCATGACTTCGTGCATCTGGGTGTATGCTTTCTGCATCTCGGCAGTTAATTCCTGGCTCTGCCCGTTCACCGGCGGCATCTCATGCCATGCGCTGTAATAGGCTTCAGCTTTGCCCAGAGACGTGCTGGCGTTACCGAGCAGCTTGTTGATCGCCGCCAGAGAAGCGGGATCGCGCTGATTTTTAAGGTAACGGATCGCAACGCGAGTGACGGTAACGCGCGTTTTAACCAGCGTGTTCACGCTGTCGCTCAGGCTCTCTTGTTGCGCGTTGAGATTTCCTGAATTTTGGAAGTTTTGACGATCATTGCTGACTGCGGAGTAGAACAAGCCACCCGTGACGACCTGGAGCAGGCAGAACAGCGTAAGTGCAAAAATGATCCCAGTAATTACGTGCAGATTTTTCAGCATAAAAAGACGCCCGATTGTTGTGCAGAAGTTGCACCATTACTATCGACGTAGTATCTCTAAACTTTAACTTAACAGTGACTAAACTAACTTTTTCTTCATGTAACCTATTGTTCCCCTGAATACTATTTATCAAATTTAATTTTCTTTCAGTTCGTCGAACAGGAATCAAAAAATGATCAATATCGAGAAAAGCGGCACGTTTACGTTAGGCACGCGTAGCGTGAAAAGAGTGGGTTATGGGGCGATGCAGCTCGCCGGCCCGGGCGTGTTTGGCTCGCCGAAAAACCGGGACGCGGCGCTGGATGTGCTGCGGGAAGCAGTGTCAACTGGGGTTAATCATATTGATACCAGTGATTTTTATGGCCCTCACGTTACCAACCAACTGATACGTGAGGCGTTACATCCGTACCAGGACGACCTGACGATTGTGACCAAAATTGGTGCGCGGCGTGGCGCTGATGCGTCGTGGCTCCCTGCATTTTCTGCTCAGGAATTGACTCAGGCGGTACACGATAATCTGCGAAATCTGCAGCTGGATACGCTGGATGTGGTGAATTTACGCATTATGTTCAGTGCTCACGGACCCGCAGAAGGATCCATTGCTGAGCCGTTGACCACGCTTGTCGAATTGCAGCGTCAGGGGCTGGTGAGACATATAGGTTTGAGCAATGTGACCGCCGCGCAAGTCGCCGAAGCGCAGAGCATCGCCTCGATAGTTTGCGTGCAAAACCTTTACAACATTGTTAACCGTGGCGACGATGCGCTGATCGATTCTCTGGCGGAGCAGGGCATCGCTTATGTGCCGTTTTTCCCGCTCGGTGGGTTTACTCCCTTGCAGTCTTCCGGCCTCCAGGCCGTCGCGGAGGCAGTAAAGGCGACGCCAATGCAGGTGGCGTTGGCATGGTTGCTGAAGCGTTCACCTAATATTTTGCTTATTCCTGGCACTTCGTCGGTTACGCATCTGCATGAAAATCTTGCCGCCGCAGAGCTTGTGCTGTCCGACGAGGCGATGGATACGCTCAATGCGCTCGCGTCTTCTGAAGAGAGGAATACTGCGCAGCATTAAGCGACTAAAAGCAAAACAGGACGCGCCCTCAGGCTAAGTCGGACAAAATTCTGCGCGGCGTGGAGGCGTTTTCAATCTCTTTGGCGATACAGATTTTTTCCTGTCACGCCGATGGCGGTGAAAGGCCTCAAGTGCGTGGACCACTAATACCGATCAAAAGATGACCCGATCAAAAGATGAATGGTTCAGAGATCGGGAACGCTGATGTGCGCCAGAGGCTCCGAGTCATTCTGCAAGTCGAATACCGCCCCATAATCTGAATCGGGGCGGATCGAATGTGTATGCATTGACGGTGGATAGCCACAATCTGCCGAGAGGCAAATGTCGGACAACAATCAGAAACTGTATGTCACTTTCAAGCTCCCGGTGGGCGATGCTTTCCGTTGCACAATCGGGCTGTTGCGTGCATCACCCACCAACTGTGTAAAACCCGTTGCGGCTACCACGCTCCAGTCTTGGTTGAACTTGTGCGTCCAGTCCACATTCATTGACCAGGCATAAATCCCCGTTCCGACATCATAGGGAGCAAACCCTGATGCGGCTGACTGTGATGAACTGACCCCGTAGTACGTCTGCATATAGTCACTCGTCCCCCAGCTGCTGGTCAGCGCCATCGTTAACGTATCTTTCGAGCCGCTATACAGTGGGCTAAGAATGCCGAAATGCAGGGCCGCACCATTGTCTCGTTCAGTAAACGGCACCTCGGCCTGGAATTGCAAATGAAGCCAGTCGGTCACCTTATAGCCAAGACCCACCACACCCAGAGCCGACCCTTTGACATTGCCCATACCGCGCAGGTTGTCACTGCCGTCGTTCAATGAGTCGCTGTCAACATCGTGATCTTTACGGCCTGCGCGATAACTCAGCGCAGTACTGTAATCCAGGTTGCCGATACTGTTGCCGTAACCGATACCCTGCGTGGTACTCACGAAGAATCCATTACGCATCGAGTAATCAAACACAAGGGCCGTCGTGACACGGTTTTCATTCGAACCAGAATAGCGTGGTGTAACATCCACGCCGCCTCCCAACGTTAAGCCGCTACCTTGCTGCGGTTCTGCCGCCAGCACTGGAGAGACCAGTAACGCCAGCAGCGCGCCCGGCAATATTTTTTTTAGCGTGCGCCCCGAAAGTGAAGGGAGGAACTGATGACGCAGTTCGAAATTTCTCATTAAAGAAGTCCTTAGGGATTCAACTGATTACGATACAAGCGGCTTAAACGCCAGAACGCTCAGTGTGAATACACACCCTAAAGTTCTTATGAGCTCAAAATGAAGAAATACTGAAGTACGTCCCGGTGATGCAAACCTGATAGATTTCCTGATACCGTTTTTTTCTTCAGACTTTCTTCATTCACTGTTGATAACGTAACTATTGTGAAAATTCTCCTGATCGAAGACGACCTGGATCTCGGCAACGGCGTGCGTATTGCCCTTGCAGATCAAGGATTAGATGTCATATGGGTTCGCCGCAAAGAGGATGCGCTGCATCAACTTGATGCCTGCGTGCCAGAACTGGTGTTGCTCGACCTCGGGCTGCCCGACGGCGATGGCATGAGCCTGATGGCATATTTACGCCAGCAGATGAAGGGGATCCCCGTCATCATTCTGACCGCACGAGGCACGCTGCAGGACCGCCTTTGTGGGCTGGATGCTGGCGCTGATGACTATCTCGTCAAACCTTTTGTGCTTGCCGAGCTGTTGGCCAGAGTGAGGGCCCTTGCGCGGCGCAGCTACGGTTTCGAGAATGAGATGATAGAAATTCGCGGGTTATCTCTCCACGTTCCGACTCGTCGCGTCACAGTGAGCACGCGGAATATTGAGTTGACGGCGAGCGAATACGCGCTGCTTGAGACTTTACTGTTGCGCACCGATCGCGTCATTACTCGTCGGTTTCTGGAAGAGAGAATATTCGGGGCAAAAGAGAATATGAGTAATTCTCTGGATGTGCATATGGGGAATTTGCGTCGCAAAATCGGCGATGGCTATGTGCGAACGGTGAGGGGAGTCGGGTTTGTGATCGATACCGTCCCCGTTCAGAAAGGAGCGGGTTAATGCGAAATTTTTGGTTGCACCTGAGAACCCCTTCGCTCGTACGGCGAATTATCATCGCCCAAATGCTCTTGCTTACGCTGCTTTGGTGTTTTTTTCTGACCTATATTTTGTCGGAGGACTTGCGAAGCCCTCCAATGCTAACGGGCAGTAAGACTTACGAAACCATTCAAAAATTGGTCGATCGTTTGGATGATCGTCCGCAGGCGCTAACCGAGGTACTGGACGCGTTCAGCCAGGCGTTGCGGGAAGGTTATGGCGGAGGTGAGGATCCTGCGCTGTCGATCAGCTTAATTGTTCGCAAAAATAAACACATAATTTATTCATCGGATGGCGCACCGACCGGGGTGACAAACACTCGATATGGGAGCCTCCAGACAATAGAGAGTGAAGGCCGCTCCTGGACTAGCCGTACTCTGCAATCAGGGAACTCCGACGTGGAGGTCACACTGATTACCCCTGCCGCAGGCTGGAACTTCTTTATCTATCTGAACTCGCGTGGCTACTACATATTACCGTTACTGGTCTGTATTCCTTTTCTATTGTTTCCCGCGTGGCTGTCAATCCGCATTGCGATGCGGCCCTGGAACAAAGTGGTCAATGAGATTGCCTTACGCACGCCGGAAGATTTGTCTCCCTTAAAATCAGTGCCAAAGCATATGGAGCTTCACCAAATGGTGGACGCGATTAATGCATTTCTTGCGAGGCTGCGAGAAAGCACTGAAAGGGAAAGGATTTTCATTGCCGATGCCGCTCACGAACTGCGTACCCCGCTGGCTGCAATGCGCATCAATGTTGAGGCGTTGCAGTCCTATATAAGTAGCGAGAGTCAACAGGAGTTGCTGGCAGGGATCATTCGTAGCAATAGCCGCGCAGCTCGACTCGTCAATCAGTTGCTGCTGCTCATGCACAGTGAAGCGCGCATTGACACAGCCATGGAGCCTGTACCGCTGACGACGCTCATTCAGGAGCGAATGGCGGAGTTAGCTCCGCTGGCCGCTGAGCGCAGAATTGAACTTGAATTTTACGCTGAAAATGAAATATGGATTACCGGTGTCAGGGAGCGTCTGATGTCACTGATTGATAACGTCATTGAAAATGCCGTGAAGTATAGCCCTGAGGGCGGGCGGGTTGAGGTCGTCGTTCGATCACTCGAGAGATTCATGCAGCTGCGTGTCTCAGATGCAGGGCCCGGCATTCTGCCTGAGATGAGGGAGCGCGTGTTCGATAGATTCTTTCGCGATCCCAATCAGATACAGAGCGGAAGTGGGCTGGGGCTGGCAATCGTCAAAGCGGTTGCGCAGCAACACAACAGCAGCGTATCCCTGAGCACGTCTGAAGAGGGCGGGCTGATGGTCACTGTTGATTTCCCTACGCCAAAGTCCGTGTGAAAGACAACACCACTGTCATCCCTAACCAACGGAGAAAATTTATCATCACAATGGAGTTGAAAGTGAAATACGTGGCCCTGGCGACCTTGTTGTGTTCGATAGCACTCAGCGGGTGCGCCATAACCGTCAGCGAATTAAAGAGCAGCCATTCCTCTTATGATGGCAGTTTCACAAGCCTGACAGGGCCATCCGATACCTATCGAACGTTAAGGGATATGGCAAGGCAGTGCCTGGAATATGAAGCACTGCTGGGAAATCCGGTCATCGTATTCAGCGAGTTTGACGGTGAGCGCAAGGAAGGTGAAATCAATCAAAAGCTCCTGGCGGATGGGCTGTTGATAAACAACACGCTAATTGAAATTGAAAGCCATGATGACAAAGCGAAGGTTAGCCTGTACACCACCAAGAATATCTTGAGTACGGGGATCAGGTCGCCAAATATAAGCGATATCAAGCGCTGGGCGGAGGGTGAAAGAACGTGCTAGCACGGCACGCTCTATTTGGGACCGAGATTCACAACGAAGAGCCCGTAGCCTTTTGCGACGTTGCCTGAGAGGCGTTATCGAGCTGTCGTATTTGTGGCACCAGACAGGCTCCTAATGCGGCAATGATCACGGCGATCGCTGAAACCAGAAGCACATTATTCGTACCATAATGTGTCGCCAGTGGGCCTGCGACAAGTTCACCGAAAGGAATGGCGATAAACGAACCGATAGCGTCGTAGGCGTAAACGCGAGCCAGCTTTTCCCGGGGAATATGAATTTGGAGTGCATGAGCCCAGGACACATCGAACAAGCCTAGCGTCACCCCAGCAACAAAAAACGCGGCTACGAGCCCAATTTCAGAAGCGGGCTGGCTAAGCATTAGCATAGGGGCTGAGCAAAGTGAAACCAGCATGACACTGATAAAGAGATCTCTGCGTGGCCGCCATTTCAGCGAGAGGTACGACCCCGTAACCAGGCCAACACTCTGTGCAGCAATAATGCCTCCCCAATGCGCGCGCCCAAAAGAAGCATCAGCAATGACAGGACCGAGAACCATGACCACGCCACTGAATGCGGCATTGATAATGGTGAACTGGACAACCGTCACCCATACCCATGCTCTGCTTGCGAACTCTTTCCAGCCTTCTTTTAAGTCCTGCAGAATGTGGGTTGTTGACGGGCATGCTTGAGTCAACGAAGTGCGAATCAAAAAATAGAGCGGCGCAGAGGCGGCGAAACCCATTGCATCAACTGCCAATCCCCATCCCGGTCCAACAGCACTGATAAGGATCCCACCCAGCGAAGCGCCAATAATCGTACCGCCATTAATACCGAGCTGAATTAATGCATTTGCTGCACGCAAATTCTGAGCCGGGACAGTCTGGGGGACCAGCGTAGATGAAGCCGGTAATGCGATGCCGGATGCTGCTCCATTCAAGGCTCCAAAAAAGGCCATACTCATCACCGTTGCTGAACCATCGAGTACAGACCATGCAACGACAGCTTGCGACACGGCTGCAATCAGTGATGAGGAGACCAGCACTCGATTTCGAGAGTATCTGTCTGCTAAAACGCCACCAATCAATAAGAATGCGACGTTAAAAATGGAGCGCGATGCGACGACGATACCTAAATCAGAGAGGGTCCCACCGATGTCGAGTACCGCGAAGGCCAGTGCAATCGGGGCAATACCGTTCCCTAAAACGGTAAGAAGGCGCGCAAAAAACAAATAGCGAAAGGGGCTAAAGTGAAAAGCGCTAACTTTTTTATCAAACGAATTCATTGTGGAAATAGCTTAAGGTTGAAGGACCGATTTCTGGAATGCCTGAGTATTGATAATCCATAGGAACAAGTGAATGTACGTATCAGGGGGAACCTTATATCGAGGCAGTCATAATGACGCGCCGGTTCTTGATTAGGGATGGCGTTGCTTCGGCCTGTTGAGCTCACAGACATGAGCGGACGCCGTAAAGATCGCACTTAACCATTGATACCAGAAAGGCATCTAGCCTTTACAAAATTAAGTATGTGAGTCGCTGTCTCCCTATCCGGATGGTTTACTTCACCCAAATGGTCTCCTTTACCTGCAACAAAGCGTATCGCATGCTGCTGTGCCAGTTCAGACATAGAGGTGTAATAGGGATCATTGGCACCTGCCCAGAATAGTTTTGGCGTGCTGCGAGCCAATAGCTTGCCATCATCTTTGAATTGTTTACTGAGTTCGTTGAAAAAGCATTCTGCACTTCTCTCATCCCCAGGTGACAGCGATTGGGTAAGTTCAGGTGCAGTCTCTCGAGCGTATTCCATAAACATGTCGAAACTGAGTTTGCCGAAAGGCGTTTCCGGAATTCCGTTTAAGCAGTCCCATCCACCCAACACTACGGAAGTCAGCCTTTCAGGATATGAATCAAGCAACCCCATCGCTAACCAGGCACCCGCTGAGTAACCCATCACATGTGCTTTGTCATAGCCCATTTCATCCATGAGTTTCACAATGGTTAAAACCTGATTTTCTCTTGTGTAAAAGTCCTGTCTATCGACTCTGTCGCTGGCACCGTGCCCAATTAAATCCGGGCAAACGACTCTAAAAAAAGGGCTAAAAGCTGAGACAAAGCCGTTATCTACCCAGCACTGTCCATCCATTAACAGGCCATGAAGCATGATGACTAATGGACCTTTCCCCTCTGAACGATAGGACAGCCGCGAGTTTCCACGCGTTGTGGACATAAACTCTCCTCAAAATGAGTGCATTGGTATAGCAACGTTATCGTCTTACGCCATTTCCGACGGCCTTCAGACTAACGCTTTGACGCAAGGCTGTTCTACCCCCGAATTTTGGAGGTGACTACGCAGGTGATGAAAATCAGGCGGAGTTGAGCCAGATAAGCATCGGATTCGGCCATTTATAAATTGGCTTAGGTCTGGTTTTCACTCATTACATACGCGGAAAGCATGCTCGTTGATTATGAAAAGTGTTTTTTCCTATCAGCGTCAGTTAAAACAAAAACCCCGCATTTGCGGGGTTCCAGGTATCAATATGGCTGGCATGAGAAAGATCTATGAAATAAATCATTTTATTTCATTGTGTTGAGGCGTTTCAAAAAGCGCCTGCGGGAGCCATTTTTTACTGGCGCTTCAAATATCCTTGACCCGCTGGGCTATGCCATTCGCCGTTGCCATCTGACTTGAGAGTGATGCTGCGCGTTTTGAACACCAGATATAATTCGCCCTTATCGGTAATGAACGGGACGTTAGCGGTTTCGATCGGGTTGCCATCAAACAGATAACTCTTTTTGCGTACCACCAGTTTTGGTAAACGCTGACCGTTAGCATTGAACATTTGCCACGTGCCGAGGTAGGGCGTCACATCCATCTGACTCTGCGGGTGTGCGGCCTGGTTCTGGGCTTTGGTTTTATTGATGTCGCAGGTGCCATCGGCTTCGGTTAATTGGGTACAACCTGAGCGTTCCAGCTTTGCGCGGTATTTTGCGTCAATGGCATGTGCCGGTGCGGCGAGAATGGCTGCCAGGCTCATGAGTGCGATGAGTGTTTTTTTCATGTGTAGTCTCTCTTATTTTTCTCGTCGCGATAGCGACGAGCAGTGTCATATAGATTTACGCACATCTTTAGCTTGCACTAAATCCGCTTTAACGAGGGGAAGCAGCGGAAAGATAAGTCGGCGTTACCACTCATAAGCGGCACCCATGCCAGCCACAAAATCATTCTCCGTGGTCGCAGAGACGGTCAATTTAGTGACGACCTGCTGACCAATACGTGCTGATGCCCCGACTGCCAGACCTTGTTCGCCGTCATAGGTGCCGGCACCCGCGCCCATCGAGAAAGTTGAACCCTGAGAGACCTGCGGAATATTCGCCATTGCGGCGACACCAGCGATGCCTGCGGAAGCATGTTTACGGTTGTTATCCACGGTATTTTTGAGATCGTTGAATTTGTTCCCATAGCCGCGATCGGCTTCCAGATCCTGAATTCGACTTTCATGGTTTTGCAGTTTTGTGGTGTTAGCTGCAACCCGTTTGTTCGTTGCGTCCAGTGCTTTACGGTTTTTTTCAGTGTTCGCATAAGCAGCATCAGCGCGTGATTGAGCATATGCGCCAGTGTCTTCCGCGTGCGCGATCCCTGACTGGAGCACCCGAAAATCCGTTTGTTCCTGAGTGGCGTTTTTCTGGATAGCAGTTCTGTTGCTCGTGATTTTTTGCTCATCTGTGTGCAGATCGCTCGCGCTGGCTTTACTCGCAATTTCATTATCCTGACGAGTCTGATCGGCAGAATAAACGTTCTGATTCACTTTACCTGCCAGCGCGGTCGTGTTGATTTTGATATCGGTAGCGTTTTGATCGATAGCCGTTTTATTGGACGTAATCGAGGTGTCCTGCAGATCGTTGGTCTGCGTCAGATTGACCAACTGGGCATCAATGGTCTGTTTGTTCTGGTCGTAGTCGGTCTGATCCACTTTGGTATTAATGTCCGCCTGGTTTGTCTCCACGTTAGAAACAATAGCGTTGAGATCGTAGAGATAATTTTGCGTAAAGCCTACGCGAAACTGGGAATCATCCGTTCCCTCATAAAAATTGAACGTGCCCGTGACACCCTGAGGACTTTGGCTTGATGGCACAAAACTTCCCGCTGGCTCAGGATTCATCATCGGCATAAACGGCGCCGAGAGGGCGGAGGTTCCGGCTAAGGTGGCAAGAATAACCCCAGAAAGTATCGTCTTTTTCATGTGAAAACCTGTATCATTAACGTGTAAAGGTGCTAACCCGGTTCGTTTGGTCGCGGATGGGTTAACGTTTTTATTCAGCCGCTGGCTCTGTCTGGCGGCTTTTTCTATGAAGCGCTAAGGCTTCTGCAATAATTTCCTGCTTGCTTTGCCGCGTCTCAAACGCGGTCTCTCTCACGTATTCGACGAGACTCGATTCAATCCTTGCGCTTAACATTTTCAGGTCTGCATCCTTTGCAGTTCCCCGCGGGAATCTTTTGTCCGGATAATCACGGGATGGCATAGAAATACTCTCCAAAGGTTGTCTTGTTAATTCGTGCTGTGAAATATGCGAGGGCAATGAAATCAAGTCAACTTTGGCTAAAACGTTGGAAATTCGTATCTAATAGGTTAAAAAAGCGCACTATTCTGAAGCAATGCTTCGTGTGAAAGGAGAGGGGGTTGAATACGGAAAAGCATAAAAATGAACCGCAGTACTCATTTTGTTTTGCATAGCGTGTAAACGATTTCACAAACGGTTTGAACCGACGTTTCACTAACGATAGCGAATCTTTCGTATCAACAATGAATTACGTTTTTTAAAACGGTGCAAAAATAATTATGAAATAAAGCGATTTATGCAGGTAGGTGAGTATTTATGCATTTTATTGCAAATTTAAAGCGCGGATGAATCCTGGCCGCCCTGTTCTATTTATGTTTTATCCGTAACATTTATGCAAAAAAGAGTGATGAAACTAACGCGAAAATAAGCACGAAATGTTCATTTAGTTTGATATTTGTCAGTTTTTAAGTGATGGCTTTAATTTTTATAAGTGATTTTAATGTATGCATTTGATGTTTTTTTTAGTGAAATTTAAGTGTTTAATAAGTGATTATTTAGTTTGATTTTCTGTTTTGGGTTTTAAGCATTCCAACATGCGTGGGTTGAGATTGGCTGCATGTTTCGTGAGTTGTTGCTGACCGTAATTTAACATAGCTATTAGTCGGAATTTTAGAGAATGGTGAAGATGAGAATACAAGTCACACTGATGAAGTGTTCTGCTATGCGAAAAAAGTGACTACAACGTAGCGACACTTACAGAATCCCAGAACATGTTAATGCTTTTTCTTTTTGGAAGGGGATTGCATATCTAAGGTTGTTCATTTTTTCTTTCAGAAGTGCATAAACACTTTCACAGTAGTGATACCAAAGTGTTGGCGGTGACTATCCATTTAGTTTCTTGTGTTATCATTACCCGGTTGCAACTTGCGGGAAGTGAATTACATGCATCACATTTTCTTAGAATTTACCGAGCTTGAACCTGGCGTGAAGTCAGTTGAAGACCTGAAATATGTTATTCGTGATGAAAAGCAGACTGCCTTCGTCATGAGCGCCGTTGTCGCGCGCTTTATCAAAGATGCACTGATCATGAACCAGACGATTATCAGCCTTAAAAACTGCCGTTTCGCCTTTGAGGGTGGGGCTGAGTTTGTTGAGTTCGACAATAAAGGAAAGTCTAAAATCTACACGGAACAGCCAGACTGGTTTATCACTCCGGGAGCGTTCGCTCGTTCGCAGTGGCTGGTTAATCATGAACTCCACGACCTGGCAACACCGCAATTTATCTCCACCTTTATCGATATGTTCCCAGATGTGAAAAAACGTCGGGAGCACTGCAACATCCTGTTTAACCTGCAACTGGATGACGTTAATTCGCGGAGTAAAACGCTTTCAACGACCGGCAAGCCGGGCAACAAAACCCGCAATAGCACCAAACCGAAAATCGTGGATTTGGGATCGTACGAGCTGTTCAGTCAGTTTTTTGCGCGCCTGAAAAACGCTGTTGATGCTGATATCTTCCCGACCGTGCAAGTTTTAACCGGCATTGATGACGTCGCTAAAGTGCCTGCCACGCTCAAGAACGCCGCACGCACCTGGTTTAAAGCCATCTCTTCCGAGCTGCCGCCAAACAGTAAAAGAGTGGGGGCAGGGAACTCCGCGCTTTTCTGCGCGCCTGTTCGCCAGCAAATCCAGCAAATTGAAGCCTACGGGGTTGAGCGCTATTACCAGTATCTGTCTAAAACGATCGCTGAGGCCGGTGAACAATTCATCACGGATTTTAACGTCAAATTCCCCGCCTGATTTTGCACCGGTGACGCAGCCAGATAGCTGCGCACCGTTGCATCAGGATTGATCATGCCGCAGACGGTTTACGCAACGCTGTTCATGAAAATAAAGGTCGCTTTTTTGCGCTCGTACTGATTTATCAGGGGCACAAGGCGTCTGAAGTGTTCACTCGCGCAATGGGCATCCAGCGCCGCGCGGTCAGGCCACTCTTCTACGAAAATAAAATGCCCGGCATCGTTCTCATCTACATATAAGTCATATGCGATGCACAGCGGCTCCAGCCTCGTCGCTTCAACCAGTTCGCGATAAAGCGGAAGCACGATCTCTACGGCCTCCGCCTGCATAAAATCTTCGGCAATCACTTTTAGCATGTTAGTTCCTTAACGGGTCCCGGTCGATCCGGCGGGACGTTGCTCATTTAAAATCAGTGTGACTTCAACGGATTGATTTTATCGAATCGTCATCGGCACGATCTGTTCGGTAAAATCATATCACTGTATTTATATACAGTTAATGGCAGGTAAGCAATGATCAGTCATCTTTTGCGATGACTTCAACGCCATCATGAAGAGACCTTTCTTTCTGGAGCGTGTGTCGTGCGGCTTTCTCAGCCCAGTAGGGATAGATGCGAAAAGCCAACAGATCCGTTGGCTTGATTTTTCAGGGTAGCGTCTTTTTTGAGTGTTCTTGTATCGCCGATAAAGCCCTCTCAGAAGCGACAATCCAGGGTTTAAGCGCCTGCATCTGGGTAAGAATTTCAAGCCCTTCCCGTGTAAAATGCCCGGAGAGTGCCATCTCTTTACCTAGCTCATCCAGTCGCGCAGACTCTTTATATTCTGCATACTGCACGACGTCTTTTAATCCATTGAGCACCAGTCGGCGCGCAATATCTTCTGTCAGGCCTTTCTGTACAAACCAGCGCTGCAAGCCTTCGGCGAGATAATAGTACCCGCTGTTCATACCCATACTTACCGTAGCCAACTCAAATTCTGATTCGTCAGTAAACACCATTAACTCGCCTACTCGCGCAAACAGCTGCTGAATAGGATTGTCGGCAGCCGTTAGGATGACCGTCGAGGTATTCATTTCAGCGGCGAACGTTAGGCTAAGCCTGACGCAATCCGTATGCCCGAATAAATCACGCAAACGCTGAATGGAGGTGCCAGGCACAAGAGAAATCAGGGTTTGCGTGCCGCGCAACTGTACCTGAGGCGCAATGTCATGCAGGGAATCAGAATCCCCGCCGATAAGAATGACATCAACTTCATCGACGACATTTTGATAACTGTCCGGCGTCCAGCAGGGCAGATCGATTGCTAGTTTTTGCGCCCGTTCGTTATTTGCGCAGAAAAGAAACACCTGCGACTCTGGAACGACACGAAACAGTCCCCGCACCAGCTTTTCAGTGAACGCATCCACATTTAGAATACCTATCCTTTGCATCCGTCCCCCGGGTATCAGTCCCATTTTGTCATGTTTTCAAAGGTCTAAGGCGTTGCTCTCGTGTACTGCGGCATATTGAGGTGCATTGCGCCTTACAGCGTCTTTTTGTCAGCTTCTGGCGGCTGCCAGCCTCCTCCGAGCGCTCTGAATGTCGCGACAGCGGCGCGTGCAGAGTCTGTCTGGGCTTGCGCTCTGGCGTCGGAAGCCTGCAAAAGGGTTTCATCGTTGCGCAGGACGTCAATCAGACTTGCTGTTCCTTGCTGGAAGGCGACAAAAGACGACTGGCGGGCACTGGCAAGGGCGGATTCACCGTTGGTCAGGGTGGTGGCTTGTGATTCACTGTTGACCAGAGCGGAGAAGGCATTTTCGACGTCTTCGGTTGCGTGTAATACCGACAGGCGATAGGCGGCGAGTGCTTCAGCTTCCTGGCCTTTTGCCTGATCAATCTCGGCGTTGATCCGCCCGAAATCGAAAAGCCGCCAGCGCAATCCCAGCACACCCGCAGACTGGCTGGCACTGCCGGAGAAGAGGTTGTTGCTTGATATGGCCGTTGCGCTGCCGAGCAACGCACTGAGTGAAAACGTCGGATAATACTCGCTGACGGCGACGCCAATGCGTGCACTTGAGGCGGTGAGATGGCGCTCCGCCACGATGATATCGGGCCTGCGACGCAACAGATCGGCAGGTGTGCCTGTTGAGGTTATTTGCGGCGCTTGCGGAATGAACCCCGGCGAGTCTAACTGAGCACGATGTGTGCCGGGAGGCGTGCCGAGCATAACGTCTAATGCATTCATGGCGGCATCAAGCCCCGTTCGCAGCGCCGGGACGGTAGCCTGAACTTGCGCCAGTTCCCCTTCAGTCTGGCGAACCTGATATTCGGGAGCCAGCCCTTTGCGGTGAAGGAGCTGGACTTTTTCCAGCAGCGCTTGTTGCGTCCTGACCTGTTTCTCAGCGATTGCCAGTCGGGCCTGTAATCCGCGCAGGGTAATATAGATATCGGCAGTCTGAGCGGCGACGGCCAGGCGAGTGGCGACGACGCCCGCTTCAGAGGCCTGATAGTCAGCCAGCGCCGCCTGGCGACCGCGTCGCAGCCCGCCGAAAACATCAATTTCCCAGGTTGCGTTCAGATCGGTTTCATAGCTATTGCCGTAGCGACTATAATCCGGCGTCGAGCTAAGAACTTGACCCAGTGGGGTCTCTACCGACTGATGCGCACGTGCTGCTTGCCCGCTGATGTTACCCGATGGCAGCAGGGCGGCGGTGGCGTTACCCAGTCCGGCACGGCTCTGGGCCATGCGCGCGGTTGCCTGGGCGAGATCGAGATTCTGTGCCAGAGCGTCCATAACGAACTGACTTAACAGGGGATCGCCGAAGCCGTCCCACCACACGGCAAAACGGGCGGGTCTGGAAGCGGTTCTCTGCTGGACGGCAGACTCCGCCTGATAGCGTTCCGCAAGCGGCGCATCCGGGCGCTGATAATCCGGTCCGACGGCACAGCCCGCCAGTAAACCGGCGCTCACCATGAGTGTAAGAGTACGTAGGGGTAACATTAATGTCTCTTGAGGCAATGTTAAGTTGTGACCACATTACCAAATGGTCACTCGTTGTCAATCGTGGCTCATTGAGCTAAGCTGAAAAAATGACTAAACAGACAAATGATCTTCTTACGCGGGGCCCCTCTGACCACAGTGTCCGTGACCAGGTTGTGGAGGCGGCTACCGCTCATTTCGGGCATTTTGGCTACGAAAAAACAACCGTGTCAGATTTGGCAAAAGCGATAGGCTTTTCCAAAGCGTATATTTATAAATTTTTCGATTCCAAGCAGGCGATTGGCGAAGTGATTTGTGCGAACAGATTGTCACAAATAGCTGAAATCGTTAACAACGCGCTCGCGGATGTGCCGACGGCCTCTGAAAAGCTGCGGCGTTTGTTGAGAACGTTGACTGAAGCCGGAACGGATCTGTTTTTTCACGATCGCATGCTGTATGACATTGCCGCCGTTGCTTCCCGGGATAACTGGCCCTCTGCCGTGGCGCATCAGGCGCGCCTTCGTCAACTGATACAGGAGATCATCCAGGAGGGGCGTCAGGCCGGGGAGTTTGAGCGAAAAACGCCGCTTGATGAGGCTGCCGAGGCTATTTATCTGGTCATGCGCCCCTACATTTGCCCGTTACAGCTGCAATACAATCTTGATTCCGCACCTGCCGCCGCCGTCCTGCTGTCGTCACTGATACTGAGAAGTTTATCACCGTAGTTGTGACTATTGACTTAATTGGTCACTTGAATGAGTATGCGGGTACTGTCCTGTTAAATAATTAAGGTACCCCATGCTCCGGCTCAAACCCGCCACTTTTGCTGTTTGTCTGTTGCCGCTTGCCCTGGTGGCCTGCGGTGACGCTTCCAGCACCGACGATCCCCGTACGCAGCCTCCTCTGGTGAGGTCTGCAACCGTCGTGAGCGCTGTCGATTCCTCCCGCGCCTTCACCGGTGTCGTGGTCGCCCGGATTCAAAGCGACCTCGGTTTCAGGGTGCAAGGCAAAATCATTGAACGTATGGTCGATACCGGCCAGACCGTTAAACGCGGCCAGCCGCTGATGCGTCTGGATCCTGTCGACCTGGGCCTGCAGGCGCAGGCGCAACAGCAGGCAGTAGCGGCTGCACGCGCCCGTGCAAAACAAGCGATTGATGACGAGGCGCGTTACCGCGGGCTGGTCTCAGCAGGGGCGGTGTCGGCATCGGCCTACGATCAGATTAAGGCCGCCGCCAATACGGCCAAAGCTGAACTGAGTGCGGCTCAGGCACAGGCGAATGTGGCGCAAAATGCAACGGGCTACGCCGTGCTGCTGGCCGACGCCGACGGCGTGGTGATGGAGACGCTGGCGGAACCGGGTCAGGTTGTCAGTGCGGGTCAGGCTGTGGTTCGTCTGGCAAGAGCAGGGCAGCGCGAGGCCATCTTGCAGCTACCCGAGACATTACGTCCGGCTCGCGGAAGCGAGGCCGAGGCCACCCTGTACGGTATGGGAAAACGCTCCTCTCCTGCAAAACTGCGTCTGCTTTCCGACGCCGCCGATCCGGTGACGCGCACTTTTGAAGCGAGATATGTCCTTGAAGGAACGCTGGCAAGTGCACCGCTCGGATCGACCGTTACGCTGCACATTGCAGACGATCGCGCCGCCGCCCCAGTGATGCAGGTACCTTTAGCCGCCCTCTATGATCCAGGAAAAGGGCCGGGTGTCTGGCGCATTTCAGGCAAACCCGCCAAAGTGTCATGGCAATCCGTTCAGGTGCTGGGATTAGGTGACGATGCTGCCAGGATTACCGGTAGCCTCAAACCGGGTGAGCAGGTGGTCGCTCTTGGCGCACATCTACTGCATGACGGCGAGGCCGTTCGCATGGCTGCACGGAGCGAATCCAGCACCGCCGGGAGTCAGCCATGAGCGGGGGGCGATTTAATCTTTCCGCGCTGGCCGTTCGTGAGCGCTCAATCACACTGTTTCTTATTATCCTGATCACCGTGGCCGGTATTCTGTCGTTTTTCGAATTAGGGCGGGCAGAAGATCCTCCCTTTACCGTTAAGCAGATGACGATTATCTCTGCCTGGCCTGGCGCCACCGCACAGGAAATGCAGGATCAGGTGGCCGAACCGCTTGAAAAACGCATGCAGGAACTCAAGTGGTATGACCGCAGCGAGACCTACACGCGCCCCGGACTGGCGTTTAGCATGCTGTCACTGAAGGACAGCACCCCGCCTTCGCAGGTGCAGGAAGAATTTTACCAGGCGCGCAAGAAGCTCGGTGATGAAACCAAAAACCTTCCTGCTGGCGTGATCGGACCGATGGTCAATGATGAGTTCTCCGACGTGACTTTTGCGCTCTTTGCGCTGAAGGCGAAAGGGGAGCCGCAGCGGTTGCTGGTTCGCGATGCGGAATCATTACGCCAGCGAATTTTGCATGTGCCGGGGGTCAAAAAGGTCAATATCATCGGTGAACAGACGGAACGTATTTTCGTCTCGTTCTCGCATGACCGTCTGGCCACGCTTGGCATTTCGCCTCAGGATATTTTCTCCGCCCTTAACAGCCAGAACGTACTCACACCCGCCGGGTCGATTGACACTCATGGCCCGCAGGTCTTTATCCGCCTCGATGGTGCCTTTGACAAACTGGAGAAAATCCGTGAAACGCCCATCGTCGTACAGGGCAGAACGCTACAGCTTTCTGACGTGGCGACCGTTGAACGGGGCTACGAAGATCCGGCGACCTTCCTGATTCGTAATCAGGGTGAACCGGCGCTGCTGCTGGGCATCGTTATGCGCGACGGCTGGAACGGTCTGGATTTGGGCAAGGCTCTGGATGCGGAAACGGCCAAAATCAATGAAAGCATGCCGCTAGGTATGACGTTTGCGAAGGTCACCGATCAGTCCGTCAACATCAGCTCCTCCGTTGATGAATTCATGATCAAGTTCTTTGTCGCGCTGCTGGTGGTGATGGTGGTGTGCTTCGTCAGTATGGGATGGCGAGTGGGTGTCGTGGTTGCGGCCGCCGTGCCGCTAACGCTGGCGATTGTCTTCGTGGTCATGGAGGCCTCCGGTAAAAACTTTGACCGCATAACCCTGGGCTCGTTGATCCTGGCGCTGGGGTTGCTGGTGGATGACGCCATCATCGCTATCGAAATGATGGTGGTGAAGATGGAAGAGGGCTATGACCGCATCAAAGCCTCGGCCTATGCCTGGAGTCACACGGCGGCTCCGATGCTGGCCGGTACGCTGGTCACCGCCGTCGGTTTTATGCCGAACGGTTTTGCCCAATCCACCGCAGGTGAATACACCAGCAACATGTTCTGGATAGTGGGTATCGCCCTGATTGCTTCCTGGGTCGTGGCGGTGGTGTTCACGCCTTATCTCGGCGTGAAAATGCTGCCCAATATCAAAAAGGTCGAGGGTGGACACGCGGCTATCTACAACACCCGTCATTACAACCGCTTTCGCCAGGTGCTCACGCGCGTTATCGCCCGTAAGTGGCTAGTAGCGGGCACGGTGATTGCGGTCTTTACGGTCGCGATACTCGGGATGGGGCTGGTGAAAAAACAATTTTTCCCGACTTCCGATCGCCCTGAGGTGCTTGTCGAAGTGCAAATGCCTTATGGAACGTCCATCGAGCAAACCAGTGCGGCAACCGCGAAGGTTGAAGCCTGGCTGAGAAAGCAGAAAGAGACAAAAATCGTGACGTCTTATATCGGGCAAGGCTCGCCTCGTTTCTTTCTGGCGATGGCCCCGGAACTGCCCGACCCGTCGTTTGCGAAAATCGTTGTGCTGACCGACAACCCGGAAGCACGTGAGGCGCTGAAGTTCCGTCTTCGTGAAGCCGTTGCAGACGATCTGGCTCCCGAGGCGCGAGTGCGCGTGACTCAGCTGGTGTTTGGTCCGTATTCACCTTACCCAGTGGCTTACCGTGTCATGGGGCCGGATGCAGCTCAACTGCGCAACATTGCAGACAAGGTTGAAAAAGTGATGCTGTCCAGCCCAATGATGCGGACCGTCAATACGGACTGGGGGCCGCGGGTACCGGCGCTGCATTTCACGCTCAATCAGGATCGTCTTCAGGCGGTGGGGCTGACATCGAATGCAGTCGCGCAGCAACTTCAGTTCCTGCTGTCTGGTGTTCCGATAACTTCGGTGCGTGAAGATATCCGCTCGGTGCAGGTCATGGGACGTGCGGCGGGGAATATTCGACTCGATCCCGAAAAGATCGCCGGGTTTACCCTGGTAGGATCTACCGGCCAGCGTATTCCGCTGTCTCAGATAGGGGAGGTTGAGGTGCGAATGGAAGACCCTGTTCTGCGTCGTCGCGATCGCACTCCGACGATTACTGTGCGGGGAGACATTGCTGAAAATCTGCAGCCGCCGGATGTCTCGACAGCCATCATGAAGGCATTAAAACCAGTTATCGATACGCTTCCAGCCGGATACCGTATCGAGCAGGCGGGGTCGATTGAAGAATCCGGGAAAGCCACCCAGGCCATGGCCCCGCTGTTCCCTATCATGATTGCCATGACGCTGTTGATTATTATCCTGCAGGTGCGGTCGATGTCGGCGATGGTGATGGTCTTCCTCACCGCGCCACTGGGGCTGATTGGGGTGGTGCCCACGCTGCTGCTCTTCAACCAGCCGTTTGGTATCAATGCGCTGGTGGGACTGATCGCGCTGTCGGGGATTATGATGCGTAACACCCTGATTTTGATTGGGCAGATCCATCACAACGAGCAAGAAGGGATGGACCCGTTCCACGCGGTCGTGGAGGCGACGGTTCAGCGCGCACGGCCTGTGCTGCTCACCGCGATGGCCGCTATTCTGGCGTTTATCCCACTGACGCACTCGGTGTTCTGGGGCACGCTGGCTTATACCCTGATTGGCGGTACGTTTGGCGGCACCATCATTACGCTGGTGTTCCTGCCCGCGATGTACGCGATATGGTTCAAAATTCGACCCAATCAACCGACGCCTGAAGAGGTAAAACCCATGGCATAGCAGTAACCGCAAAGAGGGCGTGATGACGACACCGGGAATTCACGCCCTCTCAATATCGACATGGTTAGGTTATTTCAGACATGATTATTTAGTTGGGCAGGATGTTTGCCGGGGGATCAGGTGGAATACCGGTCACCTTGCATAGCGGAGTCTGTGGAATGACAATCCTTAACGCGTAGGCGATATTTCATCTGATAGTTGAACCCGCTGAGCGTCTGACCTGAATTAATTTTTAACAGCCTTATTTTCTGGGGCACTCTCAATTTCATATTTAAGGCCGCCTTTATTCATAAGTTTGCTTGGTTTAATCGCAATGGCTTCTTTATACGTCGTCATTTCGGCTGACTTTTGAATGTACTCTTTAAAATGGGGAGTCAGACGATGGGCTTGATAAGCCGCTTCGCTGGCGTATATTTCATAGAAATACCAGCGGTGAGGGTTCGCTTTATCTATAACGGCGTACATGGCCAGAACCCCTTCTTCCAGCTTAATAGACTGTGCCATTTCGGGTAAAACAACATGGCGAAAAGCCGCCGAAAACTCTGATTTGACATCAACGATGACAAAATTGTTTATCGTGAGATCGCTTTGCACAATATTTTTATCAGCCAAAAATTGCGGCACCACATCTAATTTACGCTTTTGACTTGTCTCCAGAATATCCTCTGAATGACGCAAAAATTCTTTATAGCTCGTTGAATTCAGGTGCTGGTTGTAAGCCTCATTATCAGCATAAATTTCAAACACGTAAGCAACTGACGGGTTCGTTTTCTTGTTGGCTGAATACATCGCCAGGGTTCCCGGTTCACCGGTTACTGACGCGGTAATATTCTTTTCAGCCAGGCTGTCGTATGCGCTATTTTTATCTGGCTTGATGACGAGTTCAAAAATATTGAACACGGGCGGTACAGATACTTTCTGCGCCTGCGCAATAGCAGAACAGCTCAGCGCCAAAAAAAGTGATAAAGAAACTCCGGCTTGCATAAATAACCTCTCTTTCGGCTGCATTAAATTTTGTGCCACTCCTCCTGATAAGGCGCGTTAACCGCGCCATCATCACAATCGATTTGCTATTTGATTCGCAAGGGTGAGAGCTGTGGTGCTTTTTCAGGCAGCGGCGGTACGATGCCATCCACGACATGAGGGACGTACGGTGCCTCCAGCGCTGCAATTTCCTCTGTCGATAAAGTCAGATTAAGTGCTTCCACTGCGGTTGAAAGGTGTTCTGCTTTTGTGGCACCGATGATAGGTGCGGTAATCACAGATTTAGACAGCAGCCATGCCAGCGCAACATGCGCGCGAGGAACGCCTCGCCCGGCGGCAATCTGCGCCACAACCTCAACCACTTTCTGGTCCTGCTGCGCGGCATTTTGATACATTTTCAGCGCAAAGGCATCGTTCTGCGTTCGCGGGGTGGTTTCATTCCAGTCGCGTGTCAGCCTGCCGCGCGCCATCGGACTCCAGGGAATAACACCCACGCCCTGATCCTCACACAGCGGCAGCATTTCCCGCTCTTCTTCGCGATACAATAAATTATATTGCGGTTGCAGCGAGACAAAGCGCGTCCAGCCATGACGCTCGGCGACATGCTGCATTTTGGCAAAACGCCAGGCTTCCATTGAGGAGGCACCGATATAGCGAACTTTCCCGCATTTCACCAAATCATGAAGTGCTTCCATAGTCTCTTCAACAGGTGTGCCGTGATCAAAACGGTGAATCTGATACAGATCCACATACTCCATACCCAGTCGGGTCAGGCTGTCATCGATGGACTGAAACAGCGATTTACGCGACAGAAAACCGGTGTTTGGCGCGTTACGCCAAGGGAAAAACGCCTTGGTAGCGACAACGATTTCGTCTCGATACGCCATGTTGCGTAGCGCCCGACCGACAATTTCTTCTGAGCTTCCACCTGAATAAATATTAGCCGTATCAAAAAAATTGATTCCGGCCTCAAGCGCCTGCCGAATCAACGGCCGTGTTGCATTTTCATCAAGCGACCACGGCTGAGGAAGGCGTTCTGGCTCACCGTAACTCATGCATCCCAGACACAGTCGTGAAACTTTGAGACCGCTTCGCCCCAGATTGACATACTGCATAATTATCTCCTTACCACGTTTTTGAATGGAAATTGCCGCGGCTTTTATTGCCAGCTTCCCACCATTTTCGGGGTAAATTCTCGAATCTCATATTCAGCGAGATTTGGGTAATAGGCGTCTTCCCGCAGAATTGTTTCCAGTTCTTCTCGGCTTACGGTCTGAGCAATAATGACCCCGGCTCTTTCGCGATCCGAATAGGGGCCGATGAGAACAAACTTACCGGCGTCAAAATACTGCTGAAACCAGCTGACATGGCGCATGAAAAGCGCTTCATGCTGATCGGGAGAAATGTCTTCATTGACCGCTATATTGATGAGATACATTTTTTGTCCTCTCTTTCAGACAGCCATTTTTAAAGCAGGCGCAGTTTCTTTAATCGTGGTAATCAATCGCACGGCGTGATCTTTCGCCATCGCTGTCTGTTCCCGAATTTTGGCCTCATCTCGTCCTGCGTAGCTCATCCCAAAGGTATAAATTGGGTCCTGTAAATCCAGATTGCACAACGAGGCTGTGGTTTCAAACTGTGTCATGTAGTGCTGAATGTCGTGACCGAACAAACCTCCCGTGGAATACAAAGCCTCTGGTGCTCCGGCGGTAAAGGAAATAATCAGTTTTTTGCCACCCAGTTTTGCGGTTGAGCCATGGGCAAAACCGTGAACAAATACCTGGTCAATCCATAACTTCATTAACCCCGGCACTGAATACCAGGAAAAAGGAAACTGCCAGACAATCACATCGGCTTTGAGCAAGGCTTCCTGCTCCTGTGCCACGTTGATTTGGTAGTCGGGATAAAGAGCATCAAGAAAGCGAATCTCGGCGTCGGGCAGCGCTTTTGCTACTTCACTCAGAATAGTGGTATTGCCAATGGACTCATTAAGATTCGGATGACCTGAAATAATCAGTACATTTTGCATTTTGGGTTCCTGAACAGTGGCTTGTTTAACGGGGAATGAGTATAAACAACCCTAATACTGTTTTTTAGAGCAGTAATAGCTCATACACTCTTAGCCAATAGCTAATAATTTACTTAATTTCCTTTTCCGGATGGTGCTATGAACAATGCCATTTACAACCAAATCCGTATTTTCCAGAGCATCGCCCATGAAGGGAGCATTACTGCAGCGGCAAGAAAACTTGAGATAACACCACCTTCCGTGAGCAAAGCGCTAAAACTGCTTGAGCAACATATTGGCCACCCGCTTTTTGTGCGCACCACCCGGCGCATTGAGCTGACCGATGCCGGAGAGCAGCTGTTGCAGCAGACGTCGCGGGCTGTTCAGTCACTGGAAAATGCGGTGGAAAGCATTAAAGATCTGAATCAGGAACCCTCCGGGCTGGTCAGAATTACGCTGTCACGCTTTGCTTACCTGCTTATTCTGAAGCCTTGTATGGCGGAGTTTTGCCAGAGCTATCCGGGAATACAGCTTGAGATATCCGTTTATGACGGAACGGTGAACATGATTGATGAACGTTTTGATTTGGGTATTCGCTTTGGCGATATCCTCGAAGAGAGCGTTGTGGCCCGCCAGTTGATGAAACCGTTTCGTGAGGGTTTGTATGCTTCTGCGGCCTATCTCGCAGAACACGGTACGCCAAAACTGCCGACGGACTTGCATCAGCATCAACTTATTGGTTATCGCTTTATCACCAATAACCGCATACTCCCGCTGATGCTGGAAGATAAAGGTGAGCAATTAACCGTTGAGATGGCAGGGCAGATAATCAGCAATGATATTGATGTCATGGCTGATGGAATACGCAGCGGTCTTGGCATTGGCAGATTGTTTGAGCCGGTGTATGAATTGCAGCCCGATAAAGCGCAGTTTATCCCGGTCATGATGTCTTACTGGAAGACCTATCCACCGGTTTATCTCTACTACTTAAAAAGCACAGGCAAGGCAAAGCGAGTCAAAGCCCTGATTGATTTTTTAATCATGAAAACCGCAAAGTAGTTACCGACATCACCTGTTAAACGCCTGCATCAGTTAGTTTGAAACGCTAAATTGGCCATAACCGTGCCATCAGACTGAATAGAGCGAGGAGAGGATGTTGAAGAGTTTGGCCTGCTCCCCGTATTTTTACTCACTATTATGTTGATGACGTCCGTTTGTGACACGGAGCGAACCGGGCGTGTCGTTCAGATGGTTCGCTTGGTTGGAGGAAAGGACGATATTGTTGTTTCGGGCTGTTTAAGTAATTTTATCAGTTTTTGCTTGCCTCATTCCTCTCCAGATGAGGTATTACAACCAGTTTGGTCAACTCAAAATATGGTGG
The DNA here is from genome assembly GCF_056490165.1 of Lelliottia sp. GFLA7. Lineage (NCBI taxonomy): Bacteria > Pseudomonadati > Pseudomonadota > Gammaproteobacteria > Enterobacterales > Enterobacteriaceae > Lelliottia > Lelliottia sp. GFLA7. Next base: position 94,884 of record NZ_JBWLAQ010000001.1, on the reverse strand, counting down.
TAGTGCTCCCTGCCTTTATCGCGTTAGTCTGCTTATATCTAAAAGAAACTATTACACTGGGGAAAACGATGATTTCAAAAGACAATGCTGAGCATTATATCTGGGGTAATAATTGCGACGGTTGGTATCTGGTTAACCGGCCGGACATGCTAATTATTCATGAAAAAATGCCTCCAGATACACACGAAAAGCGCCATTTTCACTCCATTGCCAGACAGTTTTTTTACGTTCTTGAGGGAAACCTATCGATGGAATTGGAAGGTGTCAGACATGATATCAAGGCCCGGCAGGGGCTTGAAATCCCACCGGGGGCAAAACATCAAGCCAGTAACGACAGCCAATTACCCGTAGAATTTATTGTCATTTCTCATCCGACAACGCGGGGCGATCGTTCTGATCTCGCTACTGGCACATAGCAGACAGCTATGTGCTGATGGTCCGCTATGAGCGAAAAGCGGAAGTACAAAATTATTCAGGCTCCAGAGTACGCATTACAAACATAACAATGCGTTACTCAACGGGGACAGGCCAAGGACAAAAATGGGAACTAGCAAAATCTGCCAACAAAAACATCCACTTTGGAAAGCATGACAGCGTTGACGAACACCTTAAAATACTGGAGGAACAAATTAACTACTGGGAGTTCGGGCAGGAATGTCAAAGCGATAGCTTAAAACGTATACGTATTTTTTTCATTATTTTCTCTCCATCATTTTTCAAGATTGTCCTGTCACATTACATGATATACCTGATTCGAAGGTGATAATGGATAAAATTATTCGTCGATTCAAAAAAACCTACCTATTTTGAGGAGGGACACATTTTTAATAAAAACTAAATAGTTTATTAAAGTATCTGCTTTTATGTACTAAAGTATTTATGCTTTTAGCCGATACTTGCTAAAAGTGGCGCACGATGAGCATTCTACGGATGGGATAAATGTATATTAAACATGTAGTATCGGCGGCATTCAGACAAAGATAATAACAAGGTGATACTGTCAGAATGAAACTAAGAATTCTGTATTTAGCAATTAACCGCCCCGGGGTGTATCTTGTATCGGTGATGTTAACTATTGTCCTGTGTTACGGACTAGGCTCAGGCATATATTACTATTATCTTCATGAAAAAATTGAAAATTATGCTGATTCAATCCTTTCAAGAAGTGACAGTTTGATTAAGCAGGTTCAGCTGATTGATGGTTTACGTGATGAATTCTCAGTCTATCCCCCCTGCAGTGAACAGTATCTCCATCAACTAAGAAAACGTCTCTGGCCATATCCCCTCATCAAAGATATTGCCTATGTCAGCGATCAGCACGTTGTCTGCTCTGCGCTCTGGGGGACGCTTAGCACTCCTCTTTCCTTGAATTTATACAGAAATAAAGTGCACCGCGGAAGTTATGTCTGGGTTTTTGATGCGCAGATTGAAGAAAATATTATCGCAGATGTACTTTATACAAAAAACTTTGCCATTACCGTTTCCCCTTTTGCTTTTCAGCGCTTCTGGAAAGAAGCAGAACAAATGAATTTTAGCGCTATTGTAGGTGATTTTAATCATAAAAATCATTTTTTTAACATCGGGAATAAGACAGATTTATTGGAGGCGATTGAACATCGCAAAACATATCTATTTAATTACATGACCACTCGCTCTTGTAGCATGCTTGAAGATATTTGCGTTATTACTGGCACAGAGTTCCCCATTCTCTTCAATAACAACCCTTACATCTTAGCCTTTCTTATTTCCATATCGATTATTATAGGTTTTTTAAATTCTGCACTCTATATAAGTATCACAGGGAAAAATCAGTCTTTACTTTCTCGATTTGAAAGTGCCATCCTCAACAAGGATTTCAATTTCGTTTATCAGCCTATTTATAATGTTGAAACACATCGTGTTACAGGGGTAGAAGCTCTGATACGCTGGAATGATAGTCACATGGGAAGTATAGGGCCAGATATTTTTATTCCGCTCGCCGAAAAAAATGGGTTGATCAATAAAATAAGTCTTTATGTTGTAGAACATGCTCTCGCTGAGTTTGCACCTATATTGCATCGCTACAATATTATTCTGAGCATCAATGTTAACTGTTCGGATATCTGTGATGACACCTTTCGGGCCAAACTTTTCACCACCCTTGAGCGGGAAAAGATCCCGGGCAACCTAATTATGCTTGAGATTACTGAAAGACAAAATGCCAGTATCGAGGAGATAAAAAAGGCAATACTCTCTTACAAAGACTCTGGTATCCGGTTCGCCCTAGACGATTTCGGAACCGGCTACTCAAATCTTAACTGGCTTTCATTACTTGATGTTGAAGAAATTAAAATCGATAAATCCTTGATTGATTGTATTGGTACTGAATCTTCAGTTAACCCTGTCCTGTCAGGCCTAATCGGAATGTTAAATAAAATGCCGAAACTAGTTGTTTTTGAAGGAGTTGAAACGGAAACACAGTATCGTTTTCTTTTGGACAATATCCCTGACTGCTATGCGCAAGGCTGGTATTTTTCAAAACCCTTGAAATCTGAAGAGATTAGCTCTCTGATCATGTCGTAAAAAAGGAGTGATTATCATGGTGAAGTGGTCGATACAATCTCTCTCTACAATCAGAATATTTTAGAACCATTAGACGTCTACTCCTTGAACAGGATGGGCAACTGAGTTGAACACCTTCCGCAATGAGCGAAAAGCGGTCGCTTAACTTGTGACATGGAAGCATCTCGATTATTCGTGCCTATTCGCAAAGAATTTGATAACTTGAGTTACCCCACCACCTTAGAGTGCGATCCTTCTAATAAAGGAATAAATAATGAAAGCAAGGTTGCTTTTAAGTCTATTACTTTTGGCAATATCATTTAATGTCGCTGCATTTACTCAATTCAAACCGGCGGTCTTAAATGCTGCTCTTTTGTTCGAGCATGATGCAACTACCGGGAACGTAAAACATAGCATCCAGTGGATCCGAGATGTTAACGGTAAACTTCAGGCGATGACAGAAGTTAGATACGATCGTAACGGGTGCTTTACTAATATTAATATGGTTGATAAGGCAAATGACCATGAGTTCCATTTGGTAAACAAAGATGGCGTACTGACCTCTTTTAAAGGTCAGCGTATTACCGGAAAAATCAATGAACGCTGCGAAATCACTGAGCTTGAGAATGAAAAAGGCAATTATGTACTCAGCTATAATGTGCGCGGATTACTTGAAATAATCGCGGACAAAAACACGGGCGAAGTTGTAAAGCGATATGAATATCACAATAGCCAATTCCCTGTACGTATAAGAAATTATAAAGATCAGAAGGACACGCGTATCTTTTATCCATCCGGAAGTGCGCAATTTGCTGACTCAGAGATAGTATCAAAAACAGGGGACTTAACTGTCCGAGTGAAGCAAAGCTGTGCTTACACCGCTGATGGCAATGCAGATAAATGCTCGCTGATAGCCTCCACTAAAGACGACTATCGTGGCTCAATCTTGATATGGATTTCTAATCACGAAACGGAATATTTCTGAATCTATTAAAAATTGCAAAGCCAACACAACCTCTCCCGAGAGATTGGCCTGCTTCCTAATTTTTAACGCCATTGAAATATTATCAATGTCCGCTCCTGGCACGGAGCGGACCAACTAACTGAGCTGAAGGTCCGCGGTGAGCGAAAAGCTGACATTGTATTTATGAATGACTTTTACATTGCCAAATAAATTATTATTTACCGCTTTTTTTCTGGTTAATCACGAATACCATCATAATCATTAAGTATTTGCATCAACAGTGTTCTTGGTATGTCTTTTGTGGATATTCTGAAACTGGTACTCAGGCGCGAGGCAATCATAGCGGAAGTAATTTTATTATCATCGTAGGCGAGGGTCATATGCTTTCCGATATTCTGTCGGGTCATGTCCGATAACCTTTTGCCACATTCATCGGAAAATCTAAAGATTAAATTCTCTGCACCTGTCTCATCCTTCTCTACATAATTAATTGACTTTACACATCCAGAGTCAAAAGAAGTTTTCTCATTACCGACCGAAAAAACCAAACTCCCTTTTGCTGCAGTCGATGTCAATGGCACAAGCACCGCGAGTAACAACATCCCAAACTTGATTTGCATCTTCTTCTCCTTTTGTTTGTTGACCGGCTCCTCATAAATTAACATATCTCAACGCTATCAACGTCTGCTTTTGGCACACAACGGACGAGTTACCTGATCTAAAGGTCCGCTGAGAGCGAGGAACGGAAGTTCGAGATTGTCCCGAATCGAGCCGCCGCCGTTAATCAGTTGGCCCCGCACCAATTCGCGGGGCATTATTGGTTGCCTCGCTGGGCGGGTTTTTCCCTTCTTTTGCCGGAAACGTCATATCTATCCACTTCTGCAAGCCTGTGCGGACAGCAGATGTGCCATCACCGCTAGCCCAGCCATATACAGCAAACATTAATGACACCGAGAATGCTGTCGCAAAAAGTTTTGGGACGCCCGAAAACATGAATTTCAGGAACGCCTTACAATATTTCTGGATATGTTCAACAGCGCCCACCGGCTTTGTGACCTGTTTGCTATATTTCTCTGCCCCCGCCAGCAGCTGCTTCAACGCCGTTTTTTCAGCCGCCTTTTTGTCCTTTTCCAGAGCTTTGATCTGTTTTTGGTAGTCCGCCTCTTGCTGTGCAAATATTGTATTCAAACGTGATTCCAATTCGCCATTTACGCGGGCTATATACCCATCCAGCGTATCCTTAGCGCTCTTTCGGAAAACCTCTAACTGTCTCGGCGACTGGAGGCATTGATCGTGATATGCCATCAGCTCCGTTTCTATTTCTGGTTCTGTTTTTTCAGCAGCGCGGGCATTCCGGGCAATTTCGTCCTTGAACCCTTTATAGATTGCATATGAAATCAGTTGTTCGATGTTATTGGGGTCTTTTACCAGTTCGGTAAAAACCCACTTTTTAGATTGCTGAGCCATAGTTCACCAAAAACAAAAAAAAGCCCCTCGTTAGGGGCTATTGTCGATAAACCGGAGTTACGCTTTTTTGGTTTTGCGTACCTGATTAAATGAATCCTGCATATATTGACGCCCGCTGCTCTGTGATAATACAGAGCCAGCCAACGCGCGAGCGCGTTCAACTAAGCCTGATGCCGCTGCATTTAACGAAGCCGCATCTTTCGTGCGGCGATAAGCTCGCGCATTCACTTTGCGTAACAGCGCGCCACCATCAGGACTGTGTACCGATGGCATTTTGGAGTTAGTCGTAACGATTTTCTGCGCAGCGACATTCGCCACGGCTTTTTCAGAAATTTTGCGGATTTCTTCCGGGCTGAGGGCTGGCATACGGCGTAATGTAGTCATTTCGCACCTCCTATTTCTTTTCGTCAGTCTAACACGGACATAAAAAAATGCATCTTTTGATACGGACATTTGATGTTCAAATTGTTGTCCTATCCCTTATCGACACTAACTTGAGATGCTTTAATCGAAAGTGTCCCACCAGATTTAATGCCCATGCCGCCGCCAGACTCAAGGCCGCCGAAACGCCGCAATTGCCGTTTCGGGTCTGCGGCTGAGGTCGAATTGCGAATGTTAACCTGCTCCCCTTTTAGCAACACAGACTGTTATTAACTACTTCCGCTTCTGGCACTGAGCGGACAGTCCAAACGGCTGCCCGGTACGCTATGAGCGAGGAACATAAGTAACAAATGTGATGGTTCTCAAAAACCATATCTGCATATCTGCTGAATTTAACCAAAAACATGCATAGTTTCCAACTGCTCGGTTTTCATTTCATTGCAAGACGATAAAAAATCATCCTTAAAACTTGGCGGGGGAGATCTTAGTTGCTGCACTGCCTCTTTATTTACTTCTAATTCCCGTAATTGTGCAATTGTACTTCTATGAATCGATGAGAGAAAAAAATCGCCTGCGTTTGTTTTATGACTCTCCAGATAATTAGTTAGTATTTTAGACGATGCTTGAATTGCTTTTTCCTCAGAAAAACCCAAAGCAAAGCGAGAGTAGATGACATTATATTGGTACAGGCATGCTGCTTCAGCCATTTGTTTAGCTTGCTCCTTTGGGGAGGGCTGACTTGCCCACGACTGGGAACTGATGATAAATATAAGCAGTAACAATCGTATTTTCATGTGTAGAATCCATATCCATTGGGAATACAATATGTAAACCTAACTAGCGTGGCTTTGCAACATCCGCTTTTGGCACAAGACAGTCCTTGTAAGCACTAGGTAACCATCAGGCCGCACTAGCGGCCTTTAAGATGATATTATTTTAACTTAGGCTTTATTTTTATATAAAGATCATATAGTTTTCTTACATTGCTTTCATCGATCGCCAGCCTCGAATAATCAACAAACAGACCATCAAGAGCATCATTATTAACTAAAAATATCTTGTTCTTATCTTTAAAGATATATTCTATTGTATATTCCTTATGAAACAGCATAACATCATCTTTAATGTGAAATATTTCTTTGTCAGTATCGTTTTTAGGATTCCAGGATAAAAAACCATTAAATATTCCAATCCAGCTATCTATATTCTCTTTAGTTACATATCCAAAGTGGCCAGCAACACTTCCTCCGTTGTAGAAAACAATAAGCGCATACTCACCGTCATCATCCATCCTTAACACCCCTTGTGTTCCATATACATACCGAGGTTCGTTTAACATTTTTATGTTAACCCCGGTCTCGTACTGGGTCCATGGGTAATAAAATGAAGGCTTCCCCGGTGAAGAGCACCCTGAAATAATTGCAAAAGAGAACAAGAAAATAAAAAACCTCATGACGCTTCACCCCTCTACTCAAAAGTAACTAGCTGTTTTATATTATAACATTCCAGTATCTGTGATAAACCAACCATCTTAAAACATCTTTACTAGGCAGGATTTTAAGGCTGGTGTAAGCATCCCGGCAAAACGAACCATTCACTTTTAGAGATCTTTCGACATACTGATTATGTCCCCTGAGGAGATCGCCATGCGTAAAGCCCGATTCTCTGAGCATCAGATCATCGCCGTTCTGAAGTCTGTTTAAACCGGACGTACCATCAAGGATGTCTGCCGTGAAGCCGGTATCTCTGAAGCCTCGTACTACAACTGGAAAGCAAAATATGGCGTTATGGAAGCGTCTGATATCAAAAGGATGAAAACCGACGCCTCAAACAGATGTTTGCTGATCTCAGCCTTGAGTGCCGGGCACTGAAAGACGTCATCGATAAAAAGCTTTAAAACCAGCAATAAAGCGTGAACTCGTCAGCTATCTGACGGTGCAATTTGCCATGAGTTTACGCCAGGCCTGCAGGACGTTATCGCTGAGCGGGACGGTATATTTTTAGCCTGATACCTGGCGTGATAAACCGGTGATCCATGCGCTGACTAAGCTGGCAGAACGCTATCCGCGCTACGGTTTTAAGAAGCTGTTCCAACTGCTGCGCAGGCAGGGTAATACCTGGAACAATAAACGCGTTCACCGGATTTACTGCCTGCTGAAACTGAATTTTCGTCACAAGGGAAAGCAGCGGCTGCCAGTGCGTAATCCAGCACCACTGGCGACACCGCAAGCGTTAAACCAGAGCTGGTCCATCGATTTTATGCACGATGCGCTGGTCTGCGGCAGACGCTTCCGGACCTTCAATGTGGTGGATGATTTTAACCGTGAAGCGCTGGCGATAGAAATCGACCTGAATATCCCGGCTCAGCGAGTCGTCCGTGTGCTGGACAGGATCGTGGTAAATCGCGGCTACCCGCTGGAGATGCGGATGGACAACGGGCCGGAACTGGTCTCGCTGGCGCTGGCACAATGGGCTGAAGAACATGACGTGCAGCTCGAATTTATCAAGCCGGGTAAGCCTACACAAAATGCGTTTATCGAACGGTTCAACCGGACATACCGGACAGAAATCCTGGATTTTTACCTATTCAGAACACTGAATGAAGCACGGGAAATTACAGAGCGCTGGCTGATGGAATACAACAGTGAGCGGCCGCATGAATCCCTGAATAACCTGACGCCGGAAGAGTACCGACTAATGGCTGAAAAACCGGAAATCTCAAAAAGTGCGTGGAACTAAAGCTGGGATGCTTACATTGGGTTTATAAAAACCTCGCATACGCAGTCGGTCGCAAACTTCACGTTATGTATCAAAATTATAACAATCAACTCTACGACAAATAGAGCATGGGCGATAGGCGGCTTTGAGCGAAATATAGTCATTCGCCCCCTGAGAATTACACTTTGAAGTGATTCAGGGTATGCGCTTACTGGTTACGAATATTGAGCGAGAATCATGTGATGATCGCCGCTTTTCTTTCGAGCCAGTAGGTGCTCCACGTCCGCTAACGAATACTCAGGGCATGCAGATAAACTGCTGGCTATATTTCTTTCGAAGAGCGTGGAATGCATACCAATCCCCGATAAAAAGGAGTTGGTGATGACTGTGACTAATCAATTTGCTGCGCACGTTGGTCTGGACTGGGCTGATAAAAAACACGATGTCTGTGTTCAGTTTAAAAACGGTGAACGCGCATTCGATGTGATTGAACATACAGCAGAAGCGCTTGATGCCTGGCTTACTGAGTTACACCAGAAAGTAAAAGGTAGAATCGCAATAGCTCTCGAACTGAAGAAGGGCCCCGTGGTATATGCTCTTCAAAAATATCCCTTTATCACCGTTTTCCCCGTCCACGCTTTGTCCCTGGCTCGTTACCGGCAAGCCTTCTCGCCCAGCGGCGCTAAAGATGATCCGCAGGATGCCGAGCTGGCATTAGAGTTAATGCTGCGTTACCCCCAGAAGATAAAAGCTATTGAACCCGACAATGCGGATATTCGCTTACTTCAGCAACTGGTTGAGCAACGTCGTCAGTTGGTTGAAGATAAACGACGGTTTGTGAACCGGATAATCAACACGCTTAAACAGTATTATCCACAGCCACTGGAGTGGTTCTCACATCGAGGTAGCTTACTGTTGTGTGAGCTGATTATCCGGTGGCCCAGTCTGCAACAACTGAAACGAGCCAGACGCGACACGATCCGCAACTTTCTGAATGCCAAAGGTGGTCGCGCTATGGCCCTTACCGAGCAACGTGTTGCGAGTATTGATAATGCGATCCCATTGACTACAGACCCGAGTGTTATAGAGGCTAATGCTTTGATGGCAACAGCACTGGCGACACAAATTAAAGTCGTGAGTGAAATCATCAAAACCTATGACGAACGAATCGAAACGCTGTTTGACACATTGCCAGATGCGGGGCTGTTTAAATCGCTTCCGGGCATGGGGCCGTGTATGGGCCCACGGATGCTTGCTGCACTTGGTGATAACCGTGACCGGTTTAACAGCGCTGAAGAAATTCAAAACTACGCAGGTATAGCACCGGTGACCGAACGAAGCGGCCAGAAATCCTGGGTTCACTGGCGATGGCAATGTGCCAAGTTCGTCAGGCAGACCTTTGTTGAATGGGCTGCCAAGACGGTTAATTCATCATACTGGGCCAAACTGTATTATCAGGGCCTCAGAGAGAAGGGCAAATCTCATCAGTCTGCGATCCGGGCGCTGACGTTCAAATGGATAAGGATCATTTACCGCTGCTGGAAGGCCAGAACCTGTTATGACGAAGCGAAATATTTGCTGGCTCTCGAAGCGCGACACTCGCCCTTACTGAAGCCATAAAAAGCTTGTCGAATGTCTCAGGGCGTGAAGCGGACGTAACGTCATCGTTCGGCATTAAGGCTGGCGAGCGTATTCATTTTAGCAAGCAACCAGCTTTCAAAACTTTCGAGTGCGGCCTCATTGATTCCCGTTTCCGTCGGTTTTACTAAACAGAATTTTTTACTCAGGCAGTCTGAGGCGGGCCATGGCGAAACAAGCATACCGCAACTTAATTCGTTCTCGACATACATACGCGGAACCAATGCTACGCCGTGTCCCGCGATGACGGCAGCGATGGCCATTTCATGAAGATCGTACCGCACACCCTGAGCCGGATTATCGAGGTGTATTCCACTTTCCCGGGCATAGTGATGCCATGCATCAGGATTCTGTCGACGGTGAATGCGCGGAAGTTCGTTTAACTGTCTATTGACATCAATATTAGTTAACAGTGCGGGATTGCAAACAGGAAGCAGATTTTCCTGAAACAGAAACTGCATACGCATGCCTGCCCATGCGGAATGTTCAAAATGAATGACCGCGTCAAAGCCACTGCCTGGCAATATGAACGGATCCGTTCTCGCCGCAATATTTAACGTTATGTCCGGGAACAAAGTGTTAAACCCGCTCAGGCGGGGAATGAGCCAACGGCAGGAGAAGGTCGGCAGGACGGCAATATCCAGACTTTTACTGCCCTCAGGCATTCCCATTATGTACTGCGTATCTCTTTCGAGCCGATCGAGCGTTTCACGCACGTGATGTGCATAGCGCGCGCCGACAGGGTTAAGCTTTACCCGGCTTCCCATACGGTCAAACAATTTACAGTTCAGCAACGTTTCAAGACGCGCAATCTGACGGCTAATTGCCCCTTCCGTTAAGGATAACTCCTCTGCGGCACGGGCAAAATTGCCGTGCCTTGCGGCGGCATCAAAAGCCTGCAGGGACGCACTACTGGGTATTTTTCTGCGCATAAAACCTGTTCCTTGCTCAATGCCTGCAATGTACTCTCATTGATTTAATATCACTAACCAGTGACATATTATCGTTTTTAAGTGGCGCATACAGTCTGTAGCATGACATAAAATCATTGAGCAAATCTGTTTGCTTGCGTTTATGACTCATATAGAGATGGGCTTATGTTCTATACCGTGGAATGCTCGTATAACGATCCTGAAAGCGAGGCAGAATGGAATGCCTTTTACAGCCAGCAAAAACTGCCCGCATTGATATCTGTTGCTGGCTTCACGACTTCTCAACGCTTTCGCGCCTTAACATCCGGCTGTCCTGTTTACCTGGCCATTCATACGATTAATGATGCGGAGATTCTCAGCAGTGAGGATTATCGTTTAAAAGGGGGCGGTAATTTCTCTCATTGGCAGGTCTACATTACGGACTGGCATCGTAACCTCTATGAAGGCCAGGGCCTTGCTACACCCATCTCTTTCGATAACATTCTGCTATTGAGCGCAAAGCCAATAGACTTTTTAGAGACAGAACAGGGATATCAGGGTCTGGAAATGCATGCAGTGGGGCTGGATAAATCCCCTGGCTATCGCGTTGCATATGTCTTGCCTGTTGAGATGGTCCCGCTGTTTACAGAGGTGTCTGGAGTGTATATCTACGAACCTCTGACACCTCAGTTGCAGAGCCCTGATAAAGGGAAGCCATAACATCATGCCTAATCTGACTTTTTATATTTCTGAAAATCACTCTGACAAGTTTAAAAATCTTGGTGATTTTACCTATAAATGCAGCGCCCTCTGCTGTGACATCCTTGATGCAGAGCCCAAAAACGTTCATATCGTTTTTGTCGATGTTAAGCCGGGATGCGGGCACCCGGTCTATGCCGAGCTCTTTTATCGTCTGACAACATTGCGAACCCATGAAGTCATGGAAAACTTTATGGGTGAACTGGAATTTGTCACTCACCAGGCCTCTGGTCTGACGACCCGTATTCGCTGTTTTGGCTCCCCAGCAGAACACCTGTTCGCCCGCAACTAACCTCGAGGAAATGATGAGCCATCCCTTTCCGTTCTGCCAGATTGGCGATTTTCAAATAACTGCGCTGAGTGACGGCAATATGACGGCGAGTCTGGATTTGCTGTCAGGCATTGAAAAAGCTGATGCGGACGTTATTCAATGCCGTGCCGGAGTCAGTGAGCCCGGCGATATCCATATAAACTGTTATCTTATCCGCGGTCTGGGTCGGATCATTTTGGTTGACGCTGGCACAGGCCCGTTGAACAACATGGCAGGACAACTCAACGCAAACCTTGCTGCTGCGGGTGTAAGCCCTGACGACGTCGATACTGTTTTATTGACGCACTGCCATCCGGATCATATTGGAGGCCTGCTGGATTCTGAGAAACAGCCGGTTTTCAAACATGCTGAAATTTTTCTTCATCCTCTCGAAGCGAGACACTGGCAGGATGATAAAAAACTCAGCATCGCAAATGAGCGCGGACAACGTAATTTTTGGCTGGTCCGCCAAACCTTAGACGCTTATGCCCGTAAGGTGCGTTTTTTTAACGGCGACAAAATAGCAGAAGGTATTATGCCGGTATGGCTGCCGGGTCATACGCCTGGGCATACCGGTTTTCGCATCGATGCGGATGATAACTGCTTCTTAATATGGGGAGACATTGTCCATTATCCTCATATTCAGTCAGCGCAACCGGCTGTTTCTATTTCATTCGACACCGATCCCGCTCAGGCTGAGGAAACAAGAAAGAAAATAATGGAAAAAGCTGTCAGAGAAAAACTGATCATTGCTGGCATGCACTTAAGTCAGGTTGGGTTTGCCAGCATTCTCAGGGAAGGCAGTGGATACCGCATTTCCTACTCTGAAAAATGATGGGTAGGACTGACTGGCTTGTTATTGATTAGCACCGCTCAAGGCCATCAATGTCCGTTTCTGGCACTGAGCGGACATTGCCATAAACAGGATGTCTGTTTTGAGCAGATGCTGCTGTCCTGAAGCGTAGTAGCAATGAATATTGCTACCTGCAAGAGAGGACTTTGGCATCAGGTATGAACATGTTTCGCACACAGGAGAAGGGCACAATGGCCTGAAAATAAAGAATCGTCATCGTGGGGGCTGGAATGACTGGCGTATCCATCGCATGGCATCTTGCCCACCTTGAATTTGACGTCACCCTTATTGAACAGGATACCGGCCATCTCGCTTTATAGCGTTACATGGCTGAGACGAGGTTTCTGATCTTTTCCGCCTTTTCAAAATGGTCCAGTTTCATTTCCATAATCCACCAGTGCGCAACTTCCATAAGCAGTTCAGGATCGTCATTTTTATTAGCAAAAAAAGCATAAAATGAGAGCCCAACATTGCCGCCCTTTGAGGCAATTTTAGCATCACATACTCTGATGATTTTTTCCTTCATTCCTTCCCGCACACTATCTCCTTTTTGCATATTCTGAGTATGAAACAATGGAATCAACCAGTTGAGGATCCCAACAGACAGCGAAAAAAGCCGCAAGCAGATGTCTGCTTACGGCGACAGGATCGGTGATGATTTTTCTGACAATTAAGCTGCTTTCACAGCCCTTATTTTTTTAGCATCAGCCGCATCGGATTCAGTTTTATCGGTAGCCGTTGGAGCATTGAGATCGGGAAGCTTGCTGGTACGCAGAATATGCTGCACGGTCTCTTTTTGCTCGGCGAGATACAGGCCAAGATTTTCAGCCTGCGTTTCTTCCATCTGTATTCCGCTTTGCAACAGCCAGTCGGTGAACGCATCTGCCATATCGAGCAGCTTGTCGTAAGCGTCAGCCTCTTTCTTACTGGCAAATGTCATTTTCTCTTCACCTTTTCTTACGACAACAAATTTTGTTTCAACAGCCATTATGTATACCTCGCACTGTAATTATATACAGTATAGCAGTTCCGGTTCTTTGTTGCAGCTAAAAAGTGCTCACATTTCTAGGGAGCAGGGGGCACATTCGAAAATCGTGCACTGATTGCATCACGTTCATAGCCCTGCGGCTGCGTCAGTATCTGGTATAAATCAGGACGGCGACCGTGGATCCAGCGCCGTCCGGTGCTCATTGCAAGCAGGCTTAAATCCAGTTCGGCGCTCACCATAACGTCGTCAGCCGCCCAGGTTTCATTAATGATGCGTCCGTAAGGATCGAGGATCATCGCATTGCCTGTGCGCACTTCGTCATCATCTGCACCGACGCCGTTGCTGAAGAGAAGAAATAATCCGTTGTCATGCGCACGGGCTGGCAGCCATCTCATCAGCCATTCGCGACCGCTTGCCCCTTTGAATGCGGCCGTAATTTCTTCCTTGCGTGTTTCTCGCTCTTCCCAGAGCGCCAGCGGAATAGGCTTCATCGCGTGAGGACTGCGGGAATCGGTGCCGCCTGTTTGATGCGGCGCGAGAAGAATATCTGCACCCAGCAGCGCCGTCGCGCGCACATTTTCGACCAGATTATTGTCCCAGCAAATCAGGATACCGACCTTCACTCCCCAGGGCGTATCGAAAACGGTAAAGCGGTCCCCGCTGCTGATAGCCGGATGTTCAAAAGCATGGAGTTTTCGATGCGTATGCATTGTGCCATCAGGCATACAGGCAACATACGCATTGTAGAGGCGGCCATCGTCGGCTCTTTCAATAAGACCCACGCCAATAAGCATTTGATGTTTTATCGCCAGAGAGCGAATTAACGTCAGGGAAGGGCTCTCAGCAATCGGCTCTGCCAGAGCAGACACCTCCGCTGCGGTGAGCTTGGGGACATGCCAATAGCCAGTGATACACATTTCAGGGAAAACGAGAATGTTCACCTGCTCAAGCGCCGCCTGTTCAATAAATTTCTCGATTATCAGCAGATTGTATTTTTTGTTATTGGCCTGGTGCTGAAACTGTACGGTTGCCGCCTTTAGGAATTCTGGTTCGTTCATGATGCTTCTCCAGTGGTTATCGAAGCTGAATTACATAACGATTATCAATAACTGTATAATCAAATCATTTCTGATTTAGATAACCATCTGGAATGAAAAAAATGAACACTCGGTTGCTCAAAGCCTTTTTGATGCTGGCTGAAAAAGGAAATTACGCCGATGCGGCGCGAGCGCTGTTTATCTCGCAACCGGCATTGACCAAACAGATTAATCTCCTCGAATCCCAGGTGAATATGTCTCTTTTTTCACGAGGTCGTCATGGCGCAATACTGACGGCCGGCGGCAGGCGTTTGCTGCCTGAGGCTGAAAAAGTGGTCAGGCAAACCCAGGTATTTATGCAGCATGCTGAGCGGGTAGTAGAAGGGGTGGAGGGCTATATCGCCGTTGGGTTCGGTCTCTCAAGTTTTTATCTGGCCCCGCGCTGTATCGCAGACTTTCGTCGAGATTACCCGGGAGTCGAAATGTCCTTGACGGATCTGCCTTCCTTTCAGCAGTACGAGCTATTGCAAAATGATGAGCTGCAGGTCGGTTTTGTCAGGGTTCCTCCCCCCGTGGCGCTTAAATACCTGCCGTTATTTACCGATCGGCTGGTTCTGGTTGCACCCGCAGCGTCGCCGACAATGCCTGCCGCTGAGTGGCTAACGAAACGCCCTCTGCTGCGGCTTCATGCTGAGCGAGGACGGGGTTTAAATGCACAGATTGACCGTTTTCTGCACGACAACGGTCTATTCATCTCATCGACTCAACTGACTGACGATATACAAACTATTGTCGCGATGGTGATTGCGGGTATCGGTGTTGCCATTCTGCCCACCAGCGTGACGCATATCGCGCCGCCGGAACTGGTGATGATTCCGTTAACGGGGGAGTCAATAAGCTGGAAGGTGGGCATCGCCTGGGACCCAGGCAAGGAGGATGTCATCCGTGACAACTTTATTGCCAGCATACGAAAGGGCATTTCCGCCCATTGCGGCTAATGATTCCTGAGGGAGCCATCCCGCAAGACGCACTACCTTGATTGCAGGCTTAGCTGCTGTGTTTGTGGGTCACCTATGCTACGCCTCCATGCGCCAGGTGCCTGACCGTACAGACGCTTAAAGCTGCGATTGAAGGACTGCTGGGAGTCAAAGCCCAGCGCGATCGCCACGTTCAGAATCGGTTCATCGCTGTGGGTTAAGCGTTCAACCGATTTTTGCAGCTTTTGCGCGCGGATATACCCGGCGAGGGGATAACCCGTATGGTCTTTGAACAGCCGCTGGAGGTGCCACTTTGAATAGCCGGATCGCCTGGCGACGGACTCAATGTCCAGACGGCTATCCAGGTTGTTATCGATCCAGTCGAGTAAATCATGCATAAATGCGCCAGTGTTCATCTGGTTACCCCCACGCAGCCTGTCTAAAAGTATCTTTATTTGTTGCATTAAAAGGTGGCGCGTTTTTGTATTAATTGCAAGTTTTATTGTTGCATTTAAGTCCTTGACTGAAACGGGTCATTTAGCATCGACGCAAATAGCACATAAAGTGCAACAATTATTCTTGCACTTAATTAAGCGCCTTCCTACAATCGCCGCGAATAGTGTATTCGCAACTGTTACAGTTTTGTGGCGATGAACGACACAAATGGCCTTAAGCCAGCCCGGACAAAGGAAGTAGCGCGGCGTCTCCCGCTGCGTCTTGCCCGGCGGCTACAATTACCGGAATAAAAATAATGAGCCTGCAAAAAACCTGGGGTAACTTTCATCTGAATGCACTGGGCGCGATATTGCTCTCCGTGCTGCTCGTCGGATGCGATAACAGCGTCGCGCAAAACGCCGCGCCACCTGCGCCCGCCGTCAGTGCCGCTGACGTGGTTGTGAAATCTATTAGCCAGTGGGATAGCTTTAACGGGCGGATTGAAGCGGTGGAAAGCGTTCAGCTACGTCCGCGCGTCTCCGGCTACATTGATAAAGTGAATTATACCGACGGCCAGGAAGTGAAAAAAGGCGAGGTGCTGTTCACGATTGATGACCGCACCTATCGCGCCGCGCTGGAGCAGGCGCAGGCATCGCTAGCACGAGCCAAAACGCAGGCCAGCCTGGCGCAAAGTGAGGCTAACCGTACCGATAAGCTGATCAATACCCATCTGGTCTCACGGGAAGAGTGGGAGCAGCGCCGTTCGGCCGCTACGCAGGCGCAGGCGGACATTCGCGCAGCGCAGGCGGCAGTTGACGCAGCTCAGCTCAACCTGGACTTCACGAAAGTGATCGCGCCTATCGACGGTCGCGCCAGCCGCGCATTGATCACCAGCGGGAATTTGGTCACCACGGGCGACAGCGCTAGCGTGCTCACCACCCTGGTTTCGCAGAAGACGGTTTACGTCTACTTTGACGTGGATGAGTCGACCTATCTCCACTATCAAAATCTCGCCCGCAGCGGGCAGGGAGCGTCCAGCAATCACATGGCGCTACCGGTTGAGATTGGCCTGACCGGCGAGGATGGCTATCCCCATCAGGGCAAAGTGGATTTCCTTGATAATCAGCTCACGCCAAGTACCGGCACAATCCGCATGCGCGCCTTGCTGGATAACGCGCAGCGTCAGTTCACGCCGGGACTCTTTGCCCGCGTGCGCCTGCCGGGCAGCGCGGAATTCAATGCCACGCTTATCGACGATAAAGCGGTGCTGACCGATCAGGACCGCAAATATGTTTATATCGTTGATAAAGAGGGTAAAGCACAGCGTCGCGATATTACGCCGGGGCGTCTGGCAGCCGGTTTACGCATCGTGCAGCGAGGGCTGAACCCTGGCGATAAAGTGATCGTCGACGGTTTACAAAAAGTGTTTATGCCGGGTATGCCGGTTAACGCGAAAACCGTTGCCATGACCGCCAGCACTGCGCTCAACTGATCCCTTACCTGAGAATCCAACACATGGACTTTTCCCGCTTTTTTATCGACAGGCCCATTTTCGCCGCGGTGCTGTCGATTCTGATTTTTATCACCGGATTAATCGCCATCCCGCTGTTGCCGGTGAGCGAATATCCTGACGTTGTACCGCCAAGCGTGCAGGTGCGCGCGGAGTACCCGGGTGCCAACCCGAAAGTGATCGCAGAAACCGTCGCAACGCCGCTGGAAGAGGCGATCAACGGCGTTGAAAACATGATGTACATGAAGTCCGTCGCAGGCTCCGATGGCGTGCTGGTGACCACCGTCACTTTCCGCCCGGGTACCGATCCGGATCAGGCGCAGGTACAGGTGCAAAACCGCGTATCACAGGCCGAAGCGCGTCTGCCGGAAGATGTGCGGCGTTTAGGGATTACCACTCAGAAACAGTCGCCGACGCTCACGCTGGTGGTGCATCTGTTCTCGCCCGGCGGTAAATACGATTCACTGTATATGCGTAACTATGCAACCTTGAAAGTGAAGGATGAGCTGGCGCGCTTGCCCGGCGTTGGCCAAATTCAGATTTTTGGCTCGGGCGAATATGCTATGCGCATCTGGCTCGACCCCAATAAGGTGGCGGCACGCGGATTAACCGCATCGGACGTGGTCACGGCGATGCAGGAGCAAAACGTTCAGGTTTCCGCCGGGCAGCTAGGCGCCGAGCCGCTGCCGAAAGAGAGCGACTTCCTGATCTCCATTAACGCCCAGGGGCGTCTGCACACGGAAGAAGAGTTTGGCAACATTATTCTGAAAACGGCGCAAGACGGTTCGCTGGTGCGCCTGCGCGACGTGGCGCGAATAGAAATGGGGTCTGGCAGCTATGCGCTGCGCTCTCAGCTGAACAACAAAGACGCGGTCGGGATTGGTATCTTCCAGTCGCCGGGGGCGAACGCTATCGATTTGTCTAACGCGGTGCGCGCCAAGATGGACGAACTGTCCACGCGTTTCCCGGAAGATATGAAATGGGCGGCCCCTTACGATCCTACGGTTTTTGTTCGCGATTCCATTCGCGCGGTTGTACAAACGCTGCTGGAAGCGGTAGCGCTGGTTGTACTGGTCGTGATTCTGTTCCTGCAAACCTGGCGCGCGTCAATTATTCCGCTGATCGCGGTGCCGGTATCGATCGTGGGCACGTTTGGCATTCTCTACCTGCTCGGTTTTTCGCTTAATACCCTGAGCTTATTCGGGCTGGTATTGGCTATCGGCATCGTGGTGGATGATGCCATCGTGGTGGTGGAAAACGTAGAGCGAAATATCGAAGAGGGGCTTGCTCCGCTTGCGGCGGCGCATC
Organism: Lelliottia sp. GFLA7; assembly: GCF_056490165.1. NCBI lineage: Bacteria > Pseudomonadati > Pseudomonadota > Gammaproteobacteria > Enterobacterales > Enterobacteriaceae > Lelliottia > Lelliottia sp. GFLA7. The sequence goes on along the minus strand of NZ_JBWLAQ010000001.1, from coordinate 76,087 downwards.
AGGCGATGCGCGAAGTGTCCGGTCCGATTATCGCTATCGCGCTGGTGCTGTGTGCTGTGTTCGTCCCCATGGCATTCCTCTCCGGGGTGACCGGCCAGTTCTATAAACAGTTTGCGGTGACAATCGCCATTTCAACGGTGATTTCTGCCATTAACTCACTGACGCTCTCCCCGGCGCTGGCTGCCCTGTTGTTGAAGCCGCACGGTGCACCGAAAGATTATCCCACCAGGCTGATTGACCGTCTGTTCGGCTGGATCTTCCGGCCATTTAACCGCTTTTTCCACCGCAGCTCGAACGGTTATCAGGGGCTGGTGGGTAAAACGCTCGGACGCCGTGGCGCGGTATTTGCGGTTTATCTGCTGCTGCTCTGTGCCGCTGGCGTCATGTTTAAAGCCGTACCCGGCGGATTTATTCCGACGCAGGATAAGCTGTATTTAATTGGTGGCGTGAAAATGCCGGAAGGCTCCTCGCTGGCACGCACCGATGCGGTGATCCGCAAAATGAGCGAAATCGGTATGAATACCGAGGGCGTGGATTATGCGGTCGCGTTTCCGGGGCTGAATGCGCTGCAGTTCACCAACACACCGAATACCGGGACGGTCTTTTTTGGTCTGAAGCCGTTCGACCAGCGTAAACACACTGCTGCGGAAATTAACGCGGAGATCAACGCGAAAATCGCACAAATCCAGCAGGGCTTTGGGTTCTCCATTTTACCGCCGCCGATTTTAGGGCTGGGTCAGGGTTCTGGCTATTCGCTGTACATCCAGGATCGCGCCGGTCTGGGCTACGGTGCGCTGCAAAACGCGGTGAATACGATGTCCGGTTCGATTATGCAGACCCCTGGAATGCATTTCCCGATCTCGACCTACCAGGCTAACGTGCCACAGCTGGACGTGCAGGTCGATCGCGATAAGGCGAAAGCGCAGGGCGTGTCGCTGACCGACCTTTTCGGTACGCTGCAAACCTACCTGGGATCGTCGTACGTCAATGACTTTAACCAATTTGGACGTACCTGGCGCGTGATGGCGCAGGCCGACGGGCCGTACCGTGACAGCGTCGAAGATATTGGTAACTTGCGTACCCGTAATAATCAGGGCGAAATGGTGCCGATCGGCAGCATGGTGAATATCAGCACCACCTACGGGCCGGATCCGGTGATTCGCTATAATGGTTATCCGGCGGCGGATCTGATTGGCGATGCCGATCCTCGCGTGCTCTCGTCCACGCAGGCGATGACGCAGCTGGAAGGTATGTCTAAGCAGATCCTGCCAAATGGGATGAATATTGAATGGACGGATCTGAGCTTCCAGCAGGCCACGCAGGGGAATACGGCGCTGATTGTCTTCCCGGTCGCCGTACTGCTGGCGTTCCTGGTGCTGGCTGCGCTGTATGAAAGCTGGACGCTGCCGCTGGCGGTAATACTTATCGTCCCAATGACGATGCTGTCCGCGCTGTTTGGCGTCTGGCTGACCGGCGGTGATAACAACGTGTTTGTACAGGTGGGTCTGGTCGTTCTGATGGGGCTGGCCTGTAAAAACGCGATTCTTATCGTCGAGTTTGCCCGCGAGCTGGAAATCCAGGGGAAAGGGATCATGGAAGCCGCTCTCGAAGCGTGCCGCCTGCGTTTACGCCCGATTGTGATGACCTCCATCGCCTTTATTGCCGGGACAATCCCACTGATCCTCGGCCACGGCGCGGGTGCCGAAGTACGCGGCGTCACCGGTATCACTGTGTTTTCCGGTATGCTAGGCGTTACGCTGTTTGGTCTGTTCCTGACGCCAGTGTTCTACGTGACGCTGCGTAAATTCGTGACGCGGGGCAAGGCTGAAAGGGACGTTTTGCCTGCGTAGGGTATTGCAGATAACAAAAAACCGCCTTTACTGTGAAGGCGGTTTTTTTTCGCAATTAAGAAATGATTAGTGCGCTTTTTTAACCTGGGTACAAATTTCAGGTACCGGATCGCAGCCGCTGGTGTCGGCTTTTTTAACTTCTTCCAGCGCGCTTGCCACGGTATGACGAGCTAAAACCTCTAACGAAGCTTGCTCCGCTTCATCGGCGATAGATTTGAAGTACCAGCACGCGTTGGCGCTGACCACGCAGCGAGCCGGTACGTCTGGACGCGACGCCCACAGCTTTTTATCTTCCGTGACGGAAATATAGATATCGCGCAGGGTGATCTTATCAGCCGGGCGGCCAAGATGAATGGAACCGTTGCGGCCAAGCGTTGAGACGATAATGCCGTCACGCGTGAGCGGAACCATTAATTTGCGGATAAAGCTCGGATTGGCTTCCAGCCCGTAGGCCAGAATCGTACTCGTTGAACGTTCATCCGATTGCTCCGCCATCGCTACGCTGAGAACCATCTGCAAAGCTGTCGGGAAGCGGTAATCTAACATTATAGTGTCCTGGGTTGCGGTGAATTTTGTTCTTTTTGGCACCGCAGAGGTGAATAAACAGTGAGCAACATGATAACAAATACGGTAATTTTTTTGAAGCAGTGCAGGCTTAACCTGTGACGTAAAAAAGAGTTTCCGGCGCGCGCTGAATGTGAAGAGGGATGAACAGCGCACGCGCAATCCTTTTTGGCGTCGGCTTTCTGGTGGGACCGTTACTGACGCTGGTACGGATGGTGACCGGCCGCGTTGCACCATCTGACGATGGCGATGTGTCTCGCCGCAGACCCACGTATTAAACCCGCTCCTTTCCGTCGAAGTCATAATCGCTATGCATTCTTCCTGTTTCTGAAGGCCGCCACTTTCATGCGATTGCCACACGTCGCCATACTGCACCAGCGGCGGCGATGCGATTTACTCAAGTCGTGGAAAAGTAAAATACAGTTATGTGCTTCACACTGGCGCACGAATTCAAATTTATCGCCTGTGACCAGTTTCACCAGTGCATCAGCAATGGGCCAGAGAAGGCTTTCGGGGCTATGGCTGACAGCATGAGAATCGACGTGATAGCGCTGCGTATCTTCATCCCATTGCAGTCTCGTCAGAGGATTCCCTTTCTCAAGAATCCGGTTAACGATATCCAAATCAACCGCAACAGAGTTCATCGCGGCGTGCACGATAGCCCTTGAGGCGTCACGCAGCTGGCGAGCTTCTGTTAATAATCCAGCCGGTGCCTCCGTCCCCTTGGATACCAGGCCAGCCGTTATCAGCCAGTCAATGACGCTGAGATCGTCCTCAAAGCAATCATGTCGATCGTCACCTGTCCCATATTCGCTGTTGATGAAATCCAGAGCGAGGTTATCGGCCAGAAAGAGAGGCGGGGAAGAGAGCTGTTTGAAATCCATATTCGTCCGTAACTCATAAAATGATTTTGACAGGTTACCAAATTTACCTGTAACCTTCAAATTCACACTTTAAAGGTTACAAAGGGTTTGTCATGGCATCTTCCACAATCGGGCTTTCTGCTGCAGATAACGCATCCGCCTTACACGCGATAAGAACTCATTACCGATACAAACAGGCAGGCGATGTTAAGGTTTTCTACCGAGAAGCAGGTGACCCTAAATCCCCTACGCTTCTGATGCTTCATGGCTTTGCGGGTTCCTCATTTATGTTTCGCGACCTGATTGCCCAGTTGGCCGAACGTTATCATTTGATTGCGCCAGATTTGCCGGGCTTTGGTTATACCGAAGCACCAGAGAGGGGCGAATATGCTTATACCTTTGACCAGCTTGCCGAGACAATTAATCAGTTCACTGAAGAACTTAATCTCGATACCTATGCGCTGATGGTTCATGACTACGGCGCGCCGGTCGGGTGGCGACTGGCATTAGCACATCCGCAGCGTGTGACCGCCATCATTTCCCAGAATGGCAACGCCTATGAAGAGGGACTGGGAAAAGCCTGGGCGCCTATTCAGACATACTGGCGCGATCCCACGCCAGAGAACCGGAGTGCCTTAAGTGAATTTCCAACGCCGGCTTCCATAAAATGGCAGTATCTGGAAGGGGTTAGCGATCAGAGCCTTGTTTCACCTGATGGCTATTCGCTAGAAGGGATGCAGGTTTTGCGCCCTGGCAATGCAGAAATCCAACTCGACCTGTTACTGGACTACGCCTCAAATGTCATGATGTACCCCCAATTCCAGCACTATTTTCGTGATAATCAGCCCCCGCTGTTAGCCGTCTGGGGAAAACACGATCCTTTCTTCATGGCAGCGGGTGCTGAAGCCTGGAAACGCGATATTCCTGATGCCGTCATTAACTTCTACGATACTGGCCACTTCGCACTCGAAACGCATGCAAAAGAGATTGGTCTTGACGTTCGCAACTTTCTGGACCGTCATATCCGTCCGTCAGATTAACTCCCCGCGCGGACACAGTGGCGGTCTGCGCTGAATATAAAAATGAACTCCAGCCAGCGCGTATATCGCTAGCGATGAAACGTTGGCTAAAGCAATTCCCTAAAGGAGAACACTCACCATGTCAGTGACTGCCGGTGTGCAACATATTGGTTTAGCCGTCTCGAATCTTGAAGAAAGCGCTAAGTTCTTTACTGAGTTATTAGGCTGGGAAGAAGTTAAACGGCGCGAAGATTATCCAGCCATCTTTGTGAAAGATGACGCACTTACGATAACGCTCTGGAAAACACAAACAGAAGAGCCCGTTAAATTTGATCGTAAAATGAATATCGGGCTCCATCACTTAGCTTTACGGGTTAAAAGTAAAGAAGCGCTGTATCAGCTTCTTGATGTATTGAAGGCGAATCAGATTGAAATCGAATTTGAGCCAACCCTTATCAAAGAAGGGCCATCAATGCATATGATGTGCTATGAACCGAGTGGGATAAGAATTGAATTTTATTATCCTGGTTAGATGGACACAGACATTCTTCATCAGGCGTTTTTCAATATAAGACGGGTCGTGAGAAATAACGCCAAATAACCCATTACCCGCCGCCAGTTTCGGTTTTGACAGGGCCTGTTCTCTTAAAAAAATAATCGCGTCGGCCGTGAATGCCGTAAAGCTGTCATCAGTATCTGCTTAGGCTCTTAGTTAATTGGTGAAGCACTCGGCTAGTGTGGCGGCCAGCTGACCGCCATTTACCGTTAACGTGCTCGCTGAATGTGCGACAGGGCTACAAGGATATTTTTTTTATCCGCAGCACTAAGTCCAGGGGGCGTCATCTGCGATTCCAGCCACGCCATCTCGGCTTCGGAAAAGGAGCCGACCATCAGACGTTTGCTGATGGCCGTCATTATCCGGGTGTCAGTCTGCTGTATCTTTTGTCGGGTATTTGCAAGGTCGGTAACGGGAGCACTGGCCTGCGGCGTGGCCAGCCAGTCGGCTAGACAGCGGTACTGAACTGCCTTCCCGGCATTCATCAGCGCGTTGACAAAAGGGACAACGGTGTCGGAAGCCAGTCCGGCGTCGTGTGCATTTTTTGTCATAGCGTCTATGACGATTTTCTCTCGAGGCAGGTCTTCAACGGGCAGATGATGCAGCGCTTTATAGCCAGCCACATCTGGCATCAACAGCATGCGTTCATTCAGTGCGGATGACAGTTCCCCGAGCGACACGGAAGTCACTGAACCGGCAAAAACTGTACTGCACATAAGCAGTGAAGAAAGGAAGATGGCAAAAAAGTGCATAATGAATCGGCTCAGTTAGATGAAAACTGACATTAGCCTACATTATGAATAATAACATTGTGTTATTGTTTTGTTTCAAAAATATAATCAGGGGTGTAAGCGTCATTTCTGCTGGGATTTTAATGTCATAGAATGCAGGGCTGATAGGTGTTGGCAACAACAGGGGATTGGAAAAAATCGTCTTTACTGTGCAGATTGCCAGGCTCTATCAAGGTGGCAACAACTTTCCTTATCCCTTTAGTTACTCACCCTGAACAGGGCTACCGATCCTCTGCTGCAAATCGCCGCTCTGCTTGCTGTCCCGAGCCAGGTCCCTACTCAAAAGATCCTGCAAGGTGAGCGAGTTGAGTAGGGTTGTCCCTCATGAGCGAGGAGCGGACACAGCACTATCCGATTTTAAAATGGGCTGCGCCACTTCTGCATTACCTCAGTCTCGCCGGGCTTTTCAGCATCCAAATCAGCGCCAAACTGCAGACCATGACGACCGCCGCCAGTAACGCCATTGTCTGAAGACCGACTTTTGTCGATACCATGCCGCCGACAAGTGCGCCCGTCCCGATCGCGGCATTGAAAATGGCGACGTAGACGGCTGAAGCGGGCTGCGCCACATTTCCCGCACTACGCAGCAACCAGGTTTGTAAGCCAACGAATACGATGGCCATTCCTGCTCCCCAGATGGCAAGCAGCGCACCGGTGAACCAAATCGGAAGCGATGACCCGCTCTTCACGCCCAGCATTCCCAGCGCGGCCGCGCTGAGCAGCAGTGCCGTCATCACCAGTATTTTGATATGTCGATCGATAAGCTTACCGGCAATGATATTTCCCAGTAGACCGGCGAGTCCTGAAATAAGAAGCAGGACTGAAATGGTTGCCGCGGGTACCCCATGGGTTTGAGTCAGCAGCGGCTCGAGATACGTGAATGCGGCGAAGTGGGCGGAAATAATGCAGGCCGTGGCACCGAAGAGTGAAAGCAGGCGAGGATTTTTAAATATCCCGACGTATGTCCTCAGCTCTAGCGGTTGCGGTGCCGTCAGCGTGGGCAGCGTCCAAAGTAACGCCACGGCGGTTGCCAATGACAGAACGGTTATCGCGGTAAATGCCTGTCGCCATCCGGCCATGTCGGCAATCAAACTCGATAGCGGTACACCCAGCACGCTGGCCGCTGAAACACCGGAAAAAATGACTGCAGTAGCCAACCCCAACCTATCGACCGGAACCAGCTGTATGGCCACGGTACCAATTAATGCCCAGAAAGCGCCGTGTGCCACGGCACCCGACATTCTTGCCGTCATGAAGATCTGCATGGTGTGTGACTGCGTCGCCGCCAGGCAAGAGAGTGCCAAAATCAACATGAGCCCAATCAGCAGCGCCTTGCGGGAAAACCGGGTGGGGATCGCGCCGGCCAGCAAAGCGGCAAGCGCAGCCACCCAGCCGTAGGCGGTAACTGCAAGACCCGCTCCCGCTTCCGTCTGATGTAAGTCTTTCGCCAACGCGCTGAGCATGCCAACGGGAGCGAGTTCGCTGGTCACAATCGTAAATGCGCTGATCCCAAGCGCTGTTACTGCGAGCCAGGCACGCATGGGTACCGTGTTTACCTGTAAGACACTGTCGTTCATTTGATGTATATCCTTGAAAAAATTGAATGAAAAGGATTGATTTACCCGATGCCGTCGGGTTTCTGGTTCGTTCCTCGTTGTCATCTCGTTGCATGACGTGCAGTATCATCGTGAGATAAGTGACAAAACAGCCCTGAAAATGGAGAGCCGTTTTCCATAAACGGAAAAAGATGAAAACAGATTTTAACTGGGACGATACGCGTATTTTTTTGGCTATCGCCCGCGCGGGTACGCTGAGCGGCGCGGCAGAAGCCATGAATATGGGCATTGCCACCCTGTCAAGAAGGCTGGACCGGCTTGAAAAGTCGCTGTCTGTTCCCCTTTTCAGCCGACATCAGAGCGGCTATCGGTTAACAGATGATGGCGAGGCTCTGCTGGAACACGCTGAGGCACTTGAATATGCAGGACTGGCATTTGGTGAGATGGCGAGACTACAGGGTCACGTTGCCGGGCATGTCCGGCTGGCGACGTCGGACAATCTGGCCGCGCATTATATTTTGCCTTCGCTCAACGCGTTGATGGATAAGCATCCCGACCTGCGGGTAGAAGTACTCAGCGGCGTGCAATCCGTCAATCTACATCGACGGGACGCAGATTTAGCGATACGGATGATCAAACCTGATAGCGGAAACCTGACGCTGAAACGTCTCGGAAATGTGGGGTTCGGCTTATACGGCGCTGCCGCCTATATAAAAACGTGCGCTGAAGGGCCCGCTGACGTAGCGTTCAGTCACGCTCAGTATGTCGGGTGGCCAGAATCTCATCAGCATCTGCCCGCTGCGCGCTGGGTCACGCGGATGCTTCGGGGCAGGGCGTGCCGAATGGAAGCGAACACTCTGGTGGCCCAGTTAGCGGCTGTGTCAGCTGGAATAGGCCTTGGAGTATTGCCGCACTTTATGGCACGGAAAAACGGCCTGCAATGTGTGAATCCGCAGATCGGCGTCGATCAAACCCTATGGCTGGTGATGCATTCCGACTTAGCCAACTCTCGGCGAGTAAGGGTGGTCGCCGATCATTTAATTGCCCTGTTTGATGAGATACAAGTTCAACTGGCGTTGCCATAACCCTGAAATTAATGCCCAGAATCGGGATGCACACAGGCGGGTTTAACAACCCGCTTCAAATGGTGGTGTATTTCTTCACTGACATTAAAAATGCAGTCCAGGTGATGGCTGCGCTCAATAATCAGACTACGTAAATTCGGGTTGCCACAGCCTTCAATAAATTCTGCCATGATCCTGGCATCAAATAATTCATCGTTTTCTGCAAGAAGAACTGTTACCGGAAGGGGCAATGCTGCAACTTGTCTCGCAGGTTGACGCGGCGTCAGAGCATTCGCCATGTTTACGCTGTATCGCTTAACAAATTCAGGTTTTATTAATAGCACCTCATCGGGGAAATTAAGCGTAACGGCAAAGCAATTACCGCACAATAATCCCGCACTGAGCGCATTCAATATAAATGGCCACTGTTCCACCGACGCAAACGGAACGGATACGCTTCTGCGCATTTTTGTCGGCGAAAAAGGCCCAAACTCAGGCGCAAGTAAAATCAAGCTGTCACTTTTTTGAATTGGGGTATAACGCGTGAAATAATTAATCAGCATTCCTCCGCCGCTTGAATGACCAAACAGATGAATTCTGGCCGCGGGGAATTTTGCGTGGATATGTTCAATAACCGTGTCGACATCCAGCCAGATCTGCTGAGGATGAGAAACTTGCCCCTTATAACCTGATGAACGCCCGTGCCCACGGATATCAATAAGGCAGGTACAAACCGATCCGCGATGACCGATTTGGCGGGCAAGGATATCGTAACCCGCATCAGAATTGACTCCACCACCGTGATAAACGAGAAGAACCTCTTCCACTGAGCCTGTCGGTTCGTAGAGGCGAATGTTTAATCCGGCTATCTGATATTCAGCTACCTCTTTAGCGGGGGGTAATAAAGAACTGAGCTGTTTATAGCGGTCGTTAAAACTGATGAAGTCAATCACGTAATAATTCCATGTGGATGAGGGGCCCTGTCTTTGAAGCGTATCGCGCAAAGCATGCACTATTTTTCTTTTCAGGACTTCCACAAATCGTTTTTTCATAAAAAGTATTGCTCACCACCTTTGCCAGAGTAGAGCGCCAATATCAGTTCCTGCCCTCAAGCAACCCCTGTGCCGCACTTCGTCCGTATAAAAATGAACCCAGCCAGCAGTTTGATCCTTACGTAAGTTTTCAAAAAATTACCAATATTGGCAGTTGATAGTTATTTGTGTGACTTTTAAAATCTTTTCGCAACTCATTGATAAAGTTTGATTTAGGGATATAAAAATGAAAAAAAGTAGTGTTGCAGTGATGATGATGGCAGTGTTTTCAGGAACGGTTTATGCAGGATCGGCGCAATTTACGCCGAATTTTTCCCCAGAGAGTTTAACGGTTTCAGCCTCGGGTGGGATGTTGAGCGGGAAATCCCATGAGATGGTTTACGACGAAGTTACAGGGCGTAAAGTCAGCCAACTGGACTGGAAACTAAAAAATGTCGCTATTCTGAAAGGCGACATCTCCTGGGATGCATTCTCTTTTCTGACACTGAATGCTCGCGGCTGGACATCTCTGGCATCGGGCTCTGGTCATATGGACGATTATGACTGGCAGGACGACACGCAATCCTCTTGGACAGACCACTCATCCCATCCGGATACGCACGTTAATTATGCCAACGAATACGATCTTAATGTTAAAGGCTGGGTTTTCCAGGACGAGAATTATAAAGCAGGTTTAACGGCAGGTTATCAGGAAACACGTTTCAGCTGGACGGCTAAAGGCGGTACTTACAATTACGATAATGGTGCCAATACCGGCGAATTCCCGGCAGGCGAACGTGGTATCGGATATAGCCAGCGTTTCTCTATGCCATATATTGGTCTGGTCGGCCAGTATCGTATTAATGACTTTGAATTTAACGCTCTGTTTAAATTCAGTGATTGGGTACGTGCCCATGATAACGACGAGCACTATATGCGCGATCTGACTTTCCGCGAGAAAACGTCAAATTCACGCTATTACGGCACCTCAGTTGATGCCGGATATTACGTCACGCCGCACGCAAAAGTTTTTGCTGAATTTACCTATAGCCGTTATGAAGAAGGCAAAGGCGGTACTCAAATTATTGATACCAACACGGGCGAATCAGCATCGATTGGCGGAGATGCTGCCGGTATTTCCAACAGTAACTACACTGTTACAGCCGGTCTGCAATATCGATTCTAAATCTGCGCAACGCGTATATTTAAAGTCATGTGAGGCTCCTTATCCGCAGGCTTGAGCTCGCGCTCACGGCCTGCGCGCTCAAGGTCGAGACCATCAAAGACTGTCAGGACAAAATCGATGCAGAAAATGAAAAGCCTGCGCAAAGCACTCACTGACGCCGTTCCGCAGTTAAAAACCAACCCCGGAATGATGCGCATCTTTGCCGACGAGGGGAATATCGATGCGCGTCTGGCGGCATCGTTGTCACACGAAAAGATTTACACCCTCAATGTGATCGTGTGCGACTTTGTCGGCGATCCTGATTTGATTTTCGTGCCGGTGGCTGCGTGAGAACCAGCCGGCTATCTGCACCACGGATGAGGGGCGGGAAAAGGACTATCGCTTCCAGATGGATTTAAACGACGGTAACAACGTCGATATCAGTATCAGCCTGCAGCTCACCGAGCGAACCCTCGTCAGGGAGAAAAATGGCGCGCTACACGTCAGCTATGCGCCTGAGCCGCCATTACCCGAGCCGTTGGTGCGACCGATCGAGCTGTATATCAATGGCGAACTGGTGAGCAAGTGGGATGAGTGAATTTAAGCCTTTTGACGATAAGCTGGCCGGGCTGATTGGGGCGCTGTCCCCGGCGGGACGGCGCAAGCTTGCCGCTGAGATAGCGAAGGAACTGCGTAAATCGCAAAGCAACGCATCAAACAGCAAAAAGCACCCGATGGCACGCCGTTTCAGATGAGGAAGCGTCAGCCGCCCAGGGCAAAAAAAGGGCGTATCAAGCGTGCAATGTTTCAGAAACAGCGCACAAGTCGCTACATGAAAGCCAGTGGCAGTAAAAACAGTGCTTTGGTGGAATTTTCTAGCAAAGTACAACGCATCGCGCGTGTCCATCAGTATGGCCTAAAAGACATGCCTAACGCGCGTGCTCAGCATGTGCGATACCCGGAGCGTCAGTTGCTTGGATTCAATGAACAGGATAAAGATATGGAAGAATCTTTAACTATTAAATATTATAAAGACCTCTTATAATTTTAGAACGTCAGTAGATTAATAAAACACAAATGCATAAACCTTGTCCGCACTTTAATGCGGACAAGGTTTATGGTTAGTTATTGCTGTTTTTATCCGTTGTTGTTTGTTTGAAACTATTTATAAGTGATGCTATTTGATTTATTCCATCAAAGGTGGATGGCATTTTTTCTTCGGATACCATTATGTTTGAAAATATAATGTCCTCGAATTTTCTTAAAAGGTAATTATTTTCATCTTTGATTTCTTTAGCGTATTCTGCGTAGCTTTGTATGAAGCAACACAGGCTTTTTCTTAGTTCAATTTGCACTAACTGTGCCTTGATTGAATTAAAGTTGCTTATGGCAACTTTAAAATAATAGATAAATATAAACGTAATTGAGGCTACAGGGATTAGCTTGTATAATTGAGAAGTGACTGTAGGAGTGTCTTTTGAAAATAACATATATACCATTTCTATCATCAAAGGTATTGGCATCAGTATGCTAATGCCAATTAATATTTTTTTTGCCCAGAGCATTTCGATTCTTTTAACTTCTCCCAGCCTAAAGAACCCATCGTATAACCCAACGAAGTTGAAGTCTGCCTCTTGCCGTAAAATGGCATCATTCAATTTCTGAACTCTTTTTTCCTTTTCTTCTATATCTTTTTCCCATTTATATATCATTCGTTCCGATTTGCTGACGTTTTCTATAAAATCACGGCATGTTTTAACATCTTGAGCTACTGATAACCGCCTTACTATTCTACTTGGCATTACCAATAAACTTCTTTGTATGGATTTCTTCGCTGAAGGATGTAATTCGTCTATGTAATCTATGCAGAAGTCTTTAACCTCAGCTGTCATGTAGTCATTAAGATAACTGTCAAACATTTCGGCTTCGAGAACAAACTCAAAACAAAGAGCAATCGTCTCGTCTATTTCGTAGTTTGTCATTTCACAAGCGCTTATGCGGTATCCAAGCTGTTTGCTTTTGTTTTCAATTGAGTGCTCTGTTCTGGCATCCCATTCGGTACACTGAGAAATAAAACTTTTAAGCAGTTTTGAAAGTGCTTTGTGTCTTTGCTTTTCAAAGTTGGTCTCCAGCTTTAGAGTGGCGAGCTTATTTATATATACCTGAAAGGATTCTTTCATTGTCTCGTCATCAAAAAAATTCCTTGCCATCCTTTCCTCTTTTTTTGTGGTGTGTTGTATGGTTTCTTCCCCAACAAGACCAAGTTTAACTTCCATGGGGTTCAATTCATTATGCAATTATGAATACACAACTCAATGAAATTCTCCGGCAAGTACGCAACATACTACGTCTTGGCTATATCTCCGACGTCGATCACGATGCGGGGCTCTGTCGCGTCTAGGCCGGCGGTATGCAAACCACCTGGCTGAACTGGCTGACCTCGTGCGCCGGTCGCTCGCGGGTGTGGTGGGCTCCCTCTGTTGGTGAGCAGGTGCTTTTACTGGCTATCGGCGGTGAGCTCGACACCGCCTTTGTGCTGCCCTCCATTTTCTCTGATGACCATCCTGCGCCGTCTGCCTCACCTGATGCGCTCCACGTCGCCTTTCCTGACGGGGCGGTTATCATCAGTGCACAAATATCAACTGCAGGTGTACGTTTGTAACCACTGAGACGGTCGAGCGTTTTATCGTTTCGCCTGGCGAGGTCGTGCCAGCGCCACCACATCCTACAACGTCAGGCCAGCAACAGATCCACTGGGTGTACCGAGGTAAGTAAGTATGAGATTAGTAGTGGTAAAAAATTTAACCGTTAGTGATGATTTGCCTTAAGTCTGTTGATGCTCACTGATACTGCTTTGTTTTTTTAAATCCAACATGTGAACCATAAGAACATTGAAATCAAGCTTATAAAGAAGTATAAAATAAAGTATGTTTACTCTTTCAATCGAAAATTGCGTGCTGATTTCATATTATTAGGGAAGGACTTATGGGTGATGTGATAAATTCTTTTATGGAAAGATATAATAAGGAGTTTGATTTTTATTTAAATCTATCCAAACTAGTAGAAAATAATATTAGAGGGAAGCTTCATTCTTTTGGTGTACGCGCAATTGTTTCATCGAGGGCAAAATCACCCAAGCGATTACGTGATAAAATAATTGATAGAAACTCCGAGTTTTCATATTCAAGTGTAGAGGAAATATATAAGGATATAGTAGATCTTGCTGGAGTAAGAGTGGCGATTTACTTTCCTGGTGATATGATTAAGGTTGAAGAGATTATATCTGCTGAATTTGATATGGAGGGAGAACCAAAGACTTTTCCTGAGAAAAAAAAGAGGGTGCGAAAAAACAACACCTATGAGAAGATTTTTTCTGGATATGCCGCCAAACATTTTCGTGTAAAAATTAAAAATGGTGGTCGTTACTCTAATTATTACCCTGTAGAAATACAAGTTGCTTCCGTGCTCATGCACGCGTGGTCAGAGGTTGAACATGACCTAGTCTATAAGCCCTTGCAAGGGAATCTTTCTCATGAAGAACTTATGATCCTCGATGAGATAAATGGGTTGGTATTAAGTGGTAATTTGGCATTAGAAAGATTACAACTTGCTGGCATCAAAAGAACGGAAACTGATAATTACGAATTCAAAAACCATTATGATCTTGCTTCATTTTTCATGACTGCATTACAATATGATGGGATTGATAACGTTGATTTTAACGATATTTTCAAAATTTTAAAAAAAATTGATAAAACTAAAAGAGATGAACTCACGAATGTTCTTTCTTGGTTTAAATTGAATCCAATAAATAAAGAGGCTACACCTTCAAAACATATATTCAGATTCGTAAAGCGAGATCCAGTATCTCATCTTTATGAATATATAGTTAGAGCTGTTGTTAACGTATTCCCAATCGACACTCAAAGCATTATGGAAAAATGTGCAGAAGACGGTTATGGGGATTATGATTTCAGCGAAAAAGCAAAAGAAACACTTTTTAAATCTATTTTAGCATATTATTTTAAATCACCTGAGCTAATTCTTGTAGACTCTGTTGCATTGGATTATGATATTAACAGAACGATTATATATGGTTCAAATGAGGAATCATTAACTCAAACTATGAACTTGAAAAATATTTCGTTTTCGAAAAGCGAAGGTGAGGTAATAGACTATTTAGAAGATTATTTGGACGCAAGACAACAGCTAACAATTGAGAATTTCAGTGTAAAATTGATAAATGATTTAATCATTAAAAACAGAGAGTTGGCTAATATGATTGTAAAAAATCCAAATATTTCATGATAACTTTAAAAGCCCCGCATTTGCGGGGCTATATGTCTCAATGTGGTCAACATGTGGACATGACCTGAAATAAATCCTTTTATTTCATTGTGTTGAAGCGTTTCATAAAGCCCCTTATGGGGCCTTTTTATCGCCATATAGTTCATCAAACCTATTCGAACAAGCGGACTCGCGCCGTTGATTTAATGTCTTGTACCAGAAATGTCTATGTCGCATTTTGCCGTCACAATAAAGGCGGTAGGTCTGCTATCAGCGAGGAGCGAACCTTACAAAAGCGCGCCTACCAAAACGGCGGGGATTCATTGTTAAGCAACAGAGATACGCCATCCGGGCGCGTGTTTGTGCTCACCCTGCAAACTAAATTCCCACAAACTTCAACGTGTTTGGATGATCGTCCCAAAAGTGCCTTGATCCCTACCTAAAACTCATAATACTGTATTTATATACAGCTATCTGCAGGTAAGCAATTATGAGTCATCTTTTTTCGTGCGACCTCAACACTCTCATTGAGTTACCTCTCTTCCTGGAGCGCGCGTCGTGTGGCTTTCCCAGTCCGGCTCAGGACTACGTAGAAGATCGCATCGATCTCAATAAACTGGTGATTAAGCACCCCAGCGCCACGTATTTTATCCGGGTCAGCGGGGAGTCCATGATCGGGGCAGGGATTACTGACGGTGACTTGCTGGTGGTAGATCGCGCTTTAACGCCTGAGCACGGCGACATCGTTGTGGCCGCCGTCGCCGGGGAATTTACGGTGAAAGAGCTACGCGTTCGCCCCATTTTGCAGCTTGTGCCACGTAATCCGCGCTTTTCTCCCATCATTTTTGACGCCGAAGAAGAGCTGCAAATCTTCGGCGTAGTGACTCACACGTTGAAATCGCACAAATATGTTCGCGCTAATTGATGTCAACAGCTTCTACACCAGCTGCGAAACGGTATTCCGCCCAGATCTTCTGGGCAAGCCGGTGGTCGTGGTCTCGAATAACGATGGCTGCATAATCTCTCGGTCAGAAGAGGCCAAAAGACTGGGCATCAAAATGGGTGCGCCATACTTTAAGATCAAAGACGATCTTCACCGTCAGCAAGTGGCTGTTTTTAGTTCTAATTACGCGCTTTATGCCGATCTGAGTGAGCGCGTGATGGCGACGCTGGAAGAGATGGCCCCCGCGATTGACATTTATTCCATTGACGAGGCGTTTGTTAATCTGACGGGTATTGCTGGCTGTATGCCGCTTGAGACGTTCGGACATCAGATGCGGGATAGGGTGTATAAAATCACCGGACTAAGAGTCGGGGTCGGTATTGCGCCAACCAAAACGCTGGCGTTATACAGTGATCAAGTATTTCCTTCATTAGTAGCATTTAACAATGCTTTTCACATATGCATGCAGCATATGAAGCAATCTGTTTAGCCCGCTGGATAGTGTTTTTTTGAACGGGAGGACATGCCGACTGAATCGATACTGGAAAAACTTGAAGGTTGGTAGCAGTATTAGTTAACCGGTATTTCATAAGAGTTCGATTTATTTGATGAATTGGCATCTATATTCTCTTTCGACAGACAAACTTCAGACGATGGTTGCCGCCCAGCACGGGAAAATAGGCGATGCAATACCACCGCTGGATGTTTTCCCTAGCGGTATCGAAACTGCCTATACAAGGTACTGGGAAAGTCGCCTTACCTCACTTCATCAAGTGGTTGTCACCCGTAACCGATACGTACAGCTTATTGAATATGTCATTAAAGGACATAACGAAACTTTCAAGATTTACTCAGGAATTGAAGCAACTCTTAGCCAGCGTTCAAAACTACTGAGGGAGATCATTGATGAGTCCGCTATCGTAAATGTTGACGATGTTCTAACTACTCGGGTTCAACGCTTAACTAACTGTAACCGCCAGGCTATGGCCATTATTCAGCGTGTCGCTGCGCTACAAAATATTGTTAGTTGGATCAGGAACAATCATGTTTCTGATAGCACAATCATGGGATTGGCAGAAGAATATGAACGAGCGGTGTTGTTGGGAAAGTTAACTTGTGGCGAGATACTAACTCTTTACGCTGATTCTGACGTTGCGATGGGCTCTCTTAAAGCACTTTCTGAGCAGGTAGGAAACGCTACAGGAGAAGAGCGCCAGATGATTACAGAACCGATTAGTGAAGAAATTAACTGGCGATCTTTCCAGCGTAACATTATCAGTGCGACGAAAGAGTATTGCCTCAGTCCGCAACTTACCGTAATGCAGCATATGCTTGAAAGTGCTAATGTCGAACGTAACAGAAGTAATTCAGCTTTTACTGCTTCAGTTAAGCAGTCAGACCGTATAAAAATGACACTATTACCTGAACCGCAGTATACGTTAGAATTCCCGGTTAATGTATCTTTTGAACGTTCTATGGTTTGGGTTGAACTAGCAGATGGAAGGATCGTAGGGGCTCCACTTAAATGGTTTCCGAAACTACTAGAAGCAAATAGGTTAGAACGTAAACAATACCAAATGACTCCCGTAAGCCTTATATGGCCAGCCTTGGACACTCAAATCCATATGGATGATCTCTTTGATGGAGATAACAATCCACTATACCTAATAGATGACATAGTGCTCAATTAAATTTTTACATTCATCTAGTTACGAAAGATAGTAATTAACTAGATTAGTATAATTCTCGTTGTTATAATTAAATTTGAAGTAGTGAATCGCCACAGATAATCTAGACACTTCCGAGCCGTTGATAATACTGGTTTTCATATTCTGTCGGTGACATCTGATCGCTAGAACCATGCCGACGCCTACTGTTATAAAACATTTCGATGTAATCAAAAATATCGCTGCGGGCTTCTTCCCGCGTTCCGTAGATCTTTTTCTTTATCCGCTCGCGTTTCAGTAACTGGAAAAAGCTTTCTGCAACTGCGTTATCGTGGCAGTTACCGCGACGGCTCATGCGGCCCTTCAGTCCGTGTGCTTTCAGGAACGACTGCCGCTCATGGCTTGCGTACTGACTGCCCTGATCCGAGTGAACCAGTACCTGTTTTTGGGGGTTACGCCGCCATACAGCCATCAGCAGTGCGTTCAAGACAATGTCCTTTGTCATCCGGGATTGCATTGACCAGCAGATAATTTTGCGTGAGAACAGATCAATAACCACGGCAAGATACAGCCAGCCTTCGTGAGCCATGATGTAGGTTATGTCCGTTACCCAACGCTCATCCGGAGCATCCGGATAGCCTGTTAGGCGACACGATACTGGCCTCGCCTTTACGTGCCCGCGGGCTCCGGTATCCGACCTGAACCTTTATCCCGAAACGTTTCATCAGTCGCCAGACTCTATTGACTCCGCACTGTTGCTCGCTATCCCGCAGATCCAGATGGATCTTGCGATAACCATAGACACATCCCGATTCCAGCCAGAACTGTTTAATCTGTCCTGTCAGTCTCAGGTCTACCTGATGGCGTTGTGAATGCGGCTGCTGAAGCCAGGAGTAAAACCCACTGGGATGAACATCCAGCACCCTACAAAGCAGGCGAACAGGCCAGAAACAGGTGTGGTCGCGGATAAAGGCGTACCTCAGTCGGACAGTTTTGCGAAGTACGCCGCGGCTTTTTTAATATGCCCCGTTCGTCGGTAACTAGCTTCAGCTCTTTCTGAAGACGGCGGATCTCGGTCTGAGCATCTAACTGTTCTTTATTAGTGGAAGAATCCGGGCCGTACTCCTTTATCTAGGCGTAAAGGCTATGGGTGGTGATATCGAGACGTGTTGCAACGCTGGCAACAGAATAACCGTGATCAACAACCTGTTTGACTGCTTCAATTTTAAACTCTTCGGGATAACGCCTACCGCTCATGGGCACCTCTCTTTAAGCCATCTTAAATGACTCTGAGGTGTCTATTAAACCTGTGGCGATTCAGTTCGCTCCCAAGCGGTATTCAAAGTGATAGTCTATAATTTATAGGGAGTTATCATATTCGATAATTATTCACCTTTCTTTGCAAGAAAGCCAAATGTTCTAAAGGAGTAAAATGATGGATAATAATGAACTTGTAAGAAAAGCTGAAGAGGAAATTGCAGCGCTTATTGTGAAAAAAACTGCGGAATTAAGAAAAAAGACAGGAAAAGAACTTTCCTCAATTGAATTTATCCCTAAGGAAACGATGGCCGGTCTTGAAGGTTATCAGATTAAAATACACCTTCTCTAGGCATTCCATAATCATCAGGTCGCGCTCGCGGCCTTTTACAGATTCCATAATCACAACATAATGTAAAGGGACAGAATCTCAAACTTGTTATACGATAAACAGGCTTAAGTAAAAACTCTGCTAAGAAATCTTCAATATATAAAATGTTTGGCCTTCAAAGAGATTCATAATCTTACGCTGTGGATCTCTGGGAGAATTCAGTTATGCAAACCCGCTATCGCGGTTAATTTTTTATCCGTCTCTTTTTCTTCCTGAAGGGTCTCCGCAAGCAATTCTGCGGCCTCGTTTAACCCAAGCTTCAAGGCGAGAGCATGCAATGTTCCATAGGCGGCTATCTCATAGTGCTCCACTTTCTGTGCAGCCCCGATAAGCCCCGCATCCCTGACAGGTCCAGCATCAATTGAATCCATAATTTCCTGTGCTTCTTCAGCCAGCCCCTCAAGCACTTGGCATGTTATACCGTTGATGGAAATAAAGTCTGTCGTTTCTACCAGTCGATCGAGACGCTCAATTTGTACACGAGTTTCTTCAAGGTGTTGTTCAAAAGCAGAAATTAATTGTGGGTCCGAAGCCGCTCGTGACATTTTAGGCAAGGCCCGAAGGATTTGCTTTTCTGCACTATAGACATCAGACAGATCATGAGAGAAGAGGTCTTCAAGTGTTGTAATTTGCATTTTCGCTCCGATAATAATTTGAGAAGCAGTTTTTCGCTGCCATTATTTTAAAAAAAAAGAACGTAACGATGTAAAGAAATCCGTTCCGCACTTAAAAATCAACGTTGTTAAAGGATAAAAATAATGATGCGTTAAGCGATGCACCGTCACTAAAACATTTTAGATAATAAAAAAGATTGTGGTCATAAATATTTTGTCTAAAAAATCAGGTGAGAATCGCACAGGATATGGGAAGATTTTTTATTTTTTTTTGAGGTGCCTTTTCCTGTATTTTTTGTTCCGCTCTCACGCTCATTTTTGTCTTTTTCTCCGCCGCGTTTCCCGTCTTTTCTACCTGCGTCGGATGACTTTTCACGAGTTTCTAAAAGTCTAATCAAATGTTCACTAAATTTTGACATAATGACTTTTCTCCAAATATTTTTTCCGGAGCCTAACGGTGTCTATGAAATAAACACGGCGAGGTCTTCTTGGTACATTTTAAAACTAGCACACTAATAAGATTGCACAACTATTATTGATGTTTCATATCTAAATGATGAAAGCGGATTATGAAAGCGAAACCGTTATTTCATCATATCGGAATGTTAAGATTTTAAAAAAGACATTTAAATCATCACGCGAATTTTATTTTTTGGCGGTTTGTCGTTTCGCTTGAATAATCGCGTTATTTTTTATTCAGAACATTATAATCTAAGCCTGTCTCACAAAATGCCGACGAAGGTAAGTAGAGGAAAAGAAAGCATGCAGCTCTTCTCATTCGAGATCGTTGCCTATACCCAGCTGTGGAGCGGTATTACGTTGAAAAAAGTATGGTCTTAATGATGAAAACCATCGCGGTTACCACCGTTGCGCATAACAAGTGCGTCAATTTGCTTTTTCATACCTGGATGTCATGCGCCGACTGTTCTGTCTGTGTTTTTTACAGGATGCACTGCTTACAAAGCAGATTTCCAGATCAATCCTGGCCCTCAAACTTTCTCACCTAAGTGTGAGGATTTTTTCTGATGATATTCACACTGAACATGATAAGAAAAATCCTAATTGCACTAATAATATTCTATTAACTGCCTACATGATTCATTTTCTTCCATATATTCAAAAGAGAGCAGGGGTGTCTTACTCTGCTTATAAAACCATTCACCATCGTTTCGTTGAATTATCTCTCCGGGGGCGAAACATATACCGGATGCCGCGCGAACTATTGCATATCTCCCATTGTTAAACATAACTCTGTGGATACAAAAAATCTTGTTTGGTTCTCCTAACAGCCTATTTTCTATGATCTTGCCTTCAATAAAATAATTTTTATTAGTTTTCATCAGTATTACCTTTATAGCATAAGAGAAATCAGTACATTATCATTACTCTGTTTCTTTTTCGGTGTGAGTACCTTCATGCACCGAATTTTAGCTCGTGCAGTAGTGACGTCGTATGCATGAATCTGACCTCGAAATTCCTGAGTCAGTTTGTGCAAGACATAAATGTTCTACTATTCATTATACGCCTTAATTGAGTAATACTTTGCTTATGTTCCATGTGGTTATTTATGCACGATAAATTCAACCCCGGAAAGCAAAGCGGGAACAGGTGATAAAATACCCTTCAGTGAGAATTTTATGATGAAATCAGAAGACACCCTTGACTGGTATCCGGCACAGCTGCCTCCTGTGAAAATCATCCTTGGTAACGCCGTACTGGAAGTGGCTAAACAGGGCAGGCCAATTAACACCCGTACGCTGCTTGAGTACCTTCAGGTGATGCAAGAAAAGCAAAAACGAAGGGATGATAAAATCGCGATGCAGACGGCTATTGACGTTCTCAGAGATAATCAGCGCATTAACGGAAGACGTTAATGCGCATTTTTAGCTTTTTCACTTCTGAATGATATCAACTGTATGGTTTTGACCGTCATCAAGCAGAGGAATTCTGTCGTCCGGTAAAATGACGCCGTCCATTAAGACCTGGTACTCCGTGCCGCCACGAGAAACGGTGATGTGATACTGGCTGTAGCCATGTTGATACGTTAAGCCGAAAGATGACCATTCATCGGGAAACTGGGCGTGTAGGGTAAAGGACGTACCGTATTGTTTTATTCCCAGAAGTTCCTCGGTTAGCAGACGGTATGCCCAACCGGCTGAACCGGTATACCAGCTCCACCCTGCACGCCCGGTATGTGGCTCCACGCTGTAGACATCCGCGCTCATGACATACGGCTCCGCTTTATATTTTGCCACTTCGCCAGCATTCAGTGTGTGGTTTATGGGATTTATCATTGACCACAGTTGCCAGGCTCGCGCTTTATTGCCCATTCTGGCAAACGCCATCACTGCCCAGATGGCACCATGCGTATACTGCCCACCATTTTCTCGCACGCCCGGTAAATAGCCCTGAATGTAACCCGGGTTTGGCCCGTGGTTATCGAATGGAGGGGACAGCAGTTTGATGAGCCCCGCATCGCTATCCACGAGATACTTATCCAGAGCCTGCATGGCCCGTCTGCTGTGATCTGGGCTGGCGGCCCCGGACAGCACAGACCAGCTTTGCGCAATGGCATCAATCCGACAGTCCTGCGAGCCTTTAGATCCCAGAGGTGTGCCATCATCAAAATATCCCCGCCGATACCATTCGCCATCCCAGGCGGAGGTCTCAAGATTTTTTTGCAACTGCAGCGCCTGAGAACGACACATCAACGCGACACTGGCGTCCTGCTGCTGTTCTGCGAGCGTAGCGAATCGCTGTAAAATATCGTACAGGAAGAACCCCAGCCAGACGCTTTCGCCTCTGCCTTCAATGCCGACCTGGTTCATACCATCATTCCAGTCACCCGCCCCCATAAGTGGCAGCCCATGCTGTCCAAACCGCAACCCATGTTGAATCGCTTTTACGCAGTGCAGCCACAACGTCTCTTCGATGTTGCTGATGACGGGAGAATCATAGACAGATTCTTCACCGGGCTGGAGGAGGCGGCCTTCCAGATAAGGAATTCTTTGCTCCAATACTGCGGTGTCACCCGTTGTCTCCACGTAGTGGCATACGGCGAGCGGGAGCCAGAGATAATCATCCGAACAGCGAGTGCGAACGCCGTTACCGTGAGGAGGATGCCACCAGTGCTGCACATCCCCCTCAATAAATTGCCGTGAGGCGCATAGCACAATCTGTTCGCGCAGCCGTTCCGGTGCTGCGTGGCTCAGCGCCAGCGAATCCTGTAGCTGATCGCGAAAACCGAATGCGCCGCCAGACTGGTAGTAACCGCTGCGAGCCATAAGCCGACAAGCCATTGTCTGGTACAACATCCAGCCATTAACCAGTAAATCAACCGTGGAATCAGGGGTAGTTACCACAATTTTATCAAGCACGCTATGCCAGTAATCGTGCACCCTATTCAGCTCCTGATGCGCGGCATCTTCATTCAAATAACGGGCAAGCGTCGCCTGAGCCTGGGCCTGATTTTCTTCCGCTCCCAGAACAAAAATAAACGTTCTCTGGTCACCATCAATTAATGTGACCATCGACTGTAGCGCCCCGCATGGATCGAGACCGGCGCCCGTTTTCCCCGTAAGGCTGTGCTGTTTCATGGCTGTAGGGTTTTGCAGGGAACCATTACGCCCAATAAACTCACGGCGATCACCGGTTAGCGAGCAGTGAATGCCACTGACGGCAAAAAAGGCAGTTCGCCCGCCACCGTTTGCGCCGTAAAAGTTGTTTGCCATCACGCTGCAACCACCCGGTATGCTGGCAGAATGCGTCACAATGTGAGGGGCGGTACGGGTTCGTGATTCCCCGAGCGTCCACTCCACATAACCCGTGACGGATAATTTACGCGTGCGGCCCGAGTTGTTACTGAGCGTCAGGATGGCAATTTTCACCGGATCTTTTTCGGCGACCAACACCGTCAGCTCAGTGTCTATACCACTCTCACGATGCGCAAACACGCTGTAGCCGAAACCATGACGGGCCAGATAATCCCCCTTCCCGCGTACTGGTAAGGGAGTGGGGGACCAGAACGCGCCGCTCTCTTCATCGCGCAAATAAAAGGCTTCACCACTACGGTCGCTCACCGGATCGTTTTCCCAGGGCGTTAAGCGATATTCGTGGGCATTCTCATACCAGCTATAGGCCTGCCCCGCTTCAGAGATCACGCTGCCAATACAGCGATTTGCCAGCACGTTGGACCAGGGCGCCGGAGTGGGCGCATTTTCCTTCAGGACAATTTGATACTCCCGGCCATCCTGAGAAAATCCACCGTAGCCGTTGAAATGGCGCAGCTGACTGGTATCAGGAGTCCAGTCAGTATGTTGATTGCGTCCGGTCATGGTGTACGAGATAAATGCCCTGGCCGGTGTTTTTGACGTATTCATTCGCAGGCTGAGCTGTTCATTAATGCCACCCGCGCGGTCATCAAGATACAGATAGGCCACACTCATCAAAAGCTGTTTATCATCCGCAGACAGATGTTCGCCATTACGGACAAAAATCCCGCCGGATTTGTCCAGCAGGCTGGCACCCGAACCCGCGTAAATTAAATCCATCATCTGCGCCTGCAAGACCTGCTGGTAGCCACCGGGGCTGTTATTCAGAATGACAAGATCCACTTCCAGCCCTTTTAGTCTCCAGTAGCGATGCGCCTGAATAAGGGTGGTAACGGAGGCTATACTCTCCTCTCTGGCGATACTGAGCAGCACAATCGGCAGATCGCCTGAAATAGCCCAGCCCCACAAACCGGACTGACCACGCCGATTACGGCTAATTACCTGGCCGTCTGCGCGCCATTCCTGACTTGGATAAAGTACTGCGCTGGCGAGACGGTTAAACAAGGTGGCATCATCTTCACTGGCATTCATCTGGCGTAACACCACCAGACTGTGAGACCAGGCCAGTTCAAAAACACGGTCAGCAATGGGATGATCACGATATTTTTCCAGCAGTGTCTGGCTTTGCTGACGGCTTTCACTGATACCATAAACGATATCAATGGTGATCGGCTGTCCGGGTTGCAGCGTGACAGCATGGCGTATCGCCAGTATGGGGTCTAGCACAGACCCCGACGTGTTGCTAAGCGGTCCGTTTTCGCTGTTAGCCATTGCATCAGCAGGACTTCGGCCACGCCCAAGAAATTTAGCTCTGTCGGTCTCAAACGAAACGCTCTTCGGCTTATCACCATGCACCACCATCATGTGGAATAGGCAAGGGCTCTTTTCATGCTCCGAACGCGGACGACGATGGCAGAGTATGGCGTCGCGATCGGGATCAAGCTCCGTCTGGATAAACAAATTACTGAAGGCAGGATGAGACAGATCGCTGGCATAAGGTGCGAGCACGACTTCGGCATACGTCGTCAGTTCCAGGGTTCGCGGCAGGCGGCCCCGATGCACAAGTGTGACCCGCCGTAGTTCAATATCATCCTCCGGGGAGACGACGATCTGTGTTCTGACGCTGAGTGACCCGAAGTTTCGCCGGAATTCAGCACCTGCATCGGTAAATATCACTTCGTCGCTGTCACCCGAATCGTCCCCTGTGGGAAGCCAGGTATTGCTCCATATCTCACCTGTTTGCGGATCGCTGATATAGCAGAATGCCCCCCAGTTATCGCGGGTGGTATCGCTGCGCCAGCGCGTGAGGGCAAGATTATTCCAGCGACTATACCCCCCGCCGCCCGCAGTCATCATCAGATGGTAATGGCTGTTGGATAGCAGCTGAACCTCGGGGACCGGGCTATCCGCTGCGGTGAAAATGCGCGGTTCGTAGCGAACCGGTTTGACTCTCCCTTCATGAGACTCGAAGTGACGACGCGGGCTGTATAGATCGACGGCATCAGGCACGCGTTCCTGCAACAGCAGGCTCGCCGACTGGAAAGCGGTGCTGGACATGAAACGCGCTGTCATAGGGGCATCAAGCAACACATGAGCCAGCGCCTGAAACGCCATTCCCTGATGATGCGCCATCCAGGACTGTACTACGGCATAAAGCTGACCGGTCGCCAGGCGAGAGGGCGTATAGTCCAGTGCTTCATAAAAACCGTACTCACCGTGAGCACCGGTTTTTTTCAGTCTGAACAGGTTCTCACAGGCTTTTTGTGGCGAGACCGGCAGTGCCAGAAGTGTGGCATAGGGAGCGACGACCATATCGTCGGCCAGCCCACGGCGAAGGCCGAGACCAGGGACGCCAAATGCCTGATACTGATAGTTATGCTGAACATCAAAAGCATGGTAACCAGACTCTGAAACTCCCCATGGCACGCCGCGCTCTTTTCCCCAACTTATCTGCCGCATTACGGCCGACTGACTCATTTCATCAAGAAGACTACCGGGCCAGACAGGCATCACCAGATTTGGCATCAGGTATTCAAACATTGAACCGCTCCATGACATCAGCGCGGTTTCATTATCAATCGTTGTGAAGAGTCGCCCCAGGGTGTACCAGCTTTTAAGCGGCAACTGATTTGTTGCGATGGCAAGAAAACTTGTCAGTCGAATTTCGGATGGGAGGAGGTCGTAATGGCTTTTGTCGGGTGTATTCGTGTCACAGTTGTAGCCGACACTGAGCAGGCTGGTCGCTTCACTGTACAGAAAGGCGAAATCCATTCGTGCGTGGTCGTCCAGGCGCTGTTCAAGTTCGGTGATTATATCCAGGCGCAGGCGGGCTTGCGTTATCACGGATGCCGTAGGTGTCCCTTCACCGGAATAGGTCGCCGTCGCAAGCCAGTTCAGTGACGGTAACGTCTGATCCTTATACAGTGGCGTTAACCAGCCAAGCAGATGCGTCCACTCGTGACAAAGCTGAACCAGCTGATGCTCGAGATGCTCGGTCCAGCGCACAACAAAACTATCCTCCTGATTGTATAGCATCTTCAGATGGTTGCTTTGCGTCCTCATTTTTTTTAGAGCACTAAAAATGTGTGTCGGAGGTAACGACATCGCACTGAGACACTGTTTACGCAACAGCCGCAGGCTGGTAGGCGTGTTCTGACCCCAGTGTCTTTCCAGGATAGACAATGTATCGTTCAGCCCGGCCAGTATCTGTTCACCGTTCAATACGGGCTGCTTACGCATGGCGGACAGCCCCTGACGTAGTGTCAGTAAATGACCAGCCATATTTCCGCTGTCGACGCTTGAAACATAGCGAGGGCTGAGTGGGGCAAGCGTGCGAGTGTCATACCAGTTATACAAATGCCCCCGGAAATGTTCCATTTTATCCAGCGAGTCGAGTGTTTGTGTGATGCGATGCAAAACTTCGCCGCCAGGCAGATAGCCAAAATCCCAGGCCGTCAGGTTTGCAAGCAGGGAAAGCCCAATATTTGTGGGAGAAGTGCGATGCGCGATCGTCGGCTCGGGGATTTCCTGGTAATTGTCAGGAGGAAGCCAGTTTTCTTTCGCCGTGGCAAACGTCTCAAAAAAGGCCCAGATTTCGCGGCTTGTCTGACGCAGCAGTTCTTTCTGTTCTTTATTGGGTGAAAACACTTTGCGCACAGGCTGACGGCTCAGCCAACTCATCAGCAGAGGCGCCAGACACCAAAGAATGCTGACAGGTAATGCGATTACCAGGAGCTGCGGTGCAAAATGAAAGGTAAGCCCCGTTAATGCTATACCACTTACCACATTCAGCCACATTGCCCGATAAAAACGGACAGCAGATACCTTTACCTGGTCACTTACGGGATTGTGACTGGCCCATTGGCTGAGGTTTCGTCGACTGATGGCCAGGCGCCAGAGCGTTACGCCAATCGCGTACAGAGTGTATCCGGCCTCATGTGGCAGTATGGCAAAATTAAGCGCGATGCGGGAAAGTCGCTTCAGCGCACTGGCGACGACCAGCGACAGATGCTGACGCAGGGAGCGGCGAGGAGGTTTACGCAAGAGATCATGGGTGATACTTAAGACCGCTGGCAACAGCCAAACCAGTGTTACCACTCCTAGCCAGTAAAAGGGATTGGGAACCCAAATCAAAGCGCAAAACAGGAGCACAAGTAAAGAAGGCGCCACGAGGCTGCGGCGCAGATTATCGAATAACTTCCAGCATGACAGCACGGATAATGGATTTTTAACGCTGGTTCCATCCGCTTTTCTGACATGAGGTCTAAGCCAGTTCAGGAGTTGCCAGTCTCCACGTATCCAGCGCGTGCGACGAGCAACATCCGACAGATAATTATTCGGATACTGCTCATAGAGTAAGACTTCGCTTAACAGCCCGGAGCGGGCATAACAACCTTCGAGTAAGTCATGGCTGAGGACCAGATTTTCAGGGCAGGTGTTTGCGGTGGCCTGAACAAAAATATCAACATCGTAAATACCCTTGCCGACAAAGGATCCTTCCCAAAAGAGATCCTGATAGATATCTGAAGACATCATCGAATAGGGGTTATTACCTGGTACGCTGCTGCTCAAGGCGGCATAGCGCCCTTGTCCGTTGCGTGGAATCTCCTCTGCCAGTCCTGGCTGTAGAATTCCATAACCTTTTACTACCCTCAGCTTTAAAGGATCATATTCTGGCTTATTCATGGGGTGAGCCATGGTGGCGATCAGCTTATGCGCGGTATCTCGCGGCAGAACCGTATCACTGTCCAGCGTAATGACATATTTAATGTGCCCGGGTAACTGATCTGCTGGCATGCCCTCAACACTGGCAAACTGTGCCGCAGGATGGCGTAACCAGTCGTTCAGTAAAGCCAGTTTTCCTCGTTTGCGCTCATAACCCATCCAGACGCCCTGCAGAGGGTTCCATTCCGGCTTTCTGTGCAGCAAATAAAAGTTTGGACGGCTGCCAGGATATCGCCGGTTAAGGTTCTGTGTCTCTGTGATGGCCTGATTTAACAGAGCCTGGTTTTCTTCAGTACTTTCGCTGGGCGAATCAGCGAAATCGGTAAGAAGCGCAAAACAGAGATTTTCGTCCTGATTACCAAGCCAGCAAACTTCCAGGCTGGTGAGAAGTTTGCAGATGCTTTCGTGACTGGTCAGTAAACAGGGGATAGCGACCATAGTCGCGCAATCAGCCGGGATACCAGCCGAAAAATCCATTCGTGGCAGCGGCAGAGGGATACGGAAACGGGTCGTGATCTCACTCAGCATATCGCTTATTAACTGGCTGACAGCAACAATAAGGGGTAATGCCAACAGTAACAACAACCAGCCCATTCCCTGATGCGCCGTTTCGTGCAATATCCCTGCTGTCGTTGCCGTGGTCAACAGGCTCAGGCTGCCTAGCCATGACAGAAGTGGGATTTTGTTGAAACTGTGCCGCAGACGTATGAGTCTGGACGTTTCAGCCAACAGCTGAATTTCCAACTGCTGACGTCCTTCGCCTGCCAGATAATGACCAATATGATGTGCTTGCGTCCCAGGAGTGGTTTCCCGGGAAAGTGCCAGGACATGGTTTGCCACCTCAGGCTCAGTGAAGTGGCTCTGTCTGGCCAGAAGCTCAACAACATGACGATAATGGTCCCGGGTATCAAAGTGCATGCGGGAATATATGCCTGCGGGATCAAGCCGTAACGTCTGTTCCACCACGCTAATGGTTTCAGCAAAATCAGCCCAGTTAGTTTCACTCAGTAAGCGTAAACCGGCGATGCTGTTGCTGACAGAGAGTTGACTGGCAGCGAGCTGTTGATTGAAGCGATGAATGAGGATCTCTGTTGTGATGCCCTGTTCGGCCAGGCGCTGTTCGACCCAGGTCAGAGGTAGGGCGAGCGCGTTGCCATGGCCCTGGTGACGGCGTACCAGTTCAGCGACAAATGCGCTGCTCAACGGAGGGCGTGAACGCGCCATGTCAGCGATCACCATGATTAAATCAGCCGGATCATTCTCTGCGCATTCGAAAATTCGTGTTATCCACGTATCGGCCAGGCTTCGTTCTTGCTGGGCTTGTACGACTTCGGCACTGACGCGGCGCAGGTTTTCGATTAAGGACAGGCGGAGCATGCCCGGCAAAGCCCAGACTTCGCCTAACGTAAGCGGCGTGACTGTCTGATAAGCCGTGATATAGCTGGTCAGGCTGGCGATATCCCATCGCCCATCGCCATGCGCAATGGCCTCTGCGGCAATATCATAAATTCGCGGACAACGGTGTGGGGAGGACAGTGAAGGCAGCCCTTTGCCAAAACTTTTCGGCAAGTGCTGGCGGACGATACGGATCTGCTCCTCAATAAGGTAGTAATTGTCCAGCAACCACTCCCCGGCGGGCATAATGGTCGTTTTTTTACGTGCATTGAGTTCGTAACAGTTTTGCGTAATGACGGCCTCATTTTCACCGAGCCGTTTAAGGAGGTAGTAAGGCAGTTTATCTGGAGAAATTTTATGGGTACGCGCCAGTTTTTGACCATAACGCTCCATCTGAGGTGTTGAAAACAGCTCTGGCCGCAGAGGAATTTCACCCGCCGGGTCGTTAACCGGAAACGGAGCCCAGCCGGGAGTTTGCGTCAGGGGACGGGGGCGGCGAAGCCACGCCCTGGGATTTATATTCATAGCGTTGCTCTGATGCGACGTTAACGCGCAGGAGCAGTTGCGAAATCAGTTCAGAAGGGTTCTCTCAGGATGGGTGTAAGTCATCAGGGATTTAACAGCTGCTGGTTTATATCTGAGTATAGAACATCAGTTTATGCATGCTTCTCTGGAAGGCGCTATCGTGTTGGTATAAACAGAGCTTTACATCCTGGACAAAGCATGGCTTTTTTCAGACGGATTTTTGAGACTGGCTGGGTCGATTTAGACCCACAAATGGGACAAGTGACTGTGGCTGCACCACTGATGAGTTTCATTGCGTAATCGATGATAGACATGATGATTAACCTTTCAATGAATGTGCCCTACCCTATCACGTTTGATTATATTTTAATCTATTTTGTTTTTTTAACGCATTCAGACAGCCTCATGCCCAATTTGTATTTTTCAGTCACATACTTTCCATGACTAAGGCATCGATAGTTGTAGTGGTATATTGTCTTTGTTCAGCATAACAAAATGAGAATAAAGCTCTACCAGAGGTACATGATGGACTGACCACACCCCGGTAGACGATTCTGCCCTATAGTTTGAGCATAGGAGGAGCGTATGGGCGTTTCTGCAAAAAGGGGCCCGCTTGGAAAAAACGGGAAATATCCTACGTTAAGCCTGTTTATAAGCAGGCATGACAGACAGCTTTGAGCGAGGAACGGACATCGCATCCTCAGAATAGCAGGAATCACCGGTGTTCCATCACCTGTTGAGAAGTGATGCTTTTCAAGGCAGGAGACTTTATTCTGGTCAAAATCTCTTTATAGGGTATACCCATGATCACAATAGAGAAATCAGATCCATTTTCTTCAGATTCCCATCGCTTAATCGAAATGCTGTCAGCGGAGCTTGCCGCTATTACGGGTGATAACGGCAAAAGCAACTTCAACGTTGATGCAATGAATGATGACAAAGCATTGTGGGTATTGGCAAAGAATACTCATGGCGAAGTGATAGGATGTGGTGCTATTAGACAAAGTCTAAAAAAAACCAATAAAAACAAACTTACTCAGTTTACTGCTTACACGGTAAAACCTAAATTCCTCGCAACTTCAAACGGTTTCAGAAACATGCTTAGAAGAAGGTTGAATACGCGAAAAAACCCGTGATACTGTATATAAATACAGTTATCTTGAGTTCCTCATTATGCAGCTTTTTTATCCCATAGAGATTGTCCCTTCTATCCATCTTCCTCTCTTTGCGGAACGGGTACCTTGTGGTTTTCCTAGCCCCGCACAAGACTACGTCGAAGATAGGTTAAATCTTAATACGCTTTTGATAACCCACCCTAACGCCACATATTTTATTAAAGTAAGCGGTGACTCCATGACGGATGCTGGAATTGGAGATGGTGACCTTCTGGTGGTTGATCGTTCGCTTTCGGCAAGTCACGGCGATATTGTAATTGCGGCTGTCGCCGGAGAATTTACCGTCAAAGAGTTGCGCACGCATCCCGTCCTGCAACTGGTTCCTTACAATAGCAATTACTCACCCATTACGTTTCATCATCCAGAAGATCTGGAAATATTTGGCGTAGTGACATTTTCAGTGAAGTCACATCAATGACGATGTTTGCTCTGGCTGACGTCAACAACTTTTATACGTCTTGTGAAACGGTGTTCCGCCCGGATTTAAAGGGAAAACCTGTGGTGGTGGTTTCTAACAACGACGGTTGCGTAATTTCGCGTTCAGCAGAGGCAAAAGTGCTCGGCATTACGATGGGAGAACCTTTTTTTAAATTGAAAAATAAAACATTCCCCTCCGCAGTACACGTATTCAGCTCAAACTATGCCCTTTATGCTGACCTCAGCGCGCGAGTTATGCAGACGCTGACGGAGATGTCGCCAGCCATCGAGATCTATTCAATCGATGAAGCCTTTATCGACTTATCTGGTGTAGCCAGTTGCATGTCGCTGACGGATTTTGGCAAAACCGTGCGAAACCAGGTGCTTAAAAATACCGGGCTCACGATCGGGATCGGTGCTTCGCAAACCAAAACGTTAGCAAAACTAGCAAATTACGCAGCAAAAAGATGGCCTGGTACGGGAGGTGTGGTTGATTTATCCGACATATCACGTCAGCGAAAGCTGTTAGAGCGCGTACCTGTAGAGGAAGTATGGGGGGTAGGAAGGCGCATCAGCAAAAAACTGAACGCTATGGGGATCTGTACAGCGCAGGACTTAGCCAATAGCTCACCGTGGGTAATCAAAAAGCATTTCAACGTTGTTCTGGAAAGAACGTTGCGTGAACTGCGTGGTGAATCGTGTCTGGCGCTTGAAGAATTTTCGCCAAATAAGCAACAGATTATGTGCAGTCGCTCTTTTGGGTATCGTATTACCGAGTATGCCGATATGCGTCAGGCTGTCTGCACCTATGCGGAGCGTGCTGCGGCAAAATTGCGTAGCGAACACCAGTTTTGTGCTTTTGTTAGCGTTTTTCTACGCACCAGCCCGCACGCAGATAATGAAATTTATTATGGAAACCAATCATCGGTGAAATTACCGACACCTTCGGATGATACGCGTGACATTATTTGTGCCGCGACAGAATCACTGGATCGAATATGGGTCGATGGTTACCGTTACATGAAAGCGGGTGTTATGCTGGCTGACTTTTTTAGTCGCGGCACAGCACAGCTTAATTTGTTTGATAGTTTCGCCCCGAAAGCTAATAGCACGGCACTCATGACGGTAATCGACGGCATTAACGCGTCAGGAAAAGGAAAGGTCTGGTTTGCGGGTCAGGGCATCCAGAAGCCCTGGGCAATGAAACGTGAGATGCTGTCACCGGCTTACACTACGCGCTACTCAGATCTGCCTGTCGCTAAATGAAAATGAATGCTGGCCTTACAGGTACAGTAGCTGCAGTGACAGTATTTTCTCTCGCAGGTTGCCATTCTGTATTTCACAGTTTTCAAGCTCACGTTCAAGCAGAATAACCTTCGCAATCAAGGCTGTTTTGCTCTTACTCGCAAGAAGATAAGCTCTCCGTAATTCTGACGCCGTGGGATCATTAAGTTCAGAGTCCGAAATGGTACGTTTTTTCCGGCTACTGCCGTTCAGTGTTGCATATTTTTTGTACATTGCATGGCATTGCCTGTTCCGCAAGATGGTGGAAGCAGATACGCCTTTTCCCGTAGGGTCTACGCTTTTTGAAGCCCGAACAATCGTCGTTAGGCTGATTTTTAGCCTCCCTGACAGGAGCTCATCAATCGCACGTTTAACCAATGACGCACTGTTTTCAACGCGATTGCGTTGCCAGGCATGAATACCGCTCATGTTTTTATTTGTCATACCGCCAACCTCTTGTGGGTCAGGATGAGGACTGCAGGTTACGCCTGATGGTATCGACCTGCTCAATCAAATCCATTTCTTCCAGCATGTCGTCGCAGCTGCCTATAATTTCGTGAGCTTTTCTCTTTTCCGCCGGCAAATTCTGCTGCCCGGCCAGTTCAGCCATCTTTACCCAGGCGTCTCTGTATACAAGGACGTCATCGCGTCTGGCGGGATCGGGAGCATTCCCTGCACAGCCAATACAAGCAAACTTGGCCGGGCACGCATTCGCAATCGTACAACATCCGCCCGTAACAGGGATCAGTGCTCCAACCTTACCGACAGCCTCTGTCAATTGCTGAGCAATATCGCCTTTCGTGCGGATATGTTGCCTGGAAAAGTCATGTCGCTGAGTGAAAATTTGCTGTTGCAGTTCGACCAACTGAGAAGGCGTATGCCTGGCATAATATTCGGTAACGTTGACATCTTTTTGCTTCATCAACAAAGCTAGTACGTCCAGTGGCGTATTCAGTGTACGCATTTCTGTTGCAAAACTATGTCTGAGCAGATGGCTAGTGACTTTTATAGATTGCCCGTCAGGTGTTTTCAATGAAAGCCCATGGAGCATAACGGAAAGCGCGCCGTTAATGTCTTTCTGTGTAAAATGTTTTTCATCGTTTTGCCAGAGGTAACTCGCAGGTTTTAATTTTGGTCCCAGGCATGCTGCTGCTTTAATCACGGGAAAAGCCTGTGCTCTACTTCTTTGGTAACCCCACCATTCATAAAGACTTTCCATGCACTTATTATCAATATAAAAAGGCTCCTCTTTTAATCTCCCTTTGGGAACCGCGTTAAATAAAATGCACTCTTTATTTTCTGCCAGATTGATCCGATAAAGATGCTCTGGGACTAACCTTATCTGCAAAAACTCATGTGCCCTGGCCCCTGTCTTTGACATGATCTGTACAACAGAATGCGCCAACAAAGCATCGACCATCAAAATTTCAACAGGAATAAATATCAGCCCCAAATCTTTACTCAACAGGTATTGCCACCGGCTGGCTGTAAATCCGTAAGGAGTGGTGATAGGACCCTGAAAAGACGTCTTAGATACCCCGTATCGGTCAGTGATTTCAGCCGAAGGAGTGCCCGTGAACGCGGCAAGCGTGATCAGTTCAGCGAACCACAACCCTTCAACGGGCTTGTGATATTTATCGTAGCTTCCCTCATAAGTAGTGAATTTTACATCCGAGTCGTGAATAGTATGATGCGGATTAGCATCATGAAATCGATAGATTCCGACTTCAGCGACCTGCTCATGTGCCTGCCTCAATAGTTTTGCGTCCCAGACTTTAAACCTGTGCGTATATGCCTGTTCGCCTCTGTTTTCCATGACAACAGACTCTGTATACTCAAAAACCAGCGGTGTCTTTTTCCCCGACTTTTCAAATTGCTTAAACGCCTTTTGTATCTCCTGATGTAGCCTGTTGATCTGCAACTTTCTTCTTTCCACAAAATCGCGAAGAAAATAAAACTTCTGGTGCAGGACGGCTGTTTTAGACTTTCTTTTGTTTTTTTGTTCCTGTGAGACAGCTCTGTGTAGGGTGGATTTTTTCCAGAATAAATCGTCGGACACGCGCGGTAGTGCAAAGGGGGTAAATTTTTCTCGCTGGTCTGCGTTAAGTTTGCTGAAGTAATCTGCTTGTTTAACGAGTAACCGAAAATACGTCTGAATTATTCTAGCCCGCTGCCCTATGTTGTCTTCCGGGATAAGGTCACCTTGATGATACGCTTTGAAAAAGGTCTCACAGTCAAACTGGTCTATGTCATCCAGGCCAGTTGCGTTAAGAAACCTGGGCATGTAATAAAAAAAAGTAATGTCATTTCTTCTGTTACTGTAACAAGTCGCCATGATAAAAAATGCCGTGTTTCTCAGCCTCGGTTGCTTAATCTCGTAAATCATACGTATCTGCGCATTGGTCATTGGTTTACCTGTTGCAGGCGAATCCAGAAACGTCAGCGGTATTGTATGAAGAACCGGGTCGAGTGTGGCGATCAGCTCATCCAGAGAGATTGTTTTCCAGGCATCTTTTTTCACCAATTTTTTATCAGTGCGCTTTTCCCATTGATCCACCGCTCTTTTAACTAGCCGATGGTCAAGGCAGACTATGGTGGTTATTTCTGAATATGTCACTTCACGTTGATTTCGACTTAAATAATCAATGGCAAGAGCCACTTTTTTCTCGCCAATCTCTTTTGCTCTTGCTGTATTTTGCAGTGAGTACTTGAAGGTCGTTACCGTTCTGTTCCATTCAAAGTAGGCCAAATCATCAGAAACATCTTCGTCAAGAAGCAGATCAGCCAGTTCGCTAATGTAACAACGTCCATACCTAGATATGATATGTAAATCTATGCCGAATTGATCTGATATTTCTGAAGTTTTAAAGGGTTCAGCCTGCGCTTTATAAAAGTCGTATAATTTATAAACAACCTTTTCACGCTCATCCAGAGGCAGGCGTAAAATAGAGCCAGAGAGTGCAGCTGGTTTGGCTATAGGCTCCTTGAACTTAATTTTCTCAACGATGCTGAAAATATCTTTATCTGCAGCACAACACTGCTGCCTTATTTTTAATATATACTCTTCATAGTTGTTTCTGAGCCCATCCTCAATGCAATAAATAATATATCGGTATTTAATCTCCAGTGCATATCTGCTGCATCGGATGAAAAAATCAAATGTCAGATATTGCTGCTCCCATCTTAGAAACGTCTTATCGCACATGGGCGTAGTACCAAGCAGCTGAGCCATAACATTCTCAATGTAAGGCATCAACGCTCTTTTCAGTGCAGGCCGTCCGGTACGGGTGCCCGGTAAATCTTCAATCCTGAACCAGTTTCCCCGTTCTTCACGCTGAGTAAGTTCAAAAAATAATGTATGACGGCGCCGTGCAACAGGTTGAGTATCAATGCTCATAGTTTCCCCTCCAACATTTCTTTCAGCATCAGCGAGCCCTGACTTTCCTTGTCATCGGGCACATCACAAGCAGCTTGAGCCTCCAACTGCTTGTCTTCGATGTAGGTGTGTATTGCACTTGCCAGCAATGGCAAATCATGACGCTGTCGGGCTTGATCATAAGCTGGCAACATATCGGATCTCCATCCCATTAATACCTGCAGGGCGCTGCGTTTCTGCAGAAGATCAGCCTCTGAAACGGCGCTACGGTGGATCTCGTTCAGCGCCATCGTGACAAACCAGTGTCGAACCTGGTGCGTGCGTATCTTAAGCCCGGCAGCGGCCAGCACAGGCGTCCACCGGTAACGTCTAAAGTTGTCCGGTGTCAGTGGATGACCTCTTTTTGTACAGAAGAGAGGAAGCCGGTGAACATTTTCGGGAGGCAAAGTGGTGCGCCCGTTGATATATGGCAGCAGATCAGGCCTGTCATTTCTGATATAGCGCAGCAGCACCTTCAGCGTTTTATCCGTGATGATAATATTCTTGACCCGCTTCCCACGACTGCCTTTACTTAGCGACATGAACATGTTGCGAAAACCGCTGACCTTCCAGCCATGCATGGTCAGCGCACAGGCCTCATGTATTCTGCAGCCCGTATCGAATAGTATTCTCACGAGCGCTATATCCTGTAGGTTCCAGCCGCCCTGTTCGCCTGAGGCCAGTACATGCCCCATAAGTTCCGGATCGTCCAGATACTCAGGAATCCATTGATTATCTTTAATTCTGTAATACGAAGAAGTCAGTCTGAGAGGACGCCAATGGTCAATGCCACTGTCTGGTGGCATCGGCGGTCGCTGATTTATTCTCACAAAGTCATCAAAATACTGCTGCCGGATTTCGGCAATCATATTTTTGGCTTGGGGTAAATCAAGAGGGTGAGGATGGGGATACAGCTGCATCGAGATGAGTAACTGATAAAAAGATCGCAGCGCAGCTAACAGATGATTTATCCGGTGGGCTTTTCCCCAAGTAACCTGCACCTTGCGAATATCTCCTCCTGACAGATCGCGGGCGAAAAACAGAGTACAGTGCAGCTGGGTTGTCAGGAAATGTTCGAGTACAGCACGGACCTGACTACTGTTGCCCAGCAAATCCCAATGCTGTCGCTTCACTGTTTCATCCTGTCCAGCCCAGGAAAAAAATGCCAGAAGATGCCTGAGATAAGCCTTAAATGTGGCTGGTGAATGGTACCTGTCGGCTCGACATGCATAAACCGTCAACGATAAATGTGGCAACCCTTGAGAATCTGTCACATGAAAGAGAAAATCACCGCTACCGCGACGTAACCGAAACATATATACCTCTCCTCTAATGCTGGCAGCATATGGCAGATGTACTGATGTAACTGGATTTTTGATTGAGTGTAGAACAGCAGTGTTACACAGCAAAAGCCGCTAATTTTGCCGCGAAAAAATGGCCCCAGCTCGGTGGCGTGGTTGACTTGTCTGACAGCGAACGCCAGCGAAAACTGCTGACCCGGATGCCTGTCGGAGAAGTGTGGGGCGTGGGGCGACGGATTGCTAAAACGCTCACTATGATGGGCATTGAAACGGCGTTGCAACTGGCCGACAGCTCAACCTGGGTTATCCGCAAACACTTCAACGTTGTGCTGGAGCGTTCCGTGCGTGAACTCCGGGGCGAGCCGTGCCTCGAAATGGATGAGTGCGTGCCGACGAAGCAGCAGATTATTTGCAGCCGCTCGTTTGGTCATCGCATTACGGAATATCAGGAGATGCAGCAGGCCATTTGTGCTTACGCCGAACGGGCCGCCGAGAAACTTAGAGCGGAACGACAGTACTGCTGCGCCATTAGCGTATTTATGCGCACCAGTCCGCACGCCGAAAACGACGTGTTTTATGGCCCGCAGGCCAGCGGTCGTCTGGCGATCCCGTCAAACGATACCCGCGATATCATTCGCGTCGCCAGCCAGGCGCTGGACAGGATCTGGAAAGACGGTTTCCGCTACATGAAAGCGGGCATCATGCTGAGTGATTTTTTCAGCCAGGGCGTCGCGCAGCTCAATTTGTTTGATGAATATCCGCCGCGACCCGACAGCCAGACGTTGATGCAGACCATTGACAAGCTGAATGTCTCAGGGCGTGGGACGATATGGTTTGCCGGGCAGGGTATTCAAAAAAGCTGGGCGATGAAACGGGAAATGCTCTCTCCGGCCTATACGACGCGATACGCGGATTTACCTGTGGCGAAATAATCATTTCCGCTCAGGGAACATGACAGTAAGCTTTGCTGATGAAACCTATCCAGGCATCCGATAATGAATCATTCTGCTTTAGGGTATCGCGCCTTTGGTGAGCCTGAATCCGTTCTGCAAATCGAACGGAGATCACCCGAACCGCTGCCTGCCGGGCAGATCCGCGTGCAAATGCTCTTTTCCCCGGTGAATGCGTCGGATCTCATTCCCATGACGGGCGCCTACCGTCATCGGACGCCGCTGCCTGCGGTGGCAGGTTACGAAGGGGTCGGCGTGGTAACGGATGGGCCACAACATTTACTCGGGGAGCGCGTGCTGCCGTTACGCGGGCAGGGTACCTGGCAAAACATTGTGGATTGCCCTGCGGCGCTGGCGATCCCCGTGCCGGACGACATCGACTCAACGCTGGCGGCTCGCGCGTACATCAACCCGCTGGCTGCCCAAATGATGCTCAATCTTTACTCTCCCCAGGGAAAGCGGATCGTGCTGACGGCGGCCGGGTCCGACTGCGCCGCGCTGCTCGGGCAATGGGCGATCAACGCGGGCGCTGACGCGGTGTATGGGATTCACCGTTCTCCTGCGCATGGCGAAAGGCTGCGGGCGATGGGTATTATTCCCGTTTCGCAGCAGGATACGGCGGCCATTAGCGCTATTGCTGCACGGGCAGAAATTGTGTACGACGCCACGGGTGGCAGGTTAGCGGACAGGATTCTGGATGCGATGCCTGAGACAGGGCTTTTTGTCTGCTACGGTTTGCTTTCGGGTCAGCCGTTCAGGCAGCAGCCGCAGGTGCGGTGGTTCCATATTCGAAACTATCTGGATGCATTAAGCGTAGATCAATGGCAGGCTGAATTTTGCGAAATCTGGCCGAAACTGCAGGCAAGTTGCTATGGCGACGTGACGTTGTTTCCGCTGGCTGAGTGGCGATCGGCGCTGGCGAATTATCGCCAGGCAGGACGGCTTGCTAAGCCCATGTTCGCGATGCCCGACTAACGCGTTCCAGCCCTCTCGTGAGAGAGAGCTGTCGCGAAAACTTATCGGTGGCTCATATCGCTCAGCAACACGGCGATAGTTTGTCCTCCGTCGGTCTGTTCCAGACCGATTTTAACAATAATCGTCAGCGGAACAGAGAGCAGCATGCCCACCGGGCCGAGCAACCATCCCCAGAAAATCAGTGATAAAAAGACCACCAGCGTGGAAAGTCCAAGCCCGCGTCCCATCATTCTTGGCTCCAGAATGTTACCGAAGACCAGATTAATAATCAGATAGCCCGCCAGGACGATCAACGCATCGTAAAAACCGCTAAAGACCAGCACCTGAGCAATCGGGGGGATTGCGGCCAGCACCGAGCCGATATTGGGAATATAGTTGAGTGCGAAGGCCAGCAAGCCCCACACAAACGCAAAGCGCACATCCAGTGCGGCAAGCATGGCCCACGCCACCAGCCCCGTCACAATACTGATCGCGGTTTTGAGTACCAGATAGCGCGACACGCTGTCCAGCGCGCGTTGAATCGCGCCCATGCCCTCAACCGGTCGCACCATCATCTGCTGCAGTTTGACCGGCAGTTGCGGCACCTCGACCAGCATAAACACAACGGTCAGCAGCAGCAGGAAAATGGAGGTCATGGCGCTGGAAAGCTGCGCCAGAAGACCCGTCACCAGCGTCATCGCCGCATTCGGATCGACATACTTCAGCAGCTCCTCAACGGACACCTCAATACCCGCTCGCTGCAGCCAGGGTTCCAACTGCTGCAACGGAATCACCAGTTTTGAACGGTACTGCGGCAGCGTTCGCGCCAGCTCGTTCAAAGATGTTCCGAGGTAGGTCACCAGCAGCGCCATCGCCATGATGATAATGGTGATGAGCAGCGAGATCGCCAGCACCCGCGGTATGCGCCAGCGGACCATTCGCTGCACTAAGGGGTTAAGGATCACCGCGATAAACAGCGCCAAAATGAAAGGCACGATGATATCGGCGGCAAAGCGGATACCGGTGAGAATGATCACCAGCATTCCAAGCATAATGACGATTTTTAATCCGTTCAGAGTAATGATGGGCTTAGCCATGTGAGTTCCTGCTCTAATCCTTTTTTTTATAATAATAGCGATGCGCCATTAATATGCGAATGTAAGTTAAACAAGCAGGGTAAAGAAATGAAAAATTTTTGAGTTAATTCTTAGCTTGTGGTACAAATCAGGCGTGTTTAACTACCGAGGACAATTTTCATCCGCAATGACGAGAAGCAATACCGCGGATAATTGTAATATTATGGACAATCTGTTCAGGACGTACTTTTCAAATAACACCGCTATTTTCTCAACCTCTCTCTGCCTGCTGTCCGGTGAGCAACACTGGCGCAACGCGCTATAGTCCTGCCTTCTGCCTGAGCTAACGCCACGCGTTTAGCTATCTGACGTATTTCATTTTTTTGGGTTTGTCGTTTTCGACAAGCTGCAATGGATTATATTCTCAAGCAGGAGAAGACCATGTTTTACTGGATACTATTAGCCTTGGCCATCGTGGCTGAAATTACGGGTACTTTGTCGATGAAGTGGGCAAGTATTAGTGATGACAATACTGGCTTTATTTTAATGCTGGTGATGATTTCCCTTTCGTATATTTTCCTGTCGTTTGCGGTAAAAAAAATCGCGCTCGGCGTGGCGTATGCGTTGTGGGAGGGTATCGGTATTCTGTTGATTACGCTGTTTAGCGTAATGTTATTTGATGAAGCCCTGTCAACAATGAAAATTGCAGGTCTGGCAACGCTGGTGGTGGGTATTGTGCTGATTAAATCAGGCACGCGCAAACCGACAAAACAGCCGAAGGAGCAGGCCCATGCAACAGTTTGAATGGATTCATGCAGCCTGGCTGGCGTTCGCCATCGTGCTGGAAATTATCGCCAACGTGTTCCTGAAATTTTCTGATGGTTTTCGCCGAAAATGGTTCGGTTTGCTGTCCATCGCGGCAGTATTAGGCGCATTTAGCGCACTTTCTCAGGCGGTAAAAGGGATCGATCTGTCGGTCGCCTACGCGCTGTGGGGTGGTTTCGGTATCGCCGCCACGCTGGCAGCGGGTTGGGTTCTGTTCGGCCAGCGGCTCAATCGCAAAGGCTGGATTGGTCTGGTTCTGCTACTGGCAGGTATGGTAATGATAAAACTGGCCTGATGTGATCGCTGCCTGCATTTACGGGCAGCGAAATTCGTGCGCTGTATTACGCTTAGAAATACGCCCTTTCAAGAGAGCCGCGAATGTATAACCCCCTAAGCTGGCGCAATATTCCTTCCGCAAAAACCCTGTTTGTCATGATTTTTATGGCAGGGATCGGTTTGGTCGTTTCCGTTGTCGCGCTGCTTTACCTTTCGCTGCACCTGATCAGCACTAAAACCAATGAGATAGATGAACACCGCTCTGCGCTCTCCGTTCAGGGTGCGATCCAGACGTCGGCGAACCGCGTCTGGTCGCTGGTGATTGATAATGCCGTCTGGGATGACGCGGTGCGGGAAGTGTATCCGCCGGTGTTAAATACCGACTGGCTGTATAACACCTGGGGAGCAGGCTTTAAAATCAATAACCTGTACGACGGAACCTTCGTGCTCGACGAGCATTTTCATGTCATGTGGGGCTCATTTAAGAGTCAGCCGTTTAAAGAAACCAACCTCGACTTTTTTGGATACGGTCTGAAAGCGTTGATCCGTGAAAACGCAAAGGCATTGCAGGCCGAAACGACGATTTATGCCGGGATCACCCGCACGCGTCAGGGTGTCGCCTTTGTCGGGATTGGGCTGATTCGTCCCATGGTGGGACGCTTGCAGGTGAAGAATGACGTCCGCCGTTATCTGGTGATTACGCGTCATATCAACCCGCAGATCCTGAGCGATCTGGGCAATACCTTCCAGATTGAAAACCTGCATTTCACCCGGGATCACACCAGCGAATCCAGCATTCCGCTAAAAAGTTCGGCGGGCGAAATTCTGGGTTACCTCAACTGGCAGCCGCAGCGGCCCGGTGCGCAGGCGGCAAGTGCGGCATCCAACCAAATCACCCAAATCGTTGTTCTGGCCTCGGCGCTGATTTTGCTGTTTATTCTGGTGAGCAGCGTGGGGCTGTACAAACTCGCCCGGGGCGAAAGCCAGGCCAGACGCGTAGCGCGTACCGACTGGCTGAGTCATCTGCCGAATCGACGCGCGTTGATCGAAGAGCTGGAACGGGTGAGTTTGCGCGGCGATATCGACGTGAAAACAGTGGTCTTCATCGATCTGGACGGCTTTAAGGATGTGAATGATATTTACGGTCATGACGTGGGCGATGAGCTCATTATTCTGCTGGCAAAGGCGCTGCGCGAGAGGGTGCCGCAGGGCGGCATGCTGGCCCGAATGGGCGGCGACGAATTCGCGATGACCATTGGCGGCGACCACTCCCAGGCGCAGGCCTTGACCTTTGCAAACGATGTTCTGGCGTTCCTGGATGCGCCGGTACGCATTGGTGAACGCACCCTCCATATCAGCGCCAGTATTGGGCTCGCCAGCGGCACGCTGATCGACTGTACCAGCTCGGAATTATTCCGCCGGGCAGACATTGCGATGTACCACTCCAAAATCACCGGAAAAGGTCGCATCACACAGTATGATGCCGAGCTGAACAGCGCCCGCGAGCGGCAACTGGCGATAGAAAACGAAATTCGCGACGGCATGGAACGTGATGAATTTGATGTCTGGTATCAGCCGATTATTGACGCACGCAGCCAGAAAATGACCAGCGTTGAAGCGCTGGTGCGTTGGCCGCGTCGTCCCGCGGGCGAGCTAACACCGGATGAATTTATCAGCATTGCTGAAACCAGCGGGCTGATTTATAGCCTGGGCCAGTTCGTGCTGCGCCGCGCTTGTCATGACCTTGAGCCGTTCAGCGATCTGAAACTGTCAGTCAATATTTCTCCCGCTCAATTTCGCGATCCCGAGTTTGAAGAAAAGGTCGCGAAAGTCATTGAGATGACCCGTTTT
Source organism: Lelliottia sp. GFLA7 (assembly GCF_056490165.1). Lineage (NCBI taxonomy): Bacteria > Pseudomonadati > Pseudomonadota > Gammaproteobacteria > Enterobacterales > Enterobacteriaceae > Lelliottia > Lelliottia sp. GFLA7. The sequence goes on along the minus strand of NZ_JBWLAQ010000001.1, from coordinate 32,470 downwards.
CCGGCAAATCGGCTACAGCTTGAGGTCACCGAAACTTACGTTCTGGAAAATCCTGAACGCGCCCGCGCCGCCATCGCCAATTTGAAAGCATTGGGAACCGCCGTCGCGCTGGATGATTTTGGAACGGGCTATTCCAGCATTGGATATTTGCGCCGCTTTAATTTCGATACCATCAAAATCGACAAATCCCTGGCCGGGCTGGTGGATAACGACGAGCAGGCGATCGCCCTGGTCAGCGGAACGGTGCGCATAGCGAGCGCATTGGGCATGGCGGTGGTTGCCGAGGGGGTGGAAAACGAAAAGCAGATGAAACTGCTGCGCCTCGCGGGCTGTGACCAACTGCAGGGATTCTGGTTCAGTCGGCCGATGCCCATCGAGGCGATTATTGAATTACGTAAAGTCAGATACTGCTGAGTTATTCCTGCGACAAGGTTTCCAGTTTGTCGCGAAAACCGGTCACCGATAACGCACGGTTATCCGCGCGCCAGCGATCTTTGGCCGCCGGAGCCGAACTCTGCACGCCAATCAATTGCCAGCCTTTATCGGTTTTCAACATCAACGGTGAACCGCTGTCGCCCGGTAGCGTGTCGCATTGATGCGATAACACGCTGGTTTGCGCCCAACCAGTGACGATACAATCGGTGTGCGTATAGAGCGAATCCAGATGATCGACCGGATAACCGGACTGGGTGACTTTGCGTTCGGCGGCTTTTAGCGCCTCGGTCAGCGCGGCTTTATCGCCGTCAAATAACGGCAGTGGCGTGATACCGGACGGCGGATAGCGCAAAATAACTAATCCAAAATCCCACTCCGCGGCTGACGGGGGAACAATCCAGCCATCGCCGTCGGGCTTTAAGCGTTTACCCAGCGACGGTTCGACGCGACCTTCCACGCCATGAATGTCATAACGCCAGACGCCTTTTTTGGAGACAAAACGCAGCGCAACGACTTTATCTGGTTTGCCTTTCGGCGGAATAAGCAGACAGTGTCCGGCGGTCAGCGCCAGATGAGGGGAGATCAAGGTTGCGGTGCATAAGTTACCGCTCGCGGTTTCCAGTTGCCCAATGGCATCCCAGGGTGATTCAGTCGGATCGGCGACACGCGTACGGTCATCATGACCAAAAAAAAGCGTTTTGATCTCTTTCGCGTTCACCGCGTCGTCGTCGCCGTCATCCGCATGGCTAAAACCAGAAAAGAGGCAGAACGTTCCCAGTAAGCACACAACTATTTTCCGCATATCACACTCTGGTGGGGTAATTATGATTATTAAAAGTGAACCCTATTAAAATACTATAGACGGGACGGCGAGAAAGTGGGAGTAAAATCAGCGTGCTACATTCAGGAAAGATAAAACCGACAGGTGATGAGCGCGCATAAAATAAGCGTGATAAGAATGAACTCAAACCGATAGCGTCGCAGCATACGGCCTCCGGAAATAAAAACGGCGCTGATCCAATTCCGATTCAGCGCCGGTCTACAACGCGCCCCGAGGGGCGCGATTTAGCTCGAACGCTTACGCAGCTGGCTGAGCAGCAGGTTTAGCCGCTTCGTGTTTCACTGCTTTTTTGTGATGCTTTTTAGCGGCTTGCGCTTTCTGCGCTACGGCAGGTTTAGCAGCGGCTTTGTGGTGTTTTTTCGCAGCCTGGGCTTTCTGCTCAACAGGAGCAGTGGTCGTTGCCGGAGCAGCTTCTTGTTTTTTCACTGCTTTTTTGTGGTGTTTTTTAGCAGCCTGAGCTTTCTGCTCAACCGCTTTTTTGTGTTTTTTGTGGTGCACAGTTTTCGCTGGTGCGGCTTTAGTGGTGGTCGCCGTTGCGGTAGCAGGTGCAGCGGAAGACGTTGTGGTTTCAGCAGCAAACGCAGCAGAAGACAGACCCATAGCAGCGGCAACAACCAGAGCTAATACTTTTTTCATTCTCATACCCTCGAATTTGGTTTTTCATTTAACCCCACTGCGGGGCCGTTGAAATAACTATATCCATTTGGGGTCGAGGCTTCCGTGAGTCATTGGTTTCGGCGTGTAACGTAATGTACAACGCCAGGGACTAGCCCCGGCGCGGGGTATTACAGATAGCGGGAGGTGAGATGTTCACGGAAATAACGGCTATTCAGATCTTCACCGGTTGCCTGCTCAATGAGCTGCGAGGTGGTAAAGCGGCTGCCGTGCTGCCAGATATTCTGGCGCAGCCAGTCAAACAGCGCAGAGAAATCGCCACCTGCAATAGATGCCTCCAGCCCTGGCAGTGCGTTTTTGGCCGCGCTAAACAGCTGTGCGGCATACATCGCCCCCAGCGTGTACGACGGGAAGTAGCCAAAGCCGCCGTCGGTCCAGTGGATGTCCTGCATACAGCCATTACGGTAGTTGTCTTTGGTCGACAGACCGAGCCATGACTGCATTTTTTCATCCCACAGCGCCGGGATATCTTCCACTTCAATTTCACCGTTAATCAGCGAGCGTTCGATTTCGTAGCGCAGCACGACGTGCGCCGGATAGCTCACTTCGTCCGCATCGACGCGGATGTAGCCCGGCTTCACGCGCTGGTTCCAGGCGATAAAGTTCTCTTCACTGAAGGCGGCCTGGCTGCCAAAACGCGCGTGAACAGCTGGGAGCAGGTGTTTCAGGAAAGCGTTGCTGCGCCCGAGCTGCATCTCAAAGAACAGGCTTTGTGATTCGTGAATAGCCGTCGAACGTGCCAAAGCGACGGGCTGCCCGAGCCAGTTGCGCGGCAGATTTTGCTCATAACGCGCATGACCGGTTTCATGCACCACGCCAAACAGCGCGCTCAGCAGTTCGTTTTCGTCGTAACGCGTCGTGATGCGGACATCTTCAGGGACGCCACCGCAGAACGGATGCGCACTCACATCAAGACGGCCCGCATTGAAATCAAAGCCCAGCATTTGCATGGCTTCCAGACCGAGTTCACGCTGAACGGCGGTTGGGAAAGGCCCTTGCGGCGGAACAAACGATTGTTGCGCCTGTTTTTCCACCACGCGGGCGAGCAAATCCGGGAGCCAGGATTTCAAATCACCAAATACACTGTCAAGGCGGGCACTGGTCATATCCGGCTCAAAGATGTCTAGCAGGGCATCATAAGGGGTGCAGCCTTTCGCTTCGGCACGCAGGCGCGCCTCTTCACGGCTGAGTTTGACGACCTCTTTGAGATTGGCGGAAAAACCCTGCCAGTCGTTGGCCGGACGCTGCGTACGCCAGGCGTGTTCACATTTGCTCCCCGCCAGCGATTTGGCTTCAACCAGCGACTCCGGCAGTAAAGACGCTTGCTGGAAGAGACGTGTCATCTCGCGCAGATTGGCTTGTTCGACGTCATTTAAATCTTCGCTTTCAGCAGACGCCAGCCATTCACCGACTTTCTTATCGGTGAGGATCTGATGCTGCAATACGCTCATCTCGGCCAGCGCTTCACCTCGTGCCTGGCTGCCGCCCGGCGGCATCATGGCGAACATATCCCAGCTGGCGATGGAGGAAAGGTGCGAGAAGCGGGAGAGACGCTGGAACGTGCGGGTGAGTTGTTGATAGTTATTGTTGTTCATGAAGTCCTCGTGTCTGAATCGGGCAATCACAAAAAGTAGCATCCGACCGACTGAAACACGAGGTTATTCAACGTTAATGCAGACGTTTATGCAGACTCATCCCCACCAACAGCGCGGCGCAGAGCATCAACGCGATAAATCCACCGACGCCATTCCAGCCGTAACGGTGCCAGAAGACGCCGCCGAGCGTCCCGGCGATGCTTGAACCCAGATAATAGCTGAAGAGATACAGCGAAGAGGCCTGGCCTTTCGCGCGACGCGCGCGCGGGCCAATCCAGCTACTGGCGACCGAATGCGCCGCAAAAAAACCGGCGGAGAACAGCAGCATTCCGGCGAAAATCAGCCATAAAGATGAGAGCAACGTCATCAGCAATCCCACTAGCATGACGCCAATAGACGTCAGCATGACCGGGCCGCGCCCGAAACGCGCGGTCATTGCACCCGCTTTGGGCGAACTCCAGGTACCGGTGAGATACGCCACGGACAGCAAGCCGACAAACGCCTGGCTCAAATGCCACGGCGAGAGCATCAGGCGATAGCCAATATAGTTAAACAGCGTGACGAACGAACCCATTAACAGGAAGCCGGTCAGGAACAGGCGCGGCAAACCTTTATCGCGCCAGTGCAGGCGGAAATTGATCAGCAGCGTTTTGGGTCGCAGCGACGTGGGACGAAAATGACGTGATTCCGGCAAAATTCGCCAGAACATAAGTGCGGCGGCGAGGGCGAAGCAGCCAATCACCGCCAGCGCGATGCGCCAGTTAAAGAGATCGGTGAAAACACCGCTGAGCAGGCGGCCGCTCATGCCACCAATCGAATTCCCGCTAATGTACAAGCCCATCGAAAAGGCGACAAAACTGGGGTGAATTTCCTCACTCAAATAGGTCATGCCAACTGCCGCTACGCCGCTTAATGACAGTCCAATCAGCGCGCGCATCACCAGAATCCCGTGCCAGCTGGTCATCATTGTCGACAGCAGGGTGCACACAGAGGCCAGCAGTAACGCCGTGACCATTACCGGTTTGCGTCCGATAGCGTCCGAAAGCGGGCCGGTAAACAGCAAACCAACCGCCAGCATGCCGGTTGAAATCGAGAGCGAAATACTGCTGCTGGCAGGCGACACGCCAAATTCATGCGATAACACGGGCAGAATAGGTTGAACGCAATACAGCAGGGCAAATGTCGCCAGTCCTGCCGAGAAGAGCGCCAGCGTGACGCGCATGAAAGAGGTTGTACCACGTTTGATAAATTGGGCTGGCTGAGGTGCTGCGGGTAAATCATCAATGTCGCTTGCCGGGGCGATATCAACGGTTGTTGTACGACTCACGTAAAATCCTTGCGAAAACGTCCCGCGATGACGGGGGATGGGAATGACCACAGGATCAGGGTAGGAAATTGGTAATATTCTGTCTAATATATTAATAATCTTAAATGATACGTTAAACATATGAATATTGAGTTGCGCCATTTACGCTATTTTATTGCCGTGGCCGAGGAGCTGCATTTTGGCCGTGCGGCGGCGCGGCTAAATATCTCCCAGCCACCGCTGAGTCAGCAGATTCAGATCCTGGAGCAGCAGGTGGGGGCGCGATTACTGGCCCGCACTAACCGCAGCGTCAGCCTGACGGCTGCGGGCAAACAGTTTCTTGCAGATAGCCGACAGGTCTTGAGTCTGGTGAATGACGCGGCTGCCCGCGCAGAGCGTTTACATCTGGGCGAGACGGGTGAATTGCGTCTCGGATTTACCTCGTCAGCCCCGTTTATCAGCGCGGTTTCGCATACGCTGTCTTCCTTTCGTCGCCATTATCCGGATGTGCATATCCAGACCCGCGAGATTAATACCCGCGAACAGATTGTTCCGCTGAATGAGGGATCGCTGGATCTGGGGCTGATGCGCAACACGCAGCTACCCGACACGCTGGCGTGGGAGGTGATTTTACGGGAACCGTTAATGGCGATGATCCCGCGGGATCATCCGCTGGCAGCGCAGCCGTCAGTAACGCTGGCCGAGCTGGCGCAGGAGCCGTTTGTTTTTTTCGATCCCCATGTCGGGACCGGTTTGTACGATGATATTTTGGGTTTGATGCGTCGTTACGGGTTATCGCCTGTGATTACGCAAGAAGTCGGTGAGGCGATGACGATTATCGGTTTGGTCGCCGCCGGATTAGGAGTGTCGATTTTGCCCGCCTCGTTTAAACGCGTGCAGCTAAGTGAAATGCGCTGGGTGGCGATAGCTGAAGAGGATGCCGTATCGGAAATGTGGCTGGTTTGGCCAAAACATCACGAGCTCAGCAACGCGGCACAGCGTTTCAAAAAACAGCTGATTGAGGGGGCCCGGTAAGCAATTTTTGCTATAATGCCCGCGAAAAATGTGCGGTAAATCACAAGGCTAAGTAAATATTTGACGACTACGTGTCAAGTGCTTCACCATAGCCCAAAGTTTATTTCGAAGCGCGAAAATAAGGATGTAAGAGGTGGTTGCTGCTGATAGTCAGCCTGGACATATTGATCAGATTAAGCAGACCAATGCGGGCGCAGTGTACCGTCTGATTGATCAGCTTGGTCCGGTTTCGCGTATCGATCTTTCTCGTCTGGCTCAACTGGCGCCTGCCAGTATTACCAAAATTGTACGAGAAATGCTGGAAGCCCACCTGGTGCAGGAAACCGAAATTCAGGACCCTGGCAGCCGTGGCCGTCCTGCGGTCGGCCTGGTGGTGGAAACAGAAGCCTGGCATTACCTGTCGATCAGAATCAGTCGTGGCGAAGTGTTTCTCGCGCTGCGTGATTTGAGCAGCAAAATGGTGGTGGAAGACCGCCTTGAGCTGCCGCTCCAGTCTGAACAAACGCTGCTCGAGCGTATCGTTATTCATATCGATCAATTCTTTATCCGTCATCAGCAAAGGCTGGAGCGCTTAACGGCGATTGCGATCACCATGCCCGGAATCATTGATACGGAAAATGGGATTGTCCACCGAATGCCGTTTTATGACGATGTGAAAGACATGCCGCTGGGCGAAGTGCTCAAAGCGCATACGGGCGTGCCGGTCTATATTCAGCACGATATCAGCGCCTGGACGATGGCGGAGGCGTTGTTTGGCGCGTCCCGCGGTGCGCGTGATGTGATTCAGGTGGTTATCGATCACAATGTGGGCGCAGGGGTCATTACCGATGGACGGTTACTGCATGCGGGCAGCAGCAGCCTGGTGGAGATTGGCCATACGCAGGTTGACCCTTACGGTAAGCGCTGCTATTGCGGTAATCATGGCTGTCTGGAAACTATCGCCAGCGTCGAAAGTGTGATGGAGCTGGCGCAGTTGCGCCTGAGCCAGTCCATGAGCTCGTCTTTGCATGGACAACCCTTAACCATGGATTCGCTGTGTGGCGCGGCGCGGCAGGGCGATCTGCTGGCAAAAGATATTATTACCGGCGTGGGGAACAACGTCGGGCGCATTTTGGCCATTATGGTGAATCTCTTTAATCCGCAAAAAATCCTGATTGGCTCACCCCTGAGCCAGGCCGCCGATATTCTGTTCCCGGCGATTTCCGACTGTATTCGACAGCAATCCCTTCCGGCGTACAGCAAAAATATCGTGGTAGAAAGCACCCAGTTTTCTAATCAAGGCACCATGGCTGGCGCGGCGCTGGTGAAAGATGCGATGTATAACGGCTCGCTATTGATCCGGTTGTTACAGGGTTAACTGTTTTTTCACTGATGCCATAAAATTTGCGCTAACTCAATCTGGACTCTGCGCGCATACCTTAGACTCACTCCACTGAATTATTTACCTGGTTTATATTTTCAAAGCATAACGGTGGAGTAAGTCATGCTTAAGCGTTTCTTTGTAACGGGTACCGATACCTCTGTTGGCAAAACAGTGGTCTCCCGCGCGTTGCTGCAAGCCCTGGCGGCGGGTGGTAAGAGTGTGGCGGGGTACAAACCGGTCGCGAAAGGCAGTAAAGAGACGCCAGAAGGCCTACGCAATAAAGATGCGCTGGTGCTGCAAAGCGTCTCAAGTTTTGAACTGCCTTATCATGCGATCAATCCCATTGCGCTGAGTGAAAACGAAAGTAGCGTCGCGCACAGTGGTCTTATTAATTATTCCTTACTGTCTAACGGTCTGGCTGAGCTGAGTTCGATGGCCGATCATGTGGTAGTGGAAGGCACGGGCGGCTGGCGTAGCCTGATGAACGATCTGCGTCCTTTATCCGAATGGGTTGTGCAGGAACAACTGCCGGTGCTGATGGTGGTGGGGATTCAGGAAGGGTGCATTAACCACGCGTTGTTGACGGCTCAGGCCATCGCGAACGACGGCCTGCAGATGGTCGGCTGGGTGGCTAACCGTATCAATCCTGGCCTTGCGCATTATGCAGAAATCATCGAGGTGCTCAGCAAGAAACTGCCGGGGCCGCTGGTGGGTGAACTGCCTTATCTGCCCCGCGCCGAACAGCGCGATCTGGCTCATTACATCGATCTCACGATGTTTGATGACGCCCTAACGGTAGACCGGGTCGTGGCATAGCGCGTCCTCAGAAATCAAAAAACCGGGCAGTTGAGCGCCCGGTTTTTTATTGCCTGTAAAACGTGGGATTTAACTGTCGCTGTGAATATTCAGCGCCCGACGCGTACGACCGGAGCTTAAATACTCTGCAATATAATCCTGAGAAATTTCGCCGTTATAGCGGCCGTCTTCGTCAACGATAGGCATCCAGCTGGTGTTGCTCTCGTACAGACGCGACAGCACCACGCGCAGGTTGTCTTCCGCTTTACCCGTCATTCTGAATGGATGCAGCACGTCGGCACAAAAACCGGTGGCCTGACGCGCTTCGCGGCGTTTCACAAAGCCCAGCGGTTTTCCCATGTCATCCACAACGGTAATCGCGCGGATATCGTTGTCATCCATAGTCGCAAAGGCTTCCGGCAACGAGGTCGATTCGCGCACCGTAAGGGTCGGCTGCTGATCCGTGACGTCACCCGCCGACACCAGAAGCAGGCGCTTGAGCGTACGGTCCTGACCCACAAACGAGCCGATAAATTCATTGGCGGGTTTTGCTAGCAGTTCATCCGGGCTGGCGCACTGCACATTCCGCCCCTGACGGAACACGGCGATACGGTCACCCAGCTTGAGTGCTTCGTCAATGTCGTGGCTGACGAGCATGACCGTCTTTTTCAGCTTGCGCTGCATCTCCAGGAACTGGTTCTGGATCACTTCGCGGTTGATCGGGTCTACCGCGCCAAACGGTTCATCCATCAGCAGCACCGGAGGATCCGCCGCCAGGGCACGGATCACGCCGATACGCTGCTGCTGGCCGCCGGACATTTCGCGTGGATAGCGGTTAAGAAATTTATGCGGGTCCATCGCCACCATATCCATCAACTCTTCGGCACGCGCTTTACTGCGCGCTTTATCCCAGCCGAGCATGCGCGGGACGACGGTAATGTTCTCTTCAATGGTCATGTTAGGGAACAAGCCAATCTGCTGGATCACGTAGCCGATGTTACGGCGCAGCGTCACGGTGTCCATTTTGTTGGTATTTTCACCATTAATCAGGATATTGCCGCTGCTCGGCGCAATCAGGCGATTAATCATCTTCAACGTCGTGGTTTTCCCGCAGCCAGACGGGCCAAGCAGAACACACATTTCGCCTTCAGGTACGTTGAGGTTCACGTTGTCAACGGCCTTAAACGTTTGGCCATTTTTCTGCGAAAATTGTTTAGTGAGATTTTCCAGTTTTATCATTATCGAATCCCCTTCGGAGTCAGCACGACCTGCAGGCGATGAAGCAGCCAGTCGAGCACAATAGCTAAAAGACAAATCATTAATGCACCGGCGATCAACATGCGAATATCACTGCCGCCAATGCCGTTGAGTAACAGCAGACCCAGACCCCCTGCGCCGATCACGGCAGCAATGGCCATCACGCCAATATTCATCACCACGGCGGTACGGATCCCGCCAAAAATCACCGGTAAGGCCATTGGGATTTCTACCCAACGCAGACGCTGCCAGAACGTCATGCCAATCCCGCGCCCGGCTTCACGCAGGCCCGGTGGCAGGCTATCCAACGCGGTGTGGGTGTTGCGCACAATCGGCAACAGTGAATAGAGGAACACGGCGGTGATGGCGGGCAGGGCACCAATCCCCTGACCGATCAGCGAAAAGAGCGGAATCATCAAACCAAACAGCGCAATCGACGGGATGGTGAGCACGATCGTGGCAATTCCCAGCACGGGCGTCGCCAGCCATTTGTGACGCACAATCAGGATCCCCAGCGGCACGCCGATAATGATCGCCAGACCCACCGCTAATCCCACCAGCCACAGATGCTGAAAGGTCAGCGTGAGCAGAAAGCCCCAGTTATCAAGCATGTAGTGAATCGTATCCATAGCGCCTCCTATAGCCCTTTGCTACGCAGGAAATCACGAGCGACCTGCTGCGGTGACTGATGGTCGATATCTACCTTCTTATTCAGCTCGGTGATAACGTCGTTATTTAGCTGGCTGGATAAGGTGTTCAAGGCCTCTTCCAGACCTGGGTTCGCATCCAGCGTGTCTTTACGCACGACTGGCGTCACGGCGTAGCTCGGGAAAAAGCCTTTGTCGTCTTCCAGCACTTTGAGGTCGAATCCTTTAACGCGTCCGTCGGTGGCGTAAACCAGCCCGGCATCCACAAACCCATCGCGCACGGCGTTATAGACTAACCCTGGGTCCATCTGGCGAATTTGCGGGCGATCCAGTTCCATCTGATACGCTTCCTGCAACGGTTTCATGCCGTCGCTACGCCCGGCGAATTCAAGGTCTAGACCCAGCATCCAGTTGTTATCCGGATCGGTTTTACGCACCTGTTCGATTTTCGCCACCATATCCGACATCGTATTGATGTGTTCTGCTTCGGCGCGTTTACGCTGCATCGCAAACGCATAGGTGTTGTTCATATTCGCGGGTTTCAGCCAGACCAGACCCAGCTTGCCATCCAGGCGTTTTACGGTGTCGTAAGACTCCTGCGGCGACATGCGTTTATTGATGTGGTTAAAGATAATCAGCGAGGTCCCGGTGTATTCCCACATCATATCAACCTGTTTGTTGATCATGGCGTTACGCGAAATCACCGTCGCGATATTGGTTTTAGGCTGCACCTCAAAACCTTTTTTTTGCAGATACTGCACGGTCATGGCCGAAAGAATATGTTGTTCGGTAAAGCTTTTGGTGGCCAAAACTAGCGGTGCGGCCTGCGCCTGTGTCGCGAAGAATGCGGCTGCAGCCAGCGCGGCGAGGCTTGAAGACAGTCTCATAAAGGCTCCTTGTTATTGTTATCGCGCGACGTGCGGGCTCATGACTCGACCCAGCGCAGCGAGCAACGTGTCCAGAATCAAAGCGAAAAGTGCTGTCGCTGCGGCGCCTAAAATCAGCGTCGGGAAGTCGTTCAGATAGATGCCCGGGAAGATCAGTTCGCCGTAGCTGCTGGCGCCAATCAGGAAGGCCAGCGGTGCGGTACCCACGTTAATCGCGGTCGCAATACGAATACCGGACAGCATCACCGGTAAGGCGTTTGGGATTTCCACCTGGTATAAACGCTGCCATTTCGTCATCCCGATGCCGTTCGCGGCTTCGAGCAAAGAAGGGGGCACCGAGCACAGACCAGCATAGGTATTACGCACAATCGGCAGCAGTGAGGCGAGGAATAGCGCGACGATCGCCGGTTTATCGCCAATACCCAGCACCACCATCGCCAGCGCCAGAACGGCCAGCGGCGGAAGCGTGTTACCGACGTTAAAGATTTGCATCACGTATTCGGCAACACCGCGCGCCGCCGGACGACTAAGTAGTATTCCGCTCGGGATCCCGACCAGCAGGGCGAAAAACATCGAAGAGAAGACCAAAATCATGTGTTGCTGACCCAAATAAAGCAGGTCTACCTGACGCGCTTTTATCGTATCCAGTCCAATTCCCCACGTCAGCAGCGCGAGGACCACAACTATCGCGCCGACGAAAAGCAGCGTGCGTTTCAGTAAAGATGAGTGCATTGCGATGTGTCTCCCTGTGCGCATGCGTTATTGCAACCCATTGATTGCCTGTTGTTATGCCATGTATCGGCAGGGGTACATGACCTATAGCAAGCGAATGGGAAGGGTTCCAGCGAAGCGGCAAAATCAGTAAAGCAGCGTTAGCAACATAAACAGGGGGTTATGCCTTACGGGAGAAGGGCTGAAGGCGTGTCGCCAGAATTCTCCTAAACATAACAGGTGAAAAGTGACGCCGTAACAAATGAGAGCGCGCACGGCAGAGCATTTAGCCGTGCGGACGGGGGAAGGGTTAACGATAAAGCTTTTTTTCAACGACCGGGATCGGCAGGTGGGATTGCCAGTCAGCCAGCGTCATCTGGGCAAGTTCAGCGATACCGACGTAAAAAGGATGGCGAGCATTTTCCACAAATACCGCCAGGAAACGCTGACTCCATGGCAGCAGGTGGCATGCCAGCAGTTGATCGCATTCGTTATCGCGACCATTTTCACGCAACCACGCGGCCAGCATCAGCAATGTCCCGAAATGGTCTTCCGGCTCGTTTTGCGGCACGTCGAAGGTAATGCCGTTATCGCGCATCCACTGACGCAGTGCGAGTGTGGACTCCCCAAACAGCACGGACTCACGATCCAGCCAGACGGAGCTCCACGGTGGCGCAGGTAACGCCCAAGGGCCAATAAACAGACGTTGCCAGGCCTCGGGCAGGGTTTCATCCGCGGTTGCGCGCAGTTTATCGGCCACGGGCAGTAACGATTTCTCCGCCAGCGGCCAGTCGCGATACCAGTCGGTCGTTGTTAACGCGGCGACCAGCGGCGCTGCCTGCTCACTGTCAGGAGAAAAGTAAAATAATGCGCCGAGGACTCGGGCGCACACGGCGAATGACTCGCGGGTTGAAACCTCTTTCATCACAACATTCCTTGCTCGCGTGAGTGCTTTCACGCTTCAAAATTAGGGAGGGAGAATGATGAGAGAGTGTGGCGTAATCAGGGGGATTAAACATTAATCCCCATCAATGGCGGGCGCATTATGCGGAGGATTATTGCGGCTCGGTTGGCGCGTTTTCTTGTGCACCTGCGCTACTGGCGGGAGAATTACCGCTGCTGGTGCGCGTATAGAGAATCTTGAACGTATCGTTGGCGCAATGGCCCACAACTTGCGCGTCCGGCTGATCGGCTTGATCGTTAGGGACAATATTCAGCGTGAAACCCGATTCAGGTACGCCGTTATTGATAATGCGCTGTTGAATATCGCTTTTGACGCGTTCGCAAGAATCCGGGGCGGCCAGTGCCGCGGGTGAAGCACCAATCAACAACAGGGTGGTAATCCAGGTTAACCGTTTCATTGAAAACTCCTTTTGTCTGTGTGTGTCTTTCATTCTAGCAGGCTGGGTTTCACTCTCTGCCCTGTAAGGCAACTTTCTGAAAAATCTTAGAAAATAATATTTACGCTATGTTTAAAAATTAAAATGGGAAATATACACCAGAGATTGGCCATTATTTTTTACATTATAGAAAAAACGTAGAGACTTCTTTCCATCGCGTGATTTAAAACTGCGCGTGTAGATTGGCGTGTTTAATATTTGATGCTTAGGCTTGCAAGCAGATGTTTCGTTTTAGTTATTTTATCAATATATCAAATAAGGAAATGAAATGTTAACGCAAACAAATTTATCTGAAGTAGAGCGTAAAGATGCCGTGTATTTGTTAGAGCAGAGTATGGGATTTGTCTGGCAGGCCTCATTACGGGCAGCGGCAGAGCTAGGTGTTGCTGACCGACTCCTTGACGGTGATAAAACAGCCGGACAACTCGGGGATGAGCTGAATGTCGACGGGGTATTTTTGCAGCGAGTGATGAGAATACTGTCTTCCCGCAAGGTATTCCATGAATCGCCGGATGGTTTGTTCTCACTCACACCGGCAGCACGATTTTTATGCACCAACCATAATCACTCTTTACGAGCAGCGGTTCTGATGCTGACGGATAAAACCTTTTGGCAACCGGCGGCGGAAATAAGCGATATTGTTGCAGGAAAACAAGTGTTTAAGGATTTGTTCGGGATGTCTTTCTATGACTATTGGGGGCAAGATAGTTCGGCAACCAGGGAAAATGTTTTTCATGCGGGAATGTCTTCGATGTCGAGTGTGGAAAATGAAGTGCTTGTCGAGTGCTATGATTTTCCAGAAGGGGCCACGGTTGTCGATATCGCTGGTGGATTTGGTAATTTGCTGTTAAACGTGTTGCGCAGGAATCCCTCTCTTAACGGTATCTTATTCGATCAGGAAAACGTGCTTGCTGGAAATCGTCTGCATTTATTGGGCGACGATACCCGGTGGACAACCGTCGCAGGCAGTTTTTTTGAAGCCTGCCCGCAAGCCGATATATATTTATTGAAATATATTTTAATGGACTGGCCAGATGCTCAAGCCAGTAAAATATTACAGACATGTCGGAAATCGATGAAACCAAACTCCCGATTATTAATTCTGGAACCTGTTATTAAAGACAATAATAACGAACCGGGGCGATATGAAATCGACTTATTATTATTGACCAGCTTTGACGGAGGGCGAGCGCGCACTGAGCAAGAATATGCCGATATGCTGGCAGATGCCGGGTTAAAACTCAACCGGGTGATACATACACCGTCCTATTTATCGATTATAGAAGCTGTTTTAGCCTAAATTTTATCGTCAGATAACGCGTTATTGGCTCAACAGGGTATAAATAGTCTTAATTGAGGTTTTCCCCGAAAGTAAACATCTGTATATTGCTAATATTATTGGAATTAACGTCCACGTATTGGTGAAAATGTGAAGAAATTAGCAGTGATGATTGCGCTGGCAAGCGTACTGGCAGGATGTGATAACGCCTCCGCGCCGCTGTCGTTCACGCCAGAGATGGCCAGTTTTTCGAATGAATTTGATTTTGACCCACTACGTGGACCGGTTAAAGATTTCACCCAGACGCTGTTTAACGAAAAGGGTGAAGTAAGCAAACGTGTTACCGGCACCCTGTCTGCTGAAGGGTGTTTCGACAAACTCGAGCTGCACGATCTCGACGCGAATACGGGCGTTGCGCTGGTGCTGGATGCCAATTTTTACCTCGATGCCGAGACGCAGCAGCAAAAGATCAAGCTGCAGGGCAAATGCCAGCTGGCTGAATTACCCTCTGCGGGCGTGACCTGGGATACTGACGACAAAGGTTTCATTGTTAGCGCGCACGGAAAAGAGATGGAAGTGAACTATCGCTACGATGCTGATGGTTATCCGCTGGGTAAAATCACAAAAGCTGGCGGGCAGCAGCTTTCCGTGGCTGCAACGCCATCAAAAGATAAGCGCAAAAAACTGGATTATTCCGCGGTGAGTTTGCTCAACGATAAGCAGCTTGGCACGGTGCAACAACGCTGTGAATACGATGGCCATGACAACCCGGTGAGCTGCGATCTGAGTATTAAGGATGAGAGCGTCAAGCCTGCGGTTGAGCGCAAGTTTACGATTAAAAACAGCATTGATTATTATTGATTGGGCATGAAAAACCGCGCATTTACTGCGCGGTTGGTTTCAAAATCGTGGTGCCGTGTGCTTTGTGTTCCACTAAATACTGATGCTGGAAAATGCACATTCGGATGGTGTTGCGGTATTCACCGTTAATAAAGAACTCGTGTATTAGCTCGCCTTCCACCATAAAGCCAAGCTTGCGATAGATGTGTATCGCCTTTTCATTTTCTTTATCAACAATCAGATAGAGCTTATACAGGTTTAATACCGTAAACCCATAATCCATCGCCAGTTTTGCCGCGCGGGTGGCGAGGCCTTTCCCCTGGAAATCCGGCGAAATGATGATTTGAAACTCTGCCCGGCGGTGAATGTGGTTGATCTCAACCAGCTCAACCAATCCGGCTTTATCGCCATTACACTCCACCACGAAACGACGTTCGCTCTGGTCGTGAATGTGTTTGTCGTACAAGTCAGACAGCTCGACAAATGCCTCGTAAGGCTCTTCGAACCAGTAACGCATCACGCTGGCGTTATTGTCGAGTTGATGCACAAAGCGCAGATCCTCGCGCTCAAGCGGTCTGAGTTTTACTGCTAACGGGCTGGCCATGATTATCCTTTCTAGCTGTCGTTTTTATGGCGCAACGGTACGGCCAGTCCGGCGATCCAGACAGCGCAGGGTATTCGGTTCCCAGTAGGCATTCACGTTCGCGCTTTGCTGGCATTTATCGCGTGAATCAAACGCGACATCTTCTTTATCCCACTCTTTTTCAGCGCGTTTGTTTACCTTCTGGCGAAGATTACGCGTGTCATTCCATTGTTCTTTGTCCATGGCAGCATTCTGGCGGCTTTGGGCGCTATCACCTGATTCAATAATCAGTTTGCTGGTTTGCGCAGAAACCGGCGCGGTGAAGGCGAGTGCCGTCAGGGAAAGCAGGGTCGCCAGGCAGAGGCGTTTGCGTAAAGTCGTCATTGCGTGTTCCTTTTGTTGGGCGCGAAGAAGTGGTTTACCCGACGTCAATTCTACACCAAACCAAAATGGCGGCATACCCGCGCATCAGGTATGGAAAAGTAAATCTTATTATCGCGTATCATGTCTAAACCCTGACTCACTCGATAATAATTATGATCAAAACAACGCTGCTTTTCTTTGCGACCGCACTGTGCGAAATCATCGGCTGCTTCTTGCCCTGGCTCTGGCTAAAACGCGGCGCGTCGGTGTTCCTTTTGCTGCCAGCAGGCATCGCCTTGGCCTTATTCGTTTGGTTGTTAACGTTGCACCCGGCGGCGAGTGGGCGCGTTTACGCGGCCTACGGCGGAGTCTATGTATGCACGGCGCTTCTTTGGTTGCGCGTCGTTGATGGCGTGAAATTAAGCGCCTACGACTGGGCGGGGGCGCTGGTTGCGCTTTGCGGCATGTTGATTATCGTTGCCGGATGGGGTCGGACATAAGCCCCGTATTTTGTGATCAAGCGATGATTTTTCGATCATAATACTTGTATGGTAGTAGTTCAGTTGAGTAAATTTCATTCATCACAACACACGATGCAAGGAACGGATTATGAAGATTGTCGGGGCTGAAGTTTTTGTTACCTGCCCAGGGCGCAATTTTGTCACCCTCAAAATCACCACCGATGACGGTCTCGTCGGCTTGGGTGATGCCACCCTGAACGGACGCGAACTATCTGTGGCGTCTTACCTGAAAGATCACCTCTGCCCGCAGCTGATTGGGCGCGATGCACACCGCATCGAAGATATCTGGCAGTTCTTCTACAAAGGCGCGTACTGGCGTCGTGGGCCGGTCACGATGTCAGCGATCTCGGCGGTGGATATGGCGCTGTGGGATATCAAAGCCAAAGCCGCGGGGATGCCGCTTTATCAATTGCTGGGTGGCGCGTCACGCGAAGGGGTGATGGTGTATTGTCACACCACCGGGCACACCATTGATGATGTGCTGGAAGATTATGCGCGTCATAAAGAGATGGGCTTCAAGGCGATCCGCGTCCAGTGCGGCGTGCCGGGAATGAAAACCACCTACGGGATGTCAAAAGGAAAAGGGCTGGCATACGAGCCTGCGACCAAAGGTGACTGGCCGGAAGAGCAGCTCTGGTCGACCGAAAAATACCTCGATTTCACGCCAAAACTGTTTGACGCCGTGCGCAGTAAGTTTGGCTACGACGAGCATCTTTTGCATGATATGCATCATCGCCTGACGCCTATCGAAGCCGCGCGTTTTGGTAAGAGCATCGAAGAATTCCGCCTGTTCTGGATGGAAGATCCAACCCCTGCCGAAAATCAGGAGTGCTTCCGTTTAATTCGCCAGCACACGGTCACGCCGATTGCCGTGGGTGAGGTATTCAACAGTATCTGGGATTGCAAACAGCTGATCGAAGAACAGCTCATCGACTATATCCGCACCACAATGACCCACGCGGGGGGAATCACCGGGATGCGCCGCATCGCCGATTTTGCCTCGTTGTATCAGGTTCGTACTGGCTCACACGGCCCGTCAGATCTGTCGCCGATTTGCCACGCTGCCGCGCTGCATTTCGACCTGTGGGTGCCAAACTTCGGTGTACAGGAATATATGGGGTATTCCGAGCAAATGCTGGAAGTCTTCCCGCACAGCTGGACCTTCGATAACGGCTACATGCATCCGGGTGAAAAGCCGGGCTTGGGCATTGAGTTCGACGAAAAACTGGCCGCCAAATATCCATACGATCCCGCGTATTTACCGATCGCGCGGCTCGAAGATGGCACCTTGTGGAACTGGTAAGACAGGAGCAAAAAATGAAAAGCGTAGTGATTCAAAAACCGAATGAACTGGTGATTGAAGAACGTCCGTTACCTGCTCCTGCGGCAGGTGACGTGCGCGTCAAAATCAAACTCGCCGGTATTTGCGGATCTGATAGCCATATTTATCGTGGCCATAATCCATTTGCAAAATATCCACGCGTAATCGGCCATGAATTTTTCGGCGTGATTGACGCGGTGGGCGAGGGTGTTGATGAGACGCGCCTTGGTCAGCGTGTATCCGTAGATCCGGTCATTAGCTGCGGGAATTGCTATCCGTGTTCAGTCGGCAAGCCAAACGTGTGCACTTCGCTGGTGGTATTGGGTGTGCATCGCGATGGGGGATTCAGTGAATACGCTGTCGTGCCATCGAAAAATGCGTGGCACATTCCCGATGCGATTGAAGATAAACATGCGGTGATGGTAGAGCCTTTCACTATCGCGGCCAATGTCACCGGGCATGCACAGCCTACAGAGCATGATGTGGCGTTGATTTACGGCGCAGGCCCGATGGGGCTGGTCACCGTACAGGCGCTGAAAGGCGTTTATCGCGTGAAGCAGGTGATCGTCGTCGATCGTATTGAAGAACGTCTGGCGATGGCACAGCGCAGCGGGGCTGACTGGGTCATCAATAATGCTGAACAGTCCCTTCAGGCGGTACTGGACGAGAAGGGTGTTAAACCGACCTTAATCATTGATGCCGCGTGTCATCCATCGATTTTACAGGAGGCGATTACCCTGGCTTCACCGGCCGCGCGGATTGTGCTGATGGGCTTCTCCAGCGAACCAAGCCAAATTGTGCAGCAGGGCATCACCGGCAAAGAGCTGTCGATATTTTCTACACGCCTCAACGCCAACAAATTCCCGGTCGTTATCGACTGGCTGGAAAAAGGACTGATCAATCCAGAAAAACTGGTTACCCATACCTTTGACTATCACCACGTAACAGACGCAATCGAACTGTTTGAGAAAGATCAGCGGCAGTGCTGCAAAGTCTTGCTCACGTTCGGTCAATAACAACAAACGCGGATAAGTGGTACGCATCTTACCTTTTAGAGATAGCCATTATGACTCAAGCACAACCTCAAAGAACGACATCCGATCTGGTGAAAGCAGCCGTTTCCGGTTGGCTCGGTACTGCACTGGAGTTTATGGATTTCCAGCTCTATTCACTGGGGGCCGCACTGGTCTTCCACGAGATTTTCTTCCCTGAACAATCCGCCGCCATGGCGTTAATTCTGGCGATGGGGACTTACGGTGCGGGCTATATTGCGCGTATCGTTGGCGCGTTTATTTTTGGCAAAATGGGCGACAGCATTGGGCGTAAAAGGGTGCTGTTTATCACGATCACGATGATGGGCATCTGCACCACGCTTATCGGCGTGCTACCGACCTACGCGCAAATTGGCATCTTTGCACCCATCTTGCTGGTGACGTTACGCATCATTCAGGGGCTTGGCGCAGGCGCAGAAATCTCTGGTGCAGGCACCATGCTGGCGGAATATGCCCCGAAAGGGAAACGCGGCATTATCTCGTCACTGGTGGCGATGGGGACCAACTGCGGTACGTTGAGCGCGACGGCAATCTGGGCGGTGATGTTCTTCGCGTTGGACCGTGAAGAGTTGATCGCGTGGGGATGGCGTATTCCGTTCCTCGCAAGCGTGGTGGTGATGATCTTCGCTATCTGGCTGCGAATGAATCTGAAAGAAAGTCCGGTGTTTGAGAAAGTGAATGACGCGCAAACAGGGCCGGTTGTAACAGCGGAAGATATTTCCCTCGGGGCGATGTTCAAAAGCAAATCATTCTGGCTTGCCACCGGCTTGCGTTTTGGTCAGGCGGGCAACTCCGGTTTGATCCAGACCTTCCTGGCAGGCTATTTGGTCCAGACACTGCTGTTTAATAAAAGCATCCCAACCGATGCATTAATGATTAGCTCGATTCTTGGGTTTATCTCCATCCCGCTGCTGGGCTGGCTGTCAGATAAGGTCGGCCGCCGGTTGCCTTATATTATCCTCAACATATCGGCCATTATTCTGGCGTACCCGATGTTGTCGATTATCGTTGACAAGAGTTACAGCCCGAGCGTGATTATGATGTCCATTATCGTCATTCATAACTTCGCGGTGCTGGGGTTGTTCGCCCTTGAAAATATCACCATGGCCGAGATGTTTGGCTCACGTAACCGCTTCACGCGGATGGCGATTTCAAAAGAGGCGGGCGGACTGGTTGCCGTTGGTTTCGGTCCGGTACTGGCGGGGATTTTCTGTAACATGACGGGTTCGTGGTGGCCTATCGTGGTGATGATGATTGCCTATTCAATTGTGGGTCTGATTTCCGCGATTCTGATGCCAGAAGTGCGTGACCGTGATTTGAGTCTGGCCGAGGATGCAGCTGAATTACCTCGCAAAGAGTCGGTAGGGTTCGGAGCACTGTCATCGCGTCGTTAGCAATGACTGGTTTATAACTTGCGTGACTTGTCACACAACCTGGCGATCATGTCACACCACGTGACCAAAAGTTAATATAAATCAATAACTGAATCGGAAGTATCAGTATGGTTAATGGCAGTCATTTTTTACCTCAACTACCATTCTAGTTGGTGTAGTCAGCAGGCGCTGTCGTTCTCAGGAGCGACAGCGAATCTCAGCTTCATTTATTAAACGAGTCACAATCATGGAAAACCCGTTGTTAAAGGCCAACGCCACGCTCCCACAGTACAATCGCGACACTCTGAAGGCACGGATTGTCCATCTCGGTTTTGGGGCATTTCATCGTGCACACCAGGCGGTTTATACCGATATTTTGGCTGCTGAGCATGCCAGCGACTGGGGGTACTGCGAAGTTAACCTGATTGGTGGCGAGCAGCAGATTGCCGATCTCACTGCCCAGGATAATCTTTACATCGTGGCGGAAATGTCTGCTGATGCCTGGACCGCACGCGTGGTGGGTGTCGTGAAAAAGGCGCTTCACGCTCAGGTTGACGGCCTTGAAACCGTGTTAAACGCGATGTGTGAGCCACAGGTTGCCATTGTTTCCCTCACCATTACTGAAAAAGGCTACTGCCATGCGCCTGCGACCGGGCAATTGATGTTCGATCACCCGTTAATCGCCGCCGATTTGCAAAACCCGCATCAACCAAAATCAGCGCCGGGCGTGGTGGTTGAGGCGCTGGCGCGACGCAAAGCGCTGGGGTTACCGGCTTTCAGCGTGATGTCCTGCGATAACATGCCGGAAAACGGCCATGTGATGCGCAATGTCACCTGCGCGTATGCACGCGCGGTGGGCGCCGAGCTGGCGGACTGGATCGAAGCTAACGTCACGTTCCCTTCGACGATGGTCGACCGCATCGTTCCCGCAGTCACGGCCGAAACGCTCGATAAAATTGAACGCATCACGGGCGTGCGTGACCCTGCCGGTGTGGCGTGCGAGCCGTTCCGCCAGTGGGTAGTTGAAGACAATTTCGTTGCCGGCCGTCCGCAGTGGGAAAAGGCCGGTGCTGAACTGGTATCCGACGTGGTGCCGTTCGAAGAGATGAAATTGCGCATGCTGAATGGCAGCCACTCGTTCCTGGCATATCTCGGTTATCTGGCGGGATACCAGCACATTAATGACTGTATGGAAGACGAAAATTATCGTCACGCCGCACACGCGCTGATGCTAAAAGAGCAAGCCCCAACGCTGAAAGTGAAAGGTGTCGATTTAGGGCGTTATGCCGGGTTGCTGATTGCGCGCTACAGCAACCCGGCGCTGCGCCATCGTACCTGGCAAATCGCGATGGATGGCAGCCAAAAACTCCCACAGCGTATGCTGGATTCTGTGCGCTGGCATCTTGTGAATCAGCGTAGCTTCCCGCTGTTGGCGCTGGGGATTGCGGGCTGGATGCGTTATGTCGGCGGTATTGATGAGCGCGGAAATGCAATTGAAGTCTGCGATCCATTACTGACCGTGATTCAGGCCGCGGTAAACGGGAGTGTCGAAGGGGAGAGCCGCGTACGGGCTTTGCTCGGCATTGAGGCGATTTTCGGCAAAGAGTTGCCGCTGGAAGAAACGTTTGTGGACGCGGTGATGAAATCGTATCTGACGTTAGTAGAAAAGGGCGCTCAAGCGACTGTCGCGCAGTACGCCGCAGCAATGTAGGGCTCCATTATGCCGCCGTTCGCGGCGGCATATCGTTGCAAAGATCAGTGCATCCCCAGGCGAATCAATTCGACCGGTTCAAACTTCCCTTCACATCCTTCTACTTCCACCGTTTTGCCGCGGCGTACTTGCGCTGGGGTAAGGCCATCCGTGTGGATAGCGGTAATTCTCCCCGTGCGGCCCGTGCCATTAATCATCACGCGACTGCCAGTCGTAATAGCATTACGGTTACGGTCATAGGTCATCATAATTATCACTCCTCAAATTCAACACATCGCGACGCTGTCATTTCTGCACCGCTGACGGCGAATATAAATACGCCTGTTCAGATCTTATTTTTTTGTTTTTGATCAAAATCACATTTATTTTCGTTAATTTTTATCTTACATCCTTCTGACGAATAACGACGTGAACTGACAAACCCGACATTTGTTTTCTTTTAGCGATAGTTTCAGCGACGGACTGTTTAACCTTTGTTTGGCTTCTGCATGGCACTCTATTTTTAGTGAACAGAATCTATTTATATGAGAAGGAGAAGGCTTATGTACAAGAAAATACTGATGCCTGTTGATGTATTTGAAATGGACTTAAGTGATAAAGCGGTACGCCACGCCGAGTTCCTGGCAAGAACCGATAACGCAAGCATCACGCTGCTGAACATCCTGCCGAACAGCAGCCGCTCTTTATTGCGAGGATTCAACTCTGACATCAAAAAATTCGAGACATTTATGGTGTCGGAATCAGAGAAAAAGATGAACGCATTGAAACGTTTATTTGCTATCGCGCCTGAGAATATTAAAACTGAAGTGCGGTTTGGCAACGTGCGCGATGAAATTATCGCGATGAGTACAAAAGAGGATTACGACGTTATTGTGATTGGGTCAAAAACGCCGGGAATGTCGTCACATCTGCTAGGCTCAAATGCGGAATCCGTGATCCGTTATGCCAAAATTCCAGTATTAGTCGTGCGTTAAATATTATGCCGCGTCCGCCACGCTCCGGCGAATGCGGCATAAATTAATCTTCGGTAAACCAGTCGCTATTTTCCATGCGAATTAACTGCACGGACTCTCCAATTTCCTGCAAATGCAGGGTCATTGCTTTTTCAACGCTTTCGCCATCGCGCTTTTCCAGTGCGGTGAAAATATCGTGATGCTGACGTAACAGCATTTCAGGCGGTGAGACGTGATCCAGACTCATGTAACGCACCCGGTCAATGGTCGCTTTGATATTTTCGATGGTGTCCCATGCCAGCTGGCAATCGGCAATCTGCGCTAACTTCTGATGGAATTCATCGTCTAGCTGGAAGAAATCGTTGAGCTGTTTACGCTCAATGGCAATGCGCTGCTGATGGAGATTTTGTTCCAGCAAATAGCACTGATGATCGTCCACCAGCGAGGCCGCACGACGCACCACCGCGCACTCAATCGCTTGTCGAACGAAACAACCGTTACGCACCTGCGAGAGCGAAATCTTATTCACATAGCTGCCACGCTGCGGGCGGATTTGAATCAGACCGTTTTCCGCCAGTTTAATAAACGCTTCACGCACCGGCTGGCGAGACACGTCAAAACGCACCGACACCTCTTTTTCAGAGAGGGGCGTTCCTGGTGGGATCAGGCACTGCACGATATCGCGACGTAAAATGCGATAAATTTGCTGATTAACAGGTTGGGTGGGATTGAGTTGCGATTCAGCGGCCATAGCGTGTGATTTCTCAGAGAGTTAAGCCGTGAATACTACCATTCTTTTGACGGGCATCCCATACCCGACCCGAAGGCCGGGCAGGAATTTATCAGCCGCGATGCACGCTTAAACCGGCAAAGCTCTGACTGACCGGCATCATTTCGACGGTGTTGATATTGACGTGTTTTGGCAGCGTCGCCACCCACCAGACCGTTTCGGTGACATCTTCAGCGCTCAGCGCTTCGGTGTTCTCATAGGTTTTGCCTGCTTTCGCATCATCACCTTTGAATCGCACGTTAGAGAACTCGGTGCCGCCGACCAGGCCTGGCTCAATGTCCGTGACGCGGATAGCGGTGCCATGCAAATCGGTACGCAGATTCAGGCTGAACTGGCGAACGAACGCTTTCGTCGCGCCGTAGACGTTGCCGCCCGCGTAAGGCCAGCTACCCGCGGTGGAACCGATATTGATGATGTGACCACGGTTGCGCTCGACCATGCCTGGCAGAACGGCACGAGTCATATACACCAGCCCTTTATTGTTGGTGTCGATCATGTTTTCCCAGTCTTCAACGCTGGCTTTGTGCGCCGGTTCCATGCCCAGCGCCAGACCGGCGTTGTTGACCAGCACGTCGATAGCACGCCAGTCCGCAGGCAGATTTGCCATCATTTCTTCGATTGCGGCGCGATTACGCACGTCGAGCTGTGCCGTCAAAATACTGTCGCCCAACTCGTCTTTCAGCTCCTGTAAACGCTCCTGACGACGGCCGGTTGCAATCACTTTGTGTCCGTTGGCGACGAAGCGACGCGTGATGCTTTCACCAAAACCCGCCGTTGCCCCGGTAACTAAAATAATCATCTCACTGTTCCTCAACGCTTTTTGTGTTGTATTACCATAGCACGCCCGTTGGCACGGCGTTAAGGCAACTTTTGTTACCCGACGTGTGCCAGGGATTGCAGCCCGCAGCGGCCTGTCTTACTCTGGGAAAATGATACTGCGCAGGAGTTAAACATGTCCGTTGCCAATCCGTTTTTTGAAGTCAGCTTGTTACCTTACCAGGCGCCTCGTTTTGATATTATGGAGGACAGCCATTATCGCCCGGCGTTTGATGAGGCGACGCGCCAGAAGCGGGCGGAAATCGCCGCCATTATTGCAGACACGGCTGCGCCCGATTTCGCCAATACCGTACTGGCTCTGGAGAAAAGTGGCGTCATGCTTTCCCGCGTCAGCAGCGTATTTTTCGCCATGACGTCATCCCATACCAACGATTATCTTCAGGAACTCGATGAGGCGTTCTCTACCGAACTTGCGGGGTTATCCAATGATATTTGGCTGAATGACGCGCTGTTTTCTCGCGTCGAGGCCGTCTGGCAAGAGCGGGAATCGCTGGATGGCGAGTCGCGTCGCTTGGTCGAACAGACGTATCAGCATTTTGTCCTGGCGGGCGCAACACTCAGTGATGCGCAAAAATTGGAGCTAAAAGCGCTCAATACCGAGTCAGCGTCGTTGACCAGCCAGTTTAATCAACGTCTATTGGCAGCGGATAAAGCCGGTGGTCTGGTGGTGGATGATGTTCATCAGCTCGATGGATTATCGCCCGATGAAATCGCGTCTGCCGCGCAGGCCGCCACTGACAAAGGGCTAGCCGATCGCTGGCTGATTCCCCTGCTGAACACCACTCAACAGCCCGTGCTGGCAGCGTTGCGCGATCGACAAACGCGCGAAAATCTGTTTAAGGCCGGTTGGTTACGCACCCAAAAAGGTGATGAAAACGATACGCAGCACATCGTTCGTCGGCTGGTGGCGTTACGCGCGCGGCAGGCGCAACTGCTTGGCTTTGACAATTACGCCAGCTGGAGCACCGCCGATCAGATGGCGAAAACCCCGGAGGCAGCGCTGGCATTTATGCGCGGAATCGTTCCGGCAGCACGCGCTCGCGCCGAGCGGGAACAGGCGGATATCCAGACGGTAATCGACGACGAGCAGGGCGGATTCAGCGTGCAGGCCTGGGACTGGGCCTTTTACGCCGAGCGGGTGCGTCTGGGGAAATTCGCACTGGATGAATCGCAAATCAAACCGTACTTAGCACTTAACAGAGCGCTGGAGGATGGTGCGTTCTGGGTGGCCAGCCAGCTTTTTGGCATCCGTTTTGTCGAGCGATTTGATATTCCCGTCTACCACCCGGATGTGCGCGTGTGGGAAATATTCGATCATAACGGCGAAGGCATGGCGCTGTTTTACGGCGATTTCTTCGCGCGGGATTCCAAAGGTGGCGGGGCGTGGATGGGTAATTTCGTTGAGCAATCGCACGAGTTTGCCGCACGCCCGGTGATTTACAACGTCTGTAATTATCAAAAACCGGCCAACGGGCAGACGGCGCTGCTCTCCTGGGACGACGTCATCACGCTGTTCCATGAATTTGGCCATACCCTGCACGGCCTGTTTGCCAATCAACGTTTTGCTACCTTATCCGGGACCAATACGCCGCGCGATTTCGTCGAATTCCCGTCGCAAATCAATGAGCATTGGGCCAGCCATCCGCAGGTTTTTGCCCGTTTTGCCCGGCACTATCAGACAGGCGAACCGATGCCAGATGCCCTGCGCGAGAAAATGCTCAATGCCACGCAGTTTAACAAAGGTTACGACATGACCGAACTGCTTAGCGCGGCGCTGCTGGATATGAACTGGCATGCGATTGATGCGCAGGAAAACGTGGAAGAACTCGACACCTTCGAATCTGCCGCGCTGAAAAAAGAGGGGCTGGATCTGCCTGCCGTACCACCGCGCTATCGCAGCAGTTATTTTGCCCATATTTTCGGCGGTGGATACGCGGCGGGGTATTACGCCTATTTATGGACGCAAATGCTGGCCGACGACGGCTATCAGTGGTTTGAAGAGCACGGCGGATTGACGCGCGAGAACGGACAGAAATTCCGTGAAGGCATTTTATCGCGCGGGAACAGCACGGATTTAGCTGAACTTTATCGTGATTGGCGTGGACACGATCCAAAGCTTGAACCGATGCTGGTGAATCGTGGCTTGAACGGATAAGCTTTATTTATGCTGGAAAAAGAACCGGGTGCGATACCCGGTTTTTTATATTCGATTTCCTTTCACAAAATGGCTCCGCGTCCGCAATTCCACGGTTAACCATCCCAAATATTGTCACGTTTTGGATCCTATATTTCCTTACATCGATGCATGTAAAAAAACTTTTATCCAATAGGCCCCGCAGGGGGAGGTCTCGTTAACGGGTAATCGTTTCTCTTTGCTTGAGAACTGGCATGATATATAGCGTAAATGCGCATCTTCATAGTTAATTTATCAAGGGGGTGTTTTTAAGATGAGACAACGCACGTATATTAGAAATGTATGATAAGAAAGGAAAATATGAGTATGTTTAGATGCCTCGCTTTTGCAACATTCCTGCTGACCCCGGCAATTTGTTTTGGGGCAGCGCATGAAGAAATATTGCGTTTAAATGCAGAACAAAAGGCGGGTAGTCAGCTTGTTTGTCATGTTCCACTGAATATTATCGTCGACCAAAAGCCCGTCACACTGGATTTTAAAAACAGTATGACGGTGATTTCAAATCGGGGTAGCACCAGGACATATCAGGTTATCGCAACGTTTGTACCTAATGGCACAACCCTACCTGTTATCACACAACACTACCGCCTCAACGTCATTACAGACGAAACAGGCCAAACACATAAAATCGATCCGAACAGCGTCAGCATAACAAGTCCATACTCTGCGGAGATGGCCAAAAACAATGAATCCCAACTGCGTAATGCACCTGAAAGTTATCAATCCGATAGCATGGTGACAGTGACCGATTTCCCGGACTTCGAGATTCAGGGATATGAAAATGGCCCTGTTACTCGATGTACTATTGTCTCTGACAAAGGTAATGGGTAGTGCGCGTCGTAGGTACAGGATGCTTACTGTTCGTCGAGGGGATGTTGTTCCCTAAAATAGCACAGCATAAAAAAGCCGGATTTTAACCCGGCTTTTTAAGATGTTTACGCCAGCTCGTTCGGGCTGGTTTCGCCTTTTTCCAGCTGCTGCAAGTTGCCCAGCGTCGTTTCCGAAATACTGATCAGCGCTTCGGCGGTTAAAAACGCCTGGTGCCCGGTAAACAACACGTTATGGCAGGCGGATAAGCGGCGGAACACGTCGTCCTGAATCACGTCGTTAGACTTGTCTTCAAAGAACAGGTCGCGTTCGTTCTCATAAACGTCCATCCCCAGCGCGCCGATTTTTTGCGTTTTCAGCGCTTCGATGGCGGCCTGAGAATCAATCAGAGCACCACGGCTGGTGTTAATGATCATCACACCGTCTTTCATCTGTTCGAACGCACTTTCATTCAGCAGATGATAGTTTTCCGGCGTCAGCGGGCAGTGCAGAGAAATGACGTCCGACTCGGAGAACAGCGTTTGCAGATCGACATACTCAACACCCAGTTCTAGCGCAGCGGCGCTTGGGTACGGATCAAACGCCAGCAGGCGCATGCCGAAACCTTTCAGAATGCGCAGGGCGGCGATCCCGATTTTGCCCGTACCAATCACCCCGGCGGTTTTGCCGTACATAGTGAAGCCGGTCAGGCCTTCGAGAGAGAAGTTCGCATCGCGGGTACGCTGATAAGCGCGGTGAATACGACGGTTAAGCGACATCATCATGCCGATGGCATGTTCCGCAACCGCTTCAGGCGAATACGCCGGAACGCGAACCACTTTCAGACCCAGCTCTTTGGCGGCGTCCAGATCGACATTATTGAAGCCGGCACAGCGCAGAGCGATGTATTTCACGCCATGCTTTTTCAACTCTTCCAGAACTGGACGGCTACCGTCGTCGTTCACAAAAATACAGACGGCTTCGCAGCCATGCGCAGTTTTGGCGGTTTTTTCGTTCAGCAGAAAGTCGAAAAATTCAAGTTCGAATCCGTAATACTCGTTAACATGCTGCAGATACTTTTTATCGTACTGTTTCGTGCTATATACCGCGAGTTTCATAAGACTTTCTCCAGTGATTTTACATTCACGTTAGCATGATTAAAATATTCTTACAATTTCTAAAATATTATTGATTTCAATAAGTTCGATGAATAATTTTACAGCATCTATCCTTAAAAAAGGCGTTGGCTACACTTGATTGGCTAAACATGACACAATACGGGGCAATGCAGGCTTATTTATTTCGCAAAATCAGGATATTAACTGCCCATGAAGGGTAAATACAAAGCCGCAATCGCGCTCCTGTTACTGATCATACTTTTGCCGCTGACGCTGCTGATGACGCTCGCCCAGTGGGTACCGACGCTTGCCGGGATTTGGCTGCCCGTCGGGACGCGCATTGCGTTCGAGCAAAGCCCACGCCTCAGCCGTAACCACATTGTGATTCCCGATCTCCGCTATCTGGTCGAAGATTGCGAAATCGCCCGCGTCGAGAACGCCACGCTTTCGCACCCCAGTCGCTGGAAACTTGAGGTCGGCGCGCTGGATCTCAATACCGCCTGCCTCAATAAATTGCCGCAAGCCGAGCAATCCCAGGCCGCGCCCAAAACGCTCGCCGAATGGCAATCTATGCTGCCGTACACCTGGCTCACCATCGATCGTTTGACGTTGTCGCCATGGCAACAGTGGCAGGGAAAGCTCAACGTATCATTGACGCCATCAATGCAGGAAATCGCTTATCAGGGTGAACAGGTCAAAGTACGCGGCACATTACGTGGACAAAGCCTGACCATCAGTGAGTTCGAGCTTCACCTTCCTCAGGCGGAACAGCCTATCAAGCTGGCCGGTGAATTTACTCTGCCATTAATTCTGGATGGCGCTCCCGTGCAAGGCCACGCGCAGGCGACGTTTAACGTGCCACAAATTCCGTCGCTGGTGGATGCCGATCTCGACTGGGAAGACAACCGTGGGCAGCTGGTGGTCATGGCGCGGGGTAATCCCGATCCGCTGCTTGATTTGCCCTGGCAGCTTACCGCAGAACAGTTAACGGTCAGTGACGGACGCTGGCACTGGGATCTCTCCGGTTTGCCGCTGAGTGGGCGCGTTGGCGTCAAAGTGGAGAACTGGCAGCAGGGCCTCGAATCCGCAACGATCAGCGGTCGTCTGAACATCCTGACGCAGGGCGATGCCGGTAAAGGGAACGCGGTGCTGACCCTCGGGCCGGGCAAACTCAGCATGGACAACAGCGCCATGCCGCTCCAGCTGACGGGCGAAGCCAAACAAAACGATCTGATTCTGTATGCCATTCTTCCGGCCCAATTTACGGGCAGCCTGGCTGATCCGCAGCTGACGTTTGAACCGGGCGCACTGCTGCGTTCGCGCGGTCGAATTATTGATTCTCTGAATATAGACGAAATTCGCTGGCCGTTGGCGGGGGTTAAGCTCTCGCAAAACGGCGTCGACGGGCGTTTGCAGGCGATCCTCAAGGCGCATGAAAACGAGATGGGTGATTTTGTGCTGCATCTCGACGGACAGGCAAACGACTTTTTGGCGGACAAAGGTCTGTGGCGTTGGCGCTACTGGGGTGACGGACATTTCACGCCGATGAATGCGCGCTGGGATGTGGCCGGGAAAGGCGAATGGCGCGACAGTGCTATCGAGTTGACCGCGTTGTCGACTGGATTCGATAAGCTGGAATACGGCACCATGCTGGTGAGCAAACCCCGACTGGTGCTGGAGCACCCGGTACGCTGGCAGCGTGATGAAACCACTCCGCACTTTAGCGGGGCGCTATCGCTAGATGCGCAGCAGACGACGTTTTCTGGCGGGAGCGTACTCCCGCCCTCGACGCTTAAATTCAGCGTCGACGGGCGTGATCCCACGTTTTTCCAGTTTAAAGGCGATCTGCATGCGGGCAAGATTGGCCCGGTTCAGGTAAACGGTCGTTGGGACGGAGAACGCCTGCGCGGCCAGGCGTGGTGGCCAAAACAATCACTCAACGTATTCCAGCCGTTGGTTCCGCCCGACTGGAAAATGAACTTGCGCGAGGGTGAGCTTTATGCGCAAGTGGCATTTTCGGCGGCTGCAGGTCAGGGCTTTGAAGCGGGCGGGCACGGCGTGCTGAAAAGCGGCAGCGTCTGGATGCCGGATAACCAAATCAACGGCGCGGATTTTGTCCTGCCGTTCCGCTTTAGCGAGGGTACATGGTCGCTCGGAACGCGCGGTCCGGTGACGTTGCGTATCGCAGAAGTCGTTAACCAGGTCACCGCGCGGAATATCACGGCCGATTTGCAAGGCGATTACCCGTGGAATGAAGACAATCCGCTCCTGCTCACCAACGTCAGCACCGACGTCCTGGGTGGGAAAATCACGATGCAACAGTTGCGGATGCCCCAACACGATCCGGCGCTGCTTCGGGTGCAGAATATTTCTGCCAGCGAATTGATAAGCGCAGTCAATCCGAAGCAATTTACGATGTCCGGCCCGGTCAGCGGGGCGCTGCCGTTCTGGCTGGAAAACGAAAAATGGATAATCAAAGACGGCTGGTTAACCAACCCCGGCCCGATGACGTTACGCATTGATAAAGACACGGCAGATGCCATCGTCAAAGACAATATGGTGGCGGGCGTGGCGATTAACTGGCTTCGTTATATGGAAATTTCTCGCTCGTGGACGAAAATCAATGTAGATAATTTAGGTGTCCTGACCATGCAGGCGGCTATAAAAGGCACCAGCCGCGTCGAAGGTAAAAGCAATGCGGTGAACCTCAATTACACCCATGAAGAGAACATTTTCACCCTGTGGCGCAGCCTGCGCTATGGCGATAATTTACAGGCATGGCTTGAGCAACATGCGGCGTTACCTGAAGCCCGCTGTCCGACAGGCAAGGAATGTGAGGAACAACGATGAAAAAGCTGGCAGGCGCGCTGGGCGTAGTGATTGTCTCAATGCTGACAGGCTGTACGCCACGTATCGAAGTGGCCGCCCCCAAAGAGCCGATCACCATCAATATGAACGTCAAAATCGAACACGAAATCCATATTAAAGTGGATAAAGACGTCGAAACGTTGCTGAAATCGCGCAGCGATCTGTTCTGAGGATGCCATGAAAAAACGACTCGCAATCGGCCTTCTGGTGCTGGCTATCAGCGCTCAGGCGCAGGCGATAACGCTAAATGAAGCGCGTGCGCAGGGGCGCGTTGGGGAAACGCTGAGTGGTTACCTCGCGCCGGTCCGTCAGGATCCAGAAACCTTGGCGCTGGTGAGCGACATCAACGCCGCGCGCAGTGAGAGCTACCAAAAACTGGCTGACAGCAATAATCTGCCGGTGGATGAAGTGGCAAAAATGGCGGGGGAAAAGCTAGTTTCACGGGCGCAGCCGGGCGAATACGTCAAAGGCATTAACGGGAAATGGTTGAAAAAGTAAGCCCTGATTGTGCCTGAAACCTTCGCAAGGTTTGACGCCAAAGTACGGCCTGCACGCCTCTGATAAAAAGTGATAATCGTAATGGCCGCTGATAAAGAGTGACCATCGTAAAGGCCGCTGATAAAGGGCTTGCGTCGGCAAATACTTCACTTAAACCGCCGGCAAACCCTTCACTAAAACCTCTGCATCCGTTTTCATTTTTCGCGCGTAGCGGGTCAGGGACATTACTGCTCGGCGCTCGGCGCTCGGCGGTGCTGCCGTTGTGTGTTTTCTCCCTCTCCCCGTGGGTGTACGGTCCGGAGACATGGCAGACAGGTGTTCGGAGACATGGTGAACACTTTTTAACATCCTTTACCCAGGGTGATCGACTTTTTCTTCAGGTCGACCACCCCCACTTTCGTGCTGTACCACCACA